>NZ_OZ034964.1:0-1385709 GCF_964030825.1 Spiroplasma endosymbiont of Polydrusus pterygomalis | reverse complement strand
TTTAAAGACCTCTTTAATTAATGTGGATTAATTGTGGATTAATGTTGATAACTTATTTATAATTATAATCTGTATTATAGTTTTAAAAAAATAAAAAAATAATATTTATTACTTAATATTATAAATCATTTATTTTTTTGTTAAACTATTATTGTTTTTATTAAAAAATAAAAAGAATAATTTGTTAAGAAATTAATATTATGTTAGAATACTTTTAATGATTTTTTATTAAGAATTCTAAAAAGGAGAAAAAAATGAAACCAACATATCAACCAAGTAAGAGAAAACATCAAAAAGTTCATGGTTTTTTTGCACGAATAAGTTCTGCAAAAGGAATTAATATTATTAAAAGAAGACGTCAAAAAGGACGAAAAAAACTAACAGTGTAGTTTTTAAAAAAATAAGGTGAATAAAATATGGACAAAAAATACCGCCTTTTGAAAAATCATCATTTTAAATATTTAATTAGTGAAGGAAAAAATGTTTCAAATGGTCAATTTTTTATCTATTATATGAATAGAGAAGATTTTGGAACTATACGAGTTGGTGTATCTGTAGGGAAAAAACTAGTTCGTTTTGCTTTTGCTCGTAATAAAATTAAACGTCAAGTACGAACAATGTTATCAGATATTAAAAAAGATTGAGCAGTAGATATTGTAGTTATGGTTAGAAAGAAATATTTATCTAATACATATGAAGAAAATCTTAGCTCTTTATTACATCTTTTAATGAAAATTCCATTATAGGAGAGTATATTTAATGCAATATAAAAAGTTTTTATTCCCTGAACAACAGAAAAAAAACATTTGATTAAAGTTAACATGAAAATGAATCAAAATTGTTTTAGGAACTTTTTTGTTAATGTCAACGCTTTGAGGGTGTGGTCAAACTATTGGTGATCCTAATGTTCAAACTGGTGCAGTTCTTTCACCTTATGATTTTAAAACTTATAATGTAGCAGCTGTTTTTTTTGAATTACTAATTGGTAATAAAGATGTAGCAAAAAATCATATTTTTCATTTTAATAATGGTAGTATTTATGAATATGGATTTACGGGTATTAGAACCTGAAGTGAAGCATGAACACAAACTAAATCACCATTCTTTGGAATGTTTGTTTATCCAATTGCTTGAATTTTAGTTAATATTTCAGCTGGTTTAAGTGGTGGAATTGATGTAAATGGAAAGTATTGATCTGTTAGTGTTATATTTGCTATTATTTTTACAACGTTAATTATTAAAATTATTACGTTAGTATTCACTTTTAGAGCTCAACAAAATCAAGAAAAAATGCAATCGGTTCAAATGAAAACTGCTGAAATTCAAGCTAAATATAAACATTCTCGTGATCCAAGTGCAAAACAAAAACAACAAATGGAATTAATGGCGATTTATAAAAAAGAAGGAATAAATCCAATGGCTGCCTTCATTCCAATGTTTTTATCACTTCCATTTTTAACAGCTATGTTTACTGTTATGAAATCAACTAATTTATTAAAAAACACTGTTGTTGGTGCTATTAGTTTAGTTGAACAGCCATGATCTATGATTACTAGTGGAAACTTTATGTATTTAATAATTATTGTTATTTATATTCCAACACAATTAGTTTCTATGTTGTTACCAATGTTTTTAAATCGTTCACGACAAAAAATTAAAACTAAAGAATCAAAGGCTGCATTAAAAAAACAAATTATTATTCAAAGTGTTATGATTTTTATGTTTCTATTTTATGTGTGTGTTGCTCCTTCAGGATTGGGTATTTACTGAATTATTTCAGGAATATTGCAAATATTTCAAACTCTTGGTTTTCATTATTATAATAAACATAAGCGAAATCGTTATAAAAAAAATGGTAACATTAAAATACCATTTTCAAATAAAATTAAAAAAATATTTGTGAAATCTGAAATAGTATATCCTAAAAAAAATAAATAGGTTATATATTTAAAAGCATATTTTTTTAAAATATTAAATTATAAAAAAATAAAAATGTTTCAATTTGAATTAATGTCTAATGTCAAAGAAAGATTATCCATGAAATATTTGTGAAATAAGAGAATATTAATTTTTCTAAAGTAAGTATCATGTTAATAATCAAGTTAGAAAATTAGAACAGTCTAGAATCTTGAATTTTAGACTGTTTGTGATCTAAATTAGCGTAGAAAAGAGGAAAAAAATGTTAAATAATACTATTACTGCTATTGCTACTGCTCCTTTAAATCAAGCAATAAGTATTATTAGAATTTCAGGAAAATTTACATATGAGTTGTTAAATAAAGTTTTTGACAAAGATATTTTAAAACAAAAAGGTCATACTTTAGTTACAGGATATATTGTCGATCATAATAAAAATAAAATTGATCAAGTTGTTTTAGTATGTTATCGTGCCCCAAAATCATTTACTGGTGAGGATACAATTGAAATTAATTGTCATGGTGGAGTATTAATAACACAAAAAATATTACAATTATTATTATCAATAGGTATGAGATTGGCAACAAGAGGAGAATTTACAAGGAGAGCTTATTTAAATAATAAAGTTGATTTAATTGAAGCAGAAGCTATTAATGATTTGATTATGGCTGAAAATAATATTGTGTTAAAAACGGCTATTAATAGTTTAAGTGGTAAAACAAGAAAATTAATTGATGAATTATCTTCTGAATTGTTAAGTTTAATTGCTAATATAACAGTTAATATTGACTATCCTGAATATGATGGTATTGAAGAAAAAACAATTAATAATGTTATTCCATTAGTTGAAAAATTTTTAAATAAAATAGAAATTATTAAAGAACATAGTAAAATTACTAAAACGATAAAAGAAGGAATTAATACAGTTATTATTGGAAAGCCTAATGTTGGTAAATCCTCTTTATTAAATGCACTTTTACATGAAGATAAAGCTATTGTTTCAAACGAAGAGGGAACAACGAGAGATTTAGTTGAAGGTAAAATTAACTTGGGTGATATTAGTTTAAATTTGATTGATACAGCTGGTATCCGTCATACTTCAAATGATATTGAAAAAGCAGGTATTGATAAATCACATCGTGCTTTAAATGAAGCTGATTTAATAATATTAGTACTTGATGGCTCAAAGGATTTAACTAATGAAGATATTAAATTATTGGAAAAAATAAAATCTAAAAATTATCTTATTGCTATTAATAAATCAGATTTAGGGTTAAAATTAAAATTAGACATTAAATATAATCTTAATGTGGTAAAAGTTAGCACAATAATGAGTAAAATTGATAATTTAATTTTAGCTATAAAAAATAAAATTATCACTACTAAAATTAATTTTGATAAGGAATTACTTTTTGCAAATATAAGACAATTAGCATATTTAGATGAAATTGAATTTAGTATTAGAGATGCATTAGTAGACTTAAAAAAGAATATTTCAATAGATTTAATTATTGTCCACTTGCAAACTGCATGAAATAAGATTTTAGAAATGCAAGGTAAAAAATTTGAAACCAATTTATTAGATGAAATTTTTAAAAGATTTTGTTTAGGAAAATAAAAAGAAAGGTAAATAATATGGCTAATAATGGAATTTTTGATACTCACTGTCATTTAATGTCAAAACATTATGATGAATTAGAAATATTAAAATTATTAACCGATGCTTATTCAGCCGGAGATAGCATTGGTAGTATTTGTAATGTTGGTTTTAATTTAAAAACCAGCAAACAAGCTGTCAGTCAAATTTATGAATTTGAAAGTGAAGATAAAATACCTAATCTTTATGCAGCTGTAGGTATTCATCCAACAGAAGTTAATAGTTGTGATGATAATACTATCTCAGAATTAAAAAAATTAATAGCAACTGGTAAGGTTGTTGCTATTGGCGAAATTGGATTAGATTATTATCATAAGATTACAGAACCATCATTACAAAAAAAATGATTTATTGAACAATTAAAATTAGCTAAAGAACATAAATTACCTGTGTTATTACATATTCGTAATGCTTTTGATGATGTTTTTGAAATTATTAAAGCAGAAAATATTACTAATGGTGTACTTCACTGTTTTACTGGAACAAAAGTAATAGCTGAAAAATTTATAAAACAAGGATTTTATATTTCTTTTGCTGGTAATGTAACATATAAAAATGCTTTGAAGCTGCAAGAAGTAGCAAAAAGTATATCAATTAGTAGAATATTAGTTGAAACAGATGCACCATATTTAACTCCTGAACCAAAACGAGGTAAAAATCCTAAAAATGGATTAACAATTAATTATCCAGAAAATATTATATTTACTGTTAATAAGATAGCTGAATTAAAAAAAATACCTAAACAGAGTATCATTAATGCAACTAGAGAAAATGCTATTAATGTTTTTAAATTAAATAATGAATTGAAAAAAGATAATGAATAGTAGTACATTTAAGGTTGCTATTTTTTTAGCAACAGGATATGAAATGGGTGAAGTAATTATTGTTATTGATTTATTAAGAAGAGCTAATATTGTTATTGATTTAATAAGTATTGAAGATAATTTAAAAGTTAGATCAAGTCATAACGTTTTTATTTTATGTGAAAAAACAATTAATGATATTGATTTTTTAAATTATAAAATGTTAATTTTACCTGGTGGTAAAGTTGGTGTCGAAAATTTAAATAAAAATGATTTATTAAAATCAATATTAGTTACTTTTGCTGACGATAATAGTAGATTTATTGCTGCTATTTGTGCAGCTCCTCAAATTTTAGGTCAATTAAAATTAATCAATAATAAAAAAATTACCAATTATCCAGGAGCTAATGTTGGTTTAAATGAAAGCATTAGTTTAAATCAAAAAGTTGTTGTTGATGGTAATATTATAACTGGTAGATCAATTGGTGCTGCTTTTGAATTTGCTTTAACGTTAATTGAGATTTTAAAAAATAAAGAAATTAGTGAGCAAATTAAAAAACAGTTAGTTTTTTAATTTTTTTATATTTAACAATCATAAGCTTAAAATTATAATTTTAAGCTTAAAAAATATACATTTTTGATTAATGATAAGGATTAAAAGTGTATATTTTTTATATTTTTTTTTTAAAATAATATAATAAGTGTAGATAGGAGGCATTATAATATGAAAAGATGATTAAATGTTTTAGGAGTTGTTGGTATTGCAGCAGCAAGTACAACAACAATAGTTGCTTGTGGAGCATCAGAAAGTGTTCTAAGTAAATCATTTAGTCCTAGTTATGAAGTTGATAACTATGACAATTTAGGAAGTTTTGGTGTTACATATAATGAAGAAAAACAAACATATGATTTTGTTTGATCAAAATTAACAATAGATTTAGGAACAATTATAAAACCAATTAATGATACAGTTCCAGTACAAAAAGTTACTAAAGATAAAAATATTGAAGTTAAAGAGGAGGAGTTAGTAGCAATATATTTAGCAGAAGATCAAACTGGTTTAACTATTAATAAAGAAAGTTTCATTTCAGTTAAGATTAAATTAAATTTATATAAAGGAATAAAACATGCAACAAATGAAATTAAATTGATAGATCAAAATGTAGAATATGACATTTTATTAAATTTATCTGCTAAGCCAAACTTAAAGTCTTTAACTACTTCAACTGTAAAATCTCAAAGAGATATTGATGAATTTAAAACTATTTTAATACAAGAATTAAAGAAACAACAAGGTTTTGCAAAATTAGATAGTCAAATGGTTAATATTGTCAAACTAGATGGTACAGCTTTAGGTGTAGCAGATCTAGTAGAAGGTAATACACATGTTAAATTAACATTAACAGATGAAGGAAAAAAGGATTTTACTGGTGAAAAAGCCGATTTAACAGTTAATTGAATTCCAGAAGTTTAATAAAATAAATTATCAAATATAAATAAAATAAAAGTATAATATTTTAAATTTGAAAGGAAGAAGCAATATGAAAAGTTTAATAACAATATTGGGAGCAATTGGTTTAAGTTTTGCAGGTGCAAATAATTTTTTAAGTGTCACCAGTAATAATTTAACTGAAACCAAAGAAATATCATATGAATTTAGTGAAAATAAGGAAGATGTTACACATAGTTATAGTACAAAAAATTTAAATAATCCAGCTTATGAAAGTTGAGATTTTACAATTGATACCGGTTTAAAATCATATCAAAAACCAAAATCTCTTAGAATATTAGATTGATTTTTAAATAATGGTTCAGATAAAATAGATTGAGGTTCAGACCATTATGATGTATTTTCTATTCCATTGAAATTCTTGGGAGAAGAAATAGCAAATATTAGAGAAGGAAAAATTACTAATAAAGAAGTTGCATATAAAAATATGAATTTATTGTATAAAGAAAGCTATCGTGATGTCTTTGCTACTGCTGAAGTTGTTAGAGGAATAACTATTGCAATGTTTTTTGATCAACTTGATTGACACATTCAATTTTTATTTCCAGTAAAATTAGCATATGATAATTCATTTTCAAATGTATATTTAACTCGAAGTTTAGGATATGGATTGAAATTTTCAATAGATTATTAAATTATAATATTAGAGTTTAATAGTTGAAATAAGATCTTAATATGAAAAAAATAAAAATTATATTATTTAGCAATAATTGTGATTTAAAATTTAATATTTTAAATCACAATTTATTTTTTTTAAAAAGATATTATTATTTGTTCTATTTTTCAAACCATTAAGATAAAATAATATTATTCCCTGTTTTTTTTTTTTTTTAAATAATAAGTAATTAAAAAAGAAGAGTACTTTAGATGAGATAGCAAAGTAATAGTTAGTTACTATTTATAATAGTAATAATAAGCTAACATATAAGTTTTAAAAATAATTACATTATAAAAATATAAAATTTGATTTTTATGTTTTAATAAAATATGTATTTTTATTTTTTTTTGAATTTGATTTTTAAAAAAAATATTTATTTTTTCCATTATGATATCTTGCTCCTATAAATTAATATAGTAATATTATAACATTTTATATTAACTTTTTATATAAAGTAAAAAAGGAGTATTAAAAATGATAAAAGATAATAATTTTATTAAAATAGGTTTAATTTTGGGAATGATTATGTCATTAATAGTTCTTATTTGTTGTGTTGTTTATGGGATTATAACATTTTTTAATTATTTTTCATTAGTTGTTATTTTAATAATTGCTTTTGGTTTATTGCAATTAATTCCATTTTTATTTTGTTTAAATAATTATTTTAATGAAGAGAAATGATTATTTATAACAGGTTTATTTTGTTTACTAACATTTATTATTCCTAGAGTTTTAATTTTATTGGTTATTTTATGAGAGAAAAGAAATTAATAAATTTAATGAAATAATTAAGTAATTAGATTATTAAAATAGTAAAGGATAAGTGAAAAGAAATCATTACTTTTATTATTTTGTATCGTTTTTCTTTGTTTGTACTAGTTTACTTGTTAATATTTAATGAAATTGTGATTGTTCATTTAACTGACTGTATTTATCCGTCTTCTAATTTAATAAGATTTGTATTTATTGTTGTAGTTACAATTATTGAACCTAAAATAATTAAAAATACTATGCTAAAATAAATAATTTGTTAAATTTTATAAATGATAAAAATATTTTTTATATAAAAAATTGCACTTCTTAAGAAGTGCAATAATGTAAATTTATTTTATCCTAAATCTTCATCTTTGGTTAAAATTTCACGATTAGGATTTTGTTCGGCTAGTAATTGTTTATAAATTGTATCACGGTATTTTACACAGCCATCAATAACATTATCTAAAGGATTTTGAGCAACACGTACTTCAAAAATATCTCCTTCATATTTTTGACGAACTGGTTTTGTACCAGATTTGTCAGATTTAACTTCAATGAAATATTCTTTAGATAATTCTTCTTTAATAAATTCATCAATTTTTTTAATGTAAGCACCACCACCACAAATGGTGATTCCCTTACCTTTTTTCTTTAAATCACTAACACTACCAGCAGCTTTTTCCCCAGAAGTTCTTAGTACTCTACGAATAGATGGAATAATGTGTTCTCGAAATTGAATTTGCATTACATTTTCACGAATTTCTTCTGGTGTGATTTCAATAGTTTTAGAAATTGACATTGTTTCTCCTGGTTGAGAATCTAATCGAGGTAATGAAACTCCAGAAATAGTGTATGGTTTTTCATCTTGATATTTTAAAAGTGACCCAATGTTCTTTTTAACATCTTCAGCTTCTTTTGTACCAATTTTTAAAGCATGTTTTTTAGCAATGTAATCTTGAATTTTTTGTGTTAAATAATCTCCAGCACAATGTGTTGTATATGAATATAAGATTGAATCATTACTAATAACAGCAATATCGGTACTTCCTCCACCAATATCAACACACATAATTGCAGTTCCAAAGATGTCTTGTCCTGAACCTAAGGCTGCCATTTTAACTTCTTCTTGAACAAAACCACGAAGTGCTCCCAAATGATGAACAATATTTTCTAAAGCCTCTCTTTGCACTGAATTAATTTCACTTGGTGTTGCCATTAAAACAATTAAATTACGATTTTTGTCAGTTTTGTCTTTATCCTTAATTTCAAGTCGGAAGTCTTGAAAAATTTTAGCAAGAATACGTTGTAAAGCATCTGGATCAGCAATATTACCATCGCGAACGGGACGTTTAATAACAACATTCTCATTTGTTTTATCAATTAATGCTTTAGCTTCTTCACCATATAGAATCACATTTTTTTCATAATCTTCAGCAAGATAAGTTGGAGCATCATAAGTAAGTCCAATATTAACATATCGTGCTTTGAAGTTTTCTGTTCCAACATCTAGTGCTAATCATTGGTAGTCATTTATAGACTTAATATTACTTTTTTTGTTTAAATTTTCTTTTGGTTTTTTAACAAATATTGACATTTTTTCCTCCTTCTATACACTTGGAAATTTAATTACTTGGTCTAATATATCCTTTGTCATATAAGTCTTGTTTATGAGTTTCATAAACTTGAGTGCCTCTAATTACACACTCTCTAGGAGTATTAGCAGATACTACATGTTCTAGATTTAGACGTTTTTTTAAGTAATCTGTAATATTTTCAAGTAAAGCTCCACCACCAGTGATAGTTAAACCATCATGCATAATCATTTGTGCAAAGGCAGGTCCAGCTTTATCAATAATATCACCACATAGTGCTACAATTGGTTCAAAAGCTTCAGTTACTACTCTTGCTACTTCTTGTTTGGGAACTATAATTTGTTCAGGTTTCTTAGTTTTAGTACTTTTTCCATGGATAGTAATTTTATTTTCACTATCTTTTTGGCCATCTATTCAAATGCCAGCACTAATTTTTGCTTTTTCAGCTTCCATTGAACTAAGAGATATATAGTGCATTTTTTCAAAGTGTTCTTTAATGCTACGTTCAATAGCATTTCCAGCAATTGGAATTGAATCTTGAACAATAACTTCTCCACTTGATAAAATAGCACAGTCAGAAGTTCCACCACCAATATCAATGATGAATACTCCCGATGCATCTCAAAGTGCTTCACCGGCACCAATAGCTGCTAATTTTACTTCAGGAACAATAACAACTTTTTCAGCTTTCATTACACTTTCGTTACTTGCATTATATCTGTTGGGAAATTTGTCACTATAAATTGGAATTTTAGCTATTTTTTTTCCTTGCAGAATTTCACGTAAAACAGTTCTATCTAATTTATAAACTTTAGATGGAATAGCTACAAGTGCTACTGAATTTTCTCAAATTTTTTCTGCTTTCACATCAACAATTTGAGTAAAAATTTCAGTTAATAAAGCAATCAAAGCATTATTGTCACTAATAACTCCATTAGCCATTGGTTCTCTGAAAATTTTATTTGCTGGAGTTTTTTCTTTCATTACTAAAGCAGCTTCACCAATGAATACTTCTCCGTTTTCTGTATCAAATACAATTGCTGATGGTTGACTGTAAACAACCCTTCCATTAACTCTGACAATTAAATTTCTTGTTCCTAAATCTAAAGAAACAATATTAATGTCTCGGTTATTGTTTTCGTCATTAGCAACCTCTTTTTTTGTTGCCATATAAAAATCATCTCCCTTTCCCACTCAAATTAATATTAATTTATTAAGTTGATATATGTTAATATTACCACATGTAGATTTGCTAGTAGTGAATTTAGCATATATGATTAGTTTGTTAACTTTTTATATTAATTATTGCTAGTATATAATTAACTAAAAATATGAATTGGAGAATAATGATGGAAAATCCAAAAAAAATATTAAAAAAATATGATTTACATGCTGTTAAAAAGTTTGGACAAAACTTTTTAGTTAATAATAATATCATTGATAAAATCGTTAAAACTGCTAATTTAAAAGATAAAGATGGAGTTATTGAAATTGGGGCAGGTATTGGCCACTTAACTAATAAATTAGTTAATGTTACACAAAAAGTTGTAACTATTGAGATTGATAAAAAATTAATTCCTGTTTTACAATCAGAATTAAAAGCATATCAAAATTTAAAAATAATAAATGAAGATTTTTTAACTTTGAATTTAAAAAAAATAATTAGTGAAGAATTTAAAATAAACCAAAAAATTCATGTAGTTGCCAATTTACCTTATTATATTACTTCACAAATTGTTCTAAAATTATTAGAAAATATTGAAATGTTTGATTCATTGACATTAATGATACAAAAAGAAGTTGCACAACGGTTTTGCGCTAAACCAAAAACAAAAATATATAATAATCTTTCTGTTATGTGTCAATTTTATTGTGATGTTAAAATTGCCTTTGATGTTAGTCCTCATAATTTTACTCCAACTCCTAATGTGACAAGTAGTGTTATTTATTTTAAAGTAAATCCTAAATTTCAACTTGATGAACCACAATTATTTTGAAATTTTGTCAGAAATTGCTTTTTCAACAAAAGAAAAACTTTAATTAATAATTTGAGTATTTATTTAAATAATAAAGAAAAAGCCGTTAATGTTATTAACGACTTATCTTGATCATTAACAATAAGATCTGAAGAATTAACATTTGCAATGTTTTATCAATTATTTAATCTCATAAAGATTAAATAATTTTCAGAATGATTATTGATTATAAAATTAGTTATGGATAATAAAATATATAAGATACCTCAGTAATAATCCTTGTTTATTTATTAATAGATTTTTTTAAAATTATTATCCATTATTTATTATAATGACTTTATTTTTTCTTGCAAAAAATATGAATATTTTTAATTGATCAACTTAATAAAAAATGTTTTTATTAATTATATTTAGTAATACTGTTTAAATTTATTATACTTAAATTGTAATAAACATTGTATAATGAAATTATAATTTTTATTTTGTAGAAAAAATAAAAGGAGGTATTAATGAGCAATATAAAAAACATTGTAGTTTTTGGCTTAAGTGCTAGTCAAAAATTTACACAAGAAGTTTGTAAAAAGCTTAATATTAAATCTGGAGAAGCAGAGATTAATCGTTTTGCTGATGGTGAATTTAATATTCAAATAATAACATCAGTACGAGGAAAAGAGGTTTATGTTGTTCAATCAACTTCACCACCAACTAATGATAATTTAATGGAATTATTAATTTTTATTGATGCGTTAGTTCGTGCTTCTGCTGCTAAAATTCATGCTGTAATTCCTTATTTTGGTTATGCTCGTCAAGATCGAAAACAAAGTGGTAGACAGCCAATTACTTGTAAGCTTGTTGCGAATTTATTAACTGTCGCTGGTGTTGATCGTGTTATTACTGTTGATTTACATTCACCACAAGAACAAGGTTTTTTTGATGTTCCTGTTGATGATTTACGGGCAACTCAAGATTTAGCATCATATTTGATTGAAGAAAATTTAACTAATTTAGTTGTCGTTTCTCCAGATCATGGTGGTGTTACTCGTGCCCGCAGATTAGGTAATTATTTAAATGTCTCATTGGCAATTATTGATAAAAGAAGAACAACTCCTAATCAAAGTAAAGTAAAATTTGTATTAGGAGATGTTAAAGATAAAAATGCAATTATTATTGATGATATGATTGACACTGGAGGTACGATTATTAATGCGGCGAAAGCTATTAAGGAACATGGAGCCAAATCAGTTTATATTTTAGCTACTCACGGTATTTTCAGTGGACAAGCTGCAAACAACTTAAAACAGGCCATTATTGATGGCATAGTTAAAGAAGTTGTCATTACTAATACTATTGAAATTATTGAAGCAAAGAAATTTGATGGTCTAAAAATTATTTCAATTGCTGACTTTATTGCAAAAATGATTGATGCTTCAATTAATAATAAATCTTTAACAAAAGTTTATGATGATAAAACAAATGAATTAATAAAGAAAATTAATAAAAATAAATAAGGAATTTAAAGAAATGAAGTTAGTTGTTGGATTAGGAAATCCAGGAAAACAATATGAGTTAACACATCATAATGTTGGTTTTATTATTATTGATATGATTTGTGAAAATTTACAAATTAATATTAATCAAAATAAATTTAATGGCCAGTATGTAAAAACAACAGTTAATAATACTGATGTTATTTTTTTAAAACCATTAACTTTTATGAACCTATCAGGTTTTTGTGTTTCAAATTTTATTAACTATTTTAAAATAAAAACTGAAAATGTGTTAATTATTCATGATGAGATTGATTTAAGTTTTGGTCAATTTCAATATAAACAAAAATTTAATGCTGCTGGTCATAATGGCATTAAAAGTATTTTTAATCAGACTGGTAGTAAAGATTTTCAAAGATTAAGAGTTGGTGTTGGCAAGAATCCTAATTTTAGTACAACTGATTGAGTTTTGAATAAGTTTAGTAATGAAGAATTAAGGAATATAGAAGAACATAAACAATTTTTAATAACAAGTATTATTGATTGAATTACTAGCAATAAATTTGAAAATATTATGAATAAATATAATAAAAAGTAACACGGATTAACAACAATATCTTAATTAAAAACTAAAGAATGTTTTCATTTTTATGTTTTCTACAAAAATAAACATAAAGTTGTGTTTCTTGTTCTCTTTTAATTTTTTCTAATTCTTTTTTTATTTCTTCAATTAATAAAATATCATATTGAGTTTGTTGGTATTGATTCATTTCTTTTATTTTTTCAAGTTTTGCTTCTAATAATCTTTGTTTACAAACAGGACATAGTTTATCAAATTCATCATTATTTTCGCTTTGAAAATTATCATTATCAAAATTTCATTTCATTTTTTACATCTCCTTTACTATTTTATTTTAATAACAATATTTTGATAATCATTACTAAATAATTATATAATTAATTTATAAATTTATAAATACTTTTTTAAGTATAAAGGAGACAAAATGGAAACAAAGAAGAAGATAATTAAACCAACAATAGACAAAGCAAGTTCAAAAGCGAAACCAGATAAAGTAAAACTGAAAGTGGTAAAAAATAAAGTAGTAGTTACAAAAGTTGGTAAATCAGTAAATAACTTAAAAGTAAACATTGAAAAATCAAAAGATATAATAGAAGAAAAAAATCAAAAAGTTATTACTAAAGTTACTGATACTAAAAATATAGTAGCAACAACTAATCACTTAAAGCCATTTAGAACTACTGCTATTATTGGTTGTCAGTGAGGTGATGAGGGGAAAGGTAAAATAACTGATTATTATAGTCAAAATTCTGATATTATTGTTCGTTGAAGTGGTGGTGATAATGCTGGTCACACAATTGTCTTTGACCATCAAAAATATAAATTAAGTATTATTCCTTCTGGTATCTTTAATAAAGATTCATATTGTGTTATTGCTAGTGGTTGTGTTATTAATCCAGAAAAATTAGTTTCTGAAATTCAATATTTAAAAACGGCAGGTTTTAGTTGTCAAAATTTACGTATTTCTGATCGTGCTCACATTATTTTACCTTATCATTTAGCATTTGATGAATGTGAAGAGAAGTTTAAAGATGATAAAGCTATTGGTACTACTAAAAAAGGAATTGGTCCTTGTTATAGCGATAAAGTTAGTCGAATTGGAATTAGAATCGGTGATTTATTAAATAAAGAACGTTTATTGGAACTTATTACTGATAATTTAGTAATTAAAAATAAAATATTAAAACATGTTTATGACTATGAAAAAGAATTTAATGCACAAATAATATATAATCGTTTATTAGAGTTATTACCAAATTTTAAAAATTTAATTATTGATACTAGTCAATTTTTAAATGAACAATTAGTTAGAAATAAAAAGATATTATTTGAAGGAGCACAAGGTACTTTATTAGATTTAGATCATGGTACATACCCTTTTGTAACATCTTCTAATCCGAGTGCTAGTTCGATTGCCATTGGTTGTGGATTTTCTTTAAAAGCAGTTAATGAAATTATTGGGGTAACTAAATCATATAGTACAAGAGTTGGTGCTGGTCCATTTCCTAGTGAAATTTTTGGTAAATTAGCAGAGTATATTCGTACGATTGGTAATGAATATGGTACCGTTTCAAAAAGAGCAAGAAGAATTGGATGATTTGATGCAGTTATTGCTAAATATAGTGCTCAAATTAATGGTTTTACTGGCTTAGCTATTATGTTACTAGATGTCCTAACTGGTATTGAAACATTAAGTATTTGTACTCATTACCTTTTAAATGGTGAAATAATTAGGTACATACCTTCACAAATTATTAATTTTAATAAATGTCAACCACAATTTATTACGATGCCTGGTTGAAATGAAGATATTGCTAATATTACTAATTATGATCAATTACCAGCAAATGCTAAAAATTATTTAAAGAAAATTAGTGAATTAGTTGGTGTACCAATTAAAATATTTTCTGTTGGTCCAGATCGTAAACAAACTATATTTATTAAGGAGTAAAAATGATTGCACGTTATGAAACAAAAGCCATGACTAATATTTGAAATATGAAAAATCGTTTAAGTTTATGAATGGATTTTCAAATTGATGTTTGTCAGTCATTACAACAATTAAAAATAATTCCGATTAAAGATTTTCAATTAATTAAAAAAAATGTTAAGTTAAATATTGATTTGATGAATAAATTAGAATTAGAAACTAAACATGATGTTGTTGCTTTTACTAGAATGCTGAGTGCTAATTTAAAAAATGAAAGTCGTTGAATCCATTATGGCTTAACTTCTACTGATATGGTTGATAGTGTTCAAAATTTACAAATAAAATTAGCAAATGAAGTTATTGAAAATGATTTGCTTAATTTACAAATAAAATTAAAACAATTAGCTGTTAAATATAAAAGAAAATTGGTAATTGGTCGTACTCATGGTATTTTTGGTGAGCCAACTTCACTAGGTTTAAAGTTTGCATTATGATATGATGAATTAAGTAGGCAGTTAGTAAGGTTTAATTTAGCAAGGAAACAAAATGAAGTTATTAAAATTACAGGTGCCATGGGTAATTTTGTTCACATTTCACCAAAAATTAGTGAATGTATTGCTAAAAAATGAAAAATGGAAGTTGATAGTTGTGCAACACAAGTAGTACAACGTGATCGTTTGATCTTTTTAGTTACTCAACTAAGTTCAATTGCAACAACAATTGAAAAAATAGCTTTAGAAATTCGTTTGAGTCAACGTAGTGAAGTTAACGAGCTTTTAGAAGGGTTTGCTGCTTCACAAAAAGGTTCAAGTTCAATGCCACATAAAAAAAATCCAATTAGTTGTGAGAATATTTGTGGTCTAGCAAGATTAGTTCGTAGTTATAATAGTGCTGCATATGAGAATAATTTACTATGATATGAACGTGATATTTCTCATAGTTCTAATGAGCGTATTATTTTGCCAGATATTTATCATATTTTAGATTTTATTATTACTAGAATGATAAGTATTTTAGATAATTTAGTTGTTAATACTGATGCTATGGCAAATAATATTAGTAAAACTAATGAACTTTATTTTTCACAAGTAGTTTTATTAGCAATTATTAAAAATAATCCAAATATAACACGCGAAATCGCTTATGATTTTATTCAAAAATGTACTTTAGAAGCACAAAATGAAATGACTAATTTTAAAGATGTATTAATAAAAAATAATATTAATCAATATTTAACTACTGAACAATTAAATCAATGTTGTAATAATAATATTTTTTTAATAAATGTTGATTATATTTTTGATAAAGTTTTTAAAGAAAAAAAGTAAATACTAAATGATAATTATTTAGTTAGGTATGATTAGACTTTATTTTTAACTTGCAAGTAATAGTGTTGGTGAGTTTAACAATTACATGATAAGCAATCTTTTGCTATCAATGTGTTTGCTAATTTAACTAAAAATTGGTGTAGTAATCTACTCTAATTTTATTTGGTTGTTATGAAAATTAAAGAAGTATAAATAGGTGGTTTATTATTATATTTTTTTAATTACGTATAAACCACCTGTATTAATCTCAACTTCTGTTTCTATATAAATATCACCATTTTAACAGATGTTATACTATGAATTTCGTCTTTACCTTCCTCTCAATTATTTATTTTTGAAAGTTCACCACGATTTGTAACTTTATATAAATTGCCATAATTTATTTTAGTTCTTGTGCTGACATATCGATTTCCATTTTTATTAATTATTTAATGTTGAATATTTTTACTATCCAAAGTAATAGTTTTTTATAAAAAATTAAAATGTTATTTTTTTTAAATAAGTATTATAATAAATAGTATTATTTTAATGTAAACTTATTTTTAAATTTAGGAGCAAATAATGACTAAAAGATTTTATATTACTACCCCTATTTATTACCCGAGTGCTCAATTGCATTTGGGTCATGCTTATACAACAGTTATTGCTGATGTTCTAGCCCGTTATAAGAAAACGCAGAGTTATGAAGTTTTTTTCTTAACAGGAAGTGATGAACACGGTCAAAAAATTGCTAAAAAGGCAAATGAAAATAAACAAACACCACAAAAGTTTGTTGATAATATTGTTGTTAGTTTTAAAAATTTGTGAGCAAAATTAAATATTGATTATGATAAATTTATTAGAACAACTGATAAAAATCATATTACAACCGTTCAAAAAATATTTAGTAAATTATTAAAACAAGATGATATTTATTTAGGAAAATATGAAGGTTTATATTGTGTTTCTTGTGAAGAATTTTTAACAGATAATCAAATTAACAAAACTAATAATACATGTAAAACATGTCAAGGTAGTGTTAACTCCTTATCAGAGCCATCATATTTTTTAAAACTAGGAAAGTATACTAAGCAACTATTAGATTATTATAATAAACATCCATTATTTTTATGACCACTTAATCGGAAAACAGAAATGATTAATAATTTTATTACTCCTGGTTTAGAAGAACTAAGTATTACTAGAACTAGTTTTGATTGAGGAATACCAGTATTAGAAGATCCTAAATATGTTGTTTATGTTTGAATTGATGCATTAAGTAATTATTTAACAGCTTTAGGTTATTTACAAGAAAATGATATTAATTTTAAAAAGTTTTGACTAGATGGCAATTGTGAAATTGTAAACTTAGTTGGCAAAGAAATTAGTCGTTTTCATATGATTTATTGACCGATTTTATTAATGGCATTAAAATTAAGACAACCAAATCGAATTTTAGCTCATGGTTGAATTATTAATGAAGAAGGTAAAATGTCAAAATCAAAAGGTAATGTTATTGATCCTTTAATATTAGTCAATCGTTATGGTGCCGATAGCTTACGCTTTTTTTTAATGAAAGAAATTACTATTGGTCATGATGCTAAATATAGTCATCAATTATTTTTAAATTGTTATAATTCTTATCTTGTTAATGATTTAGGTAATTTGCTTTCACGAACAGTGACAATGATTAGTAAATATTGTGATGGTAAAATTCCCAAGATTAATTTAAATAAACTGCAACCAGAAGCAACAGCAATAATTAAAAATATTAAAAGTACTATTATTGATTTTAATATTGAAATGGGTGAGTATCAAATTAATGAAGCAATTAATATTGTTTTTAGATTAATAACTGCTGGTAATAAATTAATTGATTTATCAAAACCATGAGATTTATATAACAATAATAAAATTATGGAACTACATAATGTTTTAAATTTATTAGCAAATATTTTAATTACTAGTAGTGCCCTATTAAGTCCAATTTTAGTTAGTAGTTCTCTAAAAATTCATCAACAATTGGGTGTTTTCAAAATTACTACGCCAGTAGTAACAATTAATTTAAATGAAATTTTTAATAGGACTATTAATAAAAAAGAGTTATTATTTCCAAGATTAAATATTGAAGATGAATTAATTTTTTTAAATAATGCCTTTAAATAAAAATTGATAATTGATGTATTTTTTTGTCAAATAAAATTTTAAAAATAAAAAATGTATAATTTTTCTTATACATTTTTAATAATAAATTAAATTGCATATATTTATTCAGCTTCATAAAATGGAACAATGACTTTTAAAGTGTCTGGTTCTTCAGTTTTTAGTAAACGTTTATCAATTTTATAAAGGTTATGATTAGACATGGCAATTCAATCTAATAAATCTTTTTCATAAGCAATTTCTTCATAGAAATCAATTAAAAATCAATCATAAAATTTTGCAGTTAAATTATCATTATTTTCGCGAGCACTTTTAACAAGTTTATTAGTAAAATCAAGTAATTCTTCTTTAGTAGCTTTTAATTTTTTTAATGTATCTTCGATATTTTTGGTAGTAAAAATTGGAACTTTAATATCTTTAATTTCAACTTCAGCATCTTGATCCATTAAATAGTTGCAGATTTTACGAATATGAACAACAGCATCAGCTGCTTCTATTTGAAAAAATCGTGCAAATCCAGGAAATCCTTTTTGGTTTGCATCATTACTTAATTTAAAACTAAGCATTTGATATTTTATATGTTCACTAATATAATTGTTTAAATCATCATTGATTTTTTTTATCATTTAATATGCCTTCTTTCTTGGTTTTGTACACATTATACTACTTTACTATATATTTTAAAATAAATTAATTTAAGATGAGCGCTATTTATAATTGCAATGTAAAAAAAAGTTATGATAGAAAGTTAAAAAGATGCTTAGTTTATTAGTTTTTTCCAAAATTTTATTGTAAAAAATTTAAAATATGTTTTTTTAATTAAAAACATAAGTGGTGTTGGTTGTATTGCAAATGTGTATAGATTAAATAAGAACTTAAATGAGAGATAAAAACTTTTAATTATTAAATAAAAAGCTTAATAAACTGTCGTAGAAGTCTAATTGTGAGTACTTTATGTAAATACTTTTATATCACGATAAAAGAGTAATTTATTAATTTTTATTGAATTGTTATTGTATGAAATTGAAATTAAGTTTATATAGAAATGCAATAACCATAAATCCTGTTCTTTATTTATTTTTAAATTATTACATATTACTATTATTAATAATCAAAATCAAAAAATAATAAAAATAATTGAAGATTTTAATTATAAGTTAGGTAAAAAATTAATTACAAAAGATATTGAAAATATTAAAGGTCGTGATATTTTAAAATATATTAAAAATATTCCAAATATAATACTAATGAAAATGAATTAATATCTTGTGAATTTTATGAACAATATAATGGTTATTATTTTAAAAATAATAAAAAGTGAAAATTAATTATGTCATTTTTGAAGAATGCAACAAAAAAAAATTTTTTTACAAAAAGATAAATTAGAACCCATAATATATTTTGAAACTGTAAAAATGCTTATAACAATAATAATACAGATATTGTTCCTTTAATTAAACTTTGTGGTGCATTAGAAAGTTATTGTATTATAAAAATATTAATTATAAAACAACTAGTAGTGGTCAAACTAAATGTTATGTAAAATGATTTAAAGATATTAAATTTATTGAATTAAATAAAAATGAAAAATTAATGAGCGCGTAAAATATTTGGTTGGTAGATAATTTTCCAAAAACTAAGAAAAAGATAGATATAAAATTCTATCCTTTTTAATTAAATTAAAATTATCGTTAACCTTGCTTAGTTTAAGAAAATAACAGCAAAAACAACCAATTAAATTAATACTACATGGTATTTTTCTATTTTTCGCTAACAATTTTAATATAATAAAATTAAAATATTATTACAACATAAAAATTTGCTTTTTTATTATATAATTATATAGTATAAATAATTAAATATTTATAATCAAAATTACTGGGAAGATTTAAAAATGGAAAATAAATATGTAAGTGAATCGGAATTAGAAAAAAAGTTTATTAATAAATTAAAAATTGAAGGTTATGAATATATAAAATTAAATAATGAAGAAGATATTAAAAATAATTTTAGAAATCAAATTTTTAATCATAATAAAAATGAATTAAATAATAAACCATTAACTGACAAAGAATTTGAAAAATTATTATTTAAAATTAATGGTAAAAGTATTTTTAATTCTGCAAAAATATTAAGACAGAAAATTACAATTGAGCGTGATGATTTTAAAAAAGTAGATTTAGAATTATTTAATAAAGATAAATGATGTGATAATGTTTTTCAATTTACTAATCAATTAACAATAAAAAGTATTTTTCAAAATAGATATGATATAACAATTTTAATTAATGGTTTACCTTTAATACAAATTGAATTAAAAAAACCAGGAATAAATTTTAAAGAAGCTTTTAATCAAATTAATAGATATAAAAAAGAATCTCATAAAGAATTATTAAAATTTATTCAGTTTTTTATAATTTCTAATCTTGTAGATACTAAATATTTTTCAAATAATGATGGCAATATTTTATTTGAAAATTCTTTTTATTGAACTGATGAATTAAATAATAGAATAACTAATTTATTTGATTTTACTAAAAATTTTTTAAATAAATGTCATGTTAGTAAAATGATTGTGAGATATATGATTATTAATGAAAGTAAAAAAATATTAATGATAATGAGACCTTATCAAATTTATGCAGTTGAGAAACTTATTAAAATAGCAAATGAAACTAATAATAATGCTTATATTTGACATACAACTGGATCTGGAAAAACTTTAACTTCTTTTAAATTAAGTCAAATTTTAAAATATATGCCAGAAAAGGAAAAAATATTTTTTTAGTTGATAGAAAAGATTTGGATTTTCAAACCATTGAAGAGTTCAATAAATTTGAAAAAGATAGTGTTGATTATACTGACAGTACTTATAACTTAATTAAAAATATGCAAGATGCTACTAAAAAAATAATATTAAGGACAATTCAAAAAATGGCTAATGCTTGTAAAAATGAAAAATATAAATCAATAATCGCTAAATTTAAGAATAAAAAAGTAATTTTTATTATTGATGAATGTCATAGAAGTCAATTTGGAAAAATGTATATTAGCATTAAAAAAATTTTTGAACATGCACAATATTTTGGATTTACTGGTACACCACGATTTGAAAAAAATAAATCAGAAGATGGAAGAACAACAGCTGATATATTTCATAAATGTATCCATAAATATTTAATCAATAATGCAATAGCAGATGGTAATGTTTTGGGTTTTAATGTTGACTATATGGAATCAATTAGAAATAAAAAAGAACCTAATAATGAATTAATTGAAGATATTAATAATGATGAATTATTGATAAATGATTCTAGAATTAACTCTATTTCAAAAAATATAATTTTAACATTTTCAAGAAAAACATATGGAAAGAAATATAATGCCATATTTGCTGTTAAAAATATTAATATGGCAATTAAATATTATAAAACATTTAAAAATTTAAAACATAATTTAAAAATTGCTTCAATTTTTACATTTGAAGCAAATGAAGATTTAAATAATAAAGATTTTTCTTTTAAAACAGAATTAGAAAAAATAATTAAAGATTATAATATAAACTTTGATACTAATTTTAATATCAATAGATTTAATGAATATTTTATTGATTTACAAAAGAAAGTTAAAAACAAAGAAATTGATTTATTAATTGTTGTTGATATGTTTTTAACAGGTTTTGATTCACCCACAACTAGCGCATTATATTTAGATAAATTATTAAAATATCATAAATTAATCCAAGCATTTTCACGAACAAACAGAATTATAAATATTACTAAACCATTTGGTAATATTATTTGTTATCAAACTACTAAAAATACTGTTGATGAAGCAATTTTATTGTTTTCTAATAGTGCCACTACTGATCAAATATTAATGAAACCATTTGATTATTATGAACTAGAATTTATTAAGTTAGTGAATAAATTAAAAAAAAATTATAATTGTGCTTATGATGTAGGAAATGATGGTGATGAAGTTAAAATTAAAGAATTTATTTTTTTATTTAAAGAAATAGTAAAAATATTATTAAAATTAGAAACATTTATTGAATTTGATATTAATCAAAGTAAATATAATTTTAGTGAAAATGAATATAATGAGTTTAAATCTCGTTATTTATCACTAAGTGATGAAAAAATTAGAAAAGAAAAATTATCTGTTTTAGCAGATGTTGGTTTTGAATTAGAATTAATTTATAGTAATAAAATTAATGTTCATTATATTTTAGAATTATTAAAAAAAATAGATTTAAATAATATTAAAAGAAAAGAAAAACAAATTAAAGAAATAAAAAAAGAAATATTAGACTCAACTGATCAAGTATTAAAATATAAAACAGAATTAATAAATTCATTTATTGAAAGAGTTATTCCTACTCTTAAAAATATTGCAGATTTAGAAGCAAGATATGAGCAATTTTGTGATAAAGAATATGAACAACAAATAATTAAAATTAGTAAAAAATATAATATAGATAAATTAGACATTAATGAAATTATTAGTGAATATCGCTTTACTAATCACTTGCCTTCTAATTTAATTAGAGAAAAGATTAATCAACAACATACTGAAAAAATAGCTATTAATAAAAATATTTCTAAAATAAAAGCAAAAAATGAAATAAAAAAAGCATTAGAATTAAATATAATTGATTTAATTAATAAGTTTGAAAGTTAGGAAAAGATATTATGACAACACATGAAAAACAAAATGTCCAACAACAACAATTATTTTCTAAATTATGAGATATTTCTAATACGCTACGGGGGACAATGGAACCATCCGAATATAAAGAGTATATCTTAGGATTAATATTTTATCGTTATTTATCAGATAATGTCCAATCGATAATAGCAAAAGATTTAACAATGGAGGGGATTGATTATTATACTGCTTTAACTAATGAAAAATATCGCAGTGATTTTTTAGAAGTTTTATATGATAATGATAGTGCTGGATATTATATTGAACCAGAATATTTATGACAAGCAATAATTAAAAAAATTAATAGTGGAAAATTTGATATCTTCATCTTAAGAAAAGCGTTTAACAAATTAATTGAATCAACAGTTGGTCATGCATCAGCAAAAGAATTTGAAAATTTATTTGATTCTGTTGATTTAGATTCTAGTAAATTGGGAAAAACAGAAACCGAGAAAAGTAACATCATTGCTAAAGTAATGTTAAAAATTAATGAAATTAATTTTGAAATTGACGACGCAGAAATTGATATTTTAGGTGATGCCTATGAATATTTAATTAGTAAATTTGCTTCTGAATCAGTAAAAGCAGCAGGTGAATTTTATACACCACAACCTGTTTCTAAATTATTAGCTAAATTAGTTAGTCAAGGAAAAACGGAAATTAAAACGGTTTATGATCCAACATGTGGTTCTGGTTCATTACTATTAAGAGTATATAAAGAATTAAAAATTGGTCATTTATATGGTCAAGAATTAAAAACCAATTCATATAATATCGCAAGAATGAATATGATGTTACATGGTTTAAAGTATAATAAATTTGATATTTATCATGGTGACACATTAGAAGATGATGGTTTTAAAGGACAAGAATTTGAAATAATTGTTGCCAATCCGCCATATAGTTCTCATTGATCGGCAAATCAAAAATTTTTAAGTGATGAAAGATTTAGTGCTTATGGCAAATTAGCACCAAAAACAAAAGCTGATTTTGCTTTTATTCAAAATATGATTTATAAATTAGCTGCTAATGGCGTCATGGCCGTTGTTATTCCACATGGAATTTTGTTTAGAGGTAATGCTGAATTAATTATTAGAAAATATATGATTGCTAAAAATTGAATTGATACTATTATTAGTTTACCAGCTAATATGTTTTATGGGACATCAATTCCAACTTGTATTATTGTAATGAAAAAATGGAAAAGTGATAATGCCATTTTGTTTATTGATGCTTCGAAAGAATTTGCCAAGCAAGGAAATAAAAATACTTTAACTGATGAAAATATTATTAAAATTATTAATGTTTTTAATAACAGAAAAACTATTGCTAAATTTTCTAATTTAGTTGCGATTGAAATAATTAAAGCAAATGATTATAACTTAAATATTGCTCGTTATATTGATAATACAGCTGAAAAAGAAATTATTAATATTAAAGAATTAGAAGAGAAATTAATTACTAATGAACAAGCAATGCAAAAATTAAATGAAGAATTTAAGTTACTGGTAAAAGCGTTGGTGATTAATAATGAATAAATCTCTGGTGCCAAAAATTAGATTTAAAGGGTTTGATGATGAATGAAAAAAATATAAGCTTAATGATATTGGAATTTTTTTTCGTGGGCTTTATAAAAAAACAAAAGCAGATTTTGAAATAAATAATTCTAATTTTTACTATGTTACATATACAAATATTTATAATAATAGGTTTATAAAAATTGATTCTTTAAAATATGTAAATATTAATAAAAATGAGAATCAAAATCGTTTAATTAAAGGTGATATTTTATTTACGATGACTTCAGAAACTTATAATGAAGTAGGACTTTGTTCTATTTTTAATTCAGACACTGACAATGTTTACTTAAATAGTTTTTGTTCTGGTTTTAGAATAATTGATATAAGAATCATAAATTCAATTTTTTTACTTTTTTTACTTTTATCAATTCAATATAGGGAAAAAATTATTAAAATGGCTAATGGTTTTACTAGATATAATTTATCAAAAACATTATTATTAAATTTACAAGTTAAAATTCCTAATATTATCCAACAAAATTTAATTGGTAATTTTTTTACTATTATTGATAAAAAAATAGAATTAGTTAAGGAACAGTTAAGTTTATTAACAAAACAAAAACAATATTACTTAAATAATATGTTTGCAAATGAAAAAGGTTATCCCCAAATTAGATTTAAAGGATTTAATGATGAATGAGTTTTAAAACAAGTTCAAGAAGTATTAACAACAATAAAATCTTTAAAAATTAAAAAAAATTTTGAATCAAATACAAAATTACCTTTAATATCGCAAAAAAAAGATTTTATTGATTCATATATTAAAAAAGGAAATTTAGTGGAACAATTACCAATTATTCTTTTTGGTGATCATACAACTATTTTAAAATATCTTGATAAGTATTTTTTTGTTGCAGATGATGGTATAAAACTTTTAGAATTAAGTAATAGTTTTAGAAATTTTAATTTAAAATTTATTTATTATTCAGTATTATTAAATAATGTTTCACAAAGTGGATATAAAAGGCATTTTTTAATGTTAAAAAATGTTTTTATTTCTTTGACAAATAATATTAATGAACAAACTAAGATTGCACATTTTTTTACTATTATTGATAGGAAAATTGAATTAGTTAAAGAACAGTTAAGTTTATTAGCAAAACAAAAACAATATTACTTAAATAATATGTTTATTTAATTTATGGTTTCTAATTGATTTTTACATGCAAATAAAAATTTTACATAATTTTGTGATTTTTGCAAATGTTTATATTTGATAATGGTAAAAGTATTTAAATTTATAGAAAATATGATTTTCTTAATAAGAAAAGTTAATTCGTTTCTAATTATAACTTTTCTTTTTTTATATTTTAATTTATAATAAATGTAAAACTTAATATAAATTTTTAATTCATTATTTAATTAAAAATAAATGAGTTTTTATTTTGAAAGGAAGATTAAAAGATGATTACAGACAAAGAAGAATTTGAAAAATTAGATGAAAAAATTAAAGATTTAAAAAAAGGAATTATGGAATTAAAACAAAAAAAAGATAAATTATTTAAATATCATAATGAAGAATTGGAAAAGTTAAATAAATCAATTGAAAATATAAAACAAGAATATTTTAATATTAAAAAAGAATATTTTAATTCTAATTTTGAAAAACTTAAATTAGAGCCAAACACAAACAAGTTAAATATGTCATAAAAAAAGTTACCAATAAGGTAACTTTTTAATTAGATTGTGGAATATTATTTTGTCTAAGTTTTCTTTTAAATTTAAAAATAGATTTTAATTTTGGAAATTTTTAAATTATTGGAATAAAATAAAAATATAATAACTCAATACATCCAAAAATAATAAATATGTAATAAATGCTTTTTATATGTAAATTATTATCAAAAAAGTAAAGGATTTATAAAGAAAAAAGTTAATGTAGTATATATATAATTTTGGGAGCTTAGCGAAGATGTCTATAACTAATATTTTTGTGTAAATATCTCCTTTCCTTTTTAAATCCTTAAATTAAAATAAATGACAAAAGACGAGAATAAAAATCTTGTCTTTTTTTGTAATTGTAAAATTTTAAAATTTTTATTATTAACACGCTTTAAATATCTACTACACGCAGTGACCAAGTAGGAGAAAGTTAATAATTAATAACCTTCTTTAACACTATTATCAACACGTGTTAGGGAACTAAAACAGTGAACTACACCACAGTTGTTAAAAATAGTAGCTAAAACATGTGGACTTGCATGGATAAATAAAAAGTGGAGTGATACCTAATAAATTATACTAACCATTAAATGGTAATTCTTGGGGTGAGAGCGAATTAGTAATTAGTATATATAGACCTGTTGTAGGGACCTATTATATTAATTCTATTTTTTATTTAACCAACCTTGCCACTCCCCTAGTGAGCGAGTGTTGGTTTTATTTTTTATTTTTTTTTAAATTTATTTTTGAGCCCATTTTTCTAAGAAAAATAATATTAATAGTATTAATAAATAAAAAAACAAAAATATATGCCATTTATGCTAAAAGCAAACAGGGCATATTTAAAGGATAAAATTAATTATGAAAACAAAAAATATTAAAACTCATGAAATAAAGAAAGAAAAATTTATTGATAAAATTTATAATAATAAATTTGCTTTAACTACTATTGTTGTAATATCTACAATAGTTTTAATGATAACTGTTGCTCTTTTAATTGCTGCATTTACTGTATGAAAATAATATTACTAAGAATATTTTAATTCATAATGAAAAAATATTTTTGTTGAACATGTAAACAATATAAATTAGATTATCTATTTTTTAATACTAATGATATTAAAACAAGAAAATATTTTTTAAGAGATAAAAACGGTAAAGCAATTTGTTATGACTGTATTTTAAATATTAGATTAAGTAGGGGATATAAAAAATAATGCAATATGAATTAATTATTGGTATTGACCCAGCAGGAATAGGTAGTAATGGAATTATTATATATTCAAATGAAACTAATAATATTATTTTTAATGAAACATTTAAAGCAGAAACTGTTTTAGAAAGTAAAAATTTGTTTAAAGAATACTTTTTAACGATTAAACAAGAGTTTAATAATAAAAAAATATTAGTTATTGTAGAAAATTTCTTTTTAAGTGCAAAACAATTATTAACTAATCCATTAGCAACTCCTAAAATTATTGGTGCATTAATGGTGTTAGTACAAGATGTTATGAATTGAGATTATTTAGAAAACCATCCAAAAAATAAAAACAAAATAGAAAATTATAAAGGAAATATAAAATTAACAAAACATGAAGAAGATGCATATAAACATATTCAATATTGTTTAAGGAATTTTAAAAATGAAAGATAAATCAAATTATGTGAAATTAACAGTAAAACTGAGTAACACTATTGAAGCAAAACATTATGAAAAAGGTAATAAAGAATTATATTATAGTGTTCGTGGACAATGAAATGGATTAAACTATGTTACTTTAATTTTTAATAACCCAAAATTTTATAAACGATGTATTTTATTAAACAAAAATGATGAAATTATAGTAAGTGGTCAAATCTTTAATACTTTAAATATTCCTAAAAATCGTGCATTTTGTTCAATTAATGTTAAATGATTTAAAAAATGAAAAGAGTAAAAATGAAGAAATGTAAATATTGTAATAAAAGAATTTGATTAAGTAAAAATTGATGTTTGAAATGTTTAGAAAAAATAGTTAATAATTTAACTAAAAATAAGGAGAATAATAATGAATAAAGAAAAATTAATTAACTATATTAAAAAATCACAAAAAGAATATGAGAATACATAAATAGACTTATTATTAGATATTTTAGTTCAAAAAATAAGAAGTGGTGAGTTTGATAATGAATAAAGACCAAAAAATTATTAATGAATATAATAAAAAACGTAATAAAGAGATAACAGAAGAACATTTGAATAATATAAAAAAAATAAGAGAAGAGTTTAAACAAAAAGTAATCAATAAATATAATGAAAAATTAATTATTTGGTTAAATAAACAAATTAGTATTTGTTTATGTGATTCATTAAAAGAAGCAGGTAAACTTACTGCTTATTATAAAGTAATTGAGTTTATAGAAAATGGAGAATTTCATTAATGATTATATTACCTACTTTATTTGGTGATAAAGATGAAATTGAAATATTATCACCATTTCCCAAAGCAATTCATACAAGTAATGATATTAGAGCAATTATTTTAAGACAATATCCAAATGTTAAATCAAAACACATCATTGTTTCTGACCCCCGAAAGTGATGTTGCATTAATAGTTGGTGATAATGATGTTTATCAAGGTTGAATTAAAGTAACAATTAAAAAATTAGAAAATTAAAGGAGATTAAAATGCCAAATATAGAAAATCAATCAAATTATACTTTAACTAAATTAATAAGAACGGGAATTAGTCCTATTTGTGCAATGATTGGTACAAGTGCATATTATGGGCAAGTAATAGCAAATCCAATATTAGGAAGTATTAATTCTTTATTATTTGGTAAAAAATTAGGTTTAGATATCTGAAACTTGAACCAAAAACCAACTACTAAAACTAAATTAATTAATAGTAGTAAAAAAATATTATTAGGATTAGGAACAATGGGTTTAGCAAATTATAGTAAATGAACTGAAAATAATATTAATCCTATTATTCCAACAACACCAATTCCAACTACTACGGAAGGACCGCCATGATTATTATTAGATAAACAAGAAAATCAGTCATTAATTGATTGAGATACTTATATTTCATTAAATGCTTATGGTATCGCCAATGTTATTAATGGTTTAACTGAGTTAATACCTAATAAATTTGCAATGATACAAAAAATAGCAAATATGGCAACTGGTGGTTGTTTAATTAGTAGTGGTGTTGCGATGGGGATTAATAATGATTTTAATAATGCTTATGCAATACCTACTATTATTGCAGGAATAAGTGAAATTATTCATAATTTATTACCTATGGAAACAAATCATAGTATAGAAATGCAAGAAACTTCCTTTACAAATGAAACAACAAGATTAATTAATGATGATAGATTTACTATTAATAGTGAAACAAGTAGTCAATATGGCAGTCATAATTCTAATGTTTCATTAGATTGAGATGATACAGCTAATAATGCTTTACAACGTAGTAATAGTAATCTTACTTTATAAAAAAATGAAAGGAAAATATGGAAATGCAAGAATTTTTAAAAGCACTTGAAACAATTGGAATAAGTACAGGTATATTAATTTGTCGAGAAATTATTGTTTTATTAAAAAGATTTATTACAACTCCAAAACATGTTAGAGCAAATAATAAAATTATAAAACATCAAAAAAAATTAGCAAAACTTAATGAAAAAATTAATAAAGAAATTAAATAATGGGGTACTGTAAATGTTAGAAAATGAAAATAATGTTCAACAAGCAACTGAACCTTTAATTAAAAATAATGATTCTTCACAAGAAATAGAAAATAAAGTTAATGAAGCAGAAAATAAGTTAAATAAATTAAATAACGAAATTAAGGAAAAAGAAATAATTAATATATTTAAAAAATATCAAGTTAAAAGTGAATTTTATGATTATTTAAAATTTAAAACTAATAATATAGAAAATTCAAAAATAGAAGAAGCTATTAAAAAAATGATTAAAGAACAACCAGTATTTAAAGAAATAATAAATACAGGTGGTAAACAACAAACAATAATAACAAATCAACCAAGTTCAATAAAAAGTACTTTATTGGATTATAAAAAGAAAAATAATTTATAACAGAAAGGAAATGAAAAAATGTCAGTACCATTCAATCAAAATTTAGATAATACCGAAAAATTAGTAGAAGCACCAGAGTTTATAGAATTTTATAAACAATCAAATTCACCATGAGCAAGTTTTTTTCCTATTGAAATGGTTAATTCTACAAAAATTGAATTTATAGTTAAAAAACCAAAAAATTCAGAAATTAAAGTATTAAAATGAAATGATAAAAGTAAAGGATTAGATGTTAGTTATGCTGAAACTATTAAAATTTTAAAAGAAATTAAACAAGAAGCAGTTGCAGGTGAAATAATTGCTAATGTTGATTTAAACGCTGAAAATGGACAAAATTTATTAAATACAATGCAATATGAAGTAGCAAATGATTTAGCAGATTATTTAGCAAATAATGATACAACTGTAATTGCAAAATATGCAACTAGATTAGATATTACTGATACAACACCAGTAGGCTATTTAAAATCAATGTTATCTGCTTGAAATACTTTATTTCAATTAAGAAATAGTAATAATTGTCAATTTTTTATTACTAATAATTTATATGATAGTTTAGTTTATTTAGCTGATAATAAAGGTTTAATTACTGATAATCAAATAGCACAACAATTAAGATTAAATGGAACAAATTTATATATCAAAGGTGTATTATGTCAAATTGTAATGGATGACTATATGACTTTTACTGATAATAATGAAACTAAAATTATGTCTTTTGTCTTAGCAACACCAAGAGCAATGAAAAGATATATGTTACAAAATACAGTTGTATATGTACAAGACATAAATGATGGTAAAGTTGGAAGAAGATATTTAGTTGGTGGAGAATTAACTGGTGAAGCAATACCTTATATAACAGATGAAGAAAAAACTTCACGTTGAATGTTATGTGGAATTATTAATACTGATAAAATTGATTTAAAAACTAAAATTACAAGTTTAACAACAAATATTACTGCAAATGTTAATAAAAATAATAATGAATTAGATACAGAAATAAAAAGTACTAATGAACTTAAATCATTAAATCCAAATTTAATAAATCCAAATATTAAATATTTTAGTGATGTCCAAGGAAAAACTAATGTAAGTAATCAAAAACAAAAAGTAGGTGACTTGTATATAACTATTACTGCCAATGTTAATGATATAAATTATAAAGGGTCAACAAATCCAATTAAAATAACTCTTAAATAAAGGAAATTAATATCATGCCAATTGGTACAACTAGTACAGCAATACTTTTAAATATCAATAAACCAAAACATACTAGAATAAGTAAACAACAAGAAAATAAAAGTTTTTGATGAGAAATTTTAGAAATGATTGGTGTACAAGTAATAGCAGTAGCACTTGCTCCTTTTACTGGTGGATTAAGTGAAAGTATAGCACTTGGATTAGGTGCAAGTGATTTACTTGCTAGTATTAGTGCTGTTGGTGTAGAGTTTTTAACTGATTTTACTATTAATCAAGTTTATGATTATTTAAAAGGAAATGTAACACCATTAAATACTTTTTTTAATATCTTACCTGCATTTGCTGGACTTAATAAAATTAGTCGTGGTTATCGTACAACTAAATTTATTAAATTAGCACAAAAAACTAAAACATTAGAACAAATTGGTATTAAAGAAGCAAAAAACTTACAAGAAATTATTAGTCAAGTAAGTGGTAAAGAAATTTTAACAGATAAAATTATTGGTAATAAACGTTATTTATTTAATTATAGTTTTGCTCCTAATCGTGAGACAATAATCCAAAATTTAGGTTATGTTGCTGAAAGACAATATAAAAATAATTTTCAAAAATTAGAAGTACAAGAGTTAAAAGATTATTTATTATTACAAAATACATTAATAAAATTAAGTCCACAATTAACTCCAAAGTTTAAAATTAAAGATATTGAAAAAGCAAATAATTTTTTTAAAAAATATAATACTGATTTAAAAGAAGTATTAAAAATGAATCAACATGATTGATTAAATTTAGTTCATACAATACATACAGATAATAGATATGGTAAATCTTTAATTTTAGATTTACAAAAAATTCGTGCTAATGCTATTAAATTTAATTTTAAAAAGAGTTCAATTCATAAGGTTGTTTTAAAAGCAAATAAAATTTTTAAGTATTTTGATATTAGATTTTATTTAAAAAAAGGTTTAAATAAATTTTGAAAAGATACTCCATATTTTGAAAAATTACGAGAAAGTATATATAAATTACAAGAAAAATTTGAAAAGTTAGAAAAACAAGTATTTGAAAAAATTAATAAATTAAAAGAAAAAGCAACAGATTTATTTACTAGTGCAGAAAAGAAAGCAATTAAACATGCACAATTAATCCCATTAAATTCACCTGTATTTATGGGTTGCAAAATTCAACCTTTATCATTAAGTAAATGTGCAATTACTATTTATCATCGTAATCCTAAATATAAACCAATTATAGTTATTGATAGTATTCTTAAAGCAGAAACTTTTATCACTCAAATACATCCATTCCATTGATATCGCTGATATAGTGGTTGATACATTGGTTATGGAGTTAGTCGTAATAAATGATTAAAAGCAATTGCATTTGCTCCACCAGTTGTTCAACAAGTAATTAGAGATAGTTTTAAAGTTTATAGAGAAATATTTAGAATAGTAAGAACTTACCATAAAGTAGTTAATGTTATTAATAATCCTATTGAAAATATTAATAAATCATTTAAAAGTGTTGGTTTAAAATTTTCAGTTAATACATTATTTGGTACAGGATTATTACATCATTTAGAAAAATTTGTATATAGTCAAGTTGTAGCAAAAGGTAAAAAGAAATTACAAAAAGAAGTTATTCATATAGTGCATAGGAAAACTAAAACAAAAACTAAGCATTATAAAAAAGCATTTTTTAAGGAATGATAAATTATGATTAATAAACTTTGAACTGATGTCAGTTTAGAAAACTATAATAACTGATATCCATTAACTGGAAAAATTATAGAAACACCACAACAATATATAAATACATGACCTAATGTTAAGGATTGATTTACAACTTTTGCTATTCGTGCTCAAAATGATATTAATGCTTATCTTAATTTTATTTTATCTAAATTTCCTTTTGATAGTTTTAAAGATGAATTAATTAAAGAAACATTAAGAGATATGGTTTATGTTTGTGTTGAACATTGAGTATTTAATCGTACACCAATTGAGTTTAATGTTGATGCTACTATTCAATTTAATAATGGTACATCATTTAGTGCAAATAGTATTCCTAGTATTAATGTTTGAGATTTAGCACCTAGTAGAATGAAAATATGAGCAAGATTAACAGAATTAAAACAAATATTTTCAAGTTATAATAATGATGAAATAGATATTGAAAAAATTGATTTAAAAGCATTCTATACTAGAAATCAAGTTGATGAATTAATTAAAGAACAAAAAGCATTTACATTATCAAAGCAAATGAAATTATATGATGATTTAGTTGATGATAATGAAAATGAAATATATAGGGGTCCTGTTAGTAAGTTTGTTAATAAAGGTTATGTAGCAACTGAATATGATAAAGAAACTGAAACAATGATTTTAGATTGACCTGATGAAATTGGTACATTACCACCAGAAGCATTACAAAATAATCCACAAGTTGGTGATTTTACTCATGCTGCAACTGCTGACTTTTCTGCTAAACAACAAAAAAGAATTACTACCAATGAAAATAATATTAAATTATTAGAAAATAAAGTTGATATTAATAAACAAAATATTGATGATATTAAAAATAATTGATTTAATATTGCAACTAGTCCTTTATGAAAAAAAATGTCTTCTATTATTCCTAGTAATGAATTTGGAAAAATATATTTAGCAATATGGGGTTATAGTTACCAATCCACTACTAATCCAACTGATAATTATATATATAGTAATAAAAAAACTATATTTAGTTTAGGTGGAGAAGTTCAAAGAACAACACAAAAAAGTATTAAATTAGATGAATTAATTGTAAATGATAATGTTAAAATACAATTATTATTTACTCAGGAATGAAATGATATTACTGTAACTTCTAATGATGCTAATTATCAACCTATTTCTGTTGAATTATACCAATATATAGGAAAAGGGACACCAACTGAATTTATAGCAGAAGATAGTACAGAACATGATTATTATACAAAACAAGAAACTAATGAATTATTAGATAAAAAACAAAATATAAATGACGATAATTTACAAACAGTTGCTAAACAAATTGTTCCTGCAATTAATGAAAATAAAGTAAATATAGATAAAAAAATGGATGTAGAACAATTTCCATATGCTTTTGCTGTAAATGCTCTTGGTACTGAAAATCCTAATTTAGAAACTACTGATAAAACTATTGTTGGTGCTATTAATGAAATTAAAGCAAATGGTGGGAATATTGATGAAAATAGAATCTTCAATAATAAAGATGATAAAGATAGTACTACAAGATTAGTTAATGAAATTATTAAAACAAATGTTGGTGGTAAAACTTTAATTTATAGAAATAATCCTAATGTAACAGATGATAAAGATATTCCAGATAAAAAATATGTTGATGATGAAATTATAAAAATAAAAGATTTAATTAAAAAACTTGTTGTATGAAAAACAATAGGTGAGCGAATTGATGATAGAACTTGAAGTAATTTTTCACCTAGTTTAAATGCTCTTTATCGTGTATTTTTAATTACTGAAACAAGTATACCTTTACAAAATGGTTATAAAGAAGTTATCTTTTTTACACCTGCACAAGCAATTGGAACTGGTGCTTATCGTATTACTTCTAGAAAAATAGGTAATAGTGATGCTGTTTTAAATATGATTTATGATAATACAAAATGAACTTTAAAATTAGATGGTGGCGATACTGGTGGAGCAATATATAGGCTTGAAGAATTAAAAGCAGAGGATTTATATGAAATTAAAAGTAATACATTAGAAATAAAATCACCAGAAGTAATAGATATTGAAAAGCCTATAAAAATTGATTCAAAAACTTTATTAACAAAAGAAATTAGAGAAAATGAATGAGAAATAAATTTAAAAGAAAGTCCAACACCAACACCTTATCCAAAATGAAAAGATGTAGCAATATCATTAAGTGGTAATTCTATTCATTCTTATCAATTAAAATCAAATACATTTTATAAAATATTTTATGATTTGAATCCTTTTAGTACGAGTACATTTGGCAAAACTCCAACACAAACAATAGAAATATTTTGACAACCACAAACATCATCAAATTGAGTATGTTTTCTTCCAAGTTTAAAAAGAATTTCATATATTAATATTGTAAATAATAAATTAATAACTGATCAAGGTTATTTATGAAAATTACAAGAATTACAGGAATAAGATTATGTTTTTTAAAATTTTAAAAATTATTTTAGGTTTAATTGGTTTATTATTATCAGCAGCAACAGCAATTTTAGTTATATTTATTATTGTCAAAATTATGTTAAAAATTAATCAAATATTTTAGAAAGGTGGTGAATATTATGTTAAGTTTCTTTAAAAGAAAAGAAAAAACAAATATTACTGATAATCAAGGTGAAAAATTAAAGTTTTTAACTAATAAAAATAAAAGTACTCATGCTTCTATTTTAAGTTATTTTGGTTTTAATAATTTTAACCATGAAACTTATTTTACTGATTTTGTAGCAGAAAATAACGCTAATTTATATAATGCTCCATTAGATATTAATAATGAAACTATTAAACAATATTTAATTCAACAAGAATTTTATAGAAAAAATTGAAATTCTATTTTTAAATTAAGTAAATTAGGAATTAGTGGTTATTTAATTTATATTGCAAATGATAATTTATATTTTCAAGTAGTTGATATACAACAAAGAGTTTATGATATTACTGGTAAATTAATTCAATGTACTATTTTTTATGATAGTTATGAACAAAATTCACAAACTGTAAGATTATTTGAAGTTTATACATTAAATAATGAACAAGTAACAATTAATCGTGCAATTTATAGTATTAGTGATAATAAAAAACAATTTCCATTAGATTTTAAAACATATATTAATAATCCTAATTTAACACAAGAACAAACATTAAATATTAACTATATACCAATTACAATTATGCGAAATAAAGCAAATGAATTAGCAGATTGTAATAAAGTAATGGATAAAATTAAAGCATTAGATGTTATATTTGAACAAATTGTATTAGATACTATTTTAAACTCACCGAAGTTTATTTTTAGTCAAACTTATGGTAATGTTCAATCTTTAATGGAAGAAGCAGTAAGAACATTAGTTACTAAGAATTATATATTTAAAAGTGCTGGTGATAATAACGAACAAAACGAAAGTGTCAATATGACTAGTAGTAATTTTAAAGGTAAAAATTTAACTGATATATATGACTGATTGGTAAATGAAATATCTAAGCGCTGTGGTATTCATATACCAAGTCAAAAGAAATCTGCACAACAATCAGTACCTGAAAGTACAGCTGTAAATATTTCAACTATTAATTATATTGAACAAAAATTATGACAATTTAATATTGATATTCTTAAATTTATTAAATTGTTAGTAAATTTAGATAAAGATTTATTAAATAGTCAAACATTTAATATTGATGATGAACAAGAAATTAATAATTTAACTGTTAAATTAAAATTATTTAACCCTGAAAATAACCAATTAATAGGAGATAACAATGGAAAACAACAACAAACCACAAACCAAGTTTCCACAGAAACAAAAGCAAACTAAACTTAATCAAGCAGATGTAGAAAATGATTATTTAATTGATAATATTCCTTATGATTTTACTAATATGATGCGTGCTACTAGTGACCCTGATATTAATAGAGCATATGATGAATTTAAAAAAAGAACAATTTATATTTATGAAATTGAGCGTTTATTTAAAAATAATGAAAATAATAGTTTAAAATTTTCAGCAAATACTATTAAAATTGGTTTTATTGATATTGAAAAAGTTTTAAAAACTACTGCTGTTGAAACATCTGACTTTACTATGCAATTAAATCAAAGAGCAAGTACTAATATTAATGATAATACAATTGAATATAGTATGACTGATATTAAAAATTTAATTTTTCAAGAAATAAATTTATTAAATCAATTTAAGTTATATGCAGTTAGTATAAATGAACCATTAACTGAAAATAATATTGATAATTTATATATCATTAATAATTATTCTCAGCCTTATCAAAATCCAAAAACAAGAAGTACTAAAAGTATTACTATTATTAAAATTAAAGATTTTAAAACAAGAGATGGTTATCCAATCATTATTAAATTACAAAAACCATTAGATAAAGATACCAAAGTTATTGGTTTAAAAATTAAAGCACCTAGAAGCATGATTTTCGGCAATATAAAGGTACTTGGTGAAGTTGACAATATGGAAGTATACCCAAAGTTATTTGTTAAAGATAAGATAGCATTTCCGCTGTTATCAATGCCTATTGAAACTCAACCAAAAGTTAGAATATTACAACAATGATTTAGCGAACAAATATTACCTTGAAATTTAGCAAAGCAATTTATAGGACAAGAAAAATCAGTTTTAGATTTAATTGCTATTGGTGGTGGAACTGAAACAAGAAAAGAAATTATTAATAATGCAAGAGTTACATATACTAAATTAGGTTATAAAGTTACTAAGAGTGCACAATTATGACCATTAAATGAAGAAAAAGAATTAAAAGATAATGAAGTATGGCATTTGCCTTGAACAACAGCTGATTGAGTTTTAAATATTGCTACAACAAATAAATTTCATGATGTTGAAATAGAAATAAAAGATAGACCACCAATTGATAGTTTACAAAAAGTATTATTAGATATGTTAACTTATACATATACATATAATAGAAACTTTGATGGGGCAAGTTTAGACCCAACGAAAAAACCAAATGAATTAGATAAATTAAGAGCAAAATTTGAAGGACAAAAACCTGATGAAGTAATTACTAATTTATTCAAACAATGAAAATTAGATTATCCAAATTATATAAATTTACCACAAGTTCAGATTTTTAAACAACTAGTCATCATGTTATCAAGTAATATTTATTCAACAATGTCAATTAATAAAGGTTTAAATGATGATAATAAAATTTTATTACCCTATTATTTTGAATTAAAATCAAATCCTATACATAGTAATTCTGATGAAGTTTGAGAATTTAAAGATGCAAAAGTAATGTTAAAATCAGCATATTTTGACTTTACAGATATGAATAACATTAAACTAAAAAATAATGATATTAGTCAAAATGAATTATTTAAACTTGATGATAATCAATTCAACTGATTATCTATTACAAATGAATTAGAAAGTAACAATATACCGTCATTAATTCCTGCTGATTGAACATTAGGTAATGGTGAATATGGAAAATACTTTACAAAAGCAATTATTAGTAATAATAAAATTGAAAATGCATTAAATTTATATGGTTCAAATAAATCTCAATTACTTTCTAAATTAGAATTTTATAAAGAAATTTCACAAATTGATAATAATAGTGAATTTGAATTACAAATTAAAAATCCGATTAATAACTTAAATCGGATTGAAATTAGTGGTATATTTGGTTCTGGAAATTATGATTTAATTTTAATAACTGATAAACAAGAAATAAATCTAACTAATATTAATTTATTTGATAAATATAATGAAAATATTTCTTATATTAATTTAGAAATTTAATTATCAAAATATCCATAGGGATAATTACCATCTCATTTTTTATCATTCTTATTAGCTGGTTTAATTGCAAAATATAAATCTATTTTATAATGGTCACTTCTCGGACTTTGTCATATAGAAGCCCCCCCAATGCGCATTATAATCGTGGTCTAAAAAATAACTCAAATCATTAGTTTTATGATGTGATATTGAACCAATTATTAAACCTGTTACTCCACTTACTGCACCAATTAGTGCTAATGCTAATGTTATTTTACTTAAATTTGTTTTTATTCATGTTTTCATGATAAATTTCTCCTTTTTTATTTTGTTATTTTTTCTTAATTTTTCACAAGTTTTTAATCATTTTGGTAATAATTCATGTTCTAAATTAATTGTATGATTTTCACAAAGAAAAAGACTAAATGTTGTTGATTTTAATTCTAATAATATAATATTTGTTCATTTTTTATTACAATTTTTATTTTGGCAAATAACGTTCATTTTGTAAAATCTCTTTTAAAGATTTTAATTTATTCATAACTTTTAATTCTTTTTCTTTATTCATCATAATTTACTCCTTATTTCTTAACATCTTATTGTTTAATTGTACTTATTTTTTATTATTTTTACAAGTATACTTTTAAACGCAAAATAACGCCTAAATAAAAGGTGTTTATTTTGTGAGACCTATACTATTAATTTTATGTCACTTGTTTATTATATGGCAAATGTGAAGATGCTTTTTTTCACAGTAGCATTATTTTTACCACGAATTACGTTTTTATATGGATATAGTGCATAAAACAGAGCATCATAAGGATCTTGGTACATATTTTTATCTGGAATGTTAGTTTTTGTTTGGTCATATCTTAACTCTTCTAAACATTGAGTAGTTTTTGGTAAATCATCTTTATTTGCATAAAAGTTTCCATAACTCATAATATTTCTCATTCAAACTACGCGATTAGTTAATCCTGCTTCTTGATTTAGATTTGAAGCATGTTTAATAGCAGTTTGTGTTATTAAAATAGTATTATGTTCATCTATTAATTTTTGATTTAATCAATCCATTGCTGTTCGTGCTTTATCATCATAAAAGTAAACCGTTTGTTCAAAATTTTCAAAATTATCAATTAACCCTAAAATTTCATTAGCATAAGCATTAATCTTTTCATTTTCATTAATAAAGTCATTTGGTGTAACTACTAATTCACAAATAATATAAGCGTCATAATAACCAGTATTATTATATTCTTTAAATCCAACTACCATAAATACAGTATGGTCTTTATGACCAGTTGCTCAATCAATACCAATACTATAAAAATCAAATTTATATATATCTTTTTCTTGATTATAAAATTGTTTTAAATCATATGTTTGTCAATATTTTAATGTTTTTTGAAATGGGAAAATTGTAGCATCACTATCTAAAAATTCAAAACCATAAAAAACAGTATTAAATTCATCGGGATTACTTTTTTTCATTTCTATTAATGTTCTTTTTTGAATTTCTGGTAATTTATTTCAAAACGGTTGAATAGTAAATCTTAAAATAAATAAACCTAAACCACTAAACACTTCTTTATTTTCATAATAAACTTTACCAACTTTTTTAAGATTATCCATAGTTTTATCATTTAATGGTAAAAATGGTGTACAGTACTTTAAATAAAATGGGTGATATTTATCGTATGGATTACATGTAAAAGTAATAAAAAAACTTTTATAAAAATAACGAGTAATCTTTTGTCCAAAAGTAGAACTATATATATTTTTATCAATAAATGTTCAACTTCATTCTTTAATTGGTTCATTTGATACTTTAATACGATTACTTCTAAACATAGAATTTTGTAAGCGTTCATAGCGATATGTTAATTGCTTTTCTGTCAACGTTTCTTTTTCTTCTTCCATAATTATTTCATCTGTACGTGAACCTAAAAAACTTGACCCACCTGCTTCTTTTCCAAAAATTTTATTACCATTAGCATAACCAATAAAATCAATTTGTTGATTATTAGGAAAAATAATACACCCACCATCCTTAGTAATTTTTCATTTAATATCATGGGAATTATTAGGTAATAAATTAATATCATATATATCTAATAAAACTTGACAAACATTCATTAAAGCACCAATAGTGGTTTCACTATGAGTATTTTCATATCGTCTTACTTCTTGTACACTACTATCATTAAAATTACAGCATATAAATAAATCAAATGCTAAACAGTTTCAAGTTTTTCTTGTTCCCCGTGCTGTTGGTATAAAACGATAAAAACAATTAGTAGTAAAATATTCTGCTCATTCATCACCAACAAATGCTTTAAAAATATCTCAACTAAAACCATAATTATTATCACTAAAATTAAGGTCATATTTTTTATTTAATTGTGCATAACTACTAATGAATGGCATATTTACTCCTTAGTTAACATATATAAGTTAAAATTTAATTATTAATAAATTTAGAAAGGAAATAAAGAATGTTATTTTTTCAAAATCATTTTAATTGAGAACAACATTATTTTAATCAAGATGAATTAAATTTAAAACAAACACAAGAATTGTTTAAACAAATAGATGATAAATTATGAAATGAATGTGATAAATCTATATATAAACCATGTAAATTTAGAAAAAGAAAATTAAAAACAAAAAAAGGCCTATTAACTTATAAGCGACGTATTTGTACATATTATAACAAAAAAATACAAAAAATTGAATATGTGTCATTACTAGATATATATCTTGGTGTTAAAAAGTATAGTAAATTAGCACCCGATGTTATTAAACAAATTTTAAAATATTTTACTGACGGAAAAAGGTATCGTGATGTTTGTGATACTTTTATAGAAGACTTAATAAGTAATAGTGCTGTTTTTAGAACATATCAAAAATTTCAATTACAAAAAATAAAAATTCCTAAAATCAAATTAAAACCAAACCAAACTTTATATATAAATATTGATGATGGACATAGAAAATTTAAGTTTAATGATAACCATAATAGTAAAAAATGTAAAAAATGTTCTATGAGATTAATAATATTTTGCATTGGTAAAAAGAAAAATGGCAAATTAATTAATAAAAGAGCTGCATGTAAAATAAGATTATCAAAAACAAAAATTGGTGCATATAAAACTGCACAATTAATTCAAAAATATGGTAGATTATATTATGAAAATTTTGACCAAGCAAATTTAATAATTTGTGGTGATAGTGCAAAATGAATTAGAAAAACTGCTGAAATTTTAAATGCTAAATTTATTTTAGATAAATTTCATGCTTTTCATGTTTTATTTCTTGGAATTATGGCAGGAAGAAGAAAAAATAAAATTGCTAAACTACATTATGAATATGCACAAAATTTATTTTCAAAAGGTCAATATTATGAATTAATTGATTTTTTAAATTCATTAATATTAAAATATCCAAAATTAAAAGTTGGTTATTTCATTAATGCAAAAGATGGCGTATTAAATCAAGCATTAGTTGAAAATATTGGTTGTTTTACTGAAACTAATATTAAACAAATTTTAAAACATATGATTGGAAGTAGAACCTATAATATTGATATGTATTCAAAAATGGTTAATTTTAAATGCTATCAAATAAATACAGAAATACAGTTATTATAAAAAAATCCCTAATTAAAGGGATTTGCCTAAGAGACCACGTACTTAACATACGCTTAGTAATCAAAGGGTATACGGTTTATCTTAAAGGACTTTAATTTATTATAACATACTTAAAAACTTATTAAAAATTATTTTAATAAGAATTTTTGAATTATAAAACTAAGCATTATTGTTGACTTATGTTTTACAAGTGTTAAGATTAATATACAATTGCATATAAAGTCTAAATTATTCTCGTCTAACTTTATAATTTAAAGACAAATAATGAATATTATAGACAACATCGTTATGCTCCCATAATTTTTTAAAATTTTTATTATCACAAAAACGAACAAATAATTTATAAGATACAAACATCAAAATTAGAAAAGTCATAGACATGGCAATTGAAATTGTATAAAGTGAATTTACAAATTCTGTTCATCATGGTCAATTATCATCATTATGATTTAAAAAATACATATTTTAATTGGATAAGTTACTGGATAGGTACAATTTTTAGAACCATAATTATTTTAAACGTAAGATAATTTGTTATAATAATTTTTATAATAATAAAGAAAGGTATTTTAAAATGATTACTAATGAAATTGCTGAAAAAATAGTTAGCATTGCGTTTGCATTATCAGTTATAATTAGTGCTATTGGTTGATTAGGAATAAAAAAAAGTAAAAAATCATATATATTTTTATGAATAGCAATTATTCCTTTAATTATTAGTGCCATATTTTCATTTTTTACTAAAGATTATTATAGTAATATTTTATTAATATTAATATTAATAATATCTTATTTAATTTATATATGTTTTTTATCTGTTAATACTTATCGATTTTTTAAGATAAAAGATAATAATCAAGAAATAGATAATATTATAGAAAATAAAGTTACTTAGGTAACTTTTTAATAAAAAAAGGTGGGAAACGGATGTACGTTCTTACCAATGTGGGCAATTAAGCCTATGGCCACCTTTATAATTACATATTATCATTTTCTATATTTTTGTTAATTATATTATTTTCTTCATAATTTTCAAAAGATAATTTTGTAAAAAATATTTGTTTTTTATCATTAATATAATTAAAATATTTAATATAATTTCCATTATAAATTTTATATATTGCGTGTGCTAAAAATCTGCTCCTTGTATACAATAATCATTTCTTGAATTACTCATTTTAAAATCATAACTATAATTAAATCATTTTAAATATTTATGATAATTATTCATATAATCAATTATATTTTTAGAATTTCCAGGATTATATACTTCTTCTTTATCTGATTTTATTTTAAAATTTCATATTCTTTTGGAAAGGCAACAGTTTTTCAGACTATTTTTTAATAGACACTATATTCTTATATTCAATAGGAGTTAAATAACCTAAACTTCCATGAATACGATGTTTGTTATACTAGTTAATGTAATCAAAAACTTTAATTTTTAATTCAAATAATGAGTTAAATTTTTGATGGTTAATTAATTCAGTTTTAAATATTTTATAAGTTGCTTCAGCAACAGCATTATCATAGGGACATCCTTTTTTACTTAGGGATCTAGTAATATTAAAAAACTGTAATGTTTCAGCAATTTTATAGTTTTTAAATTCACTACCTCGATCGGTATGAAAAAGTTTAGTATTTTTTAAAGGTCTAGTCACTGATAATAATGCTTCACTTACTAGTTTAGCATCTTTGTTACTTTCAACACTATGACCAATTATTTCACGGTTAAATAAGTCAATAATTAAGCAAATATAGTTTCAAGCATTTCCTACGCTAACATAAGTTAAATCCGACACAATAACTTCTCCTAATCCTTTATTATTGAAATTTCTATTTAAAAGATTATTTGTTTTTTCTTCGTTAACTTTACTTATATTTGTCTTATATTTAGCGCTTGTATATTTTGATATTAATCCATATTGCATAATTAATCTAATTTTACGTCGTGAAATAATAATATTTTGTTTACATAAAACAGCTTTTATTTTTTTAGAACCATAAACTGAATAACTTTTGTTAAAGACGTTGATAACTGCTCTAGTTTTTACTAAATTTTGTTTATCTAGTTTATTCTTTTGACTTTTATAATAAAAAGTTGCTTTACAAATTTTTAAAAACTTACACATTTTAGTAATAGAATATTTATTAATATTCTTTTTAATGATAATTATTTTCTGTCAATTATCAGCGTCACTTGCTTTAAAAGATCATTCTCCATTAGTAATTGTTTGCTTTGTTTTCTTAATTCACATAACTCTCTTTGTTCGGGAGAAAGATTGTCTTTAACTTTAAAACTTCCTGAAATATTATCCATTTTTATTCAAGAATAAATTGTTGAACGTTTTATTTGATATTCTTCAACAATTGTAGTAATATTTTTACCATTTTTGTAAAGAGCAACAATTTGTTGCTTGAACTTGTCTGAATAAGTAGTATATTTTGCCATAATAATAGTTGACCTTTCTTTTTAATTAATTATATCGTGTCTATATAATTATGGTTCTAAAAATTGTAACCTTTCCATTATATTAAACAAATTAACATATCCAAATTCTATATTTAAAGTAAAACTTTCTGGAATTATTGAAATAGTTTTAGCAATATTTAATGGGTCTGGTAGTAATATACTTGCTGGATAACTAAATGTTGTTTTTTTGTTTCACTATATTCATCATTAATTGGTTTTATATTGATGAGAAGATATAGATTTGAATGAAAATTCAATAATATCAGAATTAAAAGAGAAATTTTCTTCACATAAATCTAGAATATTTTGATAGTTAAAATACACTCTTGACACAACTAAATAACTATAAAAAATAAAAATATCTACTTATTTAAGTAAATATTTTGCTATTATTTATAGTCCACATTTAGATTGAATAGCACAATTATTGCAAGTATAACAGCCACCACTAAAGACAAGGACTCCTTCCTTACATGTTGTACACAAATCACCCAAATTAGTACCAATTTTACGATCTTGACGATCATTGCGCCATCCTGGTTTAATTGGTTTTGTTTCACCAATATTATCAATAAAATTTTCTGCTAATCCTAAATCGTTTAAATTAACTTGTTCTTGTATTTGATTGTCATCATCAGATAAAGATAAAACTTGACTATCTCGGCTTCCATCAACATAAACAGTTCCCCCTTTAGCTCCATCTTTGTATAATTTATAATATATTTGTTCTACTTTTTTAACAGTATATCCTTTAGGAGCATTAACAGTTTTTGAAATTGAAGAATCAACTCAACGTTGAATAATGCATTGAACATTAGCATGATCTTCGGGTGTTAACTGCATTGCTGAAACAAAAATGTCAGGTAATGGTTGTTCTTTAATTTGAGGATGAAATTGTAGTCAGTCATTAACAATTTTTGTTTTTACTTCCATAAACTTTCCCAATCTTCCTGAACGGAAATATGAAAAGGCAAAGTATGGTTCAAGCCCTGTTGCAACACCAACCATTGTTCCAGTTGAACCTGTTGGAGCAACAGTTAATAAATGAGAATTACGAATACCATATTTAAGAATATCATTTCTAATTTCCTCTGGCATTCTTTTCATAAAACCACTATTAATAAATGCTTTTCGTGATTTTAAAAATGGAAAACTTCCTTTTTCTTTAGCAATGTTAATTGAGGCACGATAAGCACTAGTAGCAATAGTTTCAAAAACTTTATTAACTACTTCATTAGCTGCTTGAGAACCATATTTTAAATTACCTCAAATTAATAAATCATGTAGACCCATAACTCCTAAACCAATTCTTCGCTCACCAAGTGCTTGTGTTTTATTTGCTGCTAAAAAATAGGGAGTACTATCAATAACATTATCTTGCATACGAACACATGTTGTTACACACTCACTTAATTCGTTATAAAGAATTTCGCTTGTTTTTTTATCAACAAAATTGGCGAGATTAATAGCGGCGAGATTACAAACTGAATAAGGAGCTAAGGGTTGTTCACCACAAGGATTAGTTGCAACAACACGCATGCCATATGTTTGGGCATTGGTCATTTCATTAGCTCTATCAATGAAAAAAATACCAGGTTCTGCTGAATATGTAGCACAGAAATTGATTAAATCTCATAAGTCAGATGCATTAATTGTGTAATAGGTTTTAATTGGATAACCCATTTTTTCTCAATCATGAACATCACCAATTTTATTTCAATGTTCATCATAATCTTGTTTTTGTTTTATCGTATAGTTATCTAAGTCAGGAAAACGTAAATTTCATTTATCATTTGTTGCAACAGCATTCATAAATTCATCACTAATAGTTACTGAAATATTTGTTCCAGTTAAAAAATCACTTTTAACTACTTGTCAAGTTCCACCAATTGCTAGTTTATTTTTAGCATTTTCTATTGTTTCTTTATTAAAAAGTTGTTCATTATTTAATATTGATTCAAAAATATCACGCTCTTGATTACTAAGTACTTCAAATTTTAATTTTTTACTTGCTTCATCGCGAATTAAACTTGATTTAGAATTTTCTTTTAATCATAATAGAATTTTTGCATTTTGCATTTTTGAAATAATAAATTCAATAATATCAGGGTGTCAGTCGGCTAGCATAATCATTTGCGCTCCACGTCGTGAACCACCTTGTTCTACTAAATGGGTTAATGTTGATAAATCATTTAATCAAGAAACAGCTCCTGATGATTTACCACCAACTGTTTTGGCAACAGTACCTTTTGGTCGTAGTGTTGAACCATTAGAACCAACACCACCACCATGTGACATAATTTCCATAACTTCTTGACGATGAGCAGCAATACCAGCTCGTGAATCACGAATAAAAGGCATTACAAAACAGTTAAAGAAAGTAACATCAGAATCACTACCAGCTCCATAGAGAACTCTTCCTGCTGGTACAATATTTAGTGATTTTAACTGTTGATAAAATTGTGATAAATAAGTAGATCTTAACTTTGGTGATTCTTTTTTGGCTAATGATTTACTAACACGATAAGCAATTTGTTCATAAAATAATTCTAATGGTTTTTCAAGTTCATATTTTTGCTTATGAATAATACCAGCTTTACCAGAAATTTTTATTAGTTCAGGATCGATGGCAACAAGATATTCATCTTCAATTTTAATAGCATAAACTTCATTTTTTAGTTGTTCAACAATAAAACCAATTCCTCTTGTTGGGAAAATAGCATCTTCACGAATAATAGTAATTACTAGATCACCTGGCTTTAGTGTGATTAAACTTTTGTCTTTTTGTGCATAGCGATCAAGCATTACCATTCTCGATACACTTTCATGAGTAATTTTATAATCTTTTTCTATTACTTTTAAATGTGGGAAATGATTGATAATATATTTATTTAGATTATTTTTCAAACTTTCACTATACATAAAAATTCACCTAACCTTTTACAAATCTATTGTTATTATAACAATTGATAAATTTAAAATCTAAATTTACTTTTTGTCAAGAAACTTATTATTTATTTAAAAAAATAATATGCTTTACAATAATATCATATTTTATTTTATTAAAATAAATAAATTTTAAATTAATATTTGTTAATTATTTTCTTTAAAAAACAATATTTTAATATTTTATTTTTTAATTATTCGTTTTATTTTTTGTTAATTTGCAAAAATAGTAGTAGTACCTGATCGCTAAATTGTATGTTATGATAAGTATAGTTATTATCGGAGGTAAAAATGAAAATCGTAGTATCTGGTGTAGTTGGTGTTGGTAAGAGCACTGTTAGTAAACAACTAGCAAAATTATTAAAATATAAAATTATGGATGAACCAGTTGCTAGTAATCCTTATTTAGATGATTTTTACAAAGATCCTTTGCAATATGCTTTTAAGATGCAAATTTTTATGTTAATGGCCCGCAGTGGGCAATTAAAAGAAGCACAAAATTTCAAAAATGTTATTTTTGATCGTAGTATTTTAGAAGATCCTATTTTTGTTGAAGTATTAAAAGCACAAAATAATATGAGTGATAGAGATTATGAAGTATATTTGAAATTTTATAAAAATGTTATTATTTCATCACTTTATTTTGATCCACAAATTAAACCTGATTTAATAGTTTATTTGAAAGCAAATCTTGAGAATACATTGCAACGAATTAATCTTCGTGGTCGAGAATCAGAAAAACATGTATCTTCTGAATATTGAAGTTTATTAAATAAAAAATATGAACAGTGATATGAAAAAGAAAAAAAAAATTTTAATTTTTTAGTAATTGATACTAATAATTTAACTCCTGATGAAATCGTAGAAAAAATAATTAACTATATAAAATAAAAAAATATTGCTAAATAAAAATAGAATTAGTTATTTAATAAGGCATTAATCAATAATTATTGTTATTTTTCCTTGTCAATATTAACTAAAAATTTTAGTTTTAAGTTTTATTTAGAAAATTTTATTTTTTTTTTAATTTTGTATAATCAAATTATACAAACTTAATATAGGTTTTTAACTCATTGCTTTTTATTAGAAAGCAGTTTAGTTTTTATTTTGAAATGGGAGATTCCTTAACACCAATCATTAATCATTATCTAACAATAAAACAAAAAATAACCTAAACTCTATTAAACTAATATTTTACATATACAATATAGAAAAATTAAAAATAAGCAACAAAATTAAAACATTCTATTTCACTATAAAAAATAAAAGAGTAAAATTTAAACAGATAAAAAGAGGTTATTAAAAAAACTTAAAAAAGGGTTTAACTCATTACTTTATTTTTAAAGTAAATGAGTTTTATGTTTAAACGAAAGGTATTCAATATGAAATATTTTAGTCCAAGGTATTGATTTAAATTATGAGTATTATCTGCACCATTATTTAATGATAAAACTCAAGGTATTAATGCTAAGTCAATTGATAATAATCAAAAGATTAAAAATTGAGCTAACAACAATACTGATTTAGAATTAATAAACCAAGAAATGAGTTATACAAATTCAAATACTAATTATCAACCATATAATTTAAATGAAACAAATCAAAATGTTACCCCATTTTATCAAACAAAACTAGAAACAAGTATTCATAAACATCGTCATCAAGAAAACAAAAACAGAAAAAAAGAACATTAGATGGAGGAAATGAAATTGAATATTCTCAGGCTGGTGGTTGTGGTTGATTAAGTTCAATATGTGGTAGTGCCATATATGCTTCATTTAAACCACACTTTTGAGAAGAAGTAGCAAACATTAAAGCTAAAAACACAAGTTATGATGATTTTGTTGAAAGATTTAAGAATAAAGTTTTTAATGGTGTTTGAATAGATTGAAGAATTGAAACAGATGGTTTTATTAAAAATGTTGGTGGAACAATATATCATAATTTTTGAACTATTGCTAATAAATTTATAGATAGTTCTAGAAGAGAACGCATAAGAATTGTGATTCGTAGTATTCATAATGGACTAGGTTATGTAAATTACAGAGTTAATTATGTAAATATAAGAACAGATGATTGTAGTTATTATCAAAATATATACCTTGATAACTTACAACGAGATTTTCCCATTTGAAATTCATATACAACAATTAATTTAGGATTAATTAATGATAATATTAATAATGATATTAGACAAGCAATAAAGCAAAAATATCTTAATTTTGATGTTAACCAAATTTCAATAGTAGATAAAACTAATTATTCATATTTTAGTAAAATTTTTTCAGCAAAAATATATGTAAGTACAGATAGTCAATATTCTTTTGGAAATTTAAGACCAACTTTTACTTACATAACAAAAACTAAACTTAAAGAAATATCAAATTATATAGCAAATCATAATTTAACTAAACAATGAATAGAACACATCAATGATTGAATTACAACAACTTTTCCAATTAAAATGAAAACACTGAATGTTGATATACAACTTTTAAAAGATACTTATCCGTTAGGAAAAGAATTAGATAACAAAATAAATATTAAAAAACAAGAAATGAAAGTTGACCAAAAAGAAATTTTAAGAAATTATATACGAGAATGAAGTTATGTTTCAACTTTAGTAAGTCATGAATTAGAACTAGATGAGTTAAATAAAAATGTACAAGGTTTAAAAACAAGTTTTGAAACTATAAAAAATCAAGTAAATGATTTAAACAATAGAATTCAAATTCTAGAAAATGTTTGAAATTGAAATTGTGCTAATATAGTAGGTATTGCTGGTGGTGTTATTTTTGTTATTCCGGTAATTGGAACTATCGGAGGTGCTGTTGCAACTATTAATGCTGGAGCTTGTGCTATTGCTGGTGTCTAACTTTAAACTATCAAATTTGCTCATAGACAAACGTTTTAAAATTTTATATGGTTTTGTTTTGTATTCAAAAAATAAAAAAGCCTTACAAGGCTTTTTTAAGTAAAATTATTATATAGTATAAATAAGTTTAATTATTTTAAGATGTAATTAAGCATTGCTGAAAATGTTACACCTTAATAAATTTTCTTGTTTATTTAATCATTCTTTTACTTTATGAAAAGAATTTACTTCTACTTGTTCTTTTTCAATAAAATCAATTAATTTATTACCATTTTTATTAATAATTTGTTTTCAAATTATTTTTTTCTTTTTACATTTTATAAAAAATCTTCTTTTCAAAATAAAAATTCATTTACTTTTAAAATAAAGTCATGGTTTAAAAACTGTATTAATTTAATATACAGTATAAAAAATAAAATTTAATTTGTAAATAAATTAAATATTTTTTATATGGTTTTTTATAATAATTATCCTAAAATAATAATTGTAGATATTAAGATTATTGAATCTAAACTTACAACTTCTCAATTTTTTATGAATATTCCATAAGTTATTCATAAAAAACAAGATAAAAATTGAATTAATTTTAATAGAAAAGAAATAGCAAGCGAAATAATAGTAGCAAAAATAAACAGTGAAAATCTTAGTTTGCAAGCAGAAAGTGATGATAAACAGTAATTTTTTGATTATAAGAGTAATTTTGACAATGATGATGAAATTAATGAAGATATATTTTATGAGACTTTAGATAGTTTTGATTTTTTAGCAAACTATAATGAAATTGAAATTAATGAAAGGCAAAAGTTGGAAGATCCTATTTTACCTGAGAAAATATGAACCAATAATGAATTTTCAAACAATAATTTTAATAATTATCCTCAATTTGCCAAAAGTAATAATAATATTTTAGAACTTTTAGATGAATTAACTTTTAGTAAACCAGAAAAAGTTTTTGATGCTTTAGATTTTTTTAAAGATGAAGGTTATGATACAAACAGTGATTCTGAACTAGAAAGTGATAATGAATTTGTTAAAATTGGTGTTAATAATTTTAAAGCATCTAAATTTAAATCATTAGCAATATAAAAAGATTACGATTGTAATCTTTTTAATTTTTAAAGTCGATTTTAAGTAATTAAATTTGTTGATAAACAAACAATTTAAAATTTATGTGTTAGTATTGAAAAAAATAAATAATTAGCGTTGTTTTCATAAGTTTATTTTTGAATTTTACTTTCATATTTTTTTAATATTTTTATATTAATATTTTATTTTTTACCATTCAAATAACTTGAAAAATAATTAAAAATTTATTAAAATATAAGCGTTCCTATTAAGGAATTTTAAATTTAAATTTATTTCAAGGAGTTGGTTTTTATGAAAGCATTTGTAAAAAAATTAAGTTCTAGGTGAAGTTTATTTTGGAAATTTTTTAAAAAAGAGCGATTTGTTAAAAAGAAAAGTCTTTAATGTCAGTAGACCACCATAACTATGGTGGTCTACTTTTACCATTGGTTATAATTAACATTTAATTAAAATTAAAGTAATTTTATTATTTTTTTTTTTTTGGTTTTAGCAAGCAAATATCGTTCTTGTTCAGCACTAGCTAGTGCTTGATATTTTTCTTTTTCAGTTATATCCAATTCAAGTCATTTTTCATAAACTTTTTTAACTAATTCTTCAGGTTTTAAATTTGGATATTTTGTTTTAAATTCTGACTTTTGCTCTATCAGAAAAAAGAAATAAGCATTTATTGGTGGCTTATGTGCATTAGGATTTTTTACTTTTGTTGATTTTTAATCACTTTCTTTTTTGAATCAGTTTGCATAAAATAACCTCCTAAATTTTGTTTAATATAATTATTTTACAATATTTCTTTAATTAGTTTTTAATATGCATACTTTTAAAATTGATTTCATCAAATACAAATATTAAATTATAAAATTTATCAATAATTATCATTTTTTTAACTTTAATGTTTACCAACAAATTTGTTTTTTAAGTTATTGATTTTTTTGAAAATATTTGCTTATTTTATTTTTAAATTGTTAATTTTTCTTTACTTTAAAGGTAATTACGCTATAATATTATATGAGTTAAATATTTAAAAATCTAAACTTAATATATTTACTCCTTGCTCTTACTATGAGCCATATGTCCAAAAGGAGGTCTTCACACATTGGAAGATTTAAAACAAAAGCATAATTATGAGATTATGTACATCGTTGATGACCAAAATCAAGAAAAAGCACAGTTAATAAAAAAAGAATTCTGTGAAATTTTAACTAAAAATAATGGAAAAATTAAAAAAGAACAAGATTCTATTCGTCAATTTGCTTATCCTATTAATAAAAAAGTTAAAGGTCATTATTTTATTATTGAAGTATCAACTTCAGCAAAAAATATTGCTAGTTTTAATCGTATTGCTTTAAATAAGAAAAGACAGTTAGATGTAATGCGTTATTTAGTTATTAATTTAGATAATGAAAAAATTAATAAGTTTAAACCAAAGCGCCAGGTAGAATCTAATTCTTTTTCTCGTTCAGCAAGAACAGGAAATCGTCCTCCTTATAATCGTGAGGAAAATATAGAAAGAAAACCAAGACCAATTGCTGGTACTGAGTCATCTTATCGTAAAACTAATTATCAAAATATAAAACCAAAAACAACAGATAATATGTCAAGTACTGAACAAAAAAATAATAAAATTTAAATTCAAAAGTGAGGATAAAAAATGAATATCGTTACATTAATTGGTAGAATTACTCGTGATTTAAAATTATATCAAACTTCAACAGGAAAAACTTTTACTTTTTTCACACTTGCAGTTAATAATATTCAAAATCAAGCTGATTATATTTCATGTGTAGCTTGAAATAAAGTTGCCGAAAATATGACTAATTATTTAGTTAAAGGTTCTTTGATTTCAGTTTCAGGAAGATTATCAGTAAGAAAATCAACCAATCAAGAAGGAAAAGAACAATATATTACCGAAGTAGTGGCACAGACTGTTACTTTTTTAGATAATCGTAAGAAAGATAGTGCTGGTAATAATGTTAATGTTAATTATTCAAAACCAAAGGATGAAAATAAAATTCATTTAGATGATGCTTTTAAAAACGCTAATTATAATACTGATATTAATTTCACAGATCAATTTCAAGAAAGAGAAGAGGATCCTCAGAAATTAGATTTTGATGAAGAAGATTTAATCTGAGATAATTAATGTTTTAAAATAACTGAAGGAGGATAGCCATGAACACTGGTAAGCCAAGAAATTTTTCAAGAAGAAAGTCTTGTTATATTACTAAAAATAATATTACTTATATTGATTATAAAGACACTGAATTATTAACTAAATTCATGGGTAATAATAATAAGATTTTACCAGCAAGAACAACAGGTACTAATCCAAAGTACCAACGTTTGATTGCAAAAAATATAAAACGTGCCCAAATTATGGGATTATTACGATATTCAAGATAATAAAAATTGAGTAAGTTTTCAGACTTACTCAATTTTTGTTCGTTTTATCTTAAAATTATTTTATTTTAAATAATAGTTTAAAATAAAATAAAGAACTTAATAGTAATTATATTGCATAAAAGATAATGGCTGTTTTTAATATTAGTGTTATAGTATAATTAATAATATTAAAAGGAAGTGACAAAGTGTTCAAATCATTAAGAAATTATCATTTAATAATGATTGTTTGATTAGTAGTTGAAATCTTGATTGGTTTGACTTATTTCATTGTTAATATTGAAACAGCAGAACAAGTAGTCACTATTACTGTAATTTTAAGTTTAGTTGTCGGTAATTTTATTATTGTTTGTCTTTACATCTTTTTATTTAGTTTATGAATTCGTCATCGTTATATTAATACTGCTGAAATTATAAAATTAAATAATGCTCAAGCTTTAACTTTTGGTAGTGTGGGGATGATTGTTTTAGATAGTGATCTATCAATTATGTGAGTAAGTGAATTTTTAGAGGATAAGGGATTAGGTAGATTAATTGGTAAATCAATTGTTAAATTATCAAGAGATTTAGAACAATTAATTAGTAATAATATTACCCAAATTACACTTAAAATTGAGGATATGCTTTATGATGCTATTTATTTAGTACAAACAAGAACAATTTTATTACAAGAAACAACTAAATATCATTTCTTATATAATAAATTACAACAAGAAAAACTAGTTTTTGGAGTAATTAGTATTGATAACTTTTATAATTCTTTACAAAAATTAAGAGTAGAAAATCAAATTCGTGTTGAAGCATTTATTAAAACTGAATTAAATGATTTCGCTAATAATTATTCAGGATTATTATTAGGAAATATTGAAGATGGTTATAATATTTTACTTTATCAAAATGAGTTTAATAAAGCAAGAAATGATAACTTCCCACTTATTAAAAATATTAGAGAAGGTGTTAAAAAATTTAAAGCAGATATTACCTTATCTGCTGGTTTCTCTTATGGCAATGCTATTAGTAAAGATTTATATGATTTAGCTATTGAAAGTAAAGAATTAGCAGTTTATCGTGGTGGTGATCAAGTAGTTATTCGTGAATTTGGTGGAAACACAGTTTTTATTGGTGGTACTATTGAAGCAAAACAATCAGAATCTAAAATTAATATTAGAATGTTTGCCCAATCATTATATAATGAAATAAAATTAGCAGAAAATATTTTAGTTATGGGTCATGCTGCTGCTGATTTTGATAGTATTTCATCTGGAACAGCAATCATTGAGATTGCTAAAAGCCTAAATAAAAGTGCCCATTATGTTATTAATCAAAGTGAAGTTGATGAAAAAACATTAAAAATTCTTCATGAACTTGTTCCAGAAAGTTACATTAATCGTAATTTTATTACTGGTAAACAAGCAATAAAATTTCTTCATGCTAATACTTTATTAATTGTTGTCGATACCCATAATCCACAACGGGTTGATAGTCCCGATTTATTAAGTAAAGCTGTTAAAATTATTGTTATTGACCACCATCGTGTTTCTGATGAATCAATTAGCAGCACTATTACTTCTTATATTGATGCTGGAACTTCTTCTACAGCCGAAGCAATGACAGAAATTATTTATTATAATGATTTCAATAATATTGAATCAGAATTTTTATGAAATATTATGTTTGCTGGTATTTTAATTGATACTAATAATTTTCAAGTAAGAACAACAAGAAGAACGTTTGAGGCATGTGGTTTATTAACTGATTGAGGAGCTTCGCCTTCAAAAGTTAAAGGATTATTAAAAAATAGTTTAAATGAGTTAATTGATAAATTTGCTTTAATTAGTCATGCTCAAGAAATTAAAAAAGGTTTTTTAGTTGCTGTTGGTGATGAAAATTTAGAAGTCCATACTTCATATTTAGCACAAATTTCAGAGATGCTATTAGATTTACGTGATTGTAAAGCATCATTTACTATTGCTTATGATCGACAAGGTCGGGCTTGTTTATCAGCACGAAGTAATGGTGAAATAAATGTACAAATTATTTGTGAAAACTTAGGTGGTGGTGGTCACTTTAGTGCTGCTGCTGTTCAAAGTAGTAAATTAGGAGTTAGAGAACTATATGATGAATTAGTAAAATTAATTGAAAGTGGTGTTTATCAAAGTGAAAGTACTACCACTACTGAAAGATATTAAAAATTATTAAAATAGAAAGTGAGATGTTTTCAATGAAAGTTATTCTTTTAGAAAATGTTAAAAATTATGGTAAGCAAGGTGAAGTTGTTAATGTTAATGATGGTTATGGTAAAAATTATTTATTACCTAGAAAATTAGCAGTAATAGCAACACCAGAAGCATTAAAAATTAATCAGAGAGTAATTGCCAATAAACAATTGCAACGAAAAACAGAATTAGAAAATTTGCAAAAAATCAAAGAACAATTAGCATTAATAACTTTACAATTTAAATTAAAAAGTAATAATGGTAAAGTGGCAGGTGCTATTTCTTCAAAACAAATTTGTGAGCAACTAGCACAAAAGTATAATATTAAAATTGACAAACATACATTTGTTAAATTTAATCCAATTAATGAATTAGGGATAACTAACATTAATATCAAATTAGATGTTACAATTATGGCACAATTAAAGGTTGAAGTTTTAGGAGAATAATTATGTCTAACAATGGTCAATATATCAATAATGCAGAAATTAATGTTTTAGGGGCAATGATGCAATCATCACCAGCATGTGAGAATGCATTAAATTTATTGGCACCACATGATTTTACAATTAATGCTAATCAAATTATTTTTAAAACTATTACTAATCTTTATAAAAATAATTCTGGTATTGATGTCACAACTATTGCCGAAGAGTTAGTAAAACAAAATAATTTAGATAAAATTGGTGGTATTGAATATTTATCTTTTTTGATTAGCCAATATATTACTGATGCTAATTTAAAAGAACATATTGATATTTTAATTGAAAGAACTACCAAGCGACAATTAGCAAATGCTTTAAAAAATATTGATAAAGAATTACAAAGTGAAAAATCAATTAATGAAGTTTTAATTGCTGCTGAAGCACAAATTGTCCAAGTAAGTAGTGAACGTAATCATGAAGAAATGCTACCAATTAGTGAACACATTAATGATGTCGTAACTAAAATTGAACAATTACAAAAATCAACAGTTAATATTACTGGTACTAGTTCAGGTATTAATAATTTAGATATTATTACTAGTGGTTTTCAGCGTGGTGATTTAATTATTTTAGCAGCTAGACCATCAATGGGTAAAACTGCCTTAGCACTTAATTTTGCATTAAATGCAGCTGCTGAACAAGATAATAAAAATGATGTGGTTGTTATTTTTTCATTAGAAATGCCAAAAGATCAATTGATTACCAGAATGATTTCTTGTCAGGGTCATTTTGATGCTAATCGTTTACGTAATAAGTCTAAATTTACACAAGCTGATTGAAATCGAATTAGTGCTACTGCTGAACAGTTAAAACAAAAGAAAATTATTATTGACGATACACCTGGCTTAAGAGTTTTGGAATTACAAACTAAATTAAGAAAACTAAGTCGCGAAAATAGTATTAAATTAGTAATTATTGATTATTTACAATTACTAACAGGTCGCGATAGTGAATCACGACAACAAGAAGTATCAAATATTTCTCGTAGTTTGAAAATTTTAGCACGTGAATTAAAAATACCAATTGTTTGTTTATCACAATTGTCAAGATTGGTGGAAAGACGTGAAGAAAAACGTCCTTTAATGTCTGATTTACGGGAATCAGGTGCCATTGAACAAGATGCTGATGTTATTATGTTTTTGTATCGTGATGACTATTATAAGGAAAAAAATAGTGAAGAACCGACAAGTTTACAAGAAAGTAATTTAGCTGAAATTCTTATTTCCAAACATCGAAATGGCCCAACTGGCAAAGTAATAACTGTTTTTATTCCAAAATGAGGTAAGTTTGAAAATTATACAGGGTAAAAATAATAAATAAAAAAACCTAAAATTAAATTTTAGGTTTTTTTATTTTTAACATCAATTAAGTTTTAATAATCTAACAATAATATGTTATCAAAAATAGTTATTGCTTTTCTGGATCCAAACTTTTAAATAATTTACCTTGGCCGTTAGCAGTTTTAGTTCCCGCATAAACTGTACCATTAACATTCAATAAACTGTGGATTTCACCATCATGACTACTTCAACTAAAGATACTAATTGCTACTGTATAAACAACTTTGAATAATCTTCCCTTATTATCAGTAGTTTTTGTGCCAGCAAAGATTGTGTTATTATCACTAACTAAAGTGTTAACTTCACCATTGTTTTCTTTTCAATTATAAACAAGTGTATAACTATCATCTTTTTTAGTCTTATATAAATCTCCTTCACCATCATTTGTTTTTGTGCCAATGTAAATATTGCCATTAGTTGTAATGACTAAACTATAAATCTCACCATTATTTACATTTCATTTTGGTAATGGTGTTACTTTGTCATCTTTTGTAATTTTGAATAATTTTCCTGTAGCAATATTATCAACAGGTAATGTTTTGGTACCAACATAAATTGTGTCATTAGCATTTAATAAACTGTGAACTTCACCATCATTTTCTTTTCAGTTAGTTATTAGTGTTATTGTGTCATCTGCTGTCATTTTATATAATTTTCCTTGACCATCACCAGTTTTGCTACCAATATAAACTGTCGTATTAATATTAACTAAACTACAAATTTCGCCATTGTTTTCATCTCAGGTTGCGATTGCTGTTATTGTGTCATTTTCACTAATTTTAAATAATTTACCTTTATTATTACTAGTTTTGCTACCAATGTAAATTATACCCTTAACATTTAATAAACTACAAATTTCGCCATTGTTTTCATCTCAGTTAGTAATTTGTGTTATGATGTCATCTTTTGTGATTCTAAATAATTTACCTTGGCCGTTAGCAGTTTTAGTTCCCACATAAACTGTATTTTTATCATTAATTAAACTTTGAATTTCACCATTATTTTCTTTTCAATTATTTAGTTCTTGAAACTTACTATCTAAACCTGTGAAACTACAGGCAGCAATATTGGTTGTTGTTATTGTTGTCAAACCTAACATGCTAATTGCTGTTAATATTTTTTTAAAATTTTTCATAATACCCCCATTATTTAAAACTTATTTCAATCTTTGATAAAATAATTTTACATGATTTCAAAAATAAATTAGTATTTATAATACTTTTAGATGTTATTTTATGTTAAAAAAACTACCACAATCTAATACATATAATATTAGGTTGTGGTAGTTTTTAGATTAAGATTTGTTGTTTAGGATATTTATTATTTGTCAAATCATTATTTGCTAAATTATTAATTTTCTCACTATTGATAATTTTTGCTATTACTTCATTTTCAATTAAATTTAAAATATTATTGATTTCACTATTATTTCAATAATTTATTTCTAAAATATTATTTGTTATATCAATAGTATTTGCAATTTCTTGATAATAAAATGAAACATCTGCTAATAATTGTAAATTACTATAACTATTATCTTGTTGTTTTTTATTAATAAGTTTCGTTAAAAAACTTTTTATTAAATCATTTTTATATTGCTCTTTTAAAATTGTTGTGACTTCTAAATCACATATTTTTTCTTCATTCATTATATTGTTTTATCCCCTTTTTAAAATGTTATTAATTAATGGTATCATAAGTTAATAAGAAAAATATAAAATCATGATATTGTGTAGTTGATTATTAAAGTACTTGATTTAAAAATGATATTGAAGAAATTAAAAAATAATATAAAGATGAATGCTATAATTTCCTTATGAAGTGAAATTAAATTTTTCTAATGAATAGTAAGGAGGTTTTACTTTGAGTAAATTAAAATTCATAGATTTATTTGCTGGAATTGGGGGTTTAAGTTTACCTTTTAGAGAACTGGGTATGGAATGTGTTTTTAGTAGTGAAATCGATAAATTTGCGGTACAAACATATGTAAAAAATTTTAATGAAGTACCTTTTGGTGATATTAGAGAAATAGCAGAAGAAAATATACCAACTCATGATTTGTTATTAGGGGGCTTTCCTTGTCAAGCTTTTTCAATTGCAGGGAAAAGAAAAGGTTTTGCTGATGATCGGGGTAATTTATTTTATGAAATAATTAGAATATTATCTTTTCATAAACCAAAAGCATTTTTATTAGAAAATGTGAAAGGTTTAATTAATCACAAAAAAGGTAGTACTTTTAAAACTATCTTAAATAATTTAACTGATTTAGGTTATAAAGTAAGTTATAAGGTATTGAATGCTAGAAATTTTGGTCTTCCTCAAAATAGAGAGAGAGTATATATTGTTGGTTTTTAGAGCATAATATTGATTTTCAGTTTCCTAATCCATTTAATAAAGCAACAATGGTTCCTGATATAATAGAAAATAATATTGATAAAAAATACATAATTTCTGATAAACTTTGAAAAAGTCATCAAGAAAGAAAAGAACGTAATAAATCTAAAGGTAATGGCTTTGGTTATTCGTTAGTATATAAAAATTCGGAATATACGAGTACTTTATCAGCCAGATATTATAAAGATGGAACGGAAATATTATTACATCAAGAAAATAATAATCCAAGAAAATTAACACCAATAGAATGTGCTAATTTGCAAGGATTTCCATATAATTTTAAAATAGTTGTTAGTGATAATCAATCATATAAACAATTTGGTAATTCAGTCGCTGTTGTTGTTGTTAGAGAAATAGCTAAGGAAATTGTCAAATTATTAGAAAGATTAGGATTTTAATTATGAATATTAATAAAATTGAAAAAACAATATGAGATGAAAATATTTTATTTATCGAGTATTGAAGTCGCTAATTCAATTAAAAATTAGATCATCTGTTTTGTTTGATTTACAAGTATTGATTGAAAGAAATAAAAATAAAAATTTAGATAGTAAATCATGATATGAACTTATTAGTAGTATATTAAATTATAAAGCTAATCGTGAATCAAATAATATATCTGAATTATTATTAACGAATAGTAAAAATATAACCAATTTTATTATTTTCTTAGATTTTTCAATCGCTTTATTTCAATTAAAAAGTCTTTTATGGGAAGAGATTAAAACATTTACAAATTCAAGGTTTGTGAAAAAAATTAGTAATATCAGCGATCCACTGTGATTAGCCTAGAATATCCATATAGTTTTAGAGTAATTTTTTCGTTAATAATTGATATGATTATAAGATTTGAGAATAATAAAAGTAATTTTATTTTAAATACCTCAAATAATGAAATATTAAAATTAAATGAAAAACTTAAATTTTTATCAAAAAATAGCAATTTAAATAGTGCCTCAATTTTTAACTTGATTATTAGTGAAAGTGTTAATCAATCAATAAAATCAACAGCAGGTTCAAGTTATGAAGCGAGAGTTAAGGAAAAATTTTTGGAATTCAAGGAAAACATTGAATTATTAAATAATACTCATGATTCAAGAATTCATGCTGTTGAATATGATTTCATTGTTAAATACAAGAAAATTAGTATTGGTATAAGTGTAAAAAGAACACTTCGTGAAAGATATAAGCAAAATTCTGAAAATGTATCAGAATTAGATGTTGATGCGATGATAGTTGTAACGCTAGGAGTAGATTTAACAGAAAAAGTAATGAATAATATTTTACAAAAAAAAGGACAATATATTTTAGTTTCACAAGAAATTTATAAAACTAAAGAATTTTTAAGAGAAAATAATAGAGTTTTTTCATCTGAAAATTTTGATTTTTCAATGTTAGAAATTAATTAATATTTGTTTTTTTATTTTAATAATTTTGAATTATTAAAATAATGTAAAAATAAAAAGTAATAAGAAAAATTATAATTATATTACTAATGAAATAATTATTTTATAAAGGAAATTGTGTAATAATGAAAAATTATATAGAAGATATAGAAAAAATATCATTAAATATTTTAGAAGATAAAGTTAATACAACTATTTTAAAAGAAATAATTTTTGATATAAAAGATAATGATAATAATCGGATGATTAAGTGAAATGAGAAAAACAAAATTGTCCAAAACCAGATTTTATAATTTATCAAAATAACAATGAAAAATGGTTAGTATTAATAGTGTTAAGGCAATATTTTAACAGTAACCGAAAAAGATAATTTAATTAAAAAAATTAGTAAACAGTAATAATAATCTTAAAAATAAAATTGTAAGTAATGTTTTACTTACAATTTTATTTTTATAAAGTTGGGGATTGTTTTGTAACAATTCGCTGTTCATTTTTGATGGTATTATTACTTGTTGTTGCTTGTGTTTGTGCTTGATTAACTTCACTAATTATTAGTTTAATTGCTTTATTATTTTCATCTTCTTTATTTTTAGCATTATCTTGTAATTGTTTTTTAATATTTGCAATTTCTTGTTTGATTTGCTTGTGTTTATTAATTTTTCCAAAAGTAAAAATTTTAATGATAAAATTTCTAAATTTACTTATTTTGTTTTTGGCAATAATCTTTTTATTTAGTTGATCATGAAGTTCGATTTCGATCGTGGCATTATTACTTTTTACGGTACTAATTTCTTGATCATTAATTATTTCTCATTCTTTATTTTCATATTCATTGTCAATTTTTAATTGATTAATAAATTTTTTTGTTGCTTGATTAGTATTACTTATAGATTCTTGAAATGTTATTAATAATTCTAATAAGTATTCTGTTTGTGAAAAGTCATCTTCTTTATCAAGCACTTTATATATTTCTTTTAGTTCTTGTACTGTTTGTGCAACAATAGCACTATGATAATCACCATGAAAATACTCATTATTTTTTTGAAAAATACTATAGCAATTTTTAAATTTACCATCAGGAACGTTTTGATGAGTATATTTTTCTTTTCTTTCAAGAGCATTAATTTTAGTAATATATTTTTTTTCTCAATTTCTTAGTAAATTACTGATATTAACAAAAAGCAACATTTTAATTTGTTGTTCGATTGCTAATTTAAATTCATGGAAATCCTCAGTTTCTTTCACTGCTAATTGTTTTAAAATATCTTCTACATTTTTATTGTTACGCTGTCCATTTTCAGCAATGATACTTTTCACCATTACTGTAAAAAAATCACCATCATTTTTATTATCTATTGCATTTTTATCTGTGAAATATTTACGAAAATCTAACATATTTATTTTTCCTTTAATGTATTTTTAAAATAAAAACCTATTTACTTGGCAAATAAAGTAATAGGTTATCGAACTTATTTCGTTACAAATAAAGAATAGCAAACTTTCTATTTTTTTACAATAATTTTTTTCCATAATTTATTAAGATAATTATTATTTAGTTAACGAAGATACTAAAACCTAAAAATGTAAATAATTAACAACTTTACTTGTTTTTATTTTATATCAAAATATAGTTAAATTAAGATCTATATTTTTCATATTTATATGATTATTTAATCTAGGTTAAAAATAAGTAGTAATTTAGGTGTAGCCTGATTGTATTGCTAGTATTTGTTTTAATTATTATTTTTAAGAGTTAGTTATTTAAGACATCTTCATAAGAAAAAGTATTAGGTGTTTAAAGCAATATATAAAAGAAAATAGAAAAGGAGATTTGCATTAGTATGTTATGAAAAATACTTATACCAATTTTATCTGCAATAATAGCCACCATTACATCATTTATATTATTAAAATTTTTTCCAAATGTTACTTATGAAGAAAAAAATGTTAAAGTTAATAAAAAATATAAATTTAATAAGATTTGTAAGTTATGATACTTCACAATTAAGTGTGTCAACTTTAGAAAGTGATTATTCTATGCAACAAAAGTACTGATGAAAATTAAGAAAAGGAATGGGTATTAAAGTAAAAAATACTAATGCACATAAGTCAACCAATGAATGCTTATTTCTTTTTTCTGATAGAGCAAAAGTCAGAATTTAAAACAAAATATTCAAATTTAAAACCTGAAGAATTAGTTAAAAAAGTTTATGAAAAATGACTTGAATTGGATATAACTGAAAAAGAAAAATATCAAGCACTAGCTAGAACGATATTTGCTTGCTAAAACTAGCAAAAAATAAAGGAATTAAAGAATGAATTTTCTAGTTAAATGATCAGAATTATCAGTAGAATATTGATTATAATAAGATTATCTATAATTATTGTGATATTAATTTGTTATTTATTTTAGTTATTTTATTCATAAAAGAAAAAGATTTAAGTTTAAAATCAATGGTTTTATAAGTGATAATTTACTAAAAATAGGTAAAAAAATTATAAATTTTTTGGTAAAAACTCTTTTGCTCTTTTTAATGAAATTAAATCAATGTTTTAGATAAATGCTATAAATATTTTTATAAGTTTAAAAAAAAGGAACAAAGAAAGAAATTTAAATAACGTATTTTTGCTATTGTTAAAAAACGAAAAGGAATTAAATAAAAAAACAAAACAACTAAATGATAATAAAAAAAATAGATAATCATAATTTATCAGATAATTCGGATAAAAAAATTGAACCAATTTTTAATGACAAAAATACGATGGTTAAATTTAAAGAAGAAAAGTAAACTTTTCAATTTGAGCAGTTTCGGGTAATATTTACTAAAATTAATTAAACATAGTTATTTTTGTAAGTTACACAGATTACTAAACGTTACCTATTACTTTTAAATAGAATTACTTCTTTGTTTTTTGTTATTATAAGTTTTAAAGGAAATCTTTTTCATATTTTTATCAGAAATTACATTTGCTATTTTTTATGCATATATGCCTTTTCTCTTAAAATATTTGCTTATTTTATCTTATTTTCTAAAAGATTTTAAATAGGTTTTAACAATAAAAACAAATAATCAACAGAAAAAATAAAATTATGTCTTATAATTAAAAATAGTAATTAAAAGTTAGAATGATAGATATATTTGTTTTTATAGAATTAAAGATTAGTTATTAGTTTAGGAAATTCTAAAATATTAATTAACATATTTTAAGATTTTATTACATTTATATTTAAAATTTAAGTTAAATAAGGAGAAAATAGTGAAAAAAACAGAAGATCAAGTTAAGGAAGAAATTAAAAATATAATTGGAATTTCAGTAGGTCAGCATACTACATTTAAAGAATTAGGTTTTAATTGGACAGATTTAAAAAAAATAAAAGTTGAAATACAAAATATGAAAAAAGAATTTAATATTAATGAAAAAACACTATTAAGTTTAGAGCCTGATGGATGATATTTTGATGAAAAAAAATCTTGTTCAATAATTGTAGAAGCAAAAAATAGTTTACAAAAAATTGATTCAAAAGCTATAAATCAATTAAAAAAATATATATTAATTGCAAAATCAAAATATAAAAATGTAATTGGAGTTCTATACAATGGTATTGAAAATAAAGTATTTTGAAATTTTAATGAGTATATAGATGAAAACTTATTGGGAATGACAATTAAAAACAAAGAATATTATTTAGATATTCCAAATAATAATTTAATTGATAAAAATAAAATTTATGCTGCTACTAAAACAATTAATGATATTTTACATTTTGATTTTCTGATTAAAAATTTAAATCATAGAATGATTTGAACAGCATGTATTTTAGTAGCAAAAAGATTTGGTTGTAACTATAATATTGATGATTCAATTGCTACAATCAAACATAAAACTATAGAAACAATACATAAACAAATAGAAGAAGAATTAAAAATAAATAGTAAATTAAATAAACTAGAAGAAACATTTAAATTAATTCAATATCAAGAAAATGTTGATATAAATAAAAAAGAACTTTTTATTAATTCTATAAATAGTATATCTGAAAATATTGATTCAAAAAATTGAAATGGTGAAGATGTAATGGCTATTTTTTTTAATGAGTTTACAAGATATAAAGGAAAAAGTGAAAATGGTCAAGTGTTTACACCAGACCATATAACTTCTTTAATGTATAAAATTACTAAAACAAATATGAATGATAGAGTGCTTGATGCATGTTGTGGTTCAGGTTCATTTTTAGTTAAAGCAATGTGTAACATGATAAAAGAAGCTGGTGGAAATAAAACAAAAAAATCTTTAGAAATAAAACGGAATCAATTATTTGGTATTGAAGTGGATCCGGAAATTTATGCATTAGCATGTGCAAATATGCTTATTCACAAAGATGGTAAATCCAATATTAATTGTGATAATGCATTGTCCCAATTAATGGGAAATTGAATTAAAGAAAAACAAATAAGTAAAGTTTTAATGAATCCTCCTTATGAACAAAAAAGTAAACCAATAGCTATTCTTGAAAATGTTTTAAATAATGTTCAGAGAAATGCAACATGTGCTTTTTTATTACCTAATAGTAAATTAAGAACAAATTGAAAAAAAGTTCAAAAAATTTTATGAACTCATAAATTAACTCATATAATAAAACTTCCAGATATTTTTCAAAATATGGCTTCAACAGGTTCTGTTTCTATTTTTATTTTTAATGCTCATCAACCCCAAAATAACGAAGAGATATTTACTTGTTGAATAAAAGAAGATGGTTTAGTAACAGTCAAAAATCAAGGTCGTCATGATATAAATAGTATTTGAAAAAACGATTTAGAAGATTATTGAGTGGAAGCAATAAATAAAAAACAAGATATAAGAAATAATACTGTGAAATGAATAAAACCTAATGAATTTTTAGAATATCCTGATGAAGAAATTAAATTTGAAATTTTTCATGAAGATTTTAAAAAAACCGTTTTAGAAAGAATTTTTTTTGAAAACCCTGATATAGCTAAAAAATTTGAACAAAAATCTGGAAATAATCCAAATGGCTTAACTCAAAGTGATTGAATTGTCTATGCTTTAAAAAATAAAGGTGAATTATAATGAAATTATCAGAAAATATTAATAAAAAAAATAAAATGTGTTTATCTTCATGAAAAGAATTTTGTTTAAGTGAATTATTTGATATAACAGGAACAAAAACAACGCCAAAAAAAGATTTGATTAAAAATTTAGGTCTGTATCCTTATGTTACGACAGCTTCTAAAAATAATGGTGTAGAATTTTATAGTAATATTTGGACTGAAGAAGGAAAATGTCTTGTTGTTGATTCTGCAGTAGCAGGTTATATGTCTTATCAAGAAAAAAATTTTTCTGCTTCTGACCATGTTGAAAAATTAGTACCCAAGTTTTTTATAAATAAAGAAATTGCAATGTTTATTTACTGTGTATGAAATTCTAATAAAATGACAAAGAAATATTCATATGTTTTAAAAGCAAGTCAAACACAATTAAAAAAAGATACAATTTTTTTGCCATCAATTAATAATAAACCTGATTGGAAATATATGGAAAAATTTATAGTAGATATTCATAATAAAATTTTTTTAAATTTACGAAATTTATCAATTGATATTAAAAATAAAGAGATGATTTCAACAAATAATTGAAAAGAATTTGGATTTATAAAAATATGAAAAGATTCAACTAATAATGTTAAATATAAAAATTTAAATGGTATTTTTGAATTAAATAGCACTTTGTCGGGTATTGATAATAATAAACTTATTAATATAAATTCTAAGGAATTTAATTTAGTAACACGAACAGATATTAACAATGGTATTTTTAAAAAAGTAGGTCATCAAAATAAACCAATAGACAAAGGAAAGTGTATAACAATAGGTTTAGACACACAAAGTGTTTTTTGACAAGATGAAGATTTTTACACAAGTCAAAATGTTAACATTATTAGACATGAAAAATTAACTAACAAATATATTGGTTTATTTATAGTATCATCAATAAGTAAATTAATTAAATTAAATTTTCGATGAGGGAATAAAGGTGCAACTTTATCAAGATTATGTAATTTAAAAATTAAATTACCTGTTAATAAAGATGGACAACCTGATTGAAAATATATGGAAACATATATAAAGTCGATACCATACAGTATATATCTATAAAATTAAATTATTACAATTGTATTTTTCTCATTACCTCATGAACTATTTATATTTAAATTAGGATTTTCTTAGCATTTAAATATTACATAAGGGGCGAAAAACCAAATTTTATTTAAAAATTGAAAAGGAATTAAATAAAAAAACAAAACAACTAAATGATAATAAAAAAAATAGATAATCATAATGTATCAGATAATTCTAATAAAAAAATTGAACCAATTTTTGATGATAAAAATATGGTAGTGCAATTTGGAGAAAAAAAGTAAACATTATTTAAAAAATATGTTGACTTAGTAATGAAAAACCTTTTCATAAAAAAGTTCCTATTTTTTAATATAGAAACTAAAGTTTTTAAAGATCATTTGAATTTGTGTTTATGTTTAATTTTTTTAATTATTTTGTTCTATACAAATAAAAGTAATTTTATTATATACTTTTATTTTATGTTTTAACATTTATTTACGTTAAATATTTTAATTAAAAATTAATATTTACATTTTTTGTGATTTATTACTAGAATTTTAATATGGTTTTATCAATTATTTTTATTTTCCTTTTTATATATTTTTTTTCTTTTGATAATCATTTAGTTATAAAAATTGAACACTTTCCTTAAAATATTTTTAACACAAAACTTATATTTTGTGTCTACTTATCTTAGATGTTCACAACGTATAATTATGGAATAAGTCTAAATAAAGAATTATTTGTAATAAAATAAATTTTTTGATTTTCTCCAAAAATAAAATATTTTATTTTATCCTTTGCAACAAATATTTCATTAAAAATTTCTTCTTTCGATTCACTAATATTTTTATAAATTTTATTTTTATTTGTTATATAAACATTGTTTTTATTATCAATAATTAAGTGATTATAAGTCATTTTTGGAGAAAAAGAAAAGCAACTTGAAAAATCATTGCTAATTTTATTGATACTATAATTGTTGCTATTTTGACCAGCATAGACATTATTATTACTATCAACTTCTAAAATATCAATATCACCAATAACATTTATTTTTTCTTCTTTGTTCAAAATTGTATTATATTTGTAAACAAAAGATCATCCACCAATATAAAGATTACCTTTTTTATCAATGGTTAAAACATTTACTTCTGTATTTGAATAATTTATTATTTCTGTGTAAATTTTATTTTTTATATCATATTTATATACTTTTGAATCATATAAGTAGTAAATTATATAATTATTTTTATCAATACACAAAGATTTAATTCTAAATCTAATATCCTGCATTTTACAAATTATTAAAAGTTGATTTAATTTTGCATCATATTTTAAAATTTCTCCATGAACATTTCCAAAATAAACATTATCATCTTTATCAAAAATTATATTACTAAATACAGGACCATTGGTATTTCCAATTTTTTCTTCTTCATTTTCATTTTTATACTTAAAAACATCACTATTATTTATATTAGTAGTATAAATATTGTTATTTTTATCAACATTAATTTTTCCAGTAATATAAGAAAAATTAGTTAAAAATTTAAAATGACTATTTTCATTACAAGCAAATAAGTTTATTGTTCCTGTTAAAATTATACTAATTGCTCCTAACATACTAAATATTTTTTTCATATATCTTACCTTTCCTAAATTTTTAACATAATTTTATTTTATAGTGTTTTTTAATAAGTTTTAAAAATAAGAATTAGCTACGATTAAGTAACTCTTTTAAGTTTAATATTATTCTTATTAGAATTGGTACAAAACTAAAATAATAGTCCTAAATTATAAATTGAAGCTATTAAATTAAATCTTTTTCTACGATTTTTATATTTTTTAGTTACAATTCTAAATTTTTAAAACATTTTTCTTTTCTTATTTAGTTAAATTTAAGTTTGCTGTCGTAACAATAGTAGATACTATAATTGGAACTTTTAATGTATTGTTTTAAGAGTTTTGATAGTATAAGATTTTACAACTTTAGCACCATCTCCAATTTTATCCATAATGGCTACTTAACAAGTTCCATCAGAAATTTTAAAAATAGAAAATGGTTTTTTCTGGATTTAATTGACAGCATTTAAGTGAAGTTACCTTGTGGGTCTAAATCAATAAGTAAAACTCGTTTTTTTCTATGCTTAAAAAAGCAAATAAATATTAATGATAAATATTTTTTTATTTTAGTAAATTATCCTGTAAAAAAAATGTGTTCTAGTGCAATTAACTAGATATCATTAAATTTTAAATTGATAGAAACTAAATTGCTTTTTAATACTAGTAAGTTTTTGTATTAATATTTATTTGCTTTTTTATATTGTTAATGATATTATTTTTAAGTACTTTTTATTAATAGTAATTTTATAAGTGAGGTGAAACTATGGCAAAACCAAATATCCATCCAGAATACTTTCAAACTAAAGTAACATGTATAACATGTAGTAATAATTTTATTAGTGGTTCAACGAAGGGTAAAGAAATTCGCGTTGATACATGTTCAAGTTGTCATCCATTTTATACTGGAAAACAATCATTTGTTTCAGCAAAAGGAAGAGTTGAACGCTTTAATACAAAAGCAAGTAAACAAGCTGAAATAAAAACAAAAACTGTCGGAGCAAACAAACCAAAAACACAAAACAATAAAACGATTGTATTAGAAACAGCAAAAGATGTTCTAAAATTAACTGATACTAAACAAGTTAAAAAATAATTTTAATTAAAGTAGAAACTATATTATTAGTTTCTTTTTTTTGTATTATTACCGTAAAATTATTTACAACCATTTTTAATATTAATTAAGTTAAAATATTATATATATATTATCCAATAAATATACAATGTAATTTTGATTGGATAACTAGTATAATTATATATTATGTAACTTTAAGGTAAGGAATGGTTTTATGGAAAAATCATCTCAATTTAATAAATTAGCAATAAGTCAAGGTATCAAATATTGTTTATCTGAAACTAATAACCTTAAATTTAACATTGTTAATTTATCTGTTGAAAAAGCGGTAAAAAATTGAAGTTTTGAAGGAAAATATCCTACTTGTTTAGCAATTTTTAGTAATGATGAAGATAATAATGAAAAATTGATTAATGCTTTAGCTGGCAACACTACTATTATCGAAGGTAAAATCTTAATTAATGATCTTGATGTTACTTATAATAGTACTGCCTTTGAACGAAAAATAGTTTATGTTAGTATGCAACTACAAGGTTGAAATAAGCTTTTTAGTATTCAACATAACCTAGCAAGAACAGCATTTGCTAATAAACCTTTTTTACAAGAAATCAGTAACTTTAATCAAAAAATAAAGATCGATATTGAAAATTTAAAAAATACTGGCTTAAACTTAGATAGTGGTTATTTTAAAGATAAATTAATTAATATTATTATTAATTTTATTAATGAAACACAAAGTACTCGTGATAATTTTATTAAAGAATATCAATATCAAATTAATCATTTTCATAAAAATTTTGCTAAAGAAAAATTTAACTTCCCTGGTAGTGAAAAATTAATAGATATTTTAATTAAAAAATTTACTGCTGAAGAAGCCAATATTATTGCTAATAATAACTTATTATTTTTACAATCATTACAAGATCGTATTTCTAGTTTAGAAAGTTTAGTTGGACCATGCTTTTGTGGGTGTAAGCCACCCAGAGAACGAAAATCAGAATTTCAATTACGTGAAATTACTTTTGTTATTAAAGAGATAAATAATTATTTAAATCGCGAAATTAGTGCTACGAGAAGTGAAATTAGAACTACTTTAAAAACTTGTAACAATTATAATCAAAGCTTTAATAATGAACTTAATCATTTACTTTCATATCAACAAATAAAATGTACTCGTGGTCAAATTGATCAAACTTTAGAACAATGAATTGATTTAGCAGAAGTACAAAGAATTAAATTTAATATGAAGCAAGATTTTGTGGCAATGCAACTTTTACCAGATGAAATGTATTTACTTTTGAAAAATATTAAAGATGAAATTAAAATTTATCATGATAAAATTTTAAAAGATCCTGAGTTGCAAGATAAAGAAATATATCAACAACAACTACACACTTTATATTCACAGTTAGTTGATGTTCGTGATTTAATTGGTGAAAATATTGTTATGATTTTTGAAAATTTAGAATTAAGTCATTTATTACCATTACGTTTAACAAAGTTAACAATTGTCGAACGACAATTAATAAAAATTATTCAACAATTAATTGTTCCAACTAAAGTTTTAATTTTACATAATCCATTTGAACTTTTAAATAATGATAATAAAGAACAATTAGCAAATTGAATTAAAAAATTACAAAAGTTTTTAAAAATAATAATTTTTTTTACTACTAATAATCAAGTTGATATTAATTTATTAGCAACTGATGTTACTGTTATTGAAAATGAAATAATTATTCAGCAAGGAAATGTTAGTGAAATAATTACTAAACCATTATCTTTAAACTTATTAAAAGAAATGAATGAACAACATATTAATATTGCCAAAGGAGTATGAAATGCTCATAATTTATATTTTTATGATGTCAATTTGGGAAAATTTAATAAGAAAACTGCTTCGACAATTGCTTTTAAATCAAATAGTATTTTGTTTAGTATCAAAAAACCAAAGTTTACTTTTTTTAAAAATACAATTATTATTAAAGGTGTTATTAAAAACATTACTGAGGTTAATGAAAAAGAAGCATATTTATCAATTGAAACCGCTAATGGTGAAGAGTTTGAAGTTTTAACAAATAACAATAATAATTTTGAAATAGGAACTATTGGCTGAATGAGTATTACTAAAAACTCGATTTTTGTTTTTGATGATGAAACTAAACAATTAATTGGTACATGATAGAAAGGTAGTAATATTTTATGAATATATTTAAACAACAAGCACAGGAAATTTATCAATTAATAAAAATTAGTAACCCGATTATTATTCATCGTCATATTAATCCTGATGGTGATGCTTTGGGAACACAGTGAGGATTAAAAAGAATTATTGAAGATAATTTTGAAAATAAAAAAGTATTTGCTCCTGGTGAAAACAATGAACAAATGGCATCATTTTTTCCATCGCCAACTTTTGTTAAAAAAGAAGATTATCAAAATGCATTAGTAATAGTTTGTGATACTGCTAATCGCGAACGAATTAGTGGTGAGTTTTGACAAGAAGCAAAAAAGATAGTCAAAATTGATCACCATCCTATTATTGATAAGTATGGTGATCTTAATTTAATTGAAGAAACAGCTTCTGCTGCTTGTCAAGTAGTAGCAAAATGAGCGCAACTACTAAATTTAAAAGTTTCTGCTTTAGCAGCTAGGGATTTGTTCTTTGGTTTAGTTACTGATTCTGGTCGATTTTTATATCGTTCTGTTAATGAAGAAACTTTTCAAATTGCTAGTTTTTTAATTAATAAAGGTTTTAATTTATTAGATTTATATCAAAGTTTATATATCCAAAATTTAAAAATTGCAAGATTAAAAGGATATATTTTATCAAATTTTAAAATTACTAATAATGGAGTTGCTTATATCGTATTTAGCGATAAAATAATTAATGACTTACAAACAATAATTATTAATCAAAATAAAATGTTAAATATTAAAGATGAAGTTATTTTAAGCCAAGAGGATTTAACTAGTCAAGTTAATGTTATGTCAAATATTGCTGGTATTAAAATTTGATTAATTGCTGTTTATGATCAATTTAATAGTAAAATTAAGATTAGTGCTCGTAGTGCTAAATGAATAATTAATGATGTTATTGCACAATTTGGTGGTGGTGGTCATCAAACAGCAGCAGGAGTATATTTACAAAACATTGATGAAGTCGAAAAATTACTTGATAGTTTAGATAAAGTTGCTAGTAAACCGCCACACTTAACAAGTAATTAAAAAGTTAGAGATGGAGTAGAAAAAATGTATAATCGTTATAATGAAGGATGAATTGAAGTAATTACTGGCTGCATGTTTGCTGGTAAAACTGAAGAATTTATGCGTCGTATTAATCGTTTACAATATGCTAAACGCAAAGTATTAGTTTTTAAACCAGTGGTTGATGTTCGTTATGATGCCAAAAAAGTTGTAAGTCATAAAGGAGTATCAATTATAGCAACGGTAATTGATGATCCAATGCAAATATTAAAATATGTTGATGCAACAGTTGAAGCAATTGCTATTGATGAAGTTCAATTTTTTAAACCATCAATTATTGAAGTAATTAAAACATTAGCCAATCAAAATAAGCAAGTTATTGTTGCTGGATTAGACCAAGACTTCCGTGGTGAACCATTTGCTGTTACTAAAGAATTATTAGCTTTAGCAGAATTTGTAACTAAATTAGATGCTATTTGCGTTGAATGTGGTAAAGCAGCAACAAGAACGCAACGTATTATTAATGGTCGCGAAGCTAGATATGATGATGAAATTATTTTAATTGGTGCCCAAGAACAATATGAAGCACGTTGTCGTAGTCACCATCGTGTTTTAATAAATGATCAGAAAAAATAAATCAGGTGTGAAATTATGAATCAAAAAACATTAGAACAATTAATGCAACTTGCTAAAAAATATCATGAAATTGAAAAACAATTAGAAAATCATAGTGCAATTACTCGTGAAAAATATACTGAATTAAATAAAGAACGTAGTCGTCTAGCACCAATTATTGAACAATATGGAAAATATCAAAAAATTAATGATGAAATAATTGAAACCAAAAAAGCATTAGCAACAGAACAAGATCAAGAACTTTGTGAAATGTTTAAAACAGATATTAAAACAAATGAAGTTGCATTAGCAAATGCAGAAAATGAATTAAAACTAACATTAATTTCCAAAGATATTAATGATGATAAAAACGTTATTATTGAAATTAGAGGTGCTGTTGGTGGTGATGAAGCAAATATTTTTGCTGGTGACTTATATCGCATGTATAATAAGTATTGTGAAATTCAAAAATGAAAAATTGAAACAATTGAAGCAAAAGAGGCAGTAAATGGTGGTTTTAGTTACATCGCTTTTATAGTTAAAGGTAAACATATATTTGCTAAATTAAAATTTGAAGCTGGTGGCCATCGTGTTCAAAGAGTTCCAAAGACTGAATCACAAGGACGAGTTCATACTTCAATTGCTACGGTTGTCGTATTACCAGAAGTTAATGAAGTTGAAATTAAAATAAATAATTCTGATTTAAGAATTGATACTTATCGTTCGAGTGGTGCTGGTGGCCAACATGTTAATACTACTGATTCAGCGATCAGAATTACTCATATTCCAACAGGAATTGTTGTGACTTCACAAGATGGACGAAGTCAGCATGATAATAAAGATAAAGCAATGCGAGTATTAAGAGCTAAGCTTTATGAAAAAAAAGTTGAGGAGGAACAAGGAAGAATTGGTAATTTACGAAAAACTGCTGTTGGTAGTGGTGATCGTTCAGAAAAAATTAGAACATATAACTATCCGCAAAATAGAGTAACTGATCATCGCATTGGTTTATCTCTATTAAAATTAGATCGGATTATGGAAGGTAATATTGATGAAATTATTATTGCGCTAATAAGTAATGAACAAAAAGAAAAATTAGAAAATATTGATGAAAATATTACCATATTAAAATAAAAAAAGGAAGAAAATTATTATGAATTTTAATATTTTAGATACTCGAACAAAAATTTTATTTTTAATATCAGTTATCTTTTTATATGTAACATTAGGAACATTTATTGCAACAATTATTAGCGGTGGTATTATTCATATTTTATTTTTAGTTTTAACATTATGATTTGCTAGCACCGCTAGTTTGATTTTTCATTATGTATTATGAAAAAACTTAGAATTTTTGCAAAATATTAATACTAATAATATTAATAACTTTGGTTTTATTATTAGCATTTGCAGTTATATTATTCTTTTTCCAATTATTTGTTTATTAACAATTACTTTCTTATTTATTTTTAGTATTATTATTTTAATTTTAATTATTAATAATTTAATAAAAAAAATGTCAAAAAAGAATAATTCAAATGTTAATTTTCAATAAATATTTATTTTGGAGTAACAATTAATGACTTATAAAGATTATCTTTTATTAGCAAAAAAAATTAATAAAAAGAATGAACAAATTAATAAGATAATTTTATTACAGTTTATTAATAAAGATTTATCATGATTATATGCAAATCTTAATCAAACAGTAACAACAAATTTTTTACCATTATATTTAAAAACAATTAAAAAAATTGTTGCTGGCTATCCCTGACAGTATATTGTTGGTTATCAGTGATTTCTTGATCGTAAGTTTATTGTTAATAATCGTGTCTTGATTCCTCGTAGTGAAACTGAAGAATTAGTTAAAAATGTTTTTGTTTATGCACAAAACATTTTTAATAATGATGATTTAACAGTTTTAGACTTAGGAACAGGCAGTGGTGTCATTGCTATTAGTTTGGCTTTAAAAAAATCTAATTGAGATGTCATAGCGAGTGATATTAGCAATAATGCATTAAATATCGCTAAGATTAATAATGATCATTTTAATCTACATAATATTAAATTTATTGAAAGTGATATCTTTAACAATCTTAAAGACTACAAGTTTAATATTATTGTTGCCAATCCACCATATATTGATAAAACAGCAAACAATTTTTTAATTGATAATTTACAATATGAACCAGAATTAGCTTTATTTGCTGCTAATAAAGGCTTGTATTTTTATCAACAAATCTTTCAACAATGTCATCTTGTTTTAAAACAATCATTTTTATTAGCTTTTGAATTTGGCTTTCATCAAAAAGCAGCATTAAACGATCTTATTAAAAAATATTTACCACAATGTAACTATCAATTTGTTAAAGATATTAATAATAAATGAAGAATGTTATTTATTTGGCACGCATTATAACACATAAAAACAATTTTAGAGTAATAATTTTGTCACTCACAAGGTGACTATTTTATTTTTTAAAAAGGAAAATTTTATTTAACCTTTCAATTAGGATAATGGGGGCAGTTTTAATGTGGCGTATCATTGAAATACTAAAATATTTTCAATATTCTTGTTCAGTTAATATACCATTTCTAATGCAAAAATTTAATGTTACATTTCGAACTTTGCAGAGAAACGTTGCTTTTATTAATAAACTATTAATGAAAATTAGTAATTGTAATATTGTTAGAAAACATGAACAATTTGTAATTAATGGTGACAATGAAATAATTGCAATAAATACTTTGCTTGCACAATTTATCCACACACCTAATGAATATCCTTTTGTGACAATGAGTAATTTATTCTTAATGTTTGTATGACAAAAAAAACATTTAACTAGTAAATGACTTATAAATAATATAAGTAATACAAATAAGCATAATTTAAAAAAAGATATTGTTTATTTGAATAATTTTTTAGCTAACCAAAATTTAAGATTAAAAGTAAAATTTGAACATAATAAGGGTTTTCGATTAGTTGGTTATGAACAACATTTACGATTTATAACCGCTATTATTATTATAGAACGTATTGGTAAAGATGAAAATCTTTTCCTAACTGATGATAAGGTCCTAACTTATATATATAAAAAAATAAAAATTATAATGATTAATATCGGTTATAAAAAATATTATGATGAACAGTTGATATGATTTTTAACAATTAATGTCAGAAGAATTAAACTTAATTTTTTTCTTGAAAAAAATAACGAAATTGAATTTAGTTTAAGTTTAAATGTCAAAAAAGAAATTAAAGAATTTATATTAATAATTGCTAAAGAATTTGATATTAAGTTTGATCAATTTGAAACTAATTATTTTAATTTTGTTTGCTTACTTAATATTAAAGTTGATATTCAATTATTTCCAAATATAACTTCAGAAATTGACAATATTACTCAAAAAATATTTTCCTTTATTACTTGTCAATATCAGGTGCCTTTATATTGAAATGTTTTTAAAAGTATTTTGAATAGTTTTCTTAGTGATAATTGATTCAAATTACAATTTAATTATTATCGTGATATTAGTTTTGATTTGGAGGATCTATTTAAAATAGAAAGTGATTACCAATGAGGACAACAACTACTTTTTATTATAAATTCACAATTAAAAAATGATTATTTTCCTAACCTTAATCTTTTAAGAAATAAATTTTTGATGACTACTTTTCATAAAAGTTTTATAGAAAATGAAAACTGAAATATTCCCTTATGTATATTTTTAATTGATGACTCCTATGCTAAAGTTCAAATAAATTCATTTATAAAAGTAAACTTTTCTAATATTTTAATTATTTCCCAAAAAAATAACTTAAATAATAGTTTTAAACTGCACTTACTAAATCAAAAACCTTGCATATTAATTGAAAAGGTAAATATCTATAATAATTATCATTTAGATAAATATAAAAATATTACTGTCATTATTATTAATGAGAATTCGTGAAATTATCGATTAGAAAAAAATATTAATGAAAAAATAAAATGAGTGATGTTAAAAAGAATTCAACATTTAATTACGGTGTTTAATTTTTATCTCCAAGAAAAATTTTATAGTATTAAGTCTATTTTATGAGCATTTCAAAAAATATTTATGAAAAAATATAATTTGAATTTAGAATTTTTAGATATTGATGAATGCTCAATAATTAAAAATTATATTTATGAAAAAATATTATTAATAAATCAATTAATACCTGTTCCAAATTATAATTTCCCTATTATCCTTTTATATACAAAAATCCCTTTAATATTTCATAACAAATTTAAAATCAACTTTATTTTTATTTTATTTACTAATAAAAGCAATACTCAAAATTATAATTGAATACATTTATGAATTTCTTTATTTAAGAAAATGATCAATACTAATATTAAAAGTATTAGTCATATTTATAAAATAATACAATCAATCATTACAATTTAATGTTAATTTCCTCTACATTTTTATGTAAAAACATCTTTAAACTTATTGTTAAAGATGTTTTTTACACATAATTTAATTTTTTTTAATAAAAATATTTTTTTGTTGATATTTTATTATAATATATAGGTATTCATATCAGCATCTTTTTCTTGTTTTTTCTAAGATAACAACTATTATATTTAAAGTAATAAGTGTATAATTTAGTTAAAAATTTTAGAATGGTGCTTTCATGATAATTTTTCAACAAAATCAAATTAAAGAAATTAGTGAAGTCATTATTAATGGCGAAATTGTTGCGTTACCAACAGATACTATTTATGGTCTTGCTTGTAAATTTAATGATGATAAAGCTATTAATAAAATTTATCAAATTAAGAAGCGTAATTATAATAAACCATTATCAGTTTTAGTAGGCAGTTGGGAACAAGCTAAAATTATTGGTGTAATTAGTGAAGAATTACAATCATTTTTACTAAAAAATTTTAATGTTGGTAAAGTTACTGTTATTGTGTTGAAACAATCTAGTTTGAATACTCAATATTGAATAAATAAAAAAACAATAGCAATTAGAGTTAGTGCTTCACATTTTATTCAAGAATTAACAAAATTAACAGGCCCTTTAGTAGCTACAAGTTGTAATTTAAGTAATCAACAACCAATTACTAACTATCATGATATAAACTTCCCTACTTTAAATTATAAAGTAGCAGGTGAGATTTTAGATAATAAGCCATCAACGATTTTTGATAGTTTTAATGATAAAATTATTAGATAAGAGTATTAAAAAAGGAGATAATATTATGAATTGATGAATAATTTTAATTATTATTGTTTGTGTAGCAATATTAATTATATTAACAACATTAATACTATTAATTAGAAAGAATAAACAGAAAAAAATATTAAAAATTACTAATGATATCAATAATACATATCAAAATTTAAAAATTAAACCATTAAAAACTAAAGAGTTACCGGTCTCAATTGCAGAGATTAAAGAGGATATTTATTATAGTGGCAAAGTTATTTTAGGTCAATATCAACACCTTGCTAAGATTTCTGGTCAAAATATTATCTTGAAAACTACAGCTGATGTGGCTAAAAATGCTAACAAAAAAATATTTTTACGTTATAAAGTTAGAGATATTAATTTTATAAAATCATCAGATTTTATCCCCTTAAATCAAATTGATTTATTAATTTCTCAAAAAAATATTTATTTTATTGATCCTTTTGAACCACAAATAATTTCATTGACTAATGTTAATAACATTACATTTTTTTGAGAGAAAAATAAGTATATAAAAAATAAACAAAAATATATTGGTATCGAAATTAATTTTAAAAATAAACCTTTATTTTTTCTTTTTAATACATATGAGGAAGCTATTAATTTTACGACACATGTTATGAAGTTATGATAATTAACGTTTAATAATTAAAAATTTTGCTTTTTTTATGAAAATGATATAATTATAGAAAATATACTATTATTAGGAGCAATATTATGCCAAAAAAATCTTTTAAATTTAATGCTTGAAAGTTTATACAGTTTACTGGCTTTTTTTTAATTATTTTAGGTATTATTTTTTCTTTTTCTTCTTTTAAAGTTACTTTATTATTATATTTTGGTTTAGTATCAGTATTAATAGGTTCTATTAATATTGTTATTTATTATATTTTTATTGGAACAAACAGTTATCAACGATATTTAAGAAAACAAAGTAAACAAAGTAACACTAAGTTAATAATTGAAAATAAATAAAACATATTAAAATAAAACTAAGAAAATACTAGGTGAAAACTATGACAAAAATATTAAAAATATTGAAAGCATTCGTTGTAACAAGCACTGTTTCTTTGTCATTAGTTGCATGTAGAGGAGAAAGAAATCAAGTTTACGTTGATATTAGTAACATTACCATGGAAATGATTAATGCTAAGGTTAGTTTAAATAATGGTGAAATTTATAATACTGCTTTACATCAATTCCAAATAAATATTGAAAATAAAATTAATAGTCTTATAACTCAAGGCAGAGAAGCAAAATATTATGTTGATTTTAAAATTAAAATTGCTAATCATGGCATTTATGATAAAATTAAAAAACTTGAATTACTTGATATCAATGTCTCTGCAACAAGTGATAGTAAAGTTTTAAAAGGTAATTTTAAAGCAGAAGTAAATTTAGTACCAAAAGCAGTAGATATTAGTAACATTAATATTGATAAGCAAGAAACAAAAATTGTAGTTAATACTACTACTTTTGAACAAGCGATTAATGGACAGTGTTTATCATTGATTCAAAATAAAATTACTAATCTTGTTGCAACTGCAAGACAGGATAATGATTATGTTGTTAATGTTGAAGGTCATCAATTAACAGAACAAATCGCTAAACTTGAACCTGTTCATATTAATGTTAATGCCGTTGAAGATGATTATCACTTTTTATTACAAGGTAGTTTTACTTTTATTTTAGTTCTTGTTGCAGTTTAATTTATATTTTTAATTCAAATAAAATTTACTATTAGTATTAACATAAAATAATCGGAGACAAAAATGACAGAGATAGAAAAATTATTAGTGATGAACTATGAAAATGCTTGTAATTATTTAAAGAACAAATATGGACATGTCGCAAAAGATTATTTTATGGATGAAACAATGACAAAAGCAAAAATAAGGCAATCTATCAAAAGAGGTAAAGAGGGTTTATATATTCATCATATTGATGAAGATAAGGCGATTAAATTATCTACACCAAAATATGCGCAACTTGCACCATTTACTTTTCAAAAAGCGAATAGATTAGTTTATTGCAATTTATTAGAACACTTGGTTTTACATATTAAAATAGTTGAATCTACTAAGTCAAAATATGGTTGTGGAGGAATTTATGCATATATTGTTCCCGAATTAAATGATATTTATAGTGGTATTCAATATCAACAACCATGAAAGCAAAAGGTTAGTACAATTATTTTACCATTAAAACAAGATTATCTTAAGTGTATTAAAAAGTTAGTAGATCTTGATTTTCCTTATCCGTTACTTAGTTCTTTTAATGATAAATTTCAATTATGAGAAAGTAAAAATAATAATCAATTATATAATGAAATGAAAAAATTAGGTGTTAAATATTAAAATAATTAATATTATCAAAAAATAATTTCAAAATTTTTCATATCTTTTTATATAAATATAAAATTTTAATTTTTTAAAGCGCTAAATATTGCGTTTTAAAGGCTATTAACGTATTGTTTTATTTTTTTAATATTAGTTTATTAATTTAATCTTTTTGTTACTGATTTTATTGAAAATTTATTTAAAAATAGATGATAACAACTGGCAATAATTTTCATTAGTTTTTAATTTTTTTAGATGATTATGATGAACAGTATATTATTTCATGAATTAAGGACCTCCAGTTTTATTTTTATTTTCTAAAATTAATCTTATGTTTGCAAATTGTTCTTTACTGATAACTCCAATAATATATATATATATATATATATATTATTTTAAAATAGACAAATTATTGAATAAAGAAAGCATGTAAAAAAAATAATAAAAATGAAAAAATGAACAATGTATTTCAAAATTAAAATATTGCCATTGTTCATTTTATTACAAAATTTAATGAGAAATTAATCTAAACTAGTAATTTCATAAATTAATAAAAACATTAAAATTAAAATTGAAAATCTAATTTTGTTAATTTATTGAGATATACTCATTAATTTTATTTATTAATATTTTGTTTTTATTACTAATTATTAATTAGTACTTATCTTTTTGATGAGATTTATTAAAAAAATCATTTTATTAAGTTTAGATATTAGTAAATAATTAAACTGATTATCTCTTAATAAAATAATTACAACTTTTATTATTTATATAACTAGCATTAAAAGTTTTAAATAAAATGAGTTTATTACTTGACTAGTAATTGGTAAAATAAATATCACTTAAAGTTTATATCTGAAAAAAATAATATACAATAAACATTTTTATAAAATACTTGTTGTTTGTTTTTGATGTTTAAATATGAAATTAAATTATGTGATTAATTTATAAATTTTGAAAAATTACTGTTAATGGTAACACTTGTATTAAATCTTGTTACAATATAATCTGTTATAATTAATGAGTTAATATCTTGTTTAAAATAAATAACAATTGCTTTTTGTTAATATTTAATTTCACTTTTTGGAAATTATTAATTAATAATTAATAGAAAATTTTGATTTAATATTAATATTTTATTGTTATTTTATTGATTTCTAAATTAAAAGGCGTAAAATTTCATATTAGTATATATTTTAATTATTGAAAGTATACGGCATTAAAGATAAAGGAGTGTTTTTAGTGGAAAATAGTAAAAATCTGTTTATTGTTAATCATCCTTTAATACAAGATAAATTAACAAGAATTAGAAATCACTTAACCCAAAAAAAAGATTTCAAAGAGAATTTAACCGAAATTGCTACCTTGATGGCTTATGAAGTATTTAAGGATCTTCCACTGGATGAAATTGAAGTAGCAACACCCATTACTAAAGTTATTGGTAAAACATTAACTAAAACAATTATTCTTTCTCCAGTTTTAAGAGCTGGATTAGGAATGATAAATGGATTTGAATATCTAGTACCTAATGCAATTGTTAGTCATATTGGTTTTTACCGTGATGAAGAAACTTTAAAACCACAAAAATATTTTTTTAAGTATCCTAAAAATATTAAAGATATTGAACATGCATTAGTGTTTATTTTAGATCCAATGCTTGCTACTGGTGGTACTGCTGATGCTGCCATTAAAGAATTAAAAAAAGTAGGTTTTAAAAACATTACTTTAGTTTCTATTGTTGGAGCACCAGTAGCAATAAAGAAGATTAATGATAATCATCCTGATGTTAAGATTTTTTTAACAGTTTTGGATAAAGAATTGAATAATGTTGGTTATATTGTACCTGGTTTAGGTGATGCTGGTGATCGTATTTTTGGAACTAAGTAAATAATTTAATGAAAAAAATAAGAAATAACCTTCTTCTTTCAATACTTTTTACAATGCTATGCTATTGATTATTAATTAATGTAGGATTAATTATAACTGTTATAATTAGTACAAGCTATTGATTATTAATTACTGGCTTTAATATTGGTTTTATCGCGAGCATAATTGGCTTATGCTTTTTATACTTAGCATCAAAATGATTAACCAGTAAAATACACTTAAAACAAACCCTTGCATATTTTGGATTTTTATTAAGAATGTTAATTTATGGTTCAATTATAGTTTTGAATATTTTCTTTAATTTTGCTAATATGTTTACTATAATTGTTGGAATGTCGATGTTAATGGTTGCTACTATTACTGCATCATTGTGTGTATATCACAAAAATAATTTAAAAGAAGGAATTTAAATGAATAGTTTAGTTGGACTTGAAAGTTGAAATTATTTAAAAATTATGCCACAGTTGATAACAATTTTAATAACAACAGTTTTTATTAGTGTTATTAGTTATATTTATTATTACAAAGTAAAGCGAATGAAAGCTGATGAAGATCCAAGAGGTATTGTTTTAGTTGTTGAATTGATAATTAAAGCAGTTGAAAAAATCGTTGTTGATGTTCTAGGTATCAAGTATAAAAATTTAACAATTTATTTATTATATGTCATGGGTTATATTTTAATTGGTAATTGATTATCAATTATTGGTCTTGAACCACAAGCATCAAGTTATACCGTTACTTTATCAATGGCATTAGTTACTTTTATTGGAATATATTATATTGCTATTAAATTTCAAAAGTTCTTATTTTTAAAAAAATTTATTATTAATCCTTTAGAATTAATTACTCAGTTTGCACCACTAATTTCTTTATCTTTCCGTTTATTTGGTAATATTTTAGGTGGTAGTATTATTTTAGCAATGCTTTATGGTGTCACTGGTGAAATTTGAAGTAATATTCCAATTATTGGTCAAGTCAATTTATTAATTGGTGTCATTGGCCCATTCTTACATATTTATTTTGATTTATTTACTGGAAGTATTCAAGCTTTAATTTTTGGGACCTTAACTCTTGTTTATTGGAAATTACAAATGGATGAAGGTTCACCGAAAGCAGAACTTACTATTAAATTGCCAAGAAAACTTCGTAAACAAGGTAAACATCATTCAAATCATGAAGAAGAAATTTATAATGATCGTTTAATTATGGAACAAAAATAACATTTAAAAAGGAGAATTTATTTATTATGGAATTATTAACAACAGTAATGACACATTTATTACATTATTTTAATCATTTAGTAACCGATCCTCAATCTTTAGTAAGTTTAAAATTTGTTGGAGCTGGAATTTCAACTATTTCTTGTGCTGGAAGTGGAATTGGCCAAGGTTATGCTGCTGGTAAGGCTGTGGAAGCTGTTTCTCGCAATCCCGAAGTAGAATCAAAAATTAGAACACAATTTGTTATTGGAGCAGCTATTGCTGAATCAGGAGCTATTTATGGTTTAGTTGTTTCTTTAATTTTAATATTCGTAGCAAATTAAATTATTAAAAAGTAGGTGATTTTATGAATTTTAATTTCAATGATTTAGTTTCGGGTGATGATATTGTTAATCAATTATTTCCCAATCTTCCTGTCTTTATTGCTCATATTTTTGCAACAGTAATTTTGTTAATGGTACTTTGAAGATGAGTTTATGCTCCTTTTCGGAAAACATTACATGCACGACACTTGGTAATTAGAGAAAAACTTGATGATGCTGCTAGTAAGCAATCGTTAGCTAACCAAGATCGTGGTGAAGCTAGTCAAATCCTAAAAGCTGCTAAAATTGAAGCGCAAGAAATTATTGCTAATGCACAAAATGATGGTTATAATAAACGTAAACAAATTATTGATAAAGCACAAGAAGAAAGTATGCGAATTACTAATCAATCAAATCGTGATTTAATTCGTGCTCGTAAAGAATTAGAAGCAAAAATTAATGAGGAAATTAAAGTAGTAGCATTAGAAGTTACTAAAGAAATTATTGGCGCCGAAATTAATGCTAAAAAACATGAACAATTAATTGATGATTTTATTAAAAATTTAAAATAGTGGAGAAGTTTAAATGTTGGATGAAGGATTAGCTAATCAATGAAGTAATGGTCTTTTTCAATTAGCTCGAGAAATTAAAAAAATTGCTCAATTTGCTGAAGAAAGTAATAAATTAATTGATATTTTTTCTACGTTTCCAGAATTTATTAACATTGTTAGTAGTAGTAATTTAACTATTGAAATACGTAAACAGATTATTAACGAAACTTTTAAAAACTATATTGAACCATATATACTAAATTTTTTTCTATTATTAATTGATGAACATCATTTTCAATCTGTTCGTCTCATTTTAAAAGAATTTCGTAAATTATGTAATCAATATCAGGATATAAATTATGGCATTATTTATTCAGTAATAGAACTTTCAAATCAACAAATAAATCAAATAAAATTGAAAATTGAAAAAGTCATTAATCATAAGATTAAAGTAGTTAATAAAATTGATAAATCATTGATTGGTGGCGTTAAAGTTAAAGTACGAAATCAAGTTTTTGATGGTTCAGTTAAAGGCCAAATTGATCAATTAAAACAAAAATTATTAAGTCATGAATAGAGGTAAAAACAAGTGTCCTTAAATGTTAATCAAATTTCAGAAATTATAAAAAGCCAAATTAAAAATTATGGTAAAAAAATTAGTGCCAATGAAGAAGGAAATGTTGTTACTGTTGGTGATGGAATTGCTTTAATTCATGGCTTAGATCGAGCTGTTAATGGTGAATTAGTATTTTTTCCTAAAGCTAATGTTTATGGTATGGTTTTAAGCTTAGAAGAAACTGCTGTTGGTGTTGTTTTAATGGGTGATGATACTGATATTAAAGAAGGAGACATTGTTAGTAGAACAGGTAATGTTGTAGAAACACCAGTTGGTAATACTTTGTTAGGAAGGGTTGTTAATGCATTAGGACAAAAAATAGATGGTAAAGGTCCAATTAAAACTACAAAAACTAAACCAATTGAAAGAATAGCTTTAGGTGTGATGACTAGAAAGTCTGTATCAGAACCATTAGCAACTGGATTATTAGCAATTGATGCTATGATTCCAATTGGCAAAGGACAAAGAGAATTAATAATTGGTGATCGACAAACTGGAAAAACAACAATTGCGATTGATACTATTATTAATCAAAAAGGTAAAAATGTTTTTTGTGTTTATGTTGCTATTGGCCAAAAAGCTTCAACTGTTGCGCAAATTGTTGATAAATTGACACAATTAGGAGCAATGGAATATACAACTATTGTTGCTGCTAATGCTAGTGAAGTTGCTCCTTTACAATATATTGCTCCTTATACTGGCGTAACGATTGCTGAAGAATGAATGGAGCAAGGTAAAGATGTCTTAATTGTTTATGATGATTTAAGTAAACATGCCGTTGCTTACCGTGCCATTTCTTTATTATTAAGAAGACCACCAGGAAGAGAAGCTTATCCGGGAGATGTATTTTATCTTCATTCTCGTTTATTGGAACGCGCTGCTAAATTAAGTGAAAAACATGGTGGTGGTAGTATTACTGCCTTACCGATTATTGAAACACAAGCAGGAGATATTTCTGCCTATATTCCTACTAATGTTATTTCAATTACTGATGGTCAAATTTTTTTAATGTCAGAATTATTTAATGCTGGTATTCGTCCCGCAGTTGATGTTGGTTTATCAGTTTCACGGGTAGGTTCATCAGCACAAATTAAAGCGATAAAACAAGCGGGTGGTACCTTAAAATTAGAATTAGCACAATTTCGTGAGTTACAAGCTTTTTCACAGTTTGGTTCTGATTTAGATGAGAACACAAGAGCTATTATTGAACATGGCAAACATGCTATTGAAATTTTAAAACAAAAACAAAATGAACCATTAAGTCAAATTGATCAAGCAATTATTTTATTAGCAATTAAAAATAAAGCAATCAAATGATTACCAGTAGAAATGATGGAATCTTTTAAAAAAGAGGTAATAAATTATTTTCAAAAACAACAACGTAAGAATTATTTAAAATTACAACATGATCAAGCATTTAGCGAAGAACTAGAAAACAATATTAGCCAAGGAATTATGCAAATTGTTTATAATTTAGTTAATAAATTAAATGACTACAACCCAAAAGTATATGGTAGTGTTGAAGAATGGGAAACATTAACTAAAGCATTGAAGTAATGCAGTAAGGTAAGGTGAAATATCATGGCTCAAAGTATGGAACAAATTCGTCAAAAAATTAAATCAGTTAATACTAGTTATAAAATTACTAAAGCAATGCAACTAGTATCAACAGCTAAATTAAAAAAAGTAGGTAAGAGAATTGAGACGATTAAACCTTATTATTCTGAAGTTTACGATACATTCCATCAATTAATACCTAAATTGAATAATTCAATTTATTTAAAAGCAAAAGATCAAGTTATTAATAAAACAATATGAGTTGTTTTTAATTCTAATTTAGGGCTATGTGGTGGTTTTAATAATAATTTAAATAAATTAGTGCTTGAACAATATCGGCCAATAGATGAAATTGTTGTTATTGGTAATAAAGGAGTTTCATACTTTACTAATCATCATTGTAAAATTATCCAATCTTATACTGAAATTAACATTCAATCATCATATAATGATTCGCAAGAAATATCATTATTATTGCTTTCAAAATTTAATAATAAAGAAACTGATGCTATTAAAATTGCATATACCAGATATATCAATACAGTAACAACGATTCCAACAGTTATTGATTTATTACCAATAACTGTTAATAAAACTGATAAAGAAAGTAATTTAATTCAAACTGATTTTGAACCAGATGCCAATACTGTTATTAATAGTGCTTTTCCCTTATATGTTGGTGCCATTATTTATGGAGCATTAGTTGAATCACAAGTATCAGAACAAGCATTACGACGATTAGCAATGGAAAATGCTTCAAAAAATGCCAAAGAAATGAAGGATAAATTATTAATCAGTTATAACCATGCCCGTCAAGGAGCTATTACCCAAGAAATTTCAGAAATTATTGGTGGCGCTGATGCCCAATCATCATAATAAAGGAGTCAATTAAGATGAAAAATGCAACTAGTAAAGAGAAAACGATTAGTGATAACAATGATACCAAAAAAGTTAATACTAAGATTATTGTTAAAACAAAAGAAAAAGTAAATAAAAAAGTAGTAGTTGTTAAAGCAAAAACTAAAACTAATATTGCAACTAAGAAAAATATTGGAAAGATTGTCCAAATATCAGGTCCAGTTATTGATATTCGCTTTAATGATAATAGTTTACCGAATTTAAATAACGCTATTAGTATTGATAATAATGGTCAAAAACTAATTGTTGAAGTTGCAAAACATATTGGTGATGATAGTGTTCGTTGTATTTCTATGGGTCCAACAGAAGGATTGTCTCGTGGTCTTGAAGCTATTGACTTAGGAATTCCAATTAGTGTTCCTGTTGGTGAAGAAGTTTTAGGAAGACTTTTTAATGTATTAGGAGAAGTTATTGATGATGGCAAGGAAATTAAAACGAAATTAAAATATCCTATTCATCGTATTCCTCCTAGTTTTGACGAATTACAATCAAAATCAGAAATTTTAGAAACAGGAATTAAAGTTATTGATTTATTGGCACCTTATGCAAAAGGTGGAAAAATTGGCTTATTTGGTGGAGCTGGAGTTGGTAAAACAGTTTTAATTCAAGAGTTAATCAATAATATTGCTAAAGAACATGGTGGTATTTCTGTTTTTTCTGGTGTTGGTGAAAGAACACGTGAAGGTAATGATTTATATTTTGAAATGCAAGAATCAGGTGTTATTAATAAAACAGCTTTAGTATTTGGACAAATGTCAGAACCACCAGGTGCTAGAATGCGTGTTGCCTTAACTGGTTTAACGATTGCTGAATATTTTCGTGATGAAAAACAACAAGATGTATTATTATTTATTGACAATATTTTTCGTTTTACCCAAGCTGGTAGTGAAGTATCAGCATTATTAGGAAGAATGCCTTCAGCAGTAGGATATCAACCAACATTGTCAACGGAAATGGGTGCTTTACAAGAACGTATTGTTTCAACAACACGTGGTTCTATTACTTCAGTACAAGCAGTATATGTGCCAGCTGATGATTTAACTGATCCAGCTCCTGCTACAACGTTTACCCACTTGGATGCAAAAATTGTTTTAGATCGTAACATTGCTGCATTAGGACTATATCCTGCTGTTCACCCTTTACAGTCTTCATCAAGAATGTTAGATCCTGCTATTGTTGGCCAAGAGCATTATGATGTTGCACAAAGAGTTATTGAAACAATTCAGCGTTTTTCTGAATTAGAACCAATTATTGGTATTTTAGGAATGGATGAATTGAGTGAAGAAGATAAAAAAGTAGTAGCCCGCGCTAGAAGAATTCGTAATTTTTGTTCACAGCCCTTTCATGTTGCTGAAAAATTTTCAGGGTTAAATGGTATTTATATTTCTGTTAGTCAAACTGTTGCTAGTTTTAAACAAATTTTAGATGGTGAATGTGATGATTTACCAGAACAAGCATTTTTATATGTTGGAACGATTGAACAAGCAATTGAAAAAGCAAATAAGCTAAAATAATTGAAGGTGAATAATATGGCATTAAATCTTAAAATTATTACTCCTGATGGTATTTTCTTTGATGGTGAAGTACAGTGAGTTAATGTGAAAACAACTGAAGGGTATGTTGGTATTCTTGAGTGACATACACCATTAATTGCTAATATTCAAATATCTAAAATGTCATTTAAAATTAAAGAAAAAGTTTATGATTTAACGATCTCGGGTGGACTTTTAGTAACGGATTTACATATGGTTCGCATTATTAGTGATAAAGTTGAATATACTTCAATTTTAAAAGAGCAAGAAGTAAGAGTATCTGATGAACGTATTAAAAGAGTTAGTGGGGTTTAATATATGCATGATTCACATTTAATAAAATGAACAATTGAACTAAGTATTTATCTTTTTAGTTTTATTGCTAGTGCTTTTGCCGTAAAAGCAATTCCTTTTACTAAATTTCTTGATCATAGTCGAATAAAAGAATCATGAATTTTGTATATGTTAACAACTTTAGTTTTTACTTATTGTATTGGGACACTATTTATTAAGTGTATTGGTTTAGATATTTGGTTTAGTTAGAAAATAATTAATTATAGTAATGTTTTTTTGGTAAATTTATATTATTTTTTAAATATCAAAATAATATAGTTTTATTTGCAGTTTGTTATTTTTTTGTTACTTAATTAGTATAATAAAAATCAAAAAATTATTTTTACCTATTTTTACTTGTTTTTACTATTATTGTATATATAATTATAATATGTATAATAATAAACCTATTTTTTTATGTTTTTTATGTGTATATACATAAGAAATAAATTTATTTTAAGAATAGAAGGAGATAAGTTAGAAAATGAATAATTTTTTTCATAAGAAAAAATCTTCCCCCACTGATAAAATAAACCCTAGCTTTACTTTTAAAGGAACTTTTAACAAATTAGGTGGCAAAATGTTTGGTAAAATGCAAAACTTAGCAAGAGCTATTGTTTTACCAATTGCTACTTTACCGATTGCTGGTTTATTATTAGGAATTGGTGGTGGAGTTGCTAGTGCTTTAAAGCAATTACCAAATCATGAAAATATTGTTGTTATTATTAATATTTTTTCAATTATGCAAGCTGCTGGAAATGTTGTTTTTGCTAATTTAGGATTAATCTTTGCAATTGCAATTGCTTTTGGATTTGCAAAAGCTAGTAAAGGTGTTGCAGCACTTTCTGGATTTATTACTTTTGCTGTTATGACTGCTGTTATTAGTGGTATGTTTTTTTGAGATTCAAAAACAGAAAAGCTAGGTTTTGATCCATGAAATTTAGGTGAAGGGATGTCTGTAACACCAACTAGTGGTAAAGATTCTGGTCTATTTTCTTCTGTCTTAGGATTATTTCCCACTTTTGATACTTCAGTTTTAGGTGGTATTCTTGTTGGTTGATTAGTATCAATTATTCATAATCACTCATATAATATTCGTATGCCAAGAATATTAACTTTCTTTGGTGGTGAGCGTTTTGTTCCAATTTTAGCTGTTTTTGTTGGAATTGGAATGGGATTGGCGTTTTTCTTTATTTGACCAATATTATTAATTGCTTTTAAAGCAGTAGGGAATGGTTTAGCAACAGGTATGAATACTGGCCAACTTACTACTGGGAAATTAACTGGTGATAATTTTCAACCAACAGTTGGTGGCGCCTTTATTGCAATGTTTTTTGGAATTACTGAACGTTTATTAATACCAACAGGATTGCATCATGTTCAATATGCACCGTTTTGATATACTGGAATTGGTGGAACTTGAACTAATGAAGTTGGTGATACATTTGTTGGAGCATATAATATTTTCTTCGGTCAATTTGCTTCAAATGCCGTTGGACATATGAATCAAACACCTGGTACGATGTTTATGAGTGGACGATTTGCATTTATGCAGTATGGATATCCATTTGCAGCACTTGCGATGTGAATGTTAGCACGACCAGAAAATAAAAAATTAGTTGCTGGTATTTTAGGATCTGCTGCATTAACTTCTTTCTTAACAGGAATTACCGAGCCAATGTTATTCTCATTCTTGTTTGTAGCTCCACTATGTTTTGTTTTCCATGCGTTTATGGCAGGAATTAGTTTCATGATGGCGTATTTATTAAATATAGTTATTGGTCAAGGTTTTGCTGCTGGCTTTATTGATTTTTCTTTCTTTGGAATATTACCAAGTGTTCTTGGTAAAGCAACCGGATTTTACTGAGTATTTGTTACTGGTTTACTTATGGCACCAGCTTATTTCTTTGGTTTCTACTATATTATTAAATGAAGAAATTATAAAACTTTAGGTCGTGAAGAAGGAGAATTGGCAACTAATTTAGCTTTACAAAGTGTTGAAAGTTCTTTAGATAAATCTTCAAAAAAAGGTAAAACAAAAGTACAAAATTTATTACTTGGACTTGGTGGTGCATTAAATATCATTGATGTTATTGTTAATGATAAAGTGTTAGTTGCAACATTAAAAAATAAAAATATTTATTCAAAACCTTTATTACGATTAAGTGGTACTAAAAATATTAAAGTAGATGATAATAAAATTGAAATCACTTATCTTGATGGTGCACAATCTATTTATCAAACTTTACAAGCAGAAATGAGAAAAGAACAAGTAACAGACTCTGATATTAGTAAAGATAAAAAAGATAATTTATCAGAAAATATTTTTAAAGGCCTTGGCGGACGCGATAATGTTAAATTGTTAGATAATTGTGCAACAAGATTACGTGTTACAGTTTATGATACGACTAAAGTAGATGATAATGTTTTAAAAGCAACTGGTGCTGTTGGTATCTTTAAAAAAGGGACTGCTGTTCAAGTGATTTATGGACCACAAGTTGGTAATATTAAAAATGATTTATTAAAAACTTGAACTCCAAAATAAACTATTACTAAAAGAAAATGAACAATTTAAAGGTTGTTCATTTTTTTAGTTTTAGTTATGGATAATGTTAAAATTATAAAATAGAATGGAGGGATTACTATGGATTTTAATGATGATGAAGTTGAACATTTAGAAAAAGCAATGTATGAAGAAGTACAAACAAATATAAAAAATGTAAAATTGACAATTGATGTTAATATTGTTATTAAAGATTTATTTAAATATATTAAATTAAAATGTACACAAAAAATTAGAACTATGGACATTTTAGCATTGTTTTTATCAGTATTTTCCATAATTCTTTCGATATTACTAACTGTTATTGATAAAGATAGTCAAACAATTAGTAATCAACTTTGAAGATTATTATATATAGTAAGAATATTTAAAGATTTAACTGTGATAATAGTATTAATAATCGCAATATTTATGGTTATTTATGAATTTAAATATTGTCTTAAACAAAATCAACAATTTAAATCTTTTTATGCAAGAAATAATGATTTTACACCAGAAGAAATTGTTGCTTCATTAATGGATATTAATAATATTTTTAGTTTTAAACATTGAAATCAAATTTCACTTCATATTAAACATTATAAAAAATGTAAATCATTTAAACAACATGCCATTTTAATTGCCATTTTGGATTATTACCAATTACCAATTAATAAATGAAATTTGATGTATTTAAATCAAACAATTAAATATTTGAATCGAAAACAATTCTGTCATATTTTTAGATTATGTGTATTTATTTGTTTAGCAATAATTATGGTTATTTTAATGAGCACATTCCCTTCAATATTTTTAAAATAATTTTTTTTAGATAGAAAGGTAGCATATGAAAATATTTAATGAAGAAATAGCAATTTTAACAACAATCTTTATTAACAATGCTGATATTAATGTCAAGAGTAAACAAGAAAAATTTCTAGTTAATAATTTTCAATTTTATGGCATTTTAACTAGTAAACGAAAACCTTTAGTAAAATCACTATTAAATAAATGAAATAAAACTTTACCTTTAGCAATTAAAAAAGAGTTATTTCGTGAATTATATTTACAAAAAAATCGTGAGTTTCAGTATACAGCAATGGAGTTCTTAAGTCTTTGATGAAAACAGAATTTAAATTTTAATGATTTAGATTGACTTTTATTGATCATAAAACATAATATTTGATGAGATACTACTGATTATTTTGATAATATTATTGGGGTACTGATATTTAGTAATTCTGATATTAGTATTAGAAATCAATATTTATTTAAATTAATAAATGATAGTAATTTTTGAATGCAACGAATAGCAATTCAAACACAATTAATGTTTAAAGAAAAAACTAATTTTGATTTATTATTTACATTAATTACGCCATTGCTGTTAACACCTAATTTTTATTTAATTCGTGCTATTGGTTGAGCATTACGAAATGCTAAGCGAGTTAATGAAAGCAAAGTAAATAACTTTATTAAAATTAATAATGTTAGTAAAAAAATAATAAGTGTTATTAATGAGCATTAAAAATAAATATGTTTTTTAAAGGAAATTGGTTTTTTAATAAAATTATTAGTTTGTAAAAAAATAGTACAAATCCAAAAAAATTTTTTTGCTGCTAAGCTTTCTAAGTGTTTTTATGTTAAAATAATAAAGGTTTTCTTATAAAATGAGAAATAGTAAATATAATTAATAATACAGAAAATAAATGGTGATTTAGTTTATGTGAGATCATAAAATTTTACGAAAAATTAATAAACAAGTAAAGGCAATAATTAGTCTTGATGAAACAATGAAAAAAATTAGTGATAAAGAGTTAGCAAATAAAACAGTAGAATTTAGAATAAGATTGGCAGAAGGTGAATCATTAGAAGATATTTTAGTTGAGGGATTTGCCACAGTTAGAGAAGCAGCGCGAAGAGTTAGTGGTTTACATCCATATCCTGTTCAATTAATTGGTGGTATTGTTCTTCATAATGGTGATGTTGCTGAAATGAGAACTGGTGAAGGAAAAACGTTAACTGCTGTTATGCCGATTTATTTAAATGCCCTTAGTGGTAAAGGTGTTCATGTTATTACCGTTAATGAATATTTAGCGGCGAGAGATGCTGAGTTAAATCGGCCAATTTTAGAATTTTTAGGAATTACTATTGGTGTTAGTCTTCGTGATCATTCTACTACTCAGAAACGTGAAGCATATTTAAAAGATGTTACATATACAACTAATTCAGAATTAGGTTTTGACTATTTGCGTGATAACATGGTTAAAGTTTATGCAGACAAAGTTCAGCGAAAACTTAACTATGCTATTATTGATGAAGCTGATTCTGTTTTAATTGATGAATCAAGAACACCTTTAATTATTTCTGGTGGTTCCAAGAATCGTACTCCTTTATACCAAGCATCAGATGTTTTCGCAAAAACATTAGTGCCTGAAGATTATAAGATTGATTGAGAATCACGTCAAATTTCATTAACAATAGCAGGTGTTAATAAGGCACAAAAACAGTTTAATTTAAAGAGTTTATTTGATATTGATAATTCAGAATTATTTCATCATATTCAAAATGCACTGCGTGCTAATCATGTTTTCAAATTAGATGTTGAATATGTTGTTAAAGATGGTGAAATTGTTTTAGTTGATCAATTTACTGGTCGTTTAATGCCTGGTCGAGTATATAGTGATGGACTTCATCAAGCTTTGCAAGCTAAAGAAAAGGTGGCAATTCAGCAAGAAACAACAACTGTTGCCACAATTACTTATCAAAACTTTTTTCGTTTATATAGCAAACTAAGTGGCATGACAGGAACTGCTAAAACCGAAGAAGAAGAGTTTGTAAAAATTTATAATATGCGGGTAATTAAAATTTCTACTAACAAACCAATTATTCGTGAAGATAAACCTGACCATGTCTTTGCTTCACTAAATGCTAAATTTAAATCATTAATTGCTGAAGTGAAAGAACGCCATGAGAAAGGACAACCAATTTTGATTGGTACTGCTAATGTTGATGTATCAGAACGAATTGCTAATATGTTAACAAAAGAAGGAATTAAACATGAGATTTTGAATGCTAAAAATCATGCTCGTGAAGCTGATATTATTGCTAGAGCTGGTGAAAAAGGTGCCATTACCTTAGCCACTAATATGGCAGGGCGGGGAACAGATATTAAACTTGGTGATGGTGTCGTTGCCCTTGGTGGATTAGCTGTTTTAGGTACTGAAAGAAATGAAGCGCGAAGAATTGATAATCAATTACGGGGAAGAGCTGGTAGACAGGGTGATCCTGGATTTTCACGATTTTATGTTTCAATTGAAGATGATTTAATGTTACGTTTTGGTGGTGAGAAGTTAAAAAAAGCTTTTGCTAGTTTAGGTGAAGATTATATTAAATCAAAGATGTTGACTAGATCAATTACTAGAGCACAACAAAAAATTGAAGGTATGAATTTTGATGCACGAAAAAACTTACTAGATTATGATAATGTTATCGCTCAGCATCGTGAAGCAATATATCGTCAACGCGATAATATCTTGCTTGCTGATGATTTATTAGATTTAATCAAAAGTATGCATCGAACAGTTGCTCGTGATTTATTAAATATTTTTAATAAAATTGTTGGTAGAGACCAGTTTATTGATTATGATGAATTAGTCAAAGGTATTGAAAATAAATTAATTAATGTTAATGATTTAATGCCAGAAAAGTTAAAACGATTAACTATTGAAGAAAATGTTGATCAAATTACTGAAAAATCTTATGATTTTTATTTAGAAAAAAGAGAAAAATTAAATAAAATTATTATCAAGCAAATTGAAAATAGTGTTATTTTACAAACTTTTGATCAATATTGAACTAATCATATTGATGCTTTAAGTAAACTACGTGCTGGAATTCATTTACGTGGTTATGCCCAGTTAAATCCGTTACAAGCTTATATTGAAGAGGCCTCAAAATTGTTTAATCGAATGAAGGTTAATGTTGCCCATCAAGTTATTATTATGTTGCATAGTATTGATCCAGAACAACATCAAGTTCGCGGTGGCCAAGATGTATTAGAAACAGTATTAGCAAGTAATGTTGAGACAAAAACTAAGATTGGATAGCTAAAAAAACTAAGCATATTATACTTAGTTTTTTTAATGTAATTTTTTATTTTTAATGATTTCTTTCTTTATATTTTCATGATTTTTTCTTAAAGATATTTTTATTTTTTTTGCTGTCATAAGTAGTAGTAGTTCAATTTGGAAAATTATTACCTTTAGTAACAGCATTAGTGTTATTCATAGGTACTAAGTTTTTAGTATAACTGTCACCACCATTAGTTATTGGTCGTTCATAAACAATCGTTCAATTTAAACTTTCGATGGCATCATTAAGTTTTGGTTGTGGAATAAAGTTATGTCAAAACATTAAAGCACCTGCATAGTCTTTGCGATATAATTTTGGATTAAGATTATTAACAATTTCTCCCTTATTTCATACTTCTTCAATTTGTTGTGCTGTTCATATTTGTTGTTCATCATTATTAGCTTGGGTTAAAGGTTCTGTTTTTTGATTAATTTCATTTTGAAAATAAAGAGTTTTCATTTTTAGTGACATATATTTTTTTTGTCTACTTTTTTTGATAAAACATAAACAAGATAATATTAAAACTATAAAATAAAAAGATTCTACTATTCACGGAATAATAAAAAATAAAACGTTTTTATTTTTAACAAAGTAACTTTGATAAAAAGCAGAATATCCTAGCGAAATGAATAAAATTGAACCAGTAATAAATAATAATGATATTCATAACATTATTCTAACTAATATCAATGAAATAAAATCATTAGTTTTTAGAAAAATAAAAGGAAATCCAATAACACCTAAAATTACGATGCTAAAGGCTAATACTATAATTGTTAAGGTTGGAAAGGTTAAGTTAAATTTAATAACCTTTTTAGTAATTATCGTATCAATAAATGCTAATAAATTATTAGTTTCAGTTTTAAAGAAAAAAATTCATACCATTCAACTAATTATTAAGGTCATACTTGTTAATCATGAAAAAACTATAATAAGTCAGTTATTATAATAATTGATATTTTTCTTTGTTGGAGAATTATTAGTATCAACAGTTTCTTGTAATATCTTTTTTTTCATTATTAATAACCTTATAATATTTTGTTATTATTTTTTCTTGTTTCGCTTTTATCCATAATATCTCTCCAATACTAAACGATTATTTTTGCGTATATTTTGTTACTGTATTATTGAATGCTTCTTGATAGCATTTTCCACTACAATATACAAATTTATCACGATATAAAGAATCAAATGTATATTCTTTCTCACATGATGATATAAAGCATTTAGTTGTAATGATTGCCATAATCTAAGCCTCCTTTTGATTTATACTATACATTTTACATGATTTCTTTTTTATCTTTTTATTAACTATTTTTTTATATTTTGCGTGTTAATATCGTTAAAATCAATTATTTATTAAAGATAATTTATGTTTTATTTTAAAAAAATGTAAAATATAAATAACTTCTTAAATTTAAGAAGTTATCGGGTAAGTAAGGGAGGATTAATTTATGAATTTTTTATTAAAAGCATTAAGTATTTTAGTGATGACAACGATGACAGGTGTCTTAGATAATGGACAATTATTAAATAATGGACAATTAAAAATAAGTTCTAAAAAAAATGATAACACACAGCAAGATACAATTTACATTGATAAAGATAAAAAGCAAGTAGCAACTAATGAGATAGACTTATCAAATATAGATAGTAAAGAAATTGTGCAAATTGGTTTTTTTGAAAATGGAGATCACGAAATTCAAGTTGTTAAAATGCCAAGAGTAATTGAGAAAGTACCTAATAAATTACCAACAGCAATTACATCTTTGAAAGATATGTTTAACGGATGTATTTTTTTTAATCAAGATCTTTCATTTTGAGATACTACTAATGTCATAGATATGACTAATACTTTCCAAGGAGCAAGATTATTTAATCAAAATATTTCATCTTGAAATACTACAAATGTAGTAAAAATGAGTGGTATGTTTGCAGATGCGATATTTTTTAATCAAGATATTTCTCCTTGAATTACAAATAATGTTATATATATGAATGCTATGTTTGCCGGTGCTAAATCATTCAATCAAAATTTATCATGAAATATAGTTAAAGTTAAAGATATGAGTTCAATGTTTTATGATGCCATCGCATTTAATGGTAATTTTACAAGTTTATCTCATGATAATAATGTCATAAATATGAGTAATATGTTTCGTAATGCCATTGCTTTTAATCAAGATATTTCAAGTTGAAATGTAGAACATGTGACAAACATGCGTTGTATTTTTACAGATGCAATATTATTTAATCAAGATATATCAAAATGGAATACTGTTAGTGTTACCGATATGGGTTATATGTTTTATCGTGCCTCATCATTTAATCAAGATATATCAAAATGGAATACTGTTAGTGTTACCGATATGGGTTATATGTTTTATCGTGCCTCATCATTTAATCAAGATTTATCAAACTGAAATGTCAAGAAAGTACGATGACATGGTTGATTTGCTACATATTCAGCATTTGCTCATGATCCTAAGAAATGACCTAAATTTATACGTTAGATTTTTAAAAATGTAAAAATTTTATTTAATTACTGATGTTTTTTCCATGATTATCATCAGTAATATTTTTTATTTTTAGTTATAATTATTAGATAAAGTTTTAATTTTATAATAAAATTAACATCAACAATAGAGGAGTCATAGTTATGGCGAATAAATTTTATGCAGTAAAAAAAGGTAGAATTACAGGAATATTTGAAAGTTGAGATCAATGTGAAGTACAAATTAAAGGCTTTGCTGGTGCTAAGTATAAACGATTTGCAACTAAAGAAGAGGCTCAACATTATTTAGATGGCAAAATGGAAACAAATTATAATGATAAATATGAAGTGATAGCATATACTGATGGTAGTTTTAAAGCAACAATAAATCAATTTTCTTATGGACTTGTTTTTTTAAATAAAGGTAAAAAGAGTACTTATTGTGAAAAATTTGATGATGAAAATTGAGCAAAATTAAGAAATGTTGCTGGAGAAATAATGGGTGCACAAAAAGCAATGCAGTTAGCTTTAGAAAATAATATTAAATCAATCTTAATTTGTCATGATTATGCTGGAATTAGTAAGTGGTGTACCGGTGAATGAAAAACTACTAAGGTAGAAACAAAATTATATAAAGCATTTTATGATAAAATAGCAAAAGATGTTACTATTTATTTTAAATGAGTAAAAGGTCATAGTGGTAATATATATAATGATGAAGCTGATGTTCTTGCATCAAAAGCGTTTACCTTAAAAAAAATATCAAATGTAATAATTTAACTATTAACATGATTTTATACAATAGTCAAAAATACTCTAGCAAAAGTGTTGCAATCACTTTTTAATTAGGGTGTTTTTAATTGAAAGTTTTTATTATTTTATTTAAAAAATCTTAAATGGATTCTAACAAGAAATTACCTTGAAGATAGATTAACTAATTAAGAAACTAGTCAAATGAATATTAAGTTGGGAACCTTGTGTTGCATCTAAAGTTCTTTCAAATCAATGGTATTTTAGATAAATATTTTTGTCATCATGATAAATCATGAAATAACAATCAATTTGTACAAAAGCACGAATGTTCCTTTGTCATGAGCACGTGTGTCATAATATGTCAAATCGATGCTGAATCGGTGATGACAAAACCTCCATTTGGACTATAATCATCTGGATTTCATCCAAGTTATATTATTAAATTTATCAGATATTTGCTTTGTATTAATATTTAGTTGTGAAGCAGAAAGTTTACTTTTATAGTATTGCGAGCTTATTTCTAAGTAGCTATCATTAGCAAATATTATTTTTGTAAAGTCTTGAACAAAATTTTGTCAATGATTACTAATAATAATTTCAGTTTTTAAATAATACTATTTCTGAACTTAATTCTTTTTCATTAGAATCCATTCCATTAAAACTTTTATCATCTTTATAATTTAAATTATTATTAGTAATATTACTGTAAAGATAATATTAACAACACGATAATAAACTTTAGTGTCAGTTGAAATAAATTGCGCCCCGGTATTAGTAATTGCATTTTCATCAACTGTAATTTTGTTTCAATCAATATTTCGATTAGTATTTAATTTTTGTCGTAATTATTTCTCTCCTTTTAGTTATTAATTCAATTATGTAAGGAATTAATTATAACAAATATTATTGATGTAATAGTGAAGAATAGAGCAGCAACTTCTCAGTCGGTTTTAACAGTAGTATCTAATAATGTAATCATTTATAATGAATAAAAGAGAAATGGATAATGGATTTTTTTAAACAAGATAAATTTTTACTTTGTTTGTTTATAATCAAATTTGATGCTTTAAAATTGATTTTCGTTCAGGTTTTTGTTTAATAATTGCTTTGTCTTTTTTATTAAAATTATAAAATATTAACTAGTCTCTTAACTTTATTTACCATATTTTTACTTGCTTAAATTTGTTTAGTGTGATAATTTTTCACTTAAATAAATTGTTGCTTTATTTTTTACTGCTCCTGCAACATAAATATTGTTATTGTTATCTATTATCAAACTATTAATGGTACCAGTTGTTCCTGTCATTGCGGTAAATGTATTGTTATTAATTGATTTATAAACACTATCATTACCTCTACTATTTTTATTTACAGCATAAATATTGCCATCTTTATCAGTAGTTAAATTAGTAACGACACCAGATACTACTATTTTCATTTGTGTGAATGTTGTGCCATCAGTTGATTTATAAATAGAACCGTTATTGTTTCCAAAATAAATATTGTTATTGTTATCAACTGTTAAGCTTTTAGTTGTAGGAGTTGAATATATTGAATCAAATTCTTTGCCGTTATTTATTGATTTAAAGATACCACTTGGAGTTGCAACATAAATAGTACCATTTGGCGCAATTGTTAAATTTCAAATTGCATAACCTATATTTTTTTTTATGGTAAATGTTTCTTTATCAGTTGATTGATAAAAATTACCATTACTACTTCCAGCATAAATATTGCCGCGTTTATCGACTGTTAACGCTTTGATGGTACCAGTTGTTCCTGTCATTTTTGTCAATACATCCATGTTATTTATTTTATAAACATTATCATCACCACTACTTGTAACATAAATATTGCCATCTTTATCACTATTTAAACTATTAATGGTACCTTTTATTACCGTTATTGGTGTAAATTTTTTGTTATCAATTGATTTATAAATATGACCATCAGTTGTTGAAATATAAGTTAGATTATTATTTTTTTTAATATTTTGAATTATAGCATTGTTAGCTATGCCATTAATATCAATAGCTTTAAAATTGTTATTATTGAAAGTTAAAGAAACTTCGTTTTTATAATTATTTTTACCAATTATTGTACTATTTTTACCAGTTGCACTTTCTCCTATAAATTCAAAATCATTTTCAGTTAATTTGGCTACTGATGTATTTTTAGCTTTAATTTTTTCTAAAATTTGACTTTTAGTTACTTTTTCAGCTTGTCCAATATAAATACTATCTAAATTTTTATCTGTAATAATTGTGTTTAAATCAATTTTTTTGTCTTCATTATTTTTTGTTGGACTACATTCACATCCAGCAACATTGGTAGTTGTTGTTGCACCTAAAGTAATTGCACCTATCATAGTTAGTAATTTCTTCATATTTTTTTATCCCCCAATTATCTTCTAAATTTTCTCATATAATTCTACAATATTTTTGTGTTAACTTCTTTGATAAACTTTTTTTTAAAAGTGTAATTTAGTACATAAATGTTAATCGTTGATTAACATTTATTAATTTACCATTTTTAATAAATTTAAAGTTTTTACACAAATTTGCTTTTTAAATTTCTTTTTTTCTTTTCAAGATAATTTATTTTATAAATATTTTTGCCAAATTTTACTCGATACTAGATTCTTACTATCAGATAATAGACTATTTATTTTAAATAGGATATTTTTTATTTTTTTTGTTTTTGGAAATTAACTTAGGTTTTTTTAAAGATTTGGTTACTTTTTTGAAATAGATATTGATTCTTTAAATTATTCAAAAAATTTAATTCCTTATTATTTGTATAGTTAAGTAATACTTTGAAAACAAAGGGGTTATTAAAAATTTTACATTCATTAGTTTTACTAAAACGAATACCAAGTGCATTTAAAATTTCTTTTTTATTTTTTTTAATTGTAATTGTAATGTGTTAATTATTGATATTTATGATTTCTAACATTAGTAATCTACTTTAATTTTTATAATTATCGTATAAATTATAATAAAATTATTTTAATTTTTAAACTCTTTATAAGAATGATAGTATATATCATGTAATTTTTTTAAATTTATATACAATATAAAAGAAAAACTAAATATAGTTTTCAATCTATTATTTTTTTAAGAAAGTAATGATTTTTTTATATTTAAAAAGAAAGGATATAGAAATTAGTGATAGCAGTAGTAACGAGAAAGGAATCAAGAAATTCAAAAGTAGAAATTAAAAAAATAGATACAATCATAGCAAGAAATAAAAACCAAATTAAAGCATTAGAATTAGAAAAACAAAAATTAGAAAAAGAAAAAAATAAATATTTTGCAGAAATTAAAAAATTAGACAAAACAATGAAAATTGATGAAATTTATCAAATTAAAAAACAAATTAAAAATAATAATGAAGAAATAGCAAAGTTAAAAAATATATTACCAAATAAACCACTTAAAAAAACATATATGATTGTAACATCGGAAGCTGAAATTAAAAAAGCAAATGAAAATATTATTAGTGAAACAGCAAAAGAAGAAAAAATATATACTGATATAATAACAATGGAAATTGAAGGAACAAATTTAGAACAACAAATGGAAAATTTCAATGATAATAATTTAGATAAAACATTAGATTTATGACAATTAAAATTAAAAACAACAAAATTACTCATTAAATTAGAAAGAAGAGAATGTAAAAGAAAAAAAATATTTGCTAGAATTGCTAATAATGAGTTGATAATAGCAAATAAATATTTATTGATAGCACAAAAAGATTGAAAATTATATCCAAATATTAGAACAAAAAAAGAGATTTTTAATGGAGAATTAATAGTTAAATTAAAATACAAAATGAATAACATGTGTGATTTAAATCTTGGTATAAGTAAAAAAAATTTAAAGATAACAAAAATTAATAAAATGATAGCGAAATTAAATCTTAATATAAATGAAAAAAATATTGAAATTAAAAATTGTTTTGCAAAAATAAGACAAATTTATAATTCACAACAGATAAAAGTAGAAAATAAAAAAATATGCAAGTCGCCTTTAATCTGATTAAATAAATGTTTTCAAAAATATAAGTATCAAATAATGTTAAATCAATATCGAACTCAATTAAGAAAATTAGAAAAAGAAATAACAAGATTGGAAACAAATAAATTAACAGGAAATTTTTATAATAAGTTGTGATTTATTATTAGTTGTGGTTTTTTTAATAATCATCAAAAAAATGAAAATAGAGATGAAAAAATAGCAAAATTATATGAAATTAAAAAGAAAATTTATGAATTAGAAGATCAGAGAAATATCCAAGCACAACAACCTTCTTTAATATCTAGAAATGTTGCATCTTGGAATGAAGTTACAAGACCTAACGACCCTTTTAATGAAGTTCGATATAATAATCAAATTGCTTTTCCTTCTTTTTTAAAATAATTAATAATAACAAATTTAAATGGTATTATTGATGCTAAATTTTGTGTGTTGATTATAAAAAAATATCCTGTAATTTCTATAAACGTAATATAAGTTTTTAATTCATTATTTTGCTTAAAGATAAATGAGTTTTTTATTTTAAGGAAAGATAAGAAGATCTACAATTTGTAAAAATTAGCGATAAAAATTATAAATTTTAAAGAAGAAAGGAAACAATTTAATAATCAGTAACTACAATTAAAATATAAAAAAATTTAAAAATATAAACTACTTATTAGTCAGTTAATTGAGAATATTATAAAACCAATCAATATTCCTATAAAAAGTAATTATATTTTTAATGTAATAATTATTAAAAATAAAACTGCGCAAATCTAAGTAGTTTTATTTTAATTTATTACCGATCATCACCATTGTTAATAGTACCCTTAACAATGACATAATCACATTTAGTTAATGAAGATAAAACTTTTCCACCAGCATAGGAAATAGCAGATTGTAAATCTTCTTCTATTTCTTGATAAGTACTAGCAATTGAACCTTTGTAAGGAACAAGTATTTTTTTACCTTCAATGTTTTTTGCTTCTGCCTTATTAAAGATACTTGCTGAACCAAAGTATTCTTTATATGATTGACCATTGATAGTAACTATTTTGCCAGGTGATTCATCATAACCTGCTAAAATACTTCCTGCCATAATCATAGTTGCCCCAAAAGCAATTGCTTTAACAATATCACCATTACATCTAATGCCGCCATCAGCAATTAATGGTTTAGTAGTGCTTTTAGCAACATCTTGTAGGGCATTTAATTGTCAACCACCTGTTCCAAAACCAGTTTTTAGTTTTGTAATGCAAGCTTTACCTGGTCCAACACCAAACTTAATGGCATCAGCACCTCATTTTTCTAAATCGTGAACAGCAGCTTTTGTCATAACATTACCAGCAATAATAAAAGGTTTATTTTTAGTTTTAGTAAAAGTAGTTTTGATAAATTTTATCATTTCTTCCATGGAAGAACTATGACCATGAGCAATATCAATAGTGATAAATTCAGGAATTAGGTTTAATTTCACTAATTGGTTAAGTAATGTTTGATCTTCTTTTTTAATGCCAATACTAATAGAAGCATATAATTTTTGATCATGCATATTTTTAATAAATTTAATTTGATCAATGTTAAAACGATGCATTATATAAAAGTAACCATTTTTAGCTAGCCAAACACATAGGTCTTCATTAATAACAGCACTCATATTTGCTGGAATAACCGGAATTTTAAAAGTAAACCCATTTAATTTAACACTAGTATCACATTCTTTTCGTGATTTAACAATGCTTTTATTTGCAATTAGATTTATATCTTCAAAATCAAATTTTACATTCATTTTTTATTTATTCTCCTTATTATTGGTTATTAATTGTCGTTACCAAAATAATACATGATATTTATTACCACACATTAAAATACTAATTGATTAAAACACCATTAGTATTATATATTATTTTTTTAAAAGTTAATTATCTTTATTAGTAATTAATGTTGCTAACTGATTAATCATTTTTTGTAAGTTATTAAGCAGTGGGTTATAAACATCAATTTGTGTTAAATCAACGCCAGCATCTTTTAAAATATCTAGTGGATATTTGCTACCACCAGCTTTTAAAAAGTTAAGTAAATTTTCTTTTTTACCATTTTTAACATCTTCATAAAGTTTATAGGAAACAGTAATTGAAGTAGCATATTTATAAACATAATACGGTGAATGGAAAAAATGAGAAATGCGTGGTCATGAATATCCTTTTACTTTTTCATCATATTTATCTAATGCTTTTTGTCCATATTTATTAGCTATTTTTTCAAATAAATCAGCTAGAATATCAGCATTTAGTGGTGTTTCTTTTTCCATTAATTTATGTGCTTCTCATTCAAATTCAGCAAATTGAATTTGACGAAAGAAAGTACCAATTACAGTTTCAATGTGGGTTTGTAGTAAGTAAATCCGATCTTGCTTATTAGTAGCATTATTGTATAAATAATCAAAAACTAAATGTTCATTAACTGTTGAAGCAACTTCTGCTAAAATAATTGGATAATCAGTATTGGGATATTTTTGGTATTTTTCTACAAATAAGGTATGAACAGAGTGTCCTAATTCATGAGCTAATGTGTTAAGTGAGTTAAGAGTATCATCTCAATTCATTAAAATTATTGGTTCGACACCATTACCACCAGTTGAATAAGCACCAGTTCGTTTATTAGTATCTTCATAGTAATCAATTCTACCTGGTAATAACGCTAAATTTAATTGTTGTAGATACTCATCACCTAAAATGTTTAGAATTTTTTTAACTGCCATAATTCCTTCTTCAACACTGATTTTTTTAGTTGGTAATGTTGACATTTTTAGATTAGTATCACTACCATAGAATTTTTTAAATTTAAAAAATTGATGTTTTAAATTATAAAACTGTTCTACTAAAATAGCATGTTTTTGTCCAGTTTTTACTAAATTTTCATATAGTACTAATGGCACATCATCACCTAATAAACTATACTCTAAGGTGGTTAGATGTTTACTTTTATCTTTTTCTTTATCATTATTACGAATTTTTATTTCTTCAATGGCAATTTTAATAATACTTTCATAAACTTGTGCTAATGAATGTTTTTTATTTTTAATATCTTCGTAAAATTTCTTTGTAACATCAACTCTTAATTGTTGATCTTTGATTGGATCACTGTTTTCTAAAATGTTTAAATATAAAGTTTGTGTTAATTCTTGTTCTTTATTTTGATAGTTAAACATTGTTTTTTCCTTATCGGCATAAACTAAAGTATCGTATAAACCACTAACAGCATTTCTTGACTTGCTGACTTTACTTAGTAAAGTTTCATCATGTTCATTTAAAATAAATTTTTCAAATTTAAAAAAAACTTCCATATCATGATGATATTCTGTTAGTGATGAGTCGTTAGCAATTCAATTTTTAATTGTACTAAAACCAATCTTTTTAATTTCTGGTTGAATTCATGCCAATTTTTCTGCTAGTTTGCTTTGTTGGGTTGTAAATAAACTAGATAATTGTTGTAATTCTAGATTAGTTTGGTCTAAATCTCCATAGTGTAAATATTGAACAAGTTTTGATCCTAACATTGCAATTTGTTTGCTAATTGTTAAGTATTTTTTAAAATTATTAATATTATTTAATTTTCCTTTTAAAGTTAAAAGTTGTTCAGCAAATTTGTTAAATTCAGATAATGCTTTTTTTCAAGATTCATTATTAGCAAATAAATGTTTAAAGTCCCAACAGTATTTTTTTTTATTTTTTTCATTTAATTGTGAACGCTTCATCGTTTTTTCTCCATTCTATGGTAATATTACAATACAATAATAATACAATAATATTGTTTAACTTATCTATTTTTGTGTAATTTTCGAAAATATTAATTTATAGATATTATAATTGTAATTATTTTAATATTACCATTTAGGAGTGAAAATATGGATAAAAATGTTTTGTTTAACATTAGTGATAAATCTCAATTAAAATTAAAATTAACAGCAGTTTTTGCTGACAAAGTTATACATGAATTGGTTGTTAAAGAAAAGAACAAATTAACATTAATTTCTGAAAATAAAACTTATTACGTATATTTAGGTGATAGTAAGAGTTTAACTCGTAATGATGTTTATAATTTTTTTGTTGCTTTTAGCAAAAGTAATAATCAAGATTTGGATATTGATGTTAAATCTTTTGTCACTAATAATTTTGATGAAAGTGTCCTTTTACAAATTATTTATGAAGCATTATGATTTGGTAGTTGTCAAGAGTATACTTTAAAAAGTAAAAATAAGGAAGCAAAAAAAGTTAAATATAATATTGTTTCAACAGCAAAGTTTCCTAGTTATACTTCGCAGCAACAAATTGAAATTCAAGGTGAGAGTATTAATTTAGCACGTAATTTACAAGATATGCCACCTAATTTGTTATATCCTGAAATTTTTGCTAAAAAAATTCAAGATGCGGCGAAAGCAATTAAAAATTTATCAATCAAAATTTTAGAACAAAAAGAAATAACTGATTTGAATATGAACTTATTATTAGCAGTTAATGCTGGTAGTCATTATGAGGCACGTGTTGTTGTTTTAGAATATAAAGGTGATCAGCAACATGCTGATGATATTTTAGGCCTAGTTGGTAAAGGTATTACTTTTGATAGTGGTGGTTATTCATTAAAACCTGCTTCAGCTATGAAGGGGATGAAATTTGATATGTCAGGTGCCGCTAGTGTTTGTAGTGCTGCTATTGCTGCTGCCAAACTACAATTAAAATTAAACTTTGTTGCTATTGCTTGTTTAACCGAAAATAAAATTGGAGGCAATGCTACTTTAGTTGAAACAGTTTTTCCTTCAATGAATGGGAAGACGGTTGAAGTTAATAATACTGATGCTGAAGGAAGATTAGTATTAGCAGATGGTATCACTTATGCTTTACGGAAAGGAAAAGCAAATCGCATTATTGAACTATCAACTTTAACTGGTGCCATGTTAGTGGCCTTAGGTAGTTATATGACTGGTGCTTTTGCTACTGATGATAAATTATTTAATGATTTTAACTTAGCCTCTCAACAAACTAATGAAGAAATTTGAAGAATGCCAATTCATCAACAAAATATTTTAAATATGCGTTCATCTAAAATAGCTGATTTAAGTAATTTATCTAAAGATCCATATGGTGGTTCATCAAATGCTGCTGCCTTTTTAACAGAATTTAGTGAAGATAAACCATTTTTACATTTAGATATTGCTGGAACTGCTTATAAACAGGACCGTGGTATGGGTGTCTTAATTAAAACATTAGTTCAGTATATGAAAAATTATAGTATAAGTAAATAAGCAACAAAAGTAATATTTATCCCTTTATTAATAGTTAGTGAAGTAAAATAAAAATAAAGTTTCAATTAACATTAGTATGTCAATTGAAACTTTTATTATATAAAATTAAATAGTATTAGTATATTTAATTAATTTATATTGATAAAGTATTTGTTTATATTTTTTTGTAGTACCATTACTAATGGTGGTAATTTAGTGTTATTTATTTCATTAATATCTAGTATCATTTCTGTATTGAGAATATCACTTAACTTAGTATTTATTTTTGTTAATAGGTTAGTATTTATATCAATTTTTTGATAATAATTTTGAACGATTTTCCTTAATTGTTGTTCAGTAATGATTGTATTAGATTCAGATATTGCTGAATTTGGACAAAGAAATTGATAATATTTTTTAGGAAAACTACATATATAATTTAATGCTTGATAAGGGTAGGTAGTTTTAAATTTTTTTCAACAAAGGTCAGTGATAGTAAGTTTAAATGAAAAACCAATTTGTGCTATGATTGCAGTTATTATATTTTCTTTAGTTACTAGTAATTTTAAATTATTTATAAAGTCCACTTTTTTATTAGCAGCAATTTGTGCACTAATAATATAAAAATAATTATCAAGTGCTATTGAAGATAGTGTTGATATTAATCAACTAAAAAAATATTTAATATTTTCATAAACAGTAGCATTATAAATGCTAGGATTTGCAATTACTATTTCTAAAATTTTTTCGATTTCATTTAAATTATAATCTAATTTTATAATATTTGTATCATATCATATTTTTATTAATTTTATTTTGTTATATTCTGCTTCAATATCAGCTTCAGTAATATCGATTTTATTAATTAACTTTTTTCTTCATTTTCATAGTAATAACTGTTTAACATTATTTAATCCATTTTCGAATAGATTAAATTTTAATTTAAAAATAATTAATGCTGAAAAAGAAATAATAATCGTTGGTAACGAAGTAAAAGTTTTAATAAAAGATAATAGATTTAAAGGTAAATCATTGGCGATATCGTTTTTGATGATATTGATACTACTAGCAAAAGCGACTCCAGCAGTTAAAGTGGTAACAGTAGTAATAATCTTTATTAATTCATTAGTAACTAATGAATATATATTTCGTGAGTTATCAATATTTTCTTCATAAGTTAATATTGTTTCATTTTTAGGAATATTATTTAAAAGAGTTTCAAACTTGACAACTAGTTGTTGTTGTAAGTTGTGAAACTCTTTCATTTGTGCTGTTAGTGTAATTTTATTTGCTTCAAGAAGATTAATTTTATTTTTAATTTCTTCAAAATTAAGTTTAGTTTCTGAAGTAGTATTGATAAATATTTTCCTTTTTAATTTATTTCATAATTGATAAAATAAAGTTTTTTTAAATTGATTATTTCCAAAATTTATTAAGCATTTTTTTAAAAATGAAATAAATAATGAGATAGTAGTAGTTACTAGTATTTCTCATTTGATTATAGTAACATATGCTTTTTCAAAATCAATATCTTGATTACTATTCGCTTGAACACCAATAACATTTAAAGTAGCAAGGATGAAAATTGCTGCTGATATTCATAGTGAAGCTAGAGTTAAGTATTTAATTTCTTGATAAAAGTCAATAGTTCAAGCTTTAATTATTTGCTTTCATTTATTAGTAGTATTCACTAATGGTAATAACGATGTTTTTTCTGTTAATAATAATGATGGCATTAGTAGTTCTCCTTAATTGTTTAAAATTTTATTAATCTTGTTAGTAAAACTAAATAACATCAAAAATGTTTTATTAAAAATATTACTTTTCTAATAAAATATTGTAACAATATTTATCTTCAATTGTTATTTATGATTAAATATTTTTTAAGAAGTAATAATTCCTTGCTTGATAAAATAAATAGTAGTTGTTAAATGTTAGAAATGTTAGTTTTAAAAAAGTGAAAATTACTCAAAATAGAATATTTCCAATTCAATTTTTATTAATTTTTTGACTTTAATATTTTTATTGTTTATCTTTAAAATTTTTTATTTTTTTTGTATTTTGCTATTCCCTTTTACTAGTACACTATGTTATACTTACATAGCGTGGTTGTTATGCATAAATGCTGATACACTGATATCAGTTGTCATTATATCACATGTTTTGTTCTTTATTTATTAAATCGTTCTAAGGAGGATATAGCCAATGGCAATCATAGGAGACAAAGTAAAAATTCGTTTAGAAAGTTATGATCATTCAGCTATTGACCAAATTGCACAAAAAATTAAAGATGTGCTAAAAAAAGAAGGTGCTGAAGTAGTAGGGCCAATTCCATTACCAACTGATAAAGAAATTTTCACTATTCTTCGTTCACCACATAAACATAAAGATTCACGTGAACAATTTGAAAAGAAAACTCATAAAAGAGTTATTGGTGCACAATTATCACCAAAATCTTTGAATGCATTAAGTGGAATTACTATTCCAAATAGTGTTAGTATCTCTTTGATAATTGAATCGAAAGATGAAAAAAAATCAACTTTAAATCAAGCATCAAAAAAGATTAATAAAAAAAATCGTAAAAATGGATAAATATTAATTATTTACAATATATTCCAAGGAGGAAAATATGAAAGGAATCTTAGGTAAGAAACTAGGAATGTCACAAGTTTTCTTAAACAACGGGCAACTAGTTCCAGTAACAATTATTGAAGTACAACCAAATGTAGTAAGTCAAGTTAAAACAAATGTAAAAGATAAATATAATAGTTTACAACTTGCAGCTTTTGATCTTCGTGTTACTTTATCAAACAAACCAACAATCGGACATTTTAAAAAAGCCGACAGTCAACCTAAGCGCTTCGTGAAAGAAATTCGTAACATGAACGGCTTTAATCATAAAGATCTTATTAATGTTGCTGACGTATTCACAGCAGGTGAGTTCGTTGATGTCCAAGGAACTTCTAAAGGTAAAGGATTTACGGGTCGCATTAAACGTCACAATCAATCACGTGGTCCAATGGGACATGGGTCAGGTTTACATCGGCAAATGGGATCAACAGGTTCTATTAATGCTAACCGCGTGTTTAAGTCACAACCAATGCCAGGGCAGATGGGAAATGTGACACGAAGTGTTGCTAACTTAGAAGTTATTAAAATAGATAAGGAAAATAATTATCTTTTAGTAAAAGGTTCAGTTCCAGGACCAAAACAAGGATTGCTTGTTATTAAACAAGCAGTTAAAAAACCAATTCTCAAAACTCCAGTATCATTAGTTGTTAGAAATCAAGAAACGACAACCAAAGTTACTGCTGGTCAATAAAGTTAATTATGGAGGATAGCAAAATGAAAATTAATGTTGTTAACAACGCTGGAACAAAAGTTAGCGAATTAACTTTAAACGAAAAAATTTGAGGAATTGAACCCCACAAGCAAGCACAATTTGATAGTTTATTAAGTTATAATGCTACAAAACGCCAGGGAACCCACGCTGTTAAAAGTCGTGCCGAAGTTGCTGGTGGTGGCAGAAAGCCATGAAAACAAAAAGGAACAGGGAATGCCCGCCAAGGATCAATTCGTTCACCACAATGAAAAGGTGGAGGTGTTGTTTTTGGACCAAATACTGAACGTAATTATTTAATTGGATTACCAAAAAAAGTAAGAAGATTAGCAATAAAATCAGCATTAGCTGCCAAATTTCAAGCTAAAAATATAGTTGTCATTGATGAGCTAAACTTTGAAAAACCTTCAACTAAAATCATGTTAGAAACTTTGAAAGTTTTAGAATTAGCAAATAATAAAACATTAATTGTTTCAGGAACAAGTAATAAAGAAACAGTTATCAAATCAAGTCGCAATTTACCTAGAACAACAACTATTGTTGCTAATAGTATTAATATTTACGATTTATTAAATGCAAAAAAAGTATTATTTACTACTGAAGCAATTAAAATCGTTGAGGAGGCTTTAATTTAATATGCATTTAAGTGAAGTTATAGTGAAACCAGTATTAACTGAAAAGACTTATAAACAAATGGCTATCGGTATTTATACATTTACTGTTAACCGTAAGGCTAATAAAAGTCACGTTAAAAAAGCTTTTGAACAAATTTTTGAAGTTAAAGTAGCAGATGTTAATATTATTAATAGTAAACCAAAAACAAAAACTGTTGGTCGATTTATTGGTAAAACATCAGCAGTAAAAAAAGCTCTTATTAAATTAGCTCCTGGTGAACAACTAAGTTTGTTTAGTTCTGAAGAACAAAGCTAATGAGTTTGGAAGGAGAAAAAAACAATGGCAATTAGAAAAATTAATCCCACTACTGCTGGAAGACGTAATATGACTGTTCTTGATTATAAACAAAACTTAACTATTGGTAATAACCCTGAAAAATCTTTATTAGTTAACTTAGTTAAACAAGGTGGTCGCAACAACCAAGGTAAAATTACAGTAAGACATCAAGGTAATGGTCATAAAGCTAAATACCGTATTATTGATTTTAAACGTAATAAAGATAATATCATTGCAACAGTTAAAACTATTGAATATGATCCAAACCGTAATGCTAATATTTGTCTGCTTTCTTATCTTGATGGTGAAAAACGTTATATTTTAGCACCAAAAGGAATTAAGGTAGGAGATAAGCTATTAAGTGGTGAAAGCAGTGATAGTGATATTGTTAAAGTTGATATTACTATTGGTAACTGTTTACCATTATCACAAATTCCCCAAGGAACAGTTGTTCATAATGTTGAATTAAAACCAGGTAAGGGTGGACAAATGGCACGTAGTGCTGGTAGTAGTGTGCAAATTCTTGGTCGTGATGAAACTGCTAAGTACACATTATTAAAACTAACATCAGGTGAAGTGAGAAAAGTACTAAGTAATTGTCGAGCGACAATTGGTACTGTTGGCAATGATGATCATAACTTAGTAAATATTGGTAAAGCAGGAAGAAATCGTTGAAAAGGAATTAGACCTACTGTTCGTGGTAGTGTTATGAATCCAAACGATCACCCACATGGTGGAGGAGAAGGCAAAGCACCAATTGGAAGAAAAGCACCAGTAACACCATGAGGTAAAAAAGCATTAGGTTTAAAAACTCGTGATAACAAAAAAGCTTCGAATAAATTAATTGTACGAAGAAGAAATGCAACAAAGTAGGAGGAGAATAATATATGTCAAGATCTTTAAAAAAAGGACATTTTGCTGATAGTCATTTATTAAACAAAGTGGAAATTCAAATCAAAAACAAATCAAAAAAAATTATTCAAACTTGATCTCGTCGTTCAACAATTTTCCCACAATTTGTTGGACTTACTTTTGGTGTATATAATGGCAAAACCCATTTACCTGTTTATGTAACAGAAGATATGGTTGGTCACAAATTAGGAGAATTCGCACCCACACGTAAATTTGGTGGGCACGGTTCTGACAAGAAAAAGCGTTAGGAGATAGAAATTATGGAAGCAAAAGCTCATTTAGAGAAATTACGCATTAGTCCAAGAAAAGTGCGTTTAGTAGCCGATTTAGTTCGTGATAATGCTGTTAGCAAAGCTCTAGTAATTCTAGCTCATGAAAAAAAACGCGCCGTGCAACCAATTATCAAATTAATTAATTCAGCAGTTGCTAATGCTGCTAATAATTATGGAATGGAAGCTAATAAATTACGTATTAAAGAAATATTTGTAAATGAAGGTCCAACTATGAAAAGATTTATGCCCCGTGCTCATGGTCGAGCATATCAAATCTTAAAAAGAACAAGTAAAATCACTATTGTGGTTAGCGATAATTAGGAGGTAAATAAGTAATATGGGTCACAAAGTTAGTCCAAATGGATTACGATATGGTATCAATAAAGATTGACAATCACGTTGATATGCAACTACTAATGAAGATTTAGCAAAATGAATTTTAGAAGATCATAAAATTAGAAAAGCATTGTTTGCACATTTAAAAACTTCTGGTGTTTCTAAAATTGAAATTGAAAGAACTAAATCACAAATTACTTTATTTATCCACTGTGTTCGTGTTGGTTCAGTTTTAGGGCAAGGTGGTTCCAACATTGAAGTATTAACAAAACTAGTTCGTAAAACGATTAAAAATCGTAAAATAGGGATTAGAATTAATGTTATTGAAATTAAAAATCCTGATATTGATGCACAAATAATTGCTAATACCTTAGCACAACAAATAAGTAATCGTATGTCACATCGAACAACACAAAAATTGGCAATTCGTAAAGCACTTCGTGCTGGAGCAAAAGGAATTAAAACTCGTGTTTCAGGAAGACTTGGCGAAGCAGATATGGCTCGCGTTGAAGGTTATTCAGAAAGTAGTGTTCCTTTAGCAACATTACGTAGTAATATTGACTATGCTACTGCTGAGGCAAAAACAACTTTTGGTCAAATCGGAATTAAAGTTTGAGTATATAAAGGTGAAATTTTATCAGGAACTGATGCAACACAGCCGGAAATTATTTCAAAATATAATCAAAGAAGTAGTAATAATCGTCGAAATAACTATTCACAACAACCACGTAAGGAGGTAAAGTAAGATGGCTATCCCCAAGAGATATAAACATTCTTGCGTTCACCGCTTGAGTTATGAAGGTACTGCCAAGGGTTGTAAAACAGTTGATTTTGGAACTTATGGACTTCGTGCTGAAGAAGGTTCTTATATTACTGAAAGACAAATTGAAGCAGCCAGAGTAGCGATGACACGTTATATGAAACGTGGTGGGAAAGTTTGAATTAGAATCTTTCCACAGTTACCAATTACTAGAAAACCAGCAGAAGTACGTATGGGTTCAGGAAAAGGTTCAATTGATCATTGAGTCGCAGTAGTAAAGGCAAAAACAGTTATGTTTGAAGTATCATATCCTAATGAAGCAACAGCACGTGAGGCATTACGTCTTGCCATGCACAAATTGCCAATCAAGTGTAAGATCATTACTAGAGAAATCAAACCAACAGAAGAAGTAAAGGTTGCTAAAAATTTAACAACAGAATTGGGTGAAGCAAATGGAAATGCAAGTAATTAAAAATAAATCAACTTTAGAATTACAACAACATGAAGAAACTCTTCGTGCACAATTGTTTGCTTTACGAATTCAAAGTTCGTTAGGTAAACTAGAAACTCCACATATGATAAATAATCTTCGTAAAGATATTGCTCGTATTAAGACTGAACTAAGTATTAGAATTAAAAATGGTGAAAAAATAAAACCATTACCTATTAATAAGATGGTATTACCAGAAGAAAAAAAAGAAGTTAAAAAAGCTAAAAAAGTTACTAAAGTTGATAAAAAAGATAAAGTTAAATCAATGACTAAATCAGAAGTTAATGCAGCAGATAAAGATGATCAAAAAGTAGTTACTGGAAAAACAACTAAACCAAAATTATCAGCAAAAGAAGTTAAAAAAGTTGTTACTACTAAAGCAAATAAAGCAGAATCGCCATCTAAAAAATCGACAGTTAAGAAAACTGTTACACCAGCTAAGGAGGACAAAGAATAATGACAAACAAACAATATAAGACTTTTATTGGAACTGTAAGTTCTAACAAAAATGATAAAACAATTACTGTTGTTGTTGAAACTTCAAAACGACATCCAATGTACCATAAAAGTTTTAAATCAACTAAAAAGTATCATGCCCATGATGAAACTAACCAAGCTAAAATTGGCGATAAAGTTGAAATTATTTCAACTCGTCCACTTTCAGCGCTAAAACGCTTCCGTTTGTTAAAGATTATTGAATCTAAAACAACTAAAAAGCTTAATTAACCAGGAGGATAAAAGATGTTACAAAATCTATCGTGAGCCAATGTGGCTGACAACACTGGTATTAAAGAAGTAATGGTTATTAGAGTTTTGGGTGGTAGTACTAAAAAATCTGCTAAAATTGGTGATATTGTTGTTTGCTCAGCAAAATCAGTAACTCCCAATAGTGCAATGAAAAAAGGACAAGTTGTGAAAGCTGTTGTTGTTCGTAGTAAATTTGGTGTCAAGCGTAATGATGGTTCTTGTGTAAAATTTGATGATAATGCAGTAGTAATTATTAAAGAAGATAAAACACCACGTGGTACTAGAGTATTTGGTGTTTTGGCTCGTGAGGTTAAAGAACGTGGTTATCATAAGATTGCTTCTTTAGCAGAAGAAATTGTTTAGGAGGATGAAGTAAATGGCAAGCAAAAAGAAACCAGTTATTAGTCTTGATACTAAATTAAAAAGAGGCGACCAAGTTAAAATCATTGCAGGTAAGCATAAAGGTCATACTGGACCAATTATCGAAGTCCTTCGTGAAAAAAATCGTGTTATTATTGAAGGTATTAGTACTAAGAAAAATAAAAAACCTACACAAAATGATCAAGAAGGTGGCATTGTGGAAATAAAAGCTAGTGTTCACATTTCTAATGTTATGATTCTTGATGGTAAAAAAGATAAGAAAGTAACAAAAATTGGGTACAAAATTGATAAAGATGGCAAAAAAATTCGTATTGCACGAAGATCTGAAACAGAATTACGATAACAAAGGAGTAACAGCATAAAAATGAATCGTTTACAAGAAAAATATAATAAAACTATTATTCCCCAATTGCAAAAAGAATTAAATTTTACATCAATAATGCAAGTACCCAAAATTGAAAAAATTGTCATTAATATTGGTGTTGGTGATGCAAGTGGTAATCCGAAAGCCATTGATAAATCAGTATCTGAATTATCAAAAATTACTGGTCAAAAACCAATTATTACCAAAGCAAAAAAATCAATTGCTGGTTTTAAGTTAAGAGCAGGAATGCCAATTGGTTGTAAAGTTACATTACGTGGTGAAAAAATGTATGATTTCCTTGATAAATTAATTTCAATTTCTTTACCAAGAATTCGTGATTTCCAAGGGTTATCATTCAAAGCATTTGATCAAAATGGTAACTATACTGTTGGTATCAAAGAACAAATTATTTTTCCTGAAATTAATTATGAAGAAGTAGATAAAGTTCGTGGTATGGAAATTTCAATTGTTACCACAACATCAGATAATGCAGTAGCATTACTCTTATTAAAAAAAATAGGATTACCATTTAAAAAACAAGGAAAGCAGGTGGCATAAAATGGCAAAAACTTCATTAAAAGTAAGACAAGCTCGTAAATCAAAGTTTAGTACGCAAGCATATACACGCTGTCAAAAGTGTGGCCGTCCTCATGCGGTTATTCGTAAATTTATGTTATGCCGTATTTGCTTTCGTGGTTTAGTATACCAAGGACAAATTCCTGGTATTAGAAAAGCATCATGATAGGAGGTATATAATTATGATGACAGATCCAATAAGTAATATTTTAACAGTTATTCGTAATGCTATTACTGCTGCTGATAGTAGTAAACATCGAGTAGTTAGTGTACCTTCTTCAAAACAACTAGTTAAGATAGCAGATATTTTACAAAAAAATGGTTATATTGAGAAATATCGCGTTACTAAGGAAAATCCTAGTAGACCTAAATTAGAACTATTATTAGTTCATACTGGTAAAAGTCCAATTCTTGGTTTAAAAAGAATATCTAAACCAGGATTAAGAATGTATGTAAAATGTGAAAACTTACCAAGTGTGTTAAATGGTTATGGTATTGCCATCGTTTCAACATCAAAAGGTATTATGACAAATAAACAAGCAAAAAAACTTGGTCTTGGTGGCGAAGTTCTTGCTTATGTATGATAAGGAGGAAACTATATGTCACGTATTGGTAACCGTATCCTTACCATTCCAGCAAATACTTCAATAACATTAGAAGCAAATAATTTGCTAACTGTTACAGGAACAAAAGGTTCTTTAAAAAAACTATTACCGAATGTTATTAAGATTAATGTTGATAAAGATAAAAATATTATTAGCATAGTAAGACCTGATGATAACAAAAAAAGTAAACAACTTCATGGTACAACCAATTCATTAATTAATGGTATGTTAACTGGTACATCAACAGGTTTTATCAAAGAATTAGAAATTAATGGTGTTGGATATCGTGCTGTTGTCCAAGGTAATATCTTAAATTTAACATTAGGATATTCGCACTCAATTAAATTTGAAATTCCACAAGGGATTACTATTGTTGCTCCCAAACCAACAGTATTACAAGTTAGTGGTATTGATAAACAATTAGTTGGTGAAGTAGCAGCTAAAATTCGTAAGTTCCGTGAACCAGAACCATATAAAGGTAAAGGAATTAAGTATAAAAATGAACACATTCGTCGTAAGGAAGGAAAAGCTGCTGGTAAAGGTAAATAATCTGATACTAGCACTTAAGGAGAATAGAAATGATTAAAAAACAACAAGCTCGTAAAGTTCGTCATTATCGTATTCGTAGTAAAATTACGGGTACTAGTGAAAGACCACGCTTAAATATCTTTAAATCTAATAATAGTTTTTATGCTCAAATTATTGACGATACTGCTTCAAATACAATTATTGGCATATCAACATTAACATTTAAAGATTTAACATCAACAAGTAATATCGAAGCTGCTATTAAACTTGGAGAAACAATAGCAAATTTAGCTAGTAAGAAAAAAATTAAAAAAGTGGTTTTTGATCGTGGTGGATATTTATATCATGGTAAAGTGAAAGCATTCGCACAAGCAGCGCGTAGTGCTGGATTAGAATTCTAAAAAGGAGAATAAAGAGTATGAGTTTAGAAAATAAAACAACAACTATTGATGATAAAGTAAATTCTGAAATTAAATCAACAGTAAAATTTTCTGTTAAAACAGAAAAAAATACTGCTGGTAATGAAAATAAACTTAGAAATGCTAATTCATCACAACCAAGAAATAACTACGATAAAAAAGAAAATAAAATTCGTGAACCACGTAAAAACTTTGAACGTAAACCAAAAACTCCAAGTGATTTTATTGAAAAAGTAATTTGAATTAGAAAAATTAATAAAGTAACAACTGGAGGAAGAAGATTACGTTTCTCGGCTGCTGTTGCTATTGGTAATGGTAAAGGTGTCGTTGGTCTAGGAATATCAAAAGCTAATGAAGTTCCTGATGCCATTAAAAAAGCAATTGAAGCTGCTCACAAAAATTTAACAACAATTACGATAACTAAAAATAATAATTCTATTGTTCATGAAGTGAGAGGAAAGTATTGTGGTAGTGAAATTTTATTAAAACCTGCTAAAGAAGGAATTGGGATTAAAGCTGGTGGATCTGCTCGTGATATTTTGGAATTAGCTGGTATCCATAATATTTATTCAAAAGCATTTCGATCAAAAAATAAAATTAACTTAGCTAGAGCAACAATTACCGGTCTTAGCAGTGTTAAACCAGCAGAATATTTTATTAAAAATAAAAATCTTACTACTAAACGTAGTAATGGTTAGAGGTGAATTATGGAAACAACATTACATAGCTTAAAACCAACACCAGGTTCTCGTAAAGATATTAAACGTTTAGGACGAGGAACTTCATCTGGCAAAGGTAAAACTGCTGGTAAAGGGACAAAAGGACAAAATGCCCGTACTGGTGGTGGGACAAGACCTGGATTTGAAGGAGGACAAACACCACTATACCGTCGTATTTCAAAACGGGGATTTACTAACTTTACTACAACTCACTATAGTATTATTAACTTAGAACAAATTGAATTAATTAACGAGCATGAAATAACACCTCAACTTTTATTTCAATTAAAATTAATTAAAAATAAAACTAATGGCATTAAAGTTCTTGGTCGCGGAAAATTAACAACACCAAAAACAATAACAGCTCATAAATTTTCAAAATCAGCAATTTCTGCTATTGAACAAGCCGGAGGAAAAGCGCAGGTGATCTAAGTGTTCACAACAACTCGTGAATTAATAAAAAAATATAAAGAAGTTATCATTAGGATTTTATTTACCATTTTTATTTTATTTATCTTTCGTGTTGGTGCCTTTATTACCGTTCCGGGAGTAACTTTAAATGAAGATTTTAATAATAGTAATAGTAGTGGTATTGAATTCTTTAATTTAATTTCAATGTTAGGTGGTGGTGCTATTAGCAGATTTTCTATCTTTGCCCTTGGCGTATCACCTTACATTACTGCTTCAATTATTGTGCAGTTATTATCAATCGATGTTGTTCCAACTTTAACAAGATGGGCTAAGTCAGGAGAAAAAGGTAAGAAAAAATTAGAATTAATGAATCGGGTATTAACAGTTCCCTTTGCTATTATGCAAGGTTTTGCTACCATCTTTGGTTTACAATCACAACATATTATTAATGTTGATTGAAATTCAGGATCAGGAGCAGCTGGACCAGCAGCCTTTTATTATATATTAATTCCCACTATTTTATTAGCAGGAACAATGCTATCATTATGAATGGCTGATCAGATTACTAATCGTGGTATTGGTAATGGTATTTCATTAATTATTTTTGGTGGGATTGCTGCTAATTTGCCATTTAATTTAGCATCAACCTTTAAATATTGAGTGGGACCAGATACTAATAATGGTGTTATTTTTCAGGGTGCACTAAAATTTGCGCTTTATTTTGTAGCCTTTTTATTAATCATTCTTGTTGTTGTATTTTTTAGTGAATCAGAGCGACATTTACCAATTCAACAAACTGGTAGTGGACTAACATTAAAAGGTGATAAAAGTTCTTACTTGCCATTAAAAGTTAATTCAGCAGGAGTAATTCCTGTTATCTTCTCTTCGGCACTAATTACGGCACCAATGACAGTGGCGCAAATTGTTGACCAAAATAGTGGTTTTGCTACTTTTGCTAGAAACTATTTATCTTTACAGTCATGACCAGGAATTAGTATTTTTGCAATAATGACAATTATGTTTACTTTCTTATACGCACAGGTACAAATCAATCCTGAACAAATGGCGAAGAATTTTCAAAAGTCAGGAACTTATATCCTTGGTATCCAACCAGGGAAAGAAACAGAAGTTTATATTAAAAGAATGTTAAATCGTTTGAGTACGATTGGTTCCTTTTTCTTAACTGCTGTAGCAATAACACCATTTTTAATTTCTAAATTTACTAATTTACCTTCTTCATTAGCAGTTGGTGGAACTGGATTAATAATTATGGTCGGTGTCGCATTAGATACAACAAAACAAATTAAAGGGCGAATTACTCAACATTCATTTTTAAATTATAAAGAAAAGAAAGATGTTAAGGAACACTTATGGTCTTAGGGAGCAATAATGAATTTAATTATTTTAGGCCCACCAGGGTCGGGAAAAGGTACTCAATCGCAATTTTTAAAAGAACAATACAAGTTAAAACATTTATCAACTGGTGATCTGTTTCGCGATGAGATCATGAAACAATCACCAATCGGTAAAAAAGCGCAAGCTTATGTTGATAAAGGTCAATATGTTCCTGATGAAATTATCAATCAAATTATTAGTAATACTTTAAAAAATATTAAACATGATTTTATTCTTGATGGTTATCCAAGAACAATATCACAAGCAGCATGATTAGATAAAGTATTAGCAAGTTTAAACGAAACAATTTCAGTGGTATTATATTTAGATATTGATGAAGAAATAGTTATTAAACGATTATCTTCAAGAATTACTTGTCCGCAATGTAAAACAATTTATAATCTTAATTTCTTACCACCAAAGGTTACTGGTATTTGTGATAACGATGGAGTAAAATTAATCAAACGAATTGATGACAGTGATAAAAACACGATTATTAATCGTTTAAAAACTTACAAAGTAGCAACGGCACCATTAGTAGCATCTTACCAAGCACGTGGATTGTTAAGAACAGTGGATACCAATCAAGATAATAGTAGTATTAAAAAACAAATTAATTCATACTTATTATCATTAAAAGGAAATAAAAACAATGATTAGCATTAAAAGTCAAACTGAAATTCAAAATATTAAAGCTGCTAGCCGAGTGGTAGCACTTATTCATAAAGAATTAGCAAAATTAATAAATGTTCGGATAACAGGTAAAATGCTTGATAAAGTGGCAGCACAAATTATTAAAGAAAATAATGCCACACCTTCTTTTTTAAATTATCATGGTTTTCCTGCCACAATTTGTGTTTCAGTTAATGAACAATTAATTCATACTTATTATCATTAAAAGGAAATAAAAACAATGATTAGCATTAAAAGTCAAACTGAAATTCAAAATATTAAAGCTGCTAGCCGAGTGGTAGCACTTATTCATAAAGAATTAGCAAAATTAATAAATGTTGGGATAACAGGTAAAATGCTTGATAAAGTGGCAGCACAAATTATTAAAGAAAATAATGCCACACCTTCTTTTTTAAATTATCATGGTTTTCCTGCCACAATTTGTGTTTCAGTTAATGAACAATTAATTCATGGCATTCCTAATAATAAACCTTTTAAAATGAATGATATTGTGAAAATTGATGCTGGCGCAGCTATTAATGGTTATCATGCTGATGCTGCATTTACCATTTGTGTTGGTAATAAGCCAACACCAGCACAAGCAAAACTTATTAATGTAACTAAAGAATCATTAAATAAAGCAATAGCAATTATTGCACCAGGAGTTAGAATTGGTGATATTAGTAACACTATTCAAACTTATGTCGAAAGCGAAGGCTTTTATTTACCAACATCATATACTGGGCATGGTATTGGTAAAAAACTCCACGAAGACCCAGCTATTCCCAACGTTGGTAAACCTAACAGTGGAATAAAATTACAAGCCGGAATGACAATTTGTATTGAGCCAATGGTGCAAATGACAACTGATAAAATTCTGGTTTTAAATGATAAGTGAACAGTAGTTGCTGCTGATAACCAACAAACTGCTCATTTTGAACACACGATCCTAGTAACTGATAATGGCTGTCAAGCATTAACAATACTTAGTGAAAATCAAAAAAATAATGAGGTGATGTAATTAATGGCTAAACCAAAACAACAAGTAGTAAAATCTAAAGTTCAAAAAGCAAAAAAACCTAATGATAAAACTATTGAATGTGAAGGAGTAGTAATAGAAGTGTTACCTAATGCTCGCTTTATAGTAAAGTTAAACGATTTTGACTTTACTGCTACTGTTAAGCCATCAGGTCGTATGCAAACACATAAAATTAAAATTATCAAAGGTGATCATGTAAAAGTTGAATTATCAACCTATGATCTAACGCAAGGACGAATTACCTTTCGCAATCGAACAGCACCACATTTACCAATCAATAATAATGGTGATGATAAATCAAAAAACTAATATTTTAGTAGGAGGAAAATGATGAAAGTACAACCATCAGTTAAAAAAATTTGTGATAAATGTCAACCAATCAAACGTAAAAAATGTAATCGAATCATTTGTGAAAATCCTAAACATAAACAACGTCAAGGGTAGATATTAAGGAGGAAAAATAAATATGACATCAAATATTAACAATGCGAGTCGAAGAATTGCTCAAGTAAATATTCCAGGAAATCAACACACAGTAATCGGTTTAACAAAAATTTATGGAATTGGTCGTAGCAGTTCTTCAAAAATATTAAAAGAATTAAAAATTGAAGAATCTAAAAAAATCAATGAATTAACTGAAAAAGAATTAAGTTCAATTAGTCAATTAATTGAAAAAAAATATAAAACTGAAGGTGAACTAAAACGTGAAGTTTCTTTAAACATTAAAAGATTAATGGAAATTGGATGTTATCGTGGTATTCGCCATCGTAAAGGTTTACCAGTTAGAGGACAATCAACAAAAACTAATGCCAGAACTTGCAAGGGACCACGTAAAACGGTTGCTAACAAGAAAAAAGCTAGTTAATTAGGAGGAAAAATAATGAATATAAAAACAACAGTAAAGAAAAAAATTAAAGTTAATCCTAATTTTGTTAAAGCAAAAGTATTTATTAAAGCAAGTTTTAATAATACTATTATTACTATTACTGACCTTAATGGTAATGTTATTACTTGATCAAGTGCTGGTGCCGTAGGTTTTAAAGGAACTCGTAAATCAACTCCCCATTCAGCACAATTAGCAGCAGAAGCTGCCGGTAGAACTGCAATGGAACATGGAGCTAAAATCTTAAGTGTTTTTGTTAATGGAACAGGTCCAGGAAGAGAACCATCAATTCGTAGTTTACAAGCAATAGGTTTTGAAATCAAAGATTTAAATGATGTGACTCCAATCCCACATAATGGTTGTCGTCCACCAAAAAAACCAAGAAAATAAAGTAGGTGAAAATAAAATATGGAACAACAATTTTTAAAACCAAAATTTAGTTTAAACAGTGAAAATAGTGCTACAAATTATAGTGAATTTATTGTTAGTCAGTTAGAACGTGGTTATGGCACAACTTTAGCTAATGCTTTGCGAAGAACATTATTATCTTCAGTGCCAGGGATTTCTGTATATGCAATTAGAATAAGTGGTGTATCACATGAATTTACTGCAATTAAAGGTGTAATTGAAAATGTTTCTGAAATCATTTTGAATGTTAAGGATTTAGTTTTAGCTTTTGATGGTGACATTCAAAAAGATGAAAAAATTGCTAATTTAAAAATTAGTATTAGTGGTGAACAAGATATTACCGCTGGTGATATTATTTGCCCAACTGATGTGCGAGTAGTTAATCCAGAGTTAATTATTGCTCGCACAACTTCAAGAAATGTTCTGTTTGAAATGGAATTAATGGTAAAAAAATCTCGTGGTTATTCTTCATTTGAAGAAAACAAAAAAGAAATTGCTAATAGTTCAGGTATTATTGCTATTGATTCAAATTTTTCACCTGTTGAAAAAGTTGATTATAAAATTGAACCAGTAACTAAAACATTAAAAGGTGTTGAGTACGAGAAATTAATCCTTGGTGTGCAAACTAATGGTTCAGTTAAAGCAGCATCAGCTATTGCTATGGCAGCTAAAATTTTAATAAGTCATATTGAATTTTTTGTTAATTTAGATGATAATGTTAAAAATTTTGAAGTTATTTCAATTGCTAATGAACAAGAAAATAATGATCTAAATAAAGCTTTAGAAGAATTAAATTTAACTGTTCGTTCATATAATTGTTTAAAACGTGATGGTTATAAAACTTTGGGTGATATTGTAAGTAAAAGTTTAGATGAAATTAAGCAAATTAAACACTTAGGGTCAAAATCGATTAAAGAAATTGAAGATTGTGTAGCAAAGCATAATTTAGAATTTTCTATTAAAAACTAACAAGGAGGATTAAGACAAAATGTCATATATTAACGATATCGGAAGAAATAGTGCTAAAGTTGATGCTGAAATCCGTAATTTAGCAAGTGAATTAATTGTTCATGGCAAATTAGTTTTGTTAGAAAAAAGAGCAAAAAGATTACAAACATTTATTGAACCATTAGTAACATTAGCGAAACGTGGTGATTTACATTCACGAAGAATAGCAATTGCTAAATTGCGCAAAGTAGCAACTAAAGAATATCCAAAAGATGGTGTTATTCCAACACTATTTGGTAATATTGCTGAAAGATATAAAGACCGTAAAGGTGGATATACAAAGTTAATTAAAGTAGATAATAGAACTGGTGATAATGCACCGATGGTATTAATTACTTTTGTGTAATTACTTTTGTGTCATTGAAAGTATTAACATAAGAAAAAAATAAAAAGAGAAAACATTTTTATGTTTTCTCTTTTTTGTCTCATTTTTAAATAAATTTTAATATTTTACTGATAATAAATACTTATTTTTTTTAATTTTGTCCCAAAAATAAAAATATATATTCTAATTTTACTAGAATTAAGAAAAGAGGACATTTGATAAAATGAAAAAAGTAATTATTGATATAATTGAAACAGCAGTAAATTTAAATAGAGGAACAGTTATAGAATTAGTAAAAAAACTTGCAATTGAATTAAAAAAAGAAGGTAAAATAAAAGATGCTGATTATATTACTTCTATTATTGGTAATACATCAACTGTGTCAATTAATTCAATTAATAATGAATATTTAGTTATTAAAAAAGCAGAATTATCAAATAACTTTATTTGAGAAAATTATGAACCGTTACAAAAAAATGATTAATTTTTTGGGAGATCATAATAAAATTGCCAAAATTGGAGTAATTAATATCTTAATTACTGGTCATCCTGGAACAGGAAAAACATCATTTGTAAATAAATGATATTGCAAAATCGCTTGATAAAAAATTATTTTCAATTAGTGCTTCAAATTTGATTTCTCATAAATTAGGTGAAAATCAAAAAAATCTTCAAAAATTATTAATAGATATTAGAAAAAATTATATAAATTCTATTTTTATCATTGATGAGTTTGATTCTCTTATTGGTTCTAGAAAAAGAGAAATAAATGATGAATAGCAAAGAATGATTGGGACATTTAATATGATTTTGGATTCATTACCAAAAGGAACAAATTTTATTTGCAATTTCTAATCAAGTTAATTCTATAGATTTAGCAACTTTAAGACGATTTAATGTCAATATTAAGATGAATAATATTAGTTTAGAAATTTTTGAAAAAGAGTTATTTTCTTTAGCTATTTTAAATAAATTTAATTTTGAAAAGGAAACATGTCATAAAATTTTAGTTTATAAAAAAGTTATTCCGCAAGAAATTGAACTCGATATTTAGACAAAATATAATTTAAGTAACTTTATTTTTAGTTAAGATGTAAGTTTTGGTAAAAATTTAATGTTATGTTTTTTATTATACTCTTTAAAAAAATATAATACACTACACTAATAGCGTAAAATAATCATTATTGATACATAGGATATATAGTTTGCTATAATTTTTCTAAACTTAATATAAGTTTTTAACTCATTATTTTATAAAAAGTAAATGAGTTTTTATTTTTTAAAAGAGGAGAAATTAAAAAATATGAAGCACAAAAACAAAATTTAATAGAAAAAATAAGATAAATTCAAATTTAAAAAATTAAAACCTTATACCAAGTATTAATAGACAAAATTCACCAAAAATATAAGGATAACTAAAATAGTTATTATTTTTGATGATTATTTTCAAGTTAAATTTTTAAATATAAAAGTTAAACTAAAGATAATGTTTAAATCCATTATTTTTTAATAAAATAATGAGTTTTTATTTTGAAAGGAAGATATTAATGTTATTTAGTAAAGAAGAAAATTATGAGAAAAAACTTTCAAAGTTAATTCGAGAATATAATAATGTAATAAATCAACCAATTAAATCTGCTTCAGTAGCAATCAAAGATCAAAAGTTAAAAATCAAGAATCAAGAATTAAAAATAAAATATCTAGAAGGTGTTGCAGAAGATTTAAAAACAGAATTTGAAAAAAAATATAGAAATGCTTTAGTAACATTAAATGAAGAGATAAAAAGCAAACAAACAGAAAAACAGAAATATGAAAGTGATTTAAAAACATTAACGAAAGAAATACAAAACAAGCAAATGGAAAAAGGTGAATATACAAATGAGTTACAAAAATTAAAAAAAATATTAAAAGATAACATTAAAAACAATGAAATTAAAAATTTGAAAGCAGAAATAGATAAAATTAAAAAAAATATAAAAAACTTAGATGAAGAAATACAAAAAAAAGAAAGTGAAGAAAAGAAATATAAAACTAATTTAGAAAATTTATATAAAAATATAAAAAAACTAGAAGCAATTTTAAAGAAAGTTCAAGAAAAAACAGACAAGAAAGTAAATGAACTAGAAGAACAATTAAAAGAATGTCAAGATAAGAAACAAAAATTGGAAAATCAATTAGCAGAGATAGAAAAAATGTCAACTACTAATAATCAAATAATTAATTTAAAAAAAATGCAAGAACAAAAATTTAATATAAGAGAGTTTATTAAACAAGAAGAAAACAAAAAAATGAATCACCTAATACAGATGAAGTTCAACTAATCAACTTACGTATAGAATTTGCAAATAATTTTAAAAAACAATTAAATTTATGTTCACTCATTATGGCAATTAATAATAACAACAATCTTTTAAATCATTCAACAAATGAGGAATTAGAATTATCAGTAACATTCTCAGTAGAAGAAAGTAATGTTACTAGAAGAAGAAATGAAACAGGATTATTTAGACGAATAATTAACTTATTTTCAAGTGGTGGAAAAAGAATTAAAAAAATTTATAATGAAAATAAGTCAAAAGACTTAGATGATAAAATCGAAAAAATGCAAGCAGAAATCAAGAAATTAGAAGCAGAAAAGTTAACAAGTTTTTGAAATAAATTTTGAATAGTTATTAGTTGTGGTTGTTATAATAATCATGGCAAAGTGAACAGAAAAATAAAAAAAAGAAATTTAGAAATAGAAAAAATTCAAAAAGAACTGGAAAATTTAACAAAAAATAATGTTGCCAATAGTGAACCACAACCTTCAACTTCATCAGTAACTACAAATCAGGTTGATGTTTGAAGTGATAAAACAAATTTAGAAATAGAAAATGCTCCTTTACCAAAGAAAAAGTCAAAAAATTTAAGTTCTACTTTAAATTAAAGATTTATTATTTCATATAATTGTAATTTATAAATTATTAATATAATTTAAGTTTTATTATAAAATGAACAATATTTATTGAAAATTAAAATAAAATTATTGTTCATTTTTCATTTTTAAAATTTTAATAAAAATAAAAAATTATTTTTTTTTATTCTTTTTTATAATTTTTATAAATTATAAATTGATATCTATAAAATTACTGTTATAATTTTACTAGCGTAATATTTACTAAAATGGAGTTAGAAGTAGTATGAATAAGTCCAAAATTTCATTAAGTTTAAAAAATGTTGAGTTTCGTTATAAACCAGAATATAATAATGCTGTTGATGATGTTAGTTTTGATATTAATCATGGTGAATATATTACTATTATTGGTCATAATGGTAGTGGTAAGTCAACACTTTCAAAAATTATTATTGGTGTTTTGCATAAACAAAAAGGTGTAATCCAATTATTTGGTGAAACAATTACTAATAAAAATATTAAACAATTACGTCGTCATTTAGGCATTGTTTTTCAAAATCCTGATAATCAATTTATTGGTTCAACTGTTCGTGATGATATTGCTTTTGGTTTAGAAAACCATTTAGTTGATCCTGGTGATATGCCAGCAATTATTGATAGAGTTGCTAAAGCAGTTGGTATGGAAAAATATTTAGATCATGAACCACTATGATTATCTGGTGGTCAAAAACAACGGGTAGCGATTGCTTCAGTTTTAGCTTTAGAGCCAGATATTATTATTTTTGATGAAGCAACTAGTATGCTTGATCCAAAAGGTAAACGGGAAGTTAAAGAAATTATGTTACAATTACAAGAAAAACGTAATAAAACTATTATTTCTATTACTCATGATATGGATGAAATCATTAATGCTGATAAAATTATTGTTATGAATAAAGGTAAATTAGTTCGTTATGGAACTCCAGCTGAAATATTAAAAGAATGAGAGTTTTTACAAAGTATTCATTTAGATATCCCTTTTGTTTTAAAAATATCATTAGGATTAAAAAATAAAGGAATTAATATTAATGAAACATTAAGTGAAGAGGAGCTGATTTCTAGTTTATGTCAATTAAATTCAAAGAAGTAAGTTATACTTATTCTCCTAAAACCCCTTATCAATATCAGGCCTTAAAAGATATTACCATTACCATTGTTGATCATAAAATAATCGCTATTATTGGTGAAACTGGTAGTGGTAAATCAACTATGATTCAGCACATTAATGGTTTATTAGTACCAATGGCTGGTTCGGTTGCTATTGATGATTTTATCATTAAAGCTAATCAGAAAAAAATTCGTGATATTAAGAAAATACGTAAACAAATTGGTTTAGTTTTTCAATTTCCTGAATATCAATTATTTGAAGAAACTATTGAGCAAGATATTATGTTTGGACCAGTTAATTTTGGTGAAAAAAAAAATAAAGCGCGAGAATTAGCTAAAAAATATATTAATTTGGTTGGTTTAGATGAAGCATATTTATCAAGAAGTCCATTTGATTTATCTGGTGGCCAAAAACGAAGAGTTGCGATTGCTGGCATTTTAGCATTACAAGGTCATACTTTAATTTTAGATGAACCAACAGCAGGATTGGATCCTGATGGTGAAAAGGAATTAATTAATTTATTTTATGATTTAAATCATAAAGAAAATAAGACCATTATTTTAGTAACTCATAATATGAATCATGTATTAATGGTTGCTGATGAAGTTATTATTTTACATAATACACAAGTTTATAAAAAAGCAGATCCCATTACTATTTTTAGAGATAAAAAATTAATTGCTGAAACTGGCATTGAACCACCAAAAATTTATAGTTTTTTGTATAAATTAGAAGCAGCAGGATTTGATACATCAAAAATTACTGCTAGAAGTAATTCAGAACTAATTGAGCAATTATCAGAGATATTATCTAAAAAAAGTAAAAAGTAAGGAGAGTCAATAGTGAAAATCAGTTTTGGTCGTTATTTACCTTTAAATTCAATTATTCACCGTGTTGATCCACGAATTAAATTAGTAGTTTTAATTTGTTTAATTGCTTCACTTTTTTTTCATACTGGTTTTGAAGGTTATGCTCTTATTGGTTTTACTGTCATAGTTATTTTCTTTTGTGCTAAATTACCTTTTATGATGCTATTAAAATTAGTGCGTCCTATTTTATTTATGGCAATTATTTTATTTATTATTAATTGTTTTTTAACTAATGGTTCTAATGTCGGAATGATTTGACAATGACATGCGATTAAAGTATCATATAAAGCAATATTTGTTAGTATATATATTTCGCTTCGAATTTACTTAATGATTTTAATTACAACCATTTTAACAACTACTACACAACCATTAGATTTAACTTTAGCATTAGAAGATCTAATGATGCCATTAAAATTAATTAAATTTCCTGTCCATATTATTTCAATGATTATTTCTATTGCTTTACGTTCAATTCCAACATTATTAGATGAAGCGGGAAGAATTTTAAAAGCGCAAGCATCACGTGGTGTTGATTTAAAGAATGGTCATTTTAAAGAAAAAGTTAAATCATTAGTATCATTAATTATTCCTTTGTTAGTATCTTCGTTTCAAAAGGCAGAAGATTTAGCTTATGCCATGGATTCAAGAGGTTATGACCCACAAGGTAAAAGAACACGTTTTCGCCAATATCATATTGATTTTAAAGATATATTTTTCTTTATTATTGGTGTTGGCCTATTAGCATTTCTTATTTCTTATACTTATCATCCAGAAATATTTTGAAAAATTCCGTTTATTGATGATTATTATTCTCAATAATAGAAATTAATTAATTATTAAGTATAATAAGTTTTTAAAGCTAATACTTTTTTAAATCGCTTATTTTAATTTTTAAAGTAAGTGGTTTTTATTTTGAAAGGGTTTTCAAATGAAATGTTTTAGTTCACTTTATTGTTAAATTATGGTTATATTAACTGTTACTTTATTTCAAGATGAGATTGAAAGTATTAATAGTAGTTCGAACCTTTAAAGATTTAATTAACTCAATAAATAATTCAACTTTATTACCAGAAATATCATCACTTGGTATCTAATCATCATTTTATGAAATATGATATAACACTAACTGAACCTTATTGAGAAAGAATGTAAAATAAAACAAATGAAAAAATTAACAAAAGAGTAAAAAGAGTAAAAGTTGCATATAACGAATTTAAATATGATAAAAAAATTAAAGATAGTAGTCGCAAAATTAAATTTTATGGTAATAATTATTGATACAAAGGAGAACTTAAACTTAATCCAAATAGTAAGAAAATAAAATTTATAGGCAATAGTGAATATTGTGAAAAATATTATGTTGCTAAATATTTGCAGATAACTTTTTAATGAAATGGTATTAATTATCAAGAAGGTTATATTATATTACAAGTGTATTCAAGGAAACAGTGAAGAACTTGATTTAATATTAGTAATAAAAATGAGTGAGAACATACTGATGTTTAAATTAATAGAGAACGAATGTTCACAATTAGAAATAAATAATATATTTTATTATTAATTTGATGTCTTCTTGAAAGATTTTCCTGATGTATAGCATTTTCAAGTAATTAATTTAGGATTAATTAATGATAATAATGATGAACAAATTAAACAAGCTAGTAAACAAAAATATTCTAATTTTGATGTTAATCAAGTTTTAGTTATTAATAAAGAAGAATATTCTCTTGGCATATTAAAACCAATTTTTACTTATGCAACACAAACTAAACTTAAAGAAATATCAAATTATAGTTAATGTTCCAAAAAAGTAAAATATGAATAGAAGATATAAATAACTGGTTCGCGACTTTGTCGCAAGTAATTGAAAATGCTAAAACATTTACCACTAAGTTATTATTTAATTGAAAATTATAGCAAAAAGAAATAAGTAAAGGTTATATCAGAGATTGAGAATTTACTCATCCTTTAGAATATAAATTAAAAATAGATGAATTGGATAAAGTTAGCCATGGATTAAAAGAAAATTTTGAAATTATAAAAAATCAAATTAATGATGTAAATGAAGAAATTATAGATTTAGAATCTAAATTAAATGTAAATTGTCCTATTTTTTAATTATTGGTGGTGGTATTATTTTGTATTCCCGTAATTGGAACTACTGGGGAGGCAGTAGCTAATGTTGTTGCTGGAGTTTATGCTATTGCTAATGTATAACAAAAATTTAAATGCTACTATTTTTTTATTTTTATGAAAAAAATATTAAAATTACTTAAATTTATTGTATAATATTTAACGGTTTTACTTATAGAAACTAATACGGCGATTGTGGCGTAGTGGTCTAGCGCATCAGTTTGTGGAACTGACATTCGCGGGTTCGAATCCCGTCAGTCGCCCCATTTAATAAAATATGTTAATACTCCTTTGGAGTTTTTTTATTTTTTAATAAATACTTTATTCTTAGAAATTTATTTTTTCATTTCTATTTACTAAGTAATTAATGGTATAATTACTATGTTTTATGATTTGCAGAAAGTTGAGGTTTAACCGTGTATGTACCTTAAAGAAGGACAAATACTTTCAATTCATGCATATAAGCATAATGGCGATTTATATCGTAGTTGAAACAATTCAATTGTTTTAGAAGATACTGCAAAATATTTAGTTTTAGTGAATGAAAATGTAACAATTACTGAAATTAATGGTCGTAAATGAACAACTATTGATCCAGCAATTTGATTGTTTTTTAAAAAGGATTGGTACAATATTATTTGTATGATTCGCAATGATGGTGTTCATTATTATTGCAATATTGCTAGTCCTTTTATCTTGGATTCAGAAACAGTTAAATATATTGATTATGATTTAGATATGAAAGTATTTCCTAATCGTTCTTATAAATTATTAGATTTAAAAGAATTTAAAACTAATCGTCGAATATGAAAATATCCAATTCCTTTACAAAATACATTGTGACAAAATATAAATCAATTAAAAAAATGTATTAAGAAACGAGAAATTAATTTATTTAATGATGATGTAATTTTAGATTACTGAAAAAAATACCAAAATCAAAATTTACAAAAATAGTAAGAACATATGTTCTTACTATTTTTAAGTATTAGTAATCTTTGTTATTTACAATTAATATAATGATTTTGCATAAGTATGATCTTGATGTTTTTTTTCATTTTCAATATTATTTATATTTTTGATATCTGTCTTAATGATTTTTTGATAATTGCTATAATAAATAGCATATTCTTTTAAATTTTGTACTTTTTCTAACATTAAATATTTAACAATTTCTTCATTTTTTTTATTCATAATTTTTCTCCTTTTTATATTAAGCTTTATATTCGGTAATTACTATTGATTTTTTATAAATTGATAGAATAGTTTTGTAAGTTAATTTCATACACTTTCATATTTTTTAAAATAAAGTTTTACTAAATCTAATAAATTATGACCATATTTTTTTTCTAAATCTCATAAGAAATTACCATATACATCATTACCACCAACTGGTATATAAATTTCTTGTCAACCAATATTTCCTACTTCTAATTTAATTTCTTTTACAAAACCAAGATTTTTTAAATCATTATCAACAAAATTATTTTTTGTATTTTTACTTCAAAAATGTTCTATGATTTCTCCTTTTTCATTTTTGGTAAATCAAATTTCATCTCCTACTTTACCAATTAAATTATTAAAATTTTTATTATTTAATATTTCATTTCTTAGCGAAATTTTATCTTTTGTTTTAGAATTTGTTAAATTAGAATGAAAATCATTAATATTATCACCTAATCTCATTATAATATGAGCGGGAACATTTTTTATTGGCACTAAATCATTTTCTCAATTTTTTATTTGCATAGCATTGTTAGCTTTTGATGATAATTTAAAATTACTATTATTAATATAATTAAAACGATCTTCTTTTGATATTAAATCTTTGTAATTAGTTGTATTATATTTAGTTACTCCTTGCATTCATCAAACATAACTGTCAAGAAATGCTTTGGGATAATAATTATTTTCTAATAATTTTTTAGTTGCTATTGTTTCATCTCCATATTTGCTATTTTCACCTTGGAAACGATTTGAATCAAATAAAACAATACCACCAGTTGTTCAAACATGTTTAACAAATTCTAAAACTCCATCATAAATTTGTTTGTCAAAATTAACTTGATGATCAACTCAACGTTTAAATTCATAATCTGGATCTTTCATGTTGGGATTAAAAAATTGATAAATTGAAAAACCAATATTATTAACGAATGTTTCATCTAAATCGGTAATAACGATAGGTACATATTTATTACTTTTAATGTTTGCTTGATTATACTGTACAGTATAGTTTTTATCATTTTCATTATTTTTGGCATTTTTTTTATCTGCGGTTGCATAAATAACATCTAGTGATAAATGATCTTTATTTGCTGCAATACCATCATCATATTGTTTTATTGCTGCACGAAAAGTATTTAATAAAGATATTTTTCTTTCTGCTGATTCTTGTCAAAGTATTGTTTGTAATGCTCTTAAGTCATAACTATTTTCATTTTTATTACATCCAATAAAACTTAAACTGGTAGTTATGCTAATAATTAAACCACTTATTGTTTTTAGTATTTTTTTCATCTAATCTCTCCTTTTAAAACTAAAACCCATTTTTAAAAATAAAAAATATGGGTTAAAAACTATCTTTAGTTTGTAAATATTTTTAGCATTTTTTTTAAGATTTTACAATTAGTAATAAATTATTTTGAAAGTAAAAAATTTAAAAAAGTTAATTTAAAGTTATTGAACAACTATCTACAATTACGTATTATTGTTGATTTATCTTTACTAAATGTTAAGATAATGTATAAATACACATTTACTATTAGTTAGTTTTCTCTAGTTTTTGTAGTTTTAAGATGTTAAAAATAAAGTTAAATCGTTTTATTAGTTAAATATTATAAAATAATAATTATAAAGAGGTAAAAAAGGATGTTAAAATTTTCAAAAACATTATCTAACATTGGGATTTACTTACTTTTAACAGCATTAATGCCAGTAATGGTTGTTTCAATAATTATGATTGCATTAAAAGGATTACTAGAAAGTTCTTATGAGTGATTATGAAAATTTGGAGAATGATTACAAGAAGTACTTGATTCTGGATTAAGTGCTATTCAATGATTAGGATGGTTGATCCTAATTGCTTGTTTAATAACTTATGGTATTTTTATTTTTATTTTAGTTATGATAAATTCAAACAAGGCAGTTGAACAAAGAATTGGTTATATTGTTGGTATCTGTATTGGTCTTGGTGCAATTATTGTTACGTTATTACCATTAATTATTGTAAGTCTTGCTAGTCTTGGTAATGGTGTAATAACTTTATTATTGGGGTTATCATTTGTTTTTATTGGTTTAAATGGGGGGGTTGCTAGCTTGTGGTTCATTATTTGGTTTAATTAGTGCAAGAAATATGATAAATTTATGAGAAACAAAGAAGAAGAAAGATAATTAATGCTACAATAGCAAATAAAGATATTATTTTCTTTTGTATTTATTTCAGGGTAATTGTAAGTTTGTTAAGGTATAGTGCATTAATTGGCGATGAATACCAATCGTTAAAACATTAAATATTGTGACAATAAGTAAAATTCATCAATGATGATTTAAAGTATTAAAATAATCAAGTTTATTTTTAAAAACAGCACTTTCAATTAACATAAATAATGCATTTAAAGTAAAAAAAATCAATCATCCAAAACTAAATAAAATAATTCAATAACGATAAATTTTAGTTTGAAAAGTGCTACCTTTAATTTTAATTTGATAAACTGTTTCAAAAGTATAATAGTTAATTGAAAAAGCAAACAAGATTAATAAAATTAAACTGTTGATGCCAACTATTAACAAAATATTAATTATTTTTTCACTAGTAATAGTTATTAAAATTCCTGCTATTACTATAAATATGATTTGTGCGATTAATCACAAAATACTAATATAAAAAAAACTTTTTTTTCCTCAGTATTTGATTAATTGATTTTCCATTTATATCACCATGTTAATTTTATTATATTTTATGCAAATATAGAATAAAATTTATCTTTTTCCAATTTTTCATCACATAATAAAGTTGGGAATAACTTAAAATTAGAGAGGGGAATAAAATGGCAATTGAAGTAGAAATTAGACGAATACGTCTAAGGCTTGGTTGAACGCAAGCATATTTGGGGAAATTAGTAGGTGTTCGTCAGGCAACAATTAGTAGAATTGAAAGTAATGCTAAAAATTCCTCGTGAGGAATAGTTCATAAAATTCTTTTAGCATTATTAGTAGACATGAATGATATAAAAATTTTTACCCATGATTTTGTGTTAAAAGAAAATGATTTTGAACTATTTATTAAGTTATTAATGGCTAATTCACAATTAAAAACCAATATTTTATATAATCCTGTTCATTGTGCGCGGATTATTATTGATGCGTATACCAAAGGAATTATTAATTTTGATGAAAAATATGGTAAAAATAAAGTATAAAATATTGTAATTTAATAAGATAAGTATTATTAATATTTAATATAACTAAATTTTTTATTTCTAGGAGAAATTTATGAAATATTTTTTAAAATTATTAACTGTTATTTTGTTAATAAATAGTACATCAATTGGTTTAATTGGATGTACTATTCCTAGCATTGGTGATGTTTGGATAATTACTGATGGTGGTGATTTATTTGATAAAGCTTTTAATCAACAAGTGTTGGAAGGTTCAGAGGAGTTTACTAAAACATTTAATGATAATCGCACTGTAATTAGTAATTTACCAGGTAATGAAGTGTGAAAGAATAAAACCATGAAAACACGTTGAATTATTTCACGAGATACTAATGTCTCAACTTTACAAAATAATTATAATTTAGCAACATTTGCTGGTGCTAAAACAATTATTGTTGTTGGTTTTAATCATCTTGGTGCATTAACACCAGCTATTCAAAATCAATATAAAAAGTTAGGTGTTCGTTTTATTTTAGTTGATGCTAAATTAGAAAATCCAATTGATGTAGCAACTTTAACTTATTCAGCAGAACAATCAGGATTTTTATCAGCATTGGTGGGGGCAATATGATTAGCTGCTAATCATGAAGTATATTATGATGACAATGGTTTAAAGATGTCAACTTTTGGTGGTTTACCAGCTGCTACTATTATTAGTTATATGATGGGTTACTATTGAGGTGTTTATTATTTTAATCAATATCGTAATCGTAATAATGATTTGTTAGTGATGACTAATGAACTTAGAAGTGAAAAAGGTAAAATAGGAATTACTAAGGCTGATTTTATTTCCAATAAATTTAAGATTTATTTTGATAAAATTGCTAAACAATTTACCGGTAGTTTTGAGTCGGGTACCAAGTCATCAAAAGCAATAACATCACAATTGATTGATGGTTATAAAGATGATATTGTTATGCCAGTTGCTGGAGCACAAACGATTGATTTAGTATCGGCTGTTAAAAATTCTACTACTAATAGTAAAGCAAAAATTATTGGGGTTGATGTTGATCAAAGTGTCCAATATAGTTATGCTAAAGATACCTTTATTACCTCAGCTTTAAAGGGAATTCATAAATCTGTTGCGACTTGATTATGATACTCTTTTAATTTAGATTATAATGGAGATAGTAATATACCAGTAATTGTTGCTACTGATGGTGACAAATATTTTAATGGTAGTATACCACAACCAGCATTAGGTGGTGAACAATATCTTGGTATTGCTGATAATGATCCGATTAGTACTATTTATAATAAATTAATTAAAGATAGTAATGACTATTGACTTTTGGCCGAAAAAGTAACTGTTGCTTATAATAAATTAGTTAATGATTTAGCAACAGTTGCTACTCCTGATAAATGAGAAAATGCTTGAAAAAATGATATTGATCAAACTGTTGAAACTTATAAGCCACATTTTTAATGATATTTTATTATATATTACTGAAATATATATAATTATTATTGAATTTTTAAAGAATAAGTTTTATTATCTTAGTATAATGGTAATCATACTATTACGAGGAGAAGCTAGTGTTTAAATTTAATTGTGAAAATAAGAAAATAATTATTATTGAATGTATACGTAGTTATACTATTTTTAATAGTAAGTTATTCCCAACCACTTATTTTCAAACTTTATTTTCACATATTTTTATTTTATATTATTTTATTTTGAGTAATTGAATTTAAGGAAGCAATGTTTTTGCTTTCTTTTTTTATATTTTTATATAAATATTATATATAATTGTTAGGAGGAATAATAGTATGCGTAAAATTTTTACTACATTTAGTGCTTTATCATTAACACTAATAATGATATTACCAATCATTGCTTGCAATAATCAGTTTAATGATCCCAATATTTATCGAATAACTGTTGTAACTGATGGACATACTATTAATGATGCTTCTTTTAATGAATCATCATATAATGCTGCGCTAGAGTTTAAACAAGAATTTGATACTTGAACACATAGTAATTATGTTGATCCACAATATAAAAATAAAAGAGTAGAAGTTTCTTGAGATAATCCCCAATTAACAACACTTGATAATTTAATGACATCATATAGTAAAGCTGTCTTTATTAATAGTAAAGTAATTATTGCTTCGGGATTTTTACATCATGATGCCTTAGTTAAAGCACAGAATACTATTTTAAATCATAAAGTTAAATTTATTTTTGTTGATGGTGATACTCCCAATAGAGAAGTACCAAAAACTAATAAACAATTAGCAGGTTTGCTTTATAAAGTAGAACAATCAGGATTTTTAGCAGGAATAGCAGGAGCAATCTGATTAACTGCTCATGCTAATGAATATGGTGGACTTAATAATTTAAAAATGTCAAGTTATGGTGGTCTAGATATTCCAGCAGTTACTAATTACATGTATGGTTATTATTGAGCAATTCAATTTTTTAACAATAAAACTAGTGCTAATCCGATTCAAGATCAGTTATTACAATGAGTTAAAATTTTAAATCCAAATTTTACTTCACCATTGCCAAATATTGAATTTATTAGATTAGGAAAACAATTTAGTGGTAATTTTACGCAAGGTGCAGAAAGTTCAAAGGGAATTAATGATGCCCTTGTGCAACAGGGAAGTGATATTATTTTTCCAGTAGCAGGACCACAAACTGAAGATACATTATCATCATTAAAAAAAGTAGGCCAAGGTAAAATTATTGGCGTTGATACTGATCAGCAACTTCAATATCCACAATCGGCAGATCGATTTATTACTTCTGCCAAAAAAAATTTAGTTAGTTCAATTAAATTTATGCTTTGGAAATCAGTTGGTAGAACTGATAAAAGTCCAGAACATGAAAGTGATCCGACTGCTAATCAAACGTTTACTGATGATGCACCATATCGAGGGGGCCCTAATTTTACTGGGATAGCAGCAAATAAAGCAATTAAGGATGGTACTAAAGATATTTATACACCACTAGTTGCACTAGAAAATACTACTGATTTGTTAGATAAAATTTCTAATGGATGACAAAAAGTATTAAGTTTAAATAAAGATTATTGAATTAATAGTATTAAAGATGAATATAATCCATTTAAATAATTAAAAGGGGTGATAAAATGCAAATAAATGTTAGAGAACAGAAATGACAATATGCTGTTGAAATGGAAGGCATTACTAAAGTCTTTTTGGATACTATTATTGCTAATAATAATATTTCTATTAAAATTAAAAGTGGCGAAATTCATGCTTTAGTTGGTGAAAATGGTGCTGGTAAATCAACATTAATGTCAATTTTATTTGGACTATATCAACCAACAAAAGGTATCATTAAAATTAATGGTAAAGAAGTGGTAATATCAGGACCGATTAAAGCTAGCAAATTAGGAATTGGTATGGTTCATCAACATTTTAAATTAGTTGATAACTTTACCATTTTACAAAATATTATTTTAGGTAGTGAACCAGTTCATAAATGACAGTGAATTAATTATAAAAAAGCTAAAACAAAAATTTTAGAAATTTCAAAAAAATATAAGTTAGACATTAAACTTAATTTAAAGATCGAAAATGCTAGTGTTGGTATGCAACAACGTGTTGAAATTTTAAAAGTACTTTATCGTGGTGCTAGTATTATTGTTCTTGATGAACCAACTGCGGTTTTGACACCACAAGAAATTACTAGTTTATTAGTAATCATTGAAGAACTTAGACGTGATGGTAAAACTATTATTTTTATTAGTCATAAATTAGAAGAAGTTAAACAAATTGCTGATAATGTAACAGTAATTCGTTTAGGCAAAGTTATTGAAACTTTTAGTGCTAGTAGTAAAAGTAAAGAAGAAATTGCTACCTTAATGGTTGGTAGAGATTTAGTTGATGTTAGAAATCAGGGTAATGTTGCATTAGGACCAGTATTATTAAATGTTGATAATTTGTTTGTTCATAAAATTGGTAACAAAAAATCAGTAATAGGTCTTTCTGATTTTAGGCTAGAAATAAAATCAGGAGAAATTGTTGCGATTGCTGGTGTTGAAGGTAATGGTCAGAATGAATTAATTTCGACAATTACTGGTTTAATTAAACCAGAAAAAGGTAATATTTTTTTTAGTAATAAAAATATGAAACACAGTTCAATTCAAACTTTATATAAAAATGGTTTAAGTCATATTCCTGAAGATCGCCATAAGTATGGTTTAGTTTTAGACTATACTGTTATTGATAATATGGTCTTACAAAATATTAGTCAGTATCCCTTTTCTAAGCATGGTTTAATTCGTAATAAAGCTATTCAATCTTATGCCCAAAACATTATTAATAATTATGATGTTCGTGGTAGCAAAAATGGTTTTGCTTTAATTCGTGGTTTATCAGGTGGTAATCAACAAAAAGCAGTTGTTGGTAGAGAATTAACAAGAAAACATAAAATTTTAGTTATTGCTCAACCAACACGTGGTTTAGATATTGGAGCTATTGAATATATTCATAGTCGAATTCTTGAAGAAAAAAATCAAGGTAATGCAGTATTACTAATTTCTTATGAATTATCAGAGGTGATGTCATTAGCTGATCGCATTGTTGTTTTACATGCTGGTAAAATTTCTGGTAATGTTAGTGCTAAAAGTGTTACTCGTGAACACTTGGGATTAATGATGGCTGGACAAAAGTTGGTAATGAAAGGAGATGACAATAATGTTTAAACAAAAAACATGGGTTTTAAAACGACGAAGTCGTTTATATCTTGGTTCAAATGAAATGAATAGTAGTCTTACTAAATTTAAGGGTTCTTTGTTCGCTATTATTTTTGGGTTAATTATTGCTTGTTTTGTGATAATTGGCTCAGGACAAAATGCATTTACTTATTTTCAGTTGCTATTAACATATGCTTTTACTAGTTGGCCAGCTAATAATTGAGATAATACTTTAGTGTGATGAGCAATTTATATCGTTGCCGGCTTGGCACTAGTTATTTCATTTCGTTCGGGAATGTTTAATATTGGAGTTGCAGGCCAAATGTTAGCAGCAGGAGCTGTTGTTATTGCCATTGGTGTTCGTTATGATTTATCACAACCATTAGCGATAATTATTGCTCTTTTTGCTGGTGTGTTAGCAGCAGTATTGGTAGCATTAACAACAGTGTTATTAAAAGTTTTTTTTAATGTTCATGAAGTTGTTACTTCTATATTATTGAATTGAACAATTTGATATTTAATAAAATGATTATTTAAAAGTAGTAAGGATTTATATGATGCTGATCATGGCACTTCAGCAACTATTCATGATAGTATGAGTATGAGTATCAATGGTTATAATTGTATATTGCCATTATTAATTGCTATTATTTTAATAATAACAGTTTGATTTTTATTGAAAAAAACAACTTTGGGTTATAAAATTAGAACAGTAGGTTTAAATCCATTTGCTGCACTTTATAGTGGTATTAATAATAAATATTATAGTATTATTTCATTTATTATTTCAGGATCATTGGCAGGAGTAATGGCGGTTATTTATTATATTGCTAAAAATCCTTCAATTAGTTTTTTAACTGATGATTTACCAACTATTGGTTTTGATAGTATCGCCGTTGCTTTAGTTGGTCAAATTAATGCCATTGGTGTTGTTGGTGCTGCCTTTCTTTGAGGTTTAATTAAAAGTGGTGGTTCTATTGGTTCAGTATTAACATTGCCAACAGCAACTGGTGATATTATTTTTGGTGTTATCATTTATTCAGCTGCTTGTGCCGTTTTATTATCACGCTTGCAACCAATTAAATTTTTGCTTCGTTACTTTAATATTGCTTTTGATAAAGAGAAACGTAAAGTTACAAATGCTTTTATTGGTAAAATGTATCAATATTTTATTGAAACTTTTAAAATAAAAAATGAATATAACAAAAAAATTAGGGAATTAAGAATAGTTTTAAATCAGGAAAAAACCGATCAAATCAAATATTTAAAAGCAGAATATAATAAAGCAATCGTAAAATTATCACAAAATAAAGATGATCAACAGTTAATAGTAAAACAAAAGTATAAAAAAATAGATAATAACGTTAAAATAAATAATAGTGTATTAATTAAAAATAAACGTCAAGAAGCATTTGCGATTAAAGAATTAAAACAAAAATTAAATCAAAAAATTAATAATAACATTAACTTGCAATTACAAGCAATAATTAATGATAAAAATGATAAAGTAGGTGTTACTTGAGCACAATTTTTTCAAGAAAAAAAAGCTTTAACACATTATATCTATAAACAATATAATGCAATTTGAAAAAAAGGCAAAATTGGTAATTGAAATAATTTACAACAAAAGGTAAAAGCAGTTTATGCTGAAAGTTTAAATACATATATTAATGAGAGAATGAAATGTGAAACTGTTGTTTATAATTATAAACAAGAGTTACTTCGCGAAGTAATGTTATTAAAAAGACAAAAAACAATATTAGATAAATCAAGAGTAAGAGATTTAAAATGCAACCTTTTTCGAGAAATTATTAAATTAAGAAAAGAATTAATTAATGAAATAAAATTAGTAAAAAAACAAATTGCCAATACTGCTGATAAAAAGTTAAAACAACAATTAATTTTAGCAAAACATCAATTAAAAACAAATTATAAAATAAAAGTTAAAGCATTAATCAAAAAAAAGAAAATTGATCGACATCAATTAAAGAATCAAATTATACCAATTAATAGTAATATTAAGATTCTAACTGAACAATTTACAAAAAAAGTAGAAGCTGAAAAAATAATGTTTACTAGTAAATTTAATAACATAATTGCACAAGAACAACAAGCAATTATGGAAATAAAAATGCAAAGAAGGGGAGGATAACTTAATGGAAGCATTTACAATAATTCTTCAACATTCCAGTTTAATTTTTGTTGTGTTAGTACTTGGTGCACTATCTGGATTAATTTCAGAACGTGCTGGTGTTGTTAACATTGGAATTGAAGGAATGATGACAATTGGTGCCCTTGCTTTTTCTTCATTTGGAAAAAATATTGGTATTAATTGAGGTAATTGATCACAAGTTATTGCTTTATTAGTCGCAGGATTAGCAGGAATGGGATTTGCATGTTTTCATGCTTTTGCCGCAGTTACTTTAAAATCTGATCAAATTATCTCTGGTGTTGCAATTAATATTTTAGCAGCAGCGATTGCTATTTTTGTTGTACAATTACCGGGTAATAATGGTTTCATTTCATTAACAAATATTTATCAATTGCCAAAGATAGGTAATAATGAATTTTTTAATTTATATTTATTTTTAGCAATTATAGTTTTGCTTGGTGTTGCTATTATTTTAAAATATACTAAATGAGGTTTACATCATATTGCAACTGGTGAAAATCCTAATGCAGTTGATGCTGCAGGAATAAATGTAATTAAGCAGCGTTATGTTGCTGTATTATTGTCAGGATTTTTAGCAGGAATTGCTGGTGGCGTTTTTCCAATGTATGCTAGTCAAACTTTTCGTGGCACAGTTAGTGGTAATGGCTTTATTGCTTTAGCAATTTTAATTTTTGGTCAATGAAGAGTACCGTTAATTATGATTGGTGCTGCTTTATTTGCCATTGTGGAAACAACAGGTGCTAGAATTGCATTTTTACCAAATATTGCTCCTTGAATATCTAATAATTCTGATATATGAAATATATTACCTTTTGTTGCATCATTATTAGTTTTAGTATTTACATCAAAATGAAGTAAAACACCAAAAGCATTGGGTGTCGCTTTTAATAAATCTAAACGATAAAATAACTTACTAAACTTATATTTATTTTATTTTATAGTAGGGGGATAAAAGTGAATAATTCGATAAATATAGTTGCTATTACAAGTTATTCATTACAAATTAATGATAAAGAAGTATCGAAGAAAGCAAAAAGACGAGAATATCTTCAAAGACCAGAAGTAAAGGCAAGAACACAAAAATATAATTGAAGGATATAATAAAAGAGTAAAGCAAAATAATTAATCAAATATATGACGGGCAAATAATAAGTGATTTAAAATTAGAACAAGTAAGTAGTGAACGTTTACAATTTAATTCAATTAATTTTAATGACATTTATGGTCAACAAACGATAACGAAAGCTTGAAATGCTTTAGAACCAGAACAAATAATTTTATTAAATCAATCTTTTGATGAGCTAGTAGTTAATAATGATATGTCAGAACAAAATTATAGAAAGTATCATTTGTAATTTAATTAGTGATACTTATGTTCATGATTTGATAACTAGATTATGTCAATATTATCAATAATAAGTTTATTTTTTATCTGGAAAATTATTTTTTTAATTACAAAATGAGTCTAGTGTAAAATGATTAAGTATAGAAAATATTAGGGGGTTTTCATAATTATGCCATTATTAGTAGCACATCGTGGTTTTCGTTCTACACAAGGTGAAAATCGAATGATTGATTTTCAAAATGCTTTAAAAATTTGTCAAGCAGTAGAATTTGATATTCGGTTAATAAGAGATAATAAAGTAATTATTTTTCATGATGATACCTTTGAAAGAATTGCTAACAATAAAAGTAAGGTTAATAGTTTATATTATGAAGAAATTATTAATTTGAAGTTTTTTAAAAATAATAAAGATTGAATTCCACCGTTGTTTAATGATTTTATTGAAAAGTTAAGTAAAGATTATCAAATGATTAATGTTGAAATTAAAGAAGAAATAAATCGTAAATATACTGAAGATGAACTAATGATTATTTTTTCAGAAATTAAAAAATTACAAAAAAGTACTAACGCTGAAATTATTGTTTCTTCTTTTGACCAACAATTATTAGCGGAAATTGACAATAAAATTAAATATCCAATGAAAAAAGGCTATTTATTTGAAAATAAAAATGATTTTAATGAATTGTATGCTAAGAAATTTGATTATCTTCATCCTTCGATTTCCATCGTTTTAGATGTTGAAATGATTACTAAATTTAAAACTATTAAAAAACTATTAAATATATGGACTTTTAATAATAATGATGAAGCGATAAAAGTTAATGAAATATATGGTGAACAAGTAGCGGGGTATATTAGTGATAATCCTAAATTATTGTGAAAGCGAAAAAATAAATAATGAAAGCATTTTTAAATAAGTGTTGAAAAAAATTTACACATGGTTTAGATAATAGAACTATTTTAATTATAACTATTTTAGCATTATCTGATTTATTTGTTTTTAGTGGAGTTCTTTATTTACGATATATTATTCCTAATTTTAATCAGTATCTTGATTTAAACCAAGATGAATTTGATTTTGTTGTTGCTATTTATGGTTTTGTTGCTCTTATTTCTAGAATTCCAGGTGGTTGACTTGCTGATCGTTTTAGTGCCAAAAAAATTATGATAGTATCACTTTTAATAACTGGTTTGTGTGGTTTATGATGAACATTAACAATTCAACTTAGTATGGCTAAAGATGTACGAATGATTCAATTGTATATTATTTATATAATTTGAGGTATTTCTATTGCTGGACTATTTTGAGCACCACTTTGAAAATTAGTATCACAAAATGTAAAAAAAGAACAACAGGGAATTGCCTATGGCTTGGAAGGAACAATTTTGGGATTTTTTGGTTTGATTTTTATTGTTGGCATTGCAACGGGAATAACAATTTTAACTAAAAATTTACAAAATAAATATGGTCAAGATGATTTTATTACAAAAATCCCATTTTTAGTTTTTGCTTATTTTATTTGTGGTATCGTTTTGGTAATGGCATTGTTAGTCTTAATATTTATTCCTAATAAAAAACGTAAACAATCAAAAATTATTTGAAAGGAAAAAATAATTACATTATTTCAACCAATGAAATTTCTACGAGTTTGGCTTTGTGGAATTTTTGTCTTTGGGATGTATATGTTTCAATCTACTTTTGCATATTATATGAAAGATACGCTAACAGAAGTTGGTGTTACCATTGGTATTGTAACTGTTCTTGGTGGTATTCGTTCATATGGATTAAGATTTTTAGTTGCTAATCCAATTGGTCGTTGAGCTGATAAATGAAATTCTTATGTTTTAGGATTAGTATTTTTGTTATTAGTAGGAATGATTGCATGTTGTTTATATGTACTTATTCCTGGTTGAGGTAATGTTTGATTTTTACAATCTTCAAAGGCAATTCAAATTTTATTTCAACTTATAATGTGTTTGCTTTTTTTATTTATTGGTTGTATTGGTTGGGGATTACTGACATTAAGATTTGTGCAAGTTGGAGAATTACCGATGGAAAAAATAGTTATGCTAGTACAATTTCATTAATTTCTTGAATTGCTTTTACACCAGATGCTTGATTTAATTATGTTGCTTCTGCGATTGGAAAATTACCAGGTAATTCTTATGTAGTTGATGGTCATCGTAATTATTCATTACAAGGAATTCAAATTTTATTAATTATTGCAATTGTTTGTGTTTTAGTTGGTTTAATTGCCGGAATAATTATTTATAATTTAAATAAATGAGAATTAAAGAAATTAAATAAAACTTCATTTCGTTTTCGTGAGTTGGGAAATATTTAATTTAGTTAAAAGTTAGCAATTGTATAGACGATCGATGATCAGGTTTAGGTGGAATCGATGCTATGGCTTATCTTAATGTGAGTTTTTTTGGTATTCCTGGTTTAATATTAATTGTTACTTTTAGTTTAATTTTAAATCATATTTTAATTTCTAAAGAAATTGATAAAGGTTATTTAGCTTCTTGATTAACTATGCCAATGTCTAGAAAAAGTATTTTAAATTCAAAACTTTTTGTTTTAATTTCTTCAATTTTAATATTGTATCTTTCAGCTTTTATTATTCAATTAATTATTTTTCCCATTAGATTTCAGGATTTTAAACTTCAAGAATTTGGATATCTGGTTTTATATAATGTTGGTTTAATATTATTAGCATTACTTTGAACATCAATTAATTGAGTTTTTATTGCTGGTTTTAATAAATCAATTATTGCACTTTCAGTAGCAGCAGGCGTTTCTGTAGTATTTATTATATGTAAAACAGTAGTATTATTTTCTGTTATACCTGGTAGTGAAAGTCTTAAGTATTTTAAGTATTTTACAATTGCTTCTTTATTTAATTCTCCATTTGTCTTTGGAGATGTTCCAGCTGTAAATCCTGCTCCTGGTGAAACAATAGTATCAAAAGCACCGCTTTTACCTATTAAAGCATTAGCTTTTACTTGACAATATCCAGTAATGTTGATAATACCTTTTCTTTTATTTCCATTAGGAAATTATTTTCTTATTAAGAAAGACTTATCTTTATAAAACATTGTTATTATTAATTTAATAATTAACTTTGTTTAAAATGCCTTTGTTACATCAAAGGCATTTTAAATATTTAATATATTGTTTTAATTTTTTTAATTATTTGAAATTGTTACTTATTTTGTTAAAATTAAAAGTTTTATTTTCTAAATTTAGGTAATTTGTTAGAGTTAACAATTTCTAAGTTGGTACTAAAATTATTATAATATGTTACTTCTTTTACATTTCATCCTGAAAGATTTTGGTTAAACTTTTTATCATTACAAAACATAAAACTCATTGCTTTTACTTTGGCAGTATTTCAACTTGAAATATCTTGATTAAATACTATAGCATTTGAAAACATTGCAGTCATGTCTGTGACATTTGAAATATTTCACTTTGAAAGATCTTGATTAAAAAAAATACATCCGTTAAACATATCTTTCAAAGATGTAATTGCTGATGGTAATTTATTAGGTACTTTCTCAATTACTCTTGGCATTTTAACAACTTGAATTTCGTGATCTCCATTTTCAAAAAAACCAATTTGCACAATTTCTTTACTATCTATATTTGATAAGTCTATCTCATTAGTTGCTATTTGCTTTTTATCTTTATCAATGTAAATTGTATCTTGCTGTGTGTTATCATTTTTTTTAGAACTTATTTTTAATTGTCCATTATTTAATAATTGTCCATTATCTAAGACACCTGTCATCGTTGTCATCACTAAAATACTTAATGCTTTTAATAAAAAATTCATAAATTAATCCTCCCTTACTTACCCGATAACTTCTTAAATTTAAGAAGTTACTTATAGTTTTAAGTTTGTTTAAAATGAGATGCAATATATAATTGTTAATCTGAAATATTAGTTATAATAAACAAATTTTTATTTTATTAGCTTTGAATTAACGATTTGCTGTTTTTTCATCTCAATCTCTTGGTATTTTTAAAAGATTAAGGCTGATAAAAACTGAAAACATATTTGAGTTTATTTTCTTTCAAAACAAAAACTCATTTGTTTTAAAAATAAAGTAATGGATTAAAGAAATATATAAATTTAAGTAATTTATAAAGTATTTGTTGTAAAAAAATCCTATTTAATAGTATTTAAAAGATTTTTTCAATATATATTGATGACATTATTTAATTCTTTAATTAGTTTGATAAAGTTATAAGATCACCTTTAATTTTTGAAATTAAAAAATTAATCATTAAAAATATTAAGGTTGTTACTAAGTTAACAATATATTATAATAACTATTATTATTTAAAAAAGGAGAATATATGGATAATAAAGAAAAGATTCCAACCGCTCACATTAGTGCTACTCGTAAACAGATTGCAAAAGTAGTAATTATGCCTGGTGATCCATTACGTGCTAAATATATTGCTACTAATTTTTTACAAGACTGAAAGCTAATAAATGATGTTCGTAATATGTTAATGTTTACTGGAAAATATAAGGGATGTGATGTTACTATTGCTGCTAGTGGTATGGGTATGCCTTCAATTGGAATATACTCATATGAATTATATAAATTTTATAATGTTGATTGTATTATTCGAGTTGGCAGTGCTGGTTCATATCAAAAAGACATTAAGCTTTATGATGTTATTAATGCTACTACAGCATATAGTGAGTCAACTTTTGCTAAATATGCTGCTAATATTGATAACAATAAAATTGCAGCTAGTGATAGCATTAGTAAAATTATTAATAAAGTAGCACAAAGAATTGATAGCGAATTAAATTCGCATAGTATTGCAAAGTCTTCACAACTAATAAGTGAAAAAATAAATTTAAAATCAGGATTAGTGCATTCAAGTGATGTCTTTTATCGCATTAATGATGATTATAAAAAAAATCCATTAATTAAAGAATGTTTAGCAGTAGAAATGGAATCTTTTGCTTTATTTGCTAATGCAAAATATTTAGGTAAAAATGCTGCTTGTTTATTAACGATTTCTGATTCTTTTGTCACTGGAGAGTCAATTTTATCAATATTACGTGAAACTAGTTTTAAAAAGATGATGATTTTGGCTTTAGAATCAGCGGTTATTTTCTATAAAGAAGGGGATATTAATGATAACTTTAGCAATCGAAACTAGTTGTGATGAAACTAGTGTTGCAATTATTAAAGATAAAAAAGTTTTAAGTAATATTATTGCTTCACAAATTAAACTTCATCAACAATATGGTGGTGTTGTTCCTGAACTAGCAGCGAGAGCCCATAGTGAAAATATTGCTATCGTTTTACAAACGGCAATTAAAAAATCAAAGATTTTACTAACAGATATTGATTTTATTGCCTATACTAATACTCCAGGTCTTATTAGTTGCTTACATGTTGGTAAAGTTATAGCGCAAACTATTGCTGCTTATTTAGAAAAGCCATTATTGCCATGTAATCATTTAGTTGGTCATTTATATGCTGCTATAATTGAAGATAAATGACAGTTTCCCGTGCTTGGTTTATTAGTTAGCGGTGGTCATACCCAATTAATGTTGGCAAATCAACATTTAAATTTTACTGTTCTTGGTCAAACATTAGATGATGCTGTTGGCGAATGTTTTGATAAAGTAGCAAGAATGTTGGGATTAAAATATCCGGGTGGTCCTGAAATTGAACGAATTGCTAAATTAGGAAAACCAATTTATAAATTACCATTACCGAAAAATGATAATAGTTTAGATTTTAGTTTTAGTGGTTTAAAATCTGCTTGTGCTAATATTATAGATAAAGAAAAAAATAATTTACAAGTTAATAATTTTGCAAGTTCTTTTCAAATAACAGTTATTCAAGTATTAATTAATAAGATTGAAATAGCATTAAAAAAATACAATCCCAAAACTTTAGTGTTAGTTGGAGGAGTTAGTGCTAATCAACAATTAAGATTGGCAGTATTGAATTTAAAAGTTAAATATTCAAATTTAAACATAATTGTTCCAAAATTAGAATATTGTACTGATAATGCAGCAATGATTGGTATTCTTGCAAGTTATCAAATTGAATATAAGTAAAGGTGAATTTATGATTATTGGTATTATTGGTATTATTGGTGAAGCAGGTGTTGGTAAAACAACTGCTACAAATTTTTTTCAAAACAAGGGTGCATATGTTATTTTTGTTGATAAAGTCGTTAAACATATTTATACATTAAAAGAAACAAAAAAAGCATTAATTAATGAGTTTGGTAACACATTTATTAATAATGATAAAACAATTAATAAAGAAAAATTACGTTATGAGGCATTTTATTATCCCAATATTTTACGTAAGTTAGAGAATATCATTTGACCAACAATGACCAAGATTGTTGAGGATGATATTATTCGTAATAAAGGACAACAGTCATTAATTGTTATTGACTGTGCAGTATTATTTAATGCAAAATTAAATTTATTAGTTGATAAAGTTATTTTAATTGAAGCTGAAGAAGATAAAAAAATACAACGAATAAAAATTCGTGATAATGTTAATGATTTACAAGTAATAGCACTATTAAGTCAACAAAAAAAATATTTAATTTTAAATAAGGATATTGACTTTACAATTAAGAATAATGGCACTATTAATGATTTTATTAAACAATTACAAAAAGTTGAAAAAAAGTTACTAACAATAAAACCGAAAGATTAATTTTTAGGTTTTTTTACTTATTGTTTTTATTAAAAGAAAATTATTATATTTCATATTTTATCATTTATTTTAACACTAAAAATTTTATTAAAGAATAATTAAGGTTTAAAAAAATTATATAATAATGTATTTATAATTTAACAAAATTGTTTTTCTTGTAGTAGAATATTTATACAACTAAATTAACAAACGGACTTTAGATGTTTGGGAAAAAGATGAAAATTCTTTGCTGTACCAGCAACTGTGATGTTGATGAACGTTACAAAACCATTGAAGATAAAACTCTTTGAGAAGGGTAACTAGTAAGATGAAACTAAGCCAGTAGACCGGTCTAATTTTCTAAGTAGTATTATATTCCTGGGTGTGAATTAATAATTATTTTTATTTTAATGATTACTTTTATTTTTAAATATTTGTAATTTTAAAAAAATAATTTTTAAAAATGTCAACATCCCTTATACTATATAAAGGATGTTTTTAGTTGTCTTAAATTAATGAAATAACATTTTTAAAAATGTGAAGTTAATTTATTAAAAATGTAGAAAGGTAAGTTGTAATGGCAAAAGATAATAATTATTTTCAGCAATCACAATCACCATTAGAATATGTTATGAATAATTTTAATGGTAAAATGCGTTCTGTAAATTGAAATGTAATGAATGATGAGAAAGATTTAGAGGTTTGAAATCGTATTACGCAAAATTTTTGATTACCAGAAAAAATTCCGGTATCTAATGATTTAATTTCTTGGAAAACATTAACTCCAAAATGACAACAGTTAATAATAAGAACATTTACAGGTTTAACTTTATTGGATACAATTCAAGCAACAGTTGGTGATATTGCACAAATTCCTAATTCATTAACAGATCATGAGCAGGTTATTTATGCAAACTTTGCTTTTATGGTAGCAGTTCATGCGCGTTCATATGGAACAATTTTTTCAACGTTATGTTCTAGTCACCAAATTGAATCTGCTCATGAATGAGTTATTAATAATGAAAGTCTACAAGCAAGAGCACGTGCATTAATTCCTTATTATACAAGCAGTGATGGTTTAAAATCAAAAGTAGCTGCCGCTTTAATGCCAGGTTTTTTATTATATGGTGGCTTTTATTTACCATTTTATTTATCTGCGCGTGGTAAGTTGCCTAATACTTCTGATATTATTAGACTAATTTTACGTGATAAAGTTATTCATAATTATTATAGTGGTTATAAATATCAAAGAAAAGTTGAAAAATTATCTAAAGAAAAACAAGAAGAAATGAAAAAATTTGTTTTTGATTTATTGTTTAAATTAATTGATTTAGAAAAAGAATATTTAATAGAATTGTATCAAGATTTTAACTTAGCTGAAGATGCTATCAAGTTTAGTTTATATAATGCTGGTAAATTTTTACAAAATTTAGGATATGATTCACCTTTTAGTGAAGAACAAACAAGAATTAAGCCAGAAATTTTTAATCAATTATCGGCACGTGCTGATGAAAATCATGATTTTTTTTCAGGTAATGGTTCATCCTATGTAATGGGTATTACTGAAGAAACCGAAGATAGAGATTGAGAATTTTAATTTTAAAGGAGAATATAAGTATGCATAATGATGTTGTGAAAGTTTCAAGCCAAGAAATAATAAAACCAGAGGGAAAAATTCATGTTGTTTATTTTTCTTCATTATCAAATAATACTCATCGTTTTATTCAAAAATTGGAGGTTTTAAATTCAAGAATTCCTCATGATTTAGAAGAAGAAATTTTAGTAGATAAAGATTATGTTTTAATAACACCAACATATAGTGGTGGTGGTGATATTAAAGAAGGGGCAGTCCCAAAACAAGTAATTAAATTTCTTAATAATAAACAAAATCGTAATTTTTGTCGTGGTGTTATTGCTTCAGGCAATACTAATTTTGGTGATACTTTTGCAATTGCTGGACCAATTCTTTCAAAAAAATTAAATGTTCCATTACTTTTTCAATTTGAATTATTAGGAACTCATAATGATGTAACAACAATCAAAAAAATATTAGTAGACTTTTGAGAAAGAAAACATAAAAATGATAATGAGATAAATAGTTTATCTGGCACTTTGGAAAATGATGAATATGTTACTTTAAATGCTAAAGCAAAAACTAGTAATAATGCGCAGTTTGATTTACAAGCAGCGCAATCTTATATGAAAAATCATATTAAACCAAATTTAATGGAATTTAAAACAATTAAGGATAGAATTGACTATTTAGTTAAAAACCAATATTATGATGAAGCAATAGTTAATAAGTATACAATTGCAGAAATTGAACAATTAACAAAGGAAGCATATAATTTTAACCATCAATTTGCAAGTTTTATGGGTATTTTAAAATTTTATAATTCTTATGCTTTAACAACTTTTAATGGTAAACAGTATTTAGAAAATTATGAAGACAGAGTTGTTATGAATAGTTTATTTTTTGCTGATGGTAATATTAATCATGCTAGTAAAATTTTAAAACAAATTATGTCTGGTCGCTTTCAACCCGCAACTCCTACCTTTTTAAATGCTGGAAAAAAACAAAGAGGTGAATATACTTCATGTTATTTGTTAAGAATTGAAGATAATATGGAATCAATTGCTCGTGGTATTACTACTTCATTGCAATTATCAAAGCGTGGTGGTGGTGTTGCTTTGTGTTTAACAAATTTAAGAGAATTTGGAGCACCAATTAAAAATATTAAAAATCAAGCAACAGGCGTTATTCCAGTTATGAAAATTCTTGAAGATTCATTTTCATATGCTAATCAATTGGGTCAGCGACAAGGAGCAGGAGCAGTTTACTTAAATGTTCATCATCCAGATATTATGTCTTTTTTAGATTCAAAACGCGAAAATGCCGATGAAAAAATTCGTATTAAATCAATGTCATTAGGAGTAGTTATTCCTAATATTTCTTTTGAATTAGCTAAGAATAACGAAGAAATGGCACTTTTTAGTCCTTATGACATCGCAAAAGTTTATGGTAAAGCAATGACAGATATTTCTATTACTAAAGAATATTATCATATGTTAAAAAATCCTAATATTACTAAAACTTTTATTAGTGCTCGCAAGCTATTTCAAATGATTGCTGAATTACATTTTGAAAGTGGATATCCTTATTTATTATTTGATGATACTGTTAATGAAAATAATGCGCATCCTGGTAGAATTGTTATGAGTAATTTATGTAGTGAAATTGTTCAAGTAAGTACTGCTAGTAAGTACAATAGTGATTTAAGTTTTAAAGAAATTGGTGAAGATATTAGTTGTAACTTGGGAAGTATTAATATTGCAAAAGTAATGGAGAGTGGTAGTGAATTTGGTGAGGTTATTTATCAAGCAATTCATTCATTAGATCATGTTTCTAGAAGTAGTGATTTTTCTAGTGCCCCTTCTGTTGCATATGGTAATAAAGAAAATCATGCTTTAGGTTTGGGGGCTATGAATTTACATGGTTTTTTAGCAACAAATCGTATTTTTTATGATTCAAAAGAGGCAATTGATTTTACTAATATTTTCTTTTATATTATGGCTTATCATGCTTTTAGTGCATCTAATAAATTGGCATTAAAATTTGGAAGTTTTAGTGGCTTTAAAGTTTCAAAGTTTGCTGATGGTTCATATTTTGATAAATATGTAAAATGTGAAAAAGATAAATGAATTCCAACAACAAAAAAAATACAAGAATTATTTAAAAAATATAATATTATGATTCCAACACAAGAACAGTGAAAAGAATTAGTAGTAAAAATTAAAACGACAGGTTTGGCTAATTCACATTTAATGGCAGTAGCACCTACAGGTTCAATTAGTTATTTATCTTCATGTACACCAAGTTTGCAGCCAGTAGTTGCTCCTGTTGAAGTCCGTAAAGAAGGAAAACTAGGTCGTGTTTATGTTCCAGCTTATAAAATTGACAATGATAATTTAGCTTATTATAGGGCAGGGGGTTATGAATTAGGTCCTAATCCAATTATTGATATTGTTGCTGCTGCCCAACAACATGTTGATCAAGCAATTTCTTTAACTTTATTTATTACTGATAAGGCAACAACACGTGATTTAAATAAAGCATATATTAGAGCTTTTAAAAAAGGTTGCTCATCAATTTATTATGTCCGTATTCGTCAGGAAGTTTTAGAAGATAGTGAAAATTATCAGTGTAATGTTTGTGTTGTATAAAATAGTTTTTAAATTTGTCAATAAGTAATTTTAAATAATAAATAAATTTGTATTAAATTTAGTATTTTATTTAAAAAATAGTGATATTTAATTTTGGAAAACAAGATTTTTAAAAATAATTAAAAAATACATAGTAAAATTTAAAATTAAAGTTATAATAATAATTGTAAAAAAATAATTATTATAATTTTGGAGTGGTACTCAAGAGGCTGAAGAGGACTGATTGCTAATCAGTTAGGACGGGAAACTGTCGCGAGAGTTCGAATCTCTCCCATTCCACCATTATTAAAAAAGCATTAATTGCTTTTTTTATTTTTAAATAATAAATTTATTAATAATTAGATATAATTTAAGAAAGAACTACCTTTATTTGAAGGAGAAATTATGCGTAAACGAGTAAATTTACTTTTATCATTAATTTTATATATTGCTTTGATTGCAGCAATAGTTTTTGTTATATTTAATTATATTAAATATTCATGGATTATTTTATTAATAATTATTACTTTAACTATTCTCACTGGTATTATTATTTTTATTACTAATCGCATGCAGGATGCAAAATTATCATGAATTATGGTTACTTTGTGCTTACCGATAATTGGTATCTTTTTATACTGAACTTTTGGTCGACCTTATCGTTATCGCCGCAAACAGAAAACCTACTTAAAAACAAATAGTTATTTTTATACTCAGGAAGATTGAACCTTTGCTAATAAAATTTTAGAATTAAAAAAATTAAATTTAAGTGAAGATACTTTATCATTATTTAATTATACAACAAGGATTTCACATCGACCATTTTATAACAATACTGATGTTCAGATCTTAAATAATGGTCCTAATAAATTTGTTAAATTAATTGAAGATTTAAAGCAAGCAAAAAACTATATTTTTATTAATTATTTTATCCTTAGTGAAGGAGAGTTATTAGAAGTAATTATTAGTGTTTTAAAAGCAAGGATTGCAACAGGAGTTAAAGTTTATATCATTTATGATGCTGTTGGCTCATACTTTAGTTTATCTAAATATAAAATATGAAAGATGAAAAAAATGGGGATTATTATTCATAAGTTTTCACCAGTTAGATTACCATTTATGACAGGAAATTATAATTTTCGTAATCATCGTAAAGATATTATTATTGATGGTAACATTGGTTATGCTGGGGGAATTAATTTAGCAGATAATTATATTCTTCTTTCTGCAAAGTATGGTTTTTGAAGAGATACCCAAATTAGGATTGTTGGTGAAGCTGTTAAATCACTTGATTTAATTTTCAGGCAAGATTGACATTTTATTACTGGTAATATTCTTGATGTTACAGCTGAAAGTCCTGAACAAAAAGTTACAAATAATATTATTGTGCAAGTAATTGATGATGGGCCAGTAACTAAAGAAACAATTCAAAAAGATTTATTTATTAAATTTATTAGTAATGCTAAAAAACGGGTGTGAATTAGTACCCCTTATTTAGTTCCAACTAGTGATTTAATTACTGCTTTACGTAATAGTGCTTATTCTGGTGTTGATGTTAGATTATCATTACCTGGCATTACCGATAAATTCTTTTCATTAGATATGTCAAGAACTTATTATGATTCATTAATTGAAGCAGGAGTTAAAATTTATGAATATAATAATGTTTTTAACCATTCTAAATCTGGTATTTTTGATGATAATATTACTATTATTGGTTCAACTAACCTTGATTATCGTAGTCTTTATTCAGATCATCAAACTTTAGTAATTGTTTATGATAAGAAAACTAATAGTGATTTATCTACTTCATTTGAAAATGATTTTATTCATTCTAGTTTAATTATTACTAATCCATTATTACAACGTAGTTTTGCTTATCGCGGTATATTTTTATTACTGCTTCGAATTTTAGCACCATTATTTTAAAAAAATTTAGTATAATTAGTAAATATTAATAATAAGGTGGTTACAATTTATGGGTTGAAGTCGACGAATTAAAAAAATTAAAGAATATTTTAGCGATGAAAATCAACCTAATTTGGATATTTCTAAGTTATCAGAAGACAATGAAAAAAAATCTTCTTTTTTTAAAAGATTTAGAAAACAAAAAAAACCTAATCATGCTGCTACTTCGACCAGTAATAAAAAACGTAATAATATTTTTTTAAATTTTAGAAGAAGATCAACGATTCAAATTATTAAACATTTAGAAAGCAAAAATATTTTTAATTTATTTTTTTATACTGATGTTAGTAATATTACATTAATATTAGAACAAGGAATTAAACCAAGTTCAGAAATTAAATTATTACCAAAACAAGAATATATTGTTTGAACTTATTTAGAACATGCTACTTATTTAGAATTAGAATTAGGTAGTTCAACACGTCATTTTTTTTGAAAGTGATGTGCCGAACAGCATGTTGATATTAATAAAATTGCTATTATTTCTGTTGATGTTCATAAATTATTTCAAAGTACTACTAAAGATTGAGGTTTAAATATTGATACTAATCGTGTTCAAATATATGAACCAATTCCAGTTACTGCGATTGATTGAATTTTAGTTAAGGATCGTAAAATGTTTCGTTTAGCTAAATTATATGTTGATAATCAAAGATTAAAGTTAAAACTATTTCAAGGAAATAATGGTAATATTAGTTTAGGTTCCGATTAAATGGAGGTAAAAAATTATGCATTGATCTGCTATTGTCATTATTGCTTTAATTCCTTTTATGACAATAATAATTATCTTATTTATACATTTAAATCATCGTAATAACCAATACTATAATATTATTCATGGTGATTTGTTAAGTTTAGTTCCATTAAAGATTGATCTAAAAAATGAAGTTATTACTTTTTCGGAACGATTGGAAGTTTTAAATCGTAAAAAACGAATTTCATTATTTGTTTTTAAAGCAATGATGAATCGTAAAACTAAAGTAAAAATTGAAATTTTTATTCAAGATTTATTAGTAAATAAAGTACCATTTGAATCATGTCATTTTTCAGTTTCTTTTCAATTAGGTAACAAAGTCATTGTTTATGATTTATCAATTGATTATTTTGATAGTAATAATAAAATTTTATATGGTCAAATGCAAAGTAATATTCGTTATAATCGTTTTGCGATTTCACAAGCAATTATTTTACAACAAAGTGAATTAACAGTAGTAAAATCAGCTTTTGTACAAAGTATTTTAGATAATTTTAGTCAAAAAAAATATAGTAAAAAAACAAATAGTCAATTTGAATATATGATTTTAATAAAAATAAAAAATTATTTAGCTTTAGAAAATATTTTAACGGTTAATAATATTGAACGAATGGAGTTATTGATTTCATATTATAGTAAAATAACTTTAGGATTAGATAATACTATTATTTGTAAGTATTATGATGGTCAATTTTTAATTTATTCGATAAATAAAAAAATAAATTTATATCGATTTCAAAAAAAAATAAATAGTTATATTAAGCGTAATTTAGTAGAAAAAAGTAGTTATTTACAAATTCAAAGTCAGATTTTATGTGTTTATGCAACAGCTAAAACTGATGCTTCAAACGTTTATATATTATATAACCAAATTATTGATAAAAATCAATTAGAAATAGTACAAACTAAAGATTTAATTGAAGTTAAATTGAAAGCAAATGATATTTTAAATTATCCTGATTATAACCATTATTCACTTTTACAGTCAGAACAAATGGAAAAATTATTGACTGTTAGTATTAGGCCAGTATATAAAAGTGATAATTCAAATGAACCAAATTGTTATTATGCTTGATGAAATTTTGTTAAAAACTCTTACTATGATTCATTTCTTGTTTTAATGCGTAATATTCAAGATTCAGGTTTATGATGAAAAGTAAATGAACCTTTATTTATCCAAGCATTTGAAAAATTTGCAAAATTAAAACAAGAAAAAAATCTTATTCTTCCTGTTAGTTTAATTGAATTACAAGATAGAACTATTTTAATAAAACTGATAGCGCTTGTTAATAAACGAAAAGTTCTTTTTGAAAATTGTGATTTAATTTTTGATTTTCAAGATATTGGTGAAATTAATAGTTGAAATAAATATGATGTGATTATTAAAACTATTCGTAGTAATAAAATTAAAATTTCTTTTACTCATGATTTACGTCATATTGATAATTTTAAATTGATTAATCATTTCAAACCTGACTATGTAGTTTTAACTTCAAATTTGTTAGAGCAAGTTACTTTTAATTTTAGTAAATATGTTGATGTTATTATTTGTTTGCATTATCTAAGAATTTTAGGTATTAAAAATATTTTAGCTCGTGGTATTATTAATGTTCCCGAAATTATTGTTTTAAAAGGTTTAAAAGTTGATTATTTATTAGGAAAAGTATTAGAATCAGAACAAGCAAGTAAAGTATTAGATGCTTTAAATTATCCAAATTATTGAAAATGACATAAAAGTCAATCAACGAAAGGTGAATAAATCATTATGAATCAAGCAAAAAATAAAAATATTACAGCAAGAGAAATTGATTTTGCAAAATGGTATACTGATGTTATTAAGCAAGCAGAACTTTGTGATTACGGTGCTGAAAATGGTTCAGTTGCTGGTACCATCATTTTTCGTCCTCGCGGTTATGCAATTTGAGAAAACATTCAACAGTTATTAAATCAAAAGTTTAAACTTTTAAATATTGAAAACGTAATGTTACCATTGTTAATTAGTCAAAAAGCATTTCAAGTGGAAAGGGATCATATTGAAGGTTTTGCACCAGAATGTGTAACAGCAACTAAAGTTGGCAATAATCAATTATCAGAAGAATTAATTATTCGTCCTACTTCTGAAGTTTTATTTTGTCGTCATTTTGCAAAAATAATTAGTTCCTATAAACAATTACCATTATTATATAATCAATGATGTAATGTTATGCGATGAGAAAAAAATACAAAACCATTTTTAAGAACTAGTGAGTTTTTATGACAAGAAGGACATACCATTCATAATAATGATAAAGAAGCACAAGCATTTACTTTAAAAATGATTAAATTATATGCTGATTTTGTTGAGCAATACTTGGCAATAAAGGTTATTGTGGGAGCAAAAACTATTCATGAACGTTTTGCTGGAGCGAAAATAACATATACAATTGAAAGTATGATGCAAGATGGACAAGCATTACAAGTTGGCACTAGTCATTATTTTGGTCAAGAATTTACGAAAGTATTTAATATTAAATTTAGTAATGAAGATAATAAACAAGAATTGGGATATCAAACGTCATGAGGAGTTTCGACACGATTAATTGGTGCGTTAATTATGGCACATAGTGATGATTTAGGTTTAGTATTACCACCAACAATTGCCCCACATCAGATTATGATTTTAAATTTAGCTCCTAAAAGTGATAAAGTTAAAATACTTATTGAAAAAGTATATAAAATTTTAAGTTCTCATTTTCGAACACTAATAAATGATGATAATAAAAGTTTTTCTTATAAAAAAAGTGAAAGTCAAATTAAAGGAATTCCAATTACTATTGCTATTGGTGAACAGGAATTAGAAAATCAAACAATTAAATTAATTTTACGTCATAATTTAGAAGTTATTGATGTTAAATTTAATGATGAAAAACTATTAGTAACAACTATTATCAAGCAATTAAATGTCATAAATAAAGATCTTTTCAATATTTCACAAATAAAATTAAATACATGTTTAAAAGAAATAACAACTTTTAGTGAATATCAGAAATTAGTTAAAATTCATAAAGGTTTTTTTATTGTACCTTTCTGTGGTCAAATCACATGTGAAGCAGAAATTAAAAGTTTGACTGGGACAACATCACGTTGTATTCCTTTAGAATCATTTAAAACACCAACTAATTGTTTTAAATGTCAAACCACTAATAGTGTATGAACTTATTTTGCAAGATCATATTAAAAAACAAAGATTTAATTATTTAAATTTATTAAATCATTGATATTAATTATAGAAATTATGATATTATAATTTTTAAAACTTAATATAAGTTGCTAACTTATTTATTTTTAATTACTATTTATTTGACAAGTTTACTGATAAGTATATTAAATAAAAACAAAAAAGGAAAGATAATTATTTACTCTTAATTATTATTGAGGTGATAATAATGAAAGAACAAATAAGAGTCGATAAGCAAGTAATTGCTACTATTTTTGTTAAATATCAACAAGCAAAGTTAATGCTAGCAAATAATAATTTTAAAGAAAATGATGTATTGCAAGAAGAAACTGTTCATTATGTTAATAATATAAAAATAAATGAAAATTTAAAGAATTATCAAAAACATGTGCAAGTTGTTGATACAGTATTGGCATTATTACCAAAAACTGAATATAGTTATATTGTTAGGACATTCCTTGTTAAAACAAATAAAAATTGATGAAAAAAGTATTATCATATTAAAGAATATGAAAAATTACAAAAAACGGCTATTAAGCATTTTTTATATTTATATTTAATATAATGGTGTCACCATGAATAATCATCATCAATTATTAAATTCGCATAGTTTTTTAGAACAAAAAATGAATTTGACAGGTGATGTCAAAAGTAGTCCACTTTATGAAGAAGAATTATTTTTAATTCCAAAATTTGTAGTTGTTGGTTTTCCAATGCAAAATTCTCAAAAAACTAGTTATTATTATATTGAACTTCAAGTTTTAGAAGCATATTGCTATGATTTTAAAAATACTAAAGAACAACATCAGGGATTACTTAATGATGTAACATTTCAATATGATATCAATAAGCAAGCAAATGGACAACTGGTAATATCTAAATCAATTCAGTGAATATTTTTTACGTCTTTGTTTTTTAAGTTACTTGAAAATGATAAAGTTGATCATCGATATACTAATATTACTGAACTTCATATGTTTATGAAAACTTATAAGATAATTCTACCAGCAATTGCAATTAATAAAGATAGTATAAATATTTTAAGCTATAGTTTTAATGGTAAACAACCGGCTAATCTTAAAAGCATTCGTCATATTAATAATAAACATAATTATGGTTCGCTTAGTTTTTATTTTAATAATAATCCACAATATCAATTACAAATTAAACCAAGCATGTTTGTGACAACAAATTTTAATTTAGAGGTTAAAAATCCAATTATTTTAACAACAAATTTCTCTGATAATTGTTATTATCCTATTCTTTCTAAAACTGTTATTAAAAATATAACAGTTGGTGGTAAATCAAGATTAGATGAAGTTTTTACATTTTCTGGTAATAATATTAATACTACAAATATAGTGCCATTAAAGATTAAGCATTATTTAATATCACATTTTCCAAAAATAGAATATTGATTTGATGATAAAGAAACAATATTACATAAAATATTAGTATTTTATAATAATTTTAATTTACAACAAAATACATCACTAAATATTAATGAAGAAACATCAAAATTTTATCAAAATAATAAAATACCAGCTTTTTTATTACGTGATAATAATATTAAAGATAATATTGATCAATATTTTTTAGAGTTTGATAGTACTATTTATAATAGTACTATCAATAAAATAGCAATTAATGATGAGATGGCAAAAAATCAATTTGATTTACCATGATTTGAAAGTTTTCACTTTAAGATAAATATTCCATTTAATTTTCAAACTTTTTTTAGATATAGTATTAATTTAAAAGTTATTGAAGAAAGTAATGAGCCAATTATTGGTAATGGATATCATTCTATCTTTATTCAAAAATTAATAAAAAATCGTGAAAATTGAGTTGTAGCTACTAATTTTATTTTAAATTATGATGAAATATTAAAGTTTTATAGTAGTGATAGTTTTAGTTTTACAGATTATAAAAATTTAAATCATAATCAGGGAAAATTATAAATGTCGAAACGTAGATTACAAATTAGCATTTTAATTTTTACTATTACTATTATGTTAATTATTATGTTATTTTTTATTGTTAAAAATTTTTCAATTAGTAGTAACTTAAATCAAATGGTAGAAAAATATGATGTGAAAGTGGAAACTGTTGATGATAAAAAGGAAAATTTAGGACCAGAAATAATTAAAGATGCTATTGATATTAGCACATTAAATAAAAGTATTGTTATTCGGTTAGATAAAAATAATACTATTTTTGGAGATGAGCCACAAATTATGTACAAAATACAATTTAATCAGAATTTGTTTCAGTATCTATTTTTAAAATTAATTATTAAAACATTTCCACAATGAAAAATTAATGATTTTATTTTTCATTTTAATGCTTTAAATAATGCAGTGTGAGTTGAATATAATACTAATTTAAAATCAGATTATTTGGAATGATATTTTAAAATAACAAGTAAAATTTAGCGCTCTATGTTATACTAAAATTACATTTAGTGAAAAATAAATTAATTTAGGAGAGCGTATATGAATATTTTAAGTGAAATTCAAAAAATTGTTAAGAAAAATCATCCGAAAATTAAAGTAAAAATTACTCCAAAAACTAAGTTTGAAGATGTAAAAGAAATTGACTCCTTAGAATTAGCAACAATGATTATTGAGTTAGAAAAAATTTGTAATATTGAACTTGATGATAGTATCTTAATGGGATTACAAAAAAAAACGGTACAAGACTTAATAGATGAGATTGAAAAATTAATGTAAAAATAATATTATTATTTTTCAGGAGATTAGCATGAATAAAAATTTTGAAAATATTACCCAAAAATTAAAAAATAAAGAATATCGTTTAACTGACATTCGTAAAGCAGTGATAAAAGTATTGACACTTAAACAACATGTTAGTATTAACGATATTATTAGTTTTTTAACAAAAGAAGGTAATGAGAATATTAATATTATGAGTATTTATAATACTATTGATTTATTAATGACAGAACATATTATTCATGCTAATATTTTTGAAGGAAAGCAAATTATTTATGAACTATCAGAAAATGCTATTCATATTATTTGTAATTTTTGTAGTAAAATTATTCATACATCATTAAAAAATCAACAACAAATTTCACCATTACAAGCAAAAGAACTAGAAAGATTGGCAATTAAAAATAATTTTTCTTTTTCTCATTATAAGTTGGAAATTCATGGTACTTGTGATAAATGTGGATTAAAATTAAAAAAAATGAAATTTTAATTGCACTTAAAACTTCTTTCGCGTAAAATTTAACATGTACTAATTAAATCAAATATTTTAGGGGTGTAGTTCAATGGTAGAACATCGGCCTTCAGATCCGAGTGTTGTGGGTTCGAATCCTGTCACCCCTGCCATTGCTAAAATCACTTTTTTAAAAGTGAATTTTTTATTCTTCTAATTTTGGCAACTTATCTTTAGTTAAATTAAAAGCAACAAAACTAAAAGTTCCAATGCCGGTATGAGCACAAATTACATTAGCTAGATTAATAATTTTAATGTTTTTGATACCATAATCTTTAACATATTTATTTACTTTTTCAATTGCTTTTGCTTCAGCAAAAGCATGAATGATATAAAAGGCAGTAATACTTTCTGCTTTTTTACTCTTATTGATTTCTTTAAGAGTATTTTTAATAGCTTTATCTCATGTTCTTGTTTTATCAAACTTATCAATAGTTCCATCAAAGGATAAAATTGGATTTATTTTTAACATAGTAGCTAAAGCTGCTGCTGCTTTTGAAATTCTACCACCACGAACTAAGTAATTTAAATCATAAGGTAAAATAAAGGCTATATAATTGTCACTTATTAGTTTTAATGCTTCGATAATATCATTAACACTATTTTTTTTATTAAGGGACATTTGATATGCTTTTTTAACTAGTAGTCAGTTAATAACTGAAACACCATTACTATCAAAAACAAAAACTTTATTTTTAAAATTAGATTCTTTTGCTAGCATAGTAGCAGTATTATACTGCCCTGATAAACCTTTTGATAAAGGAATAAAAATAATTTGTTCAAATTTAGTTAAAGTTTCTTCTCAAATTGAACTCATTTGTCCTAATGGTGTTTGTGAGGTTTTAGCAGATTGTTTTCGCTTTACTATTCGATCATAAAATTCTTCATCTTTTAAAATATTAGGGTCATCACTAATAGTTGTACCGTCACTAAAGTTAATTAATAATGGACAAAAACCAATATTCATTTCTTTTAAATCTTTAATTGAAAGCCCTGAAGACGAATCAGCAACAATACCAATTTTTTTTTTCAACTTCCTCACCCTAACTATATTATTTTATTTAATCTATATTATTTTATTTAATTAAATAAATTATAACATATATTTCTTACTTAAAAAGTGACATTATATTTTGCAAATAGACATCAGATAATTACAATTTTGTTTTTTAGTTTAAAGTAAGGAAATTATGTAATACTAATATTTTATTTAAATAAATGATAATTTGAAAATTTTTTTATTTTTAGTAAAATTAAGTGTAAAATTAATAATATTATAACAGAAGTGGAAGTGACAAAATGAGTCAAAATATTATTTTTGCTTTTGAAATTATTGCTTTAATTATTGCTATATTATTAGTAATCTTAGGTTTATTACAAGGTAAAAAAAATCATAATGGTCTTGGTGCTTTAAGCGGAGGTAACCAAGAATTATTTGCTAGTACTAAAGAACGTGGCTGAACTAAGTTATTTTCTATTGCTACTTTAGTATTGGGTGTATCGTTATTTGTTATGGTTATTATCGTGAGAATTCTTATTAATACTATTGGTGGCATAAATTAATATTACTTTTTTTATAAAAAGGCACATTTTAGTGTGCCTTTTTATAAATTTTAAAAGATAGATTATAATTAATATATAATAGGGTAAAGTTGGGATTGATTGAAATGAAACAAGAGATTATTAATGAATTACAAAATAGTACTACACCTTTGTCAACAGTTGACTTAACAATGAAACTAAATATTACCAGTCATTATCAACAGCAAGAACTTATTGCTGATTTAGAACAATTAAAAAATAGTGAAATAATTTTGGAAAATAAAGAACAACAGTTTTATATGTTAAAAAATAATAATTTATTTATTGGTAAAATTCAAATTACTAAAAAAGGGTTTGGATTTGTTAAACTATTGAATAGTGATGAAGAATACTATGTTAATGTCAAAAATATAAATAATGCTTTAAATAATGATGAAGTATTATGTAAATTAATCAAAATTAATCATGAAGAAGATGAAGCAGTAGTATTGAAAATTATTAAACGTGATACAAATTTGCTTGTTGGTACTGTTATTGTTGATAGAGATACCAAAGTAAAAACTTTATTAATTCAAAATGCAAAGTTACAACAGTATGAAGTTAACATTTTAAATCCCGATAAAGCATTAGAAAATAATATTATTGTTGCAAAAATTGAAAATTTTGAGCAAAATATTTTTAACGTTACTGTTACTAAAATATTAGGTAATATTAATGATCCAGGTGTTGATATTTTAGCTGTTATTTATGAGATTGGTATTAAAGCACAATTTGATATTGAAACATTGATAGCAACCGAGAAAGTACCATTGACAGTATCAACAGCAGAAAAAATTGGCCGTATTGATTTAACTAAAGAGTTATTAGTGACAATTGATGGTAAAGATGCTAAAGATTTTGATGATGCAATTGCTGTTACTAAGTTAGTTAATGGTAATTATCGTTTAATTGTAGCAATTGCTGATGTTAGTCATTATGTAACAGAAAGTAGTCCAATTGATAAAGAAGCATTTACTCGTGGTACATCTGTTTATTTAGCAGATCGTGTTATTCCAATGTTACCAACACAGTTATCTAATGGTATTTGTTCGTTAAATGAACAAGTAGAACGTTTGTGTATGGTTTGCGATATGGAAATTGATAGCGATGGTTTAACAGTAAAACATAAAATTTACCAAGCATTTATGAAATCAGTAAGAAGAATGAATTATGATGAAGTAAACGATGGCTATAATAATAAAAATCCAAATTTTATCAAAACACATCCGCAAATTTGAGAGATGTTATTACAGGCAAAAGCGTTACATCAGATTTTATGAAAATTTAAACAAGATGCTGGAGTAATTGACTTTGAAATTAATGAAGCAAAAACTGTTGTTAATGTTAATGGTGAAGTAACCGATATTATTTTAAGAACTCGTGATACTGCTGAAAAATTAATTGAAAGTTTTATGATTAGAGCTAATGAAGTTGTTGCTAAAACGGTATTTGATATGAAATTACCTTTTATTTATCGTGTTCATGACCATCCTCGTGCCAAAAAAATGCATCAAATGATAACTATTTTAAAATTAATGGGTATTAAACTTAACCCAAAAATTATCAATATTAGTTCAAAAGACTTACAATTGTTATTAAATTCGTTAAAACAATTACCAACATTTCAGGTTTTATCAACATTATTACTAAGAAGTATGGAAAAAGCACAATATAGTAATAAAAGTATTGGTCACTTTGGACTTGCTAGTGATTATTATACACATTTTACGTCACCAATTAGACGTTATCCTGATTTAATTGTCCATCGTTTATTGCGTCAGTATCTAATTAAAAAAGAAATAAATAGTAAAATAATTGAAAAGTATCAAAGTTTTACTAATTGAGCGGCTGAACAATCTAGTAATATGGAATTAAAAGCATTAGAATGTGAACGTGCTGTTAATCAAATGAAAAAAGCAGAATATATGATGCAGTTTATTGGTCATAAATTTGAGGGTATCATTTCTAGTGTAACTGGTTTTGGGTTATTTGTTGAGTTACCCAATACCATTGAAGGTTTAATTAAAATTGCCGATATGAAGGATGATTATTATATTTTTAATGAAAAAGCAATGGTTTTATTTGGTGAAAGAAAACGTAAGCAGTATGGTCTTGGTCAAAAAGTTAGTATTATTGTCAAAAGTGCAAATAAAGTTGCTAGAACTATTGATTTTATTTTGGAAGAAAATGGTCAACAAAATAAAAATTCTGATAAAAATAATAATAATAGGCAATCATCTAAAATGCACAAAGCGAATAATTTTAAATTTAAAAAAAATTTAAAACTCAAAAATAAAATTAAAAAAAGTAAAAATGAAAAGAAAAATGGTGAAAAAAAGTGAAAACGGAGCAACAAAAAAGATTAATAAAAAATAATAGTATTAATATTGAATGTTATTATTATAATTATTTTAAATCACAGGGCTTAAAAGATTATCCACAATTATCATGAGTTAATGAAGATTATAATTTAATTAAGCAAGCAACTATTAGTCATGATGTAGCAACAAGGTTGGCAACTAATTTATTTGAGGTTGGTGAAAAATTTAATTTGTTTAAAAATTTAGATTATTTTATTATGATGCCTAAAAAACCAACATCAGTCAGTAGTTTGGAATTAGTAATAATTGAATTGATTAATATTATTAAAAAAAAATTAAATTATCAAATAGTATTTATTAATGATCTTTTCCAAGTGGATAACTATCGTAAATTTTGAGAAAATAAATTAAAGATTAGTGAAAGACAAATTGAGATTGCTAATAAGATTCATTTATTACCTAAATATATTAATTTTTTTAATAAAAAAAATATTGTTATTATTGATGATGTCGTTGCTTCAGGAATTTCTATTATCGAAGCTGTTTTAGAAATTATTAATAATAACAATGATTTTAATATTAGGGCTTTGTGTTACGGTTCAGTTTATAAATGAGAAGAAATTTATAAGTAATTAAAAAAGTTTTCGTGCTTTTTTTCTTTTTTCTTCTAATGAATCTGAATCAGATATATTATAAGACTCTTCAATATTATTGATAAATCCATAATTAATTTCAGCATTAATTTGATTTTCAGCAATAAGTTTTAAAATATAATCAGCAGTATCTGCTTCTAAAGCAAATGTGTAAATTTCAAATTCATCTTCATTAATGATTTTTGTTTTAGTAGAAATTTTTAAAATGTGATGTTGTTCATCAATAGTGATTTTGCAAACCTCAAGTTTTTTTCCAGTTAAGATTTTATAAATAACAACTTTATCATTATTGCTTTTATCAAAACCTAAGTCGCCTTGATGAAGTTGATTACTTTTTATTATTCTTGCTTTAGTGTTTAATTCTTCTGCCATGTCCTTAGACTCCTTTCAATTGTTTTAATAAAAAGAACCCGTAAAACAAATATAAAATTTATTTCTTGGGTTGTTGCACAACAAATATTAATTTTTACATATTATTGCTAGAGAAACTATTGATTAATCTAACCTTCATTAAATTATAACATGTTATTTTAAAAAATAAAATTAAGTAAGTATTTGAGTAAATATAAAATTATTATTATATAATTTAATTATAAAATTTACAAAAATAATGGTGGTAATAATGAGAATAATTGCAAAAAATAAAAAAGCATATTTTAACTATCAATTATTAGAAAGGTTAGAAGTGGGAATTGTTTTGACTGGTTCTGAAATTAAATCAATTCGTTTGGGAAATGTATCATTACAAGATAGCTATATAACGTTCACTAATAATGAAGCGTATATTATTAATATGAATATTAATACTTATAAATTTAGTACTAGTTATGTAGTTGATCCATTAAGAAAAAGGAAATTATTATTAAATACTCGAGAAATTAAAAAAATTAAGCAAGAGCAAAAGCAAAAAAACTTAACTGTTGTACCAACAATGATATACTTAAATAATAAAAATAGAGCAAAGTTAGAAATAACATTAGCTCGTGGTAAAAAAAACTATGATAAGCGAGAAACTATTAAAAGTCGTGATGCAGTAAGACAAATAAAAAAATAGTAATTTAGTTTAGAAAGGAAAAAGATATGGCAACATGATTACCTTGTCTATAAATTTTTTGTTTATTAACTAGTTGTTATTTATTAGCTATTACTTTTTGCTTTATATTAGTATTAATAGTTTGAAAACTATTAATAATATTTTAATGTTATCATTAACTACTTTTGCTTCATAAGTAATTGCCATCACAGCAATTATCTCACTTATTATAATTATTTTTGCTGTTTTTGTTATTTTTTACTGCAAAATTTAAGAAACTAAAATTATATGTTTGATGGTTTCATAGTTGGCTTTTAGTGACATCTTGTTTAGTACTTATTGTAGCAAAGCTTTGAACTTTACTCTTATTATGTATTATTAATTTAGTTACTATTAATATTTATGCACTTTTGATTTCATAAATTTTAAGTAATATTGCTTTTGGAATTTGTAGTTTTATGATATATAGTTTATTTTTTTGTGACAATATTTTCCTCAAATTATTGAGTTACAGAAAAGCATAATGTTTTAATTAAAATTAAGCAGTTCGAAACAAAAAAATAAATAGTTAAAGTAATTGAAAATCATTATCATGAATTTTGGTTTTTTTAAATTAATGGCTAAGCATATTCAACTTTTTATTATAAAAATTATATAAAATATTGATTGTATAGTTATAAAAAAAAGAATTTAGGAGAATTTTTTATGTCTAAGCGAGAAAAAAAGAAAAAAATTATTAGTGGTGTTATGAGTTCAGCAACTTTAATTGGTGGTGTTACTGCTGGTATTATATATGCTAGTAAAACAGAAGAAGAAAAAAAAGAAAAAGAAAAAACAAAAACACAAAGTAGCATAAAACCTAAACAATCAAAATCAAATACATACATCAAGCAACAATTTACTATTTATCTTGATAAAAATAGGAAAAAAGTAAAAATTAGCAAAATTGATTTATCAGATGAAAATATTAAGGAAATTGTGTAAATTGGCTTTTATCAAAATGGCGAAGGAGAAGTACAAACAATTAAAATGCCAAAAACAATTGAAAAAGTACCTAATAAATTACCACCAGAAATAACAAGTACAAAAGATATGTTTGCTGTTGCAGAATCATTTAATCAAGATATATCGCAATGAGACACTTCTAATGTAAAAGATATGAATAATATGTTTGCTGGTGCCTTATTATTTAATCAAGATTTATCAGGATGAAATGTATCAAATGTAATAAAACATGAAGGCTTTGCTACTAATTCAAAAATTAATAATAGTACTATTAGTTATTTACCAAGATTTAAAAGTTAAAGTATTAAATATTAAATTTTATTATTTATTATTAAGACTTGAAAAAAAGTATAATCTTAAGAAAGATTGAATAAAGTATTTGGAGCATAAAGATAAAAACAAGAATTTATTAAATGATAAATTGATCAACCCGTTAAGGATTAATTTTCTTTTTAAGTAAATTTAAAAATAAAAGAAAGTGATAAAACTAATTACTAAACTTTATAAACTTAAAAGTTTAAATTATGCTTTGAAAAAAGTTTTAATTATATATAACCTACTTTATTTTAAGAATCAGGGTGTAACTCCCGCTTTAGTATTGGTAGTATAGGGAGACAATTTACTTGAAGGGATTATGCTAATAGTTGAGATGAATTTAAAAATAATTACAATGATTTAAGTTTAATTCTTACTTATGGATATTGGATTTGATTGATATAACGTTAAATGATCAATAGTTTTAGCCTTTATATTTTCTTAAGTAATATTACCGTGGGTAGGTGGCACTAATTAAATTGAAATTCATGAAGAAGTTCAAACTATTACTCAGGGTGCTCGATGAGATGCTTGTCATCCTGGATTATCTTATGATTGTTGAATCAGTGGTGATAGTATTATTATTCATTTTCAGGTAAAGACTTGAATTATTAATAACTATGTTAATAATTCAAAACTAATGTATAATTAAAGATAATAGAGGTTATACTAGTAATTAATAAAAGTGATTTAAGGTTAAATATGGATTTAAATATGAATAGTATAGATTTTTTTAGAGAATATAAGGTAAAAGATACTGTATTTTATATTAGTATAATAGAAATTGAAGATATTAATTTTGACTTAAAAACTAAACTTGATGAATATCTTCCTATAATTTGTGAAGGAACTACCAACGGTAATCTAAAGTTACTTAAAATAACTTTAAAAAAACTTTTTGAAAAGCAAACTGATAATTGACTAATGGGTGCAATAGCTGAATTTTTTGTGCATTTATTTCTAAATTTGATGAATTATAAACAAAATTGTTTATTTTTAAATTTAGAAGAAGGACAAATAAAAAAAGGCTTTGATGGTTTATATGTAAAAAATGAAGAAAAATGAATTATGGAAAGTAAATCAGGTTCCATTAATACAAAAAATATAAGTCATAAAAATAAATTAAAAGAAGCAATAAAAGATTTAAATGAAAAATTTTCTGGCAAAACAACTAATAATCCATGAAAAAATGCTTATAATCATGCTGCTGTGATGCCAATTAGAAATGATAACTTATTAGAAAGTATAAAAAAAATATCAGCTGATTTTATTAGTAATAAATTTTATAATATAACTGATTTTAACATAATACCTTCTGCAACAATTTTTTTAGAAAATTTATGGATCCCAATTCAAAAGGATAAAATTTTTCAAGATATTAAAGATTTATTAAATGATTTTAATTTGAAAAAAGCACATATTATTTGCATTTCCCAAAAAAGTATTGATGTGTTTAAAAAATATATAGTAATAAAGGATTAAAAATGGAGATTATAAAACATTTAATAAAAATAGAACCATTTAATAAAGTTATAAAAAAAATAGTACTTAGTGATATTAAAATGGATGAAAAAGAAAGAGAATATTTATTAACTATCGCCATTATTTTTTTAAAAGAATTTGATTTTAATAAAAATAAAGGTATATATTTAGAATTTGCATATTTTATAATATTAAAATATTCTTTAATATATAAAGATTTTTTACCACTTTATGATTTTTCAGTTAATTTTGGATTTTATCCTATAGTTTCAACAATTGTTGAAAACAATTTAATTGAATTTAATTCTTTAATTAATTTTAATTTAAAAAATGGTATTCAAGAGAATTTTAAAAATAACAACAATATTATAGAAACTTTAGAACAAAATAAAATGAGAAAGTTTCTTTTTAATAATAAAATTAATAAAAATATAAGTATAATTGCTCCTACTTCATTTGGAAAAAGTAATTTAATAATTGAAAATATAAAAGAAAATTTAAAATTATATAAAAAAATTGCTATTATTGTGCCAACTAAATCACTACTGGCACAAATTTATAAAGATATAAAAATACAAAATTTAGATCGAAAAATAATTATTCATGACACAATGTATCAAAAGGAAAATGAATTTATTTCAATTTTAACTCAAGAAAGAGCTTTACGTCTTTTAAACCAAAATTTATTTTTTGATTGCTTATACATTGATGAAGCACATAAAATTTTAATAAAGACCCAAGAGCAATATTTTTATCAAGATTAATAAAAATAAATGGTTCTAAAAATAAAAATCAAAAAGTTATTTATTTTTCTCCTTTAATTTCTAATAGTAAAAATTTAAAATTAAATAAAAACGAAGAAATAAATGAAAATCGTATTTCTTTTAATATAAAAGAACCTGAATATTACGAATATAGACTAGATGAAAAAGTTTATAAATATAATAGATTTTTAAACAAATTTTATGAAATAAATTCTAGTTATAATGACTTTTTTGATTATATTTTTTCTACTAAAAAAAATAGAAATTTTATTTTTCTTAATTCCCAAAAAAAAATGCAATTATTTGCAAAAACTTTATATTCTAAAATTATTAGTGAAATAAATGATATAGAAATTAAAAAAACTATAAAAATTTTAACCAAATATGTAGATAAGTATTTTTTTGGAAATGACTATTTACAAAAAGGTATTATTTATTTGCATGGTCAGTTACCCGATAATATTAAAGAATATTTAGAATATAAATTTTTAAAATTAAAAAATATTGTTTATTTAATAGCTAATAATGTAATTTTAGAAGGAGTTAATCTTCCAATTGAAAATATTTATATATTAAATACTAGAGGACTTTATCAAAAAGATTTAACAAATCTCATTGGAAGAGCTAATAGATTAAAAGAAATTTTTAATGGTAAAAATAATTTAGATAAATTATTACCACAAATTCACTTTATTAACACAGAAATTTATAATAATAAAAATAGCAAAATGCAAAGTAAAATAAAATTACTTCACAAAAATATGGTTGATGATATTATTGAAAATCCTTTATTATATAAATTTGATGTGCTTAATGTAACTGAAGATAAAAAAATAAAAGTTAAAAAAATTATTGAAAATGAAAACATTATTCTTAAAGAATCAAAAGATAATATTTTTTTATTGAAAAAGAAAATGATTGAATTAGGTATTAATAATATATTTAATATCACTGAAGAATTATGCAATAGTTTATTTGAAAAATTAAAAAAAGTTAATGAAAACGAAATAAATTGTAATAATATCATGGATATGATTTATAAAATTTTTATTGAACATTTAGAAAGTTATATTATTGATCCTGATTTTAAAAGATTAAGGAATATTGTTGCGATTAATTATTATCAATTATTTTTAGATTATTCTAAAAATAATAATTTAAAGCAAAATGTACATTTTTTAGTAAAATATTTTGAAAAAAGAATTGCAGATAATAATAGTATATTTTATTTTGGAAACAAATTTGGAGAAATAATTGCTTATGAAGGTTCAAGTAAAGTTTATATAGATTTAAAAGAAAAAAGTAAAAAAGAATTAATTAATTTAGCAATTGTTAAATTAAAAATGGAAAATGATTTTGTTTCTTATAAACTAACTTTATTTTTTGATTTTCTATTTGAGTATAAAAAAGTTAATATTGAAGAGTATAATAAATTAGTTTTTGGAACTAATGATAAAGAAAAGTTAAATTTAATAAAACTAGGAGTAAATTTAAATATTATAAATAAACTTCAAAAAGATAAACAATTATCTAACATTTTTATTGATTCTAATAATAACATTAAACATAAAATTGAGTTTGAAGAATATAAAAATACTGTTGATGATTTTATTAGATTTGAATTAGAAAAAATATTTTAAATATTATTTTTCAAAAAATACTTTTTTATTTAATAACTTAAAAAATCTCCAATATTTTTATGCTGACTTATTTTCACTTAAAAGTTATAATATTAAATATTAAATTTTTAATTTAGGGGAAAATAATGTATGACAGAAAATATAAATAATTATCAATATAACTATCATAATTTTAATAAAATTAAATATTTTAACTATAGAATGTTACTCAAATCAAAGAATACTAGTTGAAATTAAAAAAGACTAAGAAAAACTAGATGAAGAAATTGGTAATTCAAAAATGTGGAAACAAAAAAGTTACCTTATTAAAGGTTATACTCAAAGAAAAATAATTACTATATTTGGTAAACTTAAGATTATTAAAACTAAATATCAGTATTATAATCAAGAAGAGCAAAAAAATAGATCAGTTTAATTTTTAGATAACTATGCTCAAATAGAACGTTATAAATAATGAACCTGCATTTAAGTTAGCGATTATGGAACAATTAGCTACAGGGAAAAGTCAACGTGATATTGTTGTTTAACTCAAAACAACAGGAATCACTAGAACTAGTATTTTAAATTTAACAAGAACAATTGATACTAAAGATTTAAAATGAAGAATCACTTTATTGAGAATATAAACACCCGAAAGCAGCAAAAGATAAAAAATATATTTATCTTAATGTTGATGATACCTTTACTAGGTTACGAGAAAATAAAGTTAAGGGTGAATATTGAATTCATTTAACAGTTAGTCACTTGGGACATATTAATTAGAGATACTAAGCGTAGAGAATTACTAGAAAAGCGAGCATTTTATTTAATTACTAAAGTTTCTATGAGAAACTCTATCCTAACAATTGAATACGTTGAACAAGTATATAAACAATTAACAATATTGATGGTGATATTAGTGATAAGAAAATTGTTGTTTGTGGTGATGGTACTACTTGAATACAAGAATTAGCTAATTGTTTAAGTGCTGATTATGTTTTAGATAAATTTCATATTGTTAGTTTAATTTATAAAATATTTTCACATCAAAGAAAAAATAAAACCAAAATTAATGAATTGATTACTTACGTTGAAAATCATAAGATTGAAATTGATAATTATCAAAAATCATATTATATTGGTTCATAAACTGAAGCTATGATTTCTCACTTGGTAAAATCAATTAAAGGTTAGGGTGCTAAAGTTTATAATTTTAAAACCTTTGTTAATTTGCTTAATTTAAGGTTAGGATATATTAATAAATTAAAACCAATTGATATTTATTGTGATCAAACATTCGAAAGTGTTGAAATTAAAAAAAGTTATTTTGCTGAAAATTTATGAATTAAAGGTAAAAATAATAATTGAACTGAACCAATTGAACAATATGACATCTCAATTATGAATGGTAAAAATTCAAGAATTAGTACAATATTTTATTATTTAGTTAATAACACTAAGTTTTTTTAAAGTAAAAAAATTAATAATCTTATTTATGATATTGAAAAATATCAAATTTTGTATTTCTTAAATTCTTGTCAATAATCAAATTCATTGTTAAATTATTAAAATTATGTTTTAATATAAATAACTTAAATAGGATAAGGATTATTTTAATTTAATAAGTTCAAAAAATTAACCTTTTTAATCGGTTATATTTCTTAAACAATCCTTATGCTCCAAAAAAATTACTCAATCAATAAGAAAAGCAATATTGTTTTATCATAGAAAATAATGTATAATACTAATGGGGATGTTCTGGTTTCGACAGGAGTGAACAACTAATTGTGGCAGTGGTTTGGTAGACCATAATACTACGAGGTTTCATAACCGGAAAACAAACTAAAACCGTAGTACCTAACTGATTTACAACAAAGTTAAACAACTTTGGATTTGGTTTAGGAAATCAAGCAGTTTTACCTGCTTAATTACTTAAAAAGTAAATACTACCGTTGCTAATAGCAAGTTTATCATTATTAGTAACGTATTATACGATAAACTAGAAAAAATGATGTTAATAATTTTTTTCGAATTCTCATTAACTAGCTATTTATAATTTCGTATAATTTATTATTTAATGGTGATTTTTCTAAATTATACTAAACTGTAGATGCAGTTTGTCAGTTAGCTTTTGGACGCGGGTTCAATCCCCGCCATCTCCACCATTAATTAAATGCACAATTGTGCTTTTTTTTATTATTAAAGTTCATTAAGGTGTAGCATTTTCAGTTATTATTTTAGTAAATTTTTTTATGTAATTCAACAAAATATGTCTTAATATATCTTAATTAACTTAATTAAATTAAGGTTTGTTTTATTTGAATGTTATTTATAATAGTTTTAAATTAATAATTAAAAATATTATATAATGATTTTTAAGTAATAATTAAAAGATTAGGGTATTAAATTATGAAAAAATTATTAAGTATTTTTACAATGACAGTTTTAACTATAACAACAAATCCAAATATTATTGCATGTAATAATAGTAATGTTCCAGCAGTAATAAATACTGTTAAATTTAAGTTAATGGATGGAATAAAAGAAGCAACTACTTTGCAGTAGATAACAAAGATCATCTTTATACTAGTGATAAAAAAGGAAATATTTATAAATGTTTAGCAAATGAAACTAATTTTAATGAAGTAAAAAATTTTCAAAGACCAATTTGATCAATAGTTATTGATAAAAATAATAATATTTTTTTAAGTACTTTAAAGTATAAAACAAGATAGTAGTAAAATTTATAAATATTTAGCAGGAGAAAGTACTTTCAATAAAATTAAAAGTATTAATGATGTTTATCTTGGTGGTAAATTAGCATTAAATAGTAATAATAATATTTATATGGGAATAATAAGAACAAATTTTAAAAGTAATTTTTATAAATGTTTAACAGGAAAAAATAGTTTCAATAAGATTGCAGAAATAGAAAAACCTTTTATTGATTTTACTTTGGATAAGAATAATAATATTTATGCTATTGATAATGCAAAAAGTATTTATCAAATGTTATCAAATGATAAAAATATTCATGTGATTAATAATCAAATTTTTGGTAGTAATATAATAATCACAGATCAAAAAAATAGAGTTTATATTTCTAATTTATATCGTGGAGTTTATGAAAGTGAATAAATGTTTTAGTTTATTAATCATTTTTATTTTTTCTATATACAGTATAAAAAATAACTAGATAGTTATTTTTTTGTGTTTTTTCATAATTATGATATTAAAATATTATATTATGAAAATACTCACTAGAAACTTTAGTTCCAAATTTTTATTAATAAAAATTTTTTTATTTTTTTAAAAAAAGATTGTAAAATATCCAAAATTTGTTAAAAGAATAAGAAGAACTAAATATAAGTTTTAACCCATTGCTTTGTTTTAAAGTAAATGGGTTTTATTAATCATTATTAAGGAGAAAACAAAATGGTTTAATTTGTAAAAGAAAAACAAGAAAAATTAAAACAAAAAGCATTTATATTAACAAAAGAAAATGATGAATTAATTCAAAAATATCATTGTCAACTGAAAAAGAATTTAGAACAAAAATAAAAGAAAATAATGAAAATTATCAAAAAAAATTAAAGAAACTGAATCAGAATTTAACAATAAAATTGATAGTTTAGAAAAAAATATTAAAAGAATAAATCAAAACATTACTACTATCAAGCATGATATAAGAATAATGGAACGTGAAATTAAATATTTTCAATCAGAAAAATTTGTAAATGAGTCAGAAATTAAAAAATTACATACTAAAAATAGTGACATTACAAAAAAATAATTATCTTGGAAAAAGAAAAAAATAAAAAATATATTTTTTAATATAATCAATTTAGGTTTTTATAATCAAAAAAATCTATTTCAAATCAAATTAACAAATTAGAAACAGAATTATTAAATAATGATTTCTTAATAAGAAGTTTAAATGAAAAAATAGAAACTAAAAATCAATCACCAATTAATCAATTAGTGACCAGTGCAAATAGTGAAAATCAATCTTTAACAAGTAAATATAAACCAAGTTCATCATAAATGTAAAAATAATAAGATATTGCAATTTGTAATATCTTTTATCTTTAAAATCAATTTTAAGTCACTAAATTTGCTCATAGACAAACTTTTTAAAATTTTATATGGTTTTTTTGTATTCAAAAATAAAGAAATTCACTTTTAAATTACAATATATCACAACACAAAAAGGAGATAATCACAAATGGACAACCAAATAGAAAAAATTAACGAGGCACTTTTAGCAAAACAAATGCATGAAGAGTTTGAACAAAACAATTATATTCCAAATAAAAAATCTAAAAGATTTGATGTTCTTAGTAAAATTAAAGTTTCAAGAGCCTTACTTTTTTGAACACCAATTGTACAAATTATTGCTGCTATTACTTTTCTAATATTATTGATAGTTGATGCTGCTGTTGGCAAAAAAATGGGATTTGAATTTACTAAATTGCAACTAGCTTGATCATTATCATATGTTGGCGTAACAATTTTAATTATTATTATTTGTTTTATGATACCTGCTAGAATACTTAAAAAGAAATCTTCATTTAGAATTACTGCTATTTCAACATTAATATTATCAACATTAATATTAAGTGGCAGTTTTGTTTTTTGAACAATACCAGTGTTATTATTTTTTTCATTAATATCATTAATTGTATGAATATGTGAAGTAATAGCGGCAATTATTTTAATTTTAGCAGTTGAAGAATTACCTAATGAAAAATTAATGAAAGTAAGAAAAGCACAAATTAACAAACTAAATGAAAGCATAAGACAAGAAAGATTAAATACATGTAAAAATCACCATATTACCGAAGACAAAGGTGAAAAATGAGTAGCTATTAGTCTTATTTTAATAGGTTTGTGTTTAATACCTGCTATTATTGGTATTCCTATGTTGATATGTGGCATTGTAAAAGTATCCTGCTCACAAAAGTAAAGATACTGAAATTAATGTAAATGATTTAGAATTAGAAATTAAGAATTTAATGTTTAATAAAGAAGTATTAAATAAAGCTGGATATAAATTGCTTTAACAAGAAATGAAAATTATTTAAATTTAAAAACTAAATATTAATTGTTGGTAAATAATTTTGTAAAATAGTCATTAGTTAAATAAATAAGATAATTAAATACTTAAATATTTTATACGAATATATTGTAAAACAAGTTGCAAATAATAATTACTCTTGGTAATATTGAAAAGTCTTTAAATTTTTTTGATTATACTTGGAGCCGTGGCCAAGTGGTTTAAGGCATAAGTCTGCAAAACTTTGATCGTCGGTTCGAATCCGATCGGCTCCTCCAAAATATTAAATAATATTTGCAAATATACTTGTAAATATTACTTTTGATAAGTTATAATTTATTAGGTTTAATGATTTACTATCAATTTTGGTAATTAAATGCGCCTGTAGATCAATCGGATAGATCGTTTGACTACGGATCAAAAGGTTGTGGGTTCAAGTCCTGCCAGGCGCGCCATCGGGATGTGGCTCAGTTTGGTAGAGTGCTCGGTTTGGGACCGAGAGGTCGCAGGTTCGAATCCTGTCTTCCCGACCATTATTAAAATAAAAGGGCCCTTAGCTCATTTGGTAGAGCGCCTGCCTTGCACGCAGGAGGTGGTCGGTTCGATCCCGATAGGGTCCACCATTTAAATGTTTAAACTAAAATTGGCGAGGTAGCTCAGTTGATTAGAGCGTTCGGTTCATACCCGAGAGGTCATGGGTTTGAGTCCCATCCCCGCTACCATAGTCTAGGACCCTTAGCTTAGTTGGTTAAAGCTCCCGGCTCATAACCGGGCGAGCATTGGTTCGAATCCGATAGGGTCCACCATTACTTAATACTCGGAGGCTTACCCAAGTGGTTGAAGGGAACAGTCTTGAAAACTGTCAGTGCGCAAGTGCTCGAGGGTTCGAATCCCTCAGCCTCCTCCATTATTAAAATTTTATACATCGCGGAGTGGGGAAGTGGTATCCCGTCGGGCTCATAATCCGAAGATCATTGGTTCAAATCCAGTCTCCGCAACCACGGTCTTGTGGTAAAGTGGTTAATACGCCTCCCTGTCACGGAGGAGATCGCGGGTTCGATCCCCGTCAAGACCGCCATTTAAAAATAAAAAATAAGTAGTATTGATTATTAGGGAGTAAGTAAAGAGCCTTACTCTTTTTTATTTTGTAAAAGATTAGTTAAATTATTGATAATTAGTTTATTTTGTTGATTTAAAATTACAATATAAGTTAACTACATAGTTTTTAAGTAAAATACATTATAATTAATTTATAGAAGTGGGTGATGAATATGGATTCATTAGTTCAACAATTGTTAACTATGAGTAATGATATTGGTCAACAAGAGTTAAATAAATTAAAAGCAACGCCTTTACCTTCATCATTAGATTTAAGTTTAACAAGAGTTTATTTTACTAGTTTTGGTGATAGTTTTTCACGAATGTTTATTTTAACTATTCAATTTTTTTGAATTGGCTTGATTTTCTTTAATGGTATTGGTATTGGTCAAATAGTTGCTAATCTTCCTAATATCCCAGCAACACCAGTTTTTCAAAGAATAGTATTACAAGTAATAGCAATGTTAGTTACTATTTTATTTGCATTTATAATTTTAATTATGCTATTACCTGTTTTTTTAGCTAAAACTATTAAGGGTATTAATTTAACATGTTTAGTTTTTTTAGTAATTGGTACCATTATCAATTTAATAATTATTGGCATTAGTTTTTATATGTTTTATTATAGTGATAGTCCTTATCGGATCACGGTGTTAATTTTATCAATAGTAACAATTTTATTATGATGATTTGCTATTTTGTATTGATGATTAAAAACTATTGAGAATAGAAGACATTTAATTAAAAGCATTATTAAGATGTATGAATTAAGTTTTAAGTAAATAAATTTAGGTGATGAAAATATGGCAAAAAAGAAAGATAATGATAACTGAACACAAGTAAATGATATGACTAACTATATTATTAGTAAAGTAAAAACATCAAGGATAAAAAAAATTTTTTTAACAACATTTATTTCTTTAATAATGGTAATTACTTTAGCAATTAGTATTTTTTTTATTGCGCTTGCTATGGAAAGTGCCTTTAATATCAATACTTTTAAAGAAAAAATTCCAGAAGAATCAATTATTGTTGATATGAATCAAGTGCCGATTACTGCTAGTGATAAAAATTTACGTTTGTCCCATTTTGAAGAAGAATCAAAAAAACAAGTTTTTGATTTATTAATAAAAGAATCTTGATGAGATAATTTTTTTTCTACTGATATTAATGATTATGAATTTACTTATTATGAATCTAACAGTAATCAAGTGTTAGATAAGAGTTTAATTCAAACTGATGGCTTGACTAAATTTGATTTAAAACTAAAACTTAAATCTTCATTTATTGAACTTAAAATACCAGTAATTGCTGTAATTGAAAATACTAATAAATTTTATGAAAAATTTATGAGGTTTAATCAATTTGAAGGAAAATTTGATGAACATATTTCAGGGAGAATACCAATAATAAGTGGCGATAAATATTTGTCAGAACAATGATTTCATGGTTATTTACCAAATAATTTTTATTATCCTGAGGTAATAGATAATGTCATTATTTATCAAACTATTGAAAAAGCAATTGAAAAATTTACTAATGATTATCAAGAAGAATTTGCAAATACTACTCATCTTTTTCCAATAATAACAACAATTGCTTTGCCAGATATTAATTTTAATGATGTAACAACTATTGAACCATATTTTAAATTAATTAAAGATCCTAAAAGATATTATGTTGGCAAGGCGTCAGTGGGTGATGAATGTCAATATCTTAATCTTTATTCATATTCTACTAAATCAGATCCTTTTTATATAACATATGTTTCTAATCCAAATATTGTTTATGATTTAATTAAAAAAGCACCAACAAGTATTGCTGATGTTCTTAATTATTTGAAAGTTAATCCTATTGATTTTGTTCCTTTTAGTATGGTACAAACAGCAAAAGATAATACTGATACCTTGGTAGATTATAGTCCACAACATAAATTATTAGTTACTGATACTAGTGGTAACCATTTTCAATATCAAGAATTAGCACATTATTTTGGTCTTACTAATTCGATCAATAATGATGTTGAAATTATTGATAGTAGTAATTATCCTAATATTGGTGCTCTAGAAAAATTTTTGCAAAATAAATATTGACAAGCAATGTATGATTTTGCAGTGAAAAATTCTAATTTTTTTTCTTTACATTATCCCGATCCAACAGCTGATCCAGATGATAATTGAAAAAATGTTACTAATTCACTTGCTACTTTTCAAGACTACTTTAAGGAAGCTTTAAATGTAAAACCAGAAGATTTAACTAGTTTTACTTTTTTAGATATTAACCATCAATTATTACCATTAAATCCAAGTGATATTATTAATACTAATGATATTAAAAAAATTAGGTTTCACGTTGGAAAGAATAAAGTTACTAGTGATTTTTCTCCTCAACCACATAGTTTTAATTTCACTTTTAAGATAAATTGATGATAATTATTATTACTTATCCATATATTTACTATCAATTATATGATAAAATTAATAGCAAATATAAAATAATGACAAATTAAATTAGAAATTATATAACTAATAATTGTAAAAACTATATAAATTTGTTATCATCATTATATATTAAATTTGTTATTATCATTATATATAAATATAGTAGTTTTTTACCCATTGTTTGTTGAGATAAAAGCAAATGGGTTTTTTATTTTGAAAGGAATCATAGAAATGAATTTGCAAAAATATAAAAAATTAAAGTTAATAACTTTATTAGTATTAGTATTTATTTTCACTATTTTAATTATGACTATTGGTTTATTATTAATTGCTTTTGCAGCTTTTAATCATGATTCCTTAAATTTTATTGAGTTACACTGAAAACAAAAATTCATTGTAAACAACATAACAAATGGCTTTAGTTTATTAAATTATATGAGTATCAATTATCTTTTTACTCATTCTGCATCGTATATATGTTCGATAAATGATAATTATCAAGGATATTATGATTGAATTCAATTACAAATTGGAGTTATTTTTTGTGTAATCTTAGTTCCTATTTTTGCATTTGTTACCATATCATTAACATTTTTAATTATTGGTTTAAAAATAAAAATTGAAAATAATAATTTTTGAGATGGACTTCAAAATTGTGAAATAATTAACAATTATTACATTCATTAAATTATATTTTTGAAAATAAAAATTTTATTTTTGGATTTCATTATTTTATGTCCTTACTTTTAGTAAGTATATTTTTAATTAATAATTAATGTAGAACATCTTTTACATTATAATAAACACTTAAAATAATAATAAATTGTTAATAGCAAATACTATTATTAAGTTTTAGTAGCTAAAATAAGTTATAATATAAAATAAAAGATAAGGAGTGCTTGATATGGATGATAAAAAAGATGATTTAAAAAATACTCCATTGTCAAATATTGATGATAATATTATTAAATCAAATAATAATAATCCATCATTGAAAGATATTGAAGAGCAACGGTTTACTACTTATAATCCATTATTAAGTGATAGTATTAAATTTAAAAGAATGTATTGAAGTTCAAGAATCGAGATTATTGCTCGCATTTTATTATTATTAGTTTCATGTTTGCATTTAATTTTTTCATATTTTTTAGCTGATAATTTAGTTAATCAGATTTTGGCCAATAACGCTAGTACTATCAAACCCAATTACATAATTTATATATTTTTAGTAATAACATTAGGATTTAATTTTGTGTTTTATTTACCGTTAGCAATTGGGCGTACTGCTAATGCTATTTTTGGATGATCGGTTGTTTATATTGCTTTAGCAATTGGTTATTTTGTTGTTTTAGAAGTATTTTGTACAATTTTATTAGTTGTTGATGGATTAGTAAATGAAACTGTTGCTGTTGAAGTACCAATATTTATGGTTATTGTTTTATTAATAACTATTTTATGATTAGTTGCTGCTTGTTTATTAATTGTGAAAAGTGATGATGTAAGAAGAGAATTAAGTGTTGAATAAGTAAAAGGAGAATATCATGAGTATCAATAATCCGTTTGCAAAACGAATTAAACAATTAATTAAGGTAATTAGTGCTAATGTTTATGAAAAAGAAACTGTTTTTAAACTAGCTATTTTGGCATTATTATCAGGAGAATCAATATTTTTATTAGGTTTACCAGGGATTGCAAAATCACTAATTTCACGAAGAATTAAATATGCACTTCATGATGGACGAAATTTTGAATATTTAATGAATCGTTTTTCAACACCAGAAGAAATTTTTGGACCAATTTCAATTAAGGATTTATTAAAAGGTAATTATGTAAGAATTATTGATCAGTATTTACCTGCTGTTGACATTGCTTTTTTAGATGAAATTTGAAAAGCAGGTCCTTCCATTCAAAATACATTGTTAACTATTATTAATGAAAAAATATTCCGTAATGGCGGTGGTGATATTAAAGTACCATTAAAACTGTTAATTTCGGCATCTAATGAGTTACCAGAAAGTGGTAAAGGGCTAGAAGCATTATTTGATCGATTTATTATTAGAATGATTGTTTATGGTTTAACTAATGAAGAAAATTTTAATGATATGTTAGAAAGTGTTACTAGCTTAGAAATAAAGGTGCCACTTAAATTACAAATTAAAACTGCTGAATATGAAAAATGATTAAAAGAATTAGAAACTACGGTTAGTTTAAGTAAAGATACTTTAAATTTTATTTCTCGTTTTCGTAAAACTTTAACAGAAGCAACAGATGGTAAAGCTTACATTTCTGATCGAAGATGAAAAAAAATTGCTAAATTAATAAAAGCTTCAGCCTATTATAATGGTAGAAAAACTACTGATAAAGCTGATTTGTTAATTATTCCATATTGTATTTGAGATAATGAAGAACAAGAACAAGAATATACTAAGCTTTTCAATGAAGCGTATTGTCAAGAATTAACTTATAAATTAAAACAAAAGCAGATTGAATTAGAAAGTGAATTAGAAACACTAACTAATAATGCTGCAAATATTAAAGATAGTTATAATCAGCCATCGATTTACTCTAATCCATTTTCTGAACAAATTAAAGGTATCTATTATCGCTTATTATGACATAATGATAAATTTCCTATTTGCTTTATTAGCAGGAAAGATTTTCAAGTGTTATTGCGTCGTAATAAAAGAAGTCATAATATTCAATTATTTTATGGTAAAGGTTTAAGTCAATTGGATGGAAGTCAGAAATTTCAATTACAATTAAAAAGTTCTAGTGAAATAATAAATATGACAAATAATTCTATCATTCAAATTGAATTAAATGATACCAATGGTCAATCACAAATTGGCAATATTAATGATCAAATTAAAGATTTAAAACAACAAATTGCCAACTTAAAAGTTGACTTTCAACAAGAATATCGGCGTTTAAATAAAACAACTTCTATCTTTTTTGATGAACAGTTTAAAATGTTATTAGAAACAGCATTTTTTGATCAAGTTGCCCCAATTCCTGAAGTTAAAGTTGAAACAGAATCACCATCTTCAATAATTGCTCCTGCTTCACCAATAATTATTCCTAATGTTAATGATAGTAATAATGATGCTAATAATAAGTAAGGGTGATTAGTATGGAACAATGAATTGCATCGCATGTTTCACAACTACTGGAAGTTAAATTAAAGAAATTATTTTTAACAGAAACAAACTTAAGTAATTTTGCTTGGTTTAAAAAAAATTTTGCTTGATTAGCTGCAGAATTTGATCAGCAAATTAGTAATTTTTATTTAAACGAAGTTTTAACAAAAAGTAAAAGTATTGCTATTAGTTCATTGATTAAAAAAGAATTACAATTATATTTTTGGGTTAAGGTTAATGGTATTGATCGATTAAAAAATAATTGACAAGAAATTTACAATCGAGCAAAAGCTGTTGCTTCACCAATAATTAATTATTTTCATTATTTTCAAGATAAATTTAAAGATCGTAATCTTAATAGTAAATTAACATTTGATAGTTTTCTCAGATATTGAGAAAGTTTAATTATTGAAAGAATTGTTAACTATAAGTTATTTGCGACGATGCAAATGCGTCAAAAGTATTTAGCAATGTGAAGTAACAATATTAAGATTATTAATGAGGTGAGGCATCTTGTTGGTTTTGCTTGGAATTTTTTTGGTCGATTTTGAGAAGGTGATTTAAATGATTTTAAAAAAATTAATTTAAATACTATAATTCAATATGGTAAAATTCTAGATAAAAATCCTGCTATTATTGAAATTGCTAGATTACTTGGTCGTTGAAAAGGAGTTTCGAGTTTAATTGATAAGCAAGTTCATCAAAAAGTACAGCTTGAATATCAGTTAAAGCCATTGGGAAAATGACCAGAAGAAGTAGTTGGCATTACCGAAGGTAAGGATTTAGAACATTTATTACCATTAGAATTAGTTAATCTTGCTATTCCTGAGTTAAATGCTATTTTTTATAAAAAATTTGTTGAGGAAAAATTAGCAATTACTGAGTTTGAATCAATGGACTTAGTTGCTACTGAACGGCTGGTTGAAGAAATTGTTGAAGTACCAATTCCTGAAAGTGAAGGTCCTTTTATTTTATGTATTGATACATCTAAATCAATGAATAATAGTCCAGAAATTATTGCCAAATCAATTGCGCTTGCTATTAGTAAGATTGCTTTGCAAGAAAAAAGACCATGTTATATGATTAATTTTTCTGGTAAATTTGAAACTTATGATTTATCTAATTTAGTCTCATCAATTCCTAATTTAATTTATTTTTTAGGACATAGTTTTAAAGGACAAACAAATATTAATCCAGCTATTAGTCATGCTTTAGCAATTATGCAAACTAAAACTTATCGTAATGCCGATTTATTAGTAGTTTCTGATTTTTTAGCAGCTAATATTAGTAAAAATAATATTAATTTAATGGTACAACTTCAAGTGCGAGCTAATCGTTTTCATGCTATTAATATTGGTTCTTCGATGTTAGCTAATAATTACAAAAAATATTTTACTAATTATTGATACTATGATCCTCGTGATCCATTTGCTGCTCGCAAAATTGCTTTAAATTTAGCAAAAAATAAAAATAAAATTCATTCTTAATTTTGATCGTTATTTTTTGTTTTGATAGTGATAAAATATTATTAAGATAAAAAGTAAACTGATAATGAAAGATGAAAATATGAAAAAAAATAATTTGATTTTAAGCAAAATATTAGTAATGATTGCTGTTTTAATAGTGACAATTAGTTTATCACTTTTTTCATTATTTAGTTGGGGAACAGCATTAAAAAACAATATTGCTGTTATCATTACCTTAATTGTTAATAAAGAACCAATTATTAGTAGTTTTTATCAGCAGTTAATGGATAGTAATTTTATAGTTTCTTTATATACTTTTGGAGTATTATTAATTTTTAATTTAACTTATTTAATACCATTAATTTTTATTAAAAAACCTTTTACCAAATCAGTTTTTGCTATTTACATGTTATTAAAGACATTAATATTGGTACTTTTTATACTAATACTTTTTAATTTTTTTAATTTTAAAAGTTTTCAACATATTGCTTTTAATAATTTATGAATTATTCCTTGAGTAGGTATTGGTTTAAGTTTAGTTGCCATCTTTTGATATGGTTTAAAAAATTTATGAGTTAATCCACGACAATTACCAAAAAATGTAAATCCTAATAGTAAAGATAAAAATGTTAATAATGAAAGTTTGCCATCATATCAAGAGTTACAATTGCAATTAAAAGCGTTAAAAAAACAATTAAAAGAAGTTAGAAATATAAAAGATAAAAAATAATCGTTTATTCTTTTATTTATAGAATATACCTTATTTTGAAATTTAATAAAATATAATTATTTATTTTAATAATTTAAAAATTATTATAACCAAAAAAATATATAAGACCAAAAAAAATTATTATTTTAATAATAATTATCCTTTACAATTATTGATAAAAGTTGTACTCTTAATTAAGAATTATATATTTGTAAAGATTGAGCCCATTAATAATTTTTTTTATTAATGTGGTTTTTCTTTTTATATAATTCATAACTAAAATAAATTAAGTGTGTGAGGAACAATTTAAATGTCAGAATCAGATTTTTTTTTAAAAGAAACATTTATTGAGAAAATGCAAAAAAGTTATCAAATAAAAAATTATAATAACTTATTACTTAATTTTGAAGAAAGTAACTCTCAGTTTGTTGAATTTGTCGATTGATGTAATAATATTTCTTTTAATTCAAGAAATAAGCAAGATTTAATGATAATAATTAAATGAAAAAAATGATGGTATTCTAAAAAAATTCAATTATTAAGAGTAAAAAGAAATTTGGCAAATAAAAAGATACGTGCTGCAGATCGTAAGATATATTTTGAAATTTTATCACTATATTTTAATAATGATAATTTAGCTGGTAAAGTATTATATCGTTTTGAATATGAGAAATGAGCAGCAACATTGATTAAAGATGTTAAGATAGCAAATAGTAACTTAAAAGATTTAATTAAAACTTTATTTTGAGATGTGTTTCGTGATCAAACTTTTCAAAGAAAAACTGGATTAAAAGTTGAAAATCCAAAAAAATTATCAATAGAAAACTTTATTTATGAAACAATTAACAGTGAAAACATATTAAATTTGCAACAAGAACTTACTAGTCTTCTAATGAATAATTACACTCAATTAGAAGAATGATACTCAAGTTTACAAAATAATGATTTACAAATCCAAAAATTAAGCCAATTATTAGAAAAAAATGAAGCAAAACTTGAAAAATTAAAAAAAGCATGATTTTTTAAGAAATTAAGATGTAAAAGAATTAAAACAAACACTGAAATATTAAGAAGTAAAATTGTAACAAAAAAACACGATAAAATAATAGTTTTACAAGAAATAGAAAATTTTTATGCTAAAAGTTTAGATAATTTAAAAATTAAAGAAATAAAATCTAAGTTATATTCTAAGATATGAGAATTTTATTTAGCGCAAAAAGCAGATAAAAATTTATCATTTTCTGCATGTAAAATATCAAAAACAGAATTTATGACTACATATAAAACCTTAATGAAAAATCTTACACATAATCCTTGCAAACTAATACTAGTTAGTAAATTTACAGAAATTTTATTTAATGATATTTTGACAAATATTGAACGTCAAGCAAAAGACAGCATTAAAATTGTTAACAGCAATAATGTTGTGTCATCTTTAGAAAAAAATATTATTGATTCACTACTTCATTATAATAATAAATTGCTGACTTGTAACTAGTAAGATTGTTGTATATATGTTGCTGAAAACAGTGCTATATTTTAAAATTAATTAAATATTATTTGAAATAATTAATATTAAAACAAGTTGAGATTTATTTAGATTTTATCAATAAATTTTAACTTGATATAGAAATTAATAATAATTCAATCAAAATTTGAAAATTGCGGTAATGATTTACTTCAAATTTTAAGCATTTTCTTTTCCAAATCTATAATTTAAGATATGTAAGTTTAGAAAGTAATTAAACAAAAATTAAACCAATTATGGTTTAATTTTTTATTAAAAATAATTATATCTTAATAAGAAGATATTTAAATAAATTAAAAATAAGTTTTAACCCCTTGTTATTTTTTAGTTTTATATGCTATTATTGTATAGGTAACGGCTCGGTAGCTCAGTTGGTAGAGCATTCGCCTGAAGAGCGAAGTGTCAGTGGTTCGAATCCGCTTCGAGCCACCATTATTTAAAATATAGGCAATTAAGCCTTTTTTTAATTATTTTTTCTTAGATTTATGTTTAAGTTAAAATTTTAGGTATAATAATGTCATTAGCAATTTTAAACAATTAATAAATTCTAGAAAGAAGGGTATTAGTGTCTAAAATTTTAGTTTTAAGTAATGCGAAAATAATTAGCATTAAAAAAATAATAAATAATGGTTTTTTGGTAATTAAAGATAATTTAATTTTTCAAATTAATGAAGGGAAATATAATCATCAGTTTCAAGATGCGGATGTTATTGAATGTTATCAGCAAACAATAATACCTGGGTTCATTGATTTACATGTCCATGGTGGCTATGGATATAGTTTAATGGATGGTACTATTGAGTCAATTAGTAATTTTGCACAATTAGTACCAAAAGAAGGGGTAACGAAATTTTGTTATGCAACAGTTACTGCTAGTAAAAAAGAAATTGATAATATTCTTTCTGTTTTTGCGCAGTATATGAAAACCGAGAATGAAGGTAATAAAGCACGAATTATTGGTGCTTATTTAGAAGGTCCCTTTATTTCAGAATTACAAAAAGGAGCTCATACTGATTCATTACTTCATATTCCCGATCTTAATTGAGTAAAATCTTGAAATGTTATTAGTAATAAAAATTTAAAATTTATTGTTTATGCTCCTGAAATCGATCCTAATTTAAATGATAACGATTTAAATTTTATTTCTTTATTGCTTAAAAATAATATTATTCCTGCTGTTGGTCATAGTAATGCTCCATTTAAAACAATAAGTAAAACTGTTAAATACGGTTTAACATATATTACTCATCTTTATAATGCGATGAGCCCATATAATCATCGTGATCCTGGTGTTGTGCCAGCTGCATTATATTATAATCAATTAGTTACTGAGTTAATTTGTGATGGTATTCATGTTGATATTGATATTTTAGCATTAACATATAAAATTAAAGGTGCTAATAATATTTGTATGATTACTGATGCTATGAGTGCAAAGGGTCAACCTGATGGTAATTATTTATTAGGGCCACTACCTGTTATTAAAAAAAATAATAAAGTTACTGTTGTTGCAACTGGTAAATTAGCAGGCAGTATTGCCACAATGATTAATGGTTTTAAAAATTTGTTAAAAATTACTAATAATAATTGACAAGATTGCATTAAAATGGCTTCTTATAATAGTGCTAAACAAGTAGGAATCGCCAATAAGACAGGTGATATTGTTGTTGGTAATTTAGCAGATATTATTGTATTAACTAAAAATAATGATATTTTTTTAACAATATGTGAAGGAAAAATTGCTTATCAGCAAGAATAAATAAAGGGGTTTTGAATTATGAAATTAATTATTTTAAAAAATAAGACTGAGGTTGCTCAATTATTAAGTAAAATTATTATTGATATCATTAAAGTTAAACCAAATGTTGTTTTGGGATTAGCAACAGGTAGTAGTCCAATTGAGACATATGATTTATTAATAGCAGATGCTAAAAATAACAAAAGAGATTGATCAAAGGTAACAACATTTAATTTAGATGAGTATGTAGGTTTATTACCAGAGCATGAAAAAAGTTATCGTTATTTTATGAATCATCAACTATTTAATCATATTAAAAGTCTTAAGTTAGAAAATACATATCTTCCTAGTGGTATTGGTAATTTAGCACAAAATATAGTAGATTATGAAAAATTATTAAAAACAAAGGGACCAATTGATTTACAAATTTTAGGTTTAGGGACTAATGGCCATATTGCTTTTAATGAACCAGGAACTCTTGCCAGTAGTAAGACACACATTGTTAATTTAACTAAAGAAACAATTGAAGCTAATAAAAGATTTTTTGCTAAAATTGAAGATGTACCAACAAGAGCTATTACTATGGGTATTGATACGATTTTACAAGCTAAGTTAATTGTTTTAATTGCCACAGGAATAAACAAAGCAAAAGCTATTTGTGAATTAATTGAGGGAAAAGTTTCTATAAAATATCCATGCACCTTTTTACAAAATCATGATGATGTTACAGTTATTATTGATGAAGAAGCGGCAACATTGTTAAAATCAAAAATATCAAAGAAAAATTAAGTTTAAGGAGCAGCAAATGGAACGCAAAAAAATTATTATTGGAAATTGAAAAATGTATAAAAACATTGATGAAACTAAAGATTTTTTAAATGGTTTTAATAAGTTAATAAAAAATAAAAATATTAAATGTGATTATGGAATAGCAGCCAGTTTTACTAATTTATCTTTACTAAAAATAGATAAATCTTCTGCTTTACTTATTGTTGCTCAAAATTGTCATTATCAAAATGAAGGAGCATATACTGGTGAAATTTCAATTAAAATGTTAAAAGATATGGCAGTTAGTCATGTTATTATTGGTCATTCTGAACGTAGAATGTATTTTAATGAAGTAGATGAAACAATTAATAAAAAATTACAATCATTATTTAATGCTAATATGGTCCCAATTTTATGTTGTGGTGAAACTTTAGTTCAGTATGAAAATAAAGAAACTAATAACGTAATTAAAAAGCAAATTAAGTTAGCACTAGCAAATATTAAAGCAGAAAATATTGCGAAATTAGTAATTGCTTATGAACCAATATGAGCGATTGGTACTGGTAAAACAGCAACAGCACAGCAAGCACAAACAGTTTGTAAAATGATTCGTGAGTTTATTAGTGAATTATATAATAAAAATATTGCTGAGCAAGTACGTATTCAGTATGGTGGTTCAGTAAAACCTGATAATATTAAATTAATACTTGCTGAACCTGACATTGATGGGGCATTAGTAGGAGGTGCTTCGCTAATGCCACAATCTTTTTTTGATTTACTAATTTAACTCTATTTAAGTTAATAATTAAAAATAAGGAGTTAACTAAACATGGAATTATCAAAGATACAAATTAAAAGTATGTGAACAAAGCTAACAAAAAAAATTAAACATCGTGCTTTTCCTGCCACTACTTTTATTGCTGCTTTAAGCAGCAAGTCAGAAATTTTAGCATTATTTACTAAAAATGGTGAAGATACTAATCAGTTAGAACAAATTGGTTTTATCATTTGTACTAAAACTATATTTGCACCTAGTAGTGATGGTATTGTTAGTGATCAAGGTATTATTACTAATGAATATTTTACTGGTGAAATAATTGATGTTAATAATACGCTTATTGCTAATACTTATATTCATTTAGTTAAAGTTAATAGTGGACCAGTTGTTATTAATGATATTCCCTTATATTTAACTATGAATGAAAATTATCATCAATTATTAGTTAGTAATAAAATTGGTGCTAAGTTATTTGCTAATAATTTAGCAAAACAATTAAATTGTAAAATTTCTAGATTTAATTGTATTGTTATTAATGCCGAAAATTTTATTATCACTCTTAAAAATTTAAAGATAACTAGAAAAAAAATATTAAAAAGTGAATCAACTATTAATTTTTTATTAGCACAAAAATTGTCATTAGAACAGTTAGTTTTATGAAAAAATAAAAACAAGTATAATTATTTAAAAAAATTTAATAATGATGAGTTAAGAGAAATTATTAATTTGCAAAAAATAGCAGTGATTGCTATTAAAAATGATAGAAAACAATGAAAAATAACGCTAATTGCCGGTAATAAACAACGAATTGAAAATTTTTTTATTAATGTTAAAAAACCAATTATTATTGCCATTAATGCTATTAATAAAAAAATTAAAGCGATTAATGAGCCTGAAAGTATTCAACCAATCGCATCAATTACTAATGTTACTAATTATCAAGAGTTGTGGCAATTACAAAAAATTCATAAAAAATTATTAACATCATTTTCAAAATGACGAGTAGTTTCACAAGATATTTTAGAGAATTTATCACAAACTTTTGCTTATGGTTATTATTCGGAGGTAATTGATAATTTGAAGATTGCTCATTATTCTTTTAATAATGATTTATTAGATTATAATTTAATGGAAATTAAAGGTCGTAACTTATTAGTTAATGCTAATAACACTATTTTGTTTCTTTCTAATAATATTATTGATAATCCTAGTATGGTTATTTTATTAAGTGAAGATTTAAAAGCCATTTGTGATTTAAAAACAATAGTTGCTAAAATTGAAAAGAAACAACAAATTAAAATAGTTTTTAAAAATGATATTGTTATTTTTAGTACTAATAATTACCAAAATATTACTGATTTTATTACTAAAATGATTATTATTTTTAAAACTGATAATTTTAAACATCAGTTACAAGTTGTTAAATAAAATATGAGGTGAAATTTATGAAAGCAAAACAACCAATATTACTTTGCATTTTAGATGGTTTTGGTATTGCCAAATCTAGTGCAACAAATACTATTAGTTTAGCAAAAAGACCAAATTTAGATTATTTCCTTAAAACTTATCCACATACAGAAGTTTTGGCTTCTGGTTTGGCAGTTGGTTTACCAGAGGGGCAAATGGGAAATTCGGAAGTTGGGCATTTACAAATTGGTGCTGGTCGAGTGATTTATCAATCATTGACATTAATCAATAAGTCAATAAGCGATAAAACATTTTTTAAAAATCAAACAATTTTATCTGCCATCAATCATGCCAAAAATAATAATAGTCATTTGCATATTATTGGTTTATTAAGTGATGGTGGAGTTCATGCTCATATTAATCATATGTTGGCATTATTAGAAATTGCAAAGCAACAAAACTTTAAAAATGTTTATTTTCATGCTATTTTAGATGGTCGTGATACGAAAGCTGATATTTCTAAGATTTATATTGAACGATTATTAAAGACAATGAAGCAATTAGGTATTGGTACTCTTGCAAGTATTGCTGGTAGATATTATGCTATGGATCGTGATAAACGTTGAGATCGTTTACAAAAAGCATACGATGTTATGGTTAAACATCAAGGAATTTCATTTAGTGATCCTATTGCTTATATTAATGCAGAGTATAAGGCTGGTCGTAATGATGAATTTATTATCCCTGCTTATAATCTGCAAAGTAATAATGCAAGAATTACTGATAATGATAGTATTATTTTTGCTAACTTTCGTCCTGATCGTGCTATTCAATTAGCATCAGCATTAACAAATAAGCAATATGATTTTAATATTAATATGAAAATACCACCATTAAAAAATACTTTTTTTATTTCAATGATGGAATATGCCAAAAGTGTTAAAGCACAAGGTATTATTTTTCCACCTGTGGCAATCGTTGCTGCTTTAGGTGAGTGATTAAGTAAAAATCAATATCAACAGTTGCGAATTGCCGAAACTGAAAAATATGCACACGTAACTTATTTTTTTGATGGTGGTGTTGATATTGAATATCCACTATCGACAAGAATTTTAATTCCTTCACCAAAACTAGCAACTTATGATTTAAAACCAGAAATGAGTGCTCGTGAAATTACTGTTTGTTTAGAAAGTGAAATTGCTAAAAATATTTATGATGTTATGATTTTAAATTTTGCTAATCCTGATATGGTCGGTCACACAGGTATTTTAAAGGCAACAATTACTGCCATTGAAGTTATTGATGAGTGTCTTGGCAAATTATATCAAGCACTAAAAAAAGTTAATGGTATTTTAATGATTACTGCTGATCATGGTAATGCTGAAATTATGATTGATAAAGAAGGAAATCCTAATAAAAAACATACATCACAACCAGTACCATTTGTTATTTGTAAAACAGGATTAAAACTAAAAACTGGTGGTTGTTTAGCAAATATTGCTCCTACATTACTAGAAGTTTTGGATTTAGCTAAACCAGCAGCAATGACTAGTGAGTCGTTAATTAAAAAATAATATTACTTTGTTTTTATTGTAAGTGCTTGTTTTAATAATATAAAAGTATTAAAATATAGCCATATAAATTAAATATAGTGTTGGCCCTTTTATTTTTTTAAATAAATAAAGGGGTTATTATATTTAGTTTCTAGATTTTATTGTGCTTATTCAAATATGGAGGTAAAATATGCCATTATCAGAGCAATCAACAGCAATCGAAATTGAAGTTCTAAATAATTTTTTACAAGCATCACTAAGTTATCCAAAAGATAACTCATTACCAGATATAAACTTAAATAGTTTAGATTTTAATGATATCAGAAGGAAATTAGATGATAGTTTAAAGGAAAATATTATTGAGTATGTATATCTTGATCACGAAAAAAATTTAATAAAAGAAAGTAATCAAAAAAACGTTAGTAACGTTAGTGTTATTCAAAAAGCATCATTATTATCTGATATTGTTTTGGCGTTGTTGAAGCCATTAGTAATAATCAGAAGCAATTCAGATATTGCTCAAGCACACTTATATCGTAAATTAACGGAAAATAATCAAATTATTCTGGAATATTTAGGAAAAAAAGAACTACCAGCATTATTACTACCTATACAATCATCCCCCGATTTGGCAAATGATAAAGCAGATGAAGAAAATTTAAGAAGCGATAACATTAATATTATTCGTAGACCTAAACCAATTATGACTTTATCGTTTGCCGAAAATGGAACATGTTATTTAGTTATTGATAGTAAAGAGAAAACAATTGTTCCAACGGATGCTACTGCTACTCAACACTTTAAAAATTTTGTAGTAAATAATTGTCCTTGTAATGGTAGTTTAAACATCGAAGTAGATGAAAGTGGAAAGGTTATATGTGCATATACTATTAATAACGAAACAGCAAAGAAAAAGTACATAGAAATTAAGCAAGATTTAATTGATAAAATTGAAAAAGTAGTTGCTACTGCATATTCTTTACAAATGAATATTAGTAATGTACCTACTCCATCAAAATCACTAGTAACAGAAAATAATTCTTTTCCTGTCAGAGAAGTTAATGCTAGTGCATCTACTGTTACTACAACACCACCATTAAATACTAATACTAATCAAAATAACAAGATTCCAACAGCATCATAAATCTTTTTAGTTGGATAATATTAAAGGAGGAATAACAATGCCACGCATAAGTTTAAAAGTATTTAAAAAAATTATAAGTAGTAAATATAGTGAGCAATCAACTAATATTCAAAATGTTCTTATTGAAATAGGAGATGACTTATATGCAAAATCAGAAACACTTGCAATTTTAAAAACAGTAACTCCTGTTATTAATCCATTAACAGTAAAAAAAATAGTAAGTTTAAATAGTGATCAAAAACTAACGATTGATAGTGCAATATCTACTAATACCTTTATTCTTGATGAAGAGTTAACTGAGGATGAAAAGCATTTATTTCAAAAAGATCAATTACTTTTTGTTGAAGATGATCATGATAATACTAAGATTAAAGTATATAAAATTTTATTTAATGAATCTGAGGGTGAAAATTCTGCTGAATTAGTAGAGTTAAGAGCAATACCATTAACAACATTTAATGATTTATTTATAAATTCTGGACTTTTTAAAGATGATAATTTAATTTTTCAAAAGATTAATACATTATTACAAGATTCAAGTATTCAAAATTCATTTTATGAATTAGTTTGAAATCAAGAGCATTTTAATGCGATTGATTATTCTTCGAATATTGCAGTAATTAAAGATTTTAAAAAACACTTAAAACTAAATAATGTTGAAAAAGATTATTTTTTTTATCGTCAAGGAAACGAAGTTATTATTAAAAATATTAGTAATCCTAATGATACTTTTAAAGTCCAGATCAATGTTAATACTATTAACAATAATGATATTCTTTATTTAAATAAAAGTGCTGGAGAAAATGGCGAGGTTTGTTGAAAAGTTTATAAAATAACTAAAACAATTATTCCTGGTTGAATTTATAATAATGTAAAATATCAAGCATATGAGGTTCAAAGTTTAACTGACCAGGAGTTTAATGATTTATCAGATTTATTAAGTATTATTCCACAATCAGGATTTACTATAAGTGCAGAAAATGATAATGGATTAGCATCTTGTTTGACAACAGAACAAAAAAATATTGGTAGCGCTGGTGTTTTTTATTGTAAAAAAAGATGAGAAAATCCATCAGAACGGGAAACATTATCTGAACCTTTAGCAATTGCTGATGATAATGTTGCTACAATTAGGGCAGTATTTGCAAACAAGAGTCAAGAAGGTTTATATAGTTTAGTAATAGCAGATGATAAAGTAAAAATAACAGATCTTAAGTCAGAGCCAGAAAATCTTTTTTTTGAACAACCACTTTTTCCAGAAAATAAAAGGGATTGATCGCGATTGCTTAATACTAATAGACATTATAAAAAAGTATATTTTGTAAAAAATTTAAATAATGATTTAGTAGAAAAATGAGTAGTTAATAATGAACAAGATCAATTGCAATGCGTTCAAATAGTTGAATTAGCAGATTTAAGAAAAAATTTTGCTAATAATAACTTATTTTATGTTCCCGAGTTGATAGCTACTGAAGGTATTCATTTAGGAGAAAATGGAGCAGAAGTAGCAGCAAATGCTAGTCAACATCATGCTACAACTTCATCAGCAGTTGCTATTTATAATGTTATTAATTTAAAGTGAGATAATGGTATCAAAATGTGAAATTTAAATGTAACAACTCATGAAAATACATTAGATACAAAATTAAAATTTGAAGAAAAAGAAAGTTTAATTTTAAAAAAAATAATGACAGCAACTAATAATGCTAATACTGTTATTTTATTTAATAAATATGATGGCAAGTTTTTACGTGCATATTATATTAATGAAAATAATAAAAAAGTAAATTGTTCTAACATATTGACAACTGAAGAGAAAAACTGTCTTAGCAATATAAATAAAAAAGCAAAAGAAAGAGTAGAAAAACCAATAGTAGTAAATCCTAAATGTTATAGTAAGAGTAATGATAAGATTTTTAAATTAAGTTATTTTAATAATAAATGACATGTTTTATGTACTGAAAAATATGAAGTAACTAAACAAATAAAAGCTGAAATAAAACTTACTGAAGAAGAAGGTGATTTATTATCAAAATTAGTTTATTATTCTCGTGATATTGATATTACTTTTGATAAAAATAATAATTTTAAAGTGATAAAATATGTAAACTTTTTAGATAAAGATGAATCTAGTTTTATCAAAAATGATAGTTTATTAACTGATGTTAATAGCAAATTATTACAAAAAGTATTTACAGCTATTAATGATAAAGAAAATTTAAAACCAGAAAACAATGATCTACAATGAAAATTATGGGATTGCAGTACTAACACTACTGTTAATAATATTTCAGTTCCAGCAGTCACTGACTCTTCAGATATTCCCGTAACATTGTAATTAAATAATTAAATCCTTATTATTTAATAAGCACAAATAAAAAATATTTGTGCTTATTTGATTTTAAACAATATTTTTTCTGTATAATAATTAGTAAAATATTAAAGAAAGAAGGAACTAGCAAATATGTCTTGCATTATTGATATGAGAGCACTACAAGTAATAGACTCAAGAGGAAATCCAACGATCCAAGTTGAATGTTGAACTGAAGATGGAGGATATGGACTTGCTTTAGTACCATCGGGTGCTTCAACAGGAACAAGGGAGGCTTTAGAATTACGAGATAAAGATGCCAAAGTTTATGGTGGACTTGGCGTTAGTAAAGCTATTAAAAATATTAATGAAATTATTGCCGAAGCAATTATTGGTTTAGAAGTTACTAATCAACGATTAGTTGATCAAACGATGATTAAATTAGATGGAACAGAAAATAAAACAAAGTTAGGTGCCAATGCTATTTTAGGTGTGTCTTTAGCAGTTGCCAAAGCTGCCGCTGATGAGTTATACATACCTTTATATACATACTTGGGTGGTGTTAATGCTTGTCAATTACCAGTACCAATGTTAAATGTAATTAATGGTGGTGCTCATGCTGATAATAATATTGATTTTCAAGAATTTTTAATTATGCCAGTTGGTGCTAAAACATTTTCTAAAGCAATTCAAATGGCGTCTGAAACTTTTCATGCTTTAAAAAGTATTTTAAAAAGTAAAGGTTTAGTTACGGCAGTTGGTGATGAAGGTGGCTTTGCTCCTAATTTAAAGTCAACTGAAGAAGCATTAGATTTAATTGTTGAAGCCATTAAAAAAGCAGGGTATACTCCAAATAAAGATATCAAAATTGCCATTGATTGTGCTTCATCAGAAATTTATAAAAATGGTAAATATGTTTTTGGTAATAAAGATGGTAAAAGTAAAAATACTGAAAAGTTATTAACTTCAGCACAACTAGTAGATTATTTAGTTGGTTTAACTAAAAAATATCCAATTATTTCAATTGAAGATGGTTTAGCTGAAAATGACTGAGAAGGATTTAAATTATTGTTAGAAAAAGCAGCGGGTAAATTCCAAGTTATTGGTGATGATGTATTTGTTACTAATCCAAAAATTATTAAAGAAGGAATTATTAAAAACATTGCTAATTCAGTATTAATTAAGTTAAATCAAATTGGAACATTAACTGAAACTATGGAAGCAATTGAAATGTGTCAAAAAGCGGGATGAACAGCAGTAGTTTCTCACCGTTCAGGAGAAACTGAGGATACAACTATTGCTGATTTAGCAGTAGCTTTTAATACTGGACAAATTAAAACAGGATCAATGTCACGAACTGATCGAGTTGCTAAATATAATCGTTTATTAACAATTGAAGCTGATTTAGATGGCCAAGCTAAATTTTTAGGTAATGATGTATTTTATAATATTGATTTATTAAAAATAAACTAGTTGTTTATATTTTAATAAATTTAACCGCACTTTGCGGTTAAATTTACTTATTGTCCTTTTTAAGTTTAACAGAATTATACATATTATTACTAAAATAAATAATATAATTAGAAGAGAGGATGACTAAATATGCAAGAATTAAATAAAAGAAGAATTGGAATCTTAACTTCTGGTGGTGATGCACCAGGTATGAATAATGTTATTAATGCAGTACATAAAACTTTTCGTGGTATCAATCATGAAAATAGTAAAAGTACTACTGGTGATAAAAGACCGTTTGAATTAATTTTAATTAAAAATGGTTATAGGGGAATAATAACAAATGATTTTCATGTTATTGATAACAATTGAGCAAATTTAATTGATTTGGGAACTGAAATGGGGGGAACAATAATTGGTTCTGCTCGCTTTAAAGAGTTTGAACAAGAAGAAACTCGTAAAAAATGTATTGAAATTTTAAAAGCAAAAAATATTGAAGGATTAATTGCTATTGGTGGTGATGGTACATATACTGGTTTGCAAAAATTAAGTAATGAGGGAGGTATTCAATGTGTAGGGATTCCTGGAACTATTGATAATGATATTAGTTCCAGTGAATTTACTATTGGTTTTGATACTGCGCTTAATACAATTGTTGAAAATCTTGATAAGATTCGGCAAACCGCTAATTCTCATGCGCGAATTATGATTGTTGAAGTAATGGGTCGTAATTGTGGTGACCTTGCTCTTCATAGCGCTGCTGCTGCAAATTGTGATTTATTAGCAACTAAAGATTTAGGAATTGGTGAACAATCATTAATCGATATTATTAAACAGTTATATACTAAAAAACAACGTCGTTCATTAGTAATAGTAGTGGCTGAACGTCAATATGATGTTAATAAAATAGCAAAAATTATTGAAAAAGATACTGAATGTGAAACAAGAGCAGTAATATTGGGTCAAATTCAACGTGGGGGAAAACCAAGTGCATTTGATCGTTATTTGGCAACAATGATGGGTATTTTTGCTGCCGAAAGATTTGGTAATAATAGTAGTAAGTCTAGTGTTTGTATTGGATTACAAGATAATAAATTAGTAGCTATTGAAATTCAAGATGCGTTAAACACACCTACAATCAATAAAAATAATGTTACTAATAAAATATTACGTTTATCAGGAGTTCTTCTTAAGAAGAATACTTAATAATAAAGAGGTGAATAATTTGATATCAATTATAAAAAGAACTAAGTGTGTAACTACTTTAGGACCAGCATCAAATTCTGCTGATATTATTCAACAGTTAGTAGAAAGTGGTTCTAGTTGTGCTCGTTTAAATTTTTCTCATGGTAGTCATGATGAACATTTAGCAAGAATTTTAATGATTAAACAAGTATCAAAACAATTAAATATGCCAGTTGCTATTATGTTAGATACAAAAGGTCCAGAGGTAAGAACTCATACTTTTATCAAAGGTAGTGCTGAAATTAAAAAAAATGAAATTATTATGATCATTGACAATGAAGAAATTATTGGTACTCCAGAAAAATTTTCAGTAAATTATTCCAATTTAGCAAAAGACATTAAAGTTAATAATAACTTATTAGTAGATGATGGTAAATTAACATTGAAGGTTACTGCTGTTAAAGATCATACTGTTATTTGTCAAGCATTAAATACACATACGATTAAAGATCGTCGTGCCATTAATATTCCAAATGTTAAATTATCATTACCTTTTATTTCTGAAAAAGATAAAGCAGATTTAATTTTTGGTTGTCAGCAAAAAGTAGATTATGTTGCTGCATCATTTGTTTGTTCAGCAGCAGATATTAAAGCAATTCGTAAAGTTTTAGATGATAATGATGGTAAACATATTCAAATTATTGCTAAAATAGAATCGCAATTAGCAGTTAATAATTTTGATGAAATTTTAAAAGAATCAGATGCAATTATGGTTGCTCGTGGTGATTTAGGAGTTGAAATTCCTTTTGAAAAAGTACCTTTTTTAGAACGTGAATGAATCAAAAAGTGTCATAATGTTAACAAGCCAATAATTGTTGCGACACAAATGTTAGATTCAATGATTGATAATCCACATCCAACACGTGCCGAAGTTACTGATGTTTGAATTGCTATGAATTGAGGAGCAACATGTACGATGTTATCAGGCGAATCTGCTAATGGAAATTATCCAATATTATCAATTGCAACAATGAGTAAAATTCTTGTTGATGCTGAAAGTCATCAAGAACAAAGTAAAGTTGCAGCTGATTTATTATATGGAAACGATCAATTAGTTGCCAAAACTATTAAAATAATTATTGAAGAAAAACCACAATATGTAATTACTAATAGTCAAGATAGTAAATACATTTTAACAATTGCTAATGCTCATTTACCAGTTTATATAATTCCAATTGTTGAAAATGTTATTAATTATAATAAATTTGCAATAAATTCTGGAATTTATACTTTTTTAGCTAATGAAGGTGTTTCATCAATAGCATTAGGTAATCCTACACAACTAGTTAAAAGTATTAGTAATAGTTATATAATTCCTACTAAAGCAAAAGTATTAGTAGTAGATGTTAATAATAGTACTAAACCTTTTACAACTTTTATTGCTAAATAACCTAGTACTACTGAGGTAAATTAGAAAAGGAATTAGGTAAAAAATATGAAAATTAATGTAAGTAAACTAGATGGTAAAGTAATAACTTATCATATTGAAAAACCAATTACTGGTTATCAATTATTAAAACAAATCAAGGAAAATATTGATTCTTCAATTGTCGCTTTTACTTTGAATGGACAATTAAAGGATTTATTTTGAGAAATTACCGATGATGCTGAAATTAAGTTTATTAAAAAAGATGATGTTTTAGGATGAACTGTTTTGAATTATGGATGTGCTATGGTTTTAGTTCATACTATTAAATTAATGTATCCCCAAGCCTTAATCACTATTGCTGGTACTAATGAAAATGGTTTTTATTTAGATTTTGATTATCAAAAAAGACTTTCTAATGATGAATTAATTAAAATTGAAGCAAAAATGCGTGAAATTTTAATAAAAGATCTTAAAATTAAAAGTGTTTGTCAAACTAAAGAAGAAGCTTTAAAAACTTATCAAAATAACGCTTTTATTTTAGAGTATATTAAATTAAATCATGTTAATGGATTAAACTATTCATATTTAGTTGATAATAAAACATTAGTAGCAGCTTCAGGTGTTGCTGTTAATAGTTCTGCATTAATTAAAGATTTTAAATTATTAACCATTACTGGTGCCTATTGATTAGGAAATGATAAAAATAAACAATTACAACGTATTTCTGGCATTTGTGATTATTCAAAAATAAAATTAGTTGAGAAACTTGATGAACTTGAAGAACGTAAAAATCGTGATCATCGTAAATTAGGTAAAGAATTAAGTATCTTTACCTTTAATGATGATTGTGGTAAAGGTTTACCTATTTTCTTAGCAAATGGTATGGTTATTAAAAAAGTTTTACAGGAATATTTACGAAAGCAAGAATTTATGTGAGATTATCAAGAAGTAGCAACTCCAGTTTTAGGTTCTGTTGAATTATATAAAAAAAGTGGTCATTGAGATCATTATCGGGAAAATATGTTTTCGCCAATTAAAAAAGAAAATGAACAATTAGTATTAAGACCAATGACTTGCCCACATCACTGTATGATTTATAAAAGTATCCCTCGTAGTTATAAAGATTTACCACTACGTTTAAGTGAACATGCTTTATTATATCGATATGAAGCAAGTGGTGCTTTAACTGGCTTAGAACGAGTAAGAAGTATGGAATTAACTGATTCTCATATTTTTGTTAGACTTGATCAAATGAAAACAGAATTTAAACGTTGTTATCAATTAATTGCTGAAGTTTTAGCAACTTTAAATATTAATATTGATTATTTATCATTATCATTACGAGATCCTGCTGATAAAGAAAAATATTTTAATGATGATAAAATGTGAAATCAAGCAGAAACAGCATTGCGTGAAGTACTTGATGAATTAAAATTACAATATAAACCAATGTTTGGTGAAGCTGCTTTTTATGGACCAAAATTTGATGTTCAAATTAAAACAGCATTAGGTCATGAAATTACAATATCTACTATTCAATTTGATTTTTTATTACCAAAAAAATTTAATTTAACTTATATTGATGAAAATAATAATGAAACAAATCCAGTTATTGTTCATCGTGGCTTAATTGGTACCTATGAACGTTTTATTGCTACCTTATTAGAACAAAATAAAGGTGTTTTTCCACTATGATTAGCACCAAGACAAATTGCGATTTTACCAATAAATGAAAAAGTCAAAACTTTAGAATATGCTCAAAAAATATTGCAGGCATGTAAAAAACATAATTTACGTACTGAAATTATTAGTAGTGGCACTATTAGTAAACGAATTGTTGAAACACAAACACAAAAAATTCCTTATCAAATTATTATTGGTGATAAGGAAATCAAAAATAACAACTTAAGTTATCGTCAATATGGACAAAAAGAAAGTAAAGTTGTTGTTTTATCACAATTTTTAAAATTATTGGTAACACAAGTTGAAGATAAAATATAAATGTAAAATCATTTAAGATTAACACTTAAATGATTTTTTATTAATTATTATAGTTTAATTGTTAATGATTCAATACTAAAATTTACAACAAGTTTTTATATAGAAAAAATATTTATTTTTTAGTATTATTTTCATTGACATTAGGTTTTGTTTTCTGTAAGATACTTATTATGCCCAAAGCTAAGTGGGTCAATTAGAAAAAACGATCTTTGAAAACTAAATAGAACAAGAATTAATCCGTCAATTTTTATTTAAAATTAAATAAGTCAGACATTATCTTTTAACAAAAAACAATTTTATTGAGAGTTTGATCCTGGCTCAGGATTAACGCTGGCGGCATGCCTAATACATGCAAGTCGAACGAAAGTAGCAATACTTTAGTGGCGAACGGGTGAGTAACACGTATCTAACCTACCATTTAGTGGGGAATAACTGTTGGAAACGACAGCTAATACCACATATGTTATTTATTTGCAATAATAAGTAATAAAAGGAGCATTTGCTTCGCTAATTGATGGGGATGCGGCGCATTAACTAGTTGGTAAGGTAATGGCTTACCAAGGTAATGATGCGTAGCCGATCTGAGAGGATGAACGGCCACATTGGGACTGAGACACGGCCCAAACTTCTACGGAAGGCAGCAGTAGGGAATTTTTCACAATGGGCGAAAGCCTGATGGAGCAATGCCGCGTGACTGATGAAGGTCTTCGGATTGTAAAGGTCTGTTGTAAGGGAAGAAGTGCTAGCAAAGGAAATGATGTTAGTATCGACCATACCTTACCAGAAAGCCACGGCTAACTATGTGCCAGCAGCCGCGGTAATACATAGGTGGCAAGCGTTATCCGGATTTATTGGGCGTAAAGCGTGCGTAGACGGTTTTGCAAGTCTGAGGTTAAATTTAGGGGCTCAACCCCTAACCGCCTTGGAAACTACATTACTAGAGTATAGGAGAGGTTAGTGGAATTTCATGTGTAGCGGTGGAATGCGTAGATATATGAAGGAACACCAGTGGCGAAGGCGGCTAACTGGCCTATTACTGACGTTGTGGCACGAAAGCGTGGGGAGCAAATAGGATTAGATACCCTAGTAGTCCACGCCGTAAACGATGAGTACTAAGTGTTGTCATGAGGCAGTGCTGTAGCTAACGCATTAAGTACTCCGCCTGAGTAGTATGCTCGCAAGAGTGAAACTCAAAGGAATTGACGGGGACCCGCACAAGCGGTGGAGCATGTGGTTTAATTCGAAGCAACGCGAAGAACCTTACCAGGTCTTGACATACCTTGCAAAGCTATAGAGATATAGTAGAGGTTAACAAGGATACAGGTGGTGCATGGTTGTCGTCAGTTCGTGTCGTGAGATGTTTGGTTAAGTTCAGCAACGAACGCAACCCTTGTCCTTAGTTGCCAGCATTAAGTTGGGGACTCTAAGGAGACTGCTAGTGTAAGCTAGAGGAAGGTGGGGATGATGTCAAATCATCATGCCCCTTATGACCTGGGCTACACACGTGCTACAATGGCTGATACAAAGAGTCGCTAAACTGCAAGGTCAAGCAAATCTCAAAAAGTCAGTCTCAGTCCGGATTGAAGTCTGCAACTCGACTTCATGAAGTCGGAATCGCTAGTAATCGCGAATCAGCAATGTCGCGGTGAATACGTTCTCGGGTCTTGTACACACCGCCCGTCAAACCACGAGAGTTGGCAATGCCAGAAGTCGGTGTCCTAACCGTAAGGAGGGAGCTGCCAAAGGCAGGGTTGATGATTGGGGTTAAGTCGTAACAAGGTATCCCTACCGGAAGGTGGGGATGGATCACCTCCTTTCTATGGAGTTTAGTTTCAATTAAGAAACCAAGACAACAAGAAAAATTAGGTCGATGACTTATTGGAATAGTTCTTTTGTTCTATTTAGTTTTCAGGGATTGTTTTCTCTGAGCAATTGTTCTTTAAAAACTGGATAATAGACATCTTTTAAAAAAAATAAGATAATTTTTATCTTGCAATAGGATATTCTAAAAATAAATTATTAAGAGCGTATGGTGGATGCCTTGGAATTGGAAGACGATGAAGGACGCGATTACCTGCGATAAGCTTCGGGGAGCTGGAAATAAGCTTTGATCCGGAGATGTCCGAATGGGGAAACCCACTATCTTTAATCAGATAGTACTGTCCAATGAATTCATAGTTGTGCAGAGTGATACCTAGAGAATTGAAACATCTTAGTACCTAGAGGAAAAGAAAGCGAATGCGATTCCCTTAGTAGCGGCGAGCGAAAAGGGAGCAGCCTAAACCAGTCATCAGATTGGGGTTAGAGGACTGTCTTATAGGTTTGGCCTATAAAGAGTTACAAAATTTATATATAGCAGAAGTTGTTGGGAAGCAACGCCATAGATGGTGATAGCCCAGTATGTGAAATGTATAAATCTCTTTGACAGCATCCTGAGTACGGCGAGGCACGTGGAACCTTGTCGGAATTTGCGCAAACCACTGCGTAAGGCTAAATACTAACCAATTACCGATAGTGAACCAGTACCGTGAGGGAAAGGTGAAAAGTACCCCGAGAGGGGAGTGAAATAGTTTCTGAAACCATATGCTTACAACAAGTCGGAGCCCGTTAATGGGTGACGGCGTGCCTTTTGTAGAATGAGCCGGCGAGTTACGATTACATGCAAGGTTAAGTTGAAAAGACGGAGCCGAAGTGAAAGCGAGCCTGAATAGGGCGTTTAGTATGTGGTTGTAGACCCGAAACCAGGTGATCTAGCCATGAGCAGGTTGAAGTTAATGTAACAGTTAATGGAGGACCGAACCAACGTTCGTTGAAAAGACCGTGGATGACTTGTGGCTAGCGGTGAAATTCCAATCGAACCTGGAGATAGCTGGTTCTCCCCGATATAGTTTTAGGACTAGCGTCAGAATTAGTGCAATGGAGGTAAAGCTCTGAATGTATGATGGCCCCACCTCGGGGTACTGAATGCAATTAAACTGCGAATGCCATTGTTATATGTCTGGCAGTCAGTCTATGGGTGATAAGGTCCATGGACGTGAGGGAAACAGCCCAGATCATCAGCTAAGGTCCCCAAATCAATGCTAAGTGGAAAACGATGTGGAATTGTTCAGACAGCTAGGAGGTTGGCTTAGAAGCAGCCATCCTTTAAAGAGTGCGTAACAGCTCACTAGTCGAATGATTCTGCGCGGAAAATGTACCGGGGCTAAGCATTGTACCGAAGCTATGGGTCTATATATATGTTGTTTACATATATTGTGGGCGGTAGGGGAGCGTTCTAATCGGCGACGAAGTTAGACCGGAAGGACTAGTGGAGCATTTAGAAGTGAGAATGCCGGCGTGAGTAACGATTGAAGGTGAGAATCCTTCATGCCGATTGACCAAGGTTTCCTGGGCTAGGTTCGTCCACCCAGGGTTAGTCAGGGTCTAAGGCGAGGCCGAAAGGCGTAGTCGATGGATAACAGGTTGATATTCCTGTACCACCATGGTGACTGATGGAATGACGGAGAAGGCTAAAATGTCCCAGTGGTTGGTAGTGCTGGGCTAAGTACAAAGAGGGTTGTGTAGGCAAATCCGCACAGCGTTAACCTTGAAGTATAATGGGGAGTGAACGGTTCGCTTAGTAACGAAGCATTTGATGCCAAACTTCCAAGAAAAGTTTCTAAAGACATCATCATGGTGCCTGTACCGAGAACGGACACACGTGGTCAAGGAGAATATCCTAAGGCAAGCGAGATAACTATAGCTAAGGAACTCTGCAAAATAACCCCGTAAGTTAGCGAGAAGGGGAACTCATATTACTATGAGTCGCAGTGAAGAGGTCCGGGCGACTGTTTAGCAAAAACACAGCTCTCTGCTAAGTCGTAAGACGATGTATAGGGGGTGACGCCTGCCCAGTGCTGGAAGGTTAAAGCGATTTGTTAGCGTCTCAGCGAAGCTTTGAACTGAAGCCCCAGTGAACGGCGGCCGTAACTATAACGGTCCTAAGGTAGCGAAATTCCTTGTCAGGTAAGTTCTGACCCGCACGAAAGGCGTAACGATCCGGACGCTGTCTCGGCTATAGACTCGGTGAAATCTTAGTACCTGTGAAGATGCAGGTTACCCGCGATTAGACGGAAAGACCCCGTGGAGCTTTACTACAACTTGATATTGAATTTTGGTGTAGTTTGTACAGCATAGGTGGGAGACGGTGATATGCAGACGCTAGTAGGCATGGAGTCACCATTGGGATACCACCCTTGCTATATTGAAATTCTAACTTGAGACCATAATCTGGTCTAAGGACAGTGTCTGGTGGGTAGTTTGACTGGGGCGGTCGCCTCCTAAAAAGTAACGGAGGCGCCCAAAGGTACCCTCAATATGAATGGAAATCATATGTAGAGCGCAAAGGTAAAAGGGTGCTTGACTGCGAGACATACAAGTCGAGCAGGAACGAAAGTTGGGCTTAGTGATCCGGCGGTGCTGTGTGGAAAGGCCGTCGCTCAACGGATAAAAGTTACCCCGGGGATAACAGGCTAATCTCTCCCAATAGTTCATATAGACGGGGAGGTTTGGCACCTCGATGTCGGCTCATCGCATCCTGGAGGTGTAGTCGCTTCCAAGGGTTGGGCTGTTCGCCCATTAAAGCGGTACGCGAGCTGGGTTCAGAACGTCGTGAGACAGTTTGGTCCCTATCTGTCGTGGGCGTAAGAAATTTGAGGAAAGCTGTTCCTAGTACGAGAGGACCGGAATGGACCTACCTCTGGTGCACCAGTTGTCACGCCAGTGGCACAGCTGGGTAGCTATGTAGGGCATGAATAAGCGCTGAAAGCATCTAAGCGCGAAATCAGTTCCAAGATGAGATTTCTCATTCGAAAGAAGTAAGATCCCTTGAATACTACAAGGTTGATAGGTCAGGTGTGTAAGCATAGTGATATGTTCAGCTAACTGATACTAATAGATCGAGGATTTATTGAAGAATACATTCGCTATTGCAAATCAAAAGTAATCAAATTTAAAGATGTCTGTTTCTAGTTTTTAGGGAGCAATTGCTAAACTATTTGGTGTCCATGGCGGAGTGGTCACACCTGTTCCCATCTCGAACACAGCAGTTAAGCACTCCAGCGGCGAAAATACCAGTACTGGGAAAATAGCACGATGCCAAATTTTTTTATTTTTTTACTAATCTTAATTTTAATATTAAGATTTTTTTATTTTTAGAATTAGTAATCAAAGTTAAGAAAGACTATTTTATTTGTATTATCACTGAAAAAATAGAAAAAAATGTTAATATTTATGTAAAATCAGTAGTTAATTATTATTTGTAACAGTTTAAGGAAGAGATGATTTTATGAATAATGATAAAAAGGGAATTTTACACCCTTTTATTAAGTATTTAATTGAAACTAAACAGTTAGAAATAATTATTGAAGAAGAATCTAATAATTTATTTATTGAAAAAAATGAAGATTAATATTTTATAATTATTTTATTTTGCTTATACGTTCTGCTATTGATAAATCATTTTTTGTTCATCAATAAATAGTAATAATAAGTCCAATTATTGATAAATAACTTATGTATTGTAGTAAACTAGCAAATCCATAAATTAATTTTTCTTTATGATTTGCATTAACATTAATTCCTGTAATAAGTTCACCAATCGAATTAATATTAAAAATTCATAAAATAGCATTAATAATAAATAAAAAGTTATTAACTAAACTTTTAATGAAACGTTTTAATTTCATTTTTACTCTTCCTTTTTTAAAATTAATTGATGTTAATAATTTTAACATTTTTTTAATTCCAATATATTTATTATTTAATTTTTTTATTTTAAAATTCAATAACTATTTAATACAAAAAGTGTTAAAACAAATTTATATTAATCAATAATAAACTAATAAGTTGATTAATAATATAAATTTCTATTATTAAGATTCGATTAAGGAGAACGAAGGAGAGATAGATTTTGTATTATTTCAATAATAGTTTTTGATCTATTGTTTTAGTTTTAAACAAATATGTTTTTAATGGGTAAAGGAGAAAAATGGATGATTGAAAAAATTAAAAAATATTAAAATTAAATAATAAATAGTGATGATGATGAAAAAAATTCATCAATTAATGTTAAATATGAAAATTCAAAATAACATTATTAGTTTGTTAAAAACTGTTAATTTTAATGAATTAAAAGATTATGATTATCATATTTTAATATTAGCTATTGAAAATAATTGTATCGATGTCGTTAATTATTTAATAGCAAATAATATTAACGTTAATTATTTTAATGAAACAGTTTTAATGATAGCAAATCGAAATCATCACATAAGAATAGTGAAAATAATTAATCAAGTAAATAGGTTAAAAGATAAAAATTTATTAAATTCTAAAAAAAATAATAAATAAAATTATTAGTATTTTAATAGATAAAAAATTGGGATTATCCAAATAAAATTGAAGCAAAAATCTTTAACATAATTTATAAAACTGAACTTTATTTTAATAAAAAATTTAAACAACTATTAAAAAAATTTATCGACAAGAAAAGGATATGATACTTTGACACCATTAAATATAAAAGATTAATGTGATAATGATAATAGATTAAATATTTTAAAGTATTATCATATTTTAGATAATAATGAAGAATCTTTTAAAAAAGGTAAATGCTATCAATTTACAAAACCAATCGCTCTTGTTACAAGTAAATATCAATTATCATCTTCAAAAATATAAATTTAACAATAAGTAGTAATGATTTTATCTATTGCTATACAAAAAATGTTGTAATTTATTAAAAATCTATTATAATGATATTTGTCATAAAGAAAGTAGTATTTTACGCTCACCTGATAACTAAGTTGTTATAGGTTCAATGCTTTAAATTTTTATTTTGAAAATAAGGTTTTGTAATGGTGAGTGTGCAATTTAAGCACACTTTTATTTATGCAAATTAAAGGAGGTATGTATGGCTTTAAAAAATAATGATAATTTGTGAAATAGTAGTATTCCCTTTTATGAATTTTTAGTAATTGGTAATGATGGAGTTAATTATGGTTTAATGAAAAAGCAGGATGCTTTAAAAAAGGCAGAAGATTTGGGGTATGATCTATTATGCATATCACCAAATACTAAACCACCTGTTTGTAAAATGTTTAACTTTGATACTTATCGTTTTGAACAACAAAAAAAAGAAAAAGAAGCTAAAAAAGCACAAAAATTAACAATTATTGAAGAAAAAGAAATTCGATTAAGTGTTGTTATTGATAATAATGATATTAAAACTAAAGCAAATAAAGCCCGTAAATTTTTAAGTAATGGTAATAAAGTAAAAGTTACATTAAAATATCGTGGTCGTGAATTACATAATCCTGAAGCAGGTATGGAAGTACTTACAAAATTTTATAAAAAATTAGAGGATGTTTGTATTTATGATAAAAATTTTGATAAAAAAGAAAAAAATATACAAACTATTTATCTTTTTCCAAAAAAGAAAAATCAAGAAGGTTAATTATTAGGAGGTAAAAAATATGCCAAAAATGAAAACAAAAAAAGCTTTAACAAAACGAATTAAAGTAACAGGCAGTGGTAAATGAATGCGTAGTCGTGCCTTTGTTTCTCACTTAGCACAAAATAAAACAACAAAACAAAAACGTCAATTACGTGGTTACAGTGAAGTATCTGCTTCTGATTATAAACGTTTAAAAGATTTAATTTAGGAAGGTGACAGTAAAATGGCTCGAGTTAAAGGTGGTTATACAACTAATCATCGTCGTAAAAAAGTATTAAAAGCAGCAAAAGGATATTATGGAGCAAAACATAGTTTATATCGTACCGCAAATGAACAAGTAATGAACTCATTAGTTTATGCTTATCGTGATCGTAAAAATTGTAAGCGTGAATTTCGTAAATTATGAATTCAGAGAATTAATGCCGTTGTTCGTAATTATGATTTATCATATTCACGTTTTATTAATGGTTTAAATAAAGCTAATATTAATCTTAATCGTAAAATATTATCTGAATTAGCAATTAATCAACCAGAAGAATTTGAAAAATTAATTTTAGTATCAAAATCTGCATTAGCAAAATAATAAAAGAACATCTATAGTAGTCTCAATATAGATGTTCTTTTCTTTAATTGCATAAGTGTTGACTGTCATTTAACACATACTTTAATTGGATGTAGCAACATAACATAGTTTTATAATATATTTTAATCATTTAATATTTGCTGTATAAAAAATATATAGATAGCCATGTATTTTGATTTAGAAAAATATTTATTATATATGTATATCTTTATTATTTACAATTGATATGAAATTGTAAATGTGCTTTTATATTTAAAATTATGATTAATTTGATTTATTTTAAATTGATTAGCAATGTACTAACTCGAATTTTAGTTTCTTTTGAAGAATGGTGACATATATGTTAAATATATGTCACCATTATATTATTAGGATAATAAGAACTAGGTTCAGTTCTGACATAAAATTTATTTAATTGAAAGCTATCTTGTTCTATTAAATTAGCTAAATCTTCTAAACTAAGCAGATTTTAGGCATATTAATTTCTTGTTTGGCGTTTTCTAATATAAAATTAAATTCTTCATTAAACATTTGATTTTCTTTTTTAGAATACTATTTGTTTTAATATTTGATAAAGTTGGTACTGCAATAATTGATGAACTTGACAATAATCCAATAGTTTCAAAAATACTTAGAAATTTTTTCATAGTTTTTTATCGCCTTTCATTAATTTAAATTAATAACTTTTTTCTTTAAAAACTTTATCAAAAATATAATTAACATTTATTAAAAAATATGTAATATAACATTAGTGTCTTTAATAAGAAAATTGTTAAAAAAATATTTTTTATCGTTATAATTAGAAAAAATGAAAGTAATAAAAAAATCGTTACGATGTGGTAACAATTAAGTATGATAATTAATTGTTACCACATATAGTGAATAACTTTAGAAGAACAAAGAACGGAACATGATTTAGCATTGTGCATTAAAAAAACAATTTTAAAATATAGTCAATCATTAAACGTAATCAATTTAAGTCAATTTATTTAAAGAAATTATTAATTACAACTTGTAAAATATATAAAATTTGATATTATTTATCATTATTACACATATAAGTTTTTAATTCTATTATTTTACTTTTAAAATAATAGAATTTTAATGTTAAAAAGAAAATAGAAAAAAGGGAAAAACTGAAAAATTAATATCAGCTGTTAAAGAAGATAATTTGGAAATCATTAAAGCATTAATAGAAAATAAGGCTAATGTCAATCATGTAAATAGATATGGAAATACACCTTTGATGGAAACTACTAGAAATGGTAATTTATCAATAGTTAATTTGCTTGTCCATAATGCTGATGTTAATCAGTATGGTAATACTGCTTTAATGAGTGCTGTTCAAAAAGGTAATTTAGAAATTGTTAAGGCATTCAAAGAAGTTTTAATTTATCAAGAATATGAAAAAATATGAATCAAAATTTAGAATCATTAAATTTACCAAATAATTTAAAAAAGACAAAAATTAATCATCAACAAATAGGTATGATAAACTCTCAGCTTCAAAATCACAAAAAAATGTAAACGAGAGAAAGTATTACCATTAAGTTGCAATAATTACTCTAATGAAAAACTAATTAAAATTGTGATATTTTTAATGATTATAAAAAAATATTTTTTATCACAAATTTTGTTTTATATTAATTTAATGGTAAAATTAAAAAATAAATTTGCTTCTTATACTATAAAGAAAAAAAATTTAAAAAATATTTAGGGGCTATTTATGCACATTGTTACTCTCGGATTTTTTGATGGTAATCCACAAACAGTTATTAATCCTTTATTTGGTATGTATTATTGAATTGGATTAACTATTTCATTTATTTTAATAATTAGTTTATTTATTTTTAAAAAATTTTATGTTAATTTAAGTAAATCTTATCTTTTTAAATGAAATTTAGGTATTTTTCAATTATTTTTATATATTAGTTTTTATGTTGTTCACGGTTTGAGTGGTGATAATTATTATTGATATGATTATTTTCCCTTTCAATTATGTTCAGTATTAAATCTTACTAGTTCAATACTGTTAATGATACCTAATAAAAGTTTATTTAATATGACTTTTCCATTAATTGGTCCAGTTATTTTGGCATTTTTATTACCTGATAAAGCTAAATGAGTATTTGGTCCTCAACATTTTCTTTATTGAAATTATTACTTAATTCATATTATTATTATGTTTTCTTATTTATTATTATATTTATATGGTCATATTGAATATGAGAAAATATATATTAAAAAAAGTATATTATATTTAACTTTATTTGGTGCTGGTGTTTTTATTTTTAATACTTCTTTTGGCACTAATTACTTATTTATTGGTAGTGCTGGCTATACAGCAGGTTTTGGTAAAAAAGTATTAGATACTTCAGTGTGATTACCAATTTTTCGTTTTATATTTATGTCGACTGTTGGGATTTCATTATTAGGGTTAACATATATTTTTATTATAAAAACGTTTGTTCCTTTTTATATTGAAAAAGGAACAAAGATTAATCCTATTTATGAAAATAAAAAAACATTAATAACAAAATTTTCTTCAAAGTTTAAATTTTGAAGAAAAAAAGGCAAAAAAATGTTAATTAATAGTTAAAAATAGAAAGTGAGTTATTTTATGCTAAATGCAAAACAATTTTCAACAATTATTAAAATGCAAAATCAATTAGATAAAAAAATAATTATTAATCATAATCTTAGTGATAATGGAACGTTAACTGCTAGATTCTTAGCACTTTTAGTTGAATTAGGAGAATTTGCAAATGAGCAAAGATGTTTTAAATATTGAAGTACAAAACCAAGTAGTGAAAAATCAATAATGCTTGAAGAATATATTGACAGTCTTCACTTTATTCTTAGTATCGGTACTAGTCTTAAGATTAATTTTGAGAATTTTAATTTTTTAGAAAAAACCAATTATCAAGATCTTAATCTAGCATTTATTGATTTATTTAGTTTGGTTACAACTTTTTTTAGAACAAAATCAAGTAATGATTTTTTTGAATTATTAAATATTTATTTTACTATTGGTAAAAAATGTAAATTTAATAGTGAAGACATTATTACTTGCTATATTTATAAAAATGAAGTAAATCATTTACGACAATCACAAAATTATTAAAAGAAAACAAATAAAACTATTATTTAGGGGAATACAATGACTAATGTTAAGATTTTTCATTATAACGATAAAAAATGAGAGTATGTTATTACATATAAACAACAGAAACATATGTATTTAAAAGTACGTAATGATCAAATCATTATTAGTGCTCCATTTTTTGTGCAAGAAAAATTAATTGAAGATTTTATTTTAAAAAGTTTACCCAAAATTTTAAAAAAGAAAACTATTTTAAAACCTAATATTGTTCTTAATAATGATGATAGTTATCTTTATTTTTTAAGTAAAAAATATCAATTAATCACTAAATATCATGCCAAAAAAACTATTATTTATTTTGAATTTAATAATTTAGTAGTATGTACCAAAATTCAAGATCATAAACAAATATTAGTTAAAATTCAAAATTTTTTAAAACAAGAAGCAAAGGAAATTTTTATAAATCGTTTGCAATATTGATCAGAAATTATGAATATTGAATTCTCAGTGCTTAAGATTCGTTCAATGTTAAGCAAATGGGGAGTTTGTCAACCACATAAAAAAGTTATTACCCTTAATTATAAATTAATTCATTTTGACTATCAAATAATTGATTATGTTATAATTCATGAATTAGCGCATATAGTTCATAGTCATCATCAAAAATTATTTTGAAATTTTGTTGGTCAATATTGTCCAAATTTTCAAGAATGTCAAAAAATATTAAAACAAGGAGTTATTGATGAAACAAATAACCTCGCTTAAAAACCCAATAATTCAACAATTAGTATTATTACATGAAAGCAAGCATCGCAATCTCAAAAAAATGTTTTTAATTGAAGGAGAACATTTAATAAGTATTGCTTTATTTAAAAAAAGATTACTAACAATATATATTGATGAAAAATATTTAGATAAATATGATAACTTATTAAAAAAGTGTTATAATATTGAAATTATTATTGTTAATAGCATGATTATTAAAAAAATTTCCCAACAAAAAACACCACAACCAATAATTGGTGTTTGCAATATTATCAAACCGGTAACCTATTTTAATGTTGCTAATATTATTCTACTTGATACAATTCAAGATCCAGGTAATTTAGGAAATATTTTACGTAGTGTAAGTGCTTTTAATATTTCTGAAGTTTATTTGTCAAATGAAAGCGTTGATTTATATAATCACAAAGTAGTTAATGCCAGTCAAGGAGCTATTTTTGATACTAATGTTTATTATGAAAATTTTGATCAATTTTTATTAAAAGTAAAAAAAGAAAACTATATGATTTATGGTACATTTTTGCATGAAACTAATAGTACTAATTTATCTGATATTGTTTTTAAGAAAAAAAATGCTTTTTTATTTGGCAATGAAGGACAAGGAATTAATAAAAAGTATAAAGATAAAATTGATACTAATATTTTGATTGCAACTTCTACTACTGTTGAATCATTAAATTTAGCAACAAGTGTGGCAATAGTAGGATATTGCTTATTTACTAGTAATATATTAAAATAAATTATACTTATTTTGAATTATAAATTTAATTACATGTATTAATAAATTGATGGAGGAACATAATGTTAGAGGTTAACGATTTAAAAAAAAGATTAGAGATTATTAAACAACAAGCATTTAGTAATATCGATAAAGTTACTGAATTACATCATTTACAAATTTTAAAATCACAATATTTGGGTAAAAACTCAGATATTAATGGCATATTAAGTTCATTAGATAAGTTTCCTCATAATTTTAGAATTGAAATTGGTCAAGCAGTTAATAAAGTAAAAAAAGAAATTAGTGAGTATATTATAAATAAATCTAATGAACTTGAAAAAAAAAATATTAATGAACAACTTAAATCTTCAAAAATTGATTTAACATTGCCAGGTATTGATTTTACCATTGGTCATGTTAATCCCTTATTAAAAACTGTTACTGAAATATCTGATATATTTAAAAATTTAGGTTATCAAATTGTTAGTGGTAATGAGGTAGAAAATGAAGAATATAATTTTAACCGTTTAAATTTACCAATTGATCATCCAGCCAGAGATATGCAAGATACTTTTTATCTTGAAAATGGTAGCGATAAAGTTAATTGTTGATTATTAAGAACACATGCCACAAATATGACGGCACGAATTCTTAGTGAACAAAATAAAGACTCAAAAGTAACAACCGCTATTATTAGTTTAGGAAATGTTTATCGTAAAGATGATGATGATGCTACTCATTCACATCAATTTATGCAAGTTGATGGTTTTTTAGTTAGTCCTAACATTACTTTTGCAAATTTAAAGTGAACATTAAATTATTTTTGTCAGCAATTTTTTGGCTTAGAAACTAAAACAAGATTGCGTCCCAGCTATTTTCCATTTACCGAACCTTCAGTTGAAGTAGATGTAAGTTGTCCAAAATGTAACACCGAAGGTTGCTCATTATGTAAATATACTGGTTGAATTGAAGTTTTAGGTGCTGGTATGATTCATCCCAATGTCTTTATGGCAGCAGGTTTGGATGAAGCAGCAGCAGGTTTTGCTTTTGGCGTTGGTATTGAACGAATTACTATGATTAAATATGGGATTGATGATATCAGATTATTCTATAATAATGATTTGCGTTTCTTAAACCAGTTTTAAAGTTATAAAGGAGTTATATAAAAAATGATAGTTTCACGTAAAATCATGTCACAATGGTTGAATATTAGTAATATTAAAGATCATGAGATTGTTAATGCTTTAAATAGTTTAGGTTTTGAAGTTGATCAAGTAAAAAATTTAATGTTTACTAATACAAACTTAGTTGTTGGCCAAATCACTAAAATTACTAAGCATCCTAAATCAAGTAAATTAAATATTTGTGAAGTAACAATTGGTACTGAAATGTTAAAGATCGTTTGTGGGGCTGCTAATATTACTATTGGTATTAAAGTTGTTGTCGCAAGGATAGGTAGTATTCTAGGTAATGGTCTTACTATTGTCGAAAGAACAATTCAGGATGTAATTTCAGCAGGAATGCTTTGTTCATTAACTGAATTAGGATTAAATGGTAATGTTCAAAATAAAGAAGAATTAAGTGGTATTATTCATTTACCAAATGAGGCAATCGTTGGTAATGGTAATCCATTACAATATTTAAATTTAGATGACACAATTTTTTTTATTGATTTAACAGTAAATCGTAGTGATTGTTTAGGTAGTTATAGTATTGCTCGAGAATTAAGTGGTTATTTTAAAATTGCTTTAAAAAATATGGAAGTTAGTAGTATCACCAATTTAGATAGTAAAAATCAAGTTACTGTTGTTAATGATAAAATTGAAGCATTAGCAACATTAAAGCTTTCATTTAATGAGAAATGTCCAATTACACCAATGTGAATTAGAAGAATATTACAACTGGCTAATATTTCACCTAAAACTTTAGTAGAGGATATTATTAATTTAGTTATGTTAGAATTGGGCCAACCCTTAATTGCTTTTAGTGCTGATGTTTTACAAAAACCATCTTTAAATATTTCGCCGAAATCATATCCAGAAGGAAATTTAAAAATTAAAGAGGGTGATTTGCTATTACATGATAAATACTTAGCTTTTAGTGTGTTAGGTGTTAGTCATAATGTTGAATATGAAGTTAGAGCAAATTCACAACAAATTTTTATTTTTTCAATTAATCCTGATGTTACTTTAATGAGTAAACAAGTAAAGCGACATGCCGCTGTTACTAATATATTAATTGAACGTTTAACGCGACCAGTTGTTCCTGATTATTATTTAATTGCTTTACAACGCTATTTATTTATTTTAGGACAATTACAAGTTAATTATCGGATTATTGGTTTTAGTAATGATGTACCTTATCAAACTAAAACAAAAATAGTTAATTTTAATTTTAATCTTATTAATAAAATTTTAGGAACGAATTTTGCAATTAATGAAGTAATTAATTATTTAACTATTATTGGTTGTCAAATTGAAGTTGATTTAAAAAATCAAGGAATGTTAAAAGTAAAAGTTCCTAATCATCGTAGTGATTTAAATAATGTTAATGATTTTAGTGAAGAAGTTGCTAGAATATTTGGTTATGATAAATTGCCAGTTATTAAACCACAATTTAATATAGTTCCAAAGTTACCAACAGTAATGGAAACTTTAATGATAAATTGAAGACAACATTTAGCAAGCTATGGTTTTAATCAAGTAAAAACGTATAGTTTAACAAATACTCAAAAACTAGATGAATTTAATTTTTTTAATTATCAAACACCAGTAAAATTAGAATCACCATTAACATTAACAAGAGAAGTTATGCGTTTTAGTTTAACAGAAAGTTTATTAAAAATTTGTCAGTATAATTATGCTCGTAAAATAACACAATTAAAAATTTTTACTGATGAAACTATTTATACAAGTGATGAAAATGAAGATTGTCATCATTTAGCATTTATGATTATGGATAATTTTTGACCAAAAATAACTACTAATAAAATTACTAATAGTACTTATTATTTTGTTAAAGGTTTTATTGATGGTTTTTTAGCAAAAATTATTCCTCATTTATTTGATTCAATTGTTTACAAAGCTAATAATAATCCTCTAATGCACCCTTATTTAAGTGCAGATATTTTTCATGAGCAAGAACATATTGCAACAATTGGTGCACTTCATCCACAAACAGAAAAAGTGATGGCTGTTGAAAAAATATTTTTAGCAGAAATTAATTGTAGTAAATTACTTAAAATCATTGAAGGTTCGCAAAAAATAGTTTCTAAATTTAAATTTTGATCAAAATTTAATGCTTTAAGTCGTGATATATCAATTATTGTTAGTCATAATATTAAATTTTCTGATATAAAAGATACTATCATCAATGCTAATATTGTTTTTTTAGAACAAATATCTTTAATTGATTTTTATAGTGATGAAAAATTAAAGTCACAGCTTCAACATTCATTAACTTTTAATTTGAAATTTAATAGTCAAACAGAGCAATTAGATGAAACAAAAGTAAGTATCCAAATTAACAATATTCAAGAATTATTAAAGCGAAAATTTAAAGTAATTATTCGTTAAATATATAATAATAAGGTTAACATTATTATTGAATATAATTTTACTGTATTAAAATTTTAGATTTAGGTGAAATACGATGAAAGTTTTTAAAAAAAATAATTTAAATTTTTATAAAATGGCATTATTATTTATGATTCCAATTTGTGCGCAATCTTTAATTGAAACATTAATAAATTTGATGAATAACTTTGTTGTTGGTCAATTTGGAAATGATGATGCAATTGCGGGAGTAGCATCATCAAGTAATATTTATGATATGGTTTGATATATATTTTTTGCGATTGTTGTTACTGGTAATATTTTTACTGCTCAATATTTAGGTGTTAATAATAAGAAAAAAATTCAAGAAACTAGTAATATAAAATTATTTTATACTTTACTTTTTTCAATATTTTTTGTGGCAATCCTAGAATTATTTAGTAAACAAATTATGGGAGCAATTCTTGGTGCTGAAGATAATTCTCATCAAGCTGCGATTAGTGTTGCTGAAGAGTATAGTAAATTAATTGCTTGAAATTATCCATTATTGGGTTTTGCTTTTATTATCTCAATCACGATGAATACATGTGGTAATGTTAAAACACCATTAATAACTTCTATTTGTTCATTATTTCTAAATACTATTTTAGTTTGTGTTTTATCATTACCATATGCCAATGGACCAAATTTAGGCATTGAGGGGCTAGCAATAAGTTTAATTGTTTCACGAGCAGTAGAATGTTTGATCTTGCTAGGTTATTTAATTTATAAAAAACCAATTTATTGTCCTAATTGAAATATTTTTAATTTTACTAAAGATTTACATAAAAAATATATTATTACTTTTATTCCCTTATTTGCTAGTCAGGTTTTATTTGGATTTTCGGTTGTTATGTTAACAGCTTTATATTCTCATTTTGGTAATACTGATGTTGTTGCTGCTGTACAAATTGTTGGTACTGTTGTTGCTATTTTTTATTCTACTTTTAGAGGTTATAATGCTTTAGTCGGTTATGCTGTTGGTAGCAAGTTAGGATCAGGCGAATTAGAACTTGCCAAAGAAAATGCGAAGAAAATATTAAAATTGAGTTTTATTATTTCAACTATTATTGCTTTAATTATCGTAAGTTTTGCCTTTTGAGTACCAAAAGTATTATTTCCAAAATTATCTCCTGATGCTATGGAACTTGCAATTTGATATATGGCTTTTTCCGCAGTTACATATTTTTTTATTAATATGATGCAACCATTATTTAGTTTTCTTTATGCTGGTGGTTATACTTTGATTATTAGTATTGCTGATTTATTTTTAATTTGATTTGTTGATATTTTTATTACTTTTGCCTTATTACAGTGAACTGATTTAAGTATTAAAATGGTAATTATGATTTCTTGTTTAAGTAAAGCAGCTGATTTTATTTGTGCTTATATATTTTATAAAGTAATTCCCTGAAATAAAAATATTATTAATCCGAAAGTAGAAAATGTGCCACATCCAATCTTTGAGCCACATGGATAATAAAAATATGTTTTAGCATTATATTTTAGTAAATAAGTTTCTATTTATAGTTTTATTTTCATTATAAATAATATATGATTATAGTTACTAGTGTCATTTTAGAAAATAATAAAAGTAATGATTTTTGATAATTAAAGGAGAAAGTAAATGTTACAATTTTTAAAAAAAATTTATCGTAGATATTTCAAAAATAAAAATGTAGAATTGCAAAATTTTAAAGAAGAATTTAATACGTTAAGACCAGAAGTAAAAAATTAACAACGGAAATAAATAAGTTAATAATAGAAGCAAATAATTTAACAAAAAAAATAATTGAGTTAACAACAGAAGTAAATAAGTTAAGAGAAGATAATTTATTAGTTAGTAATAAAAGTAGTGATATATCATCAGTAAATAATCCTTACTATTTTGTAGAAAATAACCATATTTATGCAGAAGTAATGCAAGATAATTATGAAATAGAGTTATCACAAGCAATTAGTAGTGATGTTCTACCACAACTTCCTCCAAGAAATAAAATAAAAAACATTAAGTTTTAATGTTTTTTATTTTACTTGTAGTTTAAAAATGTTATATAATTATACTTTTATTTATAAAGTTAAAGGTTGAGTAAAGTTATTTTCAGATAAGATATAACCCCTCAGAGTTTTATTATCCAACCCCTTAAACATCTATACAATGTAAAAAGGAAAGGTAATATCAAATGGCAAAAACTTATAAAGTCTATAGATTCTTTAATATTTTTTTATAATATTGTTTTTATCATTACTTATAAGTGTTATCCTAACAATAGTATTTTATTATATAAAATCTGATAAAGATTACTGATATATGTTTTTTAGTTTATTAATTTTTTTGGTTTAAAAATATTGTAATTTTAGGATTAATTAAATCCCTATCATAATATAAAAATTCAAATTTAGTCAAATTGAAATATTTTTCTTTTAATGGTATAAAATTGTTGCTGGTATTATAATAGGTACATCTGTTATAATAAGATTAGTTTATGTTAAATTTTGAAAGAAAAGTAATACTTTATTTATAAGGAGTGATGAGTAATGGAAAGTGAACCAGATAGGCAGAAAACAAATAGTCAAATATGAGTTATAATATATGTCGACACATACGCGTTATTATTTATTTTAGTAACAACATTAATAAGTATGTTTAATTAATAAAAAAGATGTGGATGAATTGTTGGTAACGTTAGTGATTGAGGGATAATAGGTAATCCTAATGAAAGGAAAACACAAGAAAATAAGATAATTAATAGTTTGTATAAACAATTAATTAGGAATAATTGAAATTGCTGAGATAAAACTTATATTAACATAACTTATTTTAACAAAAAACGATTTAGAGATTAGAAATGAAATCAATTATTTGAGAAAAAATATGAACGATTGAGTGTTTGTTTTATCGTAACATTTTCAGTTCAATTACATCTATTCATTTTTAAAATCCTTTCTCAATAATTGTTTTGATTTTCTACGATGTCATTGTTAAACATTTCTTTATTTTCATTACAACAAATACATTTAATTGTCATAATCACATCTAAATAATATATTTTGAAAAAAATTACATTTCATTATTTATTTTCACAATGTGTAATTTATAGTATGTCATAGAGGGATGGTAAAGGATGTCAATAAAAATAAAAAATATAATACGACATATTAACATTAAATTCTGCTAAAATGCTATTAACATTTTTTGGAGGTTATTTATGAAAAATAACATTAAAAACCAATATGACAATTTAACCATATATTATGCAAACTAATTAGCGAGAAAATATTGTAAATTCTCATTAGAAGAACAAGTCATTAAAAAATATTCATATAAATAAATTTTGGAAGAGGATATTATGAACAAAAACTTAGGACAAATTTTTACTCCAAAATGAATAGTGAAATTAATATTAGATAATTCAAATTATTTTTCACATTCAATAATTGACAAATCTGTTTTAGAGCCTAGTTTTGGTGATGGAGCATTTTTGGTTGAAATAGTTGATAGATTTATTATTGAATGTGAAAATAAAAAAATAAATAAATTTAATATAGTTAAATTATTAGATAATTTAATTCATGGAATAGAAATTGATAAAAATTTTTATCAAAAAGCAATAACAAGATTAAATGATTTATTGATTAATAGAAATTATCCAACTTGTAAATGGAAAAATTTAATTAATGATAATGCACTTATTTTTGAATTTAATAAAAAATTTGATTTTATTTTTGCTAATCCTCCATATATTAGAGTTCATAATTTGTCTTTAGAATTTAGAAATTTTATTAAAAAAAAATATTTGCTTTCATCTTCTGGTATTATTGACAGTTATATTGTTTTTATTGAATTAGGATTTTTATATTTAAAGGAAAAAGGAGTATTAGGTTATATAACACCTAATACATTTTTTAAAAATGTTTCTGCATTAAAATTACGTACATTTTTGTTAGAAAATAAATATATAAAATTATTGATTAATTTTGGACATTTGCAAATTTTTAAAAATATTAATACTTATAATGCAATTTCAATATTTCAAAAAAATGAAAGTGATTATTTTTGATATAAAAAATATATTAGTAATAATAAATATGAGAATATAAAAATACCATTTAATTTTGTTAATAGTAATTCTTGAAATTTTTTTGAATCTGATGATATGTTAAAAATAAATAATATTTTAAAAAATCCAAATAAATTAACTAATATTAGCAATATTCAATATGGTTTAGCTACCTTAAGGGATAAAATTTATATATCATCAAATTTTAAAATTTTAAAAAATGGGAATTATTTATTTAATAACTTTGAAATTGAAAGTGAGCTTTTATTAGATATAATTAAAGGTGTTGATGTTATTTATAAAAAAATAAATAAAAAAATAATTTTTCCATATTTTTATAATAAAGATAATAATAAAGTTGAAATAATACCAGAAAAGGAATTGAAAGAAAAATATCCTTTATGTTATTCATATTTTCTTTTTCATAAAGAAGAATTACAAAAAAGAAATATTGATAAAAACAGTTTATGATATGCTTATGGTCGTAGTCAAGGGTTACAAAATATTTTAAAAGAAAAAATAGTACTAAATACTATGATTAATGGTAATATTAATTTAATGAAAGTGCAAAAAAATATTTTAGTTTATTCTGGAATATTTATTACAGTAGATAATAGAGAAAATATGAATAATATAGTATATATATTGTCAACAGAAAAATTTTATAAATATGTAGTAATGACTGGTAAAGATTTACAAAATAATTATAAAACTCTTACCACAAAACAAATTAAAGAATTTAGTTATTAAGTTGGAGAAAAGATGATAAAAGAACATTGAAATATTGATAATGAATTTTTAGATTTATTACGGGCAATTATAAACAAAATGGAAATAATTATTTTGAGAATATGTTAGGTGAAACTGTCAATATCAAAAGAGTTGGCATAAAATATGCTCAAATTATAATTATTAAAGAAAAAATTCCATATTTTAGTAGTGATAAAAATTTATTTACAAAGATTGAAAGCATTAGTGATAATGACTTAAAAATATATATAATATTGGATTTAGAAAAAAATGAATTTGCACATAAGCCAGATTTGATTTATATAAATTTAATTGAAACAGGTGATGAAAAGATTATTGAAAATAATTTAAAAATAAAAATAGATAGAAAAATATTTAATCAAAATATATTATTTTCTAGTATAAAGTGTAAATTTAGTGAAATAAAATTGTCAAATAATTTTAGTCTTAAAACTAAAGAATATTTAATTAAACATTCAAATTTAGAAAATTTTTTAATTGCCTTTTCAAATTATATTAAAGCAAATGAATATGGTAAATAAGTACTTATATTTAGGCTCATATTTGCTGTTTTTAGCGATGTTTTATTTTTGAATAGTTAAAAAAAGTATGGGGGTGAAGCAATATTAATGTGTCGGAACCAACCAGAGCCTTAGGTTGGTTGGCACGGGTATAACATTACCGGTTTGTTGGGGTGATGAGAGTTGTGAAGCAACGAGAGGCAAAGCCCCTATAAACTTGATTAAGATGTAACATTTTCAGCTATCCTTATCTAGGATGCTTAATTACATCTTAAAATAAATTATTACTAAATTAAACTTATAATTAATTCAATAAAAATATGTAGATAAAACCAAAAATAAAATATTCTTAAATTCATTTAAAACACCCTTAATTAAGGGTGTTTTAAATGAATATTATATAAAACCATATAAAATTTAAAACGTTTGTCTATAAACAAATTTGATAGTTTAAAGTTGATTTTAAATATAGAAACAATTAAAATTATATACCTGCAATATTACAAGCTCCAGAAGTAGTAGTTGCAACAGCACTACCAATAGTTCCAATTATAGGAATAACAGAAACAACAGCACTAGTAATAGTTACTATATTAGTACAATCTCAATTTGATATTTTTTCTAAGTTTGTAACTCTATTTTCTAATTCATTAATTGATTTTTTGATATCGTTAGTAAATTTATCAAAAGTATTAGTTAATTTCTTTATTTTTAACTTATTTATTATGATTTCTAAATTTTGTTTAGATATATGTGTTCATAATTCTAAATTAGTTTTTTGTTGATTTTTTCAAACTCTTTTTTGGAATTCTGTAAAATGTGGTAAGTTACTTTTGATATCATCATCTACTCTTTTTTTCAGTTATTTATTTTATTATTTCAATCGTTTATTAAATGAAATTCATTTTTCATAAAATCAAATGATGAAATTTTATTATCTAATATAAAAAGAGTTTCATTTTTATTAGTAGAATATATATAATTTTTTATAAGAATTCTTCATTCATTTTGTTCATAAAATAAAGTTCTTTGTGGTTCTGCTGAAAATATATTAATTAAATATCCATCTTGATAATTGATACCATTGGCTAAATTATATCTACTAATAACTTCCTTCATTGTATCTTTTCCATTTATAATAATTTTCTTAATATTTTTATCAAAATTATTATAAATAGTTATTTCATTATACTTTTGACCTAAACTACTACTACCATCAAAATACACATGGAAATAATTATTATTTTGTGAAAATATTATTTTTTTATTTGCTGTATCAATTCCAATACCACCTTTGTATTCATCTTTTAATCCTAAAAATTTAATAGTATTTTGAATTGAAAATGTAACATAAGATGAGTCAGCATAATCAGAATTACTTTTTGCAACTATTTTTGCTGAATTTTTACTTATATTACTAATGTAAATTTTACTTATGTCTAAATTAGAATTTTGACTTTTAATTTTTGTTAAAATTTCATCAATTTCATTATTTTTTATTTCATTCAAATCTCTGTTTCGCATTACATAACTTATTGTTTTCGTTTTTGCATTATCATTACATTCTGTACATTGTGGACTAACATTAATCAATTGTGCATTATTTATATATCCTTTAATATGAATACGCAAACCATTTCGATAATTTGCACATCTATTATTATTTGGATTTAATATAATATAAACTTCATTAATTCATTTTTCATTATTTTTTATTATATTAACTAAAGTATCCGCAACATAATCATAATTTGATAAGGAAAGAAAAAAATCTTTTATTTGTTGATAACTATAATAATTTTTCAATAATCATCATTTACGATAAGAAATATGTAAATAAGTGTGTCACAAAGGATCATCAATAACACTACCATAAGTAATACCATTTCAATTCCCACTATTTCATATTTGAAATATGGTACAACATTCTTTACCAACAAGTAAACCACCTCACTGACTTATACATTTTTTATGTCTATTTTTATTTTTTTCATGATGATGTTTATGTGGAATTTGTTGAAAATCTATTGCTTGATAATGTGGCTCATTGAAATTATTATTTAATGGTTGGATATTTGAGTAATTTTGATAATTAATAAAATTTGTTTGATTATTATTTGATAAATTTAATTGTTTACTCATTAAATCTAAATTTGTAGTATTGTTGTTAGCTCAATTTTTAATCTTTTGATTATTATCAATTGACATAGCATTAATACCTTGTGTTTTGTCATTAAAAAGTGGAATGCTTAGTACTCACAATTTAAATCAATAACTTGGATTAAAATATTTCATTTTAAATACCTCTTGTTTTAACATAAAAAACTCATTTACTTTTAATTAAGTAATGAGTTAAAAACCTTTTTTTATTTTTTTTAAATAACCTCTTTTTATCTGTTTAAATTTTACTCTTTTATTTTTCATAATAAATAAAATATTTTTATTTTGTTGCTTATTTTTAAATTTTCTATATATAATATAGAAAAATAACTATATAGTTATTTTTTTTGTGTTTTCTCACAAAATAATAGGACTAAATCCAACAGTGTTTTATTTTTCTTACGACAGTTTATTAAGTTTTAATCTTTAACAAATATATATTTCTTAATTATTAACTTTCTCCTACTTGGTCACTGCGTGTAGTAGATATTTAAAGCGTGTTAATAATAAAAAAGAACAATATTTCTATTGTTCAGTGTTATTTTATTTCTATCCATTAACTTTATACACTCATAAAGTTAAAAATTTTGAAAAAGATAATTAAATAGTGTATACTGTGTATAGTTAAAAGGTAAAAATATGATATGAAAGAGAGATATTAAAGTATGAAAAATAAAAAATGTTCTGTAAATATACGTAAATCCATCATGGGTTTGACATCAAGTGCAATTGTATTAGGAAGTTTTGGGTTATTATTATCACCAACGATAACTACTAACAAGACTAATTCTTTAATAGAAAATAGGTTGTTTTCATATGATGATGGACAAACATACGGTGATTTACGAAAAGATGAACAATTAATTGATTATGTTATTCAACAATTAAAATCTCATAAGTTAGAGGTAGTTTACGATAAAGATTTTACTTTAAATGTTTTGAATAAAAAAGATAATGAAAAAATTGTTAAAGGTAAAGTAACAATCCAAGTGTTAGCAAAACCAGAAAGTATTATTATAGATGGTGCTACTAATTTTGGTGTTGAATTATGACCACGAAGTGAGTTAACAGATATTTCATCATTTAAGATATCTCTAAATGATTTAAAATTCAGAAAAAAAGATAATCCAACAGGAAAAAATGTTAATGATAAACAGATTAAAATTAATAATATTATTGATGAGATTAATAATCAGTTTAAGATTAAAATTACTAGTGATGATTTGGTAATCACATTGTTTCTAAACAATGGTACAGATCACCCAGATATAGAAATTAAACCTAACGATAAAATAATATCTGCTTATTATCATTATCAGATTAAACCTCATAAATTTAGTAAAAAAATACGAGGTCAAGCAAAAAGTAATAGTTTTGTGGTTTTTTTAACAACATCAATTGATGATATTGACATACCTGATGTTCCTGATGGTTTACCACGTGGATAAAATAATTTTATTAATAGTTTAATTAAAATGGTAAGCTACAAAAAATGCATCTTGTTGCAATTGGTAAGATGCATTTTTATTAATAGTTTTAAAAATATATTAAAATTATATCAAAATAGTAACATCAAAAAAGAAGATGAAAATTAAAAAAATTATTAACAAATGATCTTGAAATGGATTTTTTAATTCTGTTAGAATTTCACCCTTTTTAATTTTATTCAGTACATTAATTAATATTTTTTCATTACTTTCAGCTAAACTATTTATAGTTAAATAACTAAGGAAGCACAATATCAGATAGTGGTGAAATTATGATTTTTAGTTTATGATTTCATAGGTCTTATTTACAAAGATATAATAGTTGTGCCTTAAATTTTATATTCATTCGTTAAAGAGTGAATTAAGTAGTATTAAAGAGTATGAACAGTTATAAGATTTAGCTTTTTCAGTAACTGATATTAGAGTAGTAGGATAATATTACAAACTAAAAATATTGTATACTGTGCTTGTTATTATAAAAATAAATATTTTAAGAAAATAAAAAAGATGTTAAAATAAATTCATAAACTAAATATAAGTTTTACCTTATTTGTTTTATAAAAAATAAATTAGTTTTTTTATTTTGAAGGAGAAATTTATGGATAAATTAATTATAAATAATAACCAATTAAAAATATTATTGAATTAGCAACTTATGAAACTTTATTAAAAAAATAAATTGAAGAAAATATTAATTATGAAAAAGAATTAATTTAAAATGTTAAATTTTTTAATATTTTAAAAGAAGATTTAAAAATACAAATGCAGAAAACTAAAAAGTTATCATCTTTAATTCCTGTTAGTCCATTAGAAAGAGATGATTGAGCAAAAGTCATTATTATACCTATAACAATTTTATTATTTCTTTCTCTTTGTATTTTTTTACTGTTCCACTTACAGTATTACTAATACCAAATTTACTACTTTTCCCTTTAATGAATTATAAAATAGTTATTTTAGGTATTAAATTTTAATAAATAAAATTAAAAAATAAATAATGAAAATAATTTTTTTAAAAAAATTATTTATTAACATTTATCAAAAAAATCAAAATAATTTTGATTCTTATAGTATTAATTCGATGGATTTACAAAATTTTCAACCATTAACAAATAATTGTAAATCAAACTTAGCGAAAATTTAATTAAAAATTATATCATTGTTCGAAGTTAACCAGAACTTTGGTTGGTCGCGCGCTTTATCCCTACTGAAGTGAGTTGCAAAGCAACGAGAGATAAAATCCCTATTACTTGATAATTTTTAAGTAATGTGAAAGGAACAAATATGAAAGTAATTAAAGTTAAAAACATTACTAAATCATATAATAGTAATGTTGTGTTGGGACCTATTAATTTAGAAATTGAAAGTGGTAGTTCGGTTGCCATTTTTGGTGCTAATGGCGCTGGTAAAACAACACTGTGTGAAATTATTAGTAATACTAAAAATGCAAGTTCAGGAGAAGTTGAATATAATTTCAACAAGAAAGATATTCCATATCTTGTCGGAATTAATTTTCAAGATCAAGTTTATCCTAATTTTATAACAGTTAAAGAATTAATTAACTTTTATCATAAAATTTATTTAGATAAAATCAAAACTGAAATTTTTGATGATATGTTGCATAAGTTTCAATTAGAAGACTTATATAAACGTAAGGTAAATAGTTTATCAGGAGGACAAAGACAAAGAGTTAATTTATTTTTATCATTATTTCATCAACCAAAAATTTATATTGGCGATGAAATTTCAACTGGTTTAGATGTTAAAACAAGAATTGATGTTATTAATTTTTTGCAAGAGCAAGTTAGTTTAAATAATATTACTTTAATTTTGGTTAGTCATAATTTGGATGAAATCCAAGCGTTATGTAAACGTATTATTTTTTTAAAGGATGGTCAAATTATTGATGATACTACTGTTGCTGATGTAACTAAAAAGTATGGTTCATTACTAAAATATTATTTAGAAAAAACACAATTAGACTCTAAAAAAATTACAAGAAAGGAAGAAAAATAATGTTAGCAATGTTTCATTTACTATTTGGTTATTTTAAGAAATCTTTTCATAGTATTTTCTTTGGTTTTATTTTTCCAATTATTATGTTAACAATTTTAGTTGCTGTGTTAACGCCTAGTAATCCTAATGCTGCACAAACAGTATTGCCAGGATTAGTAATGTCAGCTTCACCAGTATTAGGAATTGTTACTTTATCAATGACATATTCTGATTTTAAACAATCAATAATTATCAAAAGAATTGGTGCCACTCCATTACGACCATGACAATTTATTAGCAGTATTTTAATCTTTCATGTTATTTTAATTTTTATTGGTAGTTTTTGAACGTTAGGAATTGGTGACGCCTTATATCACAGTCAAATTAATTGAGCAACAATTAATTGAGGTTTTGTTATATTAGCCATTTTACTTTTATCAATTATGTGTTCAGCAATAGGAATCATCGTTGGGATTCTTGCTTCTGATTTTAAGGTTGCTAATGCTTTTGCTTTGTTATTATACTTACCAACATCATTTTTGTCAGGACAATATATCCCTTATATGGCAATTAAAGGACAGCCAAGTTTAGTTATTATTGCTAAAATTATTCCTTTTTCTTATCCAGTTTCTATTATGAATAGAGGATGAAATAATTATGCTGCACCTAATGATTTAATTAATGCTGCACTTTTTAATAATTATTGATTACCAATTTTAGTTAGTTTGATTTGAATTATCGCGTTAATATCTGCTGCCATTGTTGCTTATAAATATCGACGTAAATAAGAAAAAGTAAATAAAAAGTGTTAATATCGGGTGAAAATTTCCCAAAAGTGAAGTTATTTGATAGTTCTTAATATTTGATTTAAAAAATCTCTAATTAGAGATTTTTATTTAAATCATATAAATTTTTAAAACATTTGTCTATGAACAAATTTGATGACTTAAAATTGATTTTAAACGAAATAGATTATTGCATATGCAATCTATTATTTTTTCTAAATTTTTGGTGAGTTTGGTTTATATGTACTTGTTGCAGATTGTAAATTTTGAAAATTGTTTGAATTTATTTTGTTTTTAACATATTTTAAAGCATTTATTCCTTGTTATATACTATTTTTTTATTAATATGTTTTAAGTTTTTTTGTTTTTAATTTTTATACTCTCTTTATTGTTTTTGATTTGAATGTTTAATTAATAAATATAATTTATTAATTATTCTTTCTTTTAAATCAAAATATCAAAATTCTAAAGTTGAACAAAATTACGTAATATATTTTTTCAGTATTTTTTTCAATAATATAATGAAGTTCTTCAAAAGTAAAATTTAAAATATTTGTATTTAATTCATCTTTTAAAACAGTAAGAAATTATATACCTTGAATTAATTCTTTTTCATAATTAATATTTTCTTTAATTTCATTTTTCTTTAATAAAGTTTCATAAGTTGCTAATTCAATAATATTTTTTTGTCAATCATCATTAATTAACGACAAAGCAGTTAAAGACATAATTTGTTTTTTTTTGCAAACTGAACATTTTTTATAATCTTTCTTTCATAGTGGATTTTGTTTTCTTGGAACCCTTTTGTTCAAAATCAAATCAACTCCTTAAAGTAACAAATTAATTATACAGAAGACAATAATTAAAAATGTTACCCTTTAATATATAAATATATTATATTTATTTTAAATATCTTTTAAAATAAAAAAACCTTATAAAAACTAATTAAAATCAAGATAATTGTACCCAAGAAGTACGTATATTGTACCCTAAAATTATAATATGATACAATAATAAATAATATTTAGTAATATTTTAAGGAGTTAAATTATGTATTTAGAAGTACAAAAAAAACCAATAATTTTGTATGCAAAAAACGAAATAAATACTGCACCATTAAAAAAATTTAATTTTAAAGAAATAGACTTATTTTTTTATTTCTGTTTTATTTTAAATGAAAAAGAATCTGAAAAAATTAAATTAACTTTTAATATAGTTAAAGAAATATTAGATTTTAAACCTAATGATGTAGAAAGAATAAGTAAATTATTTTTAAGAACACACAAAAAATTATTAGAAATCAATTTTACTGTATGAGAAAAAAATAAAATTATTTTATGTCCAATTTTTTATGAGTTTGAAATAGATAAAGAAAATAAAGAATTATCGATACAAATACATCCAAGATTTCAACATATTTTAAATTTCTTTAAAAATGGTAATTTTACTAAAATAAATTTATTAGAAATAATCTCTTTAAAATAAAATTACTCAAAAAAACTATATTCAATTTTAAAACAATACGAAACCACAGGCGATGTTTATTTTCGAGATTTGAATGAATGAAGAGAAATCTTATGTATTCCTAAAAGTTACGATTTTAGGCATATCAACCAAAAAATATTAAATCCTAGCATTAAAGAACTATTACCTTTTTTTCCAAATTTAAAATTAAAAAAGAGAGATATTGGCAGAAAAATTACACATATTGGTTTTATATTTAAAAATTAAAAAAATCAACACTTATTTAAAAATAATAATAAATCTTTAATATATAACGATGATGATATTGTATGAGATTAAATTTAGTTTAGAGCATATATTTTAATAATATGCCCAATTAAAGAACAAATCCAAAAATGAAGTAGGAGTTATTACAATGATAACAGAAAATATAACATGACACTTTAATGAGCAAGAAAATAAGTTAATTAACTTATTTAAAAAAATAGATATAAAAAAAATGGTATATTTTTAACTAACAATATTGATATATTAAATAATTTATTTAAATATATTTTTGAAAAAAAATCAGTCAAAAATATATTTAATTTAAAAGTTTTAGAACCCTCAGTTGGTACAGGAAATATAATAATATATTTATTAGAAATTTTAAAATATAATAAAATCAATAGTAAAGATATAATTTTTTTTATAAAAAAAATTTATATATTAATGACAATAATATTGAATTATTAAATATTGCTAAAAATAATATAATTTTTTGAGTTAAAAAAAATTATGGTCAAAATATTAGTTTAAAAAACATTTTTAACATTGATTTCACAAATAAAGATATTGCTCTTAAAATTTTTCAAATACAAAAATTTGATATTATAATTGGTAATCCACCTTTTGTTTGTTTATATGGAAAAAATGGAATTTTTAAAACTGAGAAAACTAGAAGAAATTATTTAACAAAGTATAACCAATTTCCTTCAACTTTAAAAAACGGAAAATTAAATATAAGTATGTTTTTTATTGAAAATTCATTGTTACTATTAAATGATAATGGAATTTTATCATTTATTATTGATTCTTCATTTTTAGACACACCATTTTATTACACCCGAAAATATATTTATGAAAAAGATTGAAATATTGAAAATTTAATTTTTAATCATTCTAGTTTTAAAAATGTATATTCTGGGCAACTTATTATTAACTTGTCAAAATTTTCTACTAAAGTTAAAATCATTGATAATTCAAAACAAAAAAGTTTTGAATTAGATAGAAAAGAAATAATTAAAAATGATTATAAAATATTCTTAATTAATCCCTATGATTATGTTTCAATATTAAATCTAATATATCAAAAAACTAAAATTATAACTAATGTATATAATAATGAAAAAATAATAAGAATGGGACCAATGCTTTTAAGTATGGAAAATCAATTTGTTTCAACAAATAATCGAGAACATAATAAACTCATTTATCCTTACTACAAAGGTTCAAAATCTGTTACTAAACCATTTTATTTAAAAGATATAAATCTATTTTTTGAATATAATAAAGAAAAACAAAGTAATATAAATGAACAACTACAAGTTGAACTTATTGAAAAAGGAATTAAAAATAAGAAAAGAATTGGATTAGGAGAAAAAGAAATTTATGATAATCCAAAAATATATATAAGACAATCTGCAAATAAAATTATTGCTACATTAGATTTAAACAAAAGTTCATGCGATACTAGTTTATATATATTATCTTTTAAAAAAAATAATCAAAAAGTTATTAATGAATTAAAATTTTTAGTGGGCTATCTTAACTCATCCATAATTAATTTTTATGCAAGATTAAAAATAATCAAACTAATCAAATCTAAACAACCACAAATGAGAATTACTGATCTAAAAACATTATCCATTATTACTAATGAATTTATTAAAAAAGAAATAATTTTTTTAGTAAACAAAATATTAGACAAAGAATATTGTTTTGAAGAAGGAATTAAAAAAATAAATACTTTATTATATAATTTTTTTAATTTATCTAGTAAATTATTTTCAATATTTTCATTTTTAATAGAAATTTCATCTTGAATTGAAGCTAATGCTAATAATCAATCATTAGATTTTTTAATTGCTCTAATATGAGATTGTTTAATTTTTAAAATAAATAAATTAATAAATTCTTTTCGTGTTCTTGTTCTATAAGTTGGTAAAGCATCAACATTAACTTGTAACTGATTTGTTGGTGTTCTTCTAAAAGAAGATGATACATCTTTTAAAAAATATAATTTAGAATATTCATTATTATTTTTAACAAATTCAACAAATCCTAACTCATTCATATAATATACATATAAAATATAAAAACTTCCATTTCTAATCAAATTTATAACTTTTTTGACACTACCTATATCAGGGTTACTGTCAGACCCATCTTTTTTAATTGCTTTAAAATCTATTAATATTATTTCACTCAAATTAATTTCATCTATTACAAAAGAAAATATAATATCATAACTCGATTTAGTATTACTTTTTTCTGCACCTCTTACATTTTTAATATTTTTATGATTATTAGAAATTTTAATAAATTCATCCTCGAAATAATCGCTAATTGTTGCACCAATTCTTGCTTTGCCATAAATTTTAGGTTTTAAGTTTTTTATAATAATTTTATTTATCAATTCTTTTACAGAATTTAATATTAAATTCTCAAATTCTTTCAATTGCATCATTTTATTTCCTTTGGTCTTTCATAACGCAAAATGTTTTTTTGTGCAAGCGTATTAATTAAATTAGTTTAGTTAACACGTGTGGAAAGTATTAACAAGTATTAAAACGCTGTAATCAGCAAATATGAACGTTTTAACAATATGTAATACTAAATTGATTTATAATATGACATTTTTTTAACTTCTTTTTAGTTTTTAGAATTATAAGATATGTTCTATCAAAATAAAAGAAATTGAAATAATGAAAATAAGATAAATTAATTCCAAATCACAATATACTACTCCTTTATTTTAAGATGTAATTAAGCATCGCTGAAAATGTTACACCTTAATATCAAGTTTTATTTTAATATGACTTTTCTCCCTTTATGTTATTTAGATTTTATCACAAAAAAATATCTAATATAATGTTTGATAAAAATTTGAAAGACATTTCTATTTAAATTGGTAATTTTAATAAAAAATAAAGACATAATTCTATTTAAAAACAATTTTAAGTCATCAAATTTGTTCATAGACAAATGTTTTAAAAATTTATATGGTTTAAATAAAAATCTCTAATTAGAGATTTTTTAAAGTAAATATTAAGGACAATCAAATAATTTCACTTTTGGGAAATTATTACTCGATAACTAAGAGGAAATTATCACTAAATAATGACAAAATAAATAAAAAAATTGTATTTTTCCTAAAATTTGTTATATATAAACTGTAAACTAAATACAGTTTTTAAACCAACTATTTTATTTTTAAAATAATTGGTTTTTAATTTTTTTAGGGGGAAAATATGTATCGAGAATTAAATATTAATATTGATGAAAAACAAAAGCAGGCAGTTATCGAAATTCTTAATCGTGAAAATTTAATTGTCGCTTATCATAGTGATGAACCGAAAAATGGTACTGGGATTTGTACCGATGGTATTGCTGCTGCTTTTATCATTAAAAATATTAATGATAGATAGTGCAATTACTATTGCCCATAGTCATTATGATCAGTTAGCAGCTGAAAAATTAAAAATGAAAATTAGTAAAAATTATTTAGATTATAAAGAAACTACAGTTATTTTTTCTGATACTACTATTTCAAAAAATAACTTTGAAAATTTTTTACTTTATTTAACAACAATGGTGCCATTAGCATTTGATAATGATCAAGATGCAAAATTAAATATAATATTTCAAGATCATCACCTTGGTCCTATGCAAAAAGTTATAACTCAAATTTCATATTTGGATCATGAAAATATTAATGATTTATCAGAAAATTTAACAATTACAGCCTTAGAAAATTTTAAACGTATTCAGTCGCTTGTTAAATCTAAAAAATTATTTTTTATTAATGTTACTTCCAATGATTGTCAAAATAATAAACAACCTTCTTCAGAATTATTACTTGAATTAATTAAACCATTAAATATCTTGACTAATGAACAATTATTCTTTATTACATCTTGTATTCTTGCTGAAAAAATTTCTATATTTTCGGCAAATGATAAAATAGTAAGACAAGGTTTGCTTAATTTCAATTTTTCATTAACTGAACAAGAAATTATTGATTTGCTTGATTATATTGATGATAAATTAGTTGCTTTAGCACAAAAAATTAATGAAGTTTTTCCATTTAATAAAATTGATGCAGTAAATGATTTTAGTAGCCAATTAATGATTGCATTATCTTCATCAAATTTTATTACCGAATTATTTGAAGTTGTAACAGCAAAGAAAATTCCTTTATCAGAAAAACGAATAAAAGTTGAAACATCAACAAAACCATTAATATTAATCGATATTAATGGAGCAGATTGTTTTGTTGCCACACCATTTCCTCGACAATCAATAACTCGCTCTTTAACTCTAATATTAGAAAAGGTTAGAAAAAGTATTGATGATAAATTAAAAATAAAGGTGGTAGCTTTTTTATTAGCAAATGATTCAGGTGTTGTTTCTGTTATTTCTTATAATAATGATGTTTATTGTAAATTAAATGATCTAAAAAGTCATGAAAGGCAAGCTTTACCAGCACCAAACTTTATTCGAGTTGGTCATGTTAATGCCTTTGTATTAAAAACTAATGATGGAAATTATTCAGTAACCTTTAAGAAAACTTTAAGTGATAGTTTAACAAATGATGTTATTGATAATAAAATTAGCAAAATTGAAGGTGTTAATAAATACTTAGAATATTATCAAAATCTAAAACTAGATATTAGCGAAATAAATAGCGAACAAGAAGCAGTAGCAAATAGTAAATTATTAACTAATATTGTAAATGATGTTTCAATATTAGAGAAAAAACTTAGTTTAAAGTTAGAAATTAGTGATGATGCTGAAAGTAAGGCAAATTTAAACACATCAACAGAGAATATTACAAACTCTGCTATTAAAGATAAAAATCCATCACAAATTGTTGAAAGTATGTCTTCTGATCTATTTGCTGCTGCAACTTCTCAAAGAGATAGTAACTGAAAAGATGATAGTTCTTCATTTTTATATTTTGATCAAAATATAAAAACTAAATTAAAATTTAGTCAACCAGCAACCGCTATCAATAAAAGCAATCATAATCAGCTTTAGAATAACTTTGATTATTTTTTTCTTTTTGCAAATATCTTGTTTTTTAAAATTAACAATGTAAAATATAGTACATAATTAATTTAAAATATAAAAGAGTAAAATTAAATGGTAATGCAGAGACTTAGTGGTTATTGTAAACTAAGCAAGTTTAATTTGAAGGTAGTTTATATTAACTAATAATTTAAATAGTAATTAAGTGCGTTTACTTTGTAAATGAATTAGGATGGTACCGCGTTAATAAAAAACGTTCCTATTGATGGAATGTTTTTTTATTTTAAAAGGAGAATAAGACATGAAGAAAAACTTAAACAAAAAATATAATCATCTTGAAATTGAAAAAGATCGTTATCACCAGTGAGTAAAATCTGGATTATTTAAAGCAAATGCTAATGCTACTAGTCCAACATTTTCTATTATTTTACCACCACCTAATATAACTGGACTTTTACATTTAGGACATGCTTGAGATGGTACTATTCAAGATTTATTAATTCGTTACAAACGTTTACAAGGTTTTAATACTTTATTTCTACCAGGAATCGATCATGCTGGCATTGCAACCCAAGTTAAGGTTGCACAACGAATTAAAGAAGAACAGAAACTTAATTTACAGCAACTAGGCAAAAATAAATTTTTACAACAAGTTTGAAAATGAAAAGATGAATATGCACAAAACATAAGAAGGCAATGAGCAAAAATTGGTTTAGCTTTAGATTATTCACATGAAGTATTTACATTAGATGAAAATGTCAAACAAGCAGTTAGTGAAGTTTTTGTCAAATTATATAAAGAGGGTTTAATTTATCAAGGAAAAAAAATAGTTAATTGAGATCCAGAATTAAAAACTGCTATTTCTAATATCGAAGTAAAATATCATGAAACAAAAGGTAAAATGTATTATTTAAAATATATTTTAAATAATAGTAGTGAATTTATTACTGTTGCTACAACGAGACCAGAAACAATGTTTGCTGATCAATGTCTTGTTGTTAATAGTAAAGATAAACGTTATCATCATGTTATTGGTAAGATGGTTGTCAATCCTGCTAATAAAATGTTAATTAAAGTTATTGCTGATGATTATGTTGATATTAATTTTGGCACAGGTGCTATGAAATGCACACCAGCTCATGATGCTAATGATTATGAAATTGCCTTACGTCATAATTTAGCAATGCCAACTTGTATTAAAATTGATGGTACAATGAATGAATTAGCACCATCATATCTTAATAAAGATCGAATGATATGTCGTAAACAACTAATTGAACAATTAACAAAGGAAAATTTAGTTGTTAAAGTAGAAGATCATCTTCATCAAGTTGGTTATTCAGAACGAACTAATGCTATTATTGAACCGTATTTATCACAACAATGATTTATAAAAATGGAACCGTTAGTTAAAACTATTATTGCTAAACAAAAAGATGAAAAAACAAAGATTGTATTTCATCCTGTATTGTTTGAACAACAACTTTTACAGTGACTAAATAATATGCAAGATTGATGTATTTCTCGTCAATTATGATGAGGTCATACCATTCCAGTTTGATATCATAAAAAAACTAATAACATTTATGTTGATACTAAACCACCAACACCAATTAATGATTATGTGCAAGATAGTGATGTTTTAGATACATGATTTTCTAGTGCGTTATGGCCATTTGTAACTTTAGGTTGATCAGAAAAGACTGTTGATTTGCAAAAGTATTATCCAACTGCAGTATTAGTTACTGCTTATGATATTTTGTTTTTTTGAGTTGCACGAATGATGATTATGGGTTGAAAATTTACTAATCAAAAACCATTTACTAATGTTTTAATTCATGGTTTAATTCGTGATAAACAAGGTAGAAAAATGTCAAAATCATTAAATAATGGTATTGATCCAATCGATATTGTTGAAAAATATGGTGCTGATGCATTACGGTATTTTTTAGTTAGTAATTGTGCTCCTGGTCAAGACTTAAGATTTAGTATTATTAAAGTTGAAGCAGCTTGAAATTTTAATAATAAATTATGGAATGCTGCCCGTTATGTATTAATGAATATTGATGAGCAATTTCAATTAGATGATAATATTGCTAATCATCAATCATTATTAGCTATTGATCAATGAATTTTACAAGAACTTAATGAATTAATTATTTATGTAGAACAATATATGGAAAAATATGAGTTTGTATTAGTAGTTAAAGCTTTATCAAATTTTATCTGAAATAAGTATTGTTCTTGATATATTGAATTAAATAAAGTCAATTTACAAAATCAAGAGCAAAGAACTAATTCATTACAAACATTATATTATGTCCTACAGCAAATTATTATTATGGTTCATCCTTTCATTCCCTTTATTACAGAAGCAATTTATGAAAAAATGGGATATCAAAATAGTATTTTAACAACTAAATTTCCAGTAGTTAAAACTATTAAAAAAACAAAAGATGCAACCCAATTTGTTAATATGTTAGTTGAAATTATTAGCAATATTCGAGAAATCCGTAAGCAACTTAATTTATCATTAAAATTATCGTTAACTATCCATATTAATACTACTAATCCTTTTTTTGAAACAGAAAAAAATAATTTAAATTCTTATTTATTACAATTAACTAATAGTCAAATTATTACCATTAGTAATAAACCACTTACCATAAATAATAAAGTGATTAAAATTATTAATTCAGCAGTAATTGAAATTAATGTTGCAAATTTTTTTAATAAAGAAGAGCAACTAGCAAAATTGAAAGCAGAATTAGTTTATATTGAGAATGAAATAAAACGTAGTGGAACTATTTTAAGTAATAAACAATTTTTAGCAAAAGCACCACTAACAAAAATTAATGAAGAAAAACAAAAGTTAGAAAAATATCAAAAGCAAAAAGTTTTAATTAATATTAAAATCAAAGAATTGTAGTAAATTCTATTAAGTCAAATTGAAAAAGATCATTATTTTTTAGTTTAATATCATCGATCCCTACTACAGTGGGAGTAAAATTTTTACCATCTCAATATGTAATTTGTCAAAATTTATTAATAGCTTGTTTACCTTTGACAGCAACTAAAAATCTTCCAAATTGAGTTTTCTCAATAGTAAAATCATTAACACAAGCGCTTAATAAATTACCAAGGGTATTAAAAGTAGTAATATAATTAGTTTGTGCTAAAATCGTTTCTTTACCATTAATAGCCTGAATTTCAATATTAGTAACATTATTATTTTGGTTGATAGTTCCATTAAATACTTTTGGTATGTAAATAATGTTTAGTATTAATGATGTGCCGAAGATTAAAATAATAGTATTATATTTGCATCATTTAATAAATGTTTTATTTTTAAATATTTGTAATCATTGCTTATTTTCTTTTTTTGTCTTATTTTTTGTTATCATTTTTAAAAATCAACTCTTATCTTGTTTTTTTCTTTTATTATATTAAAAAAGAAATAAAAAAGGAAATTAGTTTTTTCTTTGTTAATAATTATTGAGGTGGTATTAGATGAGACTATTAATTATATTATTAACAATTGTTTTCTTTGGCAGTAATGGTTTAGTTGGATTACAGTTGCTTAAAAATTTTAATGATAACGAAACAAATACTAAGAAAAAGATAGATGCAAAAATTATTACTATTACTATTGAAATTAGTGAACATTTAAATATACAAAATAAATATTATCTTAAAATACTTAATTCAAAAATAAGTATGATTAATTTAATTAATGCGTTAAATATTTCTAATTTTTATTTTGATATTTTAGCATTAAATTTAAATCAAAGTATTAGTGAAGATTATAAGTTAGCATTATTACCAAGGAGTAATGCCATTAGATATTATTCCCGTTATAATATTACCTTAGCACCTTTAATTAATTTAGGATTAAATAACATCGCTACTAAAAAAGTATTATTTTTATTTAATAATAAAAAATTAACTAGCAAACAATTATTAGAAAATTTAGAAAAATTATTAATCGCTAAAAAAAGAAAATATATAAAATTAATGCATAAATTTATTAGTTTTTAGTTATGTTTATTTATCATGTTTTGTTAGTTTTATTTTTAATTTTTTTAGTTTTCTTTTTGTCAAGTTTTACCATATTTGGTGGTTTAATTTTATTATTATTAATAATTATCATTTTCTATTTTATTTTTTGCAAAAAACAATCATTTTATAAATATTTATTTTTATTATTAATATTTACTTGCAGTTCATTAGTTAATATTGGTTTGATAAAACATAAACATGTAAATATGGAAAATATTAATTTAAAAGTAGTAGAAACACATCCAAATTATTTAATAGTACAAGCAGGATGAGAAAAATATTATTTATTATCACATTATTATATTAATAATATCCAATTTACTATCAATGCTCAATTAGATGATATTCTTATTTTAAAAGGTAAAACTGAAGATTTACAATCAATTAATAATTTTTATGAATTTGATTTTAAATTATTTTTAAATGCCAATAATGTTAATAAGCAAATAGTAGTTAAATCAGGTAAGGTAAAAATTATTGCTGGAAAGACACTTAGAAATATTTTTTTTAATTATGTAAATACTTTTCCAATAATAATTAAAAATTGAACTAAATTATTATTATTTGCTCAACAAACACAAGAAAATAAAGATATTTTTACTACTTTTAATAATTTTGGTATTACCCCAATTCTTGTAATTAGTGGTTTACATATTAATTTCTTTTTTATGCTTTTTAAAAAAAGCTTATTTTTTATTAAATATGAATTAATTAAACTTTTAATTTGTTTTTTTATTTTATTTTTTTACTTATATTTACTTAATTGATCTATTTCTGTAATGAGAGCATTAATGTTTATCTTTTTTAGTTCGATCTTAAAGTTTAGTAAAAAAACGATTCATCCAATTTCTATTCTTAGTTTTAGTGCATATTGTTACCTTTGTTGACGACCGTTACAGTTTTATCTTTTAGGATTTCAACTTTCTTTTGGTATTACTTTTTTAATTTTGTTTATTATTAATAAATTTAAAAATTCTAATTCCTGGATTAGATTATTATTAATTAACATCGTTTTATTTTTATTTACTCTTCCTATGCAATGACAAATAAATCATGGTTTTAGTTTATTAACCATTCCTTATTTGTTATTTTTTACACCAATTATTATTTTTTATGATATTATTTTATTTTTAAATTCAATTATTCATATTGTTGTTGTGCTAATGCTAAAATTTTTAATTAGTTTAATAAAGATAATAAATATCAGTAATGTTTGAATTTCAACTTTTCAAATCGAAATTTGGGTTTTACAACTTTATTTTTTAATTTTAATCTTTATTTACAATTGTTGGAAATATTTTAATTGGAAAACACTAACAGTTATTATGCTAAATTTTATTTTACTTTCAACATTGTGAACGGCTAATATTATTAAACCTTATTATGAATTGACAATGATTAATGTTGGCAATGCCATGAGTATTTTAGTCACTAGCCCCTATAATAATGCTGCGATTTTAATTGATGCGGGTACTGAAGATTTAAAACCAAATAATCCAACTATTTATAATTATCTTTCGGCAAAAGGAATTTATAATTTAAAAGCAGTATTCTTAACACATCATGATTTAGATCATGTTAGTAATCTTCCATTTTTAAAAAAACATTTTAAAATAGATAAAGTTTTTGAAAATACTAATCAAATATCACAATATATTATTGATGGTTTTAATCCAATTCATAATTTAGTTTATGGTTTTAATTTACAGTATGCTTCTGAAAATAATAAAAGTTTAGTTTTGTTATTACAAATTTATAATTATAAAATTTTATTTACTGGTGATATTGAAGCACAAACTGAAAATTTATTACTTGATGCTCATTTATTAGAAAAAATAAATATTTTACAAGTTCCCCATCATGGTTCAAAAACTTCATCAACTATCGGTTTTTTAAAAACTCTTAGTCCAGAAGTAGCATTGATTTCTGGGTATTATCAAAAGCGAAAACAGTTTCCCAATATTGAAACACTCAATAATTTAAAAAAAATTAATGCACAAGTTTATTATTCAGGAAAAAATAAAACTGTAATTATAAGAATATATTTGAAACATTATGATATTATAACATTAACATAAAATAATTATCGTATGTTATGAGGAAAAAAAATATGGTTTATATTATTCATGGTCAAGATCAATATTTAGTAAAAAAAAATATTAAATGTTTAATTAAAAAAAATCATAAAGCAAAAAAATATGATTATAATGAATATGAACTAGAAGAAGATACGATTGCTAATATTATTAATGAAATACAAATTATAAGTTTATTTGAAGAAAATAAGGTTATCATTATTAATGATAGTAGTAATTTATGGCAAAAATATATTAAAGAAAAAAAGTTTGTTGATGCTTTGCTTAATCATAATCACAAGATAATGATAATTATTAAAAGTTTAAATCTTGATTTTAAAGTAAATAAAGAATTTAAACAATTTAATATTATAAAAGTTAAAAATTATACAAGAGGACAATTATCAGTATTAGTTAATAAATTTTGTAATAATTTTAAAATCAATATTACGCCAGAAGCAATTGATTTTCTGTTAGAATATTTACCAAGTGATGTTAATATTTTTTTAAATGAATTATCAAAACTGAAATCAATCAAAGAAAAGATAACTTTAAAAATTATTAATGATGTTATTCCAAGATATTTTGCAGAAAATATTTTTAAAACGATTGCATATCTTTTAAAAAAGGATTATAAAAATTTTTGAATACAATATGACTATTATAATGCGATTAATTATGATAAAATTAAATTAATTAATATTCTTGTATATCAATTAGAATTAATTAGAGGTATGAAAATTTTAGTTAAACAAAATAAAAATAATGAATATATTGCCAAAGCATTAAATATTTCCCAATTTCAGGTAAAAATATTACAACAATATTTAAAAACTAGTTTAAATATTAATAATATTTTGTTAAAATTATATGAATTAGATTATAATATCAAAAAAGGAAAGTTTAATAAAAATATTGCAATTGATTTATTTTTTTTGAATATATAGTATATAATTATAAATGTTTCAAATTCAAGAGGTGATACATATAATGAAAAGTAATAAAAATATTGATGATACAGAAAAGAAAATAGTAGAATCAAATGATGATGTTACATTGACTAAACCAAAAGTAAAAAAAGTTACAAAAAAACAAACTGAAAAATTGTACTCAGAAGAAGATTTAAATGTTGCATTGTACTATGAAGTATCAAGCACTATATATAATAGTTTGAATAACTTAATTGTTAGAAAAGCAATTTTTAGTGATGAACAACTTTTAAAAATTTTAGAATTACAAATTTCTAATTTATTTTTTCTTGAAAAAGAGTTAAAGGAATTAAAAGATAAAACATATGCATTAGAATTTTTACAGTTAATCTCTAATTTGGTAGATCGTAGTTTAAGTATAACTAAAAGTTCACCTAAAAATCGTATTGAAATTCTTGAAGAACGTAATTTATTAATAGTAACAATTACTAATATTTGTAAGACAGTAGAAAAAGAAAGTCTTGAACGAATCAGACAATTTGATGATAATACTTTTAATGAGTTAAATGATCAAATTATTGCATTAAATAATTTTAGCAATGATAGTAATGAAATTAAACCAAGTGTTATTCCAAATAATCAAGTTCTTAATAATAATGGTGATGTCAATACTAATGTTGGAGCTGTTAATAATCCAGATAATAATTTAAATATTAACAATCTTGATAATGCTAGTTTAGCGAATTTAACTAAATTAGGAGTTTTACCACAGCATCCCGCTACAAATCCTAAGTTTTATCCATATATAAATAAGCCAAAATATATTCCACTTTTAAAGAAAATATTATCAGGTTTTTTCCTATTAACAACAGTGTTAACAGTAGTTACTTATATATTAACTTATTTTGTGGCAGGTACCCATGCAATTAAAGCTGGTGATCCACCAGTTTATTATAATTTTGGACAACAATTGCAATCAATGATTTTGACAATTATTATGACAATCGTTTTAAATGGTGGGTTTTTATATTCAATTTTAAAACCACCTAAACTAGGTCGTGATGTATATCGAACATCATATTTTTTAATTGTTATTTTAATTCTTTGAATTGTTTATACGGTTGTAAATTTAATTTTTATTATGAGAGATGATTCATTATTAAGAACATTTGATTCATTTTTAGGAAAAGATGATCAAGTTGATTCAGGCGTCTTAGCCTGATTAAAAGGATTATCGACATTTAAAGCTTTTCAAGTGTTAACATATGTGACAATAGCTTCTACAATTTTACCAATTGCCATTATTTTAGTTATTGCTATTCTTAATCCAAGAATTGATCGTAATAAAATTATGAGAGCCAATGCTGAATATCAAAATGCTATTAATAGCGCTTTAAATGGTAAACCTTATGAAATTGATCCGACATTATTTGATGATAGTTTAGATAATAATAAAAAAGATACAAAAGATCATAAATTTTGACGTAATAGTGATTTATTTAAATAACAAAATTAAAAGGACTTAATATTAAGTCCTTTTAATTTTGTTTTCTAGTTTTTTTATTTCAACATTTTTTTGATTATATTTAGTAGATATTATTTTTTGTATTGCTGTTATGAAAAAGAATAATACTTTTTATTTAATTTTAAATTTTACTATACCTTAATTAGAAAACAAATTAAATATTATTAATTGAAAATATTTTTCCAAATTATTTTTTCTTTTTCTGTTTTTGATGTATATATATAGTATAGATTTGAAATAAGTTTATGAAATTATCATTTAATAGATCAAATCTAATTAATTACAAAATTTATTCTAATTTTGAATTATAATTAAAAATTATTTTTTAATATAAAAAATTATATTTGAGAAATTAGATAAGTCCTTAGGAGGATATTATGGAAAATTTAGTAAGTGAAGAAATGATTGAAGAAGCATATCTAAAAATTAAAGATAAGATTGGTAAAACAAGTTTAATTAGAGCAGATAAACTTTCTTCATTTTCCAATAATAATATATTTTTAAAATTAGAAAATTTACAAAAAACAGGTAGTTTTAAAATTAGGGGAGCTTTAAATAAGATTCTTAATTTGTCAAGAGAGCAGCAAATAAAAGGATTAATTGCTGCTAGTGCTGGTAATCATGCTCAAGGTGTTGCTTTAGCGGCAAAAAGTTTAAATTTAGTGTCAAAAATAGTTATGCCTGTTACTGCACCACTCGCTAAAATTGCTGCTACTAAAGAATTTGGTGGTGCTAAATGTACCGTTAAGCTTTATGGTAATATGTTTGATGACGCCATGACTGAAGCATTAAGACTTGAAAAAGAAGAAGGTTTAACATTAGTTCATCCATATGATGATAATTTTGTTATTGCTGGTCAAGGCACGATTGGTTTAGAAATATACGAACAAATGAAATTTTTAGATAAAGAAATTGATTATTGTTTAGTGCCAATTGGTGGAGGAGGATTACTAAGTGGTATTGCAACTTATTTAAAAAGTAAAAAGCCAAATATTAAATTTATTGGTATTGAATCACAAAATGTTGATTCTTATAATCAAGCCTTACAAAAAGGAAAGCCATTTAAAATTGAGGGAAAAAGTTCAATTGCTGATGGAATTGCTGTTAAAAAAACAGGAAAATTAACATTTAATATTTTAAAACAAAATGTTGATAAAGTTGTAACTGTTAGTGAAGAAGAAATTGCACAAGCGATGTTATTTTTATTAGAAAAATGTAAAGTTGTAACTGAGGGTAGTGGTGCGGTAACTGTAGCTGCTATTCTTTCAGGTAAACTAGATGAAATTATTGGTAAAAATAAAAATATTGTTTGTGTTATTTCTGATGGTAATGTTGATATTACTACATTAGGAACAATTATTAATAGTGCACTAATTAGTTCACATCGTCGTGTTCCTTTTTCAGTAAATGGTATTATTAATAATAATACTATTAGTGAAATTATTAACATTATTACTAAAAATGGTGCTTCTATTTATAAAATTCATAGTACGTTTGATCGTAATAAATTAGATATTAGTAATTTTAGTATTTTTATCGTTATGGATACATCAGATGTCGATCAACAAAATAAAATCTTTGCTGAAATTCGTGCATCAAGTTCTAATTTTACATTAGTATCTAAATAATTTTAAAATTTACTATTTTTATATGAATAATATTATTTGCTAATTAAAAAGAGACATTTTTAATAAATGTCTCTTTTTAAAGATAATTATTATTATTTTGCTTTTGCTAATTTAATCATAATTTTAGATTTTTGACGACCAGCTTTATTAGCATGGTAAATACCTTTAATGACAGCTTTATCAATTAAACTACATACTTCATTAACAAGAGTTGGCGCATTTTCAGTTTTACTTTTTATTGAAATTTCTGCTTTTTTTAAAGCAGTTTTAATTTTAGATTTATAACTCTTATTAATCTCATTTCTTTTTTGATTTGTTTTAATTCTTTTGATTTGTGATGCAATGTTAGCCATTTTGTCTCCTTTTTTAATTTGAATATGTTTTATAGATTAATTACAACAAAAATAATTATAACAAAAATCATAAACGTTGTATAATATTTTTTATTTTTTTAGTATAATTAATATGTTAGTGTTTTTTAATAGTATATTTTAGTTTTTTATACTTTTATGTTAAGAAAACTTTAATAATAAATGAAGGTGTGGTAAAGAAATGAGTTACTATTTTCACAGTTCTTATCAATTTACTTATCATGGTATTGATAGAATCAGGACAAGATTAAAATTACAAAACCTAAATGATGTTCAATTACATGAACACTGTTTAAAACTAATTAGTGAGTCTTATGATATTGAAGAAACCAAAAGTTTTAAATATATTAGAGTTAATAAAACACATTTTTATTTTGTAATTAGAAAAGATGTTAATTTAATTTTAACAATTTCACCAATGAGTGCAACTAAACTGTTAACAGTAATTGAAAAAAATTTATAAATCAAAACAAAAGAGGAAAATAAAATGGGAAATCTAACTAGTCAATGATGAATGTTAGCGCTGATAGGAGTAGTTTTAATAATTTTTATTTTTACAACAATTTCAGCAAAAAAGAAGAAAAAAGAAGAAAAAAAACAACGACAGAAAGAAGTAAAAAATGTCATTAAAATTTTTATGCGTGATGAACTAAAATTACAGCATAAAACTGTTGAATTTGAACAAGTAGTTTCACGTAATAGTAAAGAATATCGTTATCGTGATGTTTTTGATGTAATTGTAAAATTGTATGATTCTAAGAAGAATGATTTATTTGCAACTAAAGCATTTGAAGTAGAAGGATTTACCAAGCAATTATCAAAGAAACAATTTGAAACAATTTGAAAAGTAAATTGTGAATTAGACTTAGAAGAGACACTTAAAAGAATTGAATTATCAAAAAAACGTAGTGCCAAGATTAAAATAAAAAGAAAAACAGCAGAAGAAAAAGCAGCAGTGAAAAAAGAAAACGAAGCTGTTAAACTTGCCATTGAAGAAGAACGTTTACAAAATAAAGAAAATAAAAAACGTGCTAAAAATCTTGAAAAACCTAAAGTTGCAATTCATGATAAATTTTCTGGATGAAAAGATAAGTAAAGTTTTATTTTTAAATAGACAAATAGGGGATGGATAATGAAAATTTATAAAGATGATTATAAACATTTTCGTATTTGTCAAAAACTTTCATGATTTTTAAATGCCAAAAACTATGCTTTAGCTAAGAATTTAATTGAAGAAAAAAAGATAATAAGTTTTGTAGAACTAACACATACTAAAACAAGTAGTAAATTTAAATCAGATTTATTTACAATTTCTGATTTAGATAATGATACATTTGAAAACAATTATAATGATGAAGATGATTCTGATTTTTACGCTGGTGAAACGCTGGTTGATGGTATTGAAACTGGGCATTATGCTCAAGAATATTTTAAAGCAAAATATTCTTGTTTTAATTTTGAATCTGAACCTAGCACTAATGTTATCAAAATTATTGAAAGCAAACAATATGATGTTTTATTTGAACCAAGATTTGAATATCAAGATTGTGTTACTAAATGTGATATTTTAAAACGAAATAACGAAGGTTGAGATTTAATTGAAGTAAAAGCAGTAACTTGGGTTAAAGAAGAACATATGTGGGATTTACTTTATCAGTATGATATTTTAACTAAGTGTGGAATTAAAATTGTAAATACTTATATTATGTATTTAAATAATAATTATGTTAGAAAAGAAAAATTAGAATTAAATGAATTGTTTATCACTAATGGTGTAACGTGACAAAAAAGTGTTAATACTAAAAAAAGTTTTAGTATTTTTGATTCAATACAAGATGAAATTTTAAATGGTAATTTAAAAGGACAATATGAAAGTGTTGACAAGATTATTAAAATGACTGATATTAATAAAATTATTAAGTTATTGACTTCACCTTATTGCCATAATAATAGTAATAAGTTTTGTCCTCATATTTTTAAATATTTTGCTATTCATAATACTATTTTTGAATTATATCGTTTACGAAAGACTAAAAAAGCATTATGATATTATCAAGAAGAGCTGCTAGAAATCAATGATGAAAGACTGTTACCATTTTTAACAAATTCTAATTTACATTTAAGACAATATGATGTTATTAAAAATGGTAATAAATTAATTGATAGTAATAAATTTATTGATTTAAAAATTGAGTATAACAAATATCAGTACCCAATTTATATGTATGATTTTGAAACAATGAAATCAGCAATTCCCAAATTTAAAAATAGTAAGCCATATCAACAAATTCCTTTTCAATATTCCGTTCATGTTTTACTAACACCTGATTTTGATTTTAGAACAAAAAAATCAATTGAGCATTATGAATTTTTAGCAGATGGTAATGAAGATCCAAGAGAGAGTTTAACTAAAAACTTATCCCATGATTTAATTAATATTCATGGCCAAGGTACTTATGTTGCTTATAATCAGTCATTTGAAAAATCAGTGCTTAAAAAATTAGCTTATTATTATCCTAAATGTAAAAAACAATTAGCAATAATTCATGATGGTACTGTTGATTTACAAGATTTTTTTAAAGATTTTAAAATTTATAAAGAACAATTTTATGGTTCACTTTCAATTAAAAAAACATTACCAGCTTTTGAACCTAATTTTTCTTATGAAGAATTGGTTATCAAAAAAGGCGATATGGCATCTGAAGTTTTTCGAAGAAGAGTTGAAAATAATATTACTTTAAGTAATTGAAATTATAATTTTCGTGAAAATATGTTAAAATACTGTGCTCAAGATACTTTAGGTATGGTAGTATTATTTTGACATATCAAAAATATTATTGAAATTTACAAAGCAAAAATTGAAGGAGAAAGTAATGAAAAAAATTAAAATTTTATTTATGGGTTCTTCTTTTTTCTCCGAAAATATTTTAAAAACATTATTAACAACAATGAAAAATGAAATTAAAGTAGTTGCTGTTGTTTGTCAACCAGATCGGAAGATTGGTCGCAAACAAGATATTGTTGTTTTGCCAATTAAACAATTAGCAAAAGCACATAATATTACTATTTTTCAGCCAGAAAAAATTATTGATAGTTTAAATGATTTACAATTATTAAATATTGATGTTATTTTAACTTGTGCTTATGGTCAATTTTTGCCAAAAGCAATCTTAAATTTACCAAAAAATAAATGCTTAAATATTCATGCTTCATTATTACCACAATTACGTGGTGGTGCTCCTATTCAATGAGCAATTATTAATGGTTTAGTAACTACTGGTATTACCTTAATGAAAATGATAAGTAAAATGGATGCTGGAGCAATTTATCTTCAAGGTAAAGTTGCGATTAGTAATGATGATACATATACTTCATTAGTTAATAAATTAATAATTTTAGCACAAGATATGTTAATAAAAAATTTATTAAAAATCATTAATAATGAAATTAAAGAACAAGAACAAGATGAAAATAAAGTAACTTTTGGTTTAAATATTAAAAGAAGTGATGAAAAAATTAATTGAAATCTTTCAGCACAATTAATTTCATGTCATGTTCGTGGTTTATATAATAAACCAATTGCTTATACTACTTTAAATAATAATATTTATAAGATTCATCAAGTAGCAATAAGTGAACAAATATCAGATCCTTTACCTGGAACAATTGTTGCAATTAACAAATTAGGAATTATTGTTGCTACAAAAACTAATAATATCATTATTAAAGTTATTCAACCAGCAGGTAAAAAAGAAATCATTGCCGCTTGTTATTATGGTTCTAAAAGTAATCCAATCAAAGTTGGCTTAATTTTTGAGTAATAATAAGTAGTGGTAATAGGAGCAAAAAATGTATCGTTTTCGTTCAATTAAATATTTAGCATTTTCTGGTATGATGACAGGTTTATTAATAGCAATTGGTTATTTTTCATCATTTATTTTTGGTTGAACAATTACTAGTTTATTTGGTGGCAATTCCACTTTGCAGTTATTTGATGCTGTTTTTATTCCTTTTGTTGCTTTTTTTGAAGGTCCAATTATGTTATTTGCTGGAACTATTGCTGGTGCCATATTTGATATGATTAGTGGTGTTAAAATTGTAGTTGTACCAATTACGATTATTATTAGAATTTTAATGTTTTTTGTTATTAAATTATTAATTAATAAAGATTGATGAAGTAGTCTTTATACTTTCTTTTTTGCTGCTATTTTATTACTTATTTATCCTTTATCTTATTTAGTAATTTATCAAGATTATGCGATTACTATTAATGAATTAATTATTGATAGTATCCAAGCTGTTGTTGCTTATATTATTTCGATTCCAATTTATTATACTCTTTGTAAAATCCAAATTAAATCAAATTATCATTTTTGAGATGATCGACAATTTGATTATTTTAAAAAAGAAAAAGTAATTAAGTAAGATGTTAACAATTGTTTGTACTTTTGATTTAATTTTATTTAAACTTTGATATACTAAAATATAGTAAATAGTTTATAAACAAAAGATAGGTGAATAAATAATATTATGAGTATCGATAAAAAGTACATTAGAAATTTTTCAATTATTGCCCATATTGATCATGGTAAATCAACTTTAGCTGATCGAATTTTAGAATTAACTAATGCTGTTTCAAAACGAGAAATGAAAAATCAATTGTTAGATTCATTGGATTTAGAGCGTGAACGTGGTATTACTATTAAACTAAATAGTGTGCAACTTAAATATCAAGCATTAGATGGTCATACTTATTTATTACATTTAATTGATACTCCAGGTCATGTTGATTTCACTTATGAAGTATCACGTAGTTTAGCAGCATGTGAAGGTGCTATTTTAGTAGTTGATGCTGCACAAGGGATTGAAGCACAAACTTTAGCAAATGTTTATTTAGCATTAGATAATGATTTGGCAATTATTCCTGTTATTAATAAAATTGATTTACCAAGTGCTGATCCAGATAAAGTAAAAGTAGAAATTGAACAAGTATTAGGATTACCAGCTGCTGATGCTCCTTTAATTTCGGCAAAAACGGGGATTAATATTCGTGATGTTTTAGAAGCAGTTATTAAATACATTCCATATCCATTTGATGCTGATGATAAGGCACCGTTAACAGCTTTAATTTTTGATTCTTTATATGATAAGTATCGTGGTGTGATGGCTTTTATTAGAGTTAAAACTGGTATTATTAAAGTTGGTGATAAAGTACGAATGATATCAACAGGTGCTGAGTATGAAATTACTGAATTAGGGATAAGAACACCAAAAGAAGAAAAGCGCGAAATGTTAACTGCTGGTGAAGTTGGATGAATTAGTGGTGCCATTAAAATAATTAGTGATATTCATGTTGGTGATACCGTTACTAGTGTTAATAATCCAGCTGCTAAACCATTGCCAGGATATAAAACTTTAAAACCAATGGTTTATTGTGGCTTATATCCAATTGATACTAATAAGTATCAGGAGTTAAAAGATGCGTTATATAAAATTCAATTATCTGATGCCTCATTAACTTTTACTGCTGAAACTTCACAAGCATTAGGTTTTGGTTTTCGTTGTGGTTTTTTAGGATTATTACATATGGATGTTATTCAAGAACGCTTAGAACGTGAGTATAATTTAGTTTTAATTTCAACAGCGACTTCGGTAATTTATGAAGTTAAATTAACTAATGGTGAAAAATTAATTATTGATAATCCTGCAAAGTGACCAACTGTTCAAACTATTAAGAGTGTTGCAGAACCATTTGTGCAAGTAACAATTATGACACCAGAACAATATGTTGGGGCGCTAATGCAATTATGTCAAGATAAACGTGGGATTTATATTGATTTAAAATATGCTGATAATTTACGAAGAACACTTATTTATAATATGCCATTAAATGAAATTGTCATTGATTTTTTTGATAAATTAAAATCAATATCAAAAGGTTATGCTTCTTTAGATTATGAATTGATTGCTTATCAAGAAAGTAAGTTAGTGAAAATGGATATTTTATTAGCAAGCAATATTGTTGATGCGTTATCTGTTATTGTTCATAAGAATTTTGCTTATGATCGTGGTCGTGTTTTATGTGAAAAGTTAAAAAAATTAATTCCTAAACAAAATTTTGAAGTTGCGATTCAAGCTGCTATTAATAATAAAATTATTGCTCGCCAAACGGTGCAAGCAGTGCGAAAAGATGTTATTGCCAAATGTTATGGTGGTGACATTACTAGAAAAAGAAAATTATTAGAAAAGCAAAAAGAAGGTAAGAAAAAAATGAAATCAATTGGTAATATTGAATTACCACCAGAAGCATTTCGAGCTGTGTTAAAAATAGATGATGATAATTAATAAAAAAATGTAATGTCAAGATTAAAATTAATTTTATTGCTAATATTAATGAAAATTTTTTTTTAAAGTATTGAGATTATATTTTTATAAATTAGATTTTTTATTTAAGTTATAAGAAAGGAATACTTAGATTTAAAACAATTAATTCTTCATTGAATGTAAAAAATAATTTGAATAATCTTTTAAATAATAATGATTGATGGAACATCAGAGCATCAAATTTATTATAAAGCAGCATCAGTATTATTTTTTATTTTATTAATATTAATATCAATTTTTAGTTTAAAATATTCCAAAATTATTTTATTTATTTTTGGTATAGCAAAATATATAATTATATTATTTGAAACATTATTTTTAGTTTTTTTTTATAAAAGATAAAAGTTTTATTGACAATCTTAAATCAAATAATAAAGTGACAATAACAATGATTACTGAGTATATTTTATTATTCGTTTTTTCATTTAATGGTTTTAATAATTTAGTAGCATTTTCACGTGATACTGTTAAAATTACTAAATTTAGAAAAACCATGATAATTATTTATTACTTTTTATCTTGTAACTTTGTTTTTTTCAATTAGTAAGTACCAGTGGCTTAATTATTTTTATTATTAGTTTGTTTTTGAATTGTGTTAGTAGTCAACTCTCATATACAATTTGATATTCAAGAATTATTCCACCATTAGCAGAAGATGGTTATTTACCATTAATTTTTATTAAAAAGAATCGTTTTGGTGAGTATCAAAATGCTATTTTATTAATAGTTTAATATTATTTTAATGATTTTGTTTATTGTTATTCCAGAAGTTATTGGATTAGAACATATTTTTCAAGATATGATTAAAGCAGGAACAATTGTTTAATTAATTATTTAGGAACATTCTTTGCTATATTATATTATCTCTGAAAAAGAAAGGAATAAAAATACCATGATGAGAGATAATTCTTTATTTTATAACTATTTTGGTAATAATTACAATTTTAGTAATTACACTATTTTCCTTTATTGTTCAAGAACCGTGAAAACTTAAAAATAGTATTATGTTAGGTTCTTATTTATCTTCAATGGTAATTGGATTTGCTGTTTGAGGTTTATATGAGTCATATCAAAAATTCAAATCAAAAGAATATGATAAAAATCAAAGATAAAATAAATAAATACTTATTAAGTTATTAAAAAAAGTAATAAGTATTATTATTTATTATGATATTTTAATAATTTCATTTTTTAAAATTTTTAAAATATATAGTAAAATCAACAAAAAATGCAATCAATATATTAAAAATAAAAATTTTAATTTATAATAAGTATATTAATAATTATATTAAAGGGGGAGCAGGGGGTTATGTGAAATTTTTATTAAAAATAATTGATTGTTTGAATCCTATTTCTATTTTTAAAAATATTAAAAGATATATGGAAAATAGAGCTAAGATTGAAGCTGATATTATTGATAAAGAAAAACAAAGACAGCATGAAAAGGATTTACAAGATTCTAAATTGAAGCATCAATCACTTGAAAATGAAAAAGATAGATTATTGCAAAAAGAATTAGCTGAAGAAAAAACTAAAAGGTTAAATTTAATATTAGAAAATAAATTAGTAATAAATAGACAAACTTATTATTTAAAATATGGTAATAACCCAAAAATAGAGCTAGAACTTAAAAGAAAAAGAATTAAGGGGAAAAAAACAAAGTAGTAGTATTGTATTTACAAAAATAGGGGGTTAAAATTGATATGATCACTTGGTTGAAAGTGATTTTAAGGAGTTTGGATAATGGATTTAACTATAAATAAAAAATTAAAAACAAAAGTTTTAAATAATTTTTTAAATTTATTAGCGATTAATTTAGCGGATACCTATTTAGAAACCTTAAAAAAATATAAATCAAAAGATGCTGATGAATTAGTATTAAATTTTTTAGATCAAATAGTTTATTTAGTTGATGAACAAATTGATATAACAAATGTTAAAAATAATGCTAGAATATCAAAAATGAATACTAAACAAAAAGAAAAGTTTAATCATGCTTTAGAAAAAGATAGCAAATATAAAAAGATGTGCTCAAAACTTAATTTTATATATCGAGTAATAAAAGAAGAAACAACGCAAGAACAACTATTTACTAATATATATCAATTTTATGAAAAATATGATGATGAAGTTTTAGAATTATTTTCAATTGAACATCAACAAAAAGAAACATTTGATTTTTTTAAAGAAATAAAATTATTATTTAAAAATAATAATACATTTTTATACAAATCAAATTTACAAGCAAATATTTAATTTATTAGGTGAAATATAAAAAACATTAATAAATATTGCTAATATTTTTATTAGCAATATTTATTATAATTACATATATTTTGCTAAGTGACTAGTGATATTGCTGTCATCTTTTTTTAGTATCAATTACTTTAATTTAGTTTTAAATATTTATATTGTGCTTCTTAGAATGTTATGGTATTCTATATTAAAAGATAATAATATGTAAGTGAGGAAATTAATGTGTTAAATTTAGATTATGTTGGGCCTCACGGTATTACTGCTACTTATGGTGGATGATTTCATGTTTATGCATTTGCTATTATGTCGGGTATTTTTGTGTCAATTATTACTTCATGAGTAAAATTTCGTCGCTATCGTGTTCCTACTGATTCTTTAGCATGATCAATAATATTTATTATTCCAGCATCATTATTTGGTGCTAGTTTTCTTGGTAAAGATGATCCAGAAAATGCAATTGGTTTTTTTGAAAAGTTTGCATTTTGAAAACCAGGGATGTCTATTCATGGTGGTGTCCTATTTGGCATTATTGCTGGTGCCATTATTTTTTACTTTGTTGGACGTAAGTATAAAATATCATTATGAATATATGGTGATTTAATTATTCCTAATATTTTATTAGGGCAAGTATTAGGACGCTGAGGTAATTTCTTTAATCATGAATTGCTTGGTAATGTTATTAGTTATGATTCATTATCATGATTACCTGCTTTTATTCGTGATAATTGTTTTAAATTAATTGGTGGAGCAAATGGTCATCCCGAAATAGATAGTATTACTGGTGAAATTATTTATCGCGCCCCAATTTTTCTTTATGAATCAATTGCTAATTTAGGGTTATGATTGGTTATTACTCTTGTCGTGCCAAATCTTGGTAAGTGATTTGGTAAAAAGCCTTGAAAAGTAGAAACTAATAAATTTCAATTTGACTTTAAAGAAAATTTTAAATATTGAGGTAAAACAACTTTTAATCCAAGATATTGAAACAAAACAAATCGCGATCCACATCATTTAACTTGAACTAAAATGTGAAATGAAGCCTATTATTATCATCGTGTCCCAAAAAATGTTGTCAATAAAGCATTAACAGCAATAGAACCTACTGGTAAGAAAATTAATAACTATATAAATAAAAGTAAAAAACTTTATGAAATAAATAATCCTCATCACTATCAAATAATGCATGCTGGTGTGCAAATGGGACTTTATTTTTTTGGATGAAATTTGATTCGTTTTATTTTAGAATTACAACGTCCTCCAGAAGATTTATTTTTAATTAATCGTCCAATTCTTGATTATACAATTTTATTATTAATTGCATTCTTCGGTTTATTTTTATCATTATTTGCACAATTTGTTGCAGCAAAATATTTACGTAACGAAGGGTGAACATATGAAAAAGAATATTAATAATATTCTTTTTTACTATTAAAATAAATATTATAACAAAAAATAAATCAATAAATAGATAATATTAATTAGATTTGGGGTTTTTGTTATAATATTTATAGATAATGTATTTGTTTGACATTATGAGGTGAAAGAAGTGCTAACAATAGTAAGTAATAGTAGTAATGATACCATTAAGTTTTTAGGCTTTGAGATTCCAATTACTACTTTTTTATACTCAATGGGTGGCTTAGCAGTTTTAGTTTTTTTAATATTATTATCAATTTTATTAATCATGTATTTACGTAAAAGGGGAGCAATTAAGGGTTATTTAAGTTTAGAAGAAAAAGATTATCAACTTGAAGATAAAATTTTAGAAATTGAGCATGAAATTGCTAAATTACAAAGAAGATTTTATTCAAGTAAACATGTTTCTAAAAAGACAAAAAAATATTTTAAGTAATTAAATGTAGGTGTTCGATATGTCTAAAATAAAATTTAAGTTATTTGATAAGTTTTTTTCGCAAAAAAATGATTTAGCAAATAAAAATAGTTATGAAACATCAACTAATAATAAAACATATTTTAGCAATGTTGTACCACCACTTAACAAAAATAAAGAAAATTTTAGTAATTCTACGTTTAATGAAATTGATTATCATGAAAAAAATCATGATGATAAAAATATCGAAGTTACTAGTTCTTACATTATTCCATTACAAGAAAAAAAAAGAACACCAATTAATGAAACATTTACTAAAGCAAAAGATATTTACTATGAGCAACCACAAACATATAATACAATGGAAATTGTTAGTTATAAAAATAGTTTTAAAATCCCAAAACCAATTAGTAGAGAAATTAAATCTGAAAAATTAAAACAATTATTATTATTATTTATTAGTATCATGACATTAATTGTTGCTACAACTTTTATTGGTTTATATTTTGGTATGGTTAATATTAGAATTATTCCACATCCTGTTATTACAATTCCATTAGCAATTGTTGCCATTACTGTTATTTTGATTAATATTATTGAATTTGTGACATTAAGTCGAGAAGTAGAATTATATATTGAACGAACATTAAAAGGAACATTATTACCACCAAATTTTATCGTTAGAAATTACCGTAAAATTCATATTAATTTAATAATTATTAATTGATTAAGTATTAGTTGTTATATTATGCTTAGTATTGTCATTGGTATTATGTTTTTGATTAGTGGTCAAAAATTAACTTTTATTATTCAAAGTTGAACTGTTAATGTTCCTGATTTGATTAAAGATGCCATAACACTAACAATTATTTTAGGAGTTATTTTTACTATTCATATGATTAACATTGTTATTTTTCGCTTTCGTAAACGTAATATTATTAGTTATTATGGTTATGAAATTATCAATCCACAAGAGTTAAATGAATATAAAAAAAAGGTAAATCGCATATGTATGTTTATTACTCTTGGTTTTCTTTCGTTAATATTTTTTGCAATTGCCATTCCAATATTTGTTTTAAAAAGAAGAAAGAAAAAATAGGATTATTTATCAGTATTTTAAACATGATAAATTTGTTATCTTTAGAAACTGATATGTTATTAATAACACATCATGATAATAAAAGTTAGCTATAGCTAACTTTTATTATCATGACATAAATTTTTAAAGACAATTACTTGAATTAGATGATATACTAAGCATTTCTCAATTATCATCATCATTATTAATATCATCTAACATAATTTCTTCTTCTGCTTCATCAAGATCCATTTCAGTAAATCCTTCAATTTCTTGTTCAATTACACTAACATTAATTTTAATAATTTCTTCTTGTCTTTCTTTTGCTACAACAAGATTATTTTCATCTCACACAGTTTCTTCTTCTGTTTTCGCAAGATTAATTTTATCTTCACACAGTTTCTCTTTTTTGTTAATATTACTTTTATTATTAGTTATGATATTTTTTATATCATTAATACTAGTTTCACTTTTTATTTGTTTTATTTTGCTTTCTTTATTATTTTTTGGCACAAAGTTTGCATTTAGTTCTTGTTTTTTATTTTTATAATAATTTCATGAGTAATAACTTATTCCCCCAGCAAGACATAATAATCCTGTTGTCAAAGGACTAGGAATTACTGGTTTTAATAAACTAAAAATTGTTTCAGAATTAATTTGGATATCTGTATCTAAAAATCTCATTTTTATTTTCCTTTCAATTCAAAATAAAAACCTATTTATTTATAAAAATAAATAGGATATAAAAACTTATATTAAATCTTTATTAGTTAAATATAGCATAATTTAAATATTAATATAAATAGATTATCAAAAATTTTTATAAAAAAGCATATATCAAAAAAAAATTGACTTTCGCGTTAAAGTTATATATATTACAGAATAGTATTTAAATAAAACTAATAAATTATATATAGAGGAAGATATAAGATGGCATCAAAATTAGTAATTATGGAATCGCCAGTTAAAAGTAAAGCAGTACAATCATATTTAGGTGATGATTATTTAGTATTGTCTTCAGACGGACATATTCGTAATTTGGCAATTAAAGGTCAATATGGTTTAGGAATTGACTTAGAAACTTTTGAACCAATTTACAAAATTGATCGTAAAAAAATGCCAAAGGTCAAAGAATTAAAAACTAAGTTAAAAAATATGACTCATGTTTATCTAGCAACTGACTATGATCGGGAAGGAGAAGCAATTGCTTATCATTTAGATCAAGTATTAGTAACAACTAATATTTCATCACGAGTAACTTTCAATGAGATTACCAAAGATGCAATTTTAGATGCTTTTAAATCACCACATAATATTGATTTACCATTGGTTCGTAGTCAAGAAGCTAGAAGAATGGTTGATCGTATTATTGGATTTCGTTTAAGTAATTTATTACAAAAGAAAATTGGTTCACGTAGTGCTGGCAGAGTACAATCAGTAGCATTAAAATTAATAGCAGAAAGAGAACGAGAAATTACTAATTTTATTAGTACTGAATTTTGAACAATTAGTAGTATTTATCAAAAAAAAATAATTTTAAATTGTGAAAAATATCAAGATCAAGTATTAGCTATTAATAGTGAAAAAGAAGCACTTACTATTAAAAACGCATTAAGTGATAATTATCAAGTAATTTCGGTAACTGAACAAAATCGGAAACGTAATTCATTAAATCCATTTACGACTAGTAGTTTGTTGCAAGCTGCATCAACGCAATTAAACTTTAGTACTGCTAAAACAACATTAATTGCTCAACAATTATATGAGGGGATTGATGTTAATGGAACACTTACTGGATTTATTAGTTACCCTCGTACTGATTCAATTCGTTTAAATAATAAGTTTATTGAAAATGCTAAAGCATTAATTATTAACGAATATGGTGAACAATATCTTGGTCAGAAAAAAGAACAAGTTACTAAGAAAAATGTACAAGATGCCCATGAAGCAATTAGACCAACAGACTTAACGATGGATAATAAACGTGCTGTTAATTTTTTGAATAAAGATCAATTAAAACTTTATAATTTAATTTATTTTCGTGCTCTTAGTTCATTAATGGCACCAGCGCAATTAATTAGTACTACTGTCTTATTTAAAAATAATGATTATCAATTTCGTTTAACAGCCCAACAAATTAAGTTTAAAGGGTTTTTAATACTTGATGCAACCAGTCTTGAAAATGAAGAGATTTTAGTTTTACCAAAATTTGAAAAAAATCAAATCATTAAGGTTGAGTCAGTAAATTTGCAACAACACTTTACTAAACCAAAACCAAGATATACAGAAGCCAAATTAATTAAAACATTAGAAGAGTTGGGAATTGGTCGACCATCAACTTATAATCCAATTATGAATACCATTAAAGAACGTGGCTATGTTATTATTGAAAATAAATCTTTTACGGCTACTGAGAAAGGTCTTTTAACTAATGATAAACTTCAAGAGTTTTTTTATGATATTATTAATGAGACATATACTTCACAAGTTGAAACGCAATTAGATCAAATTGCCCATGGTAATTTTGATATGCATCAAGTGGTAAAAGACTTTTGAGTTAAGTTTGAACCAAGAATTGATGATGCTTTTGATAAGATGACTGAGTTTAAAATTAAACCAGTTTTATTAGATCAAGATTGTCCACTATGTGGGGCACCACTTGTGCAAAGAACAGGAAGGTATGGTAAATTTAATGGTTGTTCAACATTTCCAAAATGTCGTTATATTCAAAAACAATTAGAAAAAATTAAACCATGTCTGGTATGTGTTGCTGGTTGAATGGTTGTTAAATCTTCAAAACAAAATCGAAAATTTTTAGGATGTACTAACTATCCAAATTGTAAACATGTTGAAAAGTATCAAGCAACAACTTCCAAAACAGAAATAAAGTAGGTGGGAACATGTTAGAAGATTATATATTATTAGTAGATAAACCTTCATTTATGACATCACAAGATTGTTTAACAATTATTAAACAACGTTTAAATTTAAATAAAATAGGTCATACTGGTACTTTAGATCCTTTAGCAACCGGACTAATGGTTGTTCTTGTTAATGAAGCAACGAAAATTAGTGATTTTATTTTAAAGAGTGATAAAGTTTACATTGCCAAAATGCAATTATTTTTAAAAACTGATACCGGTGATATTACTGGTAAAATCATAGAATCAAAGCCACATCTTGATTTAAAAGAGGCAGAAATTATTAAGGCACTGGAATTTTATAATAATCGTCAATATGAACAAATAATTCCTGCATATTCAGCAGTTAAAGTTAAAGGTAAAAAACTTTATGAGTATGCTCGTGACAATATTCCTATTGAGTTACCAAAACGTAATGTTTATATTAAATCTTTAAAATTAATTAGTTTTAATAATGATTTAGTTACTTTTGAAGTGGTATGTTCAAAAGGAACTTATGTTCGTGCCTTAGTTACTGATATTGCTAGAATTTTACATACATCAGCAACTTTAACTTATTTAAGAAGAACTCATCAATCAGGCTTTGATTTAAGTAATGCATTAAATTTAGATGTCATAAATGAAGAAACAGTTAGCAAAAATTATATTAGTATTTATGAGGGCATTAAAAATATTATGCCAGCTATTGTTGTTGATAATATTAAAAATATTATTGATGGTAAACCAATAACGATTGATAGTACTAATGAGCCATATGTGTTAGTTGTTAATGCTGAACATTTGCCATTAGCTATTTATCGTAATGTAAAAAATAATTTATATGTAAGTCAAAGAGGATTTAAATGTAATGAAAGTATTAAAATTGAAAAATCTAAGCATTCAAAATCAAAAATTGATGTCTAAACCAATTATTGCTTGTTGAGGTTTTTTTGATGGCATTCATCAAGGACATCAAGCATTATTTAAACAATTATTAATTAATGCAAAAATAGATAATTATCAAACATGTATTATTAGTTTTGATATGAAACCACAAAGCGTAATTAATGATAATGATAATAAAGTTTTATTAAGTGATGAAGATAAAATTAAAACGATTACTAAATATAATTTTGATTATTATTGAGAAATTAAATTTAGTAAAAGAATAGCAATACTATCAGCAACACAATTTATTTCATGACTATTAGCAAATAATATTAAAGCAGTAGTCGTTAGTCCCAATATTAGATTTGGTTATCAAGGGCAAGGAAATATTAAGACATTGCAACAATCACCATTACAAGTTTATCTTTGTGATGATATTATTGTTAATAATAACAAAATTTCTTCAACTTATATCAAACAACTTTTACAAAATAAAGAAATTAGTAAAGCTAATTTTTATTTGCAGCAAGAACCATATACGATTTGTGGCAAAGTAGTAGCTGGTATTAAAGAAGGTAGAACTATTAATTTTCCAACTGCTAATTTATCATTAAGTACTAATTATGCATTACCAGGACTTGCCACTTATATTACCCTTACTGAAGTAGATAATAAATGATATCAAAGTATGACGGTTATTATGTTACGTCATAATAAACCATTAGTAGAAAGTTATTTATTAAATTTTAATCAAGATTTATATGGAAAAGTTATTAGAGTTAGATTTTTAACTTTTCTTCGTGATAATTTAAAATTTTCTAATTTAGATGATTTAAAAAAGCAATTACATAAAGATTTAGCAGATACTATTAATTATTTTACAAATATTAATTAATTTTATCAAATTATTGCTAGGTAATTATTTAAATTATTAATACGATAATAATTTGATTATTAATTATAAAATAATGAAATCAGAAAAATATAAATAATGATCATATATGTTTGATAAAAGTTAAGTTGAATAACTTATTTTAGTAAATTATTCAACTTATGTTTGCTAATTTCTTTATAAATATTTAAATTAGTTTGTTGATATAAATAACAAGCTCAATAATATCAAATTAAATTTTGATAATTGATTCATTTTTTGGTAATGATAATTTGTTGATCGTTTAAGTTAAAACAACTAAATCAAAAATTAATATCATTTTCGTTAGTTAAACTTTCAGAAGCAAAAGAGGCAATATCAAATAATTGATCATTCCAACAAGCAAAATCTCAATCAATTAAATATCAATAATTATTTTTTTTAACAAAATTATTTAAAGTTAAATCATTATGGGATAAAACAATTGTTGTTGGTTGATAATTAGTAATTCATTTAGTGATATCATTAGTTATTTTTTCTAAGCAAGGATTACTAGTAGTTAAATGACAATATAAATTAAGTTGTGCTAAACCTTTTCATATTTTAATTCCTAATTTATTATTAAATGTAATTTTATGCAATTGTTTTACTAATAATGAAATTTCTATCAATATTTCTTTTTCAATTAATTGCTCACTTAAAGTAGTTAAATTATGATAATAGGGCATTAATGTTAATATTTTATTATTACTAATATTAACTTCATTAATTGGTAATGTAATTTTTTTTTGTTGAATTAATTTAATCACATTAATTTGATTATTAAAATCTAAAAAAGGTTGTGAAATATCTTTAGATTGCTTTAAAAAAAATTTTTTGTTTATTAGAAATAAATCATTAGTTAAACCTTTTGTTGTTAATATTTCTAATTGATATGGTGGTTTTATTGTTTTAAATTTCAAAGTAACACCTCGATAATATTTGTAATATGTCTAATAAAATTATACAGTTTATTAAATAAAATATTATTTAAGTTACTAATTAGCAATTAGTTTCATTTTTAAAAAAAATAATTGAATAATTATTTTTTCTGCTAAAATAAAATATATAAAATTAAATATTTTAAAGTATTTTAACTCATTACTTTTTTAAAAGTAAATGAGTTTTTTAATTTCAATAAGGAGAAAAAAATGAAGTTTTTATTAGAAAAATTATATGAAATCAAAAATATAGAAATTAAGAAATTAATAATCTGAAGTTTAATTGGGGTGACAACTTTACAATTAAATAATATGTGGAATGTTTTAGCAACAAAAATTAATAGTGGTAAAGAAATATCTTTTTTTGATTTGACTTGATGAAAAGAAGAAATTTGAAAATATTCTTTAACTCCTAGCGTCATTAGTATTTCGATTGCTGGTATATTTTGAATGAATTTTATTCAAGTTGGTGCTATCAATTATATCTGAGATAATATCAAAAAGTCATTATTACCTAATGATCAAAATGATGAACAAAAAATATTAATGAAACATTTTAATAAAGTCGAAAAAGAGTTACAACAATTAAGAGAAAAATATGATAACTTATCATCAATAACAAATGCTCATGAAACAAAATTTTTATTAACAGATGAGATTAATAATAAAGAAAATAATATTTGTGTTAGTTTTAATGCAAGCAATAATACTTTAACTTTGTAAAAATTAAACTATGATAATATTTATCATAGTTTAATTTATTTATATTTTAAAATGACATTGCTATTTTGCTTGTATTGTCTATTATAAATATAAAATTATACAATTTATTAAGTAAAAAATATCGAAAGTAAGTGATAATATGTTAAAAAAGGGTTACATTCATATTTATAAGGGTGAAGGAAGAGGTAAAACTTCTATTTTAAATGGAATGGTAATTAGAGCATTAGGTAATAATCTTAATGTTAGTTATTTACGTTTTCTAAAAAATTATCCTTCTGGTGAAATTAATTTTTTAAAGCAAAATACTAAGCTGCAAATTGAGAGTTTTTATGGTTTTTCGCAAAAGTTTTTTTGAGAAATGAATGAATTAGAAAAAAATAAACTAAAAGAAGAAACTAATTATGGTCTTACTAGATTAAAGATATTAAGTCAAAGTGACAATATTGATGTTATTATTGTTGATGAAATTTTAGGATGCATTCAAAATAATTTAATTCAGGAACAAGAATTAATTACAATTTTAAAAAATAAAAAATTACATGTTGAAATTGCGTTATCTGGTCGCTATTCATCATTTACGTTAGAACAATATGCTGATTTAATTAGTGAAGTTAGATCAGTAAAACATTATTTTGAGCAAGGTCAGATTGCTCGCGAAGGGATTGATTATTAATGTCATTTAAAACCTTATGATTTGCATCAAGTAATATTGGTAAAATTAATGAATTAAAGAGCATCTTACAACCAAAAGGATATGATATTAAATCAATGTTAGATCTTAATTCACCACTTGAAATTAATGAAACGGGTACTTCATTTGTTGAAAATGCAATTTTAAAAGCAACAACACTTGCTAATTTAGTAAATGATCCTGTTATTGCTGATGATTCAGGATTAGAAATATTAGCTTTAAATAATTTTCCTGGGATTAATTCAGCACGTTGAAAAGGTGAAATGTCTTATCATGATGCCATGTTAGATATTTTAGAACAAATGAAAGATGAAAGTAATCGTGCTGCTGTTTTTATTTGTGCTATTGCTTATGTTGATTTTAATCATAAACTTACTAAAACATTTATTGGTAAACTTGAAGGGGAAATTACTACTGAAATCAAAGGTGATGATGGTTTTGGTTATGATCAAATATTTTATGTTCCAGCAGTACATGCCACTTTAGGCGAATTGTCATTAGCAGATAAAAATAAAATTTCGCATCGTAATTCAGCAGTTCAGCAATTATTAACATTTTTCCAAGAACAAAGTTAGGTAATTAAAATAAAGATAAAGAGGATGATTTAACTATGCCAAGTTCACTAGCAAATTCATATCAACCATTATTAACTGAAAATAACAATAATATCAATATTAGTAATATTCTATTTTGAAAATCATGAATAAAACCATTTACTTTAGTTACTTTTTCATCAATGTTCTCGGTAATTACTGCATCAGTTGTTGCCATAACTAATTATTGAAAGGAAACGACAAAATTTGACTTTATAAATGGATGAAATAATTTTATTAGCAATTGGTTTACTTTTATTAGTAGTGAGTTAATTAATTCTTTTTTTTATACTTTAGCTTTTTTTAAAATTGAATTTTGTTTAGATACTCTTTTCACTAATAATTTAAATTGGAGAGAAAAATTAAAAACAGTTGCTAAAAATAGTTTCTTAGCAATTTTGTTAATATTTATTAATGAAGTTAGTAAAGATATTGTTTATCATCAACTAAATGGTGAAAAATCATGATTTTCTTTATCTGAAGATTTTATTTTTAATTTAGGGAAGGAAATAGTAATTGTTTTTGCTTGAAAAACATTTAAAATGTGTTTAACAAATAATTATAATTTTAGTAATTATCTTAATTCAGCACTTATTATCGCATCATTGGGAATAGGTTATGCTGCTGTTAATGTTGGTCAAACTTTATATACAATTTGAAATATGCCACTTTTTAATTTTATGCCAAATTTTTCAGTAATATTTGCTAGTAATACTATTTCTGGTGGTTTTCGTATTGTTAGTAGTAGTTCACTTACTGCTTTTTTTAAAGATATTGCTACAAAATGAAGAAATGGTTGTTACCAAAATTCATCAATAAATGAGACTGATTTGTTACAAGAAGTAATTGTTGCTGATATTAATCATTCATATAATACTTTTGATAATTCAAGAATCATTAATAATTCATCACTAAAACGTATTATTAGTTATGATAGTTTTTTTAATATTCAAGAAGTAAATAGTAGTGATGAACGTATTCCTATTGTTAAAAATATGAAAAGAAATAATTTTATGAATGGATAAAATTTTTATTTATAAAAATAACTTTTAAGTTTTTGCTTTATATTTTTGGTTGGTTGAGATGACATTTGTTTGTTGTTGCTTGATTATATAAATTAATTTCATTAATTTTTGTAACTAATTTTGTTGTAAAATATGATATTTCTTCTTTTCTTAATGCTTGAGTTTGGATAAGTGTAAATGCTTTAATCTGATCAATAGTAAGTGCTTTTTTTTGTTGCTCTGTCAATGCTTTGATTTGTGCTGCTGTTAATGCTGAAATTTGTCATGGTAAAAATGCTTGGATTTGTTCTGGCTTTAATGCTTGGATTTGGCAGTCGATAAGTGCTTGAATTTGGTTTGGTTTTAATGCTTGAATTTGTGTTGGGGTAAGCACTTGAATTTGTGATAGTCGAAATGAACGAATTTGTTTTTTTGTAAAATATTTAATTTGTTCACAGGTAAATGCTGTGATTTGTTCTAGTGTTAATACTTGAATTTGGATAAATGTAAATGCAGGCACTTGTCATGGTCAAAATGCTTGGATTTGTGTTTTTGTGAAGGCGACTATTTGTTCAGGTTTGAAGAATTGAATTTGTAGTAGTTGAAATGAACGAATTTGTAAAGTTGTAAATTGCACAATTTGTTCGGTGTTAAATGTTACTAGTTGCTTTTTTGTAAATGCATGAATTTGTCTAGAAATAAATCATGGAATTTCTTTTGGTTTAATTTTTTTAATATCTTTAGTTGTTAATTTTTTAATTTCTTTAGTTGTTAATTTTTCAATCCGTTCTTGTAATAATTTTACGATTGCTTTATTATATTCTGCTTTTAAATATTTGATTTGATCGGTTTTTTCCATATTTTTTTGCGTTGTTTTTGGTAATAATGATAATGTACTTTCTTGTTTTTTGCTGCTATAGTTAATTTCATTGTCCATTTTTATTCTCCTTTTTCAAAATAGAAAACTCATTATTTTATTGGTAAATTAATGAGTTAAATTTAATACTTTTTTTATTTTTTTAAATCTAATATTTGCTGAGATTTTAACATTTTTTTATTGTATTTTATTTATAAAATGTTAAGAAAAATTGAAAATCAAATAAATAATTTTATTAAATAGATAAAAATAAAAGAAGATAATAATATATCTTCTTTTAAAAATTATTTAGTTTTGTTAGCAGTATTTGTATTTAATAAATTACCCGTTATTAAAATTTTTAATTGATTAAAGAATTCATATTGACTATTAATTGTTGCTCATTCTTGGCCAACAGTTATTAATTTTCCTTTATTGACAATAAAAACAATTGGTAAAGCTTTAAATGAACGTTCTTTATCAGTAGGTGGCAAAATTTCTTTAACACCTGAGGCGCCAACTGGTGCTGAACTATTATCAGAAACTTTATGATCAAGTAATCAATGATAAATTTGTTTTTGTCAACTAATTTTTGTGTCATTTCAAAGCTGGTTAGCAATATCACTGCTTGGATTAGCATATGGTGATTTTTCATAAATTTTAATATTAATAGTACCATTAGCAGTAACGGTATCTATTTCTTTTTGCTTTTCTGTTATTCAATTATCTCATTTACTTGGTATATTACCAATTTTTAATTGTATTGTATGTAAACCATCAATAATTTGCTTAGAAAGCGGATTATCAGCAGCACCAAGAATACCAAAAAAAGCATGACCACTATTAACATCACTAATAAATTCTTTATATTTTGAATCATCTTTACAAGCACTAACTTGCAAACTAGTTGTGGTACCTATTATTAAAGCTAGTATTAGCCCAAATTTTTTACGCATTTTGTCTCACCTTCAATATTATATCATAACTTATATGAGTAATAAATATATAATTAAGTATAACGTACTAAGTATACTATGTTATAATCTTAATAACAATATAAAAATTAAAAGGAGTAGTTTTTTTTCTATATGGAGAGCAATTGGTATATTTATTTAATAATATTACTAGTTTTATTACTATTAAGTGTTTTTTTTTCATCAGCTGAAACTTCTTTGACATCCTTAAATGTTATTAGAATTAAATCTATTGGTAAATTACGTAATAAAAAAAATCGTCGTGTTAATCTTATTTTTAAATTAGTTAAAAACTATAACGTAACTTTAACGACAATTTTACTTGGTAACACTGTTGTTAATGTTGCTATTGGTACCTTAAGCACAATATTATTTTTAGATTCATTTCATTTTTCTGCTACTTATGGTCCTTTAGTATCAACATTAGTGTCAGCGATTGTTGTTTTAATTATTGGTGAAATTATTCCAAAAAGTATTGCCAAATTACATCCTGAAACAATAGCTTTGAATTATGCATATATTTTATACAGTCTTAATATTATTTTTTATCCAATAACTTTTATTGTTACTTTATTTCAATTTAAAAGTAAAAAACCAACTAGTTCTGAACAAGAGCTTATTGAATTAATTTCAATTATTGAAAGAGAAGGTGTTTTAGAAAAAGCAGAACGTGATTTAATTGAATCAGCAATTAAATTTGATGAAAAATCAGTTTTTCAAGCAATGCATCCAAAAAGTAAAATCAAATATATTTATGATGATACACCACCGAAAGTTATTAAACATTTATACTTAGAGGAAAAGTATAGTCGAATACCCGTTTTAGATCATGTTAATCAAAATGTAATTGGTATTTTAAATATTAAAGAATTTATTATTAATATGTTAGAAAATGAAAATCCTGATTTACGACAATTAATGCTACCTGCTATTTTTATTTCTAAACGTACCAAATTGAATGAAGCATTAGAAATATTACAAACTGAAAGAATGCATATGGCAATTGTTTGTAATAATAAAGATAAAAAAGATTTCAATGGTATTATTACCCTTGAAGATATTTTAGAAGAGTTAGTTGGCGAGATTTATGATGAAACTGATGAAATTGGTTTAATCCAAGAAATCGGAACTCATAAGTTTCGCGTTGATGGTTCTTCAAAATTAGAAGTATTGTTTAAACGTTATTTAAAAAGAAAGCCACCAAGTAATAATAAACACACTGTCCAAGAATGATATATGTTTAAAACTAAGGTAAAGAAAGTCAGAAAAACTAACCCCCCTTTAAAGTTTCGTAATTTTTCATTTAAAGTAATAAAAGTTCGTAAGGAATTTGCTATTTTTGAAGTTGAAATTTTTACTAATAAAAAAATAAAAAATAAATGAGAATAATTAATGTATCCTTTTCATTTAAGTGTTACAATTTAAACCTATAATATAATTATGAAAGGGGAAAAATTATGAAAAAAATTATTAAATTAACAACTATTATGACAGCATTAAGTATAGTGACAGTTAATAGTATAATGTTATTTGTTCCATATAATGGTGGTCATTATATTTATTTAAATAAGCATGATGCTAATGCTAGTTTATTAAAATGAAATCTTTCAGCAGTTGATGCTAATTTAGTAAAAAAATATGAATATCAAATTCATCAATCAGCAAGTAAGGCAAGTATTGATGAATTTAATAAATTATATGATAGTAATAAAAATCAAGTTATTTGAAATAATTATGATGATTTGCAATATGATTTAACCCATACTAAAGTTGGCGAAAAAAATATTGATGTTAATTGAGTTGCCATGTATAAAAAAGCTAGTTTAAATAATCAACAATTACAATTAGCAGAACAACAACAATTACGTTTTTATAATATTTTTGCTAAAGTATTTGGTAAAAGTAATGTTTTGAAATTAATACAAAAAGTTATGCCAGTTGCAGTAACTGATAATACTGTTGCATGAACTACTTTTGATCCAAATGTTGATAGCCAATGTATGGGATATGGTCCTGATTTTGTTAATATTAATTTAATTGATCAACAATATCAAGTAGGGTTTTGATCGTCAGATCAAATAATTAGTGTGACAACTCATGAATATGGTCATGCTTTAAGTAATTTTATTGGTTTAAGTGCTATTGAAAGAAAAACATTTAATACTAATTGAAACTGGTCTATTGCTAATGATAATAGTAGTAGCACAACATCATTTTTAAACAAGAAAAGCATTAATAATGCTAGTAAGCAAATTAATGATCGTGCTTGATATTTAATTAATTATTTAGCTAGCCAAACAAAAGTAATTGATATTAAACAAAAATTATTGTTTGCGTTAATAACGGTTAATAGTAATTATGGTCGCACTGCTTGAATGAATAATAAGTATAATATGAATCTTGATGATGAATTTTTTGCTGAAAGTTTTGCCAAATGAATTTTGACACCACAAAATGAGCGTGATTGAGGGTGAGAATTAGAAAATAGTTTTTTCTTACATTATTTACCAGCAGTTTTATAACATGATATTAATAGTGAAAAAAGGAGAAATAATTCTCCTTTTTAATTATTTGATATAATAAACTTAAAGTAAAAGGATTGAAGAAAGGAGGTAATTTTATGTTTGGTCAAAAGAGCCATGATCATGAATCACAACATAATAATTGTTTAAAGTGTCAATATGAGAAACTTTTTAAATCTGGAAAAATATTATTTGATAAATGAGATAAACAGCCCCCAGCACCACCACAATTACTTGAAATTAAAAAGCAATTAAATGAATTACAAGCTAAAATTGAAGAACATAAAAATGATGAAGAATTAAAATTTTGTGCCAATCATCCAGAAATTTTTGATTTTTTACCTTTAGAAATATTGTAATTTTTTAGATTAATTAATTTAAAATTTTAATAGTTAGTATTAATTTAATATAAGTTTAGTTTATTTTTTTAAAAAAAAGCAATAGCTTTTTAAAATCAAGCCTTTGCTAACAAGAAATACGAAATATTAAGTGTGAAACCCACCCAAGTATAACCTTTCTAAAGATTGTTAATTAAAATAATTTAAAAAGATTGCAATTGCAATCTTTTTCTTAATTTCTATATTTTTAGTTTAATAATTGAAAATTAATTTATTCATTAAGATTTAATAGTTTTGCTAAGTGAAAACCAACACCACCCTCATCATTAGTTTTAGTAGTAATATCATTAGCAATACTTTTAATAACAATATTACCATTTTTCATTGCCACACCATAGCCAACTGTCATTAGCATTTCTTTATCATTAATTTCATCACCATAAGCAATAACATCTCTAATGTCAACATTATAATATTGTGCTAAAATTCGTGCTGTCATGCCTTTATCAATAAATTTACTTGAAATTTCAAAAATTAGTTTATTATTATGATAGTGATTTCAAGTAACTTTAATTGAATTAGAATATTTTTCTAAATCACGATAAACTTGATCAAGATTAGTATCTTTTTTAAACTCAATTAAGATGGCATTAGCGCTTCCTTTTCAATCACGGATTAATTTACTAATGGTAAAAGTATCATTTTCAATACTATCTAAGTGAAAATAAGTTTCAAAGAAATCATCTTTTTTTCAACATACTGCTTTATTGTAATATTCAATAACAGCATTTTCAATTTGTTTAAAAATATAGTCTTCATTGAGAATACGTTTAACAATTGTCTCAGAAATTGGAAAAACTAGTCGTTTGAATTTTTTAACTTTTGGATCATGAATATGACCACCATTAAAGTTGCATAATAAAGTATTTAAACCTAATTCACGATAAAATTTAATTGATCCACGATAAGGTCTACCTGTGACAATACAAACAATATGTCCTCGTTTTTGTGCTTCAATTAGTACCTTTTTATTATTAGCATGCATTTCTCGACCATCACTTTTTAATAAGGTACCATCTAAATCAACTAGAATTAAATGTTTTTGGCTTTCTTTATATAAAGACATTACTTTTTCCCCCTATTTTTCTTTTTCGATAAAATTAATTCCAATTATATTTTCGACAAAATTTAATTTTTTAGTAGCAATCTTATTAGCAAAAGCTGCACCTTGTTGTAAGTATTCTACTAATTGTGATAATTTTTCATTAATAAGTGCTTGTTGTTTTTTCTGCATTGGTTCTAGTAAATTATTTATTACTTTAATCACCTCTTTTTTTAAAAAACCATAATTATGATTACTGAAATATTGTTCACATGTTTTGATATTTTTGTTAGTAATACTAGCATAAATAGTTAATAAATTACTAACGCCTGGTTTTCGTTGTGGATCAAATTTAATAATATTTTCTGAATCAGTAACAGCTTTAGTAATTTTATCAGTAACTTCTTGCTTATTATCACTTAAGAAAATAGTATTTTTTAGATTATCATCAGATTTTGACATTTTTTTTGTTGGATCTTGTAAACTCATAATTTTTTGTGCTTGTTGATCAACAATGATTTTAGGAACTTTAAATAACTGGGTTTTATAAGTATTATTCATTCTTGTTGCTAACGTTTTTGTTAATTCTAAGTGTTGTGTTTGATCAATACCAACTGGTACAAAATCAGCATCATATAGTAAAATATCAGCGGCCATTAAGGTTGGATAGGCAAGGATACCTGTTGGGATACTTATTGTTTTATTTTGATTTGTCATTTTTTGACTTTTATCTTTATATTGTGTCATTCGTTCTAATTCACCAACATAACTATTACATAATAATACATATCCCAATTGGGTGTGGGCAAGAACATCAGATTGAATAAAAATATGAGTTTTATTTGGCATAATACCTGCAGCAAAATATCATGCTGCAATATCTCTAATATTTTCTTTTAGTGCTTGTGCTTTGATTGGTAATGTTAAGCCATGTAAGTTTGCAACAAATATTAGTAGTTCATGTTTTTCTTGTAACTTTAAAAAGTTATTAATTGCTCCCAAGTAGTTGCCAAGAGTTAATTTTCCAGTGCTAGTTATTCCTGATATAATACGAGCCATATATTTTGCTTCCTCCAAATTAATTTTATTATTATAATTATCAATGATAAACTTAAATATTTCAATTAATTATCTTAAAATTTATTTAACTTTTGTTATAATAAAAGTGTTAAACTAAAGATAGTTTTTAACCCATACCTTTATTTTTGGAAGTGATGGGTTTTTTCATTCACAAGGAGGTTTTTTTATGTCAGCTCAACAAAACATTTATCAAAATTCATTACAGTTGTCTTTGAAAAATAAGCAAGAAGAAGTAGAGACAAGAAAAATAATAATTAAAGAACAGGAAAAAAAGATCAGACAAGAGATAAAGAAAGCTGAAATTCAATTAAAAAAAATCAAGAATAGTAAAAATAAAAGATCGGTTACTGATGAATATATTTTATTAATTAATAATACATTAATTAAAATCAAAGCGCAATTAATTGATTTACAAAATAAAATTAAAGAATTTAATACGATTAAACAATTGAAAAATTCAGAAAAAAGTACTAATAAAATAAAATTTAAAAAATTAAAAGCAGAATTAGTTAATTTAAAAATAAAAATTGAAGAGTTATCCCTTTTTAATGGTAGTATAAAACAATTACAAATACTTCAGAAAAAACAAAATTCATTGTTAGATTTAAAACAAGAATGATTAAAAAAAGATGAAATAAAAGCAGAACTTGAAAGGTTAGAAAGATATAAAGAACAGTTAATAGCAGAAATTAATATTAATGATAAAAAAATAGCAGATATTTTAAATGAAAATGAAAATATTAAAAATAAATTAATTGATGAAATTCGAGAAAGTTTAGTAATAATTAAATCATTAATGAAAAATATTAAAACTAAAGATAATTTAGTTTCTGATTTGAAGACAAATATTATAAGTGTTAATAAAAATATTGAAGAAAAAAGAATAAAAATACAGCGAACCTTAGATGCTATTGTTAATTTACAAAATTGAAGAGATAGTAGTTGACGTCGTGTTATCGTTGTATTAACAATTAATCTTTTTTGTAGTAAAAAAAGAGTTATTAATAAAAGAGGGAGCATAACGATGTTGTCTATAATATTCATTAATTGTCTTTAAATTATAAAGTTAGACGAGAATAATTTAGACTTTATATGCAATTGTATATTAATCTTAACACTTGTAAAACATAAGTCAACAATAATGCTTAGTTTTATAATTCAAAAATTCTTATTAAAATAATTTTTAATAAGTTTTTAAGTATGTTATAATAAATTAAAGTCCTTTAAGATAAACCGTATACCCTTTGATTACTAAGCGTATGTTAAGTACGTGGTCTCTTAGGCAAATCCCTTTAATTAGGGATTTTTTTATAATAACTGTATTTCTGTATTTATTTGATAGCATTTAAAATTAACCATTTTTGAATACATATCAATATTATAGGTTCTACTTCCAATCATATGTTTTAAAATTTGTTTAATATTAGTTTCAGTAAAACAACCAATATTTTCAACTAATGCTTGATTTAATACGCCATCTTTTGCATTAATGAAATAACCAACTTTTAATTTTGGATATTTTAATATTAATGAATTTAAAAAATCAATTAATTCATAATATTGACCTTTTGAAAATAAATTTTGTGCATATTCATAATGTAGTTTAGCAATTTTATTTTTTCTTCTTCCTGCCATAATTCCAAGAAATAAAACATGAAAAGCATGAAATTTATCTAAAATAAATTTAGCATTTAAAATTTCAGCAGTTTTTCTAATTCATTTTGCACTATCACCACAAATTATTAAATTTGCTTGGTCAAAATTTTCATAATATAATCTACCATATTTTTGAATTAATTGTGCAGTTTTATATGCACCAATTTTTGTTTTTGATAATCTTATTTTACATGCAGCTCTTTTATTAATTAATTTGCCATTTTTCTTTTTACCAATGCAAAATATTATTAATCTCATAGAACATTTTTTACATTTTTTACTATTATGGTTATCATTAAACTTAAATTTTCTATGTCCATCATCAATATTTATATATAAAGTTTGGTTTGGTTTTAATTTGATTTTAGGAATTTTTATTTTTTGTAATTGAAATTTTTGATATGTTCTAAAAACAGCACTATTACTTATTAAGTCTTCTATAAAAGTATCACAAACATCACGATACCTTTTTCCGTCAGTAAAATATTTTAAAATTTGTTTAATAACATCGGGTGCTAATTTACTATACTTTTTAACACCAAGATATATATCTAGTAATGACACATATTCAATTTTTTGTATTTTTTTGTTATAATATGTACAAATACGTCGCTTATAAGTTAATAGGCCTTTTTTTGTTTTTAATTTTCTTTTTCTAAATTTACATGGTTTATATATAGATTTATCACATTCATTTCATAATTTATCATCTATTTGTTTAAACAATTCTTGTGTTTGTTTTAAATTTAATTCATCTTGATTAAAATAATGTTGTTCTCAATTAAAATGATTTTGAAAAAATAACATTCTTTATTTCCTTTCTAAATTTATTAATAATTAAATTTTAACTTATATATGTTAACTAAGGAGTAAATATGCCATTCATTAGTAGTTATGCACAATTAAATAAAAAATATGACCTTAATTTTAGTGATAATAATTATGGTTTTAGTTGAGATATTTTTAAAGCATTTGTTGGTGATGAATGAGCAGAATATTTTACTACTAATTGTTTTTATCGTTTTATACCAACAGCACGGGGAACAAGAAAAACTTGAAACTGTTTAGCATTTGATTTATTTATATGCTGTAATTTTAATGATAGTAGTGTACAAGAAGTAAGACGATATGAAAATACTCATAGTGAAACCACTATTGGTGCTTTAATGAATGTTTGTCAAGTTTTATTAGATATATATGATATTAATTTATTACCTAATAATTCCCATGATATTAAATGAAAAATTACTAAGGATGGTGGGTGTATTATTTTTCCTAATAATCAACAAATTGATTTTATTGGTTATGCTAATGGTAATAAAATTTTTGGAAAAGAAGCAGGTGGGTCAAGTTTTTTAGGTTCACGTACAGATGAAATAATTATGGCAGAAGAAAAAGAAACGTTGACAGAAAAGCAATTAACATATCGCTATGAACGCTTACAAAATTCTATGTTTAGAAGTAATCGTATTAAAGTATCAAATGAACCAATTAAAGAATGAAGTTGAACATTTATTGATAAAAATATATATAGTTCTACTTTTGGACAAAAGATTACTCGTTATTTTTATAAAAGTTTTTTTATTACTTTTACATGTAATCCATACGATAAATATCACCCATTTTATTTAAAGTACTGTACACCATTTTTACCATTAAATGATAAAACTATGGATAATCTTAAAAAAGTTGGTAAAGTTTATTATGAAAATAAAGAAGTGTTTAGTGGTTTAGGTTTATTTATTTTAAGATTTACTATTCAACCGTTTTGAAATAAATTACCAGAAATTCAAAAAAGAACATTAATAGAAATGAAAAAAAGTAATCCCGATGAATTTAATACTGTTTTTTATGGTTTTGAATTTTTAGATAGTGATGCTACAATTTTCCCATTTCAAAAAACATTAAAATATTGACAAACATATGATTTAAAACAATTTTATAATCAAGAAAAAGATATATATAAATTTGATTTTTATAGTATTGGTATTGATTGAGCAACTGGTCATAAAGACCATACTGTATTTATGGTAGTTGGATTTAAAGAATATAATAATACTGGTTATTATGACGCTTATATTATTTGTGAATTAGTAGTTACACCAAATGACTTTATTAATGAAAATGAAAAGATTAATGCTTATGCTAATGAAATTTTAGGGTTAATTGATAATTTTGAAAATTTTGAACAAACGGTTTACTTTTATGATGATAAAGCACGAACAGCAATGGATTGATTAAATCAAAAATTAATAGATGAACATAATACTATTTTAATAACACAAACTGCTATTAAACATGCTTCAAATCTAAATCAAGAAGCAGGATTAACTAATCGCGTAGTTTGAATGAGAAATATTATGAGTTATGGAAACTTTTATGCAAATAAAGATGATTTACCAAAAACTACTCAATGTTTAGAAGAGTTAAGATATGACCAAACAAAAACTAACATTCCAGATAAAAATATGTACCAAGATCCTTATGATGCTCTGTTTTATGCACTATATCCATATAAAAACGTAATTCGTGGTAAAAATAATGCTACTGTGAAAAAAAGCATCTTCACATTTGCCATATAATAAACAAGTGACATAAAATTAATAGTATAGGTCTCACAAAATAAACACCTTTTATTTAGGCGTTATTTTGCGTTTAAAAGTATACTTGTAAAAATAATAAAAAATAAGTACAATTAAACAATAAGATGTTAAGAAATAAGGAGTAAATTATGATGAATAAAGAAAAAGAATTAAAAGTTATGAATAAATTAAAATCTTTAAAAGAGATTTTACAAAATGAACGTTATTTGCCAAAATAAAAATTGTAATAAAAAATGAACAAATATTATATTATTAGAATTAAAATCAACAACATTTAGTCTTTTTCTTTGTGAAAATCATACAATTAATTTAGAACATGAATTATTACCAAAATGATTAAAAACTTGTGAAAAATTAAGAAAAAATAACAAAATAAAAAAGGAGAAATTTATCATGAAAACATGAATAAAAACAAATTTAAGTAAAATAACATTAGCATTAGCACTAATTGGTGCAGTAAGTGGAGTAACAGGTTTAATAATTGGTTCAATATCACATCATAAAACTAATGATTTGAGTTATTTTTTAGACCACGATTATAATGCGCATTGGGGGGGGGCTTCTATATGACAAAGTCCGAGAAGTGACCATTATAAAATAGATTTATATTTTGCAATTAAACCAGCTAATAAGAATGATAAAAAATGAGATGGTAATTATCCCTATGGATATTTTGATAATTAAATTTCTAAATTAATATAAGAAATATTTTCATTATATTTATCAAATAAATTAATATTAGTTAGATTTATTTCTTGTTTATCAGTTATTAAAATTAAATCATAATTTCCAGAACCAAATATACCACTAATTTCAATCCGATTTAAGTTATTAATCGGATTTTTAATTTGTAATTCAAATTCACTATTATTATCAATTTGTGAAATTTCTTTATAAAATTCTAATTTAGAAAGTAATTGAGATTTATTTGAACCATATAAATTTAATGCATTTTCAATTTTATTATTACTAATAATTGCTTTTGTAAAGTATTTTCCATATTCACCATTACCTAATGTTCAATCAGCAGGAATTAATGACGGTATATTGTTACTTTCTAATTCATTTGTAATAGATAATCAGTTGAATTGATTATCATCAAGTTTAAATAATTCATTTTGACTAATATCATTATTTTTTAGTTTAATGTTATTCATATCTGTAAAGTCAAAATATGCTGATTTTAACATTACTTTTGCATCTTTAAATTCTCAAACTTCATCAGAATTACTATGTATAGGATTTGATTTTAATTCAAAATAATAGGGTAATAAAATTTTATTATCATCATTTAAACCTTTATTAATTGACATTGTTGAATAAATATTACTTGATAACATGATGACTAGTTGTTTAAAAATCTGAACTTGTGGTAAATTTATATAATTTGGATAATCTAATTTTCATTGTTTGAATAAATTAGTAATTACTTCATCAGGTTTTTGTCCTTCAAATTTTGCTCTTAATTTATCTAATTCATTTGGTTTTTTCGTTGGGTCTAAACTTGCCCCATCAAAGTTTCTATTATATGTATATGTATAAGTTAACATATCTAATAATACTTTTTGTAAACTATCAATTGGTGGTCTATCTTTTATTTCTATTTCAACATCATGAAATTTATTTGTTGTAGCAATATTTAAAACTCAATCAGCTGTTGTTCAAGGCAAATGCCATACTTCATTATCTTTTAATTCTTTTTCTTCATTTAATGGTCATAATTGTGCACTCTTAGTAACTTTATAACCTAATTTAGTATATGTAACTCTTGCATTATTAATAATTTCTTTTCTTGTTTCAGTTCCACCACCAATAGCAATTAAATCTAAAACTGATTTTTCTTGTCCTATAAATTGCTTTGCTAAATTTCAAGGTAATATTTGTTCGCTAAATCATTGTTGTAATATTCTAACTTTTGGTTGAGTTTCAATAGGCATTGATAACAGCGGAAATGCTATCTTATCTTTAACAAATAACTTTGGGTATACTTCCATATTGTCAACTTCACCAAGTACCTTTATATTGCCGAAAATCATGCTTCTAGGTGCTTTAATTTTTAAACCAATAACTTTGGTATCTTTATCTAATGGTTTTTGTAATTTAATAATGATTGGATAACCATCTCTTGTTTTAAAATCTTTAATTTTAATAATAGTAATACTTTTAGTACTTCTTGTTTTTGGATTTTGATAAGGCTGAGAATAATTATTAATGATATATAAATTATCAATATTATTTTCAGTTAATGGTTCATTTATACTAACTGCATATAACTTAAATTGATTTAATAAATTTATTTCTTGAAAAATTAAATTTTTAATATCAGTCATACTATATTCAATTGTATTATCATTAATATTAGTACTTGCTCTTTGATTTAATTGCATAGTAAAGTCAGATGTTTCAACAGCAGTAGTTTTTAAAACTTTTTCAATATCAATAAAACCAATTTTAATAGTATTTGCTGAAAATTTTAAACTATTATTTTCATTATTTTTAAATAAACGCTCAATTTCATAAATATAAATTGTTCTTTTTTTAAATTCATCATATGCTCTATTAATATCAGGGTCACTAGTAGCACGCATCATATTAGTAAAATCATAAGGAATATTATCAATTAAATAATCATTTTCTACATCTGCTTGATTAAGTTTAGTTTGCTTTTGTTTCTGTGGAAACTTGGTTTGTGGTTTGTTGTTGTTTTCCATTGTTATCTCCTATTAATTGGTTATTTTCAGGGTTAAATAATTTTAATTTAACAGTTAAATTATTAATTTCTTGTTCATCATCAATATTAAATGTTTGACTATTTAATAAATCTTTATCTAAATTTACTAACAATTTAATAAATTTAAGAATATCAATATTAAATTGTCATAATTTTTGTTCAATATAATTAATAGTTGAAATATTTACAGCTGTACTTTCAGGTACTGATTGTTGTGCAGATTTCTTTTGACTTGGTATATGAATACCACAGCGCTTAGATATTTCATTTACCAATCAGTCATATATATCAGTTAAATTTTTACCTTTAAAATTACTACTAGTCATATTGACACTTTCGTTTTGTTCGTTATTATCACCAGCACTTTTAAATATATAATTCTTAGTAACTAATGTTCTTACTGCTTCTTCCATTAAAGATTGAACATTACCATAAGTTTGACTAAAAATAAACTTCGGTGAGTTTAAAATAGTATCTAATACAATTTGTTCAAATATAACATCTAATGCTTTAATTTTATCCATTACTTTATTACAATCTGCTAATTCATTTGCTTTATTTCGCATAATTGTAATTGGTATATAGTTAATATTTAATGTTTGTTCTTGTGTTAAATTAGGATTATTAATATATGTTTTAAAATCTAATGGAAATTGTTTTTTATTATCACTAATACTATAAATTGCACGATTAATTGTTACTTGTTCATTATTTAATGTATAAACTTCAAATAATCTTACAGTTTGTGAATTTTGTTCATAACTATCATAAAAAATAGTACATTGAATTAATTTACCAGTAATATCATAAACTCTTTGTTGTATATCAACTACTTGAAAATATAAATTATCATTTGCAATATAAATTAAATAACCACTAATTCCTAATTTACTTAATTTAAAAATAGAATTTCAATTTTTTCTATAAAATTCTTGTTGAATTAAATATTGTTTAATAGTTTCATTATTAATATCTAATGGAGCATTATATAAATTAGCGTTATTTTCTGCTACAAAATCAGTAAAATAAGTTTCATGGTTAAAATTATTAAAACCAAAATAACTTAAAATAGAAGCATGAGTACTTTTATTTTTATTAGTTAAAAACTTTAATTTTTCACCTTGATTATCAGTAATATTTGTTTTTTCTTTTCTTTTAAAGAAACTTAACATAATATTCACCACCTTTCTAAAATATTTGATTAATTTTTAACATAATTTTGACAATAATAAATATAACTAAAATTGCTGTTGCTGCTGATAATAATAAACCAATTAAACCTAAAATAATTTTTAAAATTTTAAAAAACATAATCTTATTCCTGTAATTCTTGTAATTTTCATAAATAACCTTGATCAGTTATTAATTTTATTAATTTATTATTTACAATATTAATATATGAAATTCTTTTTAAACTTGGAAGAAAACATACTCAATTTGATGATGTTTGTGGTTGTCAAAATATTTCTATTGTTTGTGTTGGAGTTTTGCCAAATGTACTCGTACTAAAAGGATTCAAATCATAAAATATTTTATAAAATGTATTTGATTTTAATTGATAAGAATGAATAGAATTACCACTTAATGATATTGCTACATCTTTTCATTTTGGATAAGGTGTTGGTGTTGGACTTTCTTTTAAATTTATTTCTCATTCATTTTCTCTAATTTCTTTTGTTAATAAAGTTTTTGAATCAATTTTTATAGGCTTTTCAATATCTATTACTTCTGGTGATTTTATTTCTAATGTATTACTTTTAATTTCATATAAATCCTCTGCTTTTAATTCTTCAAGCCTATATATTGCTCCACCAGTATCGCCACCATCTAATTTTAAAGTTCATTTTGTATTATCATAAATCATATTTAAAACAGCATCACTATTACCTATTTTTCTAGAAGTAATACGATAAGCACCAGTTCCAATTGCTTGTGCAGGTGTAAAAAAGATAACTTCTTTATAACCATTTTGTAAAGGTATACTTGTTTCAGTAATTAAAAATACACGATAAAGAGCATTTAAACTAGGTGAAAAATTACTTCAAGTTCTATCATCAATTCGCTCACCTATTGTTTTTCATACAACAAGTTTTTTAATTAAATCTTTTATTTTTATAATTTCATCATCAACATATTTTTTATCTGGAATATCTTTATCATCTGTTACATTAGGATTATTTCTATAAATTAAAGTTTTACCACCAACATTTGTTTTAATAATTTCATTAACTAATCTTGTAGTACTATCTTTATCATCTTTATTATTGAAGATTCTATTTTCATCAATATTCCCACCATTTGCTTTAATTTCATTAATAGCACCAACAATAGTTTTATCAGTAGTTTCTAAATTAGGATTTTCAGTACCAAGAGCATTTACAGCAAAAGCATATGGAAATTGTTCTACATCCATTTTTTTATCTATATTTACTTTATTTTCATTAATTGCAGGAACAATTTGTTTAGCAACTGTTTGTAAATTATCGTCATTTATATTTTGTTTTTTATCTAATAATTCATTAGTTTCTTGTTTTGTATAATAATCATGTTCTGTACTATCTTCTGCTATAAATTCAGTTGGTGTCCCTTTTCCTATATATTGGTATAATTCAACAGAAATAGGTTGATAATTAGCATCATTAGAAGTTACAGTAATATCATTTCATTCCTGAGTAAATAATAATTGTATTTTAACATTATCATTTACAATTAATTCATCTAATTTAATACTTTTTTGTGTTGTTCTTTGAACTTCTCCACCTAAACTAAATATAGTTTTTTTATTACTATATATATAATTATCAGTTGGATTAGTAGTGGATTGGTAACTATAACCCCATATTGCTAAATATATTTTTCCAAATTCATTACTAGGAATAATAGAAGACATTTTTTTTCATAAAGGACTAGTTGCAATATTAAATCAATTATTTTTAATATCATCAATATTTTGTTTATTAATATCAACTTTATTTTCTAATAATTTAATATTATTTTCATTGGTAGTAATTCTTTTTTGTTGTTTAGCAGAAAAGTCAGCAGTTGCAGCATGAGTAAAATCACCAACTTGTGGATTATTTTGTAATGCTTCTGGTGGTAATGTACCAATTTCATCAGGTCAATCTAAAATCATTGTTTCAGTTTCTTTATCATATTCAGTTGCTACATAACCTTTATTAACAAACTTACTAACAGGACCCCTATATATTTCATTTTCATTATCATCAACTAAATCATCATATAATTTCATTTGCTTTGATAATGTAAATGCTTTTTGTTCTTTAATTAATTCATCAACTTGATTTCTAGTATAGAATGCTTTTAAATCAATTTTTTCAATATCTATTTCATCATTATTATAACTTGAAAATATTTGTTTTAATTCTGTTAATCTTGCTCATATTTTCATTCTACTAGGTGCTAAATCTCAAACATTAATACTAGGAATACTATTTGCACTAAATGATGTACCATTATTAAATTGAATAGTAGCATCAACATTAAACTCAATTGGTGTACGATTAAATACTCAATGTTCAACACAAACATAAACCATATCTCTTAATGTTTCTTTAATTAATTCATCTTTAAAACTATCAAAAGGAAATTTAGATAAAATAAAATTAAGATAAGCATTAATATCATTTTGAGCACGAATAGCAAAAGTTGTAAATCAATCCTTAACATTAGGTCATGTATTTATATATTGTTGTGGTGTTTCTATAATTTTTCCAGTTAATGGATATCAGTTATTATAGTTTTCTAAACTGACATCAGTTCAAAGTTTATTAATCATAATTTATCATTCCTTAAAAAATGCTTTTTTATAATGCTTAGTTTTTGTTTTAGTTTTCCTATGCACTATATGAATAACTTCTTTTTGTAATTTCTTTTTACCTTTTGCTACAACTTGACTATATACAAATTTTTCTAAATGATGTAATAATCCTGTACCAAATAATGTATTAACTGAAAATTTTAAACCAACACTTTTAAATGATTTATTAATATTTTCAATAGGATTATTAATAACATTAACTACTTTATGGTAAGTTCTTACTATTCTAAATATTTCTCTATAAACTTTAAAACTATCTCTAATTACTTGTTGAACAACTGGTGGAGCAAATGCAATTGCTTTTAATCATTTATTACGACTAACTCCATAACCAATGTATCAACCACTATATCAGCGATATCAATGGAATGGATGTATTTGAGTGATAAAAGTTTCTGCTTTAAGAATACTATCAATAACTATAATTGGTTTATATTTAGGATTACGATGATAAATAGTAATTGCACATTTACTTAATGATAAAGGTTGAATTTTGCAACCCATAAATACAGGTGAATTTAATGGGATTAATTGTGCATGTTTAATTGCTTTCTTTTCTGCACTAGTAAATAAATCTGTTGCTTTTTCTTTTAATTTATTAATTTTTTCAAATACTTGTTTTTCTAACTTTTCAAATTTTTCTTGTAATTTATATATACTTTCTCGTAATTTTTCAAAATATGGAGTATCTTTTCAAAATTTATTTAAACCTTTTTTTAAATAAAATCTAATATCAAAATACTTAAAAATTTTATTTGCTTTTAAAACAACCTTATGAATTGAACTCTTTTTAAAATTAAATTTAATAGCATTAGCACGAATTTTTTGTAAATCTAAAATTAAAGATTTACCATATCTATTATCTGTATGTATTGTATGAACTAAATTTAATCAATCATGTTGATTCATTTTTAATACTTCTTTTAAATCAGTATTATATTTTTTTAAAAAATTATTTGCTTTTTCAATATCTTTAATTTTAAACTTTGGAGTTAATTGTGGACTTAATTTTATTAATGTATTTTGTAATAATAAATAATCTTTTAACTCTTGTACTTCTAATTTTTGAAAATTATTTTTATATTGTCTTTCAGCAACATAACCTAAATTTTGGATTATTGTCTCACGATTAGGAGCAAAACTATAATTAAATAAATAACGTTTATTACCAATAATTTTATCTGTTAAAATTTCTTTACCACTTACTTGACTAATAATTTCTTGTAAGTTTTTTGCTTCTTTAATACCAATTTGTTCTAATGTTTTAGTTTTTTGTGCTAATTTAATAAATTTAGTTGTACGATAACCACGACTAATTTTATTAAGTCCAGCAAATGCAGGTAAGATATTAAAAAAAGTATTTAATGGTGTTACATTTCCTTTTAAATAATCATAAACTTGATTAATAGTAAAATCAGTTAAAAACTCTACACCAACAGCACTAATACTAGCAAGTAAATCACTTGCACCTAATCCAAGTGCTATACTTTCACTTAATCCACCAGTAAAAGGAGCAAGTGCTACTGCTATTACTTGTACACCAATCATTTCTAAAATTTCTCATCAAAAACTTTTATTTTCTTGTTGTTTACTTATTCTAGTATGTTTTGGTTTATTGATATTTAAAAGTATTGCTGTACTAGTTGTACCAATTGGCATGATATTAATTTCCTTTATTTAAGAGTTATTTTAATTGGATTTGTTGACCCTTTATAATTTATATCATTAACATTGGCAGTAATAGTTATATACAAGTCACCTACTTTTTGTTTTTGATTACTTACATTAGTTTTTCCTTGGACATCACTAAAATATTTAATATTTGGATTTATTAAATTTGGATTTAATGATTTAAGTTCATTAGTACTTTTTATTTCTGTATCTAATTCATTATTATTTTTATTAACATTTGCAGTAATATTTGTTGTTAAACTTGTAATTTTAGTTTTTAAATCAATTTTATCAGTATTAATAATTCCACATAACATTCAACGTGAAGTTTTTTCTTCATCTGTTATATAAGGTATTGCTTCACCAGTTAATTCTCCACCAACTAAATATCTTCTTCCAACTTTACCATCATTTATGTCTTGTACATATACAACTGTATTTTGTAACATATATCTTTTCATTGCTCTTGGTGTTGCTAAGACAAAAGACATAATTTTAGTTTCATTATTATCAGTAAAAGTCATATAGTCATCCATTACAATTTGACATAATACACCTTTGATATATAAATTTGTTCCATTTAATCTTAATTGTTGTGCTATTTGATTATCAGTAATTAAACCTTTATTATCAGCTAAATAAACTAAACTATCATATAAATTATTAGTAATAAAAAATTGACAATTATTACTATTTCTTAATTGAAATAAAGTATTTCAAGCAGATAACATTGATTTTAAATAGCCTACTGGTGTTGTATCAGTAATATCTAATCTAGTTGCATATTTTGCAATTACAGTTGTATCATTATTTGCTAAATAATCTGCTAAATCATTTGCTACTTCATATTGCATTGTATTTAATAAATTTTGTCCATTTTCAGCGTTTAAATCAACATTAGCAATTATTTCACCTGCAACTGCTTCTTGTTTAATTTCTTTTAAAATTTTAATAGTTTCAGCATAACTAACATCTAATCCTTTACTTTTATCATTTCATTTTAATACTTTAATTTCTGAATTTTTTGGTTTTTTAACTATAAATTCAATTTTTGTAGAATTAACCATTTCAATAGGAAAAAAACTTGCTCATGGTGAATTTGATTGTTTATAAAATTCTATAAACTCTGGTGCTTCTACTAATTTTTCGGTATTATCTAAATTTTGATTGAATGGTACTGACATTTTTTCATTTCCTTTCTGTTATAAATTATTTTTCTTTTTATAATCCAATAAAGTACTTTTTATTGAACTTGGTTGATTTGTTATTATTGTTTGTTGTTTACCACCTGTATTTATTATTTCTTTAAATACTGGTTGTTCTTTAATCATTTTTTTAATAGCTTCTTCTATTTTTGAATTTTCTATATTATTAGTTTTAAATTTTAAATAATCATAAAATTCACTTTTAACTTGATATTTTTTAAATATATTAATTATTTCTTTTTCCTTAATTTCGTTATTTAATTTATTTAACTTATTTTCTGCTTCATTAACTTTATTTTCTATTTCTTGTGAAGAATCATTATTTTTAATTAAAGGTTCAGTTGCTTGTTGAACATTATTTTCATTTTCTAACATTTACAGTACCCCATTATTTAATTTCTTTATTAATTTTTTCATTAAGTTTTGCTAATTTTTTTTGATGTTTTATAATTTTATTATTTGCTCTAACATGTTTTGGAGTTGTAATAAATCTTTTTAATAAAACAATAATTTCTCGACAAATTAATATACCTGTACTTATTCCAATTGTTTCAAGTGCTTTTAAAAATTCTTGCATTTCCATATTTTCCTTTCATTTTTTTATAAAGTAAGATTACTATTACTACGTTGTAAAGCATTATTAGCTGTATCATCTCAATCTAATGAAACATTAGAATTATGACTGCCATATTGACTACTTGTTTCACTATTAATAGTAAATCTATCATCATTAATTAATCTTGTTGTTTCATTTGTAAAGGAAGTTTCTTGCATTTCTATACTATGATTTGTTTCCATAGGTAATAAATTATGAATAATTTCACTTATTCCTGCAATAATAGTAGGTATTGCATAAGCATTATTAAAATCATTATTAATCCCCATCGCAACACCACTACTAATTAAACAACCACCAGTTGCCATATTTGCTATTTTTTGTATCATTGCAAATTTATTAGGTATTAACTCAGTTAAACCATTAATAACATTGGCGATACCATAAGCATTTAATGAAATATAAGTATCTCAATCAATTAATGACTGATTTTCTTGTTTATCTAATAATAATCATGGCGGTCCTTCCGTAGTAGTTGGAATTGGTGTTGTTGGAATAATAGGATTAATATTATTTTCAGTTCATTTACTATAATTTGCTAAACCCATTGTTCCTAATCCTAATAATATTTTTTTACTACTATTAATTAATTTAGTTTTAGTAGTTGGTTTTTGGTTCAAGTTTCAGATATCTAAACCTAATTTTTTACCAAATAATAAAGAATTAATACTTCCTAATATTGGATTTGCTATTACTTGCCCATAATATGCACTTGTACCAATCATTGCACAAATAGGACTAATTCCCGTTCTTATTAATTTAGTTAAAGTATAATTTGAATGATTTTCTATATTTGGCATTTTAATCTCCTTTAATTTTCTAATTTTTTAATTGTTACTTTAATTCAACCTTGATAAACATCATTATCACCAACTATTAATGCAACATCACTTTCAGGGTCAGAAACAATGATGTGTTTTGATTTAACATTAGGATATTGTCTTAAAATAATTGCTCTAATATCATTACTTGTATGAATTGCTTTGGGAAATGGTGATAATATTTCAATTTCATCTTTATCACCAAATAAAGTAGGTAATATAATCATTAATGAAATTCTCCATTTTCTATAAACTCAATTACTTTATAATAAGCAGTAAGTTTACCTGCTTCTTTTAATGAATCACATAAACAAATACTAATTTGTTTATTTAACCAAATAATTAATTTTTCATTATATTTATTGATTACTTTTTGTTTAAACTCTTCTCTTATTTTTTTTATATTATTCAAATGTTCTTCTGTTATCTCTTTATTACGTTTTTTATTATATTCATTAATAATTTTTTGGTCTTTATTCATTATCAAACTCACCACTTCTTATTTTTTGAACTAAAATATCTAATAATAAGTCTATTTATGTATTCTCATATTCTTTTTGTGATTTTTTAATATAGTTAATTAATTTTTCTTTATTCATTATTATTCTCCTTATTTTTAGTTAAATTATTAACTATTTTTTCTAAACATTTCAAACATCAATTTTTACTTAATCAAATTCTTTTATTACAATATTTACATTTCTTCATTTTTACTCTTTTCATTTTTTAAATCATTTAACATTAATTGAACAAAATGCACGATTTTTAGGAATATTTAAAGTATTAAAGATTTGACCACTTACTATAATTTCATCATTTTTGTTTAATAAAATACATCGTTTATAAAATTTTGGGTTATTAAAAATTAAAGTAACATAGTTTAATCCATTTCATTGTCCACGAACACTATAATATAATTCTTTATTACCTTTTTCATAATGTTTTGCTTCAATAGTGTTACTCAGTTTTACTGTTAATTTCACATAATTTGATTTATCTTTCATTTTTAAAATTCCTTAAACAATATTGAATATGTTTATATGCATCTTCTTCATGTTTTGTTAATTTTATATTTCCTTTATAATTTTCTATTTTGTTTTTATTTTTTGGATGGTTTTCTAAATAATCTCAATTCATAACATCTTGTACTAACACCATTAATGCACCAATAATTTTAGGAGTTGCTAATGGATTAGTTAATAATTGTTTTGCACTTAAAAAGAAATTTTCTACAATAACTAATATTTTTTTATTATTAAACTCTTGTTTAATCGTTAAAAAGTATTCTTTAAACAAATTTTTACTTTCTAAAACAGTTTCTGCTTTAAATGTTTCATTAAAAATAATATTATTAGTTTCATTTGAATATATAATAATTCCATTACTACCTATTCCTGCTGGGTCAATACCAATAATTAATTCATATTGCATTATTTTTTATATCCCCTACTTAATCTAATATTTAAAATACAGTCATAACAAATTGCTTTACCGTTTTTATCTCTTAAAAAATATTTTCTTGTTTTAATATCATTAGTATTAAAAAATAGATAATCTAATTTATATTGTTTACATGTTCAACAAAAATATTTTTTCATTATGAATTAAAATATTCTTAGTAATATTATTTTCATACAGTAAATGCAGCAATTAAAAGAGCAACAGTTATCATTAAAACTATTGTAGATATTACAACAATAGTAGTTAAAGCAAATTTATTATTATAAATTTTATCAATAAATTTTTCTTTCTTTATTTCATGAGTTTTAATATTTTTTGTTTTCATAATTAATTTTATCCTTTAAATATGCCCTGTTTGCTTTTAGCATAAATGGCATATATTTTTGTTTTTTTTATTTATTAATACTATTAATATTATTTTTCTTAGAAAAATGGGCTCAAAAATAAATTGTAAAATTTTAAAAAACATTAAGGCATTCGATTCAATATTTATTTAATTTGCGTTTAACAAATTAATATTTTAATTGAACCGGCACCGCTTAATTTTTTTTACAAGTTTTAAATTTATTTTCTCGCCCAAAAAATTTTAAAAAAAATAAAAAATAAAACCAACACTCGCTCACTAGGGGAGTGGCAAGGTTGGTTAAATAAAAAATAGAATTAATATAATAGGTCCCTACAACAGGTCTATATATACTAATTACTAATTCGCTCCCACCCCAAGAATTACCATTTAATGGTTAGTATAATTTATTAGGTATCACTCCACTTTTTATTTATCCATGCAAGTCCACATGTTTTAGCTACTATTTTTAACAACTGTGGTGTAGTTCACTGTTTTAGTTCCCTAACACGTGTTGATAATAGTGTTAAAGAAGGTTATTAATTATTAACTTTCTCCTACTTGGTCACTGCATGTAGTAGATATTTAAAGCGTGTTAATAATAAAAATTTTAAAATTTTACAATTACAAAAAAAGACAAGATTTTTATTCTCGTCTTTTGTCATTTATTTTAATTTAAGGATTTAAAAAGGAAAGGAGATATTTACACAAAAATATTAGTTATAGACATCTTCGCTAAGCTCCCAAAGAGGGAGCATAACGATGTTGTCTATAATATTCATTAATTGTCTTTAAATTATAAAGTTAGACGAGAATAATTTAGACTTTATATGCAATTGTATATTAATCTTAACACTTGTAAAACATAAGTCAACAATAATGCTTAGTTTTATAATTCAAAAATTCTTATTAAAATAATTTTTAATAAGTTTTTAAGTATGTTATAATAAATTAAAGTCCTTTAAGATAAACCGTATACCCTTTGATTACTAAGCGTATGTTAAGTACGTGGTCTCTTAGGCAAATCCCTTTAATTAGGGATTTTTTTATAATAACTGTATTTCTGTATTTATTTGATAGCATTTAAAATTAACCATTTTTGAATACATATCAATATTATAGGTTCTACTTCCAATCATATGTTTTAAAATTTGTTTAATATTAGTTTCAGTAAAACAACCAATATTTTCAACTAATGCTTGATTTAATACGCCATCTTTTGCATTAATGAAATAACCAACTTTTAATTTTGGATATTTTAATATTAATGAATTTAAAAAATCAATTAATTCATAATATTGACCTTTTGAAAATAAATTTTGTGCATATTCATAATGTAGTTTAGCAATTTTATTTTTTCTTCTTCCTGCCATAATTCCAAGAAATAAAACATGAAAAGCATGAAATTTATCTAAAATAAATTTAGCATTTAAAATTTCAGCAGTTTTTCTAATTCATTTTGCACTATCACCACAAATTATTAAATTTGCTTGGTCAAAATTTTCATAATATAATCTACCATATTTTTGAATTAATTGTGCAGTTTTATATGCACCAATTTTTGTTTTTGATAATCTTATTTTACATGCAGCTCTTTTATTAATTAATTTGCCATTTTTCTTTTTACCAATGCAAAATATTATTAATCTCATAGAACATTTTTTACATTTTTTACTATTATGGTTATCATTAAACTTAAATTTTCTATGTCCATCATCAATATTTATATATAAAGTTTGGTTTGGTTTTAATTTGATTTTAGGAATTTTTATTTTTTGTAATTGAAATTTTTGATATGTTCTAAAAACAGCACTATTACTTATTAAGTCTTCTATAAAAGTATCACAAACATCACGATACCTTTTTCCGTCAGTAAAATATTTTAAAATTTGTTTAATAACATCGGGTGCTAATTTACTATACTTTTTAACACCAAGATATATATCTAGTAATGACACATATTCAATTTTTTGTATTTTTTTGTTATAATATGTACAAATACGTCGCTTATAAGTTAATAGGCCTTTTTTTGTTTTTAATTTTCTTTTTCTAAATTTACATGGTTTATATATAGATTTATCACATTCATTTCATAATTTATCATCTATTTGTTTAAACAATTCTTGTGTTTGTTTTAAATTTAATTCATCTTGATTAAAATAATGTTGTTCTCAATTAAAATGATTTTGAAAAAATAACATTCTTTATTTCCTTTCTAAATTTATTAATAATTAAATTTTAACTTATATATGTTAACTAAGGAGTAAATATGCCATTCATTAGTAGTTATGCACAATTAAATAAAAAATATGACCTTAATTTTAGTGATAATAATTATGGTTTTAGTTGAGATATTTTTAAAGCATTTGTTGGTGATGAATGAGCAGAATATTTTACTACTAATTGTTTTTATCGTTTTATACCAACAGCACGGGGAACAAGAAAAACTTGAAACTGTTTAGCATTTGATTTATTTATATGCTGTAATTTTAATGATAGTAGTGTACAAGAAGTAAGACGATATGAAAATACTCATAGTGAAACCACTATTGGTGCTTTAATGAATGTTTGTCAAGTTTTATTAGATATATATGATATTAATTTATTACCTAATAATTCCCATGATATTAAATGAAAAATTACTAAGGATGGTGGGTGTATTATTTTTCCTAATAATCAACAAATTGATTTTATTGGTTATGCTAATGGTAATAAAATTTTTGGAAAAGAAGCAGGTGGGTCAAGTTTTTTAGGTTCACGTACAGATGAAATAATTATGGCAGAAGAAAAAGAAACGTTGACAGAAAAGCAATTAACATATCGCTATGAACGCTTACAAAATTCTATGTTTAGAAGTAATCGTATTAAAGTATCAAATGAACCAATTAAAGAATGAAGTTGAACATTTATTGATAAAAATATATATAGTTCTACTTTTGGACAAAAGATTACTCGTTATTTTTATAAAAGTTTTTTTATTACTTTTACATGTAATCCATACGATAAATATCACCCATTTTATTTAAAGTACTGTACACCATTTTTACCATTAAATGATAAAACTATGGATAATCTTAAAAAAGTTGGTAAAGTTTATTATGAAAATAAAGAAGTGTTTAGTGGTTTAGGTTTATTTATTTTAAGATTTACTATTCAACCGTTTTGAAATAAATTACCAGAAATTCAAAAAAGAACATTAATAGAAATGAAAAAAAGTAATCCCGATGAATTTAATACTGTTTTTTATGGTTTTGAATTTTTAGATAGTGATGCTACAATTTTCCCATTTCAAAAAACATTAAAATATTGACAAACATATGATTTAAAACAATTTTATAATCAAGAAAAAGATATATATAAATTTGATTTTTATAGTATTGGTATTGATTGAGCAACTGGTCATAAAGACCATACTGTATTTATGGTAGTTGGATTTAAAGAATATAATAATACTGGTTATTATGACGCTTATATTATTTGTGAATTAGTAGTTACACCAAATGACTTTATTAATGAAAATGAAAAGATTAATGCTTATGCTAATGAAATTTTAGGGTTAATTGATAATTTTGAAAATTTTGAACAAACGGTTTACTTTTATGATGATAAAGCACGAACAGCAATGGATTGATTAAATCAAAAATTAATAGATGAACATAATACTATTTTAATAACACAAACTGCTATTAAACATGCTTCAAATCTAAATCAAGAAGCAGGATTAACTAATCGCGTAGTTTGAATGAGAAATATTATGAGTTATGGAAACTTTTATGCAAATAAAGATGATTTACCAAAAACTACTCAATGTTTAGAAGAGTTAAGATATGACCAAACAAAAACTAACATTCCAGATAAAAATATGTACCAAGATCCTTATGATGCTCTGTTTTATGCACTATATCCATATAAAAACGTAATTCGTGGTAAAAATAATGCTACTGTGAAAAAAAGCATCTTCACATTTGCCATATAATAAACAAGTGACATAAAATTAATAGTATAGGTCTCACAAAATAAACACCTTTTATTTAGGCGTTATTTTGCGTTTAAAAGTATACTTGTAAAAATAATAAAAAATAAGTACAATTAAACAATAAGATGTTAAGAAATAAGGAGTAAATTATGATGAATAAAGAAAAAGAATTAAAAGTTATGAATAAATTAAAATCTTTAAAAGAGATTTTACAAAATGAACGTTATTTGCCAAAATAAAAATTGTAATAAAAAATGAACAAATATTATATTATTAGAATTAAAATCAACAACATTTAGTCTTTTTCTTTGTGAAAATCATACAATTAATTTAGAACATGAATTATTACCAAAATGATTAAAAACTTGTGAAAAATTAAGAAAAAATAACAAAATAAAAAAGGAGAAATTTATCATGAAAACATGAATAAAAACAAATTTAAGTAAAATAACATTAGCATTAGCACTAATTGGTGCAGTAAGTGGAGTAACAGGTTTAATAATTGGTTCAATATCACATCATAAAACTAATGATTTGAGTTATTTTTTAGACCACGATTATAATGCGCATTGGGGGGGGGCTTCTATATGACAAAGTCCGAGAAGTGACCATTATAAAATAGATTTATATTTTGCAATTAAACCAGCTAATAAGAATGATAAAAAATGAGATGGTAATTATCCCTATGGATATTTTGATAATTAAATTTCTAAATTAATATAAGAAATATTTTCATTATATTTATCAAATAAATTAATATTAGTTAGATTTATTTCTTGTTTATCAGTTATTAAAATTAAATCATAATTTCCAGAACCAAATATACCACTAATTTCAATCCGATTTAAGTTATTAATCGGATTTTTAATTTGTAATTCAAATTCACTATTATTATCAATTTGTGAAATTTCTTTATAAAATTCTAATTTAGAAAGTAATTGAGATTTATTTGAACCATATAAATTTAATGCATTTTCAATTTTATTATTACTAATAATTGCTTTTGTAAAGTATTTTCCATATTCACCATTACCTAATGTTCAATCAGCAGGAATTAATGACGGTATATTGTTACTTTCTAATTCATTTGTAATAGATAATCAGTTGAATTGATTATCATCAAGTTTAAATAATTCATTTTGACTAATATCATTATTTTTTAGTTTAATGTTATTCATATCTGTAAAGTCAAAATATGCTGATTTTAACATTACTTTTGCATCTTTAAATTCTCAAACTTCATCAGAATTACTATGTATAGGATTTGATTTTAATTCAAAATAATAGGGTAATAAAATTTTATTATCATCATTTAAACCTTTATTAATTGACATTGTTGAATAAATATTACTTGATAACATGATGACTAGTTGTTTAAAAATCTGAACTTGTGGTAAATTTATATAATTTGGATAATCTAATTTTCATTGTTTGAATAAATTAGTAATTACTTCATCAGGTTTTTGTCCTTCAAATTTTGCTCTTAATTTATCTAATTCATTTGGTTTTTTCGTTGGGTCTAAACTTGCCCCATCAAAGTTTCTATTATATGTATATGTATAAGTTAACATATCTAATAATACTTTTTGTAAACTATCAATTGGTGGTCTATCTTTTATTTCTATTTCAACATCATGAAATTTATTTGTTGTAGCAATATTTAAAACTCAATCAGCTGTTGTTCAAGGCAAATGCCATACTTCATTATCTTTTAATTCTTTTTCTTCATTTAATGGTCATAATTGTGCACTCTTAGTAACTTTATAACCTAATTTAGTATATGTAACTCTTGCATTATTAATAATTTCTTTTCTTGTTTCAGTTCCACCACCAATAGCAATTAAATCTAAAACTGATTTTTCTTGTCCTATAAATTGCTTTGCTAAATTTCAAGGTAATATTTGTTCGCTAAATCATTGTTGTAATATTCTAACTTTTGGTTGAGTTTCAATAGGCATTGATAACAGCGGAAATGCTATCTTATCTTTAACAAATAACTTTGGGTATACTTCCATATTGTCAACTTCACCAAGTACCTTTATATTGCCGAAAATCATGCTTCTAGGTGCTTTAATTTTTAAACCAATAACTTTGGTATCTTTATCTAATGGTTTTTGTAATTTAATAATGATTGGATAACCATCTCTTGTTTTAAAATCTTTAATTTTAATAATAGTAATACTTTTAGTACTTCTTGTTTTTGGATTTTGATAAGGCTGAGAATAATTATTAATGATATATAAATTATCAATATTATTTTCAGTTAATGGTTCATTTATACTAACTGCATATAACTTAAATTGATTTAATAAATTTATTTCTTGAAAAATTAAATTTTTAATATCAGTCATACTATATTCAATTGTATTATCATTAATATTAGTACTTGCTCTTTGATTTAATTGCATAGTAAAGTCAGATGTTTCAACAGCAGTAGTTTTTAAAACTTTTTCAATATCAATAAAACCAATTTTAATAGTATTTGCTGAAAATTTTAAACTATTATTTTCATTATTTTTAAATAAACGCTCAATTTCATAAATATAAATTGTTCTTTTTTTAAATTCATCATATGCTCTATTAATATCAGGGTCACTAGTAGCACGCATCATATTAGTAAAATCATAAGGAATATTATCAATTAAATAATCATTTTCTACATCTGCTTGATTAAGTTTAGTTTGCTTTTGTTTCTGTGGAAACTTGGTTTGTGGTTTGTTGTTGTTTTCCATTGTTATCTCCTATTAATTGGTTATTTTCAGGGTTAAATAATTTTAATTTAACAGTTAAATTATTAATTTCTTGTTCATCATCAATATTAAATGTTTGACTATTTAATAAATCTTTATCTAAATTTACTAACAATTTAATAAATTTAAGAATATCAATATTAAATTGTCATAATTTTTGTTCAATATAATTAATAGTTGAAATATTTACAGCTGTACTTTCAGGTACTGATTGTTGTGCAGATTTCTTTTGACTTGGTATATGAATACCACAGCGCTTAGATATTTCATTTACCAATCAGTCATATATATCAGTTAAATTTTTACCTTTAAAATTACTACTAGTCATATTGACACTTTCGTTTTGTTCGTTATTATCACCAGCACTTTTAAATATATAATTCTTAGTAACTAATGTTCTTACTGCTTCTTCCATTAAAGATTGAACATTACCATAAGTTTGACTAAAAATAAACTTCGGTGAGTTTAAAATAGTATCTAATACAATTTGTTCAAATATAACATCTAATGCTTTAATTTTATCCATTACTTTATTACAATCTGCTAATTCATTTGCTTTATTTCGCATAATTGTAATTGGTATATAGTTAATATTTAATGTTTGTTCTTGTGTTAAATTAGGATTATTAATATATGTTTTAAAATCTAATGGAAATTGTTTTTTATTATCACTAATACTATAAATTGCACGATTAATTGTTACTTGTTCATTATTTAATGTATAAACTTCAAATAATCTTACAGTTTGTGAATTTTGTTCATAACTATCATAAAAAATAGTACATTGAATTAATTTACCAGTAATATCATAAACTCTTTGTTGTATATCAACTACTTGAAAATATAAATTATCATTTGCAATATAAATTAAATAACCACTAATTCCTAATTTACTTAATTTAAAAATAGAATTTCAATTTTTTCTATAAAATTCTTGTTGAATTAAATATTGTTTAATAGTTTCATTATTAATATCTAATGGAGCATTATATAAATTAGCGTTATTTTCTGCTACAAAATCAGTAAAATAAGTTTCATGGTTAAAATTATTAAAACCAAAATAACTTAAAATAGAAGCATGAGTACTTTTATTTTTATTAGTTAAAAACTTTAATTTTTCACCTTGATTATCAGTAATATTTGTTTTTTCTTTTCTTTTAAAGAAACTTAACATAATATTCACCACCTTTCTAAAATATTTGATTAATTTTTAACATAATTTTGACAATAATAAATATAACTAAAATTGCTGTTGCTGCTGATAATAATAAACCAATTAAACCTAAAATAATTTTTAAAATTTTAAAAAACATAATCTTATTCCTGTAATTCTTGTAATTTTCATAAATAACCTTGATCAGTTATTAATTTTATTAATTTATTATTTACAATATTAATATATGAAATTCTTTTTAAACTTGGAAGAAAACATACTCAATTTGATGATGTTTGTGGTTGTCAAAATATTTCTATTGTTTGTGTTGGAGTTTTGCCAAATGTACTCGTACTAAAAGGATTCAAATCATAAAATATTTTATAAAATGTATTTGATTTTAATTGATAAGAATGAATAGAATTACCACTTAATGATATTGCTACATCTTTTCATTTTGGATAAGGTGTTGGTGTTGGACTTTCTTTTAAATTTATTTCTCATTCATTTTCTCTAATTTCTTTTGTTAATAAAGTTTTTGAATCAATTTTTATAGGCTTTTCAATATCTATTACTTCTGGTGATTTTATTTCTAATGTATTACTTTTAATTTCATATAAATCCTCTGCTTTTAATTCTTCAAGCCTATATATTGCTCCACCAGTATCGCCACCATCTAATTTTAAAGTTCATTTTGTATTATCATAAATCATATTTAAAACAGCATCACTATTACCTATTTTTCTAGAAGTAATACGATAAGCACCAGTTCCAATTGCTTGTGCAGGTGTAAAAAAGATAACTTCTTTATAACCATTTTGTAAAGGTATACTTGTTTCAGTAATTAAAAATACACGATAAAGAGCATTTAAACTAGGTGAAAAATTACTTCAAGTTCTATCATCAATTCGCTCACCTATTGTTTTTCATACAACAAGTTTTTTAATTAAATCTTTTATTTTTATAATTTCATCATCAACATATTTTTTATCTGGAATATCTTTATCATCTGTTACATTAGGATTATTTCTATAAATTAAAGTTTTACCACCAACATTTGTTTTAATAATTTCATTAACTAATCTTGTAGTACTATCTTTATCATCTTTATTATTGAAGATTCTATTTTCATCAATATTCCCACCATTTGCTTTAATTTCATTAATAGCACCAACAATAGTTTTATCAGTAGTTTCTAAATTAGGATTTTCAGTACCAAGAGCATTTACAGCAAAAGCATATGGAAATTGTTCTACATCCATTTTTTTATCTATATTTACTTTATTTTCATTAATTGCAGGAACAATTTGTTTAGCAACTGTTTGTAAATTATCGTCATTTATATTTTGTTTTTTATCTAATAATTCATTAGTTTCTTGTTTTGTATAATAATCATGTTCTGTACTATCTTCTGCTATAAATTCAGTTGGTGTCCCTTTTCCTATATATTGGTATAATTCAACAGAAATAGGTTGATAATTAGCATCATTAGAAGTTACAGTAATATCATTTCATTCCTGAGTAAATAATAATTGTATTTTAACATTATCATTTACAATTAATTCATCTAATTTAATACTTTTTTGTGTTGTTCTTTGAACTTCTCCACCTAAACTAAATATAGTTTTTTTATTACTATATATATAATTATCAGTTGGATTAGTAGTGGATTGGTAACTATAACCCCATATTGCTAAATATATTTTTCCAAATTCATTACTAGGAATAATAGAAGACATTTTTTTTCATAAAGGACTAGTTGCAATATTAAATCAATTATTTTTAATATCATCAATATTTTGTTTATTAATATCAACTTTATTTTCTAATAATTTAATATTATTTTCATTGGTAGTAATTCTTTTTTGTTGTTTAGCAGAAAAGTCAGCAGTTGCAGCATGAGTAAAATCACCAACTTGTGGATTATTTTGTAATGCTTCTGGTGGTAATGTACCAATTTCATCAGGTCAATCTAAAATCATTGTTTCAGTTTCTTTATCATATTCAGTTGCTACATAACCTTTATTAACAAACTTACTAACAGGACCCCTATATATTTCATTTTCATTATCATCAACTAAATCATCATATAATTTCATTTGCTTTGATAATGTAAATGCTTTTTGTTCTTTAATTAATTCATCAACTTGATTTCTAGTATAGAATGCTTTTAAATCAATTTTTTCAATATCTATTTCATCATTATTATAACTTGAAAATATTTGTTTTAATTCTGTTAATCTTGCTCATATTTTCATTCTACTAGGTGCTAAATCTCAAACATTAATACTAGGAATACTATTTGCACTAAATGATGTACCATTATTAAATTGAATAGTAGCATCAACATTAAACTCAATTGGTGTACGATTAAATACTCAATGTTCAACACAAACATAAACCATATCTCTTAATGTTTCTTTAATTAATTCATCTTTAAAACTATCAAAAGGAAATTTAGATAAAATAAAATTAAGATAAGCATTAATATCATTTTGAGCACGAATAGCAAAAGTTGTAAATCAATCCTTAACATTAGGTCATGTATTTATATATTGTTGTGGTGTTTCTATAATTTTTCCAGTTAATGGATATCAGTTATTATAGTTTTCTAAACTGACATCAGTTCAAAGTTTATTAATCATAATTTATCATTCCTTAAAAAATGCTTTTTTATAATGCTTAGTTTTTGTTTTAGTTTTCCTATGCACTATATGAATAACTTCTTTTTGTAATTTCTTTTTACCTTTTGCTACAACTTGACTATATACAAATTTTTCTAAATGATGTAATAATCCTGTACCAAATAATGTATTAACTGAAAATTTTAAACCAACACTTTTAAATGATTTATTAATATTTTCAATAGGATTATTAATAACATTAACTACTTTATGGTAAGTTCTTACTATTCTAAATATTTCTCTATAAACTTTAAAACTATCTCTAATTACTTGTTGAACAACTGGTGGAGCAAATGCAATTGCTTTTAATCATTTATTACGACTAACTCCATAACCAATGTATCAACCACTATATCAGCGATATCAATGGAATGGATGTATTTGAGTGATAAAAGTTTCTGCTTTAAGAATACTATCAATAACTATAATTGGTTTATATTTAGGATTACGATGATAAATAGTAATTGCACATTTACTTAATGATAAAGGTTGAATTTTGCAACCCATAAATACAGGTGAATTTAATGGGATTAATTGTGCATGTTTAATTGCTTTCTTTTCTGCACTAGTAAATAAATCTGTTGCTTTTTCTTTTAATTTATTAATTTTTTCAAATACTTGTTTTTCTAACTTTTCAAATTTTTCTTGTAATTTATATATACTTTCTCGTAATTTTTCAAAATATGGAGTATCTTTTCAAAATTTATTTAAACCTTTTTTTAAATAAAATCTAATATCAAAATACTTAAAAATTTTATTTGCTTTTAAAACAACCTTATGAATTGAACTCTTTTTAAAATTAAATTTAATAGCATTAGCACGAATTTTTTGTAAATCTAAAATTAAAGATTTACCATATCTATTATCTGTATGTATTGTATGAACTAAATTTAATCAATCATGTTGATTCATTTTTAATACTTCTTTTAAATCAGTATTATATTTTTTTAAAAAATTATTTGCTTTTTCAATATCTTTAATTTTAAACTTTGGAGTTAATTGTGGACTTAATTTTATTAATGTATTTTGTAATAATAAATAATCTTTTAACTCTTGTACTTCTAATTTTTGAAAATTATTTTTATATTGTCTTTCAGCAACATAACCTAAATTTTGGATTATTGTCTCACGATTAGGAGCAAAACTATAATTAAATAAATAACGTTTATTACCAATAATTTTATCTGTTAAAATTTCTTTACCACTTACTTGACTAATAATTTCTTGTAAGTTTTTTGCTTCTTTAATACCAATTTGTTCTAATGTTTTAGTTTTTTGTGCTAATTTAATAAATTTAGTTGTACGATAACCACGACTAATTTTATTAAGTCCAGCAAATGCAGGTAAGATATTAAAAAAAGTATTTAATGGTGTTACATTTCCTTTTAAATAATCATAAACTTGATTAATAGTAAAATCAGTTAAAAACTCTACACCAACAGCACTAATACTAGCAAGTAAATCACTTGCACCTAATCCAAGTGCTATACTTTCACTTAATCCACCAGTAAAAGGAGCAAGTGCTACTGCTATTACTTGTACACCAATCATTTCTAAAATTTCTCATCAAAAACTTTTATTTTCTTGTTGTTTACTTATTCTAGTATGTTTTGGTTTATTGATATTTAAAAGTATTGCTGTACTAGTTGTACCAATTGGCATGATATTAATTTCCTTTATTTAAGAGTTATTTTAATTGGATTTGTTGACCCTTTATAATTTATATCATTAACATTGGCAGTAATAGTTATATACAAGTCACCTACTTTTTGTTTTTGATTACTTACATTAGTTTTTCCTTGGACATCACTAAAATATTTAATATTTGGATTTATTAAATTTGGATTTAATGATTTAAGTTCATTAGTACTTTTTATTTCTGTATCTAATTCATTATTATTTTTATTAACATTTGCAGTAATATTTGTTGTTAAACTTGTAATTTTAGTTTTTAAATCAATTTTATCAGTATTAATAATTCCACATAACATTCAACGTGAAGTTTTTTCTTCATCTGTTATATAAGGTATTGCTTCACCAGTTAATTCTCCACCAACTAAATATCTTCTTCCAACTTTACCATCATTTATGTCTTGTACATATACAACTGTATTTTGTAACATATATCTTTTCATTGCTCTTGGTGTTGCTAAGACAAAAGACATAATTTTAGTTTCATTATTATCAGTAAAAGTCATATAGTCATCCATTACAATTTGACATAATACACCTTTGATATATAAATTTGTTCCATTTAATCTTAATTGTTGTGCTATTTGATTATCAGTAATTAAACCTTTATTATCAGCTAAATAAACTAAACTATCATATAAATTATTAGTAATAAAAAATTGACAATTATTACTATTTCTTAATTGAAATAAAGTATTTCAAGCAGATAACATTGATTTTAAATAGCCTACTGGTGTTGTATCAGTAATATCTAATCTAGTTGCATATTTTGCAATTACAGTTGTATCATTATTTGCTAAATAATCTGCTAAATCATTTGCTACTTCATATTGCATTGTATTTAATAAATTTTGTCCATTTTCAGCGTTTAAATCAACATTAGCAATTATTTCACCTGCAACTGCTTCTTGTTTAATTTCTTTTAAAATTTTAATAGTTTCAGCATAACTAACATCTAATCCTTTACTTTTATCATTTCATTTTAATACTTTAATTTCTGAATTTTTTGGTTTTTTAACTATAAATTCAATTTTTGTAGAATTAACCATTTCAATAGGAAAAAAACTTGCTCATGGTGAATTTGATTGTTTATAAAATTCTATAAACTCTGGTGCTTCTACTAATTTTTCGGTATTATCTAAATTTTGATTGAATGGTACTGACATTTTTTCATTTCCTTTCTGTTATAAATTATTTTTCTTTTTATAATCCAATAAAGTACTTTTTATTGAACTTGGTTGATTTGTTATTATTGTTTGTTGTTTACCACCTGTATTTATTATTTCTTTAAATACTGGTTGTTCTTTAATCATTTTTTTAATAGCTTCTTCTATTTTTGAATTTTCTATATTATTAGTTTTAAATTTTAAATAATCATAAAATTCACTTTTAACTTGATATTTTTTAAATATATTAATTATTTCTTTTTCCTTAATTTCGTTATTTAATTTATTTAACTTATTTTCTGCTTCATTAACTTTATTTTCTATTTCTTGTGAAGAATCATTATTTTTAATTAAAGGTTCAGTTGCTTGTTGAACATTATTTTCATTTTCTAACATTTACAGTACCCCATTATTTAATTTCTTTATTAATTTTTTCATTAAGTTTTGCTAATTTTTTTTGATGTTTTATAATTTTATTATTTGCTCTAACATGTTTTGGAGTTGTAATAAATCTTTTTAATAAAACAATAATTTCTCGACAAATTAATATACCTGTACTTATTCCAATTGTTTCAAGTGCTTTTAAAAATTCTTGCATTTCCATATTTTCCTTTCATTTTTTTATAAAGTAAGATTACTATTACTACGTTGTAAAGCATTATTAGCTGTATCATCTCAATCTAATGAAACATTAGAATTATGACTGCCATATTGACTACTTGTTTCACTATTAATAGTAAATCTATCATCATTAATTAATCTTGTTGTTTCATTTGTAAAGGAAGTTTCTTGCATTTCTATACTATGATTTGTTTCCATAGGTAATAAATTATGAATAATTTCACTTATTCCTGCAATAATAGTAGGTATTGCATAAGCATTATTAAAATCATTATTAATCCCCATCGCAACACCACTACTAATTAAACAACCACCAGTTGCCATATTTGCTATTTTTTGTATCATTGCAAATTTATTAGGTATTAACTCAGTTAAACCATTAATAACATTGGCGATACCATAAGCATTTAATGAAATATAAGTATCTCAATCAATTAATGACTGATTTTCTTGTTTATCTAATAATAATCATGGCGGTCCTTCCGTAGTAGTTGGAATTGGTGTTGTTGGAATAATAGGATTAATATTATTTTCAGTTCATTTACTATAATTTGCTAAACCCATTGTTCCTAATCCTAATAATATTTTTTTACTACTATTAATTAATTTAGTTTTAGTAGTTGGTTTTTGGTTCAAGTTTCAGATATCTAAACCTAATTTTTTACCAAATAATAAAGAATTAATACTTCCTAATATTGGATTTGCTATTACTTGCCCATAATATGCACTTGTACCAATCATTGCACAAATAGGACTAATTCCCGTTCTTATTAATTTAGTTAAAGTATAATTTGAATGATTTTCTATATTTGGCATTTTAATCTCCTTTAATTTTCTAATTTTTTAATTGTTACTTTAATTCAACCTTGATAAACATCATTATCACCAACTATTAATGCAACATCACTTTCAGGGTCAGAAACAATGATGTGTTTTGATTTAACATTAGGATATTGTCTTAAAATAATTGCTCTAATATCATTACTTGTATGAATTGCTTTGGGAAATGGTGATAATATTTCAATTTCATCTTTATCACCAAATAAAGTAGGTAATATAATCATTAATGAAATTCTCCATTTTCTATAAACTCAATTACTTTATAATAAGCAGTAAGTTTACCTGCTTCTTTTAATGAATCACATAAACAAATACTAATTTGTTTATTTAACCAAATAATTAATTTTTCATTATATTTATTGATTACTTTTTGTTTAAACTCTTCTCTTATTTTTTTTATATTATTCAAATGTTCTTCTGTTATCTCTTTATTACGTTTTTTATTATATTCATTAATAATTTTTTGGTCTTTATTCATTATCAAACTCACCACTTCTTATTTTTTGAACTAAAATATCTAATAATAAGTCTATTTATGTATTCTCATATTCTTTTTGTGATTTTTTAATATAGTTAATTAATTTTTCTTTATTCATTATTATTCTCCTTATTTTTAGTTAAATTATTAACTATTTTTTCTAAACATTTCAAACATCAATTTTTACTTAATCAAATTCTTTTATTACAATATTTACATTTCTTCATTTTTACTCTTTTCATTTTTTAAATCATTTAACATTAATTGAACAAAATGCACGATTTTTAGGAATATTTAAAGTATTAAAGATTTGACCACTTACTATAATTTCATCATTTTTGTTTAATAAAATACATCGTTTATAAAATTTTGGGTTATTAAAAATTAAAGTAACATAGTTTAATCCATTTCATTGTCCACGAACACTATAATATAATTCTTTATTACCTTTTTCATAATGTTTTGCTTCAATAGTGTTACTCAGTTTTACTGTTAATTTCACATAATTTGATTTATCTTTCATTTTTAAAATTCCTTAAACAATATTGAATATGTTTATATGCATCTTCTTCATGTTTTGTTAATTTTATATTTCCTTTATAATTTTCTATTTTGTTTTTATTTTTTGGATGGTTTTCTAAATAATCTCAATTCATAACATCTTGTACTAACACCATTAATGCACCAATAATTTTAGGAGTTGCTAATGGATTAGTTAATAATTGTTTTGCACTTAAAAAGAAATTTTCTACAATAACTAATATTTTTTTATTATTAAACTCTTGTTTAATCGTTAAAAAGTATTCTTTAAACAAATTTTTACTTTCTAAAACAGTTTCTGCTTTAAATGTTTCATTAAAAATAATATTATTAGTTTCATTTGAATATATAATAATTCCATTACTACCTATTCCTGCTGGGTCAATACCAATAATTAATTCATATTGCATTATTTTTTATATCCCCTACTTAATCTAATATTTAAAATACAGTCATAACAAATTGCTTTACCGTTTTTATCTCTTAAAAAATATTTTCTTGTTTTAATATCATTAGTATTAAAAAATAGATAATCTAATTTATATTGTTTACATGTTCAACAAAAATATTTTTTCATTATGAATTAAAATATTCTTAGTAATATTATTTTCATACAGTAAATGCAGCAATTAAAAGAGCAACAGTTATCATTAAAACTATTGTAGATATTACAACAATAGTAGTTAAAGCAAATTTATTATTATAAATTTTATCAATAAATTTTTCTTTCTTTATTTCATGAGTTTTAATATTTTTTGTTTTCATAATTAATTTTATCCTTTAAATATGCCCTGTTTGCTTTTAGCATAAATGGCATATATTTTTGTTTTTTTTATTTATTAATACTATTAATATTATTTTTCTTAGAAAAATGGGCTCAAAAATAAATTGTAAAATTTTAAAAAACATTAAGGCATTCGATTCAATATTTATTTAATTTGCGTTTAACAAATTAATATTTTAATTGAACCGGCACCGCTTAATTTTTTTTACAAGTTTTAAATTTATTTTCTCGCCCAAAAAATTTTAAAAAAAATAAAAAATAAAACCAACACTCGCTCACTAGGGGAGTGGCAAGGTTGGTTAAATAAAAAATAGAATTAATATAATAGGTCCCTACAACAGGTCTATATATACTAATTACTAATTCGCTCCCACCCCAAGAATTACCATTTAATGGTTAGTATAATTTATTAGGTATCACTCCACTTTTTATTTATCCATGCAAGTCCACATGTTTTAGCTACTATTTTTAACAACTGTGGTGTAGTTCACTGTTTTAGTTCCCTAACACGTGTTGATAATAGTGTTAAAGAAGGTTATTAATTATTAACTTTCTCCTACTTGGTCACTGCATGTAGTAGATATTTAAAGCGTGTTAATAATAAAAATTTTAAAATTTTACAATTACAAAAAAAGACAAGATTTTTATTCTCGTCTTTTGTCATTTATTTTAATTTAAGGATTTAAAAAGGAAAGGAGATATTTACACAAAAATATTAGTTATAGACATCTTCGCTAAGCTCCCATAAAAGAGAACAAGAATGTAAAAATCTTGAAAAAATGTTTATCAAAAAACAAAAATTAATGGTAGAACAAAAAGAAAAATTAGAACAAATAGATATATTAAATCAGCAAATAGAAAAGTTACAAAAAGAATATCAAAAATGTCAAGAAAAATTAAATAATAGTGAAAATGAATTAAATAGTTTTTATCAATCAAATAATAATCCTAAAAATAAAGAATTAGCAGCAACAAATAATAAAAAACAAATCTTATTATCAGAAACAAAAGAAAAAATTTCTAAACTCCAAAAAAAATTATTAGTTGTATCAAGGATAATTATTAAAAATGGTAAAACATTAAAAGAGTTAGCAATACTACAACGAGAAAAAATTACTAAATTAAATATTAACTTGGTTGATATTAATGGCAAAATTAAAATAACACAAGCAAAAAAAGAAGATTTAATATTAAAAATTAATAAAAAGCAATCATCTGTTTTAAATTCTTGTTCAGATGATTTTAAAATTGAAGTTCAAAGATTACCAGAAAGTGAAGATTTAATTTTATTTAATGAAAAAAAAATACCACTTTTAGAAGGAAGTGATTCTAGAGATTCTGGAATTGATATTGAGGAAATAACCAAAATGATAATGTAAGTTTACATTATCATTTTTATAAAAAAATAAAACTTAAAAATATCATTAAATGTTTGTAATAAATTTGATAGTAAATCATGATTCATTTTTTTGATAAAATTGAAAGAATAAAAGTATCTATTTTTGAAAAAATAATATGTTATAATATAATTATGAAGGATATAGTGGAAAAGGTCTTTCATGTACTTATTTTCTATTTTGGTCATAGATAAGTGTGGAAATATATATTGTAGTAGTGTAGAGTTTATTAATGTTATCTGTAGAAGATAGCAAATATTAATAATAAAAAAAGAGTATTTAAATTAAATGTAGTCTAAAAGTAAAGGGGTATTGTCATGATTAAAATATATGTTTCACCAAGTTGTTTATCTTCAAAAAAAGTTATTCAATTTTTTGATAAGCATAAAATTCCATATATTAAACGTAATATTATCCATAATCCATTGACCGATACTGAAATTAAATTATTATTAAGATTTGTACCAAATGGTGTTGGTGATATTATTTCAACAAGAGCAAAGTTTATTAAAACTCATGCTATTAACATTGAAAAATTAACAATGTTACAAGTTTTTGATTTAATTAAAACTTCACCAACAGTTTTAAAACGTCCAATCATTGTTCAAGAAAATAAACAACGTATTCAGATTGGTTATAATGAAGATGAAATTGAGTTATTTTTACGTGGTTCTATTGAAAATGAATTTGAAGACTCTTGTGAAATATTTTAATTCAAATATGGTTGGAATAAATGATGAAAAATTACAAATTTACAATTATTGCTAATAAGTATGAAAATTCTCAATCATTAGCAAAAGAATTAAGGGCCAAATTATTGGCCCTTAAAACAATTGAAGACACTTCTTCACCAGATATTGTTTTTGTTATTGGTGGTGATGGAACCTTTCTTAAAGCTGTTCATGATTATAATAATAAACTTAATACCATTAAGTTTGTTAGTTTTAAATGTGGTAATCTTGGTTTTTATGAAAATTTTTTAAGTACAGAAGTTAATCAAGTATTAATGTGAATTGATAAAAATGATCATAATTTAATAGTAAATAAATTTTCATTATTAGAGATAAATGTTAATAATAAAATTTTATATGCTATTAATGAAGTTAAGTTTATTAATTTAACAACAACTCTTTCATGTCAAGTATTAGTTAATAATGAATTATTTGAAAATTTTCGTGGTTCTGGTTTAGTTTTCGCAACGAGAACAGGTTCGACAGGTTTAATGAAAGCGCTTGGTGGTGCTGTTTTAATTTCAAAGCATAATTTAATGCAATTTCATGAGATTGCATCAGTAGCTAATAATAGTTATCGCAGCTTAAATTCACCTTTAATTTTAGATGAAAATCATGTAATTACTTTAAAAAATATTAAAAAAGATAGTAAATTAAGTGATTTTGGAAAATTAATTGTTGATACTTTTGATTTTAATGATAAACTAAATGATAAGATAACAATTAAATTATCGAAATTATCGTTACAAATTTTAGAATATCAACCTAATCATTGTTCTCTATTTGCTAGAGTAAAAAAAGCATTTATTCAAGAAGATTAGTAAAATATTTAAAGATATTAATTTAAGGAAGGTAAATATGCCAGTTTGAGAAATAGTATTATTAGTTATTGCATTATTGTTTGCTATGGTTAGTATTGGAATTTGAATATGAAATGTTAATGCTGCTAAAAAGTTACGTAATCAACAAGAAAATAGTTCAACAAGATTTAGTAATAAACCACAAAAATTTCCATTTAAATTGCAGAATTTTATTCTTGATTTAGGAGGAATTGATAATATCAAAGCAACAACCGCAACAGTTAATAAAATTAAAGTTGAGGTTAATGATCATTCAAAAATTAACTTTGATAATCTTAAAAAAATTAAAAATCGTGGTATTTTAGATCAAAATGATAGTGTCAGTTTGGTATTAGGAATTTATTGTAATAGTTTAAGTACTGCTATTAATGATCTTATTAAAATGAATAATGAAAAATAAGTTACTTTTTATAATAGCCATAAATACCATTACTTAAGACATAAGCATTACAATAGCCTGATTCTCTGAGTGTTAATGCTGCAGCAGTTGAACGGTTTCCTGCATTGCAAATTGTTACTATGATTTGCTTTTTATCTTTAATATATTGACTAGGATTTTTAATTAAATCATAATAAGGAATATTAATAATATTAAGTTTGCCATTAGGGTTTGCGATTTTTTTTAAAATTTGATATTCACTAGTGTCACGAACATCAATAATCAAAGCTTTACTTTTAATTTTATCAAACTCTTTATTTGAAATTAAAATTTCATTTTGTATTTTATGTTTAAACATAAATTGTAACCTCCCTAAATAAAATTACACTATAACTAATTTTAACATTTTATTATGCTATAATGCTGATAGTTGTGACAAAATGGAAGCTAAGGAGTAAAATAATGACAAAAGAAAAATTCCTTTTTAAAGAAGGAGAATATGAATTAGTTGTTGAATTAGGTACCATGGCTAATTTAGCAGAAAAATCAGTAAAAATTACTTATGGCAATACAGTTGTTTTAACAACAATAACTTATGATGGCAACATTAATAATCAAGATTTTTTTCCATTACAAATAGTTTTTCAAGAAAAATTATATTCAGTTGGTAAAATTCCTGGTGGTTTTTTAAAACGTGAGGGACGACCTAGTGAGTATGCAACATTGTGTGCTAGATTAATTGATCGTTCAATTCGTCCGTTATTTCCAAAAGGTTTTGTTAATGAAGTACAAATTGTAAATAATGTTTTTGCTTTAGATGATACTTGTCATGTCAGAGTAAATGCTGCTTTTGCCACTTCACTTGCTTTATCATTAAGTAGTTTACCATTTCAAGGTCCTAGTGCTACTGTTGTTGTTGGTAAAATAAATGATAAGTTTATTATTAATCCAACACAAGACCAATTATTAAATTCAGAAATGGAATTAATTGTTGGTGGCACAAAAAATGCTATCAATATGGTTGAAGCCGGATGTCATGATATTTTAGAAAAAGATATGATTAAAGCATTAAAGTTTGCTCATGAGCATATTATTAAATTAGTAATTTTTCAAGAAAGTATTATTAAAAAATTAAAACCAAATAAATTTGAACCACAATTAGCACTAATTCCTACTAATATTGAACAATTTGTAAAAACAAATTGTCAAAGTCAGATTAGTAAAATTAGTACTACTGCTGATAAAAAACAGCGAAGTAATTTACTTAAAACTTTAGTAGAAGAAACATATCAAAGTTTTAAAAGTCAATTTCAGCAGGAAATTTTAATGTTTGATGAAGAGACTATTATTCATAATTTACGTAAAAGTATTGATCAATTATTGCAAACAACAATGCGTGCTATGATTTTAGAAAATAATGTTAGAATTGATGGACGAAAAGCAGATGAGATTAGAAAATTAACAAGTATCATTGATGTACTACCTATTGTTCATGGCAGTGCAATGTTTAGTCGTGGTGAAACACAAGTTTTATCAGTTTTAACATTAGGTGCCCTTGCTGAACATCAGATTATTGATGGTTTAGGTAAAGAAGAATATAAACGTTTTATTCACCATTATAATTTTCCTCCGTTTTCTGTTGGTGAGACAGGGAGAATGGGTGTTCCTTCACGACGTGAGATTGGACATGGTGCTCTTGGTGAAAAAGCATTATTACAAGTTATTCCTCTTGAAAAAGATTTTCCTTATACAATTAGGTTGGTATCAGAAGTATTAGCATCGAATGGCTCTACTTCACAAGCAGCAATTTGTGCTTCATCAATGGCATTAATGGCTGGTGGTGTGCCAATTAGAGCAGCAATTGCTGGTATTGCCATGGGTTTAATTAAAGAAGGAAAAAAATTTACCGTTTTAACTGATATTCAGGGATTAGAAGATCATTTAGGTGATATGGATTTTAAAGTAGCAGGAACTGCTAATGGGATTTGTGCTTTACAAATGGATATTAAAATTACCGGTATTGATTTTAATATTATTACAGAAGCGTTAGAAAAAGCAAGAATTGCCAGACTACAAGTATTAACAAATATGAATGAAATAATTAAAAAACCAAGAATAGCATTAGCACCTAATGCACCAAAAATTATTCAAAAGTTAATTCCAATTGATAAAATTCGTGATATTATTGGTGTTGGTGGAAAAGTTATTAATAAAATTATTGCTGATTGTGATAATGTTAAAATTGATATTGAAGATGATGGTCGATTGCTGATTTATCATAATGATCAAGCTATCCTTGATAAGGCTTGACAAATTATTGAAAATATTATTAATCCCGTACCAATTGAAATTGGTAGTGAATTTGATGGTAAAGTTGTTAAAATCGTTAATTTTGGTGCATTTGTTAATTTACAAGATAAGCTTGATGGTTTAATTCACATTTCGCAATTCTCAAAAAAATTTAATAAACATATTGATAATTTAAACAATGTTGTTAAAATAAATGATATAATCAAGGTTCGAGTAATCAAAGTTGAAGATAATGGTAAGCTTAATTTAGAAATTATTGATAAATAATTTTAATGAAAATTAGTTACATTTTTATCATTAAATTAGTGTTAAAATACTAATAATAATGTAGTAAAATCTTGGAAATTTAAGTTAAAGTTTTAATTTTTATCTTCTTTGAAAATATTAATAAAGAAAGTTGAAAACTGGTGAAAACATGGCAAAGATAAAAGTATTTGCTCTTGGTGGATTAGATGAACGTGGTAAAAACTTATATGTTGTTGAAGTAAACGATAAGATATTTGTATTTGATGCTGGCATTAGACTACCTGAAAGAGAAATTTTAGGAATCGATATTATTATTCCTGACTATACATATTTAAAAGAAAATAAACAACGTATTGAAGGTATATTTATTTCAAAACCATCTGATGATGCTTTTGGAGCATTACCTTATATTTTAAAAGATTTTAATAAAATAAAACCAGAGTATAAAGTTCCAATCTTTACTAGTAAGCTAACCGATTTTATGATTAAACAAAAATTAGAACGCTTTCGTTTTATTAATCAAAATGAAATTTTAATTAAGACAATTGAACCTGAACAAAAAATATTATTTGATAATATTGTTGTTAAAACATTTAAAACGACTACTTCAATTCCCGGCAGTTTAGGTTTTGTTTTAACAGTAAATAATGGTGAAAATAATAAATTATATGAAACAATTGTTTATACTGGTGATTATATTTTTGATGGTGAACACCGTAATGATTTCACCACTGATATTCAACATTTAGCTAGTGTTTCTAAAAATGAAGTTTTATTATTAATTAGTGAAGCAGCATATGCTAATAGAAAATCTTTTACTGCTCCTAAGCATAAAATTCAAACTATTATTGAACCAGTATTAAAAGAAGCACCAGGAAGAGTTATTCTTGCTTGTTATGATCAAGATCTATATCGTGTTAGTGAAATTCTTAATGCGATTAAAGAAACTGACTCTAAACGTAAAATAGCAGTTTATGGTGCAACTTTATATGATATCTTATTAAAAGTTAATGATTTAAATGCTTTTAATATTGATAAGTCACAGATTATTAATTTAGCGCAAACGATTGGCACTAAAGATACAGTAATTATTGTCACTGGTAGTGGTGAACGTTTATTTACAAGAATGAATAAAATTGCTATCGGTAATGATGATTATTTGAAACTTGAGCCTGAAGATACAATAATTCTAGCGACACCACCAATTCCAGGTAATGAATTAGCACACGCTGCTTTATTAGATGACTTGGCACGTACTGATGTTAAAGTTGTTAATATATCAGAAAAGCAAGCTTGAAGTTTGAATGCTTCTTATGAAGATATTAAATTAATGGTTAATATTATTAAACCAAAGTATTTTTTACCTGTTAAAGGCTTATATAAAGATTTTGTTGCTGCACAGTCAGCAGCCATTGATGCTGGTGTCTTACATAATAATGCTTTAATTCATGATAATGGTGAAGTTATTACTTTTGAAAATGGTAAATTAGTTGATAATTTTGTTAAACCATATGCAACACGTTCACGCTTTAGTGATAAAAATACTACTACGAAAACAACTGATAATTTAATCAAAACTGGTGATGTCTATGTTGATGGTATTGGGGTTGGTGATATTGGTTCAATTGTTATTAGTGAAAGAAAACAATTACAACGTGATGGTATTTTAATTACTGGAGTAACAATAAATCGCAAGACTAAAGAAATAGTTTCTTTAATTGATGCACAAATGCGAGGAGTTGTTTATTTAACTAATAATGAAGAAATGCTGAAAAAATTACAAAATATTATTATTAATGTTATTGAGAAATATAAAACTAATACTGCTTTTAGTCTTAGTGAAGTTAAAACTAAGATGAAGAATGATTTACAAGATTATATTAAAAAAGAAACTGGTAAAATTCCAATGATTTTAACAGTTGTTAATGAAATTTAAATTTGTTAGAAAGTGTAAATTATTTTTTCTATATTGTAAATAGTCTAAAATTTAAAATTTTAATTAATTTTAATTTTTTAATTTAATTGTCTATAATTGTTGTTTTGTTATTTGTTGATTTAATTTTTCTTTACTTTCTTTTTCAATATTTTTTTACTTCTGATGAAAGTGGCATTTTACTTTCTTTCAATAAGTGCTATTATTTTGTCTGCTAATTCGCTTAATGATGATTAGTATGGTTTGGGTAGTAATAGTGGTGGTATTGGAAAAGAATTTGAGTTTACTGCTAAGGTTAAGTTGAGTGTTAATTTATTTGCTGTTCTTGTTGACATAATCTTTTAATGTATCCTTTCTGATTTTAATAAAATTTAATTTAATAAAAATTCTAATATCAAAAAAATTGATATTAGAATTAAACATTTATCAACTATATGAAAATAATTATTGAATTTTATTTTTAAAATTTAATTTTAGATAACTATCCAAAAAGATATTAGATATAGCAATTATGTTATACTTTTATAGTAAGTTACTTAAAATTAAGAGGTGATATTTATGATTAAAAATGGTATTAAAATATCAAAATCTCAATCTCGTGGTGATGAAGTTGGTTTACTTTTTTTCTTATTAGTAATTTTCTTCTTCTTACTAGTTAGTTTAATTAGACTTTCAATAATTGGTAAAGTACTTGATGACTTTCTTTTTTCTTTTTTATTTGGATGAATAAAATATATTGTATATTTTTTTCTTTTTTTATTAATTATTCCTTTAATTTTTAATTATCGTTTTAAATTTAAATTGAAATATATTTTTTATAGCTTTTTATTTTTAATTGTTAGTTGTTGAACAACACAAACTTTAAGTTTAATAGTATTAGCAAAAAATAATTTATGAACTAGTTATTATAACTTAAATTTATTAAATATTACTAAAGAATATTTTGTAACATGATGAAATAGTAGTGCTGTTAATAATTATTTTGGTTTTTTTGCCTCACCAATTTCTTTTAAAAATTTTAATGTTGAAACATTTTTCCCAGCAGATGCCACTGGTGGCATCATTAGTAATATCCTAGTAGGGATTTTTAATTATGGTTTTTTTGAAACTAATTTAGTTGTTAATTTTATTAGTATTTTTCTTTTATTTTTTTTATTTATTTTTGATAAACCTTTTATTTTTTTTATTAAAATTAAACAAATTATTATTAATAGTAAAAATAAAAAACAAAAAAATGACATCAGTGATGCTGCCAAACAAAAACATTTTAAGTTAAAAAAAGAAAAATTAGTAATTGATAAACAAGTTAAAAAAATGTTTAAAACAAAAAATGCTATTAATAAAACATCAAAAATGAAACCACTTTCAACACCAAGCAATAATTTAAAATCAAAACAAGATGAAATAAAAGAAGATAATAGTGCTGTTAGTAGTATATCTTCTTCGCCAATTGCTTATTTTAATGAAAATAGTTATTTAACTCCCTTTGGAAAAATTAATCCAGAAAAACAAAAAGATGTAATCAGTACTAGCAAAGGTACTTTGGTAGTTAAAAAAAGTTTAGAGGATAGTATTTTAAATCGTGAAATTATTAAGGAAAATGAGACTATCATTAATAATGAGTCACAATTAGATAATAGTAAATAAAATTAATCGTTTACATTAGCATAAAACATGATAGTGATGTTAAAATCAAAGTATCTTTTTAATTTATTAATAAATTAGGTGAAGCAATGACAGAAAAAAATTTACTACAATCAAAAATTAAACTTTTACCTAATATTGCTGGATGTTATTTATTTAAAGATAAATTTAATAATTTAATTTATGTTGGAAAAGCTAATTCATTAAAAAAACGAGTAACTTCATATTTAAATAAAGCAAGTAATTTTAAAACAATGTTATTAGTTAACGATATTTATGATGTTGAATATATTACCACAACTAATGAAAAAGAGGCTTTAATTTTAGAACAAACATTAATTAAAAAACACCATCCTAAGTATAATATTTTGTTAGCAGATGACAAAAAATATCCTTATATTCAAATTACTAATAGTCGCGATCCACAATATCGATATGTACGTAGTGCTACTAAAAAAGACGGTCATTATTATGGACCGTTTCCTGATGGTACTGGTGCTCGTGAAATTTTAAAATTACTAGAACGAATTTTTCCACTCCGTAAATGTGCAGGTAATCTTGGTAAACCTTGTTTATATTATCATTTACAACAATGTTCGGGAGCATGTTTTAAAATAGTACCTCCTGCTTATTATCAAGATATGATTAGTAAGATTGAACAATTTTTTAAAGGAAATGTTAGTACTATTAAAAAAATGTTAATTAATAATATGAATATTAGTGTTGAAAATTTACAATTTGAAAATGCTAATCGTATTAAAATTTTATTGTCAAAAATAGATTTATTTTTATCACAACAAGTTGTTGAATTTCAAGATTATGGTAACCGTGATTTTATTAATTTTTTAATGGAAGATGATATGGTTATTGTTATTACTTTGTTTTATCGTAATGGCAAATTACAAGCTAAAGATGAACAGATAGTGCAAAATAATTACTTAGAAATTCAAGATTTAATTCGTAATTATTGTCAACAGTTGTATAGTAAGAATACATTACCAAATGAAGTATATTTACCTGCAACTATTGATTTAAAACAATTAAAATTATTATTTCCACAGGTAAAATTTATTAGCCCAGTTAAAGGAACAAAAGAACATATTTTAACATTAGCAAAAACTAATGCTATTTATGCTTGAAATAATCATTTACAAACTAATCAATTTAATTCACCATTAAATATGATGAAAATATTATCACAATGATTAAAAATTTCTAATTTAAATCATTTAGAAGTGTTTGATGCTTCTAATCTTCAACAAAGTGCTAGTGTTGGTGGTATGATTGTTTATAAAAATGGTAGTCCTAGTTTTAATGATTATCGTAAATTTTTATTAGATCCAAAGATTGTTGATGATTATCATCGCTTTTGTGAAATGATTTATCGTCGCTATCATCATTTAATTATTAATAAATTACCAATGCCTGATTTAATTATTGTTGATGGTGGTAAGCCACAAATTAATGCTACCTTACAACAACTAACATTATTAAATTTAAGAATTCCTGTTATTGGATTAGTTAAAAATAAAAAACATCAAACTGATAAAGTTATCAATGATAAAATGCAAATTATTAATATTCCAAAAACTGATGCTTGTTTTTTATTTTTAAGTAAATTACAAGACCAAGTTCATAATTATACTATTAAATATCATCAAATAAAACGTAGTCAATCAATGTTAAATAGTGTTTTATCTTCAGTACCTGGCATTGGCTTACAATTACAAAATAAAATTTTACAACAATTTCCGACTTGAGAAGCATTGCAAAATGCTTCTCAAGCAGAGTTGTTGTTATTAGTTAAATCAAAAGTGATTTTAGAAAAATTATGAAAAGAATTACATAGTTTTCAGTAATTTTTTATTAATAAAACTATTTATTTATAATTTTTTAATTTAAGTCTGGTAAGAAATAGCAGTTAATTAATTGTTCCATAACAATTTTAATGGTATTTAATTCTTTTTCATTAGCAATTTTAAGATTATGTGTTTCATCGTTACCTAATTTTCTAATTAAGTCTAATTTTGGATTTCATTTTTTACCTAGTATCCCATCATTTTTAATTAAATCAACATAAAAAATAAAGTTTTTTCTTTCATCTGTACAACCAATAATATTGGCAAAATTCATTAGCATTTTTCTTGCTAATAATGTAGCAGATGAATTATGCTTTAAGATTAAAGCATAAAAATATTCTTTTAATAAGTTTTTTAAATTTTCTTGTTTTTGTTCTTTTAATAATTCTAATATATCGTTTTCTTTTTTACTTAATATTGCAAAGTTAAATTTTGTTTTTCCATTTAATGTATTAGTAGATATTTTTTGACAATTTTTATTATTACAAATGAAAGATATTTCATCGATGTGATCAATAATTTCAATACATTGTGAGATATAAGTATAAAGTTCATTATTATGAATTTTATTATTACAATAACCAACATATAAATAATTGCCATTAATAAGTTGAGTACTAAGACAATTAGAACATTTAAAATTTATGTCATTAAACTGATTTGTTTTGTATTTTTTAATTTTAATTGGGCATGAGTAAAAATTATTCATTATAAATTAATTCCTCTTTTCTAAAATATAATTATAATTAATTCAATTAATTAAAAACTTATAATGTTTATTTAATTTATTATAACTTCTTTTTCAAATGAAGTATAATATTAAGTTAAATTTTAACAATTTTTGAAATCATCATCTCAAAAAATATTAATAAAATTTTTTCTTTTATTTTCATTATTTTTAAATAAATAAATATATGATAAAATGAAAATGAGTAAATTGTAGTAAGGAGTTTTTTTCATGGCAAATAAACATAAAAGTGGTGTTTATAATGAATCATCAATTCAAATTTTAGAAGGACTAGAAGCAGTTAGAAAAAGACCTGGAATGTATATTGGTTCTACTGATAATCGTGGCCTTCATCATTTAGTTTGAGAAATAGTTGATAATGGTATTGATGAAGCATTAGCTGGTTTTTGTACTAATATTGTTGTTACAATTAATGTTGATAAGTCAGTTACTGTTGAAGATAATGGTCGTGGTGTACCAACTGGGATGCATGCTTCAAAAAAAAGCACTCCTGAAGTTATTTATACTGTTTTACATGCTGGTGGAAAATTTGACACTAATAGTTATAAAACTTCTGGTGGGTTACATGGTGTTGGTGCTTCGGTAGTTAATGCTTTAAGTAATTGAATGATTGTTACTATTCATCGTGATAAAAAAATTCATGAAATTAAATTTAAAAATGGTGGAAAGGTTGATCAAAGTTTAAAAATGATTGGTACTACTTATAAAACAGGAACTAGAGTTCAATTTTTACCTGATTTTCATCGTATTTTTTTAGGTTGTGATTGAAATACTCATTTATTTGAACAGCATTTACGTGAAAGTGCATTTTTAATTAATGATTTAAGTATTAAATTAATTGATAAACGAACAGCTACTGAAGAAACTTTTCATTATCAAAATGGGTTGCTTGCTTTTATGCAATATTTAAATAAAGATAAAAAACTATTATCACCAATTGTTAGTTTAAAAGGTAAACAAAATAATATTGAAGCTGAGATTGTTTTACAATATACCGAAGATTATAGTGAAACATTAGTTGGTTTTGCTAATAATGTTAAAACTATTGATGGAGGAACGCATTTAATTGGCTTTAAAAGTGGTTTAACAAAAGCTATTAATGAATATGCCAGAAAACAAGATTTATTAAAAGCAAAAGATAAAAATTTAGAAGGTAATGATTTACGAGAAGGTTTAGTTGCTATTGTTTCCTTGCGAATTCCAGAAAACTTAATTCAGTATGAAGGTCAAACAAAAGGTAAATTAGGAACATCCGAAGCAAGAATTGTTGTCGATAATATTGTTAATGAAAGATTTTCATTCTGACTTCATGAAAATAGTGATGATGCTAAAAAAATTATTGATAAAGCGATCAAAGCACGTGATATTCGTATCGCATTACGAAAAGAACGTGAATCATTACGTAATAAAAGCAAAGATACCCAAAAATTTTTAGTTGGTAAATTAGTACCTGCCCAAAGCAAAAACCCAAAAGTTAATGAATTATTTTTAGTAGAGGGTGATTCTGCTGGTGGCAGTGCCAAATCAGGACGTGATCGTAAATTCCAAGCAATATTACCATTAAAAGGAAAAGTAATCAATGCCGAGAAAACTAAAGTAAGTGACCTTTTTAATAATGAAGAAATTAGCATGATTATTAATGCTATTGGTGCTGGCGTTGGTAATGATTTCAATATTGAAACTTCTAATTATAATAAAGTTATTATTATGACTGATGCTGATACTGATGGTGCTCATATTCAAATTTTGCTACTAACTTTTTTCTATCGTTATATGCGTGATTTAATTACTTCTGGTAATATTTATCTTGCCTTACCACCATTATTTAAAATTTCTTTTAAAGAAGACGAACAAGAAAAATATGTTTATGTCTGAAATGAGTTAGAATTAAAAGATAAAGTTGAATCAATGAAAGGTAAATATGATTTACAACGTTATAAAGGTTTAGGGGAAATGAATGCTGAACAATTATGAGAAACAACAATGGATCCAAATGTTCGCCAGTTAATTAAAATTACTATTGAAGATGCACTATCAGCAGAAAATCAAATTCAGATCCTAATGGGTGATAAACCAGAAAAAAGACGACAGTGAATCGAAACTAATATTTCTTTTGACACTAATAATGATTATTAAGAAAAAGGAGTTTATAAATTATGAATAATAAAGCAGAAATTCAACAAAGTAATGAACAAATTTTATCCTATCCAATTGATGATATTCTCGCTGAACGTTTTGGTCGCTATGCAAAATATATTATTTTAGAACGAGCATTACCTGATGTTCGTGATGGTTTAAAACCAGTCCAACGTCGGATTTTACATGCTATGAATGATTTAGGTTTAACTAATGATAAAGCATATAAAAAAGCAGCTCGTGTTGTTGGAGAAGTAATTGGTAAATATCACCCTCATGGTGATACTGCTGTTTATGCTGCAATGTGTAGAATGGCACAAGAATGAAAAGTAACGTGACCATTAGTGCAAATGCATGGTAATAAAGGTTCGATTGATGGTGATAATCCAGCTGCCATGCGTTATACCGAAGCACGTTTATCATTAATTGCTGAATTATTATTGAAGGATATTAAAAAAAATACTATTCATTTTATTAAAAACTTTGATGAATCAGAAACAGAACCAACAGTTTTACCAGCTTATTTTCCCAATTTGTTAGTTAATGGTGCTACTGGCATTGCTGTCGGAATGGCAACTAATATTCCACCTCATAACTTACAAGAAGTAATTGCTGCTATTATCATGAGAATTAATAATCGACATTGTAATTTGTCTGATTTAATGCGCATCATTAAAGGACCTGATTTTCCTACTTGTGGTATTATTCAAGGTGTTAAAGGAATTAAAGAAGCATATCGTTCTGGTAAAGGACGAATTGCGATTCGTGCTAAAACTCATATTATTAATGATATCACAAATCCACAAATTATTATTACTGAAATTCCATTTGAAGTAATTAAACAAGATTTAATTAAAAAAATTGATGATGTTAAAACATTAGCAAAAATTAATGGTATTAAAGAAGTACGTGATGAAACTGATCGTTTTGGATTACGGATTGTTATTGATTTAACAATTGATAGTAAACCGCAAGAAATTTTAAATTATTTATTTAAAAATACAAATTTACAAATTTATTATAATTTTAATTTAGTAGCAATTGCTAATAAAAAACCAGTACAAATGAATTTGATTAATATGTTAGATTTTTATATTAATCATCAGGTTGATGTTGTTACTAAGCGTTCACAATATGATTTAGCGCAATTACAGCGAAGATTAGAAATTATTAATGGTTTAATTATGGCGTTGAGTGAAGTTGATAAAGTGATTAAAATTATTAGAATGTCAACTGACAGGATGCAAGCAAAATTAAATTTAATATCTGCTTTTAATTTTACTGATATTCAGGCAGAGGCAATTGTGCAATTACGTTTATATCGTTTAACTGCTACTGATATTCAATCATTAGTTTTAGAAAAAGCAGATATTGAAAATAAAATTATTATGTTAGAAGAAATTCTTAATAATGAAAGTTCATTACGTCAAATTATTGTTAATGGATTAGAAGAAATTAATTCTCATTTTCCTTTATCAAGACAATCACAAATTCAAGGTGAAATTTCGGAAATAACAATTAATGAAAAAGCAACATTACGACAAGAAAATGTATTTATTAGTATTAGTTATGATGGCTGAATTAAGGTAATTAGTAGTAAAGTATTTTCACAAAATCTTGATTATCAAGATTTTGGTCGTAAACCAAATGATACTATTATTGCTGGAGCAATGATGAACAATTTTAATAATTTATTATTTTTTACTAATAAAGGTAATTATTTTTTAATACCTATTTTTAAATTAGAAGAAAATAAATGAAAAGATAATGGGATTCATGTTAATACCCTATGTAAGCTTGAAGCAAATGAAAAAATTATTAATGTTGCAGAAGTTAATAGTTTTGAACAACGAAATATTAATATTGTTGTTGTTACTAAATACGGGTTAATAAAAAGAATGCCACTTTTAGAGTTAACAACTATTAGGTTTAATAAAACTTCTAAATATGTTAAATTAAAAGAAAATGATAGTGTTATTAGTGTTAATAAAACTACTGGTCATGATTTTATTGTTATTAGTACTCGTAAGGGTATGACATTAAAATATTTAGAATCAAAAGTTCCACTATTGAGTAAGATGGCAACAGGTGTCAAAGCATTAAAAATTAATCGTGAAGAAGACGAGGTAGTGGGAATGGCTTGTGGTAATAGTAATGATATTTATGCCATGCTAACATCAGTAGGTTCAATTAAACGAATATTATTTAATACAATTGAACAAACTTCACGCACAACAAAAGGTAATAAAATAATAAAAGTTCCTAAAAGCAAAAATATTAGTATCATTAAAGCTTTTTTATCACCCCCAGCATCTTTTATTAATGTGTTAACAAAGAAAGAAAAATGATTAGTAATTAAAGCAAGTAATATTAATCTTAGCAAAGTAAATGAGGGTATCGGTAAAGTTGTTGTTGAGGATATTATTGCTGGTGATAGTAATTTAGTTATTGATTTAAAAACTAATATTATTGATCCTGATCTATCATCAATATCAGAAAATTTTGATACCAAGGAAACTAATAATGGTATATAAAATAGTTTTAATATCATAATTAGTTTATTTGCTAATTTTAAGATAATATTCTATTTTTGTATTACTAAATTATCAGTTTTTATAATTATTTTTATTTTTTTCATCTACTATTTTTAAATTTATATCAAAAATTATTGTTAGAAAATTTGTTGTATATTATTTTTTTCAGATATAAACTTTAAATGGGATTTATTTCACAAATTACTAATCAAGTAATGGAATCATTTTATTTAGACATTAATATTAGTTATATCAATAACAAAAGTTGTAACTGTTTTATTATCTTATTAATAAATAATCAGTTTAATTATTTAACTAATATTTTAATTTTAATAAATAAAGTTATTTTTTTAATAAATCTCATCAATTAATAAATTATACAAAAGAGCCTTAATAAAAAGGGGGACTTACAAATGATTTATGAAGAAAATAATGGAGCAAGAGCAGCAGATGAAGATGAAACTTTTGATAATATTAATTGTGAAGACAGGATTGAAAATTTAAATAAAAAATTACAAGCAACAGCTGATGAATTAGAAGCAATAAGTGCTCTTTATGCAAAATCAGTAAAAGATGGATTAGATAAAGGAAAAAAAATTAAAGCATTAGAAGATAGAATTGCTGAATTAAAAGACCAATTAAAAAAATGTCAACAAAAAGGCAAAGAAACAGAAGAATTAGAAAAACAATTAACAGAATGTCAAGACAAACGACAAGAATTAGAAAATCAATTAAAAGATTGTCAAGAAGAAAAGAAAAAATTAGAAGATAAAATAAAAGAATTAGAAAAACAATTAACAAAATGTCAAGAAGAAAAGAAAAAATTAGAAGATAAAATAAAAGAGTTAGAAAAACAATTAATAGAATGTCAAGAAAAAGGTAAAAAAGTAGATGAACTAGAAAAACAATTAACAGAATGTCAAAAAGAAAAGAAAGAATTAGAAAATAAATTAGAAGCATGTAGCAAAGAAAAGAAAGAATTAGAAGAACAATTAAAAGAATGTCAAGAAAATAATAAAGGTGGAAGTAATGAAAAAATTCAAAATGCTCAACCAATTTTAAAAATACCTACTGAAGCATGGTCCTTTGCAACTGATAGCAAAGGTAATGCTTATTTAGGTACTAGATCTTTATATAACAAAGGTGCCATTTTTAGATGTTTAGCAGGAGAATCAGAATTTAAACCTATGTTAGGAGCAGAGGGTGAAGTTTGAACGATAGTTGTTGATGAAAAAGATAATATTTATATTGGTACTAAAAATGGAAATGGATTTGGTAATGTTTATCGATGTTTAGCAAATCAAAATTCTTTTAGAATAATGCCAGGATTAAATAAATGTGTTTCTTCTTTAACCTTTGATAATAAAGGTAATCTTTATGCTGGAGTTTTCACTGGTGATAGTCGAAAAGAAGCACGTAATGGTAATGTTTATAAATGTTTAGCAGGAGAAAAAGCGTTTAAACCAATGTGAGGAATAAAAGATGGAGATGGTGTAATATCATTAATATATGAAGAAAATAAAAATATTTTATATGCGACTACCTGAAATGGAAGAGACAAAATGGATGCTAGAGATGGTGCCCTTTATGAATATAGTTTAGCAGAAGAAGATGATGTTTTTGTTTTATTGAAAAGAGATTTAGCAACTATATGACATTTAGAAATTAGAGATGGTGCACCATTTATTGATGCTGAATATTATTTGGATATTAATAGAAAAATGAAATGAGTATAATTTTTATCATATTTTTAATGGTTAAATAAAATATTTAAAGTCAATATTAAATAAATTTTTATTATTTATAACTTTTTGTAATTAGAATTTTTATAGTTATTAACTAATGTGTGATTGTATGTAGTAGGAATATTATTTTTTTATGCTCAATATATTAATATTTTTATTAATTAACTTATATAAAATTATCCATAACTTGAATATAATCTAAATTTTATAATTACAATTGTAAATAATTTTTAAAAAAATAACATTTTATTTTGTAATCAATATCATCTTCATCGAGATAACTATTATTTACATTTGTGGTAAATTTGATTTAGCTAAATTTGAGCGCGTAAAATATTCGGTTGATGGATAATTTTCCAAAAACTAAGAAAAAGATAGAAATAAAATTCTATCTTTTTTAATTAAATTAAAATTATCGTTAACCTTGCTTAGTTTAAGAAAATAACAGCAAAAACAACCAATTAGAACTCTCCTACTTGGAATGTCGTAAAACCAAGCAAGTGACAATAAATAATATAGAGGTGGCTATATACCACTACGACACAACAAAAGCAGTTCTTTTAGACAATTATAAAAGAGTTATCATGGTTTGGGGATAAATCTTTAACCTGCCATGGTTAGGGTTAGTGTTTCACAATAAAAATAGTCAACTTGGAATACTAAAAATAAACGAAGTCAAAGGATATTTGTCAGGTTAATCAACTAATTAAATTAATACTACATGGTATTTCTCGTTTTTTCGCTAACAATTTTAAGATATTAAGGTTTTATTAAAATATTATTGCCTTGCTAAAAATTTAGTTTTTTATTATATAATTATATCGTAAAAATAATTAAATATTTATCAGTAAAATTACTAACAAGGTAAAACTAGTTAGCATTAAATATCATTGCTTTAATTAGTGAGTTTGAAACTTAGGAAAAGATATTATGACAACACATGAAAAACAAAATGTCCAACAACAACAATTATTTTCTAAATTATGAGATATTTCTAATACGCTACGGGGGACAATGGAACCATCCGAATATAAAGAGTATATCTTAGGATTAATATTTTATCGTTATTTATCAGATAATGTTCAATCGATAATAGCAAAAGATTTAACAATGGAAGGGATTGATTATTACACTGCTTTAACTAATGAAAAATATCGCAATCATTTTTTAGAAGTTTTATATGATAATGATAGTGTTGGATATTATATTGAACCAGAATATTTATGACAAGCAATAATTAAAAAAATTAATAGTGGAAAATTTGATATCTTCTTCTTAAGAAAAGCATTTAAAAAATTAATTGATTCAACAGTTGGTTATTCATCAGCAAAAGAATTCGAAAATTTATTTGATTCTGTTGATTTAGATTCTAGTAAATTGGGAAAAACAGAAACCGAGAAAAGTAACATCATTGCTAAAGTAATGTTAAAAATTAATGAAATTAATTTTGAAATTGACGACGCAGAAATTGATATTTTAGGTGATGCCTATGAATATTTAATTAGTAAATTTGCTTCTGAATCAGTAAAAGCAGCAGGTGAATTTTATACACCACAACCTGTTTCTAAATTATTAGCTAAATTAGTTAGTCAAGGAAAAACGGAAATTAAAACGGTTTATGATCCAACATGTGGTTCTGGTTCATTACTATTAAGAGTATATAAAGAATTAAAAATTGGTCATTTATATGGTCAAGAATTAAAAACCAATTCATATAATATTGCAAGAATGAATATGATGTTACATGGTTTAAAGTATAATAAATTTGATATTTATCATGGTGACACACTAGAAGATGATGGTTTTAAAGGACAAGAATTTGAGGTAATTGTCGCCAATCCACCATATAGTTTTCATTGAACGGCAAATCAAAAATTTTTAAGTGATGAAAGATTTAGTGCTTATGGCAAATTAGCACCAAAAACAAAAGCTGATTTTGCTTTTATTCAAAATATGATTTATAAATTAGCTGCTAATGGCGTTATGGCCGTTGTTATTCCTCATAGAGTTTTGTTTAGAGGTAATGCCGAATTAATTATTAGAAAATATATGATTGAAAAAAATTGAATTGATACTATTATTAGTTTACCAGCTAATATGTTTTATGGGACATCAATTCCAACTTGTATTATAGTGATGAAAAAATGTAAAATTGATAGTTCCATTTATTTTATTGATGCTTCGAAAGAATTTGCCAAGCAAGGAAATAAAAATACTTTAACTGATGAAAATATTATTAAAATTATTAATGTTTTTAATAACAGAAAAACTATTGCTAAATTTTCTAATTTAGTTGCGATTGAAATAATTAAAGCAAATGATTATAACTTAAATATTGCTCGTTATATTGATAATACAGTAGAAAAAGAAATAATTAATATTAAAGAATTGCAAGATAAATTAATTACTAATGAACAAGCAATGCAAAAATTAAATGAAGAATTTAAGTTAATGTTAAAAGATTTGGTGATTAATAATGAATAAATCTCTGCTTCCCAAAATTAGATTTAAAGGATTTAATGGTGAATGAGTTTTAAAACAAATAAAAGCATTAGGAAATATTAAAATTGGTAAAACACCTTCTACAAAAAATGAAAAAAATTGATTAAATGATGTTCTTTGGATTACTATTCCCGATATGACAAAAAAATATTTAACAAATTCCAAAAAGAAAATTTCTTTAATGGCAAGTAAAAAAAACCCTGTAGTAAAAGAAAAATCAATTTTATTTTCATGCATAGGTACAATTGGAAATATTGGTATTACAACAACTATAACATCATTCAATCAACAAATTAATTCCATTTCTTCAATAAAAGATGTTGTTGAATATGTATATTATTTATTTCAATATAATACTGAAAAAATAAAATCTTATTCTTTGACACAAACACTTCCTATGATTAATAAAAATTATTTTGAAAATATTGAGATTTTTGTTTCACTTAATTACAAAGAACAAAATAAAATTGCTGATTTTTTTACCATTATTGATAAAAAAATAGAATTAGTTAAAGAACAATTAACTTTATTAGCAAAACAAAAACAATATTACTTAAATAATATGTTTACAAATGAAAAAAGTTATCCCCAAATTAGATTTAGAGGGTTTATTAATGAAAATAATTTTCAAAAAGTAAAATTAAGAACAATAGCAACAATTTGAGGTGGTTCAACACCTTCAACAAAAAATAAAAAATTATGATTAAATGAAATTCCTTTTATAACTCCTAATTTTATTACAAAAAATAACAGTATGCTGCTTAATAAATATGATCGTTTTATTACAGATAAAAATTTTAATTTTTCTAACAAAAATGATATTCTTTTAACTTGCAGAGCTCCTGTTGGTGTAGTTACAATAAATAATTTAGAAAAATGTTGATTTAGTCAAGGAATAAAAAACATTAGAACAGGAAAATTAATAAACCATAAATACCTATATTATTGACTTTATAACAATAAAAATGTATTAATTACTAATTCATTTGGAACAACATTCTTAGAAATTTCTAATAAAGATTTAGAAAATATTCAAATTTATATTACTTGTAGTTTACAAGAACAAACTAAGATTGCACATTTTTTTAGTATTATTGATAGGAAAATTGAATTAGTCAAAGAACAGTTAAGTTTATTAGTAAAACAAAAACAATATTACTTAAATAATATGTTTATTTAATTTATGGTTTTTATTTGATTTTTAGATACAAATAAGAATTTTACATCGTTTTGTGGTTTTTGCAAATGTTTATATTTGATTATGGTAAAGGTATTAAATGCCATCAATTATTTTAACAAAATTAAAAGAGACCATTATAAAATTTATTATTAATTTGTTAGAATATTAATTTCTGACATCACAATCACGAATTAAAACATTTTCAGTTTCTTTCTTTTAGTTTGGAAGTCAAGTGCTATAATTATAGCATTAATGATAAGGAGAAGATTGCATATGACAAATAATATTATTAAATATCAAGCGCTAATTGATGGTGAATTATATGAAAATGGGAAATGAATATCAATTATCAATCCTACTACTAATAAGACAATAGGAGAGGTGCCAGCCTTGACTAAAGTTGAAATTGAAAAAGTTTATACAGCAGCAAAACAATCCCAAAAAAGTTGAGAACAAATGCCAATTTTAAAAAGAATTACCTTTTTAAATTCTTGAAAACAATTAATTATTCGTGACAAATTAATAATTGCACAATTAATGACTAATGAAATTGCTAAGGCTACAAAAGCAGCTTGTAGTGAAATTGATCGGACAATTGAATATATTGACTATACTTTACAAGAGGCATTACGTCTTCACCCACAATCTTATACTGGTGAAAGTTGAGGAATAATGAATAAATTGGGAATTTTTGAGTATGTACCAAAAGGAATTGTGCTTGCCATTTCACCTTTCAATTATCCAGTAAACTTATCAGTTTCAAAAATATTTCCAGCGCTTGTTACTGGTAATAGCGTTGTTTTTAAACCAGCAACCCAAGGATCATTATCAGGATTGCATTTAGCTAAATTGGCGAAAGAAGCTAAGCTTCCTAATGGTGTTTTTAATGCTGTCAGTGGTAAAGGTAGTGCTATTGGTGATAGTTTAGTGGAAAATGAAGTAATTAATGTTATTTCTTTTACTGGTAGTGCTACTGTTGGTAATCATATTTCACAGAAATCTTTAAAAGCAGATTTAATTTTGGAATTGGGTGGCAAAGATCCAGCAATTGTTCTTGATGATGCTGATCTTGAAGATACTGCAACAAAAATTATTAAAGGTGCTTTTAGTTATTCTGGTCAGCGTTGTACAGCGATTAAAAGAGTATTAGTACAAAAAGCAATTAGTAGTAAATTAATTTCAATATTAAAAGCAAAAGTTGAAAAATTATCTATTGGTTTACCAATAGATAATTGTGATATTACTCCTGTTATTGATCAGCCAACAATTGTTAATGCTAAAAAACTAATTAAAGATGCTTTAGATAAAGGTGCTAAATGTTTAATCGGTAATAAATTTAAAGAAAATTTAATGTGACCAACGATTATTATTGATGTGACAACAAAAATGGATTTAGCATGAGAAGAACCTTTTGCGCCATTGTTACCAATTATTATTTTTGAACAAGTGTCAGAAGCAATTAAGATTGCCAATGATTCGCAATATGGATTACAAGCTTCTATTTTCACGACAAATATTAATAGTGCCATGACTATTGCTAGTTTATTAGAAGCTGGAAGTATTAATATTAATGATCAATCACAACGTGGTCCTGATCACTTTCCTTTCATTGGTATTAAAGATTCAGGTCTTGGTGTGCAAGGTATTCGCTCATCTTTACTTGCTTTTACTAGGCCAAAGGGCATTATTATTAATTGAAAAACAAAAAATTAGCATTTTAAATTTATTTTTTATAATTTAACAAGATTAAAGATTATTTAATGTGACTCAAAAAAAATAAAAATAATAGTTTTACAAACTTTTCAAATCTATTTATTTTGTAATTATGAAAGTAAAAGTTATTTTTATTTTAGGCGGAGCAAATATGTGAAATTTATTTAATAAATTATCAAATAGACTTTTAATATATGGTGCAGAAAATTGTCATTTGTGAGTAGTTAATATTTTCAAAAAATATGCTAATGTTAATTATATAAATTGAACTGGTGATAGTGTTTTACTAGTTGCTATGATAAATAATCATGTTTAAATAGTTAGGAAATTACTAACAAAAGGTTACTGCTGTTAATCATAAAAATTACAATCATGATACTGCTTTATTAATATTTACTGTGCAAAATGATGATTTAGCAATAGTTAAATTTAGTGGCCAGTGCTGCTGATACTAATTATGTTAATAGTATTTGGTTTTAGTCCTTTATTAGTAGCTGCTAGAAATGGTAGTTAAAACATTATTGGTAAAAGGTGCCGATATCAATTATGCTAATTAAGTTGATAATACAGCATTAATGATAGCTGGTAAAAATCAATTTTCAAAAATAGTAGAATTAACGACTTTAAGAATGAAGAATTTATTTGATGTTAAGATATCACCAATAACATTATTAATATTCTAGCAAATGAAACAGTTTGAAATCATTCATCAGCAATGAAAAATAAAATTATTACACTACTTCAAAATTATGAAATTAATTTAAATATCAATTTTCCAATTTTTGGTTTAGCTTTATATCAATTGTTAAAAAGAGAATTTATTAATAACCTAATATTTGGTGAAGAAAATTATTCAATATTACATATTGCTGTTTTAAATGATTGATTAAATTTAGTCTTTTCTCTAATAAGTAATTGATTAATTGATGTTAATTATAAAGATAATTCAGGAAATACAGCGTGAAATTATGCTTGTATGTTATTACAACCAAAAATTGTTTTGCTAATTAAAACAAAGGATCAATTAATGAGAGCAGATAAACAATTTTTAAAGCAACTTTCTTCAATATCAACAAACTGAAAGCTACTTGTAGCACAAGAAAATAATAAACTAGCAAGTGTAAGGAGAAATGAAATTATTTCTTGATAAGAGATTTGTACTATTGATTTACAAAGTGAGTTAATATTAAATTATAATCATGGTGCAAAAATTTTAAAAATGTAAAAAATATAATTAATTTTATAATTTACTATCATTCTTGGTAGCAATAACGTTTATTAAAAAAGAAAAAAGAAAATTTAAAGTGAAATAAAAAATAGTGGTAAGATAAAAACATAATAGATTTTTATACTTGGTGATTAGAATTTTTATTTTTATTATAAGATTCATATATTAATAAAAAAAGCATAAAATAATATTGCATATTATATTGTCTTTATTATTTTAATAAAAATAGTTCTGAGCATAAAAAGTATATTATACAAGTTATAGAATATGGAGGAGGAAAATATGTCAAAACGAAAAATTGTGCTGATTGGATGTGGTGCTGTTGGTAGTAGTTTTATTTATAGTGCTATTAATCAAAGTTTAGCACAAGAATATGTATTAATTGATGCTTTTGAAGCAATAGCTGAAGGTAATGCCATTGATTTTGCTGATTGTCAAGCAGGATTAGATCATCCTTTTACTTCAATTAAATCTGGAAATTATAATGATTGTAAAGATGCTGATATTATTGTTATTACTGCTGGCAGACCACAAAAAGATGGTGAAACAAGATTAAATATGGTGATTGATAATGCCAAAATTATGAAAGATATTTCTTTACAAGTTAAAAAATCAGGATTTAAAGGTGTGACAATTATTGCATCTAATCCAGTAGATATTATGACAGCTGTTTATCAAAAAGTTACACAATTTGATTATCACAAAGTATTAGGAACAGGTACTATCTTAGATAGTTTACGTTTACAACATCTAATTGCTGAAAAAATTGAGGTTAATCCAAAATCAGTTGCTGCTTATGTAATTGGTGAACATGGTGATTCTTCAATGATTCCTTGAAGTTCAGTTTCAGTTGGTAATAAAAATATTTATCAACAAGTTGCTGAAGGTAGAATTAAAAAAGAAGAATTAAATCAATTAAGAGATGAGGTAGCACAACGAGCTTACAAAATTATTAAATTAAAGCGTGCAACTTTTTATGGTATTGGTGTTGCTTTAGCATTATTAGTAAGAAATATTCTTGAAGGACAAAATAATATTTTAGTAGCAGGTGCTTATTTGCAAGGTGAATATGGTCATCGTGGTTTTTATATTGGCGTGCCAACAATACTTAATGAAAAGGGTTGAAAAAAAATAGTAGAATTGCCATTAACTAAAGAAGAACAAATTGCTTTTGATAAATCTTGTGCAATTGTTAAAGATACTTTAGAAAAAACTTTTGTTACTATTTAATTAAAATAGAAGAAAAGGAGTTTTATTTTTGTGGGTTCAAACATAGAAAATATTAATTATGGAGAAACATTAACAAATATTGAAACTTATATTGCTGTTTATAAGTATGCATTAAAAAAAGCACAAAGTCCCTTGTTAAAAACCTTCTTAATGGGTATTGCCTCTGGTCTCTTTATTGGTATTGCTTATATTGGTGCTATTTTTGGTAGTAGAGGATTAATGGATAATGGTATTAAAAATTTAACATTTGGTTTTATTTTTACTTTAGCAATTACGATGATTGTTTTTATGGGAGGTGAACTATTTACTTCTAATTCCATGATATTTATGCCATTGATTAAAAAACAAGTTAAATTAACAACAATGTTAATGAATTTACTAGTAGTATTAATTGGTAACTTTGTTGGTTGTTTTATTCTGTCATTATTTACATGATGAGCAGGTTTTTTTGATAATAAAGCTTTTTTAGATAATGCTGTTAGTATTTTTGATCATAAATTAGCATTGTCATGATGGAAAGCATTGTTCAGTGGTATTTTATGTAACTTTTTAGTAGCAGGAAGTGTTTACATTTCACATGCTACTCGTTCATCTACTGCTAAATTTTTATTAATTAGTTTAGTAATTATGGTCTTTGCTTTATCTGGCTTTTCCCATGTCGTAGCAAATGCTTATGTTTGAGGATTAGAACCTTTGTTTAATATTTATGGAGTTCATAGAGACTTTAATGTTTTTTTACAATTTGGTTATCAAATCCAATTACCAACTTTAATTGGTAATTTTATCGGTGGTGTTGTTTTATTACCTGGTATGTATTATTTAATGTTTAGAAAAGATTTACCAAAAATAGAATTATAAATATAATATTTAACTTAATCCATTACTTTAATTTTAAAGTAATGGATTTTATTATTTTTTCTTTAGCAGCAGTTTTAAAAAAATATTATTATAATTGCATATTTGCTGAAAATAATTCCCTTATTTAATTGAACTAACTAGTTAATTATGTAATAATATTGTATTGTATATAACTCAATTATTAAGGAGGCGCCTAATGCGTGATGGAATAACTTTAAGATGTGATGTTTGCAAAGAAGAAAATTATATTGCTGATCGTAATAAAAAAACGAAACCTGAAAAATTAGAAACAAAAAAACATTGTTCTCGCTGTAATCAACATACACTACATAAAGAAAAGAAATAAGTAAAACCTTATTTCTTTTCTTTAATCTGCAGTACAATATAATTAGTTATTAATTAATAATAAATTATTAAAAGGATTGAATTACAAATGAAAAATTTAAATAAAAAAGAAATTATTGAACAGTTATTAGCCACAAATAAAATAGACGCTATTCTTCTTTATTCTCCTGAAAATCGTTTTTGATATAGTGATTTTTTTTCAACATTAGGTTATTTATTAATTAGTGAAAATGCTGCTAATCTATTATTAGATGGTAGATATATTACTGAAGGCATAGAAAAAACTAGAAATGTTAAATGTCTACAATTTAATAATGTTTTTCTTTCATTACAAACGCTATTATCATCACAAAACATTAAAAAAATTGGTTTTGAAGCAGAATATATTACTATTGCGCAATTAGCAACCTGAAAACAACAACTAAAAAATATTGAATTTGTTCCAATTTATGTTAACTCATTACGAATGATTAAAGATGAAATCGAAGTTGCGCGAATTGCCAAGGCATGTGCGATTGGTGATTTAGCTTTTAAGGAAGTTTTAAATTTTATTCGCCCAGGAGTTAGTGAAAAAGATGTTGAAGATGTAATATTACGTTCATTTACTAAAAATGGTGCAACTAAGGCATCATTTGATACTATTGTTGCTTCTGGTAACAGAGGAGCAATGCCTCATGGTAAAGCCAGTGATAAAAAAATTGCTAATAATGAATTAATTACTTGTGATTTTGGTTGTGTATATCAAGGTTTTTGTTCAGATATGACTAGAACTTTTGCTATTGGGCAAGTTGATCCGAAATTACTTGCAATTCATGAAATAGTTAAAGCAGCACAAATGGCAGGGATTAAAGCGATTAAACCTGGTATTGCCATTGGTGAAATTGATAAAATTTGTCGTGATTATATTAAAGAAAAAGGTTATGACCAATATTTTTCTCATGGTACGGGTCATGGTCTTGGTATTGAAATTCATGAAGCACCTTGAGTTATTAAAAATGAAACTACTATTTTAGTTCCAGGAATGGTTATTACTGTTGAACCAGGGATTTACATTCCTAATTTAGGTGGTGTCAGAATTGAAGATGATATTTTAGTTACCAAAGATGGTTATCAAATTTTAACAAAATCAGCTCGTGAAGTTGACATTTGAAAAGGAGAAAAATAAAAATGATTAATGTTAATGATTTTAAACCAGGAATTACTTTTTTACATAATGAGAATATTTTAGTAGTTATTGAATCAGCACATTCTAAAAGTGGTCGTGGTCAAGCTCATGTTAAAGTAAAAGCAAAAAATTTAAGAACACAAGCTATTATTACTATTACTTTTACTGGTGATAAGACTGTTTATCCAGCTATTATTGATAAACGACCAGTAATTTATAGTTATGATGATGGTATGTATTCAGTTTTTATGGACAATGAAGATTATAATGAAATTAGAATTGATCAATCACGTTTAGTATGAGAAAAAAAATTTTTAGTACCTGGTAATGAAGCATTATTAAGAGTTTATAAAAATTTAGAAATACTGGGTATTGATTTACCACCATCAGTTACCTTAACGGTAGTTAATACTCCACCTGGTGTAAAAGGTAATAGTGTTTCTAATACAACAAAAACAGCTATCTTAGAAACTGGTTTACAATTACAAGTACCAATGTTTATTAATAATGGTGATAAAATTATAGTAAGTACTGATGAGGGAAAATATAAAACTCGTGCTTAAGAGAGGTGAATATTATGGATCTTCTTATTGAAGAAAGTAAAGTTGGAACATTAAAATTATCTTTATTAGTTATTAAAAAATTTATTTATATGTTATTAGTTAATGAAAATTATCAATTAAATTTAAATGATGTTGATGTTTTAATGTTAGAAACAAATGATAGTTCTGCTATTAATAATAATATTATTGTCCGCATAAAATTAGTTGTAAATTCAAGTGAAGATTTAGTAAATTTAAAAGATAAAATTAATAATTTAATTTTGAAACGTACTGAATCAGTTTTAAATTTATTTTTACTAAATGTTCATATCGTATTTATTGCTTGAAATAAGGAAGTAGAAATTAATAATGTTAGAACAAAAAAAAATAACGCAACATCATAAAAGAATTGGAATGATGGAAGTATTGTATCAATACTTCGTTGCAGGTCAAACACAGCAAGCTTTTAGACAATTTCTTTTTGAAGAAGAAGGAAAAACTTTAATTAATGAACAATATGAAATATTAAACAAAATAATTGATTATGAATATGATTTAATTAATTTAATTAATGCTAATTTAAAACCAGGATGAGATTTTGAAAGTTTAAAACCAATTGAACAAGCAATTTTAATTTTAGCAGTATATGAAATTGTTCATACTAAAACCGATAAAAAAATTGTCATTAATGAAGCTATTATTATAACTAAGGCTTACTGTCCAAATGATGCTTATAAGTATATTAATGGTGTTTTAGATAAAATAAATAAATAACTAAATTAAATTTGCTTATAAATGCTATTTTTAGCAAAATTAATTATCAAAACTAAAAAATAAAGTATAATTTACTTTAATAAACTTAATATAAGTTTTTGTCTCATTGTTTTGTTAAAAACAAGTGAGTTTTTTGTTTTTCAAAGGAGAAAGTAAATATGGCATTAACAAAAGAACAAATTGAAAAATTAACACCAGAACAAATCCAAATATTTTGACCATGACAAATTTCTGAACTAACAACACAACAAATTTCATGGTTTATACCACAACAAATTTCATGATTGACAGCAGAACAAATCCAAAGTTTTTGATCAGATCAAATTACATGATTGACACCAGAACAAATCCAAACATTAACAACAGCACAAATCGAAGCATTTACACCAGAACAAATCGAAGCATTTACACCACAACAAATCGAAGCATTAACACCCCAACAAATTGAAACATTAACACCTGAACAAATCCAAGCATTCTGACCATGACAAATTTCTGAACTAACAACACAACAAGATTTAAAATGTGAAATTAAAAATTTAACAAAAAAAATTAAACTTTTAGAAAAACAAAAAGCAGAAAAGAGTTGAAAAATAACTTGTTTCAATATTATTACTTTTGGTATTTTTAAATATCATAGAAATAAAAAAATTAATGAACAAATTAGAGAAATGCAAATTAAATCAGAAGAGTTAAAAATAAAAATAACTGAAAATACTAAAGTTAAATCAGCACTTAAAAATAAAAGATTAAAAGTTGCAACAAAAATAATTAATATTTTTAATAATTTGCTAAGTGATAGTACAAAACAAATTATTAATGTTCAAACTGAAATCTATCAAGAAATTTCGCAAAAATTGGATGCTATTTTAGAACATCAAAAATTTAAAACAATAGATCATACTAATTCATCATCTTTATTAATGTCAGATTCTTCAGGATATAATAGTGATGATGAGCAACAACTTCCTAATACTAATTCAAGATTACAAAATGATAAAGATAGTCGTTTAAAACAATCACTAGCAGTTACTTGTGAAAAATCAAACCATAATGATGATGATGGCATTGAAGTGATTCCAGAACCAGAAGAAAATGATGATGATGGCATTGAAGTTCTTTCACGTAGTTGTTTTTTAGATTCACTTTCAATAAATGATTTAGATCAAAATTTAGTAAATAATTCAGTAGATTGTTCATTATTAGTTCAAAATACTTTTAGTGATAATAGTGATAATAAACAACTATCTAATTCTAGTTGACAATTATTTTCAAGAAAAAATAGTGTTTTTAGTTTTCAAAACAAATTATCAAATATAATAGAGGAAGATGATGATGGCATTGAAGTAATTTCTGAATCAGAGGAAGATGATAACATGTCTGAACAAAAGAATATCTTATTAGAAAGAGAAGATAGTCCCCATGATAGTGAAGTAGAGCAATCAGTATTTGAACAAAAATCAGTAAATAGTGATGAATTAGTAGAATTATTTAATTGTATTAATAAATCTAATAAATTTTATCAACAAAATAAAATTTAACTTTTTATTTTTAAATAAGATAATAGACTACTAAAATAGTCTATTATTTTTACGATATCTTCAAAAACAGTATAATAATGTTATAAAACTAAATATAAGTTTTTGTTCATTACTTAATTTTAAAATAAATAGGTTTTTAATTTCTATATAAGGAACAAAATATGTTAACTAAAAAAATTGTTTCTTTTAAAAGTAAAACTAAAGAAGAATTAGATTAAAAGATATGTAAGTTTAATCAAGATATATATGAAGTTGATATCAAAATAATAGAAATAAGTACCAAAATTAAGTGTTTTAAAGATATACTTCAATATTTTAAAAGATGAAGAATTTTATGATAGGGAAATAGAAACAAATAAAAATTTAAGAGAACAAAAAAAGAATTCGATGATGAAATTATTTTTTTGAAGAAGAAAGTAACAAAATGACTAATCAAATGCAAATTCTTGAAAAAGATATTGTTGATTTAAGAAAACAACAAGCAGTAAAAAGTTGACAAATAACTTGTTTCAATATTATTACTTTTGGTATTTTTAAGTATTATAAAAACAAAAAAATAATAAGCAAATTAAAATATTAAAAAGCAAAATAAGAGATTTAAGTAAAAAAATAGCGAAAAATGAAAAAAATATTCAACGATTAAAAAAATTAAAGTTAAATCATCTTGAAGAAATTAAAACTTTACAAGATAATATATTTATTAAAATTGATGTTAATAATCTTAAAGAAATTAATCAAATTTTAACTACTATTATCGATAAACAAGTAGTAGCAGAGCTTGACGAAAGTAATCCTTTTCTAGTAAAGAAGTTATCGAAAGACAAAATGAAGATAGTGTTGTTGCTAGTGAAACTAAACAATCAAATAATAGTAAAGATAGTTTAAAGCTTTCTATCGAAGAGAATGATAGAGATTATTTTCGAATTGATGTAACTAATTATAATGAAAATAATCATAAAAAAGATAAGTTATCGTGAAGTGCTACTTTATCAAAAATGTCATCAATTAATTAAAAAGTAAAATAATTCATATTTTCTTTTAAGTATTATTTACTTATTTATTTCAATGTTATAATTATTTTAAGATTAAATTAAAATTTATAATTAGATTGGAAGTAAAAAATGATTCCTGAATATCGAATAGTTAACCATCTTTTGCTTTTAAAAAGTAATTATTTTTTTAAACGTGAAATTAAAAAACGCTTAGGATATTTAAAAGCAAAAGATTATCGTAATTGTTATAATTTACTATTTAATAGTAATAAAAATTTAATGTTCATGAAAGTAATAAGTGTTTATTTATATTTTAATAAAATTTCTTATAAAGAACATTTAAGATTAGTTGCTAATTTTATGTTAACTATTTCGGCTTTAATTCCTACCTTTAAGTGTCAAGAAAAGCAATTAGATAATTATCAAAATACTAAAAATCTTTTATTATTACTTGGTTGTAAGGATCAAATCAAAGATTGATTTGATGATGTGTCAAAAGTAGTAGTACCTGATTTTTTAACAAATAATTCTAAATTAAAAAAAGAAAATTTGTTATTAATTAAGAGATTAATCCATATTAGTGGTAATATTTTTATTAGTTTAAGTAAAAATAAGGCAAATATCAAAATTAATTATCAATTTGGTAGTTTATTAATGTTGTTTTACTTATTAGATTTAGAGACAAGAAAAACATTATTAGCAAAAGATAGTACTGATTTAAATTTAAAAGCTGTTTTTTCTTATGAAATATTATTTACTAATAAATTATTAATTTTAGATAAATTAGTTAATTGTACTATGTTATTAGAGCAAACTAATTTTAATTTTTATATTAGAATAATGAATTATTCATTATTAGGAAATTATGAATAAGTTAGGAGTAAAAAATGAATAATTATCATGTAATGATTAACAACATTAATAGTAAATTTTTAAGTATTAAGAAAGATATAATTATTGCTTTACCTATTACTTTTAATCGAAGTATTAATTATGAAGTTTATTTAGTTTTTGATAGTAAAGATATGTTACTAAATAGTAATAATATTTTAGAAAATAACAATAATTGTATTTTTATTGGTATTAATAGTCCTAATAATATGATCCGTTTTAATGATTTAGCAACGTATACTAATGATGATGTAAAAATATTGATGACAAAATATTTTCCGGAATTAAGTAAAAGTAATACTACTTTTCTTGGTGGCAATGCTAAAAACTACTTAGCATTTATTACGAATGAAGTGCTACCCTTTGTTATTAATAATTACCAGTTACAAATTAAAAATTTGAATGCTATTGGTTGTTCATTAGCAGCCTACTTTTGTTTGCAAATGCTATATTTATCAAAGTTACAATTTAATAAATTGTTGTTATTTTCACCAGCAATTTGATTTAATCCACTGATTATTAATGATTTAACAACTAAAGTTTTAAATAATAATCAACCATTAACAGTGCAATTATGAGTAGGTAAAAAAGAACCTAAATTTTTTGAGGGAAAAGTAATAACAAATTATGAAAAAAATACTATTGAATTACAAAAAATATTAACTAATAGAAAAATTATTAGTAATCTAGTAATTGATGAAAATGGTGCTCATGGTTTTAAGTGATGAATTAAATATATTAATGAAAATCCTTTTTTACTAAGTAATTAGATTAGGGTTTTTCCTTTTTTTTAAAAATATTGGTAATTTTTAGCGTTAAAATAATAAATGCAAAAAATAAGACAATAGTGTTAGTGGTAATAATGGCAGGTTGATGAGCCAAGATTGCAAAAGTAATTCATGTTATTGCTGATAGGACAAAAAGAATATACATATATAGTGATAATGATTTTGTATCTCTGGTACGAATTATTTTATAGCTTTGAGGAATTAAAACAATACTAGTTAAGACTGCTCCCATTCAAGATAAAATATTAATTGCAATTTCCATATCTTTCACTCCTAAATATTATTGAATTTTAACATGCTAAATATTATTATAAGCTATTAATCATTAAGTTGATAGTAAAAAAAATTAATATTTTACTATATAGGTGGAAAAATAAATAGAAATAATATCATTGTTAAATTTAATATTTAAAAATAAAAATTGTAACCAATAATATAGGTTACAACTCAATACTTTCAATTTTCTTTTACATAAAGAAAATTGAAAATAAAAAAACTAGTTAGGTCTAAATTTTGATCGATCGGCATCAGTAACTAGATAATTGTATCGTAAATTAAATAATTTTTAAATTATAAATATAAAAAATCATAAAGATTTATTTAACAATATTTTGAAGATAAACCTAAACATTAATTTTATATAGTCTTAAAAACTTTAGTTTTTTTTACTTTTTATGTAAGAACTTTTTTATTTTTTTGTATAATATTTTATATAAATTTATTAAATTTATATAAAATATTAATCCATTGTTTGCTTTGTCAAATAAATGGATTTATTATATTTTGAAAGGAATGTAAAAAATGATAGATAAAAACCAAGAAAATATTTTTAATGGTTGTGTTAACAATTTTATTAATATAAATGGATTAAAGATAAAAATAAATCAGCAATTAGCAATAATAAAAGAAGAATTTAAAAATAAAAATGAAATTAAAGAAAATGCTTCTAAAATTTTATTCAATTTAAAAGATAATAATTTTGAAATCAAAGAAAATCTTAGATTACTCGATTATATATATAGTCAAATAGAAAATATTTATAAAACACCAATTAATAATATTGAAAATAAAAATAAAAATTTAATTTTTACAAACAAATATATAAAAGTTAAATTAATAGAAGAGAAAAATGAGATAATATCAAAAAATAATCAAAATATTACATTATTAAATTATAAAAAAATTAGCAAATGAAAAAATAATTTAATTATAATTTTTACACTAGGTTTTTATAATAAAAATAAGAAACTAAATAAAAAAATTCAAAAATATAAAGAGGAAAACAAAAGATGAGAAAAATATTTATTAAAGTTAAATTGTAAAAAAAATGATAATGAAAGTGTTATTAACAATAACATGAAAACATTACAAAGAAAAGAAAAAGAATTTAATTTAGTAAAACAAGTTTTAGATAATTGTGTATTTTGTTTTACTGAAATTCAAAAAATTCAAGCACAAAGTAATTGAAAGCCAATAGATATAATAGAAACTATAAATTCATTCCCAGAACAAATTTTAACAAATAACTATAAACCAAACTCACCAAAAATGTAAAATTAATTATGAACACTAAGATAAATTAAAAATTAAAAGTGTTTGGAAATTCCCCAAACACTTTTAATTTTTATATTATTAATCTTGTCATTTTAATTTTTTACCAGCAATGCCCATAAAAGCTGCTAGGATTATTAAGCTGATTCCTCCATATAAATACATTTCTCATGTCATCGTGAATGTTCCTTCTCAACATTGAAAGTAGGGGAAAGTAGAATACTTAAATGGTGAGAAATAACTAATAATATTTAATATTTTACTACTTGTAATTCAATCAATTGGCATAATTGAACCACTTAAGTAAGCAATTGGTAAATATAAGACGTTAGCAACAGCAAAGTATGCAGTCATCGTTTTAAATAATGAGGCTAACATTATCCCTAAAGCAATTGAACTAATAAAAATAATGAAAATTCATGGCATAGTAGCTGCAATTTGGCTAGGCAGTGCAATATTATTTCAACCATAAGCATCACCAAAATAAATACCACCTCATAGTAATGTTCATAAGAAAGAAATGATGGAAGCAAATACACCAATAATGATGACAGCAGTAACAAAGAATAATGGATGAATATTAGTAGCACCAATTCTTTTTAGTAAGACAGAAGTTTTAAATTCAATAATCGTTTGTGGAATAATAAATATTCCAACTGAAATAATATTAACAATGGTAATTCCAGCAATCATTTGTTTAACAGCAGAAATCGTACCTGCGATATCGGCTCCAGTGTGTCTGATTGATTCACCTTGAATTCCCAAAATTAAAATTGGATAAATAACTAGAAAAAATGGGACAAAAAATCCTTTTATATAATATTTAAGCATTAATTTTAGCAAAGGTATTTGTTTAGCTGGATGTGCTTTTGTGACATTAACAATTTTATTTGGATCTTGTTGTCCTTTCTTTTTCGCTAATGCTTCTTTTTCAGCAGCAATTGTAGGTTTTTTATATTTTTGAAATTGTTGGAATGTATAGTCATGAACTGATCCATATTCTTTAACAACATCTTTAACAGTACGTTTTTCAATAATGTTTCCATCGTGCATATAAATAATACGGTTACAGAAATGTTCAATTTCACTCATATTATGAGAAACTAATACCATCGCTACATTTTTTTCAACAATATTTTTTTGTAAGAAATCAAAAATTTCTTCTCTAACTTCAATGTCTAAACCAGTTGACACTTCATCTAAGATAACCAAATCAGGTTTGTGAATGACACTTAATAAGATATTAAGTCGTTGCTGTTGGCCACCAGATAAAAACATAACATTTTTATTTTTCGCCGCTGATAATTGATAGGTATTTAATAGTTCATTTAATTGACCAATGTTCATTTCAATATTAAATGTTTCTAAATAGTAGATAAGCATGTCCATAACAGTAATGCCAGGTGGATATTTTGATTCTTGAAATTGGAAACCAATAACAGTACCTTCTTTTTTTTCAACAAGTCCAGATGTTGGTTTTCTAATGCCAGCAATAATTTCTGTTATTGTTGATTTACCACTACCATTAGCACCAATAATTCCAATTCGTTCACCAGGTTTAATTTTAATATTTAACTTGTTTAAAACAGTTTTATCGCCATATACTTTAATGATGTCAGTAGCATTAATCAGAAAGTCATTATTTTTCACAATTTTTTCATGTGTTGTTGCTGTTAGATTTGTGTTTATTTCTTTTGTTAACATTTGTTATTTCCTTTCTTTTCTCAAATTAATTATTTACTATTTTCACCTTTCAAGTTTGCTTCTAAGATATCATTATATACGATATGATTATAATTAACAATTAAAGTATGATTAAATTTTTTATGTATTAAATAGTGTTGTAATTAAAAATAATAATCAAGAAAAATAGAAGTAGTGATAAAATGTTTGTGATCAAAGCAGATGTATTATTAATATTACTGTAGATAGATATATCAAGAATGATTAAAGGTAATATAAAATATAATATATAATTAATTATTATTACTGTATAATTTGAAAAGAGATCTAATATGTTAGCGATTTTAAAATTAATGTTAGTTATTATTGCATTACCAGTTTTTTATCATTAATTTATAATAGTAGTATAGTTGAATGTAAATTAATAATATTTTTGGAATATTATTAATTAATTATTTTTCTTAAATATTATTGGTACATTTATTGATTGCATATTCTTATATGTAAAAAACAAAATTCAGAATTTAAATTTTGAAAAAAAGTATTCACAATAAGTTAAAGATGAAAAGGGAAATAAAACTGACAAAATTAATAATTGGGTTATTAGCGCTAGTTTTTAATATTAGTGATAATAATTCTAGATTAGAGACAGTCAATAATTATATAAAAAAGAATAATATTGCTATTTTTTATTATCAGTTATTTCATTTTCCACCAACCTTATAGCCTCCATAGCAAAAAATATTTTGTCATTATTGTTATTTAATGTTACAATTAACTTTAAAATATACTAAAGGAGGAAAATAATGACAAATAGTGAGTCCCATAAGCGATTATCATTAAAAGAATTTGTTTGATTAGGTTTTAATTATGCAGTAGGAATTGGTTTTATTGGTAACTTTGCAATTTTATCAAATATTGGCATGCCTAATTCAATTGGTATTAATGCAATATGAGTATATTTATTAATTGGTTTTGTCGCTGGTAATTGTGCATGAGCTTTTGCAAAATTATCAAGAATTCACAATTCTGATAATAATGGTGGTGCATATATTTATATTCGAACAACCTTTGGCAGATTTTGAGGTTGATTAGTAGGATTTATGCAATATGTTTGTTTGCCATTTATTGTTACGATTCAAGTAATGATGTTAATTAGAGGAACTTTTTCACCAGAATTTATTAGTAATGGTCAACCACAATGATATAGTGCTAATTGAGGGCCATTTTCTGATTTATTTTTAGATTTAATTGGTATTTTGATTTATATGATTTCTGCTTCTGCTGTTTTTGCTGGAATTAAAATATATAAAAAAATGGCACATACCACATCAATTATTAAATGATTAACAGCAGCATTTTTAATTATTGCTGGTATTAGTTTAGCAGTAACTAATAGTTCATCAAATTGAAGTTACTGAACTACTAATAGTAGCCTTTCTTTTGCTGGTTTTATGAATACTTTTACTTCATGTTTCTTTTTCTTTGCTGGTTTTGAAATTTTTTCAACAGCTGGTAAAAATGTTAATAATCCTGAAAAAAATATTGGTAAAGGTATTACTTTGATTATGATAATTATGACAGTTTTCTATATTATTATCTCGCTTGTTTTCTTTTTAGGATACCAAGTTTTTGTTCAAAATATGAATATGGGTGCTTGAAGTGCTTTTAATAGTAAAGTAATTCTGTACGGTGGTCCAATATTGATGATTATTAGTGGTTTAGCTTTAAAAATTAATATTGCCATGCAAAATGCTTTATATGGTGGTACAACATTACAACCACTTTCAAAAGAAGGATATATTTCTAATAAATTATTTAATTTAAATAAAGATGGAATACCTGTTAAAGCAGCGATTGTTAATTTAATGGTAACAGCTATTATGTTAATTTTATGATTAGTGATTCCTGATTTAATTAAAGGAATTTGGTTAGTCTCTCATCCTGGTCAAAAGTATTCATCAGCTTTTAATGTTGCTAACCTATCATCATCTTTCTCTGTGATTACCATGTTTGTTTATATCATGGTTTTAATTACAGTGCTAAAATTAGCATTAGATAAAAAATTAAAACTAAATTGATATGAAAAAATTGTTTTTCCATTTAGTTTGCTAACTTTAGGTTTAATGTTTGTTTGACATTATTATTCTATTATTCATGATGCAGTTGTTGCAACTGATTCAAGTGCGATTGTTGCCATGGTTATTGAGTTAATATTTATTTTGAGTAATGTTATTTTTGCTATCACTTGATACTTTACTTATTATTCTAAAAAATATCAACTTCGTTTAAAAACAAATCCTAGTTTACAAACAGAATTAAATAGTGAATTTGCTTTTAATTTAGAACATCAAGCAACATTAGAAAAAATTAATACTAATAATTAAAATAAAAAATAAGTTATCTGTAAAAAGATAACTTATTTTTATAAACTAGATATCTAAAGTTATTTGCTAAAAACATCATATTCATCCCCCCTTGGTTTTTTAAGTTGAATAAAATAATTTATAACTCTAAGAACAAACCTACTTATTAAACATGTTATTCATCATATTATATTTTTTTTCAATGTTTGCCTCTATAAATGATAGTTGAACAAATCTAATTTTTTCATTTAAATTATCAATGTTTTTTAATACACTAGCACAATTTTTAATAAATTTAATAAATAATTTTTTTAACTTTCTTTTAGAAATTTTAGGGTATTTTTGGTCAATAACTCATCAATAATTAAAAATAGGAAACCTAGGCAGGGCAAAAAAACCTATACTAAAATAATGATAAAAAGTAAATTTATTTATAAAAATATTCGTAAACTTAAAGGATAAAAATTCAATAATTAATTTTTCATTTTCATTAAATCTATTTTTCCCTCAAAGACTTGGACCAACTGTGGTATACATTTTTGATGTCATATTTATTTATCCCTTTTTCATTTAATTTTTTCTTGATGGTTATTTATTCATTTTGTAACTTTTTGCATTTTTTCTCTTTCTAAGATGAAAAGTTATTTTTAAAACAATAAGTATCTAACAATTATGCTGCTTGAGATGATGTCGTTCATCTATAAATTATAGTCATAATAGGTTATAACTATTCTATATTCTCTAGTAGATTCTGCTATTTTTTGATATTGATTTATTTCAGTTTTAGCTTGTAAAATAAAAACTCATTTCCTTTGAAATTAAGGTAATAAGTTAATTAAACTTATCTTAAGTTTATAATTAATTGTACTATAAAAAATCATAACCTGTTAACAGGTTATGAATTAATTGTTTTTTATTTTTATTTTACAAAAAATTTTTTAAATACAATAAATCCAATTCTTTTTCATAAAGATTTTGAATACTAATTTTATACTTATTCAAAATGTGATTAAGATTATCAATTTTAGCTTGGGTATCTAAACGAATTAAAATTTCATTTAAATCTTTAAAATATTTAAATTGATATTGATATCTTGTGAGAATATTAATTGTTGCTAATAAATCATTAGTAGTTAAAATAAAAATTTTACCAACATCAAATTTTGCTACTGGTCCACTGTAAAGCAATTTTCCTAAATCAATAATAGTACAATCATCAATAATAGCTTTAACTTCGTTAATCATATGAGTAGTTAAAAAAATGGTTTTCCCTGCTGCTTTTAAGTTCATTAAGACATTAGTAAAATATTTTCGTGATTCTGAATCTAAGTTAGCACCAGGTTCATCAAGGATTATTAATTCAGGATCATGGGCTAAAGCTTGAATTAACATAATTCTATTTTTCATTCCTGAAGAAAAAGAATTTAAAGTTTTATTACGATGTTCTCATAAGTTAAAATTTTTTAATAATTTTTGCAGATTAATTTCTAATGCACTGTCAGTAATAGTTGTTGCTTGTCCTAAATATTTTAAAAAATTATAGGCTGTTAAACCTTGTGGAAAGTTTTCCAAATTTAAAGAATAACCTAAACTTAATTTTGATTTAGCACTTCCTGCTTTATAATCATTAACAGTGATAATACCTTTGTATCTATTGCTAGGCATTGCGCCAATAATAGATTTTAATAAAACAGATTTACCACTACCAGATTGTCCAACTAAGGCATGAATTGTTCCTTTAAATACGGTAAAATTTATGTTAGTAATAGTAAATTTTTTAAATTTTTTATTGTAGTTTCTAACACTAATCATAATTTCTTTTGTATTTGCCATAGTAGTTTTCTCCTAACTAACAATTTTTCGATTATACAAAACATAAGAAAATAAAAATAAGAAGCAAGAAATTGCAAGATATATTTCAAGAACTGATTTATTATTTTGAAAATAGTCAAGATTATCAGTCTTGATTAATTTATTATTTAAACTAACTTTAAAGTCGGGATAACTAAATAAAGTATTTTTTTGCGTATCAAAATTGATATTAGATGATGCATATGGTTCAAATCAAAAATCACCATAATATCCCATAAAATAAGTTCATATTTGATTTCAATGTTCAATAAAGTTAAAGGTATTAATATATTGATAGCTATTAGCAACATTAATGTAATTTTTATAATTTTCATCTTTTTTAATGTCATTAGTAGTAATTTGACGATAAGTATGAATTTGGTGGTAAATATATTCTTCGGTCGTTCTAATTAAAAAATAGACAGGATTATAAAACATTTTATTAAATTCACTACGAAAACTAAAACGATACTCATATGTTGAAAGAAATATGTTTTTAATTTCATCAAGCGGTAATGCTACCGGTGGTGTTGCTATTGGTTCTGTCATTTTGATATAAATGTCATCAATATTATTATTAATTGTTAATAATCATGGTACTTTTGTATTTTGGACACTCATGAAGTGATTAATATGATATTGCTTATCATAATCATTAATGATATTAATTAAGTCTTGTGTAATTTTATTATTAACAACATTGGCTTTTAATTCATCGAAACTTTTAAAGTAACTAGTAAAAGTAATTTGTATTGTTATACTTTTATTTTGAAATTCGGGTGGTTGTCAAGAGTTTGTTGTACCATGAAAGATTTTAACAATAGGGTTTGTTGCAATAAATCCTAATTCTCGATAAAAAGCAATTCGCTTATTAATAACATTATCATCTCTAATATTATTTAATTCATTATTATTAAGATTAGAATAAAAGTCAAAAATAGCCTTTGTTAAATTAGGGTATTTAATTAATCCTTTTTCTAAGTTTTGTTTGAATAAAATTGCTTCTTTAATTTCGCTAATATTATATTGACTACCATTCTCAAAATTAATTTTAATAATATCACTATTCAATTTAGTTAAGGAATAAGGTAAACCACCTAATAAAAATAAACTACAAAAAATAATAAAAAGTAAAAAAACTGTTTGTGAAGGAGTAAAAGCTAACATTGTAACAACGCCGACGGTAACTAAAATGGCAAATAATGAGCAAAAAGCAAATAATTTTATAATAGTTAACACATAAAAAGTTAAATAATGAGCCTTTATAATAATGCCACAAATCCCACCAAAAATTAATAAAATAATAGTGTTTATGAGGATAAAGATTAAACTCATAAAAAATAAAGCAGCATATTGTGTTAAGATAATTATTGTTCTTGTGTAAGGTTTAGTAAGCAATAATAAAAAAGAGCTATCTTCAAATTGAGTACCAAAAATTTTTATGGTATTTAATAAAATAAAGATAAATAAAAATATACTATAAAAAATCATAATGAAATACTGTAAATTAATAGTAAAAGTTGCTACTGATAAATTTAAAAAAAATAAAATACTAATAGTTAATGCTGAAACTATTATTGAAAATAAAAATAAAAATGCGGTAATAAAAGAATAACTAATTTTAATTATAATTAGTCTAAATAGTTTGAATCAAGTTGCTTGATTATTTTTAGTTTTTGTTTCATCTATAGTTTTAGTTGTGCTTTCTAGTAATCTTGCCATTATTTTTTTCTCCTTCTTTTATAGTCAATTATAGTTAATTATTTTTATTAGTTAAAAAATATAATTAAAAGCCAGCAGTAATATTATCTAAAAAAATTAAAAAGTGGTGAAATGTTGTTAAATGTTTGCAACATTTGAGAGTAATAAAATATTTTTATGTTTATGAATATCAATTTCGTAGCACCATTCATTTTCATATAATTTTTATTAAAAAAAATAGATTTTAATCAAGCAGCTTTACATTAAAATATTATTTTATTTATTTTGTGATATATATTATAATTTTACTAGGATTAATGTGAGTTAAATTTATTAAGGAGATAAATATAAATATGAAAGCATTATTAACTATTTTAACAACTACAACAATGGCAATCGTTTCGGGGATAAATTTATTTCAATTAAATAATTCTAAAATAAATGTGATAAATATTGATGGCAAAGATTACATTGGTGATAAAATATATGATATTAAATTTTATGATTATATTAATCATAAAACTTTTTTAGAGATTGAAAATATTTATTTACAAAATTTACCATTGAAAGCAATTGAACAATTTAATAATTTATTTAAAACTTTTTATAAAGAAAAAGATTTCTTATTTAAAGAAGCGGATTATGAAAAATTATCAACTGCTATTTATAGTAATTTTTCAAAAATTTATATGGTAAATAAACAATCTATTAGAGGTGTAAAAATTGAAATTGGTTTTAATCAAGCAGATTTTTTAGTTACTAATGTAGTTAAACAATAATTTTAATATTTTTTTATAATTTCACTTGTATATATAAAATGCTTAATGAACATTAGTAATTACTGCAATTCTTATTAATGTTCATTTTTTATTTTTTTTATGATATATTATTTGTATTAAAATTAATTTAATTTAATGGGAAAGTTAACATATTTTTATATTTTTAAATACCACGCCACGATGAGATTTAAATTTTTCAGTAACTGATATTAGAGCAGTAGGATTAGATAAGTTGGATAATATCTTGCAGACTGAAAAGCAAGAAATTGCAAATACTGAATGCCGTACTTGTTATTATAGAAATAAATATGCTAAAAAATAAGAGAGATGTTAAAGATAAAATAGCGTAAACCTATATTATTGGTCGCGGGTGCCAACCAGACCCTTAGGGTGGTTGGCCGTGGGGAGAGTTTACCCCACTGGGGTGAGTTGCGAAGCAACGAGGGGCAAAGTCCCTCTATTTTAAATTAAATTGTTATTTTTTTTATAATAATTTGATGAAAATATAATTATTATTTGACATATCATGCTTCGCATGATATAAACTTGAATTAAATTAAGTATTAAAGTATTAGTATTAATATAAAAAATATTAGTTATTGTACCTTTTATAAGGTTAAAATACGATAATAATTTTTAGTTTATTTTGAATTTGATATTTTATAGAGTATAACTTCAGTAAAAAATAGTATTTTAAACAATAATTGATTTTTTTGCTTAATTTCATGAATTTTTTGATATGTTTGTATTATTAATAATGGTTAGTTCTCTTTTATCGATCGTATCAAAAATTTTCCTAAAGATTTTGGAATTTGAATGTTTTGCATTTTTAATTATTTTTTTATTTTTTAAAAATCTTAAATATGATTTTATTACTTCTATTCGTAAACAAATTGAATTGACATCAATATTATGCTTAATTTGAGATTCAATATATTTTTTAATATTATTTACACTATTTTTTTTATTATTTAACTTAAGAAGTGTTTTCTGTTATAAATATAAGTTTTAACTGTACAGTCCTGAATAATTGTACTCATTTAATCATAATTGATAATTATCAGTATTTCTCATAATTTATTACCACTTACAAAATTTTATTATTAATTGTAATAACTAATAATAATGTACTATAATTAATTATGACATTAAAATGTCAATTATATGTTGCTGATCTATTACATTTTTAGAAATAAGTTTAAAATTTTCTATAATATTTATTGTTAAATATTTTGTGCTTGTTTCTTTGGAGTTTTTAGTAAAATATTGTTTATTTTTATAAAACTGATAATAAAGATATTTGTTTAAATATAAGGAACTTTTACTTTGAATTAAATAAGTTCTTTGATATATATCAATTTTCTACTAGAAAAATTAGCATGAAAATTTCCAATATCATTATTCCCTGCTAGAGTAATATATTTTCCATCAAAATTTCATATATTGTACTTACTAGCAACGGGATTACAAGTTCAAAATATATATTTAGCTTTTTATTTTCATGATTAGAATTTTTATTTCCAGTATAAATGGAAAAATAGTTTTTAATATCATAATAACCTCATTTTTAATATTTTTTATTAATTGATTAGGCATAAAAATAATAGTTAGGAATAAATATATGCAATTAAAAAATATCTTAAACTTACAGCAAGGTTTACAAATAAAGATAAAAAATAGATTAAAAAATAAAGTACCAAATTCTCTTCCTTATATAACTATTGGTTTTTTGAAAAAGGAATCATTTGAATATTATATAAAAAACCCTAAAAAAAATCATATAGTTTATCCTAATGAATTATTAATAGTTAGAACTGGATTAACAGGTAAACCTATTATAGGAATTAAGGGTGTATATCATAATAATTTTTTTAAGGTTATAAATGATCAAAATAAATTATTGAATAAATATTTATATTTTTGGGTTTTAAAAAATGAAAAAAATATAAATAATTTAGGTTCAGGTACCACAATTAAAGATTTATCTCATAAAATCTTTTTAAATATAAATATTATAATTCCTAAAATATCTTGTCAACAGCGCATAATTGACATTATAGAACCTTTTGAAAAGTTAGCAGAAATATATGAAAAATTAATAAAATTAATAAATAACTTATTTTCTTTAATTACAAAACTCTATTCTTTACAGACAAAAGAAAAATTATTATCATATTTTAACTTTATAAAAGGTACAGAAATATCAAGTTCAAAACGAACTAAAAATATTGAAAATAAATTAGTAAAATATATTAGAGTAGAAGATTTAACTTTTAATAGTGAAAGACAATCTTTATATTGTACTAAAGATAATAATTTTTTTTTTGATTATCAAGACATTTTATTAGCTACCGATGGTGATCCTGGTAGAATTATGACTGGTTTGAATGGAGTTTTTTCAAGTTCAATTAGAAAAGTTATTCCTAAAACTACTAATCAACATTTATCAATAGCATTATTAAATTTACTTAATCCAATCAATAAAGAAATATTTAATGCATATACAACAGGAACTACTATTAAACATGGAGGTAATAATGCTATAAAAAATTTAAAATATTTTGAATATGATAAACATATTAAGATATTAGTTAAATCTTTATATGAAAATTTAACAACTTTGCAAAATAATTTAACAAAAGTCATTTTTATTAAAAAGCTTTTAATTAATAAATTAATAGAATAACTAATATTTTCTTTAATGTATTAGTTATTTTTTATATAATTATGTTATCTTTATACACTATAAGTATAGTAGGAGGATTTTAATGAAAAATCATTACAAATTCATTTTGGAAAACAATTAATAACATTATTAAATAAGATTGAAATAACAATTATTCAGACAAATACTTTAATAACAAATTTAATAAATAAACTAATAAATTAGAAGTTAAGAGGGAATGTATTTTATTTAAAATATAATTATTATTTAACATATCATTCGAGGCATGATATAAACTTGATGGATTATTAAGACGTATTTTTGATGATACTATAAGTTCGGTTTTAAATGTTGATTTTACTAGTGGTTTAGAACAAATTTTAACATTATGAGTATTTTTAAAAGCAGTTGGCTTTTTAGTCGGTTAGGAGTTTTATTATTAATAATACTTTATCCGTTTTTAATAACTAGCAAAAATATAAAGATATTACAACGGATAGGTAGTTATATTATTACAACACCACTATGTACTGGTAAATCTGCGCTTGCTTGTTGTTTAGCACAAAAACATAAAGGTAGGGTAGTAAGTCCGATTCCTATTAAAGTTCGTCATGAATATAGTTATCGTTGTTCTTATAATGAGCAGTTAAATAGTAATTATGCTTTTAAAGAAAATGATATGCTTGTTTTTGATGAATTAGCTTTAAAAATTAATAGTAATGATTTATCATCTGAATTTAAAGCAACACAAGAAAGTTTAGGTATGTTTTGTAAGTATTAATAGGTCATAATTAATGGAATTATGTATATGATTGAACAACACCCCCGATATAGAATACCAAAACAAGCAGGTGCTAATAAAGTGAAATATATTGTGCAAGTTAAGAGCATGCGTATTTTATTATTTTTAGTTAAGTTTAAACTTAATATTTATACTAATGTTGATGATTATAATAAAGTTGTTTTATCTAAAAGACAAACGAAGCGAATAATTAAACGTGGTGGCTTACCACCGAGTTATAGTGGTGAAACTATGACTTTTAGTTTATGATTTCCGCGGTTCTTATTTACAACGATATAATAGTCGTGCCTTAAATTATATTCATTCGTTAAAGAGTGAATTAAGTAGTATTAACGACTATCAACAGTTACAAGCTTTGAATTTTTCAGTAACTGATATTAGAACAGTAGGATTAGATAAATTGGATAATATCTTGCAAACTGAAAAGAAAAAAATGAAAGTAGGGTATGAGGTAGTTGTTCTGCTAAAAATAAATATTCGAAGAAAAATAAGAATGGCATATTTCAACATTTCAATTTTAAATATTATAAAATGTACTAAACTAAACTTTAATAAAAGATATTACAAGAAATTTTAGGAGGGTACTAGTGTGAAAGCATTATTAAAAATATTGGCAGTTTTCGGTTTAACAACACCATTAGCAGTAAATGTAGTAGCGTGTGATGATGATAAATCTAATTCTGATACCGATGAAGTAACAGAAAATACTAATGTCGGAGAATTATTAAAAAAAGCTAAAGATCAAGTTAATTTAGAACTTGGTCATTTAATAGAAGAATATAAAAATCTAACTTTTGAAGATCAATTTACTAACTTAGGATCAAATATTACCAGTTATTTGAATAGTTTACCTAGAATAGCGATAGTGATATTAAAAATGATAAGACAATAAAAATAAAAGATATTTTTTTGAATCGATTGCAACAAGATATTAATGATTTTTTAGTTGATAAGTACTTAATGCAGGTCACAGCATTAAAACCATTATTTGGTAATATCCCTATTAATGAACTTTTAACAATTGATATTAGTCAAACAACGTTAAAAAAAATATTTTTTCAATGAAAAGGTGTTGATTTTGGTGTTGCTGGTTATGAACCAAGCAATCCTGAATATAATATAACAATGTGACATAAAATTAAGGCACAATTAAAATTAAAATTAGCATATAAAAATGAAAGTAACATTAAGTCAACACATGAATTTGATAGTGATTTTAATTATAATTATGCTAATCCTGGTGCTAATTTAAGAAAATTAATTGATGCTTCGACTGCTAAAGTAGAAGAAAAATTAAGGAATTTTACTATAGAAGCACCAGCAAATACTAGTGATAGTAGTTTAAATAGTAAAGTAAAAACAATAATATTTGATAAAATTGGTAATGATAAAGTAAAGCTTGATATGTTTGAAATGGTATCAATTGGTGTTCTTAAGAGATATGATAGATATGATAGTGATGATCATATGTTTCAAGCAATTACTAAACCAACAATTGAAGAATCAATCGCTTCTTTAAAAGCTTACTTAGCACCATCAGTAAGTGAATTTACAAATAAGTTAAATAATTGAATTGGATCAGGTTCTGATGCAAAGAAAATTACAGAGGATCGATCTAAGATTAATAATTTTGGGACATGTACTATTAGCAACTGAACAGTTTCAGGTTTAACATTAAAACCAATGAGTTTAGATTTTGTTACTAGTCGTAATGAAACCCAAAATCAATGAGCAGACAGAGTAGCAGTAGCATTAGGTACAATATTTTGTACAAAAGGCTCATTTGCGCAAGGACGTATTGATTTAACTACCGATAACAATTTAACAATATATATGAATCCTAGTGATTTTGATAATTTTGTTAGTGAAGATAAAAATATGAATGATATTAGCGAATATCTTAATCAGCAAGTTAATGATAAAGCAAAAAGAGAAAATATTATTGACAATAATATTTCGCTTCGTTTAAATGGTCTTTGACCACCTAAAAAAAATCCTAACTTAAGTGATAGCAGTGTTGTGAAAAAAGTAGATGATAAGACTTTTATCATTAAAAGAAGTGAAGGTGGCATGCATGGTTATAATTACTTATCGATTGGTTATGATAATGTTCACTTTTTAAGTGGTTGTGTTAATAATCATAAAGGTCATCGTATTTTGTTTAATAATTGAATTATTAAAAAGGCAGATAGTGATATTTGAAATTAAGATAAATTTTTATGCTATTTTAATTTATATTTTTATATTCTGATTTCGCTAATTTTTCTTTACATTTAATTAAAAATAGTGTAATATATGTAAGTTGTTGATTAATTCACAATTTTCTTTTAAGATATGATTGATAAAAAACATCAAAAAAAGTTGTTAATGATGTCAAGGAAATAAATAATATCATGAAATTATTTGACAACTTTTGATTTTAGAAAAATTAGATGAATTAATACTTTTAAAATATAAGTATATTATAATAATAGATTAAAATTAATAATTTTTATAATAATCCTCTTTTAGAGGTTATTTTTAAAGTTATGTTTGTCATGTTTTTTCTAAATTTATTCAAATTTATTTTTTAAGGAGAAAGATATGAGTTTTACAGAGTTAAAATTAAAACAAGAATTAAATGCTGCTATTGCTAAATGGGGTTATATAACTCCTACACCAATTCAAAAAAAGACAATTCCAGTTTCTTTACAAAAAAAAGATATTATTGGAAAAAGTCATACTGGAACTGGAAAAACTGCTGCTTTTGTATTACCTATTTTACATGATTTAGATATAAAATTATATCGTAATCAAGCAATTATTGTTTGTCCAACTAGAGAATTAGCAATTCAAGTGGCAAAACAAGTAAAAAAGTATGCTTATTTTTTAAATGGTGTTAATGTTGCTTTATTATGTGGTGGTGTTAATATTAAAAACCAATTGTATGACTTAAGAACTAGTAACATTGTTGTTGGAACACCAGGAAGAATTACTGATCATATTAATCGTGGTAGTTTAAGATTAAATTCAATTAAAACATTAGTTTTAGATGAAGCAGATGAAATGTTAAAAATGGGATTTAAAAAAGATATTGATTTTTTATTTGAAAATTCACCACAAAATATGCAAACTGTTCTTTTTTCAGCGACAATGTCAAAACCAGTTTTAAAAATTGCTGATGATTATCAAAATAATCCAGTTAGCATTAGTGTTGAAGATGAAAGTCAAAAATTACAACAAGCAAATATTAAACAATATTATTTTGATTGTCATAATGTTTCTAAAGAAACAGCATTAGTTACTTTATATCAGAAATTACAACCACAGTTAAGTATTGTTTTTTCAAATACAAAAGCTTTTACTAGCAAAATTGCGCAATTATTAGAACAAAATAATATTAGATGTGCTGTTATTAATGGTGATAAAAGTCAAAGAGAACGTATCGAAGCAATGAGAAAATTTAAAAATGGTAAGGTGAAAGTATTAATTGCTACTGATGTTGTTGCTCGAGGAATTGATATTAATGGTATTGATTATATTTTTAATTATGATATTCCACGTGAACATGACTATTATACCCATCGTATTGGTAGAACAGCTCGTGCCGGAGCGCAAGGAACTGCTATTACTTTAGTAAGCAATCGAGCTCAATATAATGAGATTAAAGAAATCGAATATTATCAAAATCATGAAATTACTTTATTAGATACTGTTGGTTGAGATTTACCTAAAAATATTGTTAAAGTAGCAACTAAAGCAAATTATTCAGCACGCAGTAAAAATAATTTCCAACACCATAATGATAGTAATTTAAAATGAAAAAGAAAAACAAAATATTAGATTACTAACTTTATCAAAAATTCACTTAATTATTAAGTGAATTTTTTAATATTATATATTATAATGTTTTTTTATAAAATCAAAATTAGGTCAAATAAAATTTAGAGATAATGTATAGCAAAAAATAATAATTATTAGTATAAAAAATCACTCTTTTCAAAAGAGTGATTAGATTTAGTTTAAACGTTGTTAAATTGTGAATTAAACTGATAATTACTTGTAGATGGTTGAGGTTGCTGATTGATAGTATCGCGATCAAAATAATGATCATTAAGAGAATCTTCAATGGTGGTGTCACTACCAGTTTCTTCTTTTGCTGAGTTATCAGATTTTGTTCTTTGTGATAAGGTTGCAATACCAGAATCTTCTAATTTTTGTTCCTCATGTTTTGCAAATTCTTCATCAAAAGTGGCAAGTTTTCCATTTTTTACTAATTTTGCTAATGCAGATTTTGATACTAAAATTTCAAATTCTTTTTGTTGATTAAAGACATTCTTATAAAAATCTGAAATGGCAAAAGTAATCATATCACTTGCAGTGACACCGATTGAAAAACCTAATGTTGTTCATCTAAAAAACTTTTCATAAAATAATTCTATTGCTTTTTCAAATCCATATTCAGTAACTAATGCCGCTTCTGTTTTAACAGTATTGACAATAAAAGTAACTATTAGAAATAAAGGAATTGCCATTAGTAATTTTTTATATCGAGGTTGTTTTTCAATTCATCTTGCAAGTTTTTTAGGAGTAATATTAGTTGGAATACCTAATTTTGTTAGACCTGATTTAAAGATGTTATTAATTGGTCGCATGACAAAATAACGACTGATGTTGGCAACGAAAGCACCTTCACTAAAAATATCTTTAGTGATTCAATCTTGTAAATTAAAATTTTCTTTAGCAGTATTTTCTGATGAACCAGTTAAAATAATGTGACTACCTGCTCATGTTAATGTTTCTAACACTAAATTAATGAAAAGATTGTATCCTCAGTTTTCTGTTAGTGTTAATGGTTTTTTAAATTCCGTTTTTAATGTTTTAATTGATTTATTTGTTACAGATACTAATTGTTTAATTTCACTATTACTATCAATGTTTGCTTCTCTTGTTGCTATTATTGCTTTAATTTGTTTAATTTCTTCTGTGAACTGGGGATGATATTGAAATTCTGATACATCGCAATTTGTAGCTTCATTAAATTGTTGTATTAAGTTATTAATTGCTGAAATATTTGAAAAATATTTTATTAACTGTTGATGATTTTCTTCATATAAAAGTAATTGCAAGTTTTCTTGGTATTGTTCAAGTCATTGCGAATTAAATTTGGTAATTTGATAGGGATCAGTTTCTTTATTAAAAAATACATCTCGTGCTCAACTAGAAGCCGCAGAAGTACAAAATGTACCAAGAGCAGTATCGATTAATACCATAATATAATTTGCTGGATTTAAGAATATGGCATTAATATAATCTTCAATTGTATGTTCTTTGCCATCAATTGGATAGTTAGAAATTACTCGTTGTAGGTTTTTACCAGTAAGTCCAATATAAATTTCTAAAGCACCCAAAGTTAAATTACCTACTTTTTGTAAAATATTTTTAAATTTTGAGGTAGCAATAGGTTTTGAATCATCAATAAAATTTTGGATTACTGTTAAATATTTATAAATATTTAATAAAGTATTTAAATTACTATTGGTTTGTTTTTCCTGAAAAAGTTTTATTTCTTCATTAAGAAGATCAGTATTGATTATTAGGTCATCAATACCCTTAATTGCTTTGATGGTAATAGCTTCCAAGAATTTTTTTTCGGGACTTAAATTTCTTTCTTTTTTGTGAAAAGTTTCTAAATTTAAAGTATTTCTTTCATAATCATTATCATTTGTGTATTCTTTTTGATATATTTCTAATTTTTTGTTAGTAAAATTTATTTTTAATAACTCAATAACTTCTGGATTATTTACTAAAGTTGTTACTTTTTCTCAATATTGATTACTATCAATTTTAATTAGTTTTTCATTAATAGAAGTTGAATTACCGCCATTATTTATAATTTTAGTTTGATATTGTCAATTGTTATTTTCATCTTTTTTTTTAGATGTTTCTCCCCCATAACGACTAGTACATTTTATTCATTCATTTTCAATATTAACAATTATATTTCCGTAGTTGTTAGTATTTATTGCTGGTTGTTGTTCAGTGACTCCATAATTAGCATTTCTATCGTTAGTTAATAAAGGTGTCTTTTCTTCTTTTGTCATCTTTTATCTCCTTTAAGTATAAAAGTCCTATTTTGTTTAGCTAAACAAAATAGGACTTGAAAATATATTTAAACATATATCTAATTTCGATTATATCACTTCTTTAATACCTTTTAAAAGATATTAAAATTTTTAAAATAAAATGTAAGTTAAATTATTAGGTGGCAATGTTTTTAATTGAGTGCATAAAAATATTTTGTTGGTCGGGAATTTTCCAAAAACTAAAAAAAGATAGAAATAAAATTCTATCTTTTTTAATTAGGTTAAAATTGTCGTTAACCTTGCTTAGTTTAAGAAAATAACAGCAAAAACAACCAATTAAATTAAATACTACATGGGATTTCTTAATTTTTCGCTAACAATTTTAAGATATTAAGGTTTTATTAAAATATTATTGCCTTGCTAAAAATTTAGTTTTTTATTATATAATTGTATCGTAAAAATAATTAAATATTTATCAGCAAAATTACTAACAAGGTAAAACTAGTTAACATTAAATATCATTGCTTTAATTAATAAGTTTGAAAGTTAGGAAAAGATATTATGACAACACATGAAAAACAAAATATCCAACAACAACAGTTGTTTTCTAAGTTATGAGATATTTCTAATACGTTACGTGGGACAATGGAACCATCCGAATATAAAGAGTATATCTTAGGATTAATATTTTATCGTTATTTATCAGATAATGTCCAATCGATAATAGCAAAAGATTTAACAATGGAAGGGATTGATTATTACACTGCTTTAACTAATGAAAAATATCGCAGTGATTTTTTAGAAGTTTTATATGATAATGATAGTGTTGGATATTATATTGAACCAGAATATTTATGACAAGCAATAATCAAAAAATTAATAGTGGAAAATTTGATATCTTCTTCTTAAGAAAAGCGTTTAACAAATTAATTGAATCAACAGTTGGTCATGCATCAGCAAAAGAATTTGAAAATTTATTTGATTCTGTTGATTTAGATTCTAGTAAATTGGGAAAAACAGAAACCGAGAAAAGTAACATCATTGCTAAAGTAATGTTAAAAATTAATGAAATTAATTTTGAAATTGACGACGCAGAAATTGATATTTTAGGTGATGCCTATGAATATTTAATTAGTAAATTTGCTTCTGAATCAGTAAAAGCAGCAGGTGAATTTTATACACCACAACCTGTTTCTAAATTATTAGCTAAATTAGTTAGTCAAGGAAAAACGGAAATTAAAACGGTTTATGATCCAACATGTGGTTCTGGTTCATTACTATTAAGAGTATATAAAGAATTAAAAATTGGTCATTTATATGGTCAAGAATTAAAAACCAATTCATATAATATTGCAAGAATGAATATGATGTTACATGGTTTAAAGTATAATAAATTTGATATTTATCATGGTGACACACTAGAAGATGATGGTTTTAAAGGACAAGAATTTGAGGTAATTGTCGCCAATCCACCATATAGTTTTCATTGAACGGCAAATCAAAAATTTTTAAGTGATGAAAGATTTAGTGCTTATGGCAAATTAGCACCAAAAACAAAAGCTGATTTTGCTTTTATTCAAAATATGATTTATAAATTAGCTGCTAATGGCGTTATGGCCGTTGTTATTCCTCATAGAGTTTTGTTTAGAGGTAATGCCGAATTAATTATTAGAAAATATATGATTGAAAAAAATTGAATTGATACTATTATTAGTTTACCAGCTAATATGTTTTATGGGACATCAATTCCAACTTGTATTATAGTGATGAAAAAATGTAAAATTGATAGTTCCATTTATTTTATTGATGCTTCGAAAGAATTTGCCAAGCAAGGAAATAAAAATACTTTAACTGATGAAAATATTATTAAAATTATTAATGTTTTTAATAACAGAAAAACTATTGCTAAATTTTCTAATTTAGTTGCGATTGAAATAATTAAAGCAAATGATTATAACTTAAATATTGCTCGTTATATTGATAATACAGCAGAAAAAGAAATAATTAATATTAAAAATATGCAAGATAAATTAATTACTAATGAACAAGCAATGCAAAAATTAAATGGAGAATTTAAGTTAATGTTTAAAGATTTGGTGATTAATAATGAAAAAGGCTATCCCCAAATTAGATTTAAAGAGTTTATTAATGAAAATAATTTTCAAAAAGTAAAATTAAGAACAATAACAACAATTTGAGGTGGTTCAACACCTTCAACAAAAAATAAAAAATTATGATTAAATGAATTTCCTTTTATAACCCCTAATTTTATTACAAAAAATAACAGTATGCTGCTTAATAAATATGATCGTTTTATTACAGATAAAAATTTTAATTTTTCTAAGAAAAATGATATTCTTTTAACTTGCAGAGCTCCTGTTGGTGTAGTTACAATAAATAATTTAGAAAAATGTTGATTTAGTCAAGGAATAAAAACATTAGAACAGGAAAATTAATAAACCATAAATACCTATATTATTGACTTTATAACAATAAAAATGTATTAATTACTAATTCATTTGGAACAACATTCTTAGAAATTTCTAATAAAGATTTAGAAAATATTCAAATTTATATTACTTGTAGTTTACAAGAACAAAATAAAATTGGTAATTTTTTTACTATTATTGATAAAAAAATAGAATTAGTTAAAGAACAATTAAGTTTATTAACAAAACAAAAACAATATTACTTAAATAATATGTTTGCAAATGAAAAAGGTTATCCCCAAATTAGATTTAAAGGATTTAATGATGAATGAGTTTTAAAACAAGTTCAAGAAGTATTAACAACAATAAAATCTTTAAAAATTAAAAAAAATTTTGAATCAAATACAAAATTACCTTTAATATCGCAAAAAAAAGATTTTATTGATTCATATATTAAAAAAGGAAATTTAGTGGAACAATTACCAATTATTCTTTTTGGTGATCATACAACTATTTTAAAATATCTTGATAAGTATTTTTTTGTTGCAGATGATGGTATAAAACTTTTAGAATTAAGTAATAGTTTTAGAAATTTTAATTTAAAATTTATTTATTATTCAGTATTATTAAATAATGTTTCACAAAGTGGATATAAAAGGCATTTTTTAATGTTAAAAAATGTTTTTATTTCTTTGACAAATAATATTAATGAACAAACTAAGATTGCACATTTTTTTACTATTATTGATAGAAAAATTGAATTAGTTAAAGAACAATTAAGTTTATTAGCAAAACAAAAACAATATTACTTAAATAATATGTTTATTTAATTTATGGTTTCTATCTGATTTTTACATACAAATAAAACTTTTACATAATTTTGTGGTTTTTACAAATGTTTATATTTGATAATGGTAAAAGTATTTAATGCTATTAATTATTTTCTATAAAAATTAAAAGAGACAACTACTGACATCTATTTAAAATCATTATATAATTTCAATAATTAAGTTATTAACACTTAAAAGGAGTAAATTTATATCACTTTGAATAGTTTTAAAACTATAAATTTTGTTGAAGAAGTAAATATTAATGTTAACATGATAGAAAAACAAAAAATAAAAGAAAAATGAATTACAAAAATTGATAAAGAATTAAGAGAACAAAATCGTAATGGCAAAAATGGTTATATTTTATGAGAGAAAAAGAATAAAAAATCTCCTTTTGATGATATTAAAATTAAAACATCAAGTTTTTGTTTTTAAAATATTCTAAAACATTTATTCCTTGTTATACTATTTTCATTATTTTATGTTTAAAGTAATTAATTAAAAACTAATATTAATAAAAAAATAAATTATTTTGGGAAATTTTCACTCGATAACTAATAAGAAATTATCACTAAATAATGACAAATTTTGTGTTGTAAATTATTAATTTTATGATATGTTTAGTTAATTAAAAAAGATAATCTTGTTTTTTTTCTTAGAGATTCTATTTTAATAGATAAATATTTATTAGAATAAGATATTACCAACCGAATAATTTACGCCATTTTTTAATTGATTACTTAAAAAATTCAGTAAATGATTTTTTACTATGACGATCAAGAAATTTGTTAAATTCAATATGTTTTTCATTTTTAATTTTTGCTAAAAATAGGTTTACTTCTTGACCAGCACCCAAGGGAATGAAATTAGGATCGATGCCCTTTATTTTTTTAATTTCTTCTAAAAATAAATAATGACTTATAATAGTACTACAAGTAACAGCTAAATATTTACTTTCAGCATTTGTCAAAAATTCAACTTTATCTTTAATAATTTTATTACGATTATCTTTCATATTTTCAATATATTGATAATAAGTAGTTTCATTAATATATTTTTCAATTATTATTTTGTCATATTGAATTCGATGTTGTAACATACGAACTAATGCTTGATTTTGTCCTCAAGTTTTAATAGTATTAGGATGATAACCAGCATCAATTCATTGATTATATTTACGATTATTAATGATTACTGATTCAAAAATAATAGTTTTCATAATATCTTGTGCTAATTCAATAAATTTACTTTCTGATAATTCTTTATAATCACGAATATTAAGTAAACGTAATTTTTCTAAATTACCTGAACCAATATAAGAACTAATAATAACAATCGGTCCAAAAAAGTTATTAATACCAAATTCAGCATTACCAATAATTGGTGATTGATTTTTGTCAAGTTGATTTCAATTGCTACGATATTCCTCAACAATTTCTTCTTTATTACCTTTAAAAATAACTTTATTTTTATAAATTTCAATTGTAATGTTATGGTATTGAAATGATTCATAACTGTTATCGTTATTATCAATTTTATAGTTTTGATAGTGTTGTTTAATTAATGCTTTTTGTTTTTCATTTATATAAAATGTCATTAATACATCACCATCTTTTCAAAATTTATGCTATTTATTAAAATTAATATTACACTTTCTTTACTATTAATTATATAATAAAATCAAGGATTTAGTGGTTTAACCTTTTATTTGATCTAAGGAGTTAATAATGCATAGTGTAGGTATAGATATTATTGAAATAAAGCGAGTAAAAAATATTACAGAATTTGTGGAAAGAATTTTAAGTAAAAACGAAATTATGCTTTTTAATGAGTATTCTTTGCAACGTCAACAAGAATTTTTGGCAGGTCGCTGAGCATTAAAAGAAGCAATTTTTAAAGCATTACCACAAGAAAATTTAACATTTAAAGATATTGATATTAGTTATAATAAATTTCTTCAACCAGTAACTAATATTAACAATTATCAATTATTGTTATCTTTATCGCATAGTCAAACGAATGCAATAGCAATAGCAATAGTTGTTTCATAAATATCATCAAAAAGTAAGGAGCTTTGCTAGAATGTTAATGATTGATTTAATTACAAAAAAGAAATTAGGACAAAGTTTAAATGAAGATGAGCTAAAGTTTTTAACAGAAGGTATTGCTAATCAATTGATACCAGACTATCAAATTACAGCATGAGCAATGGCTGTTTATTTTCGTGGCATGAATAAGGATGAATTAGTAGCATATACAAAAGCTATTATTGCTACTGGTGAAACTATTGACTTATCGCAAATCAATGGGTTTAGTGTCGACAAACATTCAACAGGTGGTGTTGGTGATAAAACTAGTTTGGTTTTTGGACCAATAGCTGCTGCTTGTGGTTTAAAAGTTGCTAAGATTTCTGGCAGAGGGTTAGGAATTACTGGTGGTACTATTGATAAATTAGATACTATTCCAAATTTTAAATCTGATTTAGCGATAATAGATTTTATTAAAATTGTTAATAAAGTTGGGATGAGTATTATTTCACAAACTACTAACTTAGTACCTGCTGATAAAAAATTATATGCATTACGTGATGTTTCAGCAACAGTTGATTCCTTACCTTTAATTGCTGCTAGTGTTATGTCTAAAAAAATAGCAATGGGTGCTGACTTAATTTTACTTGATATTAAATGTGGTAAAGGTGCTTTTGTGCAAAATATAGTAATGGCACGCAAATTAGCAAGATTAATGATTAATATTGGTAAAGCTTTTAATAAAAAAATTTATGCTATTATTAGCGATATGAATAAACCACTTGGCCAAGCAGTTGGTAATGCTTTAGAATTACAAGAAGTTATTTTAAGTTTAAAAAATAAAGGACCATCAGATTTAAAAACTCTTGTTAGTAATTTAGTAGGTTTAGCTTTATTAGGGGCGAAAGAAGTAACAACCTTAGTGGCAGGTATTAATAAAGCTAATAAGATGTTTACTAGTGAAAAACCATTAGAAATATTTTATCAATTTGTTAAAAATCAAGGTGGTGATACTCAATATCTTGATAAAATTGATAAATTACCAACAGCTAATTATATTATTAAAGTTAAGGCTCCAGCAACAGGATATCTAATTTTTACTAATAATTATGCTTTAGGTGAATTATCAGTAATATTAGGAGCTGGTAGAACTACTAAAACTGATATTATTGATCCAATTGCTGGTATCTATTTAAAACAAGTTCATGGTCAAAAAGTTGAGAAAGATAGTATAATTATGGAACTTCATACTAATAAAGATCAATACTTTCATCAACAATTTTTAGAATTAGCATTTACCACATTTCAGATTACTAATAAAAAACAAAATATTAAACCAATAATTTTAGAAATAATAATGTAATTTAATGCAAAATTGTTTATAATGTTACAGTATTTTAATAATATCAATTAATTTAAGGAGTGTTTTTGTGAAAACTTTATTAAAATTATTAGGTACATTTACTTTAGCAACATCACCAGCAATGGCACTTGTTGCTTGTAATAGTGAAAATAAAGAAATGACTCCCAGAGATATTCTTAATTCTGCGGCTGCTTTTATTACTGATAGTGATTTGGGAGTTAAATTTGATTTGCAGTTACCTGATAATACTGATATCAAAATTATGAAAGGAAAAACTTTTAGTCAATTTGCTGATCCTGTTAAAACAGCCATTGCTGATTTTTTTGCAAATAAACTTAAAAAAAGCACTGATCAACATCCAACAAATTGATATCACCCTGATGCTGGAGTCAAAATTATGGATATTGATAATGAACCCAAAAATCCTGATGCTGGAAAGTTTGTCTTACCAGTAAAAGTAGCAGCTGATAAACCGGCAGTTAATGGTCATTTGTTAGTAAAAGCAGAAATCTCTTATTCAAATTTACCACCAATTACTAAAAATATTAAGTTAACACTTAATAATGATACAAAAAATAGTAATGATCAAGCTAAAGCCGATGCTATTAGGGAATTTATTAAAAATGATATTGCTAACTTAAATGTTAATGTTGAAAATTTACCAATAAATGGCATAATTAATGGATCCTCAACAGAGGAAAAAGCAGCAATTGCTAAAACGCAACTTTCATATATTCAACAAAATTTAAATGTTGCCATTAAAGATAAAGTGCAGTACAGTGGTTTACGCTTAAGTTTTGCTTTCACAGGTGATTTTACTACTGATAAATCATCAACTTTATTTACAATGCAAGCTGGAACTCTTGATGCTAATGATTCAGTTATATTTAATGGTGATATTAATAATATTACTATTAGTTTCTTAGTTGGCGCTGCTGCTAAAGCTGATTTTAATACTGGTGAACTTGATAGTGGTACTGCTATTAAGATTAATCAAACTTTTGTTGATGCTACGACGCAAATTGAAAAAGTATTTTCTGACTGAACAGTTAAGCCAGTAACAACATTACCAACGGCTACTGAAAAATATGATGACTATAATAAAAATTCTCCAATTGAAGATCAATTTATAAGAGATGGTTATTTTGCTGCTATTAATAAAGTTTATGCTAATCTTGGTAGTGAATGACTTAAACAAATAACCATTACTAATCGTGATAGTCACTTTAATCTTGAACCTAGTGGTAATAATGGTTATTTTAGTTTAAATTTTAAATTAGAATATGATTTAAAACCAATAGTTACAAATACAACTTCAAAATTTAATATTAATGTTGAAGATATTCATATTAAATTACATAAAATTTAGTTTTTATCAAAATTTTTAAAACTTACTTTTAATTTCTTAGTGATTAAAAGTAAGTTTTTTCTTTATTAATCTTTAATAAAGAAAAAATAAATTAAGTTATAATTAAATTAATGAATATAAAAATTGATGCTAAGGAATGAAAATAATGCAACAACCAGTAATTACAATTAAATCTTTTCAAGGACCAATGGACTTACTTTTACATCTAATTAAAGAAAAAAATCTTGATATTTTGGAATTAAATTTAAATGAGGTTACTAATCAATATCTTAATTTTATTAATGAACAATTAATGCAAAATATTGATTTAATAAGTGAGTATTTACCAATTGCTGCTTATTTATTAGAATTACAATCAAAACAATTATTACCAAAACAAGAATTAATTATTGATAGTGCTTATGAACAAGAAATTAATCGCCAAAAATTAATTAATAGATTATTAGAATATAAAAAATTTAAAGAAATAAGTAGTTATTTTAAAGAACAAGCTGCTCATCGAACACAATTATTAACAAAAGCTCCTAGTGATTTAAAAGCATATTTAGTTGATGAAATTTCACCACCGGTACTATTAAAAAATAATGTTAATAAATTAACGCAGGCAATGTTAAATTTATTTAATAGATTACAAAGTGAGAATAAATTACCAGTTAATTTAGCGTTAAACTTAATTTCAGCTGAAGATCGTGCTAAAGAAATTAAACAATTACTACAAAAAAATCCACAAACTCATTTTAAATTAGAACAATTATTTTTTACTAAAACATTAACATTACATTATTTTATTATTACTTTTATTGCGATTTTAGATCTGGCAAATCATCAAATTTTACATATTATGCAGACTAATACTTTTACTGAGATTACAGTAATTTATCGAGGTGATAATTATGAATAACAACAATTGAAAAGCAAATGAAAGATTAGCTGTTTTGCAAGGATTATTATTTATTGCTGGTAATGAAGGGCTTGATTTATTAACACTTGCTCAATATTTAGAATTAGTAAAAAAACCACAAAGTGTTGAAAATTTAATTACAATTTTACAAAACAAACTAAATGATGATGATAGTTGTGGTTTAACTTTAATTAAAGTTGGTAATCTTTATAAATTAACAACGAAACCTATTCACTATAATCGCTATCAAGTGTTAACAAAACAACCATTAATTCGTTTATCACAAGCAGCATTAGAAACACTAGCTATTATTGCCTATAATCATCCTGTTACTAAACCACAAATTGAAGATATTCGTGGTGTCAATTGTGAGGCAATTATTTTTAAATTAAAGAGTTTAAACTTAATTACTGAAATTGGTCGTAGTGAATTACCAGGTAAACCAATTTTATATGATTTAACTGATGAATTTATGGATCATTTTAATATTGAATCTTTAACACAATTACCAACTTTGCCACAATTTAATCATGAAAATGATGAACAAGAAATCTATAATTTTACTAATGAATAATAAATTAGAACGTTTGCAAAAAGTTATTGCAAGTGCTGGTGTCTGTTCACGACGAAAAGCAGAATTATTAATTACTAATGGGCAAGTGGCAGTTAATGATAAAATTATTACTACTTTAGGTTTTAAAGTAACAAGCAATGATATTATTAAAGTTAATAATCAAATTATTAATACGGTTAATCATATTTATTTAGCATTTTATAAACCACCTAATTGTTTAACAACAGTTAGTGATCCTAAAAATCGACCAACAGTAATGAAATATTTTACTAATATTAATACTAGAATTTATCCGATCGGTCGTTTAGATTTTGATACTTCAGGTTTATTGTTAATGACTAATGATGGTGAATTTACTAATGCTGTTATTCATCCTCGTTATAAAATAGATAAGGTTTATGAAGTATTAGCAAGTGGTATTTTATCGTCAAGTGCCATTAAACAATTAGCAACGGGTATTATGCTTTCGACAACGTTTACTTCTTCACCAGCGCTTGTAAAAATAATTACTGAGAACGTTAAAGCAAAAACTACTTTGTTGCATTTAACTATTCATGAAGGACAAAATCAACAAGTTAAACGGATGATGAAGGCCATAGGAAGTAAAGTAATAACATTAAAACGTTTACAAATTGCTAATATTACTTTAAAAGGTTTAACAATCGGTAACTATCGTCATTTGACAAAAGCAGAAGTAACAACATTAATTAATTTAAGTCAAAAAAGTTAAATATTTATTCATTATCTTCTCGATATCAGAAATTATTATTTAGAAAATAATTAATAATACTATTGTTCTATGATTTTATTTTTTACTAAAAAATACAAAAATATTAAGACAAGACAATATTAAAAAATTTTTATTAGAGAGAAGCAATATGATAGAAAATAAATTTGAAACAGCATGAAGATACCTTAAAACAAATATCAAATTATAAATATAATAATGAACTTTTGGATAAAATTATTGTTAATAAACATCTTTGTGAACATGGAGAAATAGAACTTATCAGAGATTTAATCTTAAGTAATAACTTGAATTTTCATACAACAAAAATTAAACTTGCAAATGATCAAAAATGATTAATGAATAAAAATATCAGCAGTGTTTTTTTGGCTAATAATTTTCAATTAGAATTAACAATAAAAAATTTTGCTATAAATTTTATAGTAAAAGTTTTCAAAATGAAAAAGAAATGATTAATTATTGAAGAAATAAATTTTTAGATTGTTTTAAAAAACTGTTTTTTAAAAGCAAAAAATTGAGAAAATAAAAGTAAGTTTTAGAAAATGATATTAGTGAAATCAATCAAGATTTAAAAAGTAATTTGCTTTTATCTTTTTCATCAAAATCAAAAACTTTAAAATGATAAACTTAAAAATAATAGTATTTGTATTACGCAAAATTTATTTTTATTACTATTTTTGAGTGGGTTATAATATTTTAATTTTTTGTAATTGTGATATAATCACTTTACAATAATTACTTTAATTATCTATTAATTTTATTTAGTGAGGTCGGTCTATATGAAAAAGCAATTATCTTTTCTTGGCGCATTACTGTTATCAAGTGCAGTTACTGCTAGTACAACGGCATGTAATAATCCAATAGTAGTTGCCAAAGATTTAAAAGATGTTTTAACAAAAACAGATTTAGGTGTTGTGTCAGAAAATCATCCAGGAACGATCCCAACAGATTTTGAGTTAAAAAAGAAATTAAATAACTTCAATCTTAATCTTGAAATTAAGGGTATTAATATTGTTAATATCGATAAAGATTTTGCCTTTGTTGTTGGTGATGGTATTTTTTATAAAAACGATCAAATTAAAATTACTTATCAAATTGCCACAATTGATATTAGAACACGAATTGTTGAAGGAGCATATATTGATCGTTTTGCCACTACTGGTCAACAACCGACAAGAGAAGCTGTTTCTGCTCGCATTCATGAATATTATCATTTAGATATGAGTCATCTTATTATTGAAAATATTACTACTGAATCAGCAATAATTAAAGGTGATAATATTCTTTATACACATCAAGTAACAGTTAAATTTAGTACTAATGATAGTGTTGATTTAAGTGCTATCATTATTGATAAAGATTTAACAGTTAAAACTAATGGTAAAGATATCCCATCAAATGATGATATAATAACAGCATTGCATGATACTTACCAAGAAAAATTAAATACTGATGTTATTGCTATTGAAATTATTGGTGCTACTAATGCTATTATTACTAGTACAAATCAAAAAATATATACTGGTAAAGTAGTTGTTAATCTGAATCTTGATATTAGAATTCCTTTGCAAGATGTTATTAATAAGGGATTGGATAAAATTGTAATTAGAAGTAGCAAAATAACTGTTGCTGATGTTAATCAGGCCTTAGCAAAGCAATATCCAATGTTAAAGATGAAAGAAATTGAAGTAACATTACAAGATAATAATGCTATTATCAAGTCTCTTAATAACAATGTATATACTGGTTCTTATGTTGTAATTAATAATTTACTTGTTGATTTAAGTAGTGTTTTAACTAATAAATTACCAACTTTTGAGATTCCTGGTAAAAATCAACCAAGTCAAAAACAAATAATGCAAGCACTTGACACAACTAATATTAATCTTGATGTTACTAAAATTACAATTGATAACATTACTGATAGTAGTGCCACTATTATTGGTGATGGTAAATTTTATAGTAAAGATGCCATTGTTGTAACTTATAACTGTGATAAGGCAGAACTTTTAAGCAATGTTTTAAAAAATAAAGATTTAGGACCAATTACAACTAATGGTTTGGATATTCCAAATATAGAACAAATAATGCAAGCAGTTAAAACAAAAAATACTAGTGTTGATGTTACTAAAATTACAATTGATAAAATTACTGATAGTAGTGCCATTATTATTGGTGATGGTATTACTTATAAGGGAACGGTAGCTGTTAGTTTTACTGTTAACGGTAATACTATTAACATTAAATGTTTAAGTTATAATCATCGTGAAACTAACAGTGTCGGTTCAATAAAGACCACTTGAACTAGTCCTGATATTACACTATTATCTAACTGAAGCGATTATGCACCAGATTGAGATAGTTTTACTAATAAATTTAATAAATTAAGTTTTGGTGAGCAGTCATATTTTCATGTTTATTGTAATACATATACTGATCAAAAATTATCTGGTTCAAAATTAAGTGTTGCTACTAATGATATTAGTAGTGATAGAAATAAAAATACATTGCAACTAAATTATTATTATGATAAAGGATTTTGGGGAGCATTTCTTCAATTAGATGGTTATATTCATATTTGACATGATGAAAAAAATGTTTATTTAAGTATTAATTGAAGTATTGACACCATTAAATGTTTTCGTGATCGAGTATGAGATATTAACTTGCAAGGTGCAATTTTTAGTTAAAATTTGTTAAAAATTAAATAATAACAATAAGGATAAAAAATGACATTATTTATCCTTATTTAGCATTTATAGAAAAAATAAAATTATTCTGCAGGTGGTATATCACAATCAATTCTAAAAATTCTTATATTATCAAAGTGAATTTCTAAATAAACTTTTATATTTGAAAAAATATTAATTTTTGATATATCATTATTAGGAATAGTGAAGCATTGGGTAGAAATAATTACATTTAATAATTACTGATTAATTTTCATTATCATAATTTAGTTAAACTTGTTGTATTTTCTTCTTTGTATTATCCTAATACTGTTGCAAATTTCCAATTTTAATCAGGTACTTTTGTTGAATTATAATTACAAGCAACGATTATCTTTGTTGTAAGTTAAAGAATTGTACTTATTATTCTTAATATTATTTTCTTATTTCTCCTCAGTAATCTTAGTTATTTTAATTGGTAATTAATGAACAACTAAATATAGTCATTAAGATATAGGGGATTACATCCCTTCCACTGCGTGGCTCACCTAAGTTATAGTCGCAGTGAACTTACTGCGACTATAACTATTTTATTTTTTTTATTAATTAAAAATTTTATGTTAAAATTAAAATATAAACTTAATATAAGTTTTTAAACCATTATTTTAATTTTAAAATAATAGTTTTTTGAATTTTGATTTATTTTGAGAGGAGAAAAAAATGAATAAAATTCAAAAATACTTTAAATATACAGGTGGAACATTAGGTGCTAGTGCAGCACTAAGCGGCATAACTTATTATTTTTATAAGTTAATTTCAAATGCAGGTGGTATGAAAGCTTTTGATCAACCAGAAGGATCATTAGCAATGTTTGCAGTAATGTGTTCTGAAACATTTTCACCTTTAATTGGATACGTATTAGGTTCTAAATTAGGTTATGGCATTGGCACTGCTGTTTCAAAAATTTCTGATAAATGTTTTCCAACAAATATTACTGATATTAATGTTGAAAGTAATAATCAGCAACAACAAATTTCTGAAACAACTCCATTATTAGCAAGCGCGATAGTAAGTATTAATAATAACAGTGATGAGCAATTATTAATAAGCAATCAACCTCAAAATCAACTAATTTTTTCATAAAACTACTAAAAATAAATGTTAATAAACTATTAACATTTATTTTTTTTGTAAAATATTATCTAATTTGTCTAAAGCAGCAAATTTAATATCATTATAAGGCAGATACTATTTGCTAACTTGCACAATATACTCTACTTTTTCACGAGCTTGTTTTGGTATTCTATCGGGGCATTTTTTATTTTTTTTGTTCACATTTAATTATTTCAAGTAAAGTATTAATTTGTTGTAATGAGGTATCTTTTTTCTTAAATTTTGGTACTTAAATTTTTAGTATTAAAAGTTTTCTTTTTATTTTATATAAATCATTATGATTTATTTTTTTAGATAAGCTAAGGTTATCATCTGCCTTTTTATTTAGAATATTTATAAGTGTTTGAGTATATTTATTAGTAAATAAGTTAATTAATGCTAAGGTGCTAGTAATAGTACCAAAACTGCAAAATATTTTATTGTAAAATTCACTTCAATTACTAAAGTTAATTAAATTTTTTATTAATTGTTCTTGAAGTTGTTTATTTGTATTTTTTTATAAATTATTAATTAGTTTATCTAATTCTTCTTTATTTCATTTCTTAATTATTCAAGTTAGGATAATGGTTAATATCTATTAATATTAATAGATATTTAATTTTTTTATTAACTTGTTTCATTGTTACCCCCAAAAAATAAAATACACTCCTTATTAAAATAAAAAAGTTTAAGAAAGAGTGTTTAACACTGATTTTTAATTAATATAAAATAATTGTAACACTTAAAAAATACTGTTATCAAATTTTATTTTTGGACAAAAAAGTAAAATCTAAAGAAATATTTCTTTAGATTTTATCATTTATTGCAAATTTTAATTTTCTTTAAAGTAAAAACTGACTTATTTTTTAAAATAAAGCATTTGATTAAAATTATATTAGTTTGTATTTTTTTAATAAATTATAATATTTTTTCAACTTTTTTTACTAATATGATGACTAATCAAACTAAAAGTTTACTTTTAGTTTCTTCTTAAAAAAATGATAAATAAAACTTATTACCTTATGTTATAATCAAAGCAGAGGTGGATTATGGAATGCTACTTTACTAATGATAAAAATGATAATATTTTAATATTAGATGAAGAAGATAGTAAGCATATAATTAAAGTATTACGTCACAAAATTAATGATGAAATAATTATTATTTATCAACAACAAAAATATTTAGCAAAAATTATTACAATTACAACAGTTGTTAAATGTGAGATTAGTAAAATACTAGCAAATAGTAGTTCGGAGTTATCATGTAAAATCACATTAGTGATGGCGTTACTAAAAGAACAAAAATTTGATTTAGTGATTCAAAAAGCAGTAGAATTAGGTGTTTATCAAATTGTACCATTGCAATTAAAACGATGTGTTAGTGTTTTAACAAAAACAAAAGCGCAACAGAAAGTTTTACGTTGACAAAGTATTGCCAAAGCTGCTGCTAAACAATCAAATCGTAATCTAATTCCAATTATAACACCTGTTGTTTTTGAATTAAAACAATTAGTGTCATATCATTCAAAGCTAAATTTGGTTGCAGATGAAAATTCATCAGATATTAATTGAGTTAATGAAATAAATAATGAATTATCATCAATAACAATTATTATTGGTCCTGAAGGAGGTATTACTAGTGAAGAAATTACAATTTTAAAAAAATTTAATTTTAGTAGCATTAGTTTAGGAAAATTAATTTTACGAGCTGAAACTGCACCTTTATTTTTAATGTCAATCATTAATTATGAAACAAATTTAAAAAATTAGAGGAGTACAAAATGATCAGAATTGGTATTATTGGAACTGGAAACATTGTGCCAAAATTTATAAAACAAGCAGCAACTAATAAAAAAGTTACGATAACTTGTATTTATTTAAGAAGTTTAGATAAAGCAGCAGCATGAACAAAAAAGTATAAGATTGCTAATAGTACTGATGATTTAAATGAAATGATGAAACATATTGAAGCTGTTTATATCGCTTCACCGAATGGCTTACATTACCAGCAAAGTAAATTATTTTTAAATAATAATATTCATGTTTTGGTAGAAAAAACTATTACTTTTACTAGTAAAGAAGTTAAAGATTTAATTAATTTGGCAAGAAGTAAACAATTAATTTTATTAGAGGCTTATATTAGTGTTCACTTACCTATTTTTTCTAAATTAAAAAAACTAGTTCATGAGGTACATCCAGAAATAGTTAATCTTAATTTTAATCGTACTTCATCAAGAATGCCATTAGTAGAAAAAGGGATTTATGATTCAGTATTTGATCAGAAGCTAGCAAAAGGTTCAACTTATGATAGTTTAGTATATCCATTACAATTAGCATTGTATTTACTAGGTAAAGTAAAAACAGTGAAAGCAATGGCAATTAAACTCCCTAATGGTGTTAATTTAAGTAATCATGTTATTTTAAAACATGAAAACGAAATAATTACTACTATTACTTGCAGTAAAGCGATAACTTCTTATACACCAAGTGAGTTTATTGGTCATCATAGTAGTCTTGTATTGACACAAGTTCATCCGTTAACTGGAATTAAAGTTTATAATAAAAATGGGATAAAAACTATTAGTGATGATACTAATGAACAATCTTTAATGACATATGAATTAAATGATTTTATTAAAATGATTAAAAGTAAAGATTATTTAAGTCGCGATTATTGATTAAATCATAGTTTAATGAACATTGAAGTAATTGAAGCAATTATTAAAAGTGAAAATGAATTAGGAGTTGATGTTTATGCAAAGTAATATTAATTTAAATCAATATATTGATCATACTTTATTAAAACCAGAAACGACATTAGCAATGATTGAAAAATTATGTCATGAAGCTAAAAGTTATTATTTTAAGGCAGTTTGTGTTAACCCATTTTATGTTAATCGTGCATTTGTTTTATTAAAAGATAGTAACGTTAAGGTTTGTACGGTAGTAGGTTTTCCATTAGGTGCTAATACGACAGAAACGAAAGTGCAAGAAACGATTAATGCCATTAATGATGGTGCCAAAGAAATTGATGTTGTTATTAATATTGGCTTATTAAAGGATAATAATCAAAAACTTGTCTTGCAAGAGTTACAGGTAATCCGCAGTGTATGTCCAAAACATATTATTTTAAAAGTGATTATTGAATGTAGTTTATTAACAACAGAGCAAAAAATTATTGCTTGTCAATTAGTAACTAAAGCAAAAGCAGATTTTATTAAAACATCAACTGGTTTTGCCAATGGTGGGGCCACAGTTGCTGATATTAAATTAATGAAAGCAAATATTGGTTCACATGTTGCGATTAAAGCTGCAGGAGGAATTAAAAGTCAAGATGATGCGATGGCAATGATTAATGCTGGGGCCACGAGAATTGGTACTAGTAATGGTGTTGCTATTATTTTAGGGAAGACAGTTAACAATAGTTATTAAGACAAAAAAATAAAGAAAAGTTATTATGAGGTAACTTTTTTTAAATTAACTAATTAATTTAATTAATAACAAATATAAAAATAAAACTCAATGTCCCATTTATGTCCCATTATTATTACCATTATTTATATATGTTATAATGAAGCGTACAATTTGATAAAGATTTTTTAAAAGGAGTAGTAGAAATGTTTCGCAAACTTAAAAATTTATTTTGTAGAAAAAAAACAGAAAATAAAAATGTGAGTTGTCGTAATTGTCGGATAAATTATCCTAATAAATGTCCTAGTTGTTCTTTAAAAAAAGAAGGCGAAAAAAATCAATTTACAGATAAAAAGTAAAACTATTAAATTGTCAAATTTTAATTTTAGTTATCAAAATTATTAATAAATTAAGTAGATAAATATTTAATCCATTACTTTACTTTTAAAGTAAATGGTTTTTTTATGTTACGAGGAGTTAGATAAATAATATGAAAAAATTATTAGGAATAGTAGCATTAGCCAGTACATTAATTAGTAATAGTTTGATTGCTACATCAAATATATTAAATCATAGTATTTTCCAAAATACAGATACCATAGCAAAAACAATTATTGCTAATGCATAAGGTAATGTTGAAAAACATTGTATTGATGAAGAAAGAGGATATTATCATTCACAATTGACACCAACTGGAATTTTTGTCACAAAAGGGGCAAAAATAACAATCCAATTACCAGAAAATGTTGATAATTCATTTAGTATTTTTATTGGGCAATGAGGAATTTATCAAAATTTAAATAATGGACAAGATTTAGCACCAAAAGAATATGTTATTACTCATCAAAGTGAAAGTTTAGTTTCTGATTTAGAAGGTATGCTTTATGTTACCAATAAAAGTGAAAGTAATGATTATCAAGTATTGATTATTGCTGAAAGAGCAATAACAGTACCTACTTTTATTGTTGGTAAAACAACAAATGAACAATTTGCTAATGTTTTAAATAACAACCAACAATCACCATTTGTTGAAATAATCAGTAATTATGTGTTTGGAACATTTCAAATGCAAATTGCAAGAGAACTATGATTAAATAAGGATCCTAATAGTTATACTATTAAGGAAACGTTTATTCGTTTAGATAAAATTTATCAATTGTCAAATACAGTTAGTGGACTCAATATAAACTATGATGGCATTGCTCATAAGTTTAATAATAAAATTCAAATTGCTACTCCTGATACTGGTCCTGGTTACGCTGCTGCTAGCAATTATCATCTTATTTTTGAAAAAAACACAGGTGCTAGTGAGGCATTATTTAATGAAACAAGTAATAAGGATTGATATTTATGACATGAAATTGGACATACTTATCAAAATCAAAATTATAAGTGAGATGGATTAGGTGAAGTTACTGTTAATATTAATGCGCTTTGAATTGAAAGAGAATTAGAATTTAAAAATCGTTTAATTACCGATAATATTGATAAAGAAATAAAAAAATTCATTATTAATTCAGATCAAAATAAAAATTTTGATAAACAATCAGTTTGAGTTAAATTGGGTTTGTTTTGACAACTAGATCAAGCATATGGGCAATGATTTTTTCCAACTTTAAATCAAACTTATCGTTTATTAAGTGATAAGTTATTGCCAACTAGTGATTTTGAGAAGCAACAATTATTTATTGAAATGACTTCAAAGTTAGTAGGTCAAAATTTAATTCCATTTTTTGAAAAATGAGGAATTAAAGTTAATAAAAATACTAAACAAATTGTTAGTAAATATCCAAACTTAACAAAAAAAATTTGAAATAATATTATTGATGGTCATTATGATAAAAACGCTATTATTGGACAGCAGTTACCAACTTATCAACCAGTACAAGGAGTAAAAATTACTGGATTTGTAAAGAAAAACATTGGTGATAAAATTTTAAGTAATGAAATTAAACAACACATTATTATGCAAGACAATTTATTAATTAATAATGTCAATAGCATTTCTTATCAAGAACCTTATTTTCTTGATAGTAAAAGTATTGCTGCTAATTTTATCGTTATTGATAATAATAAAACATTAATTGCTAATAAATATCAAATTGAAGTAAAACTAAATTTAGAAAACAGTATTTTATTAGAAGGAATTGGCTATGATTGAAAACAATATCGAGCAATTATTAATTTAAATCAAACAAGAAAAACATTTTTTATTGGTTATAATAATAAAAAAATTCATGACTATTTTCAAAATCAATCTTATATAAAAATTACTATTAAAGATGATAATAATGTAATTTATAAAAAAGTAGCAGTAGGACAAGATACCATGGCAATTTTTCAAGATATTAATAACATTAAATACAAAAATAATTATCAAATACTATTCTATTTTGCTGAACCAAAAAGAGGGCTTTATTTTGAACCAGTTAGTAATTGTTGAATACCGTCAACAAAAAATGATGTAAAGTTTATTATTATTAATAATAAATTAATAAAAAAAGAGTAAAAAAATAAGTTGCTATTAATATTTATTTAAAAAACAAAAAAACTTATAAAAAAAATAGATTTTTCTGATAATTCAATATATAATTTATGAGATACGAAAGTAAGGAGGCAACAGACTATGGCAGTACCAGCAAGAAGAACATCAAAAATGCGTAAAAATACACGTCGTGCCCATGATAGTTTATCAACAGTAACGACAACTAACTGTTTAAGTTGTGGAGCAATTACTAGACCACATCATGCCTGTATGAAATGCAAGACATACAAAGGTGTAAGTATTACTAACCCATTACCAGCAGCAAAAAAATCATCAACAGAAAAGAAATAAGATATGTTGATATCTGAAAAAACTTCCTCTTATTTATTTAAAGTTTTTTTTAAGTATTAGAGGTTTTTTATTTTATAAAAAATATTTTATTATAATTAATAATTTATTAAATATAGATTATAATTTATTAAAACAGACATTATTTAATTTGGAAGTTGTAGCGTATGAAAAAAAATGGTTATTATGATTTATTATTAAAAGTTAGTGATGATATTACAAATAATTTTCAAATATCACATATCAATGATGAACAAAACTTAATTAAAGATATTGATCGCTATTTAATTAAACAATTAAATAATACTTTAATTGAACAATTAAAAACAATTAAAACATCAACAGCAAAGATCAATTTTTTAAATCAAATCATTAGTAATTTTACTACTAATCAATTTAGTGATAATGTATTATTACAAGTAAATAATAATATTATCGATAACCCATTAATTTCTAATATTAGATTAAGTGAAAATTATTTATTTACTAATGAAAATCAACAAGCATTAATTAATCATTTACATCAAGAAATTAGAACTTGTGATGAAGTGTACTTTATTTATCCTTTTATTTCTAATGCCATTCTTAATAAGTTACGATCATCATTTACTTATGCTTTAAATCATAATATCGTTATTCATTTTATTACCACTACTTTTGATGATATGGCTTTATTTGTTAATTTATATGCTTTAGTTAAAATAATAAAAAAATATCCTAATATTAAAATTAAAGTTGAAAATAATTTAGAAAAGCGTAGTGAGAGAATTCATATCAAAGCTGCTATTTTTAGACGAAATTCAGGTTTTTCTTCGGCAATTATTGGTTCTTCAAATTTAACACAAAAAGGCTTAGCAAGTGGTCGTGAGTGAAATATTAAAATTAATGAATTTGATAATGAACAGTTATATCAAAGTATTTTGCAGCAGTATTATAAATTGTGAAATGAAAATTTAGTTGATTTAAGTGATGAGCAACAACGATTGCAATTAATGTCACGCCTTGAATATAATCGTTTGCTTACTAATAGCAATGTTCAACAATCATTAGCAAGTAATTATTTTCTTTACGATTTTCAAAATGAATTAATTAATAAATTAAAATTAAGAAGAAAACTTAAGAAAACAAAACATTTAATTGTCATGGCAACAGGTGTTGGTAAAACAGTAGTATCTGCTTTTGATTATTTAAATCAAGTCACAGAAAATAATCATCAAAAACTTTCAATTTTATTTTTAGCACATCAACGCGAAATTATTGAGCAAGCAATTATTACTTTTCGCAAAGTAATAAATGATAAAAATTTTGCTACTGTTTTAAACAGTAAGAAAAATAATTTTCAAGAACGGCATTTATTTGCAACAGTACAAACTGTTCATCGCCATCTTAAAAAATTTAAACCACAACAATTTGATATTATCATTTTTGATGAAGCTCATCATTTAGGAGCTAAAACTTTTCATACAATTTTACAATATTTTCAACCACAACAAATTATTGGTTTAACAGCAACCCCAGAACGTGAAGATAATAAAAATATTATTAATTATTTTGATAATGAGTTTGCTCATGAATTACGATTATGAGATGCCATTAATGAAAAACTTTTATCACCATTTGATTATTATTGTATTGATGATATTACTGCTGATTTAACTGGAATTGATTTAAATAATGAGCAACAACTATTTAAAAAATTAAATACTGACTCAAGAAATAAATTATTATTGGATGTCATTAATGATTATATTGGTTTTTATAGTAATCGCATTTGTTTAATTTTTTGTATTAATATTACTCATGCCCAAATTGTTGCTAGATTTTTGCAAAATCAAGGTTTAAAAGCAGATTTTTTAACAAGTAAAAATCAAAGTAATCGTAGTAAAATTATTAACAATTTTAAAAAGAAAATTATTAATTATTTATGTGTTGTTAATATTTTTAATGAGGGAGTTGATATTCCTGAAATTGATACTATTATTTTATTACGACCAACTAATTCAAAGACAGTATATTTACAGCAATTAGGAAGAGGATTACGAAAAACAGAAAATAAATATTGTTTAGAAGTTTATGATTTAATTGCTAATATTGATAAAAAATATGATATTACTGTTGGTATTAAAAATCTTTCAAATTCACATATTATTAACGTTAATAAACAATTAATTAACAGTTTTAATTTGCCTTATGGATGTACGATTACTTTAGAACCACGAAGTCAAAACATAATTTTAGCTAATTTAAAACAATGATATCAGTCACGAAATCAGATTTATTTAGTAATTCAATCATATTATCAACTTCATAATGAAGCAGGTATTTTAAAAATATTAGTTGATTATGATTTAACAATTCAAGAGTTTTATAATTTTTTAAATGATTTTTATTTACGAGTTGCTAAAAATATTAGAGATTATCAAGCTGGTGATAATGATAGTAATCGTAATCAAAATATTTTAAAGCAATTTTTATTTTTGAATGATTATCAAATCATCAAGTATTTTTATTTACGATTAAGTCAAAAATTAGACATTAAAGCAATTGACTATCATTATGATAATTTGTTATTAGCATCATTATTATATGAGGTAACAAGTATTAAAGTGTTTACTAATATCTTCCCTAATATTAATGAGATACCATGTTTAGTTAGTTACTTTATTGCAAAAAATCAATTAATTGTTAGTGAGCTAAAAATTATTCTTAAATACAAATTAGATCACGAAATATTATTAATTAATGACCATCTTCATCAACAGTATCCTTTGTTATCATATCAATCAACATTTACCGTTCGCCAAGCATTATGTGCAATTAATCGTGTTAATTTTAATAAAGCACTTGGACCATTAAAAATTATTGCTTTTCAAGCAGGCCATTTAACATTTAATGAAAATAAATCAGTAATTTTTGCTGATATTGATGGCACAAATTATGGAAAATTAACTAGTTATCATGAACTAACAAAAGAATATTATTGATCAATACCAGAAAATAAAAATATTAACTCAAAATTAGTAAAAGATTTACAAGATGTTAATATTGAAAAACTATTATTTTTGAATAATGGTCTTAATAAGAAATTTAAAAACCTTAGTTTAAAACTATATAATTTTATTGGTATTGGTCAATATCAAACATTAATTGCAAGTGATTACATAACTATTAAATTTTTAGTAAAATAAACAATATTTTACTATTTAATTTCATAAAAAACTTAATGATTTTAATTTTGAAAAAATAATGTTTTTTTATGATAATTAGGTTGACAATAATTATGGCATGTTGTACTATTGATATTGTCCCAAAAAATAAATGGGTTACAATTGGAAAAAACGATCTTTGAAAACTAAATAGAACAAGAATTAATCCGTCAATTTTTATTTAAAATTAAATAAGTCAGACATTATCTTTTAACAAAAAACAATTTTATTGAGAGTTTGATCCTGGCTCAGGATTAACGCTGGCGGCATGCCTAATACATGCAAGTCGAACGAAAGTAGCAATACTTTAGTGGCGAACGGGTGAGTAACACGTATCTAACCTACCATTTAGTGGGGAATAACTGTTGGAAACGGCAGCTAATACCGCATATGTTATTTATTTGCAATAATAAGTAATAAAAGGAGCATTTGCTTCGCTAATTGATGGGGATGCGGCGCATTAACTAGTTGGTAAGGTAATGGCTTACCAAGGTAATGATGCGTAGCCGATCTGAGAGGATGAACGGCCACATTGGGACTGAGACACGGCCCAAACTTCTACGGAAGGCAGCAGTAGGGAATTTTTCACAATGGGCGAAAGCCTGATGGAGCAATGCCGCGTGACTGATGAAGGTCTTCGGATTGTAAAGGTCTGTTGTAAGGGAAGAAGTGCTAGCAAAGGAAATGATGTTAGTATCGACCATACCTTATCAGAAAGCCACGGCTAACTATGTGCCAGCAGCCGCGGTAATACATAGGTGGCAAGCGTTATCCGGATTTATTGGGCGTAAAGCGTGCGTAGACGGTTTTGCAAGTCTGAGGTTAAATTTAGGGGCTCAACCCCTAACCGCCTTGGAAACTACATTACTAGAGTATAGGAGAGGTTAGTGGAATTTCATGTGTAGCGGTGGAATGCGTAGATATATGAAGGAACACCAGTGGCGAAGGCGGCTAACTGGCCTATTACTGACGTTGTGGCACGAAAGCGTGGGGAGCAAATAGGATTAGATACCCTAGTAGTCCACGCCGTAAACGATGAGTACTAAGTGTTGCCATGAGGCAGTGCTGTAGCTAACGCATTAAGTACTCCGCCTGAGTAGTATGCTCGCAAGAGTGAAACTCAAAGGAATTGACGGGGACCCGCACAAGCGGTGGAGCATGTGGTTTAATTCGAAGCAACGCGAAGAACCTTACCAGGTCTTGACATACCTTGCAAAGCTATCGAGATATAGTAGAGGTTAACAAGGATACAGGTGGTGCATGGTTGTCGTCAGTTCGTGTCGTGAGATGTTTGGTTAAGTTCAGCAACGAACGCAACCCTTGTCCTTAGTTGCCAGCATTAAGTTGGGGACTCTAAGGAGACTGCTAGTGTAAGCTAGAGGAAGGTGGGGATGACGTCAAATCATCATGCCCCTTATGACCTGGGCTACACACGTGCTACAATGGCTGATACAAAGAGTCGCTAAACCGCAAGGTCAAGCAAATCTCAAAAAGTCAGTCTCAGTCCGGATTGAAGTCTGCAACTCGACTTCATGAAGTCGGAATCGCTAGTAATCGCGAATCAGCAATGTCGCGGTGAATACGTTCTCGGGTCTTGTACACACCGCCCGTCAAACCACGAGAGTTGGCAATGCCAGAAGTCGGTGTCCTAACCGTAAGGAGGGAGCTGCCAAAGGCAGGGTTGATGATTGGGGTTAAGTCGTAACAAGGTATCCCTACCGGAAGGTGGGGATGGATCACCTCCTTTCTATGGAGTTTAGTTTCAATTAAGAAACCAAGACAACAAGAAAAATCAGGTCGATGACTTATTGGAATAGTTCTTTTGTTCTGTTTAGTTTTCAGGGATTGTTTTCTCTGAGCAATTGTTCTTTAAAAACTGGATAATAGACATCTTTTAAAAAAAATAAGATAATTTTTATCTTGCAATAGGATATTCTAAAAATAAATTATTAAGAGCGTATGGTGGATGCCTTGGAATTGGAAGACGATGAAGGACGCGATTACCTGCGATAAGCTTCGGGGAGCTGGAAATAAGCTTTGATCCGGAGATGTCCGAATGGGGAAACCCACTATCTTTAATCAGATAGTACTGTCCAATGAATTCATAGTTGTGCAGAGTGATACCTAGAGAATTGAAACATCTTAGTACCTAGAGGAAAAGAAAGCGAATGCGATTCCCTTAGTAGCGGCGAGCGAAAAGGGAGCAGCCTAAACCAGTCATCAGATTGGGGTTAGAGGACTGTCTTGTAGGTTTGGCCTATAAAGAGTTACAAAATTTATATATAGCAGAAGTTGTTGGGAAGCAACGCCATAGATGGTGATAGCCCAGTATGTGAAATGTATAAATCTCTTGACAGCATCCTGAGTACGGCGAGGCACGTGGAACCTTGTCGGAATTTGCGCAGACCACTGCGTAAGGCTAAATACTAACCAATTACCGATAGTGAACCAGTACCGTGAGGGAAAGGTGAAAAGTACCCCGAGAGGGGAGTGAAATAGTTTCTGAAACCATATGCTTACAACAAGTCGGAGCCCGTTAATGGGTGACGGCGTGCCTTTTGTAGAATGAGCCGGCGAGTTACGATTACATGCAAGGTTAAGTTGAAAAGACGGAGCCGAAGTGAAAGCGAGCCTGAATAGGGCGTTTAGTATGTGGTTGTAGACCCGAAACCAGGTGATCTAGCCATGAGCAGGTTGAAGTTAATGTAACAGTTAATGGAGGACCGAACCAACGTTCGTTGAAAAGACCGTGGATGACTTGTGGCTAGCGGTGAAATTCCAATCGAACCTGGAGATAGCTGGTTCTCCCCGATATAGTTTTAGGACTAGCGTCAGAATTAGTGCAATGGAGGTAAAGCTCTGAATGTATGATGGCCCCACCTCGGGGTACTGAATGCAATTAAACTGCGAATGCCATTGTTATATGTCTGGCAGTCAGTCTATGGGTGATAAGGTCCATGGACGTGAGGGAAACAGCCCAGATCATCAGCTAAGGTCCCCAAATCAATGCTAAGTGGAAAACGATGTGGAATTGTTCAGACAGCTAGGAGGTTGGCTTAGAAGCAGCCATCCTTTAAAGAGTGCGTAACAGCTCACTAGTCGAATGATTCTGCGCGGAAAATGTACCGGGGCTAAGCATTGTACCGAAGCTATGGGTCTATATATATGTTGTTTACATATATTGTGGGCGGTAGGGGAGCGTTCTAATCGGCGACGAAGTTAGACCGGAAGGACTAGTGGAGCGTTTAGAAGTGAGAATGCCGGCGTGAGTAACGATTGAAGGTGAGAATCCTTCATGCCGATTGACCAAGGTTTCCTGGGCTAGGTTCGTCCACCCAGGGTTAGTCAGGGCCTAAGGCGAGGCCGAAAGGCGTAGTCGATGGATAACAGGTTGATATTCCTGTACCACCATGGTGACTGATGGAATGACGGAGAAGGCTAAAATGTCCCAGTGGTTGGTAGTGCTGGGCTAAGTACAAAGAGGGTTGTGTAGGCAAATCCGCACAGCGTTAACCTTGAAGTATAATGGGGAGTGAACGGTTCGCTTAGTAACGAAGCATTTGATGCCAAACTTCCAAGAAAAGTTTCTAAAGACATCATCATGGTGCCTGTACCGAGAACGGACACACGTGGTCAAGGAGAATATCCTAAGGCAAGCGAGATAACTATAGCTAAGGAACTCTGCAAAATAACCCCGTAAGTTAGCGAGAAGGGGAACTCATATTACTATGAGTCGCAGTGAAGAGGTCCGGGCGACTGTTTAGCAAAAACACAGCTCTCTGCTAAGTCGTAAGACGATGTATAGGGGGTGACGCCTGCCCAGTGCTGGAAGGTTAAAGCGATTTGTTAGCGTCAGCGAAGCTTTGAACTGAAGCCCCAGTGAACGGCGGCCGTAACTATAACGGTCCTAAGGTAGCGAAATTCCTTGTCAGGTAAGTTCTGACCCGCACGAAAGGCGTAACGATCCGGACGCTGTCTCGGCTATAGACTCGGTGAAATCTTAGTACCTGTGAAGATGCAGGTTACCCGCGATTAGACGGAAAGACCCCGTGGAGCTTTACTACAACTTGATATTGAATTTTGGTGTAGTTTGTACAGCATAGGTGGGAGACGGTGATATGCAGACGCTAGTAGGCATGGAGTCACCATTGGGATACCACCCTTGCTATATTGAAATTCTAACTTGAGACCATAATCTGGTCTAAGGACAGTGTCTGGTGGGTAGTTTGACTGGGGCGGTCGCCTCCTAAAAAGTAACGGAGGCGCCCAAAGGTACCCTCAATATGAATGGAAATCATATGTAGAGCGCAAAGGTAAAAGGGTGCTTGACTGCGAGACATACAAGTCGAGCAGGAACGAAAGTTGGGCTTAGTGATCCGGCGGTGCTGTGTGGAAAGGCCGTCGCTCAACGGATAAAAGTTACCCCGGGGATAACAGGCTAATCTCTCCCAATAGTTCATATAGACGGGGAGGTTTGGCACCTCGATGTCGGCTCATCGCATCCTGGAGGTGTAGTCGCTTCCAAGGGTTGGGCTGTTCGCCCATTAAAGCGGTACGCGAGCTGGGTTCAGAACGTCGTGAGACAGTTTGGTCCCTATCTGTCGTGGGCGTAAGAAATTTGAGGAAAGCTGTTCCTAGTACGAGAGGACCGGAATGGACCTACCTCTGGTGCACCAGTTGTCACGCCAGTGGCACAGCTGGGTAGCTATGTAGGGCATGAATAAGCGCTGAAAGCATCTAAGCGCGAAATCAGTTCCAAGATGAGATTTCTCATTCGAAAGAAGTAAGATCCCTTGAATACTACAAGGTTGATAGGTCAGGTGTGTAAGCATAGTGATATGTTCAGCTAACTGATACTAATAGATCGAGGATTTATTGAAGAATACATTCGCTATTGCAAATCAAAAGTAATCAAATTTAAAGATGTCTGTTTCTAGTTTTTAGGGAGCAATTGCTAAACTATTTGGTGTCCATGGCGGAGTGGTCACACCTGTTCCCATCTCGAACACAGCAGTTAAGCACTCCAGCGGCGAAAATACCAGTACTGGGAAAATAGCACGATGCCAAATTTTTTTATTTTTTTACTAATCTTAATTTAAATATTAAGATTTTTTTTTTATTTTGATTTTAATACTAAAATAAGTTTATAAAATAATTTAAACAGTTAGTTTTTAATGATTTTATATATTTTTATGTTAAAATGTAACAGAATTTTAAGAAAAAGGAGAAGTAAATGGATAACTTTAAGAAAAATCCAGATAAAAAGTTATATTTTGGCGCCAAGATGGGGTTAATAACAAATATTATAAACATTATTTGAAGTATAATTATTGCACTTATTTTAATTGTAGGACATAGTATTATTCTTGATTTTATAAAAAAGAATGATTTAACCACAGATACTTTATTATCAAAGGCAAGCACATTATTTATTATTATAATAGTTATTGCTGGTTTAGTTGAAATTGGTTTTTCAATTGCAATAATTATTTTGTGTAATAATGTATTACAAGGAAAAGCTGATAGTGGATTAGTTGTTAGCATTTTGACATTAGTTTTAGCAGCTATTTCTTTAATCAGTATTTGCTTCTTCAATTTTACTTTTATTACTATTATTAATTTTCTTTTTTTAGGATTTAATATTGCATCAGGTGTTTTATTGATTGTTGGTAAGTACCTTCCTGTTATTAAGCCAGAAGCAGAAGTTTCAATAATAAATAAATAAAGCATTAAAAAATAGATAATTAATATATAAAATCAGGTTTTTTATAATTTAAAACCATAAGGATAAGTAATAATGGGAAATGTTGGGTCATTATCATGTTTACTTTTGTATTGAATATTATTAATTCATAAATAAAAATACTGCAAACCAATAGAAATTATTAACAGACAAATAATAGCAGTAACTAATATACCAATACCATATTTTTGGTAATTAAAAAAAAAGTAAGGATAACAAGTATCAGGATTTTCTCCTTGTCTAGTTCGTAATACACCACGAACCATTACCATTATTATATAAAAACAAGGATAAAATAAAATGAATCATAAATAAAGTTTATGGTGTTCTTTAAGTGAATGAAAATCATGACCACATGTTAATACAAAATTTAAAATCATAATAATTGGTACAATTATATTTAAAATTATAGTTCTAAATCATAAATAAATATCAGTTCCATATTTACTTCGTTCTTCACTATTACTAATAATACCTGTTCAAAATACTAACATAGTAATTGTAATATAAACAGTAATAGCTAGTAACGTATAAAAACTTGGTTTAGAATAATTTTTTTTAAATTTATTTTCAAATAAAAAAGCAAATAAATAAATAAGTACTAAATAATTAGTTTGAGTTGTAAAATAAAAATAGTAAATTGCTAATCTTTCTGTTGCTTTATTAACATTAGGTACAATAAAAGCATCAGGGTAATTAATAGTAATAATTAAATCAAAAATTAAAAATAAAGCAACAGTAATTAAGCCAAATAGATGTCAAAGAAATTTCAAAAGATTTTGTTTTTTTAATGAGCATTGATATTTATTATCTCTTGCAAACATAATTTATTCTCCTATTTTGTATAAAAATCATATTTAATTAATTTTGATAAGAACTTTATTTGATTAATTTTATTTTATTATTTATTATCGTTAAATTTATCTCTTATTTAGTATATCAACTTTTTTTACATCGTTATTATATTTACAATCTAATTATTTAAAACACTTAATTAGTTAAAAAAAATAACTAATTAATTATTTTTTCTTGATTTTTTCTTAATAAAGTTTATTATTAATGCTAAGGATATAGTTTTTATCCTTATAATTTTAATGGATATATAAACTATTATATAAGTATTAAAATTATAAATGTTTATCTATTTAATAAATAGTTTAATTAATTGGTTTTATAGCCTTAGTTTTATTTTATTAAAACTAAGATTTTAAGCATTTCATAAAAATATTTAATTTAAATACAAAATAAATGAAAGGAGTAATTTTAATGACAAATCTTTTATCTTTTAATTTTTTTAAAACTAAAAGTTTTAAAGCAATAAGTTTAGCATTGTCATTGTCGCTTACTGGTAGTTTAATGGCAATTACTAATTATCAATCTAGTATTAATACTGTTAATGATAGTAATAAACTTTCTGGTTTCCACATTACTGTTAAAGAAAATAATAAAAATTTAATTAACGAAGCTAATACTTGAAATTTAATTAATAATAATTATCAAGATTTTATTAGGATTCAAAAACAATTAATAACAGCACAATTTAATGATTGATCAGATATCATTAACGAAGTTAATATTAAGCCAAATGATGATAATCTTAGTAAAGATGTTAATAAACATTTTATTGAACAAATAGAAAATAAAGAAAATCATATTTTACCAGGTAACAGTGAACAATATTTTACTAATATTGTTGGTCGTAGTGTTGCTGAACAAAGTTTTAATGGTACTGTTAGTTTTGGTAATGTTTATGTTAATTATTATGATGATAGTTTACCAGCCAAAATTAGTGATGGTCTTTTTGCAACAATAAATCCAAAAGCAGATTTTAATAATTATTTTAGTATTCCTTATATGATTAAGCCAAGTGCTAAATTTTTAAAAAATCATCAAAGTATTCAAGAGCGGGTAGCAATTTTACCACTTAATAATAGTAATCCTAATGATACTAATCAACCAATGGTTGTTATTTTAGCAAAAAAAAGTAGTGACGAACAATTATTAATAACAGTTGGTAATAAGAATGTTGAAACTATCAATAGTAATGCAGTTAGTTATGCGATATTAAATCATAATCCAAGTGATGGTTTAAAGGCTACTACTTTTCATATTAGCGTTAAAGATAATGATTATAGTAAAACTATTAATTTAACAAATAATAGTTCAAATCTGCAGTTTGTTACTGCTAATGCCGAACATTCTGCAGCAGTTACTACTCAATATTTAATTCAAAATAATCAACAAACTAATCAAAGTACATTAGTAATTATGAACAAAGTTGCCGACAAAGCCATAATAAATATTAATAATCAACAACAACAATGATTAAAATGAAGAGTTGATCCACAAACTTTACAGAAGACAAAAGGTGATTCTGGTACATCAATTAAAAATGGTGATGTGGTATCTCTTAGTCAAGAAAGTGATTTTCAAGTTTATTGTATCAGTTTAGATACAACCGATGTCGAACGTCAAGCCGCTTCTGAACAATATATTGTTGTTTATAGAAATGCAACAAAAGTACCTGATTTTGCAAATTGTACTGATTTTTTTCAAAACAATAAAGATAATACTTTATTAAGAGGTTTTCAACAATATTTAACAAGTGCCACTAATAATAGTATTAAAGTTGAAGATTTAAAAAATAATGCTGGTGAATTTTTATCATGATTTATTCAATATCAAGGTGCTATTACTAAACAAAGTTATGTTAATTATTTACAAAGTGATAATCCAGATAAACCTTGAGATGTTAATATACCTTTATCGACTAGAACAGTAGTTAATAATTGAAATGTTATTATTATTTGTGGTTTTATTTTTAGTTTATTAATTATTGCTCCGATAGTTGTAGTTATTATTCGTAAAAAGAAATATTTAAAATAAAATTTATTATTTAAAGTTGTAAAAATTAAATTAAGTAATATCATATAAGTGTAAAAAGGTTATTACTTGTTTTTACTTTTTAGTAAGTTATAATTATATTGGCAATTATAAATATTTATATAATATTTTGGTAGTGCCAATTTTAATTTTATATTTGACTTTAAGTCCTTGTATATATAAGTATATAAGGATTTTTTTATATAATTTTAAAATAATTTCTAATAAAAGGAGGGAAAATAATAAATTAATTTAAATTTAAAATAATTTCAAATTTTTACTTTTCACAAACAAATATAATATATATTCCTCCCTACAATTATGTTTCAATATTTTTTAAATAATAAATAATAATAGTAATAAAGTGTACTAATTAACTGTACACTTTATTTATTTTAATTAATGATTAGAAATTTGTATCTTTTAAAATTGTTATTGGTTTATTATTTTTTTTATAAAGCATATTATTGTAAAACGTAAAAAGTAACATCAAGATTATATAGAGAACTAAAATTGCAGCAATGTAGATAAAGAATGTACCTAAATCTTTATGAAAATTTAAAAATGGATATGGAAATGAGTAATCAATTTCTTTTGCTCCACGTTTTAAATGACCAACAAAATTTCCTTTAAGTAGGGCATAAGCTAAATATACAAACATGTAAATAGAAATGATTGGTATTCAAAGATATGTTTGTTTACCAAACTTTCAATAATATTTACCAGAAGAAAACATAAAATATAAAATTACAATTACAGGAACTATTAAATGTAATAAAAATGTGTTGATAAAGTTTAATATACTAATACTATCACTAGGATCTAATTCATTTAACATCGGTTTAAATAATATGGCAAAAAATACAATAAGTGTTACACTAATATAAACAGTTATCGCTAATGAAAAACGGCCAAAGACAAATTGTGCACGATTTTCATAAAAGCGATTTGTTAAGACAAAACAAAAGAACAGAAAAACTAAAAAATTTGATTGAATAGTAAAAGTAGAAATCATTGTTCAAATACCAACTCATGCTGAATCAGGAGTTCATAAATCATGGGGATTAAGTGTTGCTGGTGGTATTGGTTTATATTCAATTAAAATTACTGCAAATGCAAGTATTAAAGCAATAATGCTAATAATTAGTCCAGATCAAAGTAAAAAATCAGAGAATTTACTTTTAAATCCTATATTTTTTTCTATACCCATATTGATCAACTCACAATTCTATATTTTATCTATTTTAATTACATTATACATGATATTATAATAAGTATGTAAGATATTAAAAATTATTAATAGTAATTTAAATGAAATAATTAGGGTGATATTATGTATCAATTATATTTAGATACAACAAATGAAAAATTAACTGTCTTGATTTTACAAGATAATAAAATGTTATTAAGTTCATCATTTAATGCTTGACAAAAACAAACAGAATTAGCTATTTCTACAATTACTGATTTACTTGAAAAGTGTGAGATAAAATTAAAAGATATTGCAAAAGTAGTTATTGCTAATGGTCCTGGTAGTTATACTGGAATTAGAGTAGCAATTACTTTTGTTAAAACACTTAAAGTTTTGAATCATTTTTTAACAGTTTTCACTATTAATAGTTTATTATTACAAGTAGGATTAATGAGATCAGTAAGTATTTTGCCAGCATATAATAATAAGAGTTATTTGGCAGTATGTGATAAGGGAAAAATAATTATTCAACCGCAATTAGTAGATGAAAATGCTAAAATTGGTATTATTAATGATTTACTTGATTATAAAGTAATTGAAAATTTTCAACAATCTAACATTATAGAAAATTTTCAAAAGTTATCACCATATTTTACTAAAGTAAAAAAGATAGAAGATTTGCAACCATATTATATTAATGATCCATTTTCATCACATAATTAATAAAATAATAAAAATTAAAATATTTTACATTATTTTAAGAAGGAGTTTACATGCTTATCAATGATAATTTTTGATCAAGAGTATCAAAAGAGGAGAATAATTTAACTAAAAAAGAAAAAATTCTTATTAATTACATTAATAAGAATAGTCAAAAAATGGAACAAATTACTATTAGTGCTTTTGCTAAGGCAAATACTGTTGGATATAGTGTTGTTTATAATTTAATTAAAAAATTAGGATTTAATGGTTATCGTGAATTTATTATTAGTTTAGCTGCGCAAGAAACTACTTTCAAGGCTTTAAATCGTGAATTTTTTGGTAATCGTAGTATTTTAAAAGAGCATTATAAAAAGCTGATGGATTTAAATGATGCAACAATTAATTATGAAGAATTACAAAGATTTACTAATTGAATAAATGATAATCGAAAAACTTGTATTTATTTAGCTGGCATTGGTAATTCTGGCTTGGGTGCTGAAGATTTAGCAAATAAATTATATCGTTTTGGTTTACGGTCAATTTGTTTAAATAAAGATGATGATAGTATTTTAATGCATGCTTCATTAATTCTTCCTGAAGATATAATAATTCTTTTTTCATTATCAGGTAAAACTACCACTATTGTTGAAGCCGCTAGGCTTGCTAAACAAAATAATGCTAAAATTGCAGTTATTACATCACAAGCTAAAACTGAATTATTAACTTATGCTGATTGAACATTTAATATTGTTTCCTCAGGGCTTTATGAAGCACAAGAAATATTTATTTCTCCGTTATTTGCTATTACTTATTTTAATGATTTGGTAACGACTTATTTATTAAAATCAGAACATAAAGATTGATATTTAGAAAATAGATTTAAGACTAATAAAGTAATTAAGAAATTTAATTAATTTTTTAAGTAAAAAACTGTATTTTTTTTAGTAAATAATTTAATATTATTATGATGTTATTGAAGTAAGGAGATGAAGTAAGTTGTCTAAAAAGGATAATATTTTGACAGAGGAACAAGTTTTTCTTGAATCTATTTGCAAGACACAAGTAGAAGTTTTTCAAAAAATTGCAGCAGCAGCAAAAAATTTAGGTTTTTTAAAAAAAGATGCTAGTGAAAAATTTTTAGTTAGTAGTTTTCTCAATCGAGAAGAAGAAGGAACTACTGCTTTTGGTGGTGGTGTTGCTGTACCGCATGCTCGTAATGAAGATATTATTAAACCAGGAATTTTCATTATGCGTTTTAAACAACCAGTATCATGACAAGCACTAGATGAACAACCTGTTAAAGCAATTATTGCTTTAATTGTACCATTAAAAAGTGCTGAGAATCAACATTTAGAAATTTTATCAAAGGTAGCTCAAAAGTTAACAAAACCAGAATTTCAATCAGTATTATTAACATCAAAAGATAAAAAAGTAATTATTAAAGCATTAGATGTTGATATTAATGATAATGATGCAGTTGCTAAAGTTACTAGTGAAGAAGTAAAAAAAACGTCAAAAAATAATAAAAATATTATAGCAATTACTGCCTGTCCAGTGGGAGTAGCCCATACTTATATTGCACAAGATAAATTAGAAATTGCTGCAAAAAATTTAGGTTATAATATTAAAGTTGAAACTCATGGTAGTATTGGGATTAAAGGTGCTTTTTCGGCAACTGATATTGCTAATGCTGATTTAGTTATTATTGCTGTATCAGCAGGTGTTGCTGATTTAAAATTAGATCGTTTTTTTAATAAACGTTTGTATAAAGAAGAAATTAGTAAAGTTATTAAAAATCCGGAAGCTGTTATTAATGCTGCTTTTGCTAATGCAAAAGTTTTTGAAGAAAATAAGTTAGAATTAAGAACAAAAGGTGAAAAAGAAAATAAAGCAAATGATTTATTTACGACTGACAAACAAGGAGTTATGAAACATATTATGGCTGGTGTTGGTTATATGGTTCCATTTGTTGTTTTTGGTGGAATTATGTTAGCTTTATCAATCGGTATTGCTAAAGCAATTTATGGTGCAGCTTTTGATATTTCGAAGTTACCACATAATCATTTTCTTTATTTTATGAATCAAGCTGGTAGTATTGCTTTTATCTTAATGATTCCCATTTTAGCTGGTTTTATTGCTAATTCAATTGCAGGACGTGCTGCTCTGGCACCAGCAATGATAAGTGCTTATGTTGCTAATACCGCAGGATTAGTTTATCCAATTGCTGGCTTGGAACCAAAAGTTTCTGCTGGATTTTTAGGAGCATTATTAATTGGTCCAAGCGTTGGATATTTAGTAAGATGAGTTATTACATGAAAGGTGCCAAAAACTATTGCCCCAATTATGCCAATTTTCTTTATCCCAATTATTGTCACGTTTTTAATTAGTTTTATTTTTATTTATGCAATTGGTGCCCCAATTGGTTGAGTAATGGAAAAATTTCAAGATGGATTAACTAATATGCCACGTGAAGCAATGGCTGCTATTGGGTTATTATTAGGAGCAATGGCTGGTTTTGATATGGGTGGTCCCATTAATAAAGTTGCTTTTTTAGCAGCTTCAACAACAATAACTGCTGATCCTAGTTCACAATTATTTATGGGGGCAGTAGCTGCTGCCATTCCTGTGGCGCCACTTGGTATGGGTTTAACAACTTTAATTTTTCGTAAGTTCTTTAATGAAAGTGAACGTACATTAGGTTTAACAGCAATGTTAATGGGTTGTATTGGTATTTCTGAAGGTGCGATTCCTTGCGGTAAAAGATCCAAAACGCGCTATTATTAGTAATATTATTGGTAGTGCTGTTGCTGGAAGTATTGCTGGTGCTTTTTATTAACGGATGCTGCAGGTCATGGTGGACCTATTGTTGCTGTTTTAGGTGCTGTTAGTTCAATTAATTATGTAGTTTGAGTAAGTATTTTTTTATTCTTTTTAGCTATCATTATTGGCAGTATTATTACTTGTTTAATATATGGTGGCTTATTAATTATTGAATCACGTCATATTAAAATATTTAAAGTAATGAGTGAAAAATCTATGAAAATATTTAATAATAAGAAATCAAAAAAAGTGAAAAGTAAAGTTTAATTAAAAGAGACAACTAAAATTTAGGAGAGTGAATATGAATAATAGCACATCACAGATAATTTTTTTAAAACCTGCTTTTATTCGCAAATTATGAGGTAGCCAAAAATTAGCAACTAATTTTAATTTTGATTTACCAAAAAACACACCAATTGGTGAAGCTTGATTAGTAAGTGCGCACCCTAATGGTATGAGTTATGTTTTAAATGGTAAGTATCAAGGATTGAGTTTAGCAGATTTGTTTCAACAATACCCAAATTTATTTGGTAATATTGATAGTACAGGTCATATTATCAATAAAGAATATCCATTGTTAACAAAAATTTTAGATGCTAATGATAGTTTAAGTGTGCAAATTCACCCTGATGATGAATTTGCAAAAAAAAATTATCAATTTTTAGGCAAAACTGAATGTTGATATATCTTGGATTGTTTACCAAAAGCTAAAATTATTTTAGGTCATAATGCTAAAACTAAAGAACAGTTTAAGCAATGAATAGAAAAAGGACAATGAAATAAATTATTAAAATATGTTCCAATTAAAAAAGATCAATTTATTTATGTTCCATCATTAAAAATTCATGGTCTATTAGCACATACTATCGTTTTTGAATTGCAACAATCATCAGACATTACATATCGTTTATATGATTATGATCGTAAAGATGAATTTGGAAATTTACGAAAGTTGCATTTACAAGAAGCATCAGAAATTGTTTTAATTCCTGATAAAAATAGTAGTGAAGCTAGTGCTCATGATAATTATTTAGTCGATAATAGTTTTTTTAAATTAATTAAAATAGTTAATATTGGAAAAAAACAATATAGTTATCCTAATACTAGATGATTACAAATTTCAGTATTAGATGGTAATGGCATCATTGATGATAATAATATTAAAAAAGGTGATTCATTTATTTTAACAAATGGTTACAATGTTTTTTCTTTAGTGGGAGAGATGTTGTTAATGATTGCCTATTGTTAATAAAACAATTAATATCTAAAAAAGAGTAGATTAGTTTGTTATTAATAATTTGATTGGGTATTAGTTATCATATAAAATATTCAACTTTCATATGAAAAAATATATAGTTTTTTTATTCTTTTATCGCAAATGTTTATTAAAAAAAGTTACTATTTTTAATAGTAATTTTTAAATTCAATAGTTATTATGTTAGTATTAGTTGGTTGGTATTAATATATTTATTATTGTTATTAGGTAAGATTTATTTAGAATGTATTTTATTATTGTTTTAAGTATAAAATATTTAGAATTTTGAGAAAAGTGTGAAATTGTAGTAAGAATATTAAATTGGAAAGTGTAGTAATGCATCATTAAAAATGATATTAGTTTATGTTACTAATATCATTTATGAATAATTTTTTTTAATTTTAAAGTACTTATTCTAAATAAATCTTGACTTAATTTTATAGTTAAAAATTTGAATATGCAATAAAAAAATAAAATTTAGAAAAATTATTTTAAATAAGCAATTGCTTCAATTTCAATTAATGCATCTTTAGGAATTTTAGCAACTTGTACAGCAGCTCTTGCTGGAACATGTTCACCAAATATTTCTCCATAAATTTTGTTCATTTCAACAAAGTGATTTAAGTTTTTTAAGAAAATATTAACTTTTACAATATGGTTTAACGTAACATTAGCAGCTTCACAAATTGCCTTAATGTTTAATAAGCTTTGTTTCGTTTGTAAAGCAATATCATTACCAACAAATTTACCTGTTTTACTATCGCACATGTGCTTAACTATTAAATTTAAATTAAAATATATATTTTAAAGAAATCATTGACTGACAAATATTAATAAATAATTTTGATAATATATTAATGCCAATAGCTAATGGTATTTTAAGATATTCAATTAGTAATATTATAGTGTTACTTTCAAGAAAGATTTTTAACTATTAACCAAAAAGTGATAAAATAATATATATTATGTGCTTACAAAAAAAAGTTGAAAAGTAAGAGAGGGATTTAGCATGGAAAGAAAACAAAAGATAGTTGTTATTGGTGTCAATCATGCCGGAACAACTGCACTAAAAGCAATTATGAGAACTAATCCAAATAGTGAAGTGGTTGCCTATGATCGTAATGATAATATTTCATTTTTGGGATGTGGAATTGCCCTTTGAGTTGGTAAAGAATTTACTGATCCAAAAGGGTTATTTTATGCCACAGTTGAAAAATTAAGAGCATTAGGTATTAAGATTAAAGAAAAACATGAAATGATTAAGTATGATAGTAAAGCTAAAACAGTTACTATTAAAAATTTAGAAACTAAGGAAGAAGTTACTGAAAGTTATGATAAGTTGCTGTTAGGAATTGGTTCATGGCCAATCTTAAATCCAGGTGGCAAAGAAATTCCTGGTTTAATTGCTCATAAAGATGGTGCTATTATTAAAGATAGTTTAAATGGTGTTAAATTAACAAATGGTATTCATTTATCTAAACTATACCAACATGCACAAGAAATTATTAGTCATTTAAGTAAACCAGAAGTAAAAAAAGTAGTAGTGATTGGTGCTGGTTATATTGGTATTGAACTAGTAGAAGCTTTTTATAAAGATAAAAAAGAAGTAACATTAATTGATTTTGAAGATCGTATTATGCCTCGTTATTATGATGAAGAATTTACAAATGATGTTGAAGCAGATATGACAAAAGTAGGAATAAAATTACAATTAGGAGAAACTTTACAAGAGTTTATCATTAAAAATGATAAAGTAAGTCAAGTAAAAACTAATAAAGGAACATATGAAGCTGATTTAGTAATTATGGCAGTTGGTTTTTTACCAAATACTGCTGTGTTAAAAGATGAGAATGGTAAATCACAACTTAAGTTAGATCCACGTGGAGCCATTGAAGTTAATGAATATTTTCAAACTTCAGATCCTAATGTTTATGCGATTGGTGATTGTATTAATATTCATTCAAATGCTTGAAATAAAAATGTTAATATTGCTTTAGCAACTAATGCTGTCCGTAGTGGTTTAATTGCGGGGATAAATATTGCTAAAATTAATCCTAAAACAAGAATTGCTTTTCCTGGTGTACAGGGAACTAATGCCATTGCTGTCTTTGGTTGAAAATTATGTGCTACTGGTTTATCAGAACTTTCTGCTAAAGCAATTTTAGGAAATAATAATGTAGAAGCATATTTTTATCAAGATACAGTATTTCCACCATTTATGAGTGAAAATCATGAAGTAAAAATTAAAATTGTATGAGAAAAAAGTTCTCGTCGTATTATTGGCGCTGAAATTGGCTCAACTCATGATCATACAGAAACAATTGCCATGTTCTCATTAGCAATATTGAAAAAAGTTACTATTGATGAAATACCATTAATTGATATGTATTTCTTACCACATTTTAATAAACCTTATAATTTTGTTACTGCAGCAGCACTTTTAGCAACAGGGATTTTAACAAAAGAAGACATTGCATATCCAGATCCATATCTAAAGGGTAAGAAAAAATAGATTGCCTTATCAAATTAATTTTGAGGGGAATAAAACATAATGGTTAGTAATAAACAATATTTAAAACTGAGAGCAAGAATGATTTTACCAGTTAAAGAAAGTAAATATAAAATTGCTTGATGATTAAAAATTATTTTAATATTTACTTTTCCATTATGGGTTATTCCTTTTTTAATTACTAATTTTTTTGTTGGCTTAATGATGCGTAATGTTATGCAAAATTTTCAACGAACTGGAGAAAGTACTAACCCAAATTATCTTAAAATTAATCTTAATACTTTAGATTTTTATAATCATGATATGGAATTACAAAATTGTCCACAGTTACTGATTGATGATATGACATGAGACATGATGCAACCACAAGATATAACAATAACTACTTATGATAATAAACTATTATCAGCTTTCTTTATTGATAATCATCAACCTAATAAAAATGATAAATGAGTAATTGCAACTCATGGTTGACAACAAAATCGTTACAGTATTTTATATTTAGCAAAATATTTTTATGATCAAGGATATAATGTTGTAACTTATGATACAAGAGGTCATGGTAGTAATAACAGTGATGATGCAATTACTTTTGGTAATAAAGAAGCTGATGACTTGTATACTGTTATTGTCAGTCTTAATAATTATTTGCAAGTTTCTAATCTTAACCAACCATCTAATATTATTTTAACTGGTAATAGTATGGGTGCTAGTACTATTTTAGAAACAATCTCACGTTTTGATACTAGTAGTATTGGTGTTAAATGTGCCATTGCTGATTGTGGATTTGATAGTTTTAGTCATATGATTAAAATTATGGGTAAACAGTATTTTAAACTTCATTGATTTTGATTTTATTTTGGTGTTAATTTTTTCTTTAAAAGTAAAGATAAATTTAAGATTAACAGTATTAATCCTATTAATAAATTTAAATATTGTTCGACAATTCCTGTATTATTTATTCATGGTAATGATGATGAAACTGTACCAGTGACAATGGCACAAAAGATGTATTATAATAAAATAAAATATGAAGAAGAAGTAAGAAGTGATTTATTAATTGTGCCATTTGCTAAACATATTCGTTCTATTACTACCAATTATGATATGTATTGCAAAATTACTTTAAAATTTGTTAATAAATGAACTAATAATACTAAAATTGAAGATAAAGGAGAATAAAATTAATAATGATTTATTATATTAATAATAGTAAAGATCCATATTTTAATTTAGCTGCTGAAGAATATTTAATTACTAATCGTGATATTACCGATGAAATTTTATTATTATGACAAAACAATAATACAATTGTTGTCGGTAGAAATCAAAATACGATTGAAGAAATTAATAATGAATTTGTAAGATCAAAAAAAGTTAATGTTGTGCGAAGATTATCTGGTGGTGGTACTGTTTACCAAGATTTAGGTAATTTAAATTTTACTTTTATTTTTGATAAAAATAAAGATAATGCTCGTAATTATGCTCTTTTTACAAAACCAATTGTTAATGTTTTACAAAGTCTGGGATTAAATGCTCAATTTAGTGGTAAAAATGATATTTTAGTTGATGATAAAAAAATATCGGGTAATGCTCAATATACATATAAAAATCGAATTTTACATCATGGTACTATTCTTTTTAATGTTGATATGGAGATGTTGCCAAAAGTGCTAAAACCTGATTTAGATAAATTAAAATCAAAAGGTATTAAATCTGTCCAAGCACGAATAACAAATATTTTACCATTATTAAATCCACCAATAACAATTGATCAATTTAAAAATTTAATTATTGAGCAATTAAAAAGTACAAAAAATACGAAGATTATGGAATTTTCGCCAAAAATGATTTCTGATATTGAAAAATTAGCAAATGATAAATATCGAACTTGAGATTGGGTTTATGGTAACTCACCAGATTTTGATTTAAAACATAAAACACTTTTTCCTAGTAAGGGCACAATTCATGTTTGAATGAATGTTAAAGCAGGAATTATTGAAAATATTAAAATATATGGTGATTTTCTAGGTTCAACAGGAACTGCTAGTTTAGAAAAAAAGTTAACAAAGCAAAAATATAATTTAGAAACAATTACCAATATTATTGAAAATACTAATATTAATGAAATTTTTGGTGATAATTTTGTTAAGCAAGAAATTATTAGTAGTATTATTAAATAACCAAAGAAATTATGTTTTATAGTAAAAGTGCTAAAGCTTATTAGCACTTTTTTAAAATTTGTTTATTAAATTATTAAAACTGCATTATTTTTTACTTTTTGCTGCTTGATTTGATACAATAGTTAAATTTATTTCCTTATTCATTACGTAAAATATTGATAGGTTAATTTTATTTAGTTTATAGATTATAAATTTTATTATTTTAAAATACTAATATATTTTTTAAGTTTCTATCAATATATTTTTGTACAGTTTTAGTTTGATTTAAAAAATTATAAATAGATTTAATTGTTGTCTTTTAGGTAGTTAATAAAAATAGAGATAAAATTATATTTTTGGTATAAATTATCTTGCACCAATCATTATTAGTAGTATAATGAAGTGGTATGTTCATTCATTATTTTAAAAATTAGTATAATTAAAGATATAACTGCAATTATCTAAAAATATCTAGGAGGAAAGTATAAATGTGAATTGAGAAATTTGATAATCCCCAAAAAGAAATTTTTCAGATATTAAATGAAAAGGGAAAAATTAATCCTGAATTCGTTGATTATTTGAAAAAATTTGATAGTAAGATTTTATTAAAAGCATATGAAAATATGTGCTTTTCTCGAATACAAGAACAAATGCAGATGGAATTAAATTATGAAAAAGATGAAAAGGGACAAGTAAAATTAGTAAATGGTATCCCAAAAGTAATAGGGAAAGTTATTAACTTTTTATCTTCGCGAGGTCAAGAGGGTGTTGAAGTAGCCTATGCTACTTGTTTACGTTCAGGTATTGATTGATTAGTGCCTGCTTATCGTAATAATGCAGCCTGAATTACCGCTGGTTATCCAGTTGAAAAAGTAATTCAATATTGATTAGGAAATGAAATGGGAAGTCAAATGCCAAAAGGTGTTAATATTTTACCAGTTAATATTCCAATTGCTACTCAATATTCACATGCAGCAGGAATTGCTTTTGCTGAAAAATATAAAAAAGATAAAGGAATTGTTATTACTACTATTGGCGATGGTGGTACCTCTGAGGGTGAATTTGCTGAAGCGCTTAACTTTGCTGCTATTCATAAATTAGCAATTGTTTTTTTTATTGAAAATAATCAATGATCATTAGATACCCCGACTGCTAAAGCCACAATGAGCCCAACTTTTTCACAAAAAGGAAGTGCTTATGGGATACCTAATATTCGTGTTGATGGTAATGATTTTTTTGCTGTTTATCATGCAACGCAAGAAGCTATTGCAAGAGCAAAAAAAGGTAATGGTCCTTCATTAATTGAAGCTGTTACTTATCGTCAAAATGCACACTCTGCTTTTGATATTAAAAAAGATTATTTTTCTGTGGAAGATTTTAAAATTGAACAAGAATGATTAAAAAAAGATCCAATTGATCGCATGAGAGAATATTTAAAATCAATTAAACTTTGAGATGATAAAAAACAAGCAGCATTAGAAAAACAAATTACAAAACAGGTTAATGATGCCATTGCTTGAGCATTAAAAAATCAAAATGTTTCGATTGATGAAATATTTGATTATACATATGAAAAATTAACGCCACAATTAATTGAGCAAAAAGCAGAAGCTAAAGCTTTCTTCAATGAAGGGGAGAAAAAATAATTATGAAAAGAAATAATGTACAAGCTATTACCTTAGCTTTAGAATTAGCAATGAAAAAAAATCCTAATGTTGTTGTTTATGGTGAAGATGCAGGTAATGTTGGTGGTGTCTTTCGTGCAACTAAGGGTTTACAAGCAAAGTTTGGTATTAATCGTTGTTTTGATGCACCAATTGCTGAAGCAGTTATTGCTGGTAGCGCTGTTGGTATGGCCATCAATGGTTTAAATCCTGTTATTGAAATGCAATTTTCAGGATTTTCTTTTCCTGCTTTTCAACAGTTACTATGTCATGCCGCACGAATGAGAAATCGTTCTCGTGGCCGATTCACTTGTCCAATGGTTGTACGTATGCCTTCATATGATTGAAATAATGGTAATAATGGTGCTTTAGAACATCATTCAGAAGCAATTGAAGCATTATTTTGTCATATTCCTGGTTTAAAAGTAGTAATGACTTCAAAACCTAATGATACTAAAAAATTATTATTAGCAGCAATTGAAAGTCCAGATCCTGTTATTGTCTTAGAGTGTTTAGGAACTTATTTTAATAGCTATACTAGTAATAATTATAGATATGATGTTAGAGAAGAAGTTAGTGATGCTTATGAAGTTGCTGTCCTTGGTAAAGCTAAAGTTCTTACCGAATATAGTGCTGAAGCAGAACCTGATTTAACAATCGTTACTTATGGTTCAAAAGTTTATGATTGTGAAGCTGCTATTAAGATTTTAGCAGAAAAAGAAAATCTTAAAATTGAATTAATTGATTTACAAACATTACAACCATGAGATGAAGAAACGGTTGTTAATTCTGTTAAAAAAACAGGAAAATTATTAGTTGTATCAGAAGCTGTTCGTTCGTTTTCAGTTGCTGCCGAAATTGTTACTGTTATTTATGAAAAGTGTTTTGAATATTTAGAATGTCCTCCAACCAGACTAACAGGATATGATATTACTGTGCCACTATCTAAAGGTGAAAAATGATTTATAATTAGTCCAGATAAAATTATAGCAAAAGTTAAAGCAATGATGAATTATCAATTTTAGTTGTTTTATTAAAGGAAGGAAAGTGAAAATATGGAATTAAAGTTTAAAGATATGGATGGTTATGATGAAGTTACGGTAACTAAAGTTAATGTTGAAAAAGGTCAAAATGTTAAAAAAGGTGATAATATTATTGATGCTGAAGCAGATAAGGCTTCTGGTAGTATTATAGCAGAAGCAGATGGTATAGTTTCTAAGGTTCTTGTTAAAAAAGGAGATACTATTAAATCAGGTGCTGTTATTATTGAACTGGGAGGAGAAATTAGTGATACTAAAAGTTCTTCATCTTCATCAAGTGCAGTTATAAAACCTGAATCACCAGTTGCATCATCAAAAAAAATTGAACAACCTGCCCCTACCCAACAAACAGGTAAAGTATTATCAACGCCGGTAGTACGTGTAATGGCTCGTAGATTGGGTATTGATATAAAACAAATTAAAGGCAGTGGTAGAGAGGGTAAAATCTTAAAATCCGATTTATTAGCTTATAATCAACCGGTAACTAGTTCTGATACATCAACAACTCCGATTAATTCAACAACTACAATTGCTGCTGCAACTATTAGTTCACCAGGTATTAATGTTACTAAAATTGAAAGTTTTGGTAAGGTTGAGCACGTACCATTATCAGGTATCCGTAAAGCCGTTGCTAATCAAATGTCATTATCAGTTTATACAGCACCACATGTTAGTTTAATGATTAATGTTGATGCTGAAAACTTAGTACAATTACGTACAATTTTAAAAGAACCAGCAGCACAAGATCCCGATGGTAGTGCTAAATTAACATTTATGCCATTTTTTGTTAAAGCTGTTGCCAAAACACTAAAAGAAGAACGCTTTAAATTACTTAATTCGACTTTAAATATTGCTAATAATGAAATTCTTATTAAAAAATATTACAACATTGGTATGGCAGCTGATACTGAAAAAGGTTTAGTAGTTCCTGTAATTAAAACTGCTGATCAACTTTCATTATTTGAAATAGCAAGACAAGTTAATTCATTAGGTGATAAAGCTCGTAAAGGTTTATTAAAAGGTGAAGAAATGCAAGGTGGAACATTTACTATTACTAATTTTGGTTCAGCAGGAATTGAAATGGGAACACCAGTTATCAATTATCCAGAAGTAGCAATTTTAGGATTAGGAATGATGCAAAAAAAATTAGTTATTGTTGATGGTAAAATTGTTGAACATAAATTTTTTCCATTATCACTTTCAATTGATCATCGTGTTATTGATGGCGCCCCTGCTGGCTATTTCTTGTCTCGACTTAAAGAGTTATTAGAGAATCCAACATTAATTTTAGCTTAAGGAGAAAATATAAAATATGTCTAACTATGATTTTGATTTAATAATTATTGGTGCTGGTCCGGGTGGTTATGTAACAGCAGCAAGAGCAGCAAAGATGGGTTTAAAAACAGCAATTGTTGAAAAAGGTAACTGAGGAGGAGTATGTTTAAATGTCGGATGTATTCCTACTAAAACATTACTAAAAAATGCTAAAGTTTATCATTATATTGATAAAGATAGTGATAAATATGGTATTACTATTAAAGATAAAAAAAATATTGAAATTAATTGAAAAGTGATGCAAGACCGTAAAGCTGGCGTCGTTAAAACTTTAACTGGTGGTGTTGGCTTTTTAATGAAATCTAATAAAGTTGAACAATTATTAGGGATTGGTAGTGCGATTGATAAAAATACAATTTTAGTGAAAGATAAAGATGGTAAAGAAAAAAAATATACTACTAAATATATGATAATCGCTACTGGTTCAAAAGTAAAAATGTTTGATAATCCTGATGGTCCACAAGGTTTAAGTGAAAAAGACTTAAAAATGAATCAATCATTGTTGACTTCAACTGAAATTCTTTCTTTAACAGAAGTACCAAAAACACTAACTATTATTGGTGGTGGAGTTATTGGTGTTGAATTTGCTGCTTTATTTAGTACTCTTGGTAGCAAAGTTACTGTTATTGAATATGCAAATCGTATTTTATCATTACTAGATGAAGATATTAGTACCACTTTAACTAAAATTCTTGAAAAAAATGGTGTTAAGATTATTACTAGTCATAGTGTTAATGAGTTAAAGGATAAGACATTAACATATTATGCTGCAACTGATAAAGAACATAAAAAACCATTAACAGTAACTAGTGATTATTTTTTATTAAGTACCGGTCGTACCCCAGTTACTGCAGGCTTTACTAATTTAGGAATTCAAATTAAACCTAATCAAGCCTTTGCTGTAAATAATAAATTAGAAGCTTTGGATACTAATAATAACGTTATTGATAATATATATGTAATTGGGGATGCTAATGGTCAAAGAATGCTTGCTCACGTTGCATCAACACAAGGATTAGCAGCTCTTAATAATATTTTAGTTAAAGAAGGCAGAAATGATGGTTACGATCTGCCATTAACAGAACAAGAAGTTGATTACAATAAAATGCCTAATTGTATTTATTCATTTCCAGAAGTAGCAAGTGTTGGATTAACTGAAACGGAATGTAAGTCTTTAAATAAGGAATATTTAGTTAAAAAAATACCATTTAGTATTAATGGTAAAGCATTAGCTGATGGTGAAACTGATGGTTTTGTTAAGATCATTATTGATAAAAACTATGGAGAAATTTTAGGTGCTCATATTTTATGTTCAACAGCTACTGATATAATTGCTGAAATTGTTAACATTATGCAAACAGAAGGTACTATTGTTGAATTAGCTTCTGCTTGTCATCCACATCCAACAATGTCAGAAGTAGTCATGGATGCTGCACAAGATTTAGAACTAGAATGATATAAAGTTAATAAAAAATAATTTAATTAATATCTAAAATGCTACCAAAATTTTGGTAGCATTTTATCTGATTTTAATATTTTAAATTAATCGATATTTTTAATAATTTTATTTTAAAGTTAATTTTATATAAATAAAAAATAATGCTCTTTTTATGAAATAACTTTATTAATTTCATTATTTGTTTTATATTCAGCAAATATTTTTTGGAAAAGAGGATCGATTAAAACATTATTTAGTACTAATTGTTCATAAGTTTCATAGTTGTGATTTCTTTGAACATAATATGTTTCATAAGCAAATAAATGCATAATCATATTACCAATAGTAGGATTACCTTCTTGATTGTTTTTTCAAAGTATTTCTTGTAATTTAATACCATGTTTTTTTAACAACATATTCATTGAATGTTTTATTCGATGTGGTCTAGTTAAAATTAATTTTTCAATAGAACTACTAATATTAACACCATTAGCAAATATGTCATTTAAACTATGAATGAAATTTCTTAATTGAATTAATTCAAGATCTTCAAATAATTGTTCATTATCTTGTAAGATTTTTTGCATTAATGGCATTTTAACATGACTATCATTTTGTTCAATATAAATTGGAAATTTAACTAGATTAGTAAAACTTTTAATGATTAGCATTAATTCTTGTTTAAATTGATAGCCAAGATGATAATGAATTACAAAAAATAATAAGAAAAGATTTTCAGATATTTTATTTAAGTTTCAGAAAGACATTGCTTTTTTATGCTGATTTATTGTTTTATTAAATGATTCGTGAAATTGAGTAATATTATTAATAATATCTTGTGATGTGTTTTCCAAATACATATTTCTAAAGTTAGTAAGCGTAGTTTTTTTATAAATAAGATTTGCATTATTAAACTCTTTTAAGGCATTTTTATAATAATCTGTTGTGAAAGTTTCTGCAAGTTCTTTTTGTAAACTATTAATTTTTTGTTCATCACATAGTATAACAGCATCTTGATAATTTAAAAATGAAATAATTCAATTTATACACATTTTTTTTTGATCAACAGTTAAATTTGTATCAACGAAACATTGGAATAAAGCACCCCCAGTTTCGATGATACATTCATCAGTTGTTTTATTAATTAACATTATTTGGCACCTAACTTTCTTTTTTTGTAGTTTTAATAACTTAATTAAAAAGCGTTTTTAAAGTTAACTATCTTTTATTCTTTTATTATAAATGACTTTTTTTAATTTTAATAGAAATTACCAATTTTAATATTTTTTAAAACAAGCCAAAAAAAGAGTGATTATTAACTTTAAATTTTAAATTAATACTTTTCAAATTATCTATTGATTTTAAGAGATTAAGTAATCCTGTATTCTTTTTTGCTTAACAGTTAAGTTTTTATTAACATAGAATTTGAATAAAAGACTACTAATTTTAATGATATACTGATTAACTATTTTATTAATTAACATTATTTGGCGCCTAACTTTCTTTTAATTATAGTTTGATAACTTAATTAGAAAATATTTCAAAAGTTGGTTATCTCTTTTCATCTTTTATTATTATAAATGACTTTTTTTAATTTTAATAAAAATTACTAATTTTAATATTTTTTAAAATGAACTAAAAAATAGTGATTTTAAAGTAGTTACTATTATTATGTTTTTATAACATCAACATATACTTTAAAATTGAAGTAATGCTTATATTTTATCTCAAATTCTTTAAATAAGAACCCTAATAATTTTTAAATAAGTATAATTTTATTTTGCAAGTTTTTTATAAATGTTTATATTCTCTCATTATTTAAATATTAATTTTATAATTAAAACTTAGTTAAATACTTATAGGACAAGATGTGATATTGTGAATCTTGTATACTTATTCTAACATATAATATTTGAAAGTTTTTACTTTTGGAAATTATTATTAATGGTAATAAAAAAATAATTTTTAAAGATAATTATTACTTGAAATTATTATTTTTTAGTGTTAATATATAAAATAGTACAGACATTTTGGACTATTTTCCATCTAATAAAAGTTTATCAAAATAATCCATAGGAGTCATTAATCGTAATGATTTATGTGGTTTAGAATTGTTATAATATTCTTGAAAAGAATTCACTAATTTTTGAAATAAACTAAAATCACTATTTAAATATGGTTTTATTTCAAATAAATTACTTCAATTTCTGTGAAATCTTTCAATCTTACCATTACTTTGTGGTGATCTAAACGGTGTAGTTTCATGAACTATACCTTTTTGTTACAAAAATTTGTAAATCAACGATTCCTTTGTGGTTTTCCACAAGATGTATTAGTATATTGACTACCATTATCAGTTCTAATTCTTTTAATTTTAATTCCCAATTTTTCATAAAAATTTAAAGCATTTTTAGTAGCATTTACAATATCTCTGGTTTGTGCTTGTTCAGATGGATAACAATAAGTAATTCGAGTCTTTTCATCAATAAAATCAATAATATATCATCTTTTACTTCCTGTTATATAATCTGATACTACTTTAATATCAGTTTGCAATAATCCAGTTTCTTTTACTTCATATCTCAAATGTTTTTTCTTAATAGTTTTTTGTGAATAAAAACCAAAACGTTTTAATCAACGATATATAGTTTTAATCGAGGGTTTTGGCAAAAAATTAAACCTAATATCATCAATATGTCTTATTAAATAACAAAATTGAAAAGCACCTATACCAAACTCTTCTTGATACTGAACAAAATAATTTATAAATTTTTCTGATAATTCCAAATTATAGAAATATTTAATATTTTTAGGTTTTGTTGATTTAAATAATAATTCTGCAAAAGGTTTATTTCTGTAGAAAATATCATAAAAACGTTTAGCTCAATAATAAAAAGTTTGCTTTGGCATATGTAATTGAGAAATTATTTCTTTACAAGTATTTTTTATTTTTAAAAATAAAACAAAATTTTCTAAATTTACGATAATAAATATTAACTTTGTTAATATTTTTATCATTTTTATACTTTTCTACAAACTTGTTAAATTTATAATCAAATTTAGTAAAATCAGCATTATTAATTAAATATTTCATTTTAAACTACACCTCAACTAATAATATAAAGTTATAAAAACTTTTATTAGTCCAAAAAATGTGTCTAATCTACATTTTTTAGTGTTAATAAAATTTGCAAAATAATAAAAAGTATGTTAATAATTAATTATAAATTCAAGATCAGCATTAAAGCCCATTTATTTTAATTTTTAAAAGAAATGGGCTTTAATCAAAAATCAAGAGGTGAATACAATGAATACTTGTTTAATTAATATAAATGAATTTATTGAAAAAATAAGTCCAAAAGATGATTTTAAAGGTATCGATTTACTTGAAGAATATTATTTTTTTGAAAAGCAAGCAAATATAAAAATTTATGTCGAATTAATTCAAAAAATGAATAATGAATCTTTTAAAAAAATAGAAATCACTAAAGAAGAAAAACAAAAATATGAAGAATGTCTTTCTTATTTTACTAATGAAATAAAAAAAGCAAAAGAAAGTTATCAAAAAAAATATGTTGATAAAAATGAAAAACATGAAAAACTTTTAGAAAAAAATGATCAAGATATTAACAATAGTTTAAGAATTAATAGTAATTATAGTAAAAATATTAAAAAATTAGAAATTAAAAAAATTAGTAAATGAAAAAATACTTTTCTTAAAATTATTAGTTTAAATTTTTTCGATTGAAATAAAAAAATAATAATTCAACAACAAAGATTAAAGCATAATAAACTTGATAATGATAATTGAATAAAAGAATTAAATGCAGAAAAACAAAAATATAAGAAAATAAAAGAAAACATTGATTTTCAATTTCAGAAAGATTTGCTAAAAATAAGTAATGTTATTGCAGATTTTGATCTATTAAAAGCAGAAGTTAATGATTTAGTATCTGTAAAAAGTATTGAGGATGAAATTGAATGTGAAATTGCAGAAGAAGCATTTGCTAAAGAAATGTTTGTACCTTTAAGTAAACCTAGAAATTCATTTTGTTCACAAGATAGTGGTTTTGAGTCAAAATCAAATAGTGATAGTGAAGAATGATCTTATTCTAATAATTATGATTATTCAAATTTTCAACCAGCAATTAATATTAAAAAATCAGATTCATTAAAAATATAAATAATAGTTACCAATTTTGGTAACTATTTAATTTTTACAATATTAAATTTTTTTATCTGTTAAGTATTTTTATTTGACATCATCATTTGAATAGGATACTATTAAAAAGGTTTATGTGCCACAAATTAATAGAAGGAGGTAATTTATGGTTAAATTACGCTTAATACCAACAGGAAAAAGCAAATCGGTGCAACCTAGTTACAGAATTGTTGCCATTGATGTAAGAACAAAGCTTAATGGTAAATATATTGATAAATTAGGTACTTATAATCCAACAAACAAAGGGAAGCAAGTAACTATTGATGAAGTAAAAGCATTAAAATTTTTGTCAAATGGTGCCCAACCAACAGAAACTGTTCGTAGTCTATTATCAGCAGCAGGGATTATGACTAAGTTTCATAATTTGAAACAAAGTAGAAAACATAGTAATCCTAAAAAAATAACTAAAAAAGTTACTGTAAAAAATAAAATAGGTAATGAAACTTCTTTAAAAAAAGAAGAAGCACCTGTTACTTAAATATTTTGACAATTTAATGAAGTGATTAATATTTATATAACATTATTGGTATAATTAATTGAACTAATTTTCTTTGATAAAAAAAGATATGATTCAAGCATTGTCAACAATTATTGAAAATAAAGCGTATTTAGAAAATCATGCTATTAAATTAATAAATAATGGGTTTTAAAATGAAATATTTAGAGTTAGGTACTATTGTTAACACACATGGTCTACGTGGTGAAGTTAAAGTTTTATGTAATTATTATGGTAAAAAATTTTTATGAGCAGTGAAAACAACAGTTTATTTAGAAGAAAATAAGCAGTTGATACCTTTAAGTATTACTAGGGTAAGAAATCATCAACAATTTCTATTATTAACTTTTGAAAATTATGATACTATTGAGTTAGTACAAAGTATGAAAAATAAGCACTTAGTTATTAATACTGAAAAAATAATTAATGTTAATTTACCTTGATTTTATCAAGATATTCTTCATTATCAGGCATTTGATGCTAGTAATGATATATTTTTAGGAGAAGTTATTGCTTTCTTTGATAATAATCATCAAGGTTTATGAGAAATAAAAATGGTTAATAATAAAACCTTTTTCATTCCTAATAATGAAGTATTTATTAGTAAAATTAATAAAGAAGAAAAAAAAGTTTATTTTAATATGATTGAAGGATTAATTAATAATGGTTAAAAATCAATTTACAATTATAACTTTATTTCCTAATGCTTTTAATGACTTTATGCAAACATCAATCATTAAAAGAGCAATTAGTAAAAAACAAATTAGTATTGATATTGTTAATATTAGAAATTTTGCTGATAATAAGCAACAACAAGTTGATGATGCTCCTTATGGCGGTGGCAATGGTATGGTATTACAAGCATTACCGATAATTAATGCTATTAATAATGTTAAACTTAAGCGTCCTAATGCTAAAACAATTTTACTTAGTCCACAAGGTCAACAATGAAATCAGCGATTAGCTTATCAATATAGTCAACAAAATATTAATTACATTTTAGTTTGTGGTCATTATGAGGGTATTGATGAACGTGTTATGCCTTATATTGATGAAGAACTTTCAATTGGTGATTATGTATTAACTGGTGGTGAATTACCAGCAATGGTTATTATTGATTGTATTACTAGATTGATCCCTAATGTTATTCAACATCAATCACACCTTAATGATTCATTTAGCAATTCATTATTGGATTATCCAACATATACAAGACCAGAAGAAGTACTTGGTATGAAAGTTCCAGCAGTACTTATTGGTGGTCATCATGAGAAGATAGCACAATATCGTCATCAGCAAGCATTAATTAACACTTATAAAAAAAGAATCGATTTATTTAAAAAATATCAATTATCGACAAAAGATAAAATAATTATTGAAGAATATAAAGCTTCACTTAAAAAATCTAAACGGAAGGAGAAATAAAACATGCAAAATGCAATTATGCAATTAGTTAGTGAAAATCAATTAAATCATGATCTTCCTAATTTTAAAGCTGGAGATACAATTCAAGTATTTTCAAAAATCAAAGAAGATAAAAAAGAACGTATTCAAATGTTTGAAGGAGTAGTTATTGCGCGTAAGGGTTCAGGAATTACTGAAAATGTTATTGTTCGTAAAACTGTTGGTAGTAAAGGTGTTGAAAAAACTTTTGCTTTACACTCACCATTAATTGATAAAATTAATGTTATCCGTAAAGGTAAAGTAAGAAGAGCACGTATTTTTTACTTACGTAAATTAAGTGGTAAAGCTGCTAGAATTAAAGAAATTAAAACAGTAAAAGCTGTTAAATAATAATTAAACCACCATTATTAAATATTGATGGTGGTTTTCTAAAATGATAATAGCATAAGAGAATGTGTATTAAGGGAGTATAAAATGTCTAATGAAAGTAGCCATAATCAAATTCATTGATTCCCTGGCCATATGATGAAAGCGATTAAAGCAATTGAAATAAAATTGCCTATCATTGATGTTGCTGTTGAAATTTTAGATGCCCGAGCTCCATTAGCAACAAAAAGTACTCTTTTAGATCGCTTATTAGAAACAAAAGTAAGAATTATTGTACTTAATAAAGTTGATTTGGCTGATGCTAATATCACTAAACAATGAGTTACTTTTTTTGAAAAACAAGGTTTTGCTGTTTTATTAGCAAAGTCATTAACAACAAAAATTAAACCACATTTGTTAAATTTAATTACTAGTTTAATGCAACCACAAATTGAAAAACAGTTAGTTAAAGGCATTATTAATCCAAAAATTAAAGTACTAATTATGGGTTTACCAAATACTGGAAAATCAACATTTATTAATAATTTATTACAACGAAAAGTAACGCAAACTGCTAATATACCTGGCGTTACTAGAGGTCAACAATGGGTTAAATTAAATTCAACAATTGATTTATTAGATAGTCCTGGTATTTTGCCACCAAAAATGAATGATCAAAAAGTTGTAATGATTTTAGCATTAATTAAAGCGATTCCGGTAAAACATTTATTTTTAGAAGAAATTGCTAATTTTGCTTTAACTTTTTTGCTTGAAAATTATTATGAAAGACTAGTTAAATATTATAATATTAATTTTGATGTTAATAATATTACTGATGAAACGTTATTTTTTTATTTTAAACAATTAGCACAAAAGTATCATTTGAAATTAGTAAATAATGAAGATAATACTCATCGTGCTATGAATTTATTTATTAATGATTTACAAGTTGGAAAGTTAGGTTTAATTTCATTTGAAATACCACCTAAGGTTTTAATTAATGAAAACTAGGTTACGATATGAAATTGATAACTATTCACAATCAACATTGATTGCTAGCTTTGATGAAGTAGGCCGTGGAGCAATGCTGGACTAATTGTTATTGCTGCTGTTATTCTTACCAAATTTTGTGTGCTCATCCGTTAATAAAAGATTCAAATCAACGAGTTATTGGCTGCTGAAAATACAAATCGAAAATGAATTGGTATTGATAATTGCTCAATTGCTATTAAGGTTTCTATGGAAAAACTTAAAGAATCAGAGTATGATTTTATAGAATGTATTATTGTATATTGAAATATATTTTAATATTTTTATACATACATTTATATATTTAAAATGTAATATATTGTTAAAAACAATAAACTTCGGAGAAGTATTAAAATTGTCAACAAAGCGGATATTGAGGTATCTTTTATATTTAATTTTACAATTATAATAACAAAAACCACTTTAAAAAGTGGTTTTTGTTATTTAAGTAAAGGTTTATATACAACCATAATTTTGGTTTGAATCAATGTTTTATAAAAATGTAATATTGTTCGCTACATAATTTGAATTATTAGTTATTGGTGGTAAATATTGTTTTTGATTAATCGTTTTTGCAAAAGTAATATTTCACTTTTCTACATCTTTTTTAACAATTTGTGGAGTATTTATGATATCTCTATTTAATTTAGAATCTAAATTATTTTTCGTTTCAGTTAATAATATTTTTCCATTAAAAGTTATACTATCATTATCATTAATAAAGATTTCTGGTGGTAAAAGATTATTTCTTTGTAAAGTTTGCATTAGTTCTTTAATAGAAACATTTAATGTTATATCTGCGATATTTTTAGATGAAATAACACCGTTAATTTCTCCATAAATTTTTTGTTTCAAAGTTAAAAAAATTTTATTAGCAGTTTTATTTACAACAATACTAACTTTTATTTGTTCATTTGCTAAAATTTTAATTGGTTGAGATGGAAAAGTTAATTCTGTAATTACTTTGAGTTCATGTGTATTTGTATTTGATAAATCAAAACTCTTTCCTATGGAAAGTGTATTTGAATAACTTGTAGTATTGGAAATTGAATTTTCATTGGTAGAACTTGTTTCTCCTCCTTTTCCCCCACCTCCAATACTTCCTCCAAATCCAAATATAGTAAAGGACGGGTTTATATTCCAATTTCAATTTTGAATTTCTGTTTTACTGTTACCACTTGTTCATGTATTTGTTTCTTCTTTACTATTTTGAATTCCAATAGTATTAGTTAGTCCTTTTATAATTTCATATTTTCTTGTTATTTCTTGTGAATATTCACAAGAAGGAGAATGATAAGTTTGTTCATGTGATAAAATAGGAAACTCTATACTTCCAGAACAAATATTTTCCAAAAAATTTATTTTTTCAATTTCACTATTTTTAATTAATTCAATATTTGAATAAAATAAATTTTCTAAGTTAAGACTTTTAATATCACCTTGAAAAGAGTTTTTATCTCTAAAATTTAAAAATAAAGCTTGTTTAATTAATTCATTCAAATTAATAATTTTATTTTCATTAATTGAATAATATATTTTTTTAGAACCAGTGTATTTATTAGAATTATTTTTTGCTTTTATAGTTGCTGAAATATCATCTTTTATCGAAATTTCTAAATGACCTATATCTAAATTAGGGTTTAAGTAATTTAAAATATTTAAAATGGTTTTATCATCATAATTAAAGATACTTCCTAAGTTTATCTTATAAATAACTGTTCCTAAATCTAATTTAATATCAATTACATTATTATCTAAACCATTTATTTTAGTTAAAGTTCAATCATGATTTTGTTGTGGTACTAAGTATACCCCTTTATCAGTTATGAAAAACACACTTCCAGCACGTAAATTATTGCTATCAATATTTTTTTCAACCATACCTATATCTTTAACAAAATAATCAGAAAGTGTATTAATTTGTACAACAGAACGACTATAGTTGTTCATAAAATAAACTTTACCACTACTTGTTATAAAATAAATACTTCCAGTTGGAGCAATTTTAATATTAATTACATTATTATCTAAACCATTTATTTTAGTTAAAGTTCAATCATGATTTTGTTGTGGTACTAAGTATACCCCTTTATCAGTTATGAAAAACACACTTCCAGCACGTAAATTATTGCTATCAATATTTTTTTCAACCATACCTATATCTTTAACAAAATAATCAGAAAGTGTATTAATTTGTACAACAGAACGACTATAGTTGTTCATAAAATAAACTTTACCAGTACTTGTTATAAAATAAATACTTCCAGTTGGAGCAATTTTAATATCAATTACATTATTATTTAAACTTCTTTTCTGTTTATTTCTGCTTTTTTCGTGCCGGTGTTTATGGGTACTTGTTTCTGATTGTTGATTTGAGAATGAATCTAAATATAATTGATAAAATGGGTTAATATTTTGATTTATTTCATTTAAATTATATGGTTGATAATTAGTACTTGAGTTTGTATAATTAATTTCTTGATTTATTAATTCTAAATTAGTATTGTTACTAGTTCAATCTTTAATCTTTTGATTATTATCAATTGACTTAGCATTAATACCTTGTGTTTTGTCATTAAAAAGTGGAATGCTTAGTACTCACAATTTAAATCAATAACTTGGATTAAAATATTTCATATTGAATACCTTTCGTTTAAACATAAAAACCCATTTACTTTTCATTAAGTGATGAGTTAAAAACCTTTTTAATAAACTCTTTTTATCTATCTAAATTTTACTCTTTTATTTTATTTTTTATAATAAAATAAAATAGACATATTCCATAATTAAAATTAATAAATTGTCAAGAAAAAACTCATTTTATTTTTTTAAGCTATTTAGTGTTATTAATTATAGAAATTAATATTTTTTGAAAAAAATATTTTAAAAATAGTTTTATATTCAAAAAACAAAAATTGTTAATAGTATTTGATATTAACTTAATAATAATTTAAATTGTGAAATAGGTTTTTAATCACTTTTTTTATTTTAAAGGTTTTGTTTTATTAAAAATTTCACAAAGTAAGTTAAATCTTAAATACATAAGTTTAAATTTACCTTTTCTACATTTATTTACTAAAATTTTGAATCTTTTTAATCAAGCAAAAACATGTTCAACTTTAATTCTAATTTTAGATACAATCTTATTGTATTTTTTTCTTGTTTACTTAATTTTTTATTTTTAGTTTTTTTATTGGTATTAAAATATTAGTGATAATGATTTAAAATATATATAATATTGGATTTAGAAAAAAATGAATTTGCACATAAGTCAGATTTGATTTATATAAACTTAATTGAAACAGGTAATGAAAAAATTATTGAAAATAACTTAAAAATAAAAATAGATAGAAAATATTTAATCAAAATATATTATTTCCTAATGTAAAATGTAAGTTTAGTGAAATAAAATTATCAAATAAATTTAGTTTTAAAACCAAAGAATATTTAATTAAACATTCAAATTTAGAAAATTTTTTAATTGTGTTTTTAATTTATATTAAAGTAAATGAATATGGTAAATATAAGTATTTATAAATACTTATATTTGGTTCATATTTGTTGTTTTTAGTGATGTTTTATTTTTGAATAGTAAAGTATAGAGCAAACCTATCTTATTGGTTGGTGGCACCATGGGGTTTATCCCACAACTTTGGGGGTGGGGTGCTAACGAAGTAGCAAGGGATCCCCTATAAACTTGTTTTTTAGGAATGATAGAAGCATTTAGTAAATTAAAAGTAATTCCTGAAGTATGTTTAGTTGATTTTGAACAACCGTAGTTTTCTAATTTTATAAGAAAAGTGGAAGCAATAATAAAAGGTGATCAAAAATCACTTAATATTGCTAGTGCTTCAATTATTGCCAAAGTGGTAAGAGATAACATCATGATTGCTGATGATAGTCAGTATCCTAATTATGGCTTTAAAAGTCATAATTAGGATATTACACAAAAAGTCATCAGTTAGCATTACAGACTTATGGTATTTGTGTTATTCATCGTACTAGTTGTGTTCCTGTTAGAAAATATCGTTAATTAATTTGTTAATTAAACTTTTTATTTTAAACAAATCACTTTATATGTGTCTTAACTTTTCTAGTTCTGTTATAATTATATTATACTATTTTAAAGTGAAGCAGTTTTAATTTATAATTTAATATAGTCAGGAGAATTATAATGGCAAGAAAATTTGGTTATAATTTATTAGCATTTGTATATTTTGCAAGCCAACGTCGAGGAACTGCTAAATTAGTTTTGAAAAAAAGTACATGCAAACGTATTATTAAAATTTATAAAAAACATAGAAAGTTAGAAATTAGTAATAAAGTGACATTGTTATCTAATTTTTTAAGTAGTAATATTGTTAGTAAAATTTCAGTTTTAGCTGAGGATTCCGTAGTACCACATATGTTAATTGATGAAATAGTTTTTGTTATTATTGAACAATGAAAACTATTTTTACAGTGAAATAAAAAAATAAAAAATGGGATTATTATTACTGTTAATAAAAATATGGAAGTTAGTGTTGACTGAGTAGGTAAAGAAAATATTTTTACAGAATTAACAACTGAATATACTATTAATTATCGAGAAGTAGGAATGAATACCATTATTTTTAATAATGGTTTTTCTTATGAGATAGATGGTATTAAATATTGTGCTCATGGTGTGACTAAAATTATTTTAACACCAAGTTTATGAAAGCAAATTGATGAATTAAATAATGGATTAGTAATATCACAATATTTAAGAAATGAACAAATATTTTGTACTCTTGCTTTAGAGCCAGAATCTAATAAAATTTTAGATTATGTTTTTGATCAATTAGCGATTTTAATTTTTAATAATAAAAAATATATTGTTGAAGCATTTGCAAAATTTAAAGTAGGCGTTGTTTTAGAATTTGAAGCAATAGTTCATGAACAATTTCAATTAAAACAAATTTCGGCAATGAAGATTAATAGTGAAGAAAAATTAAAGTAATAATGATATTATTTAAGTTAAATAATATCATTATTATTTTTTCTTCATTTGTTTATTAATATTTTTTCTTAACTTGGTATTGAAACTGGTATTGAAATTGTTATTGTTGATTTTAGAGAAATTGTTTCTTCATTTTTTATTAAAGTAACCTTAAATTTTAATTTATCACCTGATCCAAGACGAACTGGATCAATACCAATTTTTTCATAACTGTCAACATTAAATTTTGCTTTTCAACCAATTAGTTCTTCAAAGTTATTAAAACAAATAGCTTGATCAGTTCTTGAATGGCTTATTAATGGTACTTCTGTTTTTTCTACTGTTCATTTATCAACAGTAGTCTCTCTTTTAGCATTAGCATAAAAATTTTGAATTGGACTTCCTGAATAAACAAATTCCCGATAACTAAGTTTAGCAGGATTTGTACTATCAGTGCTAAAAATATTAAATGTAGCCTTTGTACCACTTACTGCTTGGATTTGATATTGATCACCTAAATTTGTTTTATTATCTTCTTTAAAAAATTGTAAAAGATATGTTGCATCATTAATAATAAGTTTTTCCTCATCAGTTGGTTCAATAACTTTAGCAGTAGCAACTTGTATATTAGTTACTTTATGTTTAATTTTAGCAACTTCAGCTGCATCAAACATGCCATCTTCAAATGTTGTCCCTGTTTTCACTGTTTGTTGTAAAACAGATTTTAAAAAATAAAAACTATCTTCATCTTTAGCTTTAGCATCACCAGTAGTAACATTACCTTCTAGTAGATTAGTAGCGTTGATGTCACTATCATCAATTGTGAAAATTGGTGTATACTTACCATCTCACATCATGTCAATAGCTTTTAATCCTTTTCCATCACTATCAGTTAGACCTAAATTTATTGATACATTATCTATTAATTTTTTATTCTCATCTTCTTTGGTTCCACAAGCAATAATGGTAGTTACTGGCAATGATGTTAAAGTTACAGCCCCTAATAGTTTTAATAATGTTCTCATATTTTTCATTATTTTAACCTCCTTAGTTAAATCTAGAGTAGAATAAATGTGAATATTACCTTTCATAATCTTATATCAAAAAAGATGTTATCTTAAATAACTCACTAACACTATTATAATGTAAAAATTATTTTATGTTGTGTTTTTACTCTTTTTAGAGTATTTTCCTGTTTTTTTCTAGTAAAATTAATAAAAATGCTGATTATGATATGAAAGAAAATTTCGTAAATATTTATAAAATTACTAGTTTTGTTGAAAATATATTACTAAGGACAAATAATAAACTAAAATATGATACTTGAAACAAGAGAATTAGTTAATGATTGAAATAATATTGATAAAATATGACAACTAATTTAGAAAAAGAAATTACTAAATATTAAAAATCAAAATAGTAATGAAATAAAAAAGCTAAGTAATCATTTAGTAAAGGTGCAAAAAAGTTTAATAAATATTTGTCATAAAAAAGATAAAAGTCTTGAAAAAATAAGAAAGAAGAAGAGTTAATAATAGGAATAGAAAGAAATAAAACAGTATGTTATTGTTAGAAAATGATTTTTAAAAAGTAGTAATGTAATTTTAAATAAAGATAATTGATCAGCGTTACATGTTGGCTATGATGGCATAAATTATTCGGTTGGTAATATCTTATTCTAATAAATATTTATCTATTAAAATAGAATCTCTAAGAAAAAACAAGATTATCTTTTTTAATTAACTAAATCATATCATAAAATTAAAAACGGTTGCTATTAAAAAATACTTGTTTAGATTACATTATTTTGTTAAATTATGTAAAACTTTTATTTGTATGTAAAAATCAGATAGAAACCATAAATTAAATAAACATATTATTTAAGTAATATTGTTTTTGTTTTGCTAATAAACTTAACTGTTCTTTGACTAATTCAATTTTCCTATCAATAATACTAAAAAAATGTGCAATCTTAGTTTGTTCTTGTAAACTACAAGTAATATAAATTTGAATATTTTCTAAATCTTTATTAGAAATTTCTAAGAATGTTGTTCCAAATGAATTAGTAATTAATACATTTCTTATTGTTATAAAGTCAATAATATAGGTATTTATGGTTTATTAATTTTCCTGTTCTAATGTTTTTTATTCCTTGACTAAATCAACATTTTTCTAAATTATTTATTGTAACTACACCAACAGGAGCTCTGCAAGTTAAAAGAATATCATTTTTCTTAGAAAAATTAAAATTTTTATCTGTAATAAAACGATCATATTTATTAAGCAGCATACTGTTATTTTTTGTAATAAAATTAGGAGTTATAAAAGGAATTTCATTTAATCATAGTTTTTTATTTTTTGTTGAAGGTGTTGAACCACCTCAAATTGTTGCTATTGTTCTTAATTTTACTTTTTGAAAATTATTTTCATTAATAAACTCTTTAAATCTAATTTGGGGATAACCTTTTTCATTAGCAAACATATTATTTAAGTAATATTGTTTTTGTTTTGCTAATAAACTTAACTGTTCTTTAACTAATTCAATTTTTTTATCAATAATGGTAAAAAAATCAGCAATTTTATTTTGTTCTTGTAAATTAGGTAGTTTAAAAATAAATTGGTTAATTATTTCCTTAGAAAGGTTAGGTTGTGTTTGTTTTATAATATATTTATTTAATTCTTTTTTCTTAAATTTAAGTAATAAATAATATAAGTATTCTATCGAAAAATATAAATTATTAATTTCCATAGAAAAAAAAGCTTGACTAGTAGCTAATGGAATTTTATTGATTGTTGGAAATCCAACAGAAGCATATATAGAGTATATTAATGAATTTTTTGGTACTAATCAAGCACTAGAATTTAAAAGTCCTTTTCTAGTTATTGTTTTTTCAGTTTCAAAAATATATTTGCCTTGATTAGTAACATCTTTAATTGATAAAAATGATATTTCTCCATTATAAAAATCTTTATTTTTTGTACTTGGAGTTCCTCCAGATTTACCCTTATTATAAAACTTATTAAAAGTTGTTTTATAATAAAAATCAGCAAACTCTTTAAATCCAATTTTGGGAAGCAAAGATTTATTCATTATTAATCACCAACGCTTTTACCAGTAACTTAAATTCTTCATTTAATTTTTGCATTGCTTGTTCATTAGTAATTAATTTATCTTGCAATTCTTTAATATTAATGATTTCTTTTTCTGCTGTATTATCAATATAACGAGCAATATTTAAGTTATAATCATTTGCTTTAATTATTTCGATCGCAACTAAATTAGAAAACTTAGCAATAGTTTTTCTGTTATTAAAAACATTAATAATTTTAATAATATTTTCATCAGTTAAAGTATTTTTATTTCCTTGCTTGGCAAATTCTTTCGAAGCATCAATCAACAAAATGGCATTATCACTTTTCCATTTTTTCATTACAATAATACAAGTTGGAATTGATGTCCCATAAAACATATTAGCTGGTAAACTAATAATAGTATCAATTCAATTTTTGGCAATCATATATTTTCTAATAATTAATTCAGCATTACCTCTAAACAAAATTCCATGCGGAATAACAACGGCCATGACACCATTAGCAGCTAATTTATAAATCATATTTTGAATAAAAGCAAAATCAGCTTTTGTTTTTGGTGCTAATTTGCCATAAGCACTAAATCTTTCATCGCTTAAAAATTTTTGATTTGCCGATCAATGAGAACTATATGGCGGATTGGAAACAATTATTTCAAATTCTTGTCCTTTAAAACCATCATCTTCTAATGTATCACCATGATAAATATCAAATTTATTATACTTTAAACCATGTAACATCATATTCATTCTTGCGATATTATATGAATTGGTTTTTAATTCTTGACCATATAAATGACCAATTTTTAATTCTTTATATACTCTTAATAGTAATGAACCAGAACCACATGTTGGATCATAAACCGTTTTAATTTCTGTTTTTCCTTGACTAACTAATTTAGCTAATAATTTAGAAACAGGTTGTGGTGTATAAAATTCACCTGCTGCTTTTACTGATTCAGAAGCAAATTTACTAATTAAATATTCATAGGCATCACCTAAAATATCAATTTCTGCGTCGTTAATTTCAAAATTAATTTCATTAATTTTTAACATTACTTTAGCAATGATGTTACTTTTCTCGGTTTCTGTTTTTCCCAATTTACTAGAATCTAAATCAACAGAATCAAATAAATTTTCGAATTCTTTTGCTGATGCATGACCAACTATTGATTCAATTAATTTGTTAAACGCTTTTCTTAAGATGAAGATATCAAATTTTCCACTATTAATTTTTTTATTTATTGCTTGTCATAAATATTCTGGTTCAATATAATATCCAGCACTATCATTATCATATAAAACTTCTAAAAAATCATTGCGATATTTTTCATTAGTTAAAGCAGTGTAATAATCAATCCCTTCCATTGTTAAATCTTTTGCTATTATCGATTGGACATTATCTGATAAATAACGATAAAATATTAATCCTAAGATATACTCTTTATATTCGGATGGTTCCATTGTCCCCCGTAAGGTATTAGAAATATCTCATAACTTAGAAAACAACTGTTGTTGTTGGACATTTTGTTTTTCATGTGTTGTCATAATATCTTTTCCTAACTTTCAAACTTATTAATTAAAGTAATTAATATTTAATGCTAACTAATTTTAATCCTTGTTAGTAATTTTGCTGTTAAATATTTAATTATTTTTACGATACTATTATATAATAAAAAACTAAATTTTTAGCAAGGCAATAATATTTTAATAAAACTTTAATATCTTAAAATTGTTAGCGAAAAATTGAGAAATCCCATGTAGTATTTAATTTAATTGGTTGTTTTTACTGTTATTTTCTTAAACTAAGCAAGGTTAACGACAATTTTAACCTAATTAAAAAAGATAGAATTTTATTTCTATCTTTTTCTTAGTTTTTGGAAAATTATCCATCAACCGAATATTTTATGCGCTCTGTCATTTTTATATCTAAATGTTGAATAAGATAATTAAGATGAATTAATAAAATAATTTTTTCTTTAATTTGATGACAAATAAATTTTTCTTTTTTTAAAAATTGTATTTTTCAATTTTTTTAAATATGTTGTATTGCTTACTTTTTGTAGTGTTTCATTAGATAATTTATTAAAATTATTATTTAATAAAAATTCTACATATGTTGATTATTTTTTACTATCTTTTTCATCACAATATACACTAGTATGTTTGATAAGCTTTATTTTATTATTATAAGTAATTTCTAAATCTGGAAATTCGTGTTTTCCTTTTACAATCTTTACAGGATTACTTAAATTAATTAATTTATTTAATTCATTTTTTTGTAAATTTAGAATTAATTTCAAGTTTATTTTGATAATTATTTATTTTAGTTTCTTCATTAATAATTATGTTATAAACGAAAAATAATTGATAATTATTTAATAACTCCAAAAAAATGTTTCTGATTTGTTTAAGTTTTTATCTGAAATTAATATTTTGCTATTTAATAAGTTTTTATTGTATTCTTCGTTCATTTTATAAATTTATTTTATCATATAAATTAAATATTAAATGTTAGTATTTCTTTTTTTATTTTTTGTATAATACTTTATACAGGATAAAATAATTAGCAAAGAAGGTTATTATGAAAAAAAATAAATATCTATTAAAAAATTTAGATGATACTAATAGTCTTGCCCAAATCATTGCTAAAATTGTTAAACCAAATTTAGTTTTATTATTAAATGGTCCACTTGGTAGTGGTAAAACACAAATTACTAAATTAATTGGTCGATTACTTGGTGTTAAAGATGTTATTAATTCACCAACTTTTATTATTTATAAGCAATATCAAACTAAATATAAATGAAATTTAATTCATATCGATGCTTATCGTTTAATCAAACCTAACATCGAAGAATATTATGAAATAATGATCAATAATTTTACAATCATTGAATGATCAGAAAAATTAAGTATTAACTTTAATAATTATCAGTATATTGCGATAAATTTTAAAATTATTGATATTAATAGTAGAGAAATAACCATTAATACTAATCTTCTTCCACAAGCAACAGAAAAGTATTTAATTAATTCATTAGCTAGTTTATAGAATTTTAAATATAAAAAAAAGGAATTAATTAATTCCTTTTTTTTATATTTGTACATGAAAATAATTGAGCATAATATTATTAATAGTACTTTGACTGATTAAACCGAGTTGTTTATATTTGATTAATACTTGTAAAGTAAAGTTATTATCATCAACGGGATAATAGTTATTTAAACCTCAAACTAAACCAGCAAATAATACCAATGAACCAATAGCAATCGGACTAAAAGCATAAAATACAGTTATTTTACGGTTATGATAACCAATTAATGAAGCAAATAATCAACCTGTAACAAAGGCAATCATTCAGTATAATAATGTTACTATTTGTGAATCAAGTGCAAATCAGAAAATTAACATTAAAATAATAGTTACCAAAAAGCGACCCATAATTGGTGTTTTAAATAGTTTATAATTTCAAATAAAAGGTAACATCGCACCTAAAGATATTAATGGAAAAACTCAGAATCCTGACATAATATTCATATTATCAACAACACTTTGTAGAATCCCTGTTAAAATCATTGCTCCAACTCAAATAAAAATTGCTTTTCATCATCCATAAAATCCTTCAACAAATCTACCAACACGATAAAACATTCAAAGTGAAAATATTAAGTTAATAGGAACTGAACTATTTATATCATTGCTAACAAATGGATAAACTAATCATCTTCAATACTGATGAGCACCAAATATTAAATTATGATAGTTAGCACCAAACAGTAAATGTTGTAGGTCATAATTTAGTACTAATCAATCATCTTTGCTAATATTAACAATTGCCATAAAAACAACAAAGGTAATAATTGGAATTATAAAAAGAAATCAAGTAATTGCTAAGTTAGGATTACTACATTTTTTTAATGTTTCACTTAAATAACGACGATTTTGAAAATTAATTTTTTTTCAATTGCTGCTTAAAGTTCCACTAGTGTTATTTTCATTAGTGTTTTCATTATTTTCGGTTTCATTTTCAAGTTGTGGTAAGTCTACTTTAATAAACTTAGTGATACTAGGATAAAATTTTGCTAATTCTTGAACAATTTTATCACTAGTGGCAATGATAATATCAACTGCTGGTGACATTCGATTTTCATTTTGGTTATCGTCATTTAAAATAACCATTAAGTAACGAATATCTTTAACGCCTTCATCTGTTAATTGTTGACGCAACTTTTCATAAGCTTCATCTTTATTTTTTAAATGATGAGGATTAAAATCATTTTCTTTAATAATTTTAATAATATGATAAGTATTACTATTTTTGTTGGTTAAATAAACTTCACCTTTAACATGTAATTTTAAATCTTTAGGAACATTAAATGGTCGGTAATCTTGGTGACTAATAAAATAATCAACTAGTTGTAAACCTAAAATATCGAGAATATTATCATTCATTATTTTCCACTTTCCTTTCGTAATAATTGTAATTTATTTTCAAAAAAATCAGGTAAATTACACTCAAAAGTCATATTTTTTTTCGTTGTTGGATGAATAAAAATAATAATTTTAGCATGCAAGTATTGGCCAATATTAACATCTTCTAATTTAAATTTGCTATATAATGGATCATTAACAATTGGATGTTCAATTCATTCAAAATGAACGCGAATTTGATGTGTTCTACCAGTTTCAAGTTGACATTGAACTAAAGTATAATCTTTAAATCGTTCAAGAACTGTAAAGTGAGTAGTTGCTTCTTTACTATTTTTTTGTTCATTGATCATCATTTTTAGACGATTACTATTACTTCTAGCAATAGGTGCATTAATGGTTCCTGATCTACTTTTAATTGTACCATGAACTAGGGCAATATAAATTCGTTTAATTTCATGTTTTTTTAATTGCTCTGCTAGGATATGCTGACTAATTTTATTTTTAGCAACCAATAATAATCCTGTTGTTTGTTTATCAATACGATGAACAATGCCAGGACGTAAATTATCTTTATCAGCATTTTCAACTTTTGCTTGGAATAATAAGCCATTAACCAAAGTATTATCTCAATTACCTGCTCCTGGATGAACAACTAAATTATTAGGTTTATTAATAACAATAATGTCATTATCTTCATAGATTATTTCAAAATCAATTGCTGTTGCTTTTAAAGTGTGTTCTGGTTGTGCTTTGATAGTAATAATTATTTCATCATTATTTTTTAATATTAATTTAGTTGATGAAATAATTTTATTATTAACTGTTACTTGGTTATTCACGATTAAATTTTGAATAAAATTTCGTGAATAATGATGCTCTTTTAATACTGTTGCTAAATATTTGTCGATCCGGATATCTGTTATTTCTTGATATGTTATTTTTATTTTCTTTTGTTTTTCTGTCATTACTGACTGTTGTAAATGTTCCATTGTTGACTTCATGGTGATGTTCTCCGTGTTTTTCTTGATATGCATTGATAATGGTGCTAATAATTATTTGTAGAATAATAGTTATAATCCCAATAGTAATAAATATATCAGCAGTGTTAAAAATGGTGTATGGCGGAAATAGTTGTCATAATAGGAAGTCAACAACGCCACCTTCATGCAAAAATCTATCAATTAAATTACCAAGTATTCCTGCGATAACAAAACTAAGACCTAATGCTCTATTAATAGAATTAGTAAATAGTAGTCATATTATACTAGCAATTGCGGATATAAAAGCAAAAATTATTAGAAATATTCGTTGATTTTGAAAAAGACTAAAGGCAGAACCATAATTAATAATAAATTTTAAATTAATGAACCCGGGCAAAAAAGGATATTCTTGGTCAAACTTTACTTCTTTTTGTACTGCTAATTTAATCATTTGATCAGTAACAACGAGAACAATGATGGCACAAAAACAAATTATTTTAGTTAATCATTTTCAATCACGTGTTTTTAAGTGATTTTTAGTTGCTAATCAAGAAAATTCCATAATTACTTCTTTCTAAACTAATATTAATTATTTTACCTTATTAAGGATAACACTTCAAAACAACGATTACAAACATCTTCTTTTGTTTCATTAACAATTAATCAACAGCGAGGACACTTAGTACCAACTTTGGTTTTAACATTAATAGTTCACTCATTATTAATATTAGTATTATGATTGACAATAACTTCACTAACAATTAATAATTGTGCCAATTCTTTTTCATCAATTGTCGCTAGAATATTATTATTAAAATTAATAGTTACTGTTGTTTCTAAAGCAGTTTTAATAATTTTGTCTTTTTTTGCTTGTTCGATAACTTTATTAACTTCATTTTTGAAGTTAATAAAGTATTCTCACTTTGCTATTAATTTTGTTTGTTTGTTTAAATTTCATGGTTGTGGAAAACTTTTTAAATGAATTGAATCATTAGCTGTCTTTAGTTCTTTTTTAGTTAAACTTTGAAATGCTTCTTCAGTAGTATGTGGTAAAATCGGTGCTAATAAACCAATTAGTGTTTTTACAATTAAAAACATTGTCATTTGTACTTGCTTTCTTCTCATATCATTTTTACTATTAACATATAAAATATCTTTTGTAAAATCACAATAGAAAGCAGATAAATCATTAGTAATGAAATTTAAAATTAAATGATAGATACTATTAAATTGGTAAGTTTGATAATGGTCATGAATTTTAATTACTAAGTTATTTAATTTATTTAAAAGATATTGATCAACTTCTGTTAAAGTTTTAATGATGTTTTCTGGTGATTGTTGATCAATAGTTTTGCTGTCTAAATCAAAACAGTTACCTAATAAAAAACGAAGAATATTTCTAATTTTACGATAGTTTTCACTAACTTGTTTTAAAATATCAGTACCAATTCTAGTATCATCAGTAAAATCAACACTAACTACTCATAATCGCAAAATATCAGCACCATTAGTATCACAAATTGATTTAACACTAATAACATTACCAATTGATTTTGACATTTTGTTACCTTTAGCATCGCTAACAAAACCATGTGCTACTAAATTTTTATAAGGACTACTATTATTAGTAATAGTAGCTGTTGTTAAACTTGAATTAAATCAACCACGAAATTGATCATTACCTTCTAAATATAAATCTGCTGGTCAAGGTAAGTTATTATTTTTAATAACTGCTAAGTGGGAAATACCACTATCATATCAAACATCCATAATATCTTGTTCTTTGTAAAAAATACCATTGGGGCTATCTTGGTGTTGATAGTTAGGTAGTAATAAATCTTTTGCTTCTTTTTCAAATCAAATATTTGAACCATGTTTAGCAAATAAATCGGCAATATGATTAATAAGTTTAATATCAATAATTGGTTCTTTTTTTTCACTATAAAAAATTGGGATTGGTATTCCTCAAGCGCGTTGCCGAGAAATGCATCAATCATAACGGTTATTTGTCATTAATAACATTCTTTTTTTTGCTCAGTGCGGAATGAAATTAACATCATTAATATTTTTAATAAGTAATGGTTTAATCTTTTCAATAGCAATAAATCATTGTAAAGTAGCGCGATAAATAACTGGTTTTTTAGTTCTTCAATCATGAGGATATTGATGTTTAAATCATTTCATACCAATTAATGTACCATTAGCTTTTAATCGTTCAACAATAAGTTTATTAGTATCATCATAAAATTTATTAACTAATTGTTCATCATTAATTTCTGCTGTAAATCGACCTTGATCATCAATGGGACAAAGGATTTTAATATTATGTTTTAATCCTAGCTCAAAGTCTTCTTCACCAAAGGCAGGAGCAGTATGAACAATGCCAGTTCCATCATTGATAGTAACATGAGAACCATGAACAATTGGTATTTTTCTTTGATATAATGGATGGAATGTTGTTAATCCAATTAAATCTTTACCAGAAATAGTACTAATAATTGTAAAATTAGTAATATTATTGTTTTTAGTAAAAGCATCAATTAGTGGTTGGGCAATGATATATTGGTGTTCATTAGTTTTAATAATACTATAGGTAAATTGTTCATTTACTGCTAATAATTGATTACTAGGAATTGTTCAAGGTGTTGTTGTTCAAGTTACTAATGAAATTGGTAACTTGAACAGTTTCTTTTCGTCATTTAGTAAAAAAGCAACATAAATTGCAGCACTAGTTTTTGTTAAATATTCAATTTCAGCTTCTGCTAACGCACTTTCACTTGATGGTGATCAATAAACAGGGTATAAATTACGATATACTAATTTTTTTGCTACCATTTTTGCAAAAACCTTAATTTGTTCAGCTTCATATTTTTTATCATAAGTTACATAATAATCGGCAAAATCTGTTAATAATCCTAATGCTTTAAATTGATTAATTTGGTTAGTAACTTGCAGTTGTGCATATTTTTGACATTGTTTTCTAAAATTTGAAACTGTTACTGTTTTACGATTAATTCCAGAGTTAGTGACTGCTGTTTCAATTGGTAAACCGTGTGTATCTCAACCAGGAATATAAGGTGCATAATAGTTATTACTATTATAGTAACGAACAATAATATCTTTTAAAATTTTATTGAGCGCATGTCCTAAATGTAAATTACCATTAGCATAGGGAGGGCCATCGTGGAGAATAAAAGTTTTAGTAGCTTTTTTATTTTTTGTTATTAATTGCTGATAAATTTTTTGTTCTTGTCAATATTTTTGCAATTGTGGTTCTTTGCTAGTCAAATTAGCACGCATTTCAAAGTTAGTTTGTGGCATTAACAATGTATTTTTATAGTTTTTATTCATGTATTATTCTCCTTTAAATAACAAGTTTTATTTGCTACTAATTATTCTTTTATATTTTTAAATTTATAAAAATAAATATTATTAAATCATTATACTAGTAATTATTTGAAATTGGTATAATTTTTATTTGCTTTTTTTAAAGTAGTTATAACTATACATTATATGTTTTACACTAAGAAAAGTTTTATTTTTTTTTAGCAAATAAAACTAAAAAATTATTCTTTTAGTAGTATAATAAAAACACTTACTTAATTAAGGGTAAGTAAATAAATATTCACTCGGTTGGCACCTAACAGTGAATAAGAGTTACCATTTTTGGTAACTCTTTTATTATAATTTTATCGTTGTTTACCAACTTTTTTAATAAAATGCTAAAATAATCACATAATAGTTAAAATTTAAAACAATATAAAAATAGGACGAATTAATATAACGGATAGATTTTCTAACTTTAAACAATAAAACTAGCAAATCTAAATATTTGTTAATTTAATTATATCATAAAAAAATAAGGGAGCATAACGATGTTGTCTATAATATTCATTATTTGTCTTTAAATTATAAAGTTAGACGAGAATAATTTAGACTTTATATGCAATTGTATATTAATCTTAACACTTGTAAAACATAAGTCAACAATAATGCTTAGTTTTATAATTCAAAAATTCTTATTAAAATAATTTTTAATAAGTTTTTAAGTATGTTATAATAAATTAAAGTCCTTTAAGATAAACCGTATACCCTTTGATTACTAAGCGTATGTTAAGTACGTGGTCTCTTAGGTAAATCCCTTTAATTAGGGATTTTTTTATAATAACTGTATTTCTGTATTTATTTGATAGCATTTAAAATTAACCATTTTTGAATACATATCAATATTATAGGTTCTATTTCCAATCATATGTTTTAAAATTTGTTTAATATTCGTTTCAGTAAAACAACCAATATTTTCAACTAATGCTTGATTGAGTATTCCATTTTTAGCATTAATAAAATAACCAATTTTTAATTTTTGATATTTTAATGAGTTTAAAAAATCAATTAATTCATAATATTGACCTTTTGAAAATAAATTTTGTGCATATTTATAATGTAATTGTGCAATTTTATTTTTTCTTCTTCCTGCCATAATTCCAAGAAATAAAACATGAAAAGCATGGAATTTATCTAAAATAAATTTAGCATTTAAAATTTCAGCAGTTTTTCTAATTCATTTTGCACTATCACCACAAATTATTAAATTTGCTTGTTCAAAATTTTCATAGTATAATTTACCATATTTTTGAATCAATTGTGCAGTTTTATATGCACCAATTTTTGTTTTTGATAATCTTATTTTACATGCAACTCTTTTATTAATTAATTTGCCATTTTTCTTTTTACCAGTACAAAATATTAATAATCTCATAGAACATTTTTTACAATTTTTACTATTATGGTTATCATTAAACTTAAATTTTCTATGTCCATCATCAATATTTATATATAAAGTTTGGTTTGGCTCTAATTTAATTTTAGAAATATTAGTTTTTGGTATTTTAAATTTTTGGAATGTTCTACAAACAGTACTAATACTTATTAAATTTTCTATAAAAGTATCACAAATATCTTGATATCTTTTTCCATCAGTAAAATATTTTAAAATTTTTTTAATAACATCTGGTGCTAATTTACTATACTTTTTAACACCAAGATATACATCTAATAATGATATATGCTCAATTTTTTGTGTTTTTTTGTTATAATATGTATAAATACGTCGCTTATAAATTAATAGGCCTTTTTTTGTTTTTAATTTTCTTTTTCTAAATTTACATGGTTTATATATAGATTTATCACATTCATTTCATAATTTATCATCTATTTGTTTAAAAAATTCTTGTGTTTGTTTTAAATTTAATTCATCTTGATTAAAATAATGTTGTTCTCATTTAAAATGATTTTGAAATAATAACATTCTTTGTTTCCTTTCTAAATTTATTAATAATTAAATTTTAACTTATATATTAACTAAGGAGTAAATATGCCATTCATTAGTAGTTATGCACAATTAAATAAAAAATATGACCTTAATTTTAGTGATACTAATTATGGTTTTAGCTGAGATATTTTTAAAAATTTTGCTGGTGATGAATGAGCAGAATATTTTACTACTAATTGTTTTTATCGTTTTATACCAACAGCACGTGGAACAAGAAAAACTTGAAATTGTTTAGCCTTTGATTTATTTATATGTTGTAATTTTAGTGATAGTAGTGTCCAAGAAGTAAGGCGATATGAAAATACCCATAGTGAAACAACTATTGGAGCTTTAATGAATGTTTGTCAAGTTTTACTAGATAAATATGATATTAATTTATTACCTAATAATCTCCATGGTATTAAATGAAAAATTACTAAGGATGGTGGTTGTATTATTTTTCCTAATAATCAACAAATTGACTTTATTGGTTATGCAAATGGTAATAAAATTTTTGGAAAAGAAGCAGGTGGGTCAAGTTTTTTAGGTTCACGTACTGATGAAATTATTATGGCAGAAGAAAAAGAAACATTAACAGAAAAACAATTAACATATAGATATGAACGCTTACAAAATTCTATGTTTAGAAGTAATCGTATTAAAGTATCAAATGAACCAATTAAAGAATGAAGTTGAACATTTATTGATAAAAATATATATAGTGCTACTTTTGGAAAATCAATTACTCGCTATTTTTATAAAAGTTTTTTCATCACTTTTACATGTAATCCTTATGATAAATACCACCCATTTTATTTAAAATATTGTACACCATTTTTACCATTAAATGATAAAACTATGGATAATCTTAAAAAAATTGGTAAAATTTATTATGAAAATAAAGAAATGTTTAGTGGTTTAGGTTTATTTATTTTAAGATTTACTATTCAACCTTTTTGAAGTAAATTACCAGAAATTCAAAAAAGAACATTATTAGAAATGAAAAAAAGTAATCCTGATGAATTTAATACTGTTTTTTATGGTTTTGAATTTTTAGATAGTGATGCAACAATTTTTCCATTTCAAAAAACATTAAAATATTGACAAACATATGATTTAAAACAATTTTATAATGAAGAAAAAGGTCTGTATAAATTTGATTTTTATAGTGCTGGTATTGATTGAGCAACTGGTCATAAAGACCATACTGTATTTATAATAGTTGGATTTAAAGAATATCATAATACTGGTTATTATGATGCTCATATTATTTGTGAATTAGTAGTTACACCAAATGATTTTATTAATGAAAATGAAAAAATTAATGCTTATGCCAATGAAATTTTAGGGTTAATTGATAATTTTGAAAATTTTGAACAAACAGTTTATTTTTATGATGATAAAGCAAGAACAGCTATTGATTGATTAAATCAAAAATTAATAGATGAACATAATACTATTCTTATCACCCAAAGTGCAATTAAGCATGCTTCAAATCTTAATCAAGAAGCAGGATTAACTAATAGAGTAGTTTGAATGCGTAATATTATGAGTTACGGCAATTTTTATGCTAATAAAGATGATTTACCAAAAACTACTCAATGTTTAGAAGAGTTAAGATATGACCAAACAAAAACTAACATTCCTGATAAAACTATGTATCAAGACCCTTATGATGCTCTGTTTTATGCACTATATCCATATAAAAATGTAATTAGGGGTAAAAATAATGCTACTGTGAAAAAAAGCATCTTCACATTTGCCATATAATAAATAAGTGCAATATAATTAATAGTATAGGTCTCACAAAATAAACGCCTTTAATTTAGGCGTTATTTTGCGTTTAAAAGTATACTTGTAAAAATAATAAAAAATAAGTACAATTAAACAATAAGATGTTAAGAAATAAGGAGTAAATTATGATGAATAAAGAAAAAGAATTAAAAGTTATGAATAAATTAAAATCTTTAAAAGAGATTTTACAAAATGAACGTTATTTGCCAAAATAAAAATTGTAATAAAAAATGAACAAATATTATATTATTAGAATTAAAATCAACAACAATTAGTCTTTTTCTTTGTGAAAATCATGCAATTAATTTAGAGCATGAATTATTACCAAAATGATTAAAAACTTGTGAAAAATTAAGAAAAAATAAAAAGGAGAAATTTATTATGAAAACATGAATAAAAACAAATTTAAGTAAAATAACATTAGCATTAGCACTAATTGGTGCTACAACTGGAACAATAGGTTTAATCATGGGGGGGGTGCTTACCCATAATCTTAGTGGACTTAAATATTTTTTATCACCAAATAAAAAACCTATAATGGGTGTTCAAAAAATATGAATGTCAGACATTCATAATATATCAGTTGATATTAAATATGAATTTAAAATATATTTTGCTGATAGTCCTGAAAAATCAAAATTTTATAATGGTGGAGAAAACATTGAAAGAATAGATATACCATGAATTAAAGATTATTATCCTAATGGGTATTTTAATAATTAAATTTCTATATTTATATAAGAAATATTTTCATTATATTTATCAAATAAACTAATATTAGTTAAATTTAATTCTTGTTTATCGGTTATTAAAACTAAGTCATAATTTCCAGCACCAAATATACCACTAATTTCTATTCGATTTAAATTATTAATCGGATTTTCTATTTGTAATTCAAATTCGCTATTATTATCAATTTGTAAAATTTCTTTATAAAATTCTAATTTGGAAAATAATTGAGATTTATTTGAACCATACAAATTTAAAGCATTTTCAATTTTATTTTTATTAATAATTGCTCTTGTAAAATATTTACCATATTCACCATTACCTAATGTTCAATCAGCAGGAATTAAAGAAGTTATATTATTACTTTCTAATTCATTTGTAATTGATAATCAATTAAATTGATTATCATCAAGTTTAAATAATTCGTTTTGACTAATATCATTATTTTTTAATTTAATGTTATTTATATCTGTAAAATCAAAATAAACAGATTTCAATATTACTTTTAAATCTTTAAATTCTCAAACTTTATCAGGTGTAGAATGTATTGGATTTGATTTTAACTCAAAATAATAAGGTAATAGTAACTTATAATCATCATTTAAACCTTTATTAATAGACATTGTTGAATAAATATTATTTGATAACATAATAATTAGTTGTTTAAATATTTTCACTTGTTCTAAATTTATATAATTAGGATAATCTAATTTTCATTGTTTAAACAAATTAGTAATTACTTCATCGGGTTTTTGGCCTTCAAATTTTTGCCTTAATGCACCAATTGGTTGTAATTTTTCATTTTTTGGGTCAAAACCATTAAAATTTCTATTATAACTATATGTATAAGTTAACATATCTAATAATACTTTTTGTAAACTATCAACTAGTGGCTTATCATTTATTTCAAGTTCAACATCATCAAATTTATTTGTTGTAGCAATATTTAAAACTCAATCAGCTGTTGTTCAAGGCAAATGCCATACTTCATTATCTTTTAATTCTTTTTCTTCATTTAATGGTCATAATTGTGGACTCTTAGTAACTTTATAACCTAATTTAGTATATGTAACTCTTGCATTATTAATAATTTCTTTTCTTGTTTCAGTTCCACCACCAATAGCAATTAAATCTAAAACTGATTTTTCTTGTCCTATAAATTGCTTTGCTAAATTTCAAGGTAATATTTGTTCACTAAATCATTGTTGTAATATTCTAACTTTTGGTTGCGTTTCAATAGGCATTGATAATAATGGAAATGCTATCTTATCTTTAACAAATAATTTAGGGTATACTTGCATATTATCAACTTCACCAAGTACCTTTATATTGCCAAAAATCATGCTTCTAGGGGCTTTAATTTTTAAACCCTTAACTTTTATATCTTTATCTAATGGTTTTTGTAATTTAATAATAATTGGATAACCATCACGAGTTTTAAAATCTTTAATTTTAATAATAGTAATACTTTTAGTACTTCTTGTTTTTGGATTTTGATAAGGTTGTGAATAATTATTAATAATATATAAATTATTAATATTATTTTCGGTTAAAGGTTCATTAATAGATACAGCATATAACTTAAATTGATTTAATAATTCTATTTCTTGAAAAATTAAATTCTTAATATCAGTCATACTATATTCAATTGTATTATCATTAATATTAGTACTTGCTCTTTGATTTAATTGCATAGTAAAATCAGATGTTTCAACAGCAGTAGTTTTTAACACTTTTTCAATATCAATAAAACCAATTTTAATAGTATTTGCTGAAAATTTTAAACTATTATTTTCATTATTTTTAAATAAACGTTCAATTTCATAAATATAAATTGTTCTTTTTTTAAATTCATCATATGCTCTATTAATATCTAGGTCACTAGTAGCACGCATCATATTAGTAAAATCATAAGGAATATTATCAATTAAATAATCATTTTCTACATCTGCTTGATTAAGTTTAGTTTGCTTTTGTTTCTGTGGAAACTTCGTTTGTGGTTTGTTGTTGTTTTCCATTGTTATCTCCTATTAATTGGTTATTTTCGGGATTAAATAATTTTAATTTAACTGTTAAATTATTAATATCTTGTTCATCATCAATATTAAATGTTTTACTAGTTAATAAATCTTTATCTATACTTACTAATAATTGGATAAATTTAAGAATATCAATATTAAATTGTCATAATTTTTGCTCAATATAATTAATAGTTGAAATATTAACTGCTGTACTTTCGGGTACTGATTGTTGTGCAGATTTCTTTTGACTTGGTATATGAATACCGCAACGTTTAGATATTTCATTAACTAATCAATCATATATATCAGTTAAATTTTTACCTTTAAAATTACTACTAGTCATATTGACACTTTCGTTTTGTTCATTATTATCACCAGCACTTTTAAATATATAGTTTTTAGTAACTAATGTTCTTACTGCTTCTTCCATTAAAGATTGAACATTACCATAAGTTTGACTAAAAATAAATTTTGGTGAGTTTAAAATAGTATCTAATACAATTTGTTCAAAAATAACATCTAATGCTTTAATTTTATCCATTACTTTATTACAATCTGCTAACTCATTTGCTTTATTTCGCATAATTGCTATTGGTATATAATTAATATTTAATGTTTGCTCTTGTGATAAATTAGGATTATTAATGTATGATTTAAAATCTAATGGAAATTGTTTTTTATTATCACTAATACTATAAATTGTACGATTAATAGTTACTTGTTCATTATTTAATGTATAAACTTCAAATAATCTTACCATTTGTGTATTTTGTTCATAATTATCATAAAAAATAGTACATTGAATTAATTTACCAGTAATATCATAAACTCTTTGTTGTATATCAACGACTTGAAAATATAAGTCATCATTAGCAATAAAAATTAAATAACCACTAATTCCTAATTTACTTAATTTAAAAATAGAATTTCAATTTTTTCTATAAAATTCTTGTTGAATTAAATATTTTTTAATAGTTTCATTATTAATATCTAGTGGAGCATTATATAAATTCGCATTATTTTCTGCTACAAAATCAGTAAAATAAGTTTCATGGTTAAAATTATTAAAACCAAAATAATTTAAAATTGAAGCATGAGTACTTTTATTTTTATTAGTTAAAAATTTTAATTTTTCATTTTGATTATCATTAATATTACTTTTATCTTTTCTTTTAAATAAACTTATCATAATATTCACCACCTTTCTAAAATATTTGATTAATTTTTAACATAATTTTGACAATAATAAATATAACTAAAATTGCTGTTGCTGCTGATAATAATAAACCAATTAAACCTAAAATAATTTTTAAAATTTTAAAAAACATAATCTTATTCCTGTAATTCTTGTAATTTTCATAAATAACCTTGATCAGTTATTAATTTTATTAATTTATTATTTACAATATTAATATATGAAATTCTTTTTAAACTTGGAAGAAAACATACTCAATTTGATGATGTTTGTGGTTGTCAAAATATTTCTATTGTTTGTGTTGGAGTTTTGCCAAATGTACTCGTACTAAAAGGATTCAAATCATAAAATATTTTATAAAATGTATTTGATTTTAATTGATAAGAAGAAATAGAATTACCACTTAATGATATTGCTACATCTTTTCATTTTGGATAAGGTATTGGTGTTGGACTTTCTTTTAAATTTATTTCTCATTCATTTTCTCTAATTTCTTTTGTTAATAAGGTTTTTGAATCAATTTTTATAGGTTTTTCTATATCTACTATTTCTGGTACTTTTATATCTAATGTATTACTTTTTATTTCATATAAATCTTCTGCTTTTAATTCTTCTAATCTATATATTGCTCCCCCAGTATCTCCACCATCTAATTTTAATGTTCATTTTGTATTATCATAAATCATATTTAATGTAGCATCACTATTACTAATTTTTCTTGTAGTAATTCTTCTTGTACCAGTTCCAATTGCTTGTGCTGATGTAAAAAAGATAACTTCTTTATAACCATTTTGTAATGGTACACTTGTTTCAGTAATTAAAAATACACGATAAAGAGCATTTAAACTAGGTGAAAAATTACTTCAAGTTCTATCATCAACTCTTTCACCTATTGTTTTTCATACAACAAGTTTTTTAATTAAATCTTTTATTTTTATAATTTCATCATCAACATATTTTTTATCTGGAATATCTTTATCATCTGTTACATTAGGATTATTTCTATAAATTAAAGTTTTACCACCAACATTTGTTTTAATAATTTCATTAACTAATCTTGTAGTACTATCTTTATCATCTTTATTATTGAAGATTCTATTTTCATCAATATTACCACCATTTGTTTTAATTTCATTAATAGCACCAACAATAGTTTTATCAGTAGTTTCTAAATTAGGATTTTCAGTACCAAGAGCATTTACAGCAAAAGCATATGGAAATTGTTCTACATCCATTTTTTTATCTATATTTACTTTATTTTCATTAATTGCAGGAACAATTTGTTTAGCAACTGTTTGTAAATTATCGTCATTTATATTTTGTTTTTTATCTAATAATTCATTAGTTTCTTGTTTTGTATAATAATCATGTTCTGTACTATCTTCTGCTATAAATTCAGTTGGTGTCCCTTTTCCTATATATTGGTATAATTCAACAGAAATAGGTTGATAATTAGCATCATTAGAAGTTACAGTAATATCATTTCATTCCTGAGTAAATAATAATTGTATTTTAACATTATCATTTACAATTAATTCATCTAATTTAATACTTTTTTGTGTTGTTCTTTGAACTTCTCCACCTAAACTAAATATAGTTTTTTTATTACTATATATATAATTATCAGTTGGATTAGTAGTGGATTGGTAACTATAACCCCATATTGCTAAATATATTTTTCCAAATTCATTACTAGGAATAATAGAAGACATTTTTTTTCATAAAGGACTAGTTGCAATATTAAATCAATTATTTTTAATATCATCAATATTTTGTTTATTAATATCAACTTTATTTTCTAATAATTTAATATTATTTTCATTGGTAGTAATTCTTTTTTGTTGTTTAGCAGAAAAGTCAGCAGTTGCAGCATGAGTAAAATCACCAACTTGTGGATTATTTTGTAATGCTTCTGGTGGTAATGTACCAATTTCATCAGGTCAATCTAAAATCATTGTTTCAGTTTCTTTATCATATTCAGTTGCTACATAACCTTTATTAACAAACTTACTAACAGGACCCCTATATATTTCATTTTCATTATCATCAACTAAATCATCATATAATTTCATTTGCTTTGATAATGTAAATGCTTTTTGTTCTTTAATTAATTCATCAACTTGATTTCTAGTATAGAATGCTTTTAAATCAATTTTTTCAATATCTATTTCATCATTATTATAACTTGAAAATATTTGTTTTAATTCTGTTAATCTTGCTCATATTTTCATTCTACTAGGTGCTAAATCTCAAACATTAATACTAGGAATACTATTTGCACTAAATGATGTACCATTATTAAATTGAATAGTAGCATCAACATTAAACTCAATTGGTGTACGATTAAATACTCAATGTTCAACACAAACATAAACCATATCTCTTAATGTTTCTTTAATTAATTCATCTTTAAAACTATCAAAAGGAAATTTAGATAAAATAAAATTAAGATAAGCATTAATATCATTTTGAGCACGAATAGCAAAAGTTGTAAATCAATCCTTAACATTAGGTCATGTATTTATATATTGTTGTGGTGTTTCTATAATTTTTCCAGTTAATGGATATCAGTTATTATAGTTTTCTAAACTGACATCAGTTCAAAGTTTATTAATCATAATTTATCATTCCTTAAAAAATGCTTTTTTATAATGCTTAGTTTTTGTTTTAGTTTTCCTATGCACTATATGAATAACTTCTTTTTGTAATTTCTTTTTACCTTTTGCTACAACTTGACTATATACAAATTTTTCTAAATGATGTAATAATCCTGTACCAAATAATGTATTAACTGAAAATTTTAAACCAACACTTTTAAATGATTTATTAATATTTTCAATAGGATTATTAATAACATTAACTACTTTATGGTAAGTTCTTACTATTCTAAATATTTCTCTATAAACTTTAAAACTATCTCTAATTACTTGTTGAACAACTGGTGGAGCAAATGCAATTGCTTTTAATCATTTATTACGACTAACTCCATAACCAATGTATCAACCACTATATCAGCGATATCAATGGAATGGATGTATTTGAGTGATAAAAGTTTCTGCTTTAAGAATACTATCAATAACTATAATTGGTTTATATTTAGGATTACGATGATAAATAGTAATTGCACATTTACTTAATGATAAAGGTTGAATTTTGCAACCCATAAATACAGGTGAATTTAATGGGATTAATTGTGCATGTTTAATTGCTTTCTTTTCTGCACTAGTAAATAAATCTGTTGCTTTTTCTTTTAATTTATTAATTTTTTCAAATACTTGTTTTTCTAACTTTTCAAATTTTTCTTGTAATTTATATATACTTTCTCGTAATTTTTCAAAATATGGAGTATCTTTTCAAAATTTATTTAAACCTTTTTTTAAATAAAATCTAATATCAAAATACTTAAAAATTTTATTTGCTTTTAAAACAACCTTATGAATTGAACTCTTTTTAAAATTAAATTTAATAGCATTAGCACGAATTTTTTGTAAATCTAAAATTAAAGATTTACCATATCTATTATCTGTATGTATTGTATGAACTAAATTTAATCAATCATGTTGATTCATTTTTAATACTTCTTTTAAATCAGTATTATATTTTTTAAAAAAATTATTTGCTTTTTCAATATCTTTAATTTTAAACTTTGGAGTTAATTGTGGACTTAATTTTATTAATGTATTTTGTAATAATAAATAATCTTTTAACTCTTGTACTTCTAATTTTTGAAAATTATTTTTATATTGTCTTTCAGCAACATAACCTAAATTTTGGATTATTGTCTCACGATTAGGAGCAAAACTATAATTAAATAAATAACGTTTATTACCAATAATTTTATCTGTTAAAATTTCTTTACCACTTACTTGACTAATAATTTCTTGTAAGTTTTTTGCTTCTTTAATACCAATTTGTTCTAATGTTTTAGTTTTTTGTGCTAATTTAATAAATTTAGTTGTACGATAACCACGACTAATTTTATTAAGTCCAGCAAATGCAGGTAAGATATTAAAAAAAGTATTTAATGGTGTTACATTTCCTTTTAAATAATCATAAACTTGATTAATAGTAAAATCAGTTAAAAACTCTACACCAACAGCACTAATACTAGCAAGTAAATCACTTGCACCTAATCCAAGTGCTATACTTTCACTTAATCCACCAGTAAAAGGAGCAAGTGCTACTGCTATTACTTGTACACCAATCATTTCTAAAATTTCTCATCAAAAACTTTTATTTTCTTGTTGTTTACTTATTCTAGTATGTTTTGGTTTATTGATATTTAAAAGTATTGCTGTACTAGTTGTACCAATTGGCATGATATTAATTTCCTTTATTTAAGAGTTATTTTAATTGGATTTGTTGACCCTTTATAATTTATATCATTAACATTGGCAGTAATAGTTATATACAAGTCACCTACTTTTTGTTTTTGATTACTTACATTAGTTTTTCCTTGGACATCACTAAAATATTTAATATTTGGATTTATTAAATTTGGATTTAATGATTTAAGTTCATTAGTACTTTTTATTTCTGTATCTAATTCATTATTATTTTTATTAACATTTGCAGTAATATTTGTTGTTAAACTTGTAATTTTAGTTTTTAAATCAATTTTATCAGTATTAATAATTCCACATAACATTCAACGTGAAGTTTTTTCTTCATCTGTTATATAAGGTATTGCTTCACCAGTTAATTCTCCACCAACTAAATATCTTCTTCCAACTTTACCATCATTTATGTCTTGTACATATACAACTGTATTTTGTAACATATATCTTTTCATTGCTCTTGGTGTTGCTAAGACAAAAGACATAATTTTAGTTTCATTATTATCAGTAAAAGTCATATAGTCATCCATTACAATTTGACATAATACACCTTTGATATATAAATTTGTTCCATTTAATCTTAATTGTTGTGCTATTTGATTATCAGTAATTAAACCTTTATTATCAGCTAAATAAACTAAACTATCATATAAATTATTAGTAATAAAAAATTGACAATTATTACTATTTCTTAATTGAAATAAAGTATTTCAAGCAGATAACATTGATTTTAAATAGCCTACTGGTATTGTATCAGTAATATCTAATCTAGTTGCATATTTTGCAATTACAGTTGTATCATTATTTGCTAAATAATCTGCTAAATCATTTGCTACTTCATATTGCATTGTATTTAATAAATTTTGTCCATTTTCAGCGTTTAAATCAACATTAGCAATTATTTCACCTGCAACTGCTTCTTGTTTAATTTCTTTTAAAATTTTAATAGTTTCAGCATAACTAACATCTAATCCTTTACTTTTATCATTTCATTTTAATACTTTAATTTCTGAATTTTTTGGTTTTTTAACTATAAATTCAATTTTTGTAGAATTAACCATTTCAATAGGAAAAAAACTTGCTCATGGTGAATTTGATTGTTTATAAAATTCTATAAACTCTGGTGCTTCTACTAATTTTTCGGTATTATCTAAATTTTGATTGAATGGTACTGACATTTTTTCATTTCCTTTCTGTTATAAATTATTTTTCTTTTTATAATCCAATAAAGTACTTTTTATTGAACTTGGTTGATTTGTTATTATTGTTTGTTGTTTACCACCTGTATTTATTATTTCTTTAAATACTGGTTGTTCTTTAATCATTTTTTTAATAGCTTCTTCTATTTTTGAATTTTCTATATTATTAGTTTTAAATTTTAAATAATCATAAAATTCACTTTTAACTTGATATTTTTTAAATATATTAATTATTTCTTTTTCCTTAATTTCGTTATTTAATTTATTTAACTTATTTTCTGCTTCATTAACTTTATTTTCTATTTCTTGTGAAGAATCATTATTTTTAATTAAAGGTTCAGTTGCTTGTTGAACATTATTTTCATTTTCTAACATTTACAGTACCCCATTATTTAATTTCTTTATTAATTTTTTCATTAAGTTTTGCTAATTTTTTTTGATGTTTTATAATTTTATTATTTGCTCTAACATGTTTTGGAGTTGTAATAAATCTTTTTAATAAAACAATAATTTCTCGACAAATTAATATACCTGTACTTATTCCAATTGTTTCAAGTGCTTTTAAAAATTCTTGCATTTCCATATTTTCCTTTCATTTTTTTATAAAGTAAGATTACTATTACTACGTTGTAAAGCATTATTAGCTGTATCATCTCAATCTAATGAAACATTAGAATTATGACTGCCATATTGACTACTTGTTTCACTATTAATAGTAAATCTATCATCATTAATTAATCTTGTTGTTTCATTTGTAAAGGAAGTTTCTTGCATTTCTATACTATGATTTGTTTCCATAGGTAATAAATTATGAATAATTTCACTTATTCCTGCAATAATAGTAGGTATTGCATAAGCATTATTAAAATCATTATTAATCCCCATCGCAACACCACTACTAATTAAACAACCACCAGTTGCCATATTTGCTATTTTTTGTATCATTGCAAATTTATTAGGTATTAACTCAGTTAAACCATTAATAACATTGGCGATACCATAAGCATTTAATGAAATATAAGTATCTCAATCAATTAATGACTGATTTTCTTGTTTATCTAATAATAATCATGGCGGTCCTTCCGTAGTAGTTGGAATTGGTGTTGTTGGAATAATAGGATTAATATTATTTTCAGTTCATTTACTATAATTTGCTAAACCCATTGTTCCTAATCCTAATAATATTTTTTTACTACTATTAATTAATTTAGTTTTAGTAGTTGGTTTTTGGTTCAAGTTTCAGATATCTAAACCTAATTTTTTACCAAATAATAAAGAATTAATACTTCCTAATATTGGATTTGCTATTACTTGCCCATAATATGCACTTGTACCAATCATTGCACAAATAGGACTAATTCACGTTCTTATTAATTTAGTTAAAGTATAATTTGAATGATTTTCTATATTTGGCATTTTAATCTCCTTTAATTTTCTAATTTTTTAATTGTTACTTTAATTCAACCTTGATAAACATCATTATCACCAACTATTAATGCAACATCACTTTCAGGGTCAGAAACAATGATGTGTTTTGATTTAACATTAGGATATTGTCTTAAAATAATTGCTCTAATATCATTACTTGTATGAATTGCTTTGGGAAATGGTGATAATATTTCAATTTCATCTTTATCACCAAATAAAGTAGGTAATATAATCATTAATGAAATTCTCCATTTTCTATAAACTCAATTACTTTATAATAAGCAGTAAGTTTACCTGCTTCTTTTAATGAATCACATAAACAAATACTAATTTGTTTATTTAACCAAATAATTAATTTTTCATTATATTTATTGATTACTTTTTGTTTAAACTCTTCTCTTATTTTTTTTATATTATTCAAATGTTCTTCTGTTATCTCTTTATTACGTTTTTTATTATATTCATTAATAATTTTTTGGTCTTTATTCATTATCAAACTCACCACTTCTTATTTTTTGAACTAAAATATCTAATAATAAGTCTATTTATGTATTCTCATATTCTTTTTGTGATTTTTTAATATAGTTAATTAATTTTTCTTTATTCATTATTATTCTCCTTATTTTTAGTTAAATTATTAACTATTTTTTCTAAACATTTCAAACATCAATTTTTACTTAATCAAATTCTTTTATTACAATATTTACATTTCTTCATTTTTACTCTTTTCATTTTTTAAATCATTTAACATTAATTGAACAAAATGCACGATTTTTAGGAATATTTAAAGTATTAAAGATTTGACCACTTACTATAATTTCATCATTTTTGTTTAATAAAATACATCGTTTATAAAATTTTGGGTTATTAAAAATTAAAGTAACATAGTTTAATCCATTTCATTGTCCACGAACACTATAATATAATTCTTTATTACCTTTTTCATAATGTTTTGCTTCAATAGTGTTACTCAGTTTTACTGTTAATTTCACATAATTTGATTTATCTTTCATTTTTAAAATTCCTTAAACAATATTGAATATGTTTATATGCATCTTCTTCATGTTTTGTTAATTTTATATTTCCTTTATAATTTTCTATTTTGTTTTTATTTTTTGGATGGTTTTCTAAATAATCTCAATTCATAACATCTTGTACTAACACCATTAATGCACCAATAATTTTAGGAGTTGCTAATGGATTAGTTAATAATTGTTTTGCACTTAAAAAGAAATTTTCTACAATAACTAATATTTTTTTATTATTAAACTCTTGTTTAATCGTTAAAAAGTATTCTTTAAACAAATTTTTACTTTCTAAAACAGTTTCTGCTTTAAATGTTTCATTAAAAATAATATTATTAGTTTCATTTGAATATATAATAATTCCATTACTACCTATTCCTGCTGGGTCAATACCAATAATTAATTCATATTGCATTATTTTTTATATCCCCTACTTAATCTAATATTTAAAATACAGTCATAACAAATTGCTTTACCGTTTTTATCTCTTAAAAAATATTTTCTTGTTTTAATATCATTAGTATTAAAAAATAGATAATCTAATTTATATTGTTTACATGTTCAACAAAAATATTTTTTCATTATGAATTAAAATATTCTTAGTAATATTATTTTCATACAGTAAATGCAGTAATTAAAAAAGCAACAGTTATCATTAAAACTATTGTAGATATTATAACAATAGTAGTTAAAGCAAATTTATTATTATAAATTTTATCAATAAATTTTTCTTTCTTTATTTCATGAGTTTTAATATTTTTTGTTTTCATAATTAATTTTATCCTTTAAATATGCCCTGTTTGCTTTTAGCATAAATGGCATATATTTTTGTTTTTTTTATTTATTAATACTATTAATATTATTTTTCTTAGAAAAATGGGCTCAAAAATAAATTGTAAAATTTTAAAAAACATTAAGGCATTCGATTCAATATTTATTTAATTTGCGTTTAACAAATTAATATTTTAATTGAACCGGCACCGCTTAATTTTTTTTACAAGTTTTAAATTTATTTTCTCGCCCAAAAAATTTTAAAAAAAATAAAAAATAAAACCAACACTCGCTCACTAGGGGAGTGGCAAGGTTGGTTAAATAAAAAATAGAATTAATATAATAGGTCCCTACAACAGGTCTATATATACTAATTACTAATTCGCTCCCACCCCAAGAATTACCATTTAATGGTTAGTATAATTTATTAGGTATCACTCCACTTTTTATTTATCCATGCAAGTCCACATGTTTTAGCTACTATTTTTAACAACTGTGGTGTAGTTCACTGTTTTAGTTCCCTAACACGTGTTGATAATAGTGTTAAAGAAGGTTATTAATTATTAACTTTCTCCTACTTGGTCACTGCATGTAGTAGATATTTAAAGCGTGTTAATAATAAAAATTTTAAAATTTTACAATTACAAAAAAAGACAAGATTTTTATTCTCGTCTTTTGTCATTTATTTTAATTTAAGGATTTAAAAAGGAAAGGAGATATTTACACAAAAATATTAGTTATAGACATCTTCGCTAAGCTCCCAATAAGGGAGCATAACGATGTTGTCTATAATATTCATTATTTGTCTTTAAATTATAAAGTTAGACGAGAATAATTTAGACTTTATATGCAATTGTATATTAATCTTAACACTTGTAAAACATAAGTCAACAATAATGCTTAGTTTTATAATTCAAAAATTCTTATTAAAATAATTTTTAATAAGTTTTTAAGTATGTTATAATAAATTAAAGTCCTTTAAGATAAACCGTATACCCTTTGATTACTAAGCGTATGTTAAGTACGTGGTCTCTTAGGTAAATCCCTTTAATTAGGGATTTTTTTATAATAACTGTATTTCTGTATTTATTTGATAGCATTTAAAATTAACCATTTTTGAATACATATCAATATTATAGGTTCTATTTCCAATCATATGTTTTAAAATTTGTTTAATATTCGTTTCAGTAAAACAACCAATATTTTCAACTAATGCTTGATTGAGTATTCCATTTTTAGCATTAATAAAATAACCAATTTTTAATTTTTGATATTTTAATGAGTTTAAAAAATCAATTAATTCATAATATTGACCTTTTGAAAATAAATTTTGTGCATATTTATAATGTAATTGTGCAATTTTATTTTTTCTTCTTCCTGCCATAATTCCAAGAAATAAAACATGAAAAGCATGGAATTTATCTAAAATAAATTTAGCATTTAAAATTTCAGCAGTTTTTCTAATTCATTTTGCACTATCACCACAAATTATTAAATTTGCTTGTTCAAAATTTTCATAGTATAATTTACCATATTTTTGAATCAATTGTGCAGTTTTATATGCACCAATTTTTGTTTTTGATAATCTTATTTTACATGCAACTCTTTTATTAATTAATTTGCCATTTTTCTTTTTACCAGTACAAAATATTAATAATCTCATAGAACATTTTTTACAATTTTTACTATTATGGTTATCATTAAACTTAAATTTTCTATGTCCATCATCAATATTTATATATAAAGTTTGGTTTGGCTCTAATTTAATTTTAGAAATATTAGTTTTTGGTATTTTAAATTTTTGGAATGTTCTACAAACAGTACTAATACTTATTAAATTTTCTATAAAAGTATCACAAATATCTTGATATCTTTTTCCATCAGTAAAATATTTTAAAATTTTTTTAATAACATCTGGTGCTAATTTACTATACTTTTTAACACCAAGATATACATCTAATAATGATATATGCTCAATTTTTTGTGTTTTTTTGTTATAATATGTATAAATACGTCGCTTATAAATTAATAGGCCTTTTTTTGTTTTTAATTTTCTTTTTCTAAATTTACATGGTTTATATATAGATTTATCACATTCATTTCATAATTTATCATCTATTTGTTTAAAAAATTCTTGTGTTTGTTTTAAATTTAATTCATCTTGATTAAAATAATGTTGTTCTCATTTAAAATGATTTTGAAATAATAACATTCTTTGTTTCCTTTCTAAATTTATTAATAATTAAATTTTAACTTATATATTAACTAAGGAGTAAATATGCCATTCATTAGTAGTTATGCACAATTAAATAAAAAATATGACCTTAATTTTAGTGATACTAATTATGGTTTTAGCTGAGATATTTTTAAAAATTTTGCTGGTGATGAATGAGCAGAATATTTTACTACTAATTGTTTTTATCGTTTTATACCAACAGCACGTGGAACAAGAAAAACTTGAAATTGTTTAGCCTTTGATTTATTTATATGTTGTAATTTTAGTGATAGTAGTGTCCAAGAAGTAAGGCGATATGAAAATACCCATAGTGAAACAACTATTGGAGCTTTAATGAATGTTTGTCAAGTTTTACTAGATAAATATGATATTAATTTATTACCTAATAATCTCCATGGTATTAAATGAAAAATTACTAAGGATGGTGGTTGTATTATTTTTCCTAATAATCAACAAATTGACTTTATTGGTTATGCAAATGGTAATAAAATTTTTGGAAAAGAAGCAGGTGGGTCAAGTTTTTTAGGTTCACGTACTGATGAAATTATTATGGCAGAAGAAAAAGAAACATTAACAGAAAAACAATTAACATATAGATATGAACGCTTACAAAATTCTATGTTTAGAAGTAATCGTATTAAAGTATCAAATGAACCAATTAAAGAATGAAGTTGAACATTTATTGATAAAAATATATATAGTGCTACTTTTGGAAAATCAATTACTCGCTATTTTTATAAAAGTTTTTTCATCACTTTTACATGTAATCCTTATGATAAATACCACCCATTTTATTTAAAATATTGTACACCATTTTTACCATTAAATGATAAAACTATGGATAATCTTAAAAAAATTGGTAAAATTTATTATGAAAATAAAGAAATGTTTAGTGGTTTAGGTTTATTTATTTTAAGATTTACTATTCAACCTTTTTGAAGTAAATTACCAGAAATTCAAAAAAGAACATTATTAGAAATGAAAAAAAGTAATCCTGATGAATTTAATACTGTTTTTTATGGTTTTGAATTTTTAGATAGTGATGCAACAATTTTTCCATTTCAAAAAACATTAAAATATTGACAAACATATGATTTAAAACAATTTTATAATGAAGAAAAAGGTCTGTATAAATTTGATTTTTATAGTGCTGGTATTGATTGAGCAACTGGTCATAAAGACCATACTGTATTTATAATAGTTGGATTTAAAGAATATCATAATACTGGTTATTATGATGCTCATATTATTTGTGAATTAGTAGTTACACCAAATGATTTTATTAATGAAAATGAAAAAATTAATGCTTATGCCAATGAAATTTTAGGGTTAATTGATAATTTTGAAAATTTTGAACAAACAGTTTATTTTTATGATGATAAAGCAAGAACAGCTATTGATTGATTAAATCAAAAATTAATAGATGAACATAATACTATTCTTATCACCCAAAGTGCAATTAAGCATGCTTCAAATCTTAATCAAGAAGCAGGATTAACTAATAGAGTAGTTTGAATGCGTAATATTATGAGTTACGGCAATTTTTATGCTAATAAAGATGATTTACCAAAAACTACTCAATGTTTAGAAGAGTTAAGATATGACCAAACAAAAACTAACATTCCTGATAAAACTATGTATCAAGACCCTTATGATGCTCTGTTTTATGCACTATATCCATATAAAAATGTAATTAGGGGTAAAAATAATGCTACTGTGAAAAAAAGCATCTTCACATTTGCCATATAATAAATAAGTGCAATATAATTAATAGTATAGGTCTCACAAAATAAACGCCTTTAATTTAGGCGTTATTTTGCGTTTAAAAGTATACTTGTAAAAATAATAAAAAATAAGTACAATTAAACAATAAGATGTTAAGAAATAAGGAGTAAATTATGATGAATAAAGAAAAAGAATTAAAAGTTATGAATAAATTAAAATCTTTAAAAGAGATTTTACAAAATGAACGTTATTTGCCAAAATAAAAATTGTAATAAAAAATGAACAAATATTATATTATTAGAATTAAAATCAACAACAATTAGTCTTTTTCTTTGTGAAAATCATGCAATTAATTTAGAGCATGAATTATTACCAAAATGATTAAAAACTTGTGAAAAATTAAGAAAAAATAAAAAGGAGAAATTTATTATGAAAACATGAATAAAAACAAATTTAAGTAAAATAACATTAGCATTAGCACTAATTGGTGCTACAACTGGAACAATAGGTTTAATCATGGGGGGGGTGCTTACCCATAATCTTAGTGGACTTAAATATTTTTTATCACCAAATAAAAAACCTATAATGGGTGTTCAAAAAATATGAATGTCAGACATTCATAATATATCAGTTGATATTAAATATGAATTTAAAATATATTTTGCTGATAGTCCTGAAAAATCAAAATTTTATAATGGTGGAGAAAACATTGAAAGAATAGATATACCATGAATTAAAGATTATTATCCTAATGGGTATTTTAATAATTAAATTTCTATATTTATATAAGAAATATTTTCATTATATTTATCAAATAAACTAATATTAGTTAAATTTAATTCTTGTTTATCGGTTATTAAAACTAAGTCATAATTTCCAGCACCAAATATACCACTAATTTCTATTCGATTTAAATTATTAATCGGATTTTCTATTTGTAATTCAAATTCGCTATTATTATCAATTTGTAAAATTTCTTTATAAAATTCTAATTTGGAAAATAATTGAGATTTATTTGAACCATACAAATTTAAAGCATTTTCAATTTTATTTTTATTAATAATTGCTCTTGTAAAATATTTACCATATTCACCATTACCTAATGTTCAATCAGCAGGAATTAAAGAAGTTATATTATTACTTTCTAATTCATTTGTAATTGATAATCAATTAAATTGATTATCATCAAGTTTAAATAATTCGTTTTGACTAATATCATTATTTTTTAATTTAATGTTATTTATATCTGTAAAATCAAAATAAACAGATTTCAATATTACTTTTAAATCTTTAAATTCTCAAACTTTATCAGGTGTAGAATGTATTGGATTTGATTTTAACTCAAAATAATAAGGTAATAGTAACTTATAATCATCATTTAAACCTTTATTAATAGACATTGTTGAATAAATATTATTTGATAACATAATAATTAGTTGTTTAAATATTTTCACTTGTTCTAAATTTATATAATTAGGATAATCTAATTTTCATTGTTTAAACAAATTAGTAATTACTTCATCGGGTTTTTGGCCTTCAAATTTTTGCCTTAATGCACCAATTGGTTGTAATTTTTCATTTTTTGGGTCAAAACCATTAAAATTTCTATTATAACTATATGTATAAGTTAACATATCTAATAATACTTTTTGTAAACTATCAACTAGTGGCTTATCATTTATTTCAAGTTCAACATCATCAAATTTATTTGTTGTAGCAATATTTAAAACTCAATCAGCTGTTGTTCAAGGCAAATGCCATACTTCATTATCTTTTAATTCTTTTTCTTCATTTAATGGTCATAATTGTGGACTCTTAGTAACTTTATAACCTAATTTAGTATATGTAACTCTTGCATTATTAATAATTTCTTTTCTTGTTTCAGTTCCACCACCAATAGCAATTAAATCTAAAACTGATTTTTCTTGTCCTATAAATTGCTTTGCTAAATTTCAAGGTAATATTTGTTCACTAAATCATTGTTGTAATATTCTAACTTTTGGTTGCGTTTCAATAGGCATTGATAATAATGGAAATGCTATCTTATCTTTAACAAATAATTTAGGGTATACTTGCATATTATCAACTTCACCAAGTACCTTTATATTGCCAAAAATCATGCTTCTAGGGGCTTTAATTTTTAAACCCTTAACTTTTATATCTTTATCTAATGGTTTTTGTAATTTAATAATAATTGGATAACCATCACGAGTTTTAAAATCTTTAATTTTAATAATAGTAATACTTTTAGTACTTCTTGTTTTTGGATTTTGATAAGGTTGTGAATAATTATTAATAATATATAAATTATTAATATTATTTTCGGTTAAAGGTTCATTAATAGATACAGCATATAACTTAAATTGATTTAATAATTCTATTTCTTGAAAAATTAAATTCTTAATATCAGTCATACTATATTCAATTGTATTATCATTAATATTAGTACTTGCTCTTTGATTTAATTGCATAGTAAAATCAGATGTTTCAACAGCAGTAGTTTTTAACACTTTTTCAATATCAATAAAACCAATTTTAATAGTATTTGCTGAAAATTTTAAACTATTATTTTCATTATTTTTAAATAAACGTTCAATTTCATAAATATAAATTGTTCTTTTTTTAAATTCATCATATGCTCTATTAATATCTAGGTCACTAGTAGCACGCATCATATTAGTAAAATCATAAGGAATATTATCAATTAAATAATCATTTTCTACATCTGCTTGATTAAGTTTAGTTTGCTTTTGTTTCTGTGGAAACTTCGTTTGTGGTTTGTTGTTGTTTTCCATTGTTATCTCCTATTAATTGGTTATTTTCGGGATTAAATAATTTTAATTTAACTGTTAAATTATTAATATCTTGTTCATCATCAATATTAAATGTTTTACTAGTTAATAAATCTTTATCTATACTTACTAATAATTGGATAAATTTAAGAATATCAATATTAAATTGTCATAATTTTTGCTCAATATAATTAATAGTTGAAATATTAACTGCTGTACTTTCGGGTACTGATTGTTGTGCAGATTTCTTTTGACTTGGTATATGAATACCGCAACGTTTAGATATTTCATTAACTAATCAATCATATATATCAGTTAAATTTTTACCTTTAAAATTACTACTAGTCATATTGACACTTTCGTTTTGTTCATTATTATCACCAGCACTTTTAAATATATAGTTTTTAGTAACTAATGTTCTTACTGCTTCTTCCATTAAAGATTGAACATTACCATAAGTTTGACTAAAAATAAATTTTGGTGAGTTTAAAATAGTATCTAATACAATTTGTTCAAAAATAACATCTAATGCTTTAATTTTATCCATTACTTTATTACAATCTGCTAACTCATTTGCTTTATTTCGCATAATTGCTATTGGTATATAATTAATATTTAATGTTTGCTCTTGTGATAAATTAGGATTATTAATGTATGATTTAAAATCTAATGGAAATTGTTTTTTATTATCACTAATACTATAAATTGTACGATTAATAGTTACTTGTTCATTATTTAATGTATAAACTTCAAATAATCTTACCATTTGTGTATTTTGTTCATAATTATCATAAAAAATAGTACATTGAATTAATTTACCAGTAATATCATAAACTCTTTGTTGTATATCAACGACTTGAAAATATAAGTCATCATTAGCAATAAAAATTAAATAACCACTAATTCCTAATTTACTTAATTTAAAAATAGAATTTCAATTTTTTCTATAAAATTCTTGTTGAATTAAATATTTTTTAATAGTTTCATTATTAATATCTAGTGGAGCATTATATAAATTCGCATTATTTTCTGCTACAAAATCAGTAAAATAAGTTTCATGGTTAAAATTATTAAAACCAAAATAATTTAAAATTGAAGCATGAGTACTTTTATTTTTATTAGTTAAAAATTTTAATTTTTCATTTTGATTATCATTAATATTACTTTTATCTTTTCTTTTAAATAAACTTATCATAATATTCACCACCTTTCTAAAATATTTGATTAATTTTTAACATAATTTTGACAATAATAAATATAACTAAAATTGCTGTTGCTGCTGATAATAATAAACCAATTAAACCTAAAATAATTTTTAAAATTTTAAAAAACATAATCTTATTCCTGTAATTCTTGTAATTTTCATAAATAACCTTGATCAGTTATTAATTTTATTAATTTATTATTTACAATATTAATATATGAAATTCTTTTTAAACTTGGAAGAAAACATACTCAATTTGATGATGTTTGTGGTTGTCAAAATATTTCTATTGTTTGTGTTGGAGTTTTGCCAAATGTACTCGTACTAAAAGGATTCAAATCATAAAATATTTTATAAAATGTATTTGATTTTAATTGATAAGAAGAAATAGAATTACCACTTAATGATATTGCTACATCTTTTCATTTTGGATAAGGTATTGGTGTTGGACTTTCTTTTAAATTTATTTCTCATTCATTTTCTCTAATTTCTTTTGTTAATAAGGTTTTTGAATCAATTTTTATAGGTTTTTCTATATCTACTATTTCTGGTACTTTTATATCTAATGTATTACTTTTTATTTCATATAAATCTTCTGCTTTTAATTCTTCTAATCTATATATTGCTCCCCCAGTATCTCCACCATCTAATTTTAATGTTCATTTTGTATTATCATAAATCATATTTAATGTAGCATCACTATTACTAATTTTTCTTGTAGTAATTCTTCTTGTACCAGTTCCAATTGCTTGTGCTGATGTAAAAAAGATAACTTCTTTATAACCATTTTGTAATGGTACACTTGTTTCAGTAATTAAAAATACACGATAAAGAGCATTTAAACTAGGTGAAAAATTACTTCAAGTTCTATCATCAACTCTTTCACCTATTGTTTTTCATACAACAAGTTTTTTAATTAAATCTTTTATTTTTATAATTTCATCATCAACATATTTTTTATCTGGAATATCTTTATCATCTGTTACATTAGGATTATTTCTATAAATTAAAGTTTTACCACCAACATTTGTTTTAATAATTTCATTAACTAATCTTGTAGTACTATCTTTATCATCTTTATTATTGAAGATTCTATTTTCATCAATATTACCACCATTTGTTTTAATTTCATTAATAGCACCAACAATAGTTTTATCAGTAGTTTCTAAATTAGGATTTTCAGTACCAAGAGCATTTACAGCAAAAGCATATGGAAATTGTTCTACATCCATTTTTTTATCTATATTTACTTTATTTTCATTAATTGCAGGAACAATTTGTTTAGCAACTGTTTGTAAATTATCGTCATTTATATTTTGTTTTTTATCTAATAATTCATTAGTTTCTTGTTTTGTATAATAATCATGTTCTGTACTATCTTCTGCTATAAATTCAGTTGGTGTCCCTTTTCCTATATATTGGTATAATTCAACAGAAATAGGTTGATAATTAGCATCATTAGAAGTTACAGTAATATCATTTCATTCCTGAGTAAATAATAATTGTATTTTAACATTATCATTTACAATTAATTCATCTAATTTAATACTTTTTTGTGTTGTTCTTTGAACTTCTCCACCTAAACTAAATATAGTTTTTTTATTACTATATATATAATTATCAGTTGGATTAGTAGTGGATTGGTAACTATAACCCCATATTGCTAAATATATTTTTCCAAATTCATTACTAGGAATAATAGAAGACATTTTTTTTCATAAAGGACTAGTTGCAATATTAAATCAATTATTTTTAATATCATCAATATTTTGTTTATTAATATCAACTTTATTTTCTAATAATTTAATATTATTTTCATTGGTAGTAATTCTTTTTTGTTGTTTAGCAGAAAAGTCAGCAGTTGCAGCATGAGTAAAATCACCAACTTGTGGATTATTTTGTAATGCTTCTGGTGGTAATGTACCAATTTCATCAGGTCAATCTAAAATCATTGTTTCAGTTTCTTTATCATATTCAGTTGCTACATAACCTTTATTAACAAACTTACTAACAGGACCCCTATATATTTCATTTTCATTATCATCAACTAAATCATCATATAATTTCATTTGCTTTGATAATGTAAATGCTTTTTGTTCTTTAATTAATTCATCAACTTGATTTCTAGTATAGAATGCTTTTAAATCAATTTTTTCAATATCTATTTCATCATTATTATAACTTGAAAATATTTGTTTTAATTCTGTTAATCTTGCTCATATTTTCATTCTACTAGGTGCTAAATCTCAAACATTAATACTAGGAATACTATTTGCACTAAATGATGTACCATTATTAAATTGAATAGTAGCATCAACATTAAACTCAATTGGTGTACGATTAAATACTCAATGTTCAACACAAACATAAACCATATCTCTTAATGTTTCTTTAATTAATTCATCTTTAAAACTATCAAAAGGAAATTTAGATAAAATAAAATTAAGATAAGCATTAATATCATTTTGAGCACGAATAGCAAAAGTTGTAAATCAATCCTTAACATTAGGTCATGTATTTATATATTGTTGTGGTGTTTCTATAATTTTTCCAGTTAATGGATATCAGTTATTATAGTTTTCTAAACTGACATCAGTTCAAAGTTTATTAATCATAATTTATCATTCCTTAAAAAATGCTTTTTTATAATGCTTAGTTTTTGTTTTAGTTTTCCTATGCACTATATGAATAACTTCTTTTTGTAATTTCTTTTTACCTTTTGCTACAACTTGACTATATACAAATTTTTCTAAATGATGTAATAATCCTGTACCAAATAATGTATTAACTGAAAATTTTAAACCAACACTTTTAAATGATTTATTAATATTTTCAATAGGATTATTAATAACATTAACTACTTTATGGTAAGTTCTTACTATTCTAAATATTTCTCTATAAACTTTAAAACTATCTCTAATTACTTGTTGAACAACTGGTGGAGCAAATGCAATTGCTTTTAATCATTTATTACGACTAACTCCATAACCAATGTATCAACCACTATATCAGCGATATCAATGGAATGGATGTATTTGAGTGATAAAAGTTTCTGCTTTAAGAATACTATCAATAACTATAATTGGTTTATATTTAGGATTACGATGATAAATAGTAATTGCACATTTACTTAATGATAAAGGTTGAATTTTGCAACCCATAAATACAGGTGAATTTAATGGGATTAATTGTGCATGTTTAATTGCTTTCTTTTCTGCACTAGTAAATAAATCTGTTGCTTTTTCTTTTAATTTATTAATTTTTTCAAATACTTGTTTTTCTAACTTTTCAAATTTTTCTTGTAATTTATATATACTTTCTCGTAATTTTTCAAAATATGGAGTATCTTTTCAAAATTTATTTAAACCTTTTTTTAAATAAAATCTAATATCAAAATACTTAAAAATTTTATTTGCTTTTAAAACAACCTTATGAATTGAACTCTTTTTAAAATTAAATTTAATAGCATTAGCACGAATTTTTTGTAAATCTAAAATTAAAGATTTACCATATCTATTATCTGTATGTATTGTATGAACTAAATTTAATCAATCATGTTGATTCATTTTTAATACTTCTTTTAAATCAGTATTATATTTTTTAAAAAAATTATTTGCTTTTTCAATATCTTTAATTTTAAACTTTGGAGTTAATTGTGGACTTAATTTTATTAATGTATTTTGTAATAATAAATAATCTTTTAACTCTTGTACTTCTAATTTTTGAAAATTATTTTTATATTGTCTTTCAGCAACATAACCTAAATTTTGGATTATTGTCTCACGATTAGGAGCAAAACTATAATTAAATAAATAACGTTTATTACCAATAATTTTATCTGTTAAAATTTCTTTACCACTTACTTGACTAATAATTTCTTGTAAGTTTTTTGCTTCTTTAATACCAATTTGTTCTAATGTTTTAGTTTTTTGTGCTAATTTAATAAATTTAGTTGTACGATAACCACGACTAATTTTATTAAGTCCAGCAAATGCAGGTAAGATATTAAAAAAAGTATTTAATGGTGTTACATTTCCTTTTAAATAATCATAAACTTGATTAATAGTAAAATCAGTTAAAAACTCTACACCAACAGCACTAATACTAGCAAGTAAATCACTTGCACCTAATCCAAGTGCTATACTTTCACTTAATCCACCAGTAAAAGGAGCAAGTGCTACTGCTATTACTTGTACACCAATCATTTCTAAAATTTCTCATCAAAAACTTTTATTTTCTTGTTGTTTACTTATTCTAGTATGTTTTGGTTTATTGATATTTAAAAGTATTGCTGTACTAGTTGTACCAATTGGCATGATATTAATTTCCTTTATTTAAGAGTTATTTTAATTGGATTTGTTGACCCTTTATAATTTATATCATTAACATTGGCAGTAATAGTTATATACAAGTCACCTACTTTTTGTTTTTGATTACTTACATTAGTTTTTCCTTGGACATCACTAAAATATTTAATATTTGGATTTATTAAATTTGGATTTAATGATTTAAGTTCATTAGTACTTTTTATTTCTGTATCTAATTCATTATTATTTTTATTAACATTTGCAGTAATATTTGTTGTTAAACTTGTAATTTTAGTTTTTAAATCAATTTTATCAGTATTAATAATTCCACATAACATTCAACGTGAAGTTTTTTCTTCATCTGTTATATAAGGTATTGCTTCACCAGTTAATTCTCCACCAACTAAATATCTTCTTCCAACTTTACCATCATTTATGTCTTGTACATATACAACTGTATTTTGTAACATATATCTTTTCATTGCTCTTGGTGTTGCTAAGACAAAAGACATAATTTTAGTTTCATTATTATCAGTAAAAGTCATATAGTCATCCATTACAATTTGACATAATACACCTTTGATATATAAATTTGTTCCATTTAATCTTAATTGTTGTGCTATTTGATTATCAGTAATTAAACCTTTATTATCAGCTAAATAAACTAAACTATCATATAAATTATTAGTAATAAAAAATTGACAATTATTACTATTTCTTAATTGAAATAAAGTATTTCAAGCAGATAACATTGATTTTAAATAGCCTACTGGTATTGTATCAGTAATATCTAATCTAGTTGCATATTTTGCAATTACAGTTGTATCATTATTTGCTAAATAATCTGCTAAATCATTTGCTACTTCATATTGCATTGTATTTAATAAATTTTGTCCATTTTCAGCGTTTAAATCAACATTAGCAATTATTTCACCTGCAACTGCTTCTTGTTTAATTTCTTTTAAAATTTTAATAGTTTCAGCATAACTAACATCTAATCCTTTACTTTTATCATTTCATTTTAATACTTTAATTTCTGAATTTTTTGGTTTTTTAACTATAAATTCAATTTTTGTAGAATTAACCATTTCAATAGGAAAAAAACTTGCTCATGGTGAATTTGATTGTTTATAAAATTCTATAAACTCTGGTGCTTCTACTAATTTTTCGGTATTATCTAAATTTTGATTGAATGGTACTGACATTTTTTCATTTCCTTTCTGTTATAAATTATTTTTCTTTTTATAATCCAATAAAGTACTTTTTATTGAACTTGGTTGATTTGTTATTATTGTTTGTTGTTTACCACCTGTATTTATTATTTCTTTAAATACTGGTTGTTCTTTAATCATTTTTTTAATAGCTTCTTCTATTTTTGAATTTTCTATATTATTAGTTTTAAATTTTAAATAATCATAAAATTCACTTTTAACTTGATATTTTTTAAATATATTAATTATTTCTTTTTCCTTAATTTCGTTATTTAATTTATTTAACTTATTTTCTGCTTCATTAACTTTATTTTCTATTTCTTGTGAAGAATCATTATTTTTAATTAAAGGTTCAGTTGCTTGTTGAACATTATTTTCATTTTCTAACATTTACAGTACCCCATTATTTAATTTCTTTATTAATTTTTTCATTAAGTTTTGCTAATTTTTTTTGATGTTTTATAATTTTATTATTTGCTCTAACATGTTTTGGAGTTGTAATAAATCTTTTTAATAAAACAATAATTTCTCGACAAATTAATATACCTGTACTTATTCCAATTGTTTCAAGTGCTTTTAAAAATTCTTGCATTTCCATATTTTCCTTTCATTTTTTTATAAAGTAAGATTACTATTACTACGTTGTAAAGCATTATTAGCTGTATCATCTCAATCTAATGAAACATTAGAATTATGACTGCCATATTGACTACTTGTTTCACTATTAATAGTAAATCTATCATCATTAATTAATCTTGTTGTTTCATTTGTAAAGGAAGTTTCTTGCATTTCTATACTATGATTTGTTTCCATAGGTAATAAATTATGAATAATTTCACTTATTCCTGCAATAATAGTAGGTATTGCATAAGCATTATTAAAATCATTATTAATCCCCATCGCAACACCACTACTAATTAAACAACCACCAGTTGCCATATTTGCTATTTTTTGTATCATTGCAAATTTATTAGGTATTAACTCAGTTAAACCATTAATAACATTGGCGATACCATAAGCATTTAATGAAATATAAGTATCTCAATCAATTAATGACTGATTTTCTTGTTTATCTAATAATAATCATGGCGGTCCTTCCGTAGTAGTTGGAATTGGTGTTGTTGGAATAATAGGATTAATATTATTTTCAGTTCATTTACTATAATTTGCTAAACCCATTGTTCCTAATCCTAATAATATTTTTTTACTACTATTAATTAATTTAGTTTTAGTAGTTGGTTTTTGGTTCAAGTTTCAGATATCTAAACCTAATTTTTTACCAAATAATAAAGAATTAATACTTCCTAATATTGGATTTGCTATTACTTGCCCATAATATGCACTTGTACCAATCATTGCACAAATAGGACTAATTCACGTTCTTATTAATTTAGTTAAAGTATAATTTGAATGATTTTCTATATTTGGCATTTTAATCTCCTTTAATTTTCTAATTTTTTAATTGTTACTTTAATTCAACCTTGATAAACATCATTATCACCAACTATTAATGCAACATCACTTTCAGGGTCAGAAACAATGATGTGTTTTGATTTAACATTAGGATATTGTCTTAAAATAATTGCTCTAATATCATTACTTGTATGAATTGCTTTGGGAAATGGTGATAATATTTCAATTTCATCTTTATCACCAAATAAAGTAGGTAATATAATCATTAATGAAATTCTCCATTTTCTATAAACTCAATTACTTTATAATAAGCAGTAAGTTTACCTGCTTCTTTTAATGAATCACATAAACAAATACTAATTTGTTTATTTAACCAAATAATTAATTTTTCATTATATTTATTGATTACTTTTTGTTTAAACTCTTCTCTTATTTTTTTTATATTATTCAAATGTTCTTCTGTTATCTCTTTATTACGTTTTTTATTATATTCATTAATAATTTTTTGGTCTTTATTCATTATCAAACTCACCACTTCTTATTTTTTGAACTAAAATATCTAATAATAAGTCTATTTATGTATTCTCATATTCTTTTTGTGATTTTTTAATATAGTTAATTAATTTTTCTTTATTCATTATTATTCTCCTTATTTTTAGTTAAATTATTAACTATTTTTTCTAAACATTTCAAACATCAATTTTTACTTAATCAAATTCTTTTATTACAATATTTACATTTCTTCATTTTTACTCTTTTCATTTTTTAAATCATTTAACATTAATTGAACAAAATGCACGATTTTTAGGAATATTTAAAGTATTAAAGATTTGACCACTTACTATAATTTCATCATTTTTGTTTAATAAAATACATCGTTTATAAAATTTTGGGTTATTAAAAATTAAAGTAACATAGTTTAATCCATTTCATTGTCCACGAACACTATAATATAATTCTTTATTACCTTTTTCATAATGTTTTGCTTCAATAGTGTTACTCAGTTTTACTGTTAATTTCACATAATTTGATTTATCTTTCATTTTTAAAATTCCTTAAACAATATTGAATATGTTTATATGCATCTTCTTCATGTTTTGTTAATTTTATATTTCCTTTATAATTTTCTATTTTGTTTTTATTTTTTGGATGGTTTTCTAAATAATCTCAATTCATAACATCTTGTACTAACACCATTAATGCACCAATAATTTTAGGAGTTGCTAATGGATTAGTTAATAATTGTTTTGCACTTAAAAAGAAATTTTCTACAATAACTAATATTTTTTTATTATTAAACTCTTGTTTAATCGTTAAAAAGTATTCTTTAAACAAATTTTTACTTTCTAAAACAGTTTCTGCTTTAAATGTTTCATTAAAAATAATATTATTAGTTTCATTTGAATATATAATAATTCCATTACTACCTATTCCTGCTGGGTCAATACCAATAATTAATTCATATTGCATTATTTTTTATATCCCCTACTTAATCTAATATTTAAAATACAGTCATAACAAATTGCTTTACCGTTTTTATCTCTTAAAAAATATTTTCTTGTTTTAATATCATTAGTATTAAAAAATAGATAATCTAATTTATATTGTTTACATGTTCAACAAAAATATTTTTTCATTATGAATTAAAATATTCTTAGTAATATTATTTTCATACAGTAAATGCAGTAATTAAAAAAGCAACAGTTATCATTAAAACTATTGTAGATATTATAACAATAGTAGTTAAAGCAAATTTATTATTATAAATTTTATCAATAAATTTTTCTTTCTTTATTTCATGAGTTTTAATATTTTTTGTTTTCATAATTAATTTTATCCTTTAAATATGCCCTGTTTGCTTTTAGCATAAATGGCATATATTTTTGTTTTTTTTATTTATTAATACTATTAATATTATTTTTCTTAGAAAAATGGGCTCAAAAATAAATTGTAAAATTTTAAAAAACATTAAGGCATTCGATTCAATATTTATTTAATTTGCGTTTAACAAATTAATATTTTAATTGAACCGGCACCGCTTAATTTTTTTTACAAGTTTTAAATTTATTTTCTCGCCCAAAAAATTTTAAAAAAAATAAAAAATAAAACCAACACTCGCTCACTAGGGGAGTGGCAAGGTTGGTTAAATAAAAAATAGAATTAATATAATAGGTCCCTACAACAGGTCTATATATACTAATTACTAATTCGCTCCCACCCCAAGAATTACCATTTAATGGTTAGTATAATTTATTAGGTATCACTCCACTTTTTATTTATCCATGCAAGTCCACATGTTTTAGCTACTATTTTTAACAACTGTGGTGTAGTTCACTGTTTTAGTTCCCTAACACGTGTTGATAATAGTGTTAAAGAAGGTTATTAATTATTAACTTTCTCCTACTTGGTCACTGCATGTAGTAGATATTTAAAGCGTGTTAATAATAAAAATTTTAAAATTTTACAATTACAAAAAAAGACAAGATTTTTATTCTCGTCTTTTGTCATTTATTTTAATTTAAGGATTTAAAAAGGAAAGGAGATATTTACACAAAAATATTAGTTATAGACATCTTCGCTAAGCTCCCAAAAATAAAATATGTAATCATATTTAATTTAATTAATATAAAAATACTAATTTATTAAAATTAGTTTTTAAAAATATTAAATTTTAAAAAATTAAATTCTATTATTTAAATAATTAACACGCGAAATTAACATATTATTTAATGTTTTATAATTATAAGTTTTTGCACCTTTAGTTTGAGATTTAACTAAATGAAATATATCACTTTCAGCACTACAACCTATATTTCAACTAGCAGATTGATTAATAATACCTTGTTTATTATTTTTAAAAATATTTAAAGTTTTTTTATTAACTTTTGTTTTAGTTAAAAACTCTATTAATTCATTATATTGACCATTACAAAAATAATTTTTAGCAATTTTATAATTATTATATTTTTCTTTATTTAATGTTAATTTTCTACCTAAATTATTAGGACTATATTCATTTCATAAATATTTTAAAGCATGATATTTATCAAATATATAATATGCTCCTAAATATTTTGATAAAGTTCTAATTCATGAAGCACCATCACCAGCAACTACAAATTTTGGATTATAAAAATCATAATATTTTATTAATCCTTTTCAAGTGCTTTCCACAGTAGAATTATCAATATAATAATCTTCTTTTAAATTAAATTTATAATTAAACATAAAATTATATTTTTTATTTAATAATTTATTACGATTTTTACTTATTTGTTTTTTACCAGTATTATATGAAATACTTCTAATTTTTTGTAATTCTCTTTTTTTATTTTTATTTCAAACTGGAACAAAACAATCATCAACATTAATATAAATATATTCATTATCTTTTACCTTAATTTTTTCTTGTGGTAATATTTCTTTAATTTTTATATTTTTATGAATTTTACTAATTGTTACTTTTGAAACATACGTATATTTTAAAATATCTTGTATATCTTGATAATTTTTCTTTTTTCCCAAATATGATATTATTTCTTCTTTTAATCAATTAATAATTTTTGCTCTTTTATTAATATTAAACTCTTCATAAACGGGATAATAATATTCTTTATTTAATTTATCTCAATAAACTCTGTGATTAAAAATCATTTTACCAAATTCAAAAATAATACTACGATTACATTTTTTAGCAACTTTATATCTATTTTTATCTCTAGTTTGAAAAAAATATTCATTAAAATCATGTATTTTATTAACATGATTTGTTATAATTTTATTAATTTCATATTCTAAATTATTTTTATAATTAAACATTTTAACACCTTTCTATTTATTTTTTATTTATTCCCTATATTATCAAATTTATTAATTTATTGTTGAAAAATTGTTTAATTTAAAGTCTTCTTTTAAAGAACGATTGAAATAACTAGCAAATCTATTGCAACGTTTAAAGATAACTTTTATTAGTTATCTTTTCTTTTTTTAAAAATAATGTACAATAAAGAAAAATGTAAATAGAAAAGGAAAATAAAAATAGGAGCAGTTATTTGAATTTTATTAATACGTTATGGAATTAAATATTGTCTTAAAAATAATGCAATGGGAGTAGTAATATTATTTATTACTTTAAATATATTAGGTTTAGTTCTTGGATGAGCAATTTTATGAAATAATAAAAATATTTTGAAAGGTAATTTTTGACAAAATGCTGAAAAATTATCTAAAATAAGAGAAGAAAGAAAACAATATAAAAAAGCAATAAGAGAAGAACAAAATAAATTTACAGCAAAAAAATATAAAGAATGAAGAGAAAAAAGAATTAAAGAAAAAGAAGAAAAAAAATAGCAAAATAAATGCTATTTTTTGTTATAATTATATTATAAAAATTAAATAAAAAAATATATGAAGTAATTAATAAAGTTAATAAGTTAGTTTTTTCGCTCACTTAACTTAAAGATTATATTAATTATATCATAATTTTTCGTTTTTTAAAGCATATGAAAGGAGATTTTTATGTGCAACAAAAAGAAAAAATAAGAACAATTTTTAATGATGTTAAAAAATTAAGAGACTCATTAGAAAATTATTTTATTCATTGTAATGATAATAAAGAAATTCCTACAAAATTAGGAATGTTAATTTATTTAAATATAACAGAAAGTACTATTAGAAATTGAAAACAAAAGAAAAGAAATACTTTTTTACAACAAATTATTTGAGCATATTCTCAAATAAATCATTTAAATTTACAAAGATTATTAAAATCTAATTCTAGTTATTCTGCGTGATATTTAGAAAGAGCATTTGTTAAAGAATATCATTTATCAACTAAAATTGATATAAAAAATAGTGATAATGTCGCCCCTATAACAATTAATTTAGAAAATAAGAGTAAAAATAAATGTTAAGTAATTTTGGTTATTTATTAGATATTGCTAAAAAAATGTATTTAAAACAATCTTTAAATATTACTAAAATTAAACAATTAGGGTCACGTAAATCTGGTAAAACATTTAGTGATATTGAATTCTTAGGGATTTTATTAATGTTAGATACTATTAATATTCATGCTTATTTAATTAGAAATATGTCAAAACAATTAAATGATAGTTGACAAGAATTAAAACAAATTATTAAAGCAACATACCCAAGTATTAATTTTATTATTAGTGAAACTAAAAAAACTATTGAATTTAATGGTAGTAAAATCACATGTAAATATTTACATTCACAAGATAATAGTAATGTTAAATTAACTGGATTAGCAAGTAATTATTTATATGATTATGTAATTATTTGAAGTGATGAAAGGTATGAAATTACTGAAAATGATTATCAAGATTTAAAGGATGCTATTCGTGGTGCAAATCAATTATTAGAAATAGAAAGTTGTAACCCTTGAAGTATTTTAAATGAATTTATTAAAAAAACAGTAACAATATGCCCCCAAAATGAAAAACAAATTATTAATGAATATGAACAATTTACTATTATTTATAATACTATTTATCATTATCAAAATTGAAAATTAAATACTTATTTAAAAGATACTGATAAACAACAATTATTAGAAATAGAGAAATTAGACCCTATTAGTGCAAGAGTAAGAAGTCATGGTTTAGTTGGTTATGAAAGTGGTGGAATATATTCTCATCTTATTCATAAGATTAGTAGATTATTACAACCAAGTTATAGATTTAGTGCTGGATTAGATTATGGTTTTAAAGATGATGCATTAGCATGTATATTAATAGGTTTTGATTATAATTTTAAATTTGTTAATGTTATTGATTGTTTAAAAATAGAGAATAAGTTAGTACGTTATGATAATAAACAATTAGCAAAATTAGTAGTTGAATTTTATATTAAATTAGCAAAAGAAAATAATTTGTTATATGAATATGGTTTAACTGTATATTGTGATTTTAGTAATTATACATTTATAGAAATGCTTAATGATACAGCAATTAAATATAATGTTCAAAAATGATTATATTTTAAAGATTGTGTGAAATTAAGATTAGAGTTTAGAATAGGTAAAAATGTGGCTTTAATGGCAAGTGAACGCTTAAATATTAGTATAAATGCACAACTATTATTAGATGAATTTAGATTGGCTGTATGAGACCCTAAGAGCATTAAACAAATACCATTAGCAGGTAATGACCATTTACGAGATGCATTTGATTATGCTATTGAACCATATATTAGAAATTTAAGTGCTAATATAAATCCTTATTTTGAAAGGAAAAATAATTATGAATAATCATAATACTGAAATATTAACTTTTAAGTGATGTATGATAGACCTTCAAGAAATAATAGCAAATCATGGTTCAAAATTATTATGAGGTAATGGTTATACTTTAACAAGTGAAGATGAAAAATATAAAATAGCAATTGAAAAATTAAAAGAATGAAATAATTTTGATTCAATTTTTTATCAAGATTGTCATATTAAATCTGGTTATGGTTATAGTATTGTTCAAATTGACCGTAGTAAAACTGGTAGAATAGCACTTACTTTTGCTCAACCGTATGCTCAATCAAGAGTTGCAAGAGTATTAGATACTGAGCAAGGTGCTAGTACTTGGTCAAGGGTACAATATGATGACCAAGCAATTTATGTTAAAACAACATATACAAAAAACCAAATAATAAGATATTTTATTGGTGAAAAATATAGTATAGATGGTTTACAAGAAAAAATAAGTAAAGATTTACAATTACCTTTAATAGAAAATCATAATTTAGGAATAATTCCTGTTAAATTTATGCAAAATTTACCAAAGAAAAATTTTTTTGGTGGTGTTATTGGTGATTATTATCCAGATATGACCCCAGTTAAATCTTTACAAAAATTATTAAATAAAACATTTGAATCAATTGACCATGAATTAGAATGTAATATAACTCGTGTATTTTTAGATATTACAGAACAAGAAATTAATCAATCTAAAACTGCTTTTGATTTAAAAAAATTAATAGGTAAATTTATTTTACAAGCAAATTTAAGAAGTTTAGGTTCAACTAGTGGAACACCACCAATAGCAATATTACAAGGTAATCCAATATTAGATAAATATGCAGAATTTATTCAATTTATTATTGATAAAGCATTTGAAGGTAGTGGATATAGTCCAGTTAATGATACTACTAGTCAAAAAACAGAAGCAGAAGTATTAATTACAAATAGTAGAGATATGGAAACTACAAGAATTAAAAGAACACTTAATCAAAGTGATTGAAATGAAATATTTCAAAGATGTTTTATTTTAATGGGCTTAGATGGTGATAAATCTAAATGAACATTTGAAATTAAAGAAAATACGATTACTGATAGATTAAAATCACTTGAAATTGATGAAGTAGAATTAAGATTAGGAATTACTAATATTAAAAGAATTATTGTAAAAAGATATGGTGTTAGTGAAGAAGAAGCACAACAAATTATTAATGAAAATAGAAAATATCAAAAAGAAGAAATTGAATTTAATAATACTTTTTTAGGAGAAACTAAAAATGGGAATGACACCAAAACAGAATCATCAATTAATTAAAACATTTTGAAAATCAACTGGTGAAATTGAAAAAGATTTTACACAAAATAAAGATTTACAATTTCGTGTATGTCCTTTTACTATTATTTTAGGTGCTATAAATTCAACAGAAACGGGATATAAACCACCAACTAGTATTCCTAATGATTATACTAGTTTTAGTAAAATCTTTACTGGAAGAGAAGCAATATTATCTGTATGAGATAATAGTTTTGATTTAATAGAACCAGATTTAAAAACAATAAATTCTACTGGTAAAAAGGTTTTAAAAGTTGGTGATGTATTTTACGGGAATATTTTAAGTGACCAATTAGGTATTACTTATAGTGCTACACCAGCAAATAATGCTTTTATACAAGAACAAGCAATTAAAAATGTAGTTATTAATATTCCAAATGAAAAAAAGAATTTTAATTTTATTAATAATATTGTTGAAAATCTTTATAAACTTTACATGATTCCAGAAATTAATGCTATCAAAGGTAATAATTCTTATACAGTTGATAGACAATGATATATTCTTGAAGTTGCAAGTAAAACTTATAATAATGAAAATAAAGAATTGGCTTATATTCAATGTACTTTTAGTAGTTTAAATGATAAATTAGCACATAGTGGATTAGCAATTAATCAATATGTACAATTAGGTGCCGTTGGTGAACCAGTTGCATTACCAGCATTGGTTTTAAAGAAAAACATTATTTTAGATAATAATTACTTATCACCTAGACCAGTTACACATGCACAAATTACTTTTTATGGGACAGTAGGCACCATTGCTATTGGATTATGGGGTAGAAATATTAATAAAACTGATAATAAAGAAATTACTATGAATCCTACACATTTAATTTTTCCTTTAAATTATCAAGCATCTACATATGACCCAGTTAGTTTTAGTGCTTTACCAGAAACTAATTATATTTTAACAGTTGGTGCAAAATCAACAGTTGATACTTATCAACAATGACAAGAAATTATTGCACCAAGTTATGATGATGGTGCAAAAAAAACTTTTGAAGGTCATATATTAACAGATGTTGAAAAAACAACCGCAACTAATAAATTAGAAGATAATGGAAAATATACTCCTTATTGAAATAATAATTTTTTAAATGGAGTAAATTTAGATACTGATAAATTTTATACTCTTGGTAATCCATATTTTGTATATTTTAATAAAAAACTTAAACAACCACGCGGTCAGATTAATGGTTATATTATTAATAATTTACAATTTAAAAACTTAAGAAATTTAAATGCTTTAATGTATTTTATTTATAATTCTATGAATGAAATACCATTATCAGTAAGAGAAACAGTTAAAATTCAATTAAATACCATACCAGTATTTGGTAGTTTCTTTAATGGATTTACTGGTGGAATGAATATTGGATTTAAAAAAGTTTCAAATTTATTAATTCCAAAATTTAATATAGTTAACTTTTTAATGAGTGCAGAATTATATAAATTTTATAGTACTGTAATATATTCAAAACAAACTGAAAAAAATATAATTCCTTATGATGTATTTAGAAATGGAACTCCAGATGAAATATCGGCAATTTTAGGTACAACAAGTCATATGACAAGTTTTACATTTAATTTAACTGATAATATTAAACTTTCAAGTTATGATATTGATAATAATAATATTGTTGATACTAAATATATGAATTTAGTTAATATATCACAAAATAATCCAAACAATAATCAACAAATCTATTTATTACCACCAGTAGAAGATTTTGACTTACAATCACCAATTTTTGGTATTGATAATTATAGTGGTTTTTATATAGATATGATTGATATTTTAGTTCAAGGAAAATGTAATTTTAAATTAACATTTTATAGCATGCCAAATGATTATGAAGTTGCTGTAAGTGATGATTTTAGTATTTGGGCGGGAACATACCAAATAGTTGGTAAGGCAAGTGGTAATATAAGATTAATTAAAAATAATTTTTTACTAGCAAATAATACTTATAGTTTTAAAAATAAATATAATTATCCAAAAGCAGTTAATCCACCACCACCAAATGAAATACCACACTCTATTTTTGTAGATTTAAGTAATATAAAATTTTCTAATCAATATTATAATACAGAAAGTAAAAACGGAATGTATTATATAGGTCAGAAACCAAGTAATTATCAATCATGAATAAAAGATATTTCAATTGATATAACTAATTATGGTTATCAATACATAAAAGATTTTATAAATGATTATAAACACTTTCAATTAAATTTAAACTTTCAATTAAAATCTCAGGAAGGTGAAGGATTTATAAATGAATTTAATAGTAGTAATCCTATTATAATTGATGATTTAAGAAATATACCTATAAATAATAATGATAATAATAGATATTTATATAGTAATGAAAATGATTATTTTAATTATAAAGATAATACTGAACATTTAGGTAATAATTGTAAGTATTTGGTTTATAGAGAAACGGTAGAATTATCAAATTATTATATCAATCCTACTTTAAATGAAAATCAATATTTTTATAAAAATTTAGGAGATACGAATTTAAATGTTGATAAACATAAAAAAACAATAACCTTTTTACAATTATGAGTAATTATTAACATAAATGAAAAGACTAACAAAATTAATATAACATTTAATTTTATTGGTTCCTTAATAGCGTTTACTGGTGCAAGTGTTAATTACCAAGGTGAAATTAAATTTAATAATATACAAATTTCACCAAGATTAACTTAAAAATTAGAAAGGTGGTGGTAATTATGTTAAATGAAAATGAAATGAAAGAAGGTAATAATATGGAAGAAAAAGAAAAAGATGAAGAACAAGAAAGTGTAGAAAAAAAGGAAGAAAGTGTTCCAAAAAATGAAGAAAATGTAACAAAATCAGAAGAAAGTGTAGAAAAAGAATCAGAAACTGAAGAATCTAAAGAACCAACTTTAGAAGATAAATATAAAGAATTAGAAGAAAAATATAATGCTTTATATAAAGAAAAAACTGATAAAGATAGAGAAATAAGACATAGTGAAAGTTATAAAAAATATAATTTATCACAAGAAAATATTAATTTATTAAAAAGATATCTTGGTGATAAAGATGATATTGAAGAAGAATTATCATTATTAAATAAAGATTTTCCACATTTATTTAAAAATAATAATAAAGATACAAATATTAATTCTTCATTAGATATAAAAGATAAATTTAAAGAAGATAAAAAAGATGAAATAGATACTAGAAAAATAGGAATGGTAGGTTAAAAATATGGCAATTATTACAACACAATCAACAACAATTAATGACCCAAGTAATCCAATGGGTAAAGCAGATTTATCAGTTAAATATCTTAAAAATTTAAAAGTATTATTATCAAAAAGAGTTGCATTAATTAATGCAACAGTAGAAAATAGAGAACAATTAGATGCTGGTACTGCTATTTATAATGTTACAAAACGTAATATTACACAAGATTATAAACGTGGTGCTGGTGAAAATGATGTAACAGAAATTAGAACAGAACAAATTTTATTAAATAAATCAAAAGAAATTAATTATGAAATTGAAACATTAGATTTAAAAAGATTAGGTGCTAAATATGAAGATGGTGGCATTATTATAAGTGATAGTTATGTTTCTGGTAGCATTGCTGCAAAAGCAAAATCAGTAGAAATATATTTAGTTGCTAAATTACTTCAATTAGCAGTTAAAACAGCTAAAGATAATGGCATTATTAATATTGCATTACCAAGTACTCCTAAAATAGATGATTATCGTATGCTTTTATGATTAAAAATATCAAATACATTAGCAACATTAAAAGCACGTATTAATGATGAATATATTGGTACAGATGAAGAAGATTATGTATTATGAGTATCTAGTTTTTTTAAACCATTAGTATTATTATCAACAACTACATTAGGTAGTGATAGTGCTTCACAAGCATTAAAAGATGGTAAAATTGTAGAAATTGGTGGTATTAAAATTATAGAATGTCCATGATTAGGTAGAAATTATCCAGCTGGAGTTATTGATAAACAAGAATCATTTAATTTTTTAGGATGTGATGCTGTATTAGTACATAAAGAAGCATTAGCATTTCCATTTAATAGAGGACAAGATAATACTTTTGTTTTACAAACTAATGGTAATGTTAAGAATTTTCATAAATTTTTAGTAAGTGATGGTAAAGCATTACGACCAGATTTAGTTAAAGGATTTACTGTAACTTCTAGTATTGATATTGCAACAGCAATTGAATTTACTAATTTAGGTGCTATTACTATGGTTGGAGCAACACCAACAGCAGATGAAGTAGAAAAAGCAATTATTACTAAAAATCCTAATTATCAAAAAGGAAATGCTAATTTTTCAGATTTAACAGCAACAAGTGCTAATGTTGAAGGTAAAACTTTATATGATGGTTCTTTACAAGTAACTTTTACAAAGAAGTAATTAAATGCCTATTATCTTACTTTTAAGAATAATATTAGAAACTGCTGTTAGTGATATACAAACTGCTGAATTAATAGAAAAATTTAAAAAAAATAATTCATTATTTAATAGTTTTTTAAAAAATCCAGCAGGAATATTAAAAAATCAATTAATGTCAAAAATATTAGGACAAGGTAAATCACAAAAAGAATTAAAAGAATTTCAACAAATTTTACAAAAATTAACAAATTTACCAGTAATTCATAAAAAAATCATGACACATATTACTAAAAATAATATTGCTAAATTACAATCAATTCAAAAAACATATTTAAATGGTAAATGATTGATGAATAAAGGTAAAGAAATTATTATGAATGCTTTAACAGAGCAAGATTATGAAAGTATGATTGGCGTTTATGTAAATCTTTCTAGTAGTGCATTAGCAGGTGGTATATGAACTCCAGTAGTACAAGCACAATCTGGTACTTATGGTATTGCTACATTAACATATAGAACTAATTTATCTAAAAGTTATGATTATTTTAATGTTTCAAAAGAAACTTGAATTGATATGTGTAAATCTATGGGTGCTTATGGTACTGGTGCTAATTCAGTTTTTATTAGAGAATATTTAGGTGGAGTAAATAAAACTAGAAAAGAAATGAATGCTATTGTTAGAAAAAATGTTAATCAATTAAATAGAGCAGTAACTAAACCTAATAAATCAGTTATTAGTACAGTTAATAAATCACAAGCAGTACAAGGATATGGAAGGTATAAAGATTATGGAAAACAAAAATAATATTGATTGAAATGTAAATTTAAATTATATTACAAAAGATGATTTAAAAACTATATATGATTTTATACCTGATGCTGATCAAACTACTATTGATAATACTAAAACTGATTTTACTATTATGGCAATTGCAATTAGTAGTGAACGTATAAATAGTATTACTGGTAATTTAATTGAACAAACTGGATTTAATAATCTTAATGAAACTCAACAATTATTAGTTAAAAGAGCAACAGCAAGAATGACTATATATTATTTAACTGATGGAATGGCATTTATAAGAAGTAGTGTATCTATTAGTGGTAATGGTTTATCAAGTAGTATTAGTCCACCAAGTGAACCAGATTATGTTTTAATGGAAGTATATAATTTATTACAACAAGCAAATTTATATACACCAAGAAAAGCACTTAATAATATTATTAATTGTAATAATAATGATTTTAATACACCTAGTATTTGAGATGAAAGTGATAATAGAGTAATAACATGAGACTCTGGAAATAAAACATTTTTACAAAAAATAGGAATAATTGCAGATAAAGGTATAAAAATAAATGATGTTAGTGATACTATTCCTAAAATAAAAATTAGTACTACTAGTGAAGCAATAATACCAAATTATGATAGTCCAAATAAAACTATTGATATTACTTATGATAAAGAAAAAGATATAGTTAATATTGATATTAATAATAAAATTATTGAAAATAGAATATTTAATAATAAAGATGATAAAGATAATACAACAAGATTAGTGAATGAAATTATTAAAACTAATGTTGGTGGTAAAACTTTAATTTATAGAAATAATCCTAATGTAACAGATGATAAAGATATACCTGATAAAAAATATGTAGATAATGAAATTATAAAAATAAAAGATTTAATTAAAAAACTTGTTGTATGAAAAACAATAGGTGAAAGAATTGATGATAGAACTTGAAGTAATTTTTCACCTAGTTTAAATGCTCTTTATCGTGTATTTTTAATTAGTGAAACAAGTGTGCCATTACAAAATGGTTATAAAGAAGTTATCTTTTTTACATCAGCACAAGCAATTGGAACTGGTACAAGAAGAATTACAACAAGAAAAATAGGTAATAGTGATGCTAATTTAAATATGATTTATGATAATACAAAATGAACTTTAAAATTAGATGGTGGCGATACTGGTGGAGCAATATATAGGCTGGAAGAATTAAAAGCAGATGATTTATATGAAATAAAAAGTAATACATTAGATATAAAAGTACCAGAAATAGTAGATATAGAAAAACCTATAAAAATTGATTCAAAAACTTTATTAACAAAAGAAATTAGAGAAAATGAATGAGAAATAAATTTAAAAGAAAGTCCAACACCAACACCTTATCCAAAATGAAAAGATGTAGCAATATCATTAAGTGGTAATTCTATTTCTTCTTATCAATTAAAATCAAATACATTTTATAAAATATTTTATGATTTGAATCCTTTTAGTACGAGTACATTTGGCAAAACTCCAACACAAACAATAGAAATATTTTGACAACCACAAACATCATCAAATTGAGTATGTTTTCTTCCAAGTTTAAAAAGAATTTCATATATTAATATTGTAAATAATAAATTAATAAGATTAATAACAGATCAAGGTTATTTATGAAAATTACAAGAATTACAGGAATAAGATTATGTTTTTTAAAATTTTAAAAATTATTTTAGGTTTAATTGGTTTATTATTATCATCAGCAACAGCAATTTTAGTTATATTTATTATTGTCAAAATTATGTTAAAAATTAATCAAATATTTTAGAAAGGTGGTGATGAAAATGGGTATACATGAAATTTTACAACTAATAGGTGATTGTTTAATGGCAATTGGTGTTTGTTTAGGTGGACATCATACTATTAAATCACATATAAAAAATAAAATTAAAATGTCTAAAAAAGAAAGAAAAGAATTAAAATTAAGACAAAAATTAGAAAAATTAAATTCAAATAAAAAAGAAGAAATAAAAAGTATTTATTAAAAAATGCCTTTAATAGGCATTTTTATTTATTATAAATGATAATAATTTTCATCAAATGATAATTGTGAATTAATATTAATTTCACTCATATTATCACTACCATATTGACTAGTTGTTTCATTATTAATAGTAAATCTATCATCATTAATTAATCTTGTTGTTTCATTTGTAAATAAAGTTTCTTGCATTTCAGTATTATTATGTACTGTTTCCATAGGTAATAAATTATGAATAATTTCACTTATTCCTGCAATAATAGTAGGAACTGCATAAGCATTATTAAAATCATTATTAATTCCCATAGCAACACCACTACTAATCAAACATCCACCAGTTGCCATATTTGCTATTTTTCGTATCGTTGCAAATTTATTAGGTATTAATTCAGTTAAACCATTAATAACATTGGTGATACCATAAGCATTTAATGAAATGTAAGTATCTCAATCCATTAAATGATTATTAGTAGTATTATCATTACTAAATAATAAATCTGGTGGAAAAGGGTCAACAGTAGTAGTTGTTATTGGACTTTCTGTTGGATTAGGATTAATTGAATTATTAGTAAATTTACTATAATTTGTTAAACCAATTGTTCCTAATCCTAATAATATTTTTTTACTACTATTAATTAATTTAGTTTTAGTGGTTGGTTTTTGATTTAAATTTCAAATATCTAAACCTAATTTTTTACCAAATAATAAAGAATTAATTGAACCTAATATCGGATTTGCTATTACTTGCCCATAATATGCACTTGTACCAATCATTGCACAAATAGGACTAATTCCCGTTCTTATTAATTTAGTTAAAGTATAATTTGATTGATTTTCTATATTTGGCATTTTCTAATCTCCTTTTATAAATTTAAATTGCATATTTCCAATAGTATCTCTATTATTTCCACAAATAATTAAATATCCAGTTTGATTATTTTCTAATATTCATGAATAAAAAATATCTTGTGGATATAATTTTGGATATAAATTTAATGCTAATAAATAACATAAAGCATCTTCTTTATTTTTTAATAAAGAAATAGTTGGACATATTATTACTTTTGGACTTTTTTCATTATAAAATCATTCAGTTCTAATATTTCTCATTATTTCACTTCCTTAATTATTTTCAATATTAATATCATCCATATTTATATTAATAGTTAATCCATTTAAGTTTTTTAATTCTTTTAATTTTTCAATAATTTCTAAAATATCTTGTTTAGTCATGTTTACTCCTTATTTAAAAAATATCAACCAATTAATAAACTATCTGCTTCATCATGATTATTAACTTTTATATTTCAATTATTATCTTTAATTAATCTATTTCCTATTATTAATGAATTATTTTTATCTCAATAATTTTCTTTTTTATTACTAACACCATTTGCAAATACCATACCATAAGCATATTTATCATATTTTAAATATCAATTTTGTCATTCACTAGGACTTATTAACATATTTTTTGTTATTAATTTGTTAAATTGACCAGCAATAAATCCCCTAAGATGTTCTTGTGTTGCATAAGTAAAAATTGGTTTTAATATGCCAAGAGAATATTCTTCTTTATTAATAACTAAAACTTGTTACTAAAATTGGTTTTTTATTTTCTCATAAAGTTATTCCAGTATTTGTTATTGAGGGATCAATTGAAAGTAAATAATTAGTCATTATTAATGCTTCTTTCCATGATATTTTATTTTAGTTCGTAAAATTCTTTTATTAATTTTTTCAATTATTTTTATTTGTAGAAGATATGATTTGTGACAAGTTTTTCTAATATAACAACAATAACAATGATATGATTTAATATTAATCATTAATAATACCTTCTTTCATTAATTAATTATAAAATTTCTTAATTCAACTGGTATAGAGTTAATAAAATCCTTATAATCTTCAATTGCTTTTGTTAAAATATCAACTTTTGAAAACTTAAATGTATCACTAACATATAAGTCTAAGTCTCTATCAATATTAATTCCGTATTTCTTATATTTTTCATTAAATTCATGTTTAGTCATTTTTATTCTCCTTATTTTTAGTTAAATTATTAACTATTTTTTCTAAACATTTCATACATCAATTTTCAGTTAATCAAATTTTTTTATGACAATATTTACATTTATTCATAATTTTATATTTCAAAATTTTCTATTATTTTTTCTTCTTTTTCTAATTCTTTTAATTTAGATAAACTTTCTTCAATATTAATATTATTTGGATTATCAATATATATTTTTTCATCATTAATAAGTACTGCTTGATCTGATTCATAAGCAGTTTGTAATTCAGTAGTCATTATTCCCCATCTTCTTAATAATTGAGTTAGTACAGTCTTTTTAGACATATCTTCAAAACTAGCAACAGCAAACTTTTTAGATTTAGCATAAGTTTTTGAATATTTTAAAAAATGTTCTTCTACTTGTTCATTAGTTCAATATAAAGTTTTTTCAAAACCATTTTTTAATTTAAAATAAGCACAATAACCTACTATTTTTGCATTTAATCTTTCTAATGGATTTGAGATAAATTTAAATTTTATTTCATCTTTTAAATAATCTATTTTTTTAATTTCATTTTGTCTTACATCAATAACATTAATTCTTTTATACTGCTGACTACGTAATGCTAATTGAATATAACCTTTATATCCCATTTGAAATTGAGCATTATTTACTTTAGTATTACTATCTCAATATGGAACAACATAACAATATCCAAAGTTTTTTTCTAATGGTAAATTAAGTAATACTGATTGATAACAACTTGCTACTATTGTTTCTGGATTTGCTTTTTCTAATCCAAATTGATTAGCAATTGCTAAAACATTTGACTTAAATTTTTGTATTTCATTATTATTAGTAATACCTTTATTTTTAATAAATTTTTCTACATTTCCATTTTGAATATTTTTAATAACTAATTGATTCATATTTATTCTCCTTTTGCTTTATTAATTCTTATAATTTCTTTTAAGATATAATTTATTTGTTCTTGGTTTTTACAAAGTACTTTTCAAATTTCATTTAATTCTTTATTTTTATTCATGTCACTTTTCCTTTCATAAAGCAAGTGCCATTTCTCACTCATGTAATTTTTCTTTTGTTATTTCTATTTCAATTTCTTTTTGTTCTTTATTATTAATTAAATATATATATGCAATATTTGATAATTTTTGATAACCATTTTTAAGTACTAATCAATAATAAGCAGTTAATTGTAATTTAATTTTTTCTAATTTAAATTTATCTAATTGTGAATAAGTTTTATAATCTACAATAAAATATTTATCTTTTTGTTTATTAAAATAAATTAAATCTAATGTTCCAGCAATTCAATCATATCCAAATGATTTTTCTATAATAAATTCATAATTATTATTTTCTTTAAATTTTTCTTGTAAAAATATTAATGATTTTTGACAATAATTATAATTAATTTCATTTGTTAATGATTTTAATTTTATTAATAAATTATTAATAATATTTTCTTTATTAATATTTTGTAAATATAATTCATTAATTTTATGAACTCATTTACCCCTAACACCAGCATTTTTTAATATTTCTGGTGCTATATGACTATAATTAGAACCTAAATAATTATCAATAATTTTACTAACTGAAATTAATTCTTTATTATCAATAAAATATTTATGTATATCTTTTTTAAAAATTAAATTACTCATATTTTTTACCTATTAATATTCAAAAACATTTATTACAAGTTCTATTTGTAAATGATGAATTTTTATGACAAATATCACATGAACCAAATATTTTTATTTCATTTTTTAAATATATTTTTTTTAAATTAAACATAATTATTTATTCCTTTCTTTTTTGTTTTTTATTATAAAGAATAGCAATTCCTAATAATAAACCTATAAGATTTAAAGTTATAAATAACAATACTATTCCAATTGCATTATTATTAATACACATAAATAAACCTAAAAATGTTAATAATAATCAGAAAAAAACTCCTACGATTATTATCATTATTAATACAAAACTCATTAATACTTCCTTTCTTTTTTTTCATATCAAATTTCTTTTAAATGTAATTCTAATTTTCAACAATAAATACAAATGACTTTATTATTTTTATCGTGTAAAAATATATTTTTAAAATAAAATAAATGTTTCATTCTAAATTTTTCACAATAAGTACAAAAATATCTTTGTTTTTTAAAATTATGTTTCATATTTTTTATTCCTTCTTTAATAAAGTATGTTAATATATACTTGATAAAGTATGTATATATATAACCCCCTTTTTTAATTAATAATAATGTAACAATCAACATGTTAATAGGGTTATTTACTGAGCCAATATGGCTATTCAATTATTAACAACAATTACATTAAGCGATATACTGTTACTTTCTAACTTGCTTAACATTAGAAGCCTTTTATCCTGATATAAGAATAGGACTAAATCCAACAGTGTTTTATTTTTCTTACGACAGTTTATTAAGTTTTAATTAATTAAATTTTTTTATCTTAAAATATTTTGTGGTCAAGAATTTTCTAAACAATATAAATCACAAGACTGATGATTACATTCTTTTTGTATTTCCATTTTTAATTACCTACCTTTCTTTTTTTTAACAAAATTAGATTTCTTTCTTTAACAAAAAAAAGAACGATTAGTTTATCGTTCTTGTTATTTTTAAATCTATCTATTAAGTTAATGCGCCCAAAAATATATTAAATATTTTAAGTAAAAATAAGATATAATAAAAACACTTACTTCGGTAAGTATTAATAATGTATACACTTTCTTTTAGGTTGGCACCTAATTAAAAAATAGTTACCAGAAATGGTAACTATTTTTATATATTTACATTTTTGGTAAATTTACTTTATTTTTACTTGCTAAGGATTAATTTGGTAAATCGATTAAATTACTTTTTAATTTCTGTTGTTGGAAATAATGATTTTTTAAGGTTATTAAATTATTTTTTATTTTTTAATTTTGTTATTTATTACATTAATACTTATATTTAATTTTTTAATGTTACAATATCTTTCTTTATTTTTGTTAAAATACTCAAAAGTAATCAAATTTATAATTGTTCTTTTAATTTGATAGTAATAATTTCTTTTTTTGTTTTTAAATATAAAAAATAACTAGTATTCATAATTTGAAGTTCTCCTTTTAAAATAAAAAAGTCGATTTATGTAAAATAAAATAAAGGCATAAAAACTTATATTAATTTTAATACATAATATCATTAAATTGATAGTACATAGAATATAAATTATTAACATTTTTAATAAAGTTTTATCTTATTTTTTCAAGAAACTAACAAAAATAAGATAAAATATTAATATTAAAGAAAAAAGGTGAATGTATGTCATTTCAACAATTTAATTTACAACCATGACTAATTGCAAATTTAACAAAAGAAAAACTAATTAATCCAACAGCAGTGCAAAATGAAATCATTCCCTTGGCATTAACTAATAAAAATTTAATTATTAAAAGCCCTACTGGTAGTGGCAAAACTCATAGTTATTTAATTCCAATTGTAAATAATTGTCATGCTAAGTTAAAAGTTACACAAGCAGTAATTATTACTCCTACTCGTGAACTTGCGCAGCAAACATTTAATTTCTTAAAATCTTTAATTAACGATCAAAAGATTACCGTTGCTTGCTTAGTTGGTGGCAAAGATATTACTCGTCAAAGTAATAATTTAACTAATAATCAACCACAAATTGTTATTGGTACTCCTACTAGGTTAAAACGGTTATATGAACTTAATAAGTTAGCAATTACTACTACTAAAACTTTAATTATTGATGAATGTGATATGTTATTTGAAATGGGTTTTATCAATGATTTAGATTTTTTAATTACTAAAATTAATAAAAACACGCAAATTATGGCTTTTTCGGCAACAATACTACTTGAATTAAGTAGTTGATTAAAAAAATATATTACTAATGCTACTGCTATTAGTATTGATAATAATAATCAACAAATTCAGCACATTTTTATTAATCGTCATCAGCAAGATATGAAACAACAATTACAGTCATTACTAACGATGTTTGATCCTTATTTATGTTTGATTTTTGTTAATAATAAAGAAGCAATCAATGAAATTGCTGCGATTTTAATTGCGCAAAATAAAAAAGTAGCAATTTTACATGGGGGATTACCAGCACGGGAACGAACACAAGTTTTCAAGCGAATCAAAAATTTTGAATATCAATATGTTGTTTGTTCTGATATTGCTGCTCGTGGTATTGATATTGAAGGGGTATCGCATGTTATTTCTTTGCAACTACCAACTAATAATTTAGAATACTATTTTCATCGAGCAGGACGAACAGGAAGAAATAATTATTCGGGTATTTCTTATGTATTTTATGATAAAAGTGATAACGCTGCTCTTTATAAATTAAAAAAATTAAATATTCCAATAGAATACTATAAAATTAAAGATAATAAATTAATACCAGAAATCACTAGTGGCAACATTAATTATCAACAACGGAAAATAGCAATTAATAAAGATAAACAGCATGTCATTAATCGTTTTAAAAAAAATAAAAAGGTAACTCCTGGTTATAAGAAAAAATTTCAACAACAATTAATAACAATCAAAAAAGAAACAAGAAGACAACACATTAAGGCATCAATTAAAAAAATTAAAAAAGCACAAGCAATTGCTAGAAGAAAAAAATTATTTGAAGAAAACCAATAATGAAAGAGGAACAAATATGAAAAATAACAAATTAATTATTGGGTCACATGTTTCAATGAAAGCACCCAAGTATTTATTGAATGCCCTTGAAGAGGCTTTAAGTTATAATGCTAATACTTTTATGTTTTATACAGGTGCTCCCCAAAATACAATTCGTAAACCAACTAAAGAATTATTTATTAAAGATTTTACCGAACAACTAGTTGCAAAAAATATTGATATTAATAATGTTATTGTTCATGCTCCCTATATTATTAATCTAGCTAATAGCATTAATGATCGTACTTACCAATTAGCAGTAGATTTTTTACAACAAGAAATAATTCGTTGTCAAGATATTGGTATTAAAACTTTAGTTTTACATCCAGGAAGTGCTGTTGGTGCTTTGCCAGAAGTTGCTTTAGAACAAATTGTTAAAGGATTAAATGCCGCATGTTTGCCAGAACAAACAGTAAAAATTGCTCTAGAAACAATGTCAGGAAAAGGTAGTGAAGTCGGAACTACTTTTGAACAATTACAATACATTATTAATCATGTCAAAAAACCTGAATTAATTGGTGTTTGTTGAGATACTTGTCACTTATCTGATGCTGGTTATGATCTCGATAACAATTTAGAACAAATAATAAAACAGTTTGATCAACTGATTGGTTTACATAAACTATTAGTTATTCATATTAATGATTCTAAAAATCCAATTAATTCTCATAAAGATCGTCATGCTAATTTAGGAATGGGTTATCTTGGTTTCCAAACTTTAATTAATATTATTTATCATCCATTATTACTTAACAAAGTAAAAATTTTAGAAACACCATGAATTAATGGTCAGCCACCTTATTTATATGAAATTGAAATGATAAGAACCAAAAAATTTGATCAACAAATTTTAACATCATTAGGAAATAAAAAATAATGAAGCACATTGGCATTTTTGGTGGCACTTTTGATCCCTTTCATAATCAACATTTAAATATTATAAATACTGCCTATCATAAACTAAATCTTGATGAAGTTTGAATTTTACCAACAAAACAAAATCCATTAAAAGCTAGTGTTAGTGCTACTGATCAACAACGAGTTGACATGATTAATTTAGTTACTAAGGATTATTCGTGAATAAAATTAAATGATTATGAACTAACAAGTAAACAACCTAGTTATACCATTAATACTATTAATCACTTTCTTCAAACTTATCCAGATCATAAATTCTTTTTCATTATTGGTGCAGATAATTTATATACGTTAAATAAATGACAAGGCATTGAGCAGTTAATTAACTTAGTAAAAATTATTGTTGTTAACCGACCTCATTATCGGAAAACAATAGCATTAATGTCAAAATATAAATGTCAAAATTTAGTAGTGCGACCAAGTAGTGACATTAGTTCTGCTAAAATTAGAACTGGCGAAGTCATTACTCAACTTGATAGTAAAGTTAATGATTATCTTAATAATAATTTAATCTATAGTAATGAACGCTTACAAGCAAATTTAGATAATAATCGAACGCAACATTGTATCAATGTTGGTCAGATGGCTGCTAAATTAGCAACATATTATCAGCAAGATGCTAATCAAGCACTAATTGCTGGAACTTATCATGATCTTTGTAAACAATGAAGCAAAAATAAAATGCACAAATATTTGCAAAAATATCATAAAGATATTTTACAAGAACCATTTCCGGTTTGACATGGCTATGTCGCTGCCTTATATTTAAAAAATCATTATCAGTATCATGATGACTTAATTCTTAGTGCCATTGCTAAACATACTACTGGCGCTGTTACAATGAAACCATTGGAATTAATAGTGTTATTAGCAGATAAAATCTCAATTGAACGTAATCAATATTATGTTGAAAAACTACGAAAACTTGCCTTTCAAGATTTAACTATTGCTTTTAAATATTATTTAGAAATTTTAAAAAATTATTTACTAGCAGAAAAAAAACCATTAACCAAGAACTTTTTAACAATATATGAGGCATGAAATAAAAAAGATTAAAAAATACTTACTTGTTATTTAAGATATAATTATTACAGAAAAGGAAAGTACATTTGCTTAAATACTATTTATGTATTATTAACGATAATTATAACTAAGGAGTAATAACAATGTGTTTAATAAATAAAGAATTAGCAATTATTAATGATAAAACAATTAAACTTCAAGTAGCTAATCTAAATTCAAAGCAAACTACAAAAATAAATCTTATTTTTGGTGACAGTTTTATTGAAATGAAAAAAATAAAAAATACAGCAATTGATTTTATTTTTATTGATCGATCTTATTTTTTATCAAATAATGGATATAGTAGTGTTAATTCTGACAAAAGAATTTCTGTAAATAAAGGTGAATGAGATAAAAGTAAGGGATTTATTAAAAATTATAATTTTCATTTAAAGTGAATTAAGGAATGTCAAAGAATTTTAAAACCAAATGGCACTTTAATAGTTAGTGGTACTTATCATTCAATTTATATTTGTGGTTTTATTTTACAAGAATTAAATTTTCATATAATTAATGATATATCTTGATATCAACCAAATTGTACCCCTAACATTGGATGTAGAAATTTTACTGCTAGTCATGAAACATTAATATGAGCAAAAACTACTCCTAAACGAGAAGAAAAAATTTATGGTAAACATCCATCACAAAAACCATTAACAAAATTAAGTTTACCTTTATAAAAATAGCAATGAGGAGAGTAAAATATTATGACTAAAAAAAATAAAACAACAATTAATGTTAGTCCGAAAAAAACAAAGAAAACATGTAAAATTAAGAAAAGCATCTCTGATTATAATGAATTAAGAATTAAAAAGAGTGGTTTTTTAAGTGCTGTTATTAAGTATTTTAAAAAATATCCACTACTTTATATCATTGCCATGCTCACAACAATTGCTTCTTCAGTAATTTCAGTAATTATCCCAAAAATTACTAATAGTTTTTTAACTTCCTCTAATGATTTCGAATGAGAAAAAATTACTCATTTAGCTTATATCTTAATTAGTTTACAAGTTGCATCAGGATTGTTTATGTACTTTCGTAATTGGACAGGAGGTGTGATTGGTGTTAAAGTTGAAATTGAATATCGAAATAAAGTTTTAAAACATTTATTAGCATTAGATATGTCATATTATGAAGAGCAAAAAATTGGCGATACCTTAACTAAATTAATTAATGATACTAACGTTATTGGTGAAAATATGCAATCAATTCCGTTAACGATGCTTAGTTCAATTATCACTTTTTTTGGATCAATTTACGTTATTTTTTCTTTAAATTGACAACTATCATTAATTGTTTTAGGTGTTGTGTTAGCAATTTTAATCATCTCAGTATTAAATGTTCAAATTATTCGTTTTTTAAACTATAAATGAAGAAAAGTTTATACTGAAGTTAATGCTGATATTACTGATCGTCTAAATACTATTACTTTAATTAAAAGCAATGCTACTGAAAATATTGAAAATAAAAGATTTGCTAATGAACACGATAAATATTATCAAGCAGCTAAAAAAACTATTATTTTTGATAGTTTTACTAGAGCAATATTAATTACCTTACTAACAGGAATTAACATTGTTGGTTTAGTTGCCGGTTTTTTGTTTGTCAGTAAAGATATTATTACTGTTACTACGCTAATTGCTTTTTTATTAGCAGTTAACACTTTAATTTTCCCCGTTATTCAAAGTATTCAATTTCTAGGAAACTGAGCTAAAACATCAACGTCAATATTAAGAGTTAATGAAATCCTTAATATTAAACCAAAAATAGTTAACCAAAAAAATGCGTTACCAGTAAAAGCAATTACTAATGATATTATTTTTGAAAATGTTAATTTCCGATATAATGAAAAAGAAAATTGAATATTAAAAAATTTCTCTTTTACTTTTGAAAAAGGTAAAAGTTACGCCATTGTTGGGGCAACTGGTGTTGGTAAAAGTACAATTTCTAAATTATTATTACGCTATTATGATCCTGCTGCTGGCAGAATCTTAATTAATAAAAGTACTGATTTACGTGATGTTGATTTAGGACAGTACTTACATCATATTGGTTATATTGAACAAGATCCACAAATTTTATTTGGTACATTTGCTGACAATATCAGTTATTCTAAACAAGGAGCAACATTAGATGAAATTAAGATTGCTGCCATCAAAGCTAATTTACATGATTATATTGAACAATTACCTCATGGTTATAATACAATTTTAGGTGAACGTGGGATTAACTTATCTGGTGGTCAAAAACAACGAGTTGCTATTGCCCGTATCTTTTTAAAAAATCCAGAATTATTAATTTTAGACGAAGCTACTAGTGCTTTAGATAATATTGTCGAAAAAGAAATTCAAGCACAATTTAATAAATTGATGATTGGTCGCACTACTATTATTATTGCCCATCGTTTATCAACAATTAAAACCGTTGATAAGATTTTAGTTTTAGAAAAAGAAAAAGGCTTAGTGCAAATTGGTACTTTTGATGAATTAAAAGTAAAAGCAGGACACTTTAAACATTTATATGAAGCTGGAATTATGGGCTAGCAGTATAAATTTTATTAACTTACGATTTTAAAATGAATTGAGAGGATACAAAAATGACACCAGAAGAATTAAAAAATTTAGAAAATACACTTTGAAAATCAGCAGATAAATTAAGAGGCTCAATTGATGCTTCAAATTATAAAGATGTTGTTTTAGGATTAATTTTCTTAAAATATATTTCTGATAAATTTGAAATTCAATATCAAAAATTAAAGAAAAAATATCCTCATTTCTTAAATGATTTAGATTTTTTTCGCGATTATTGTTCGCAAGATAATGTCTTTTGAGTTCCAGAAAAAGCAAGATGAGAATTTATTGCAAAACAAGCACATAATCCTGAAATAAAAACAATTCTTGATCAAGCATTTTCTTTAATTGAAAAAGAAAATGAAGAATTAAAAGGAATTTTACCAAAAACTTATACTAAAACTGATATTGATTATCACAAGTTATCAGGACTAATTGATTTATTTACAAACCAATTTCCAACAAAAATGACAAGTGATTTACTAGGTTTAGTTTATGAATATTTTTTAGGAGAATTTGCAAGAAATTCAGGTAAAAAAGGTGGCGAATTTTATACTCCGACTTCAATTGTAAAGTTATTAGTAAGTTTAATTGAACCATATAGTGGACGAGTTTATGATCCAGCTTGTGGTTCTGGGGGAATGTTTGTCCAAGCAGAAAAATTCATTACTAGTCATGGTGGCAATCAAAAAGAAATCTCAATCTATGGCCAAGAATTAAATGCTACAACATGACGTCTTGCAAAAATGAATTTAGCAATTAGAGGAATATCAGCAAACTTAGGAGCAACATATGCTGATACTTTTCTTAATGATCAACATAAAGATCAAGATTCAAACATTGATTTTATTCTCGCTAATCCTCCTTTTAATATGTCTGATTATGGAATTGAATCACTACTAGAAGATTATCGTTGAAAAGGATATGCCGTTCCTCCTAAGGGTAATGCTAATTATGCCTGAATATTACATATGATTTCTAAATTAAATCAACGCGGAGTAGCAGCTATTATACTGGCAAATGGCTCATTATCAACTACTGCTAAAAGTGAATTTCAAATTAGAAAGCAAATGTTACAAAATAACTTAGTTGAATGTATTATTTCTTTACCTGACAAATTATTTTATACAACCGGAATTCCAGTTTCAATTTGAATTATTCGTCGTAATAAAAAAACAAAAAAAGTTTTATTTATTAATGCTACTGATTTTGGTGAAATGATTGATCGGAAATTACGAATTTTAAATGCAACACATATTACTGAAATTACTAGTATTTATCATAACTGAAAAAAAGAGGAAAATTATGATGATAACTTAGGAATTAATAAAAGTGTCGATATTGAAGCAATCATTGAAAAAAATTACTCGCTAGTACCTGGGATGTATGTTGGTTATAAAAGTGATGAAAAATCACAAACAGAATTAAAACAAGAACTTAAAACGACAACATAAGAATTATTAAAATTATTACAAGAAAAGAATGAAATTGAAAAAGAAGTAGTAACAGCAATTAAAAAATTAGAAGAAGAAATTGTTTAAATAAAATACATTTCCTTTTAACTTCTAATTTACTAGTTTATTTATTAAATTTGTTATTAAAGTATTTGTCTGCATAATTGTTATTTCAATCTTATTTAATAATGTTATTAATTGTGTTGTTTTAGAAATATTTTCAACTATTGGCCTTTTAATTTTTAAATTATTAAAAGAGCTATTAGTTAAACTTGCCATTAACGTACCGGTTACTAAATTTCCCTTATTTTTAATAAAATCATCACTCAATAAATATCCTAAAATATATGCTTCAAATTTTAGAGGAATTAAATTTAAAAATCCTGTTGAATATACAAAGTTTTTAAAGTATAAATCATAGATTGGAAAAACTTTATTTTCACCAATCATCTTTGAAATGATAAAAGAATCAAGAGTTGGAGTCAAATTTGCTCTTGATTTTAATTTTGTTATTATTTCTTTTCCTTTAAAATTAAGAATGCCAATATTACTTGTATCAACATAATATTTTTGATTATCATATTTTGTTGATGAAATTTTTACTAATTCACTTAAAAAAACTTCCTCCTTTGAAGAAAATATTTTATAAATACATTTTAATAAATTCATTATTTTTTCTTTTTGTTCTTCTAAATTTGATTTTAATTTCTCAAAAGGTTCTATAATGTCAATTATGCGCTGTTGTTTTTCTATTGAAGGAATAAAAATAATTAAATTAGATAATATATAAGAATTAATTGAAGGAAAAGTAGAACCCTTTCTTAAAGAATTAATTTTTCTTTTATTAAAAATAAAATTATAATACAAATATTTTCTTAAAATAATATCTGTATTAACATCAATTTTAGCTATTCCTTGGTTAAAAGAAGAATTTTCAATAGGAATAAAAGGTTTAATATATCTAACCATTGAATAAAGTAAACTGTTATTATTTGTTAGTGGTTGATTATTTTCTTTTATTGCTAAGAAACTTATAAGTTTCTTGGGATATAACAAATTATTAGAAATATCATATACAGTATATCAATACACTTCTCCATTTTTTCAAAATTTACTATTGTTAGTACTTGGAGTTTTTCCAATAGTAATTTTACTTATTTCTTTAATTTTTTTAAACATAATTTCTCCAATTATAATAGTTATATTTTTTAAAATAAAATTTTATAAAATAGATAACTAATTTAATAATATTATATGGAAAGTTGAACATTATGAAAAAATATTCTATTAAAGAAGTAATAATTTTACCTAAATATTTTTATTACTTAACATGTTCTAAAAATTTTAAAAACTGAATAAATAATATATCTAAAAAAGTACTCAACTTGGAATTAGTGCAAGTTTATTTTCAAATAATATTAATATTTTTTCATTACAATAGCAACAACATATAATTGACATTATAATGTCGTAATTAATTATAATACATTATTATTAGTCACTACAATTAATAATAAAATTTTGGATGGGGGAATAAATTATGAGAAATACTGATAATTATCAATTATGATTGAATTACTACAATTATTTACAGTTAAAACTTATACTTATAACATAAAACATTTCTTAAGTTATACAAAAATAGTGTAAATAATATTAAAAAATATATTGAATATCAAATTAAACATAACATTGATGTTAATTCATTTTTTTATGAATAGAAGTAATAAAATCATATTTAAGATTTTTAAAAAAATAATCAAAAAAATGCAGAACATTCAAATTCCAAAATCTTTAAGAAAATTTTTTGATATGATAAATAAAAAAGAATTAATCATTATTAATAATACAAATATATCAAAAAATTTATAAATTAAGCAAAAAAATCAATTATTGTTTAAAATACTATTTTTACTGAAGTTATACTCTATGAAATATTAAACTCAAAATAAACTAAAATTACTATCGTATTTTAATCTTTAAAAAGTACAATGACTAATATTTTTTATATTAATACTAATACTTTAATACTTAATTTAATTCAAGTTTATATCATGCTTCGCATGATATGTCAAATAATAATTATATTTTCATCAAATTATTATAAAAAAAATAACAATTTAATTTAAAATAGAGGGGCTTTGCCCCTCGTTGCTTCGCAACTCACCCCCGTGGGCTAAACCCCACGGACAACCACCCAAGGGTCTGGTTGGCGCCGACCACTAATATAGGTTTATTCTATTTTATTTTTAACATCTTTCTTATTCTTTTTTGAATATTTATTTCTATAATAACAAGTACGGCATTCAGTATTTGCAATTTCTTGCTTTTCAGTCTGCAAGATATTATCCAACTTATCTAATCCTACTGCTCTAATATCAGTTACTGAAAAATCTAAATCTTGTGACTGTTCATAGTCTTTAATACTACTTAATTCGCTCTTTAACGAATGAATATAATTTAAGGCACGACTATTATATCGTTGTAAATAAGACCGCGGAAATCATAAACTAAAAGTCATAGTTTCACCACTATAACTCGGTACTAAGCCACCACGTTTAATTATTCGCTTCGTTTGTCTTTTAGATAAGACAACTTTATTATAATCATCAACATTAGTATAAATATTAAGTTTAAACTTAACTAAAAATAATAAAATACGCATGCTCTTAACTTGCACAATATATTCAACTTTTTCACGGGCTTGTTTTGGTATTCTATCGGGATGTTGTTCAATCATATACATAATTCCATTAAAATTATGACCTATTAACTTACAAAACATACCTAAACTTTCTTGTGTTGCTTTAAATTCGGGTGACAAATCATTACTATTAATTTTTAAACCTAATTCATCAAAAACAAGCATATCGTTTTCTTTAAAAGCATAATTACTATGTAATTGATTAAATTTAAACACATCATCATAAGAACAACGATAACTATATTCATGACGAACTTTAATAGGAATCGGACTTACTACCCGACCCTTATGTTTTTGTGCTAAACAACAAGCAAGGGCAGATTTACCAGTACGTGGTGGAGCTGCAATAATATAACTACCTACCCGTTGTAATATCTTTATATTTTTGCTAGTTATTAAAAACGGATAAAGTATTATTAATAATAAAACTCCTAATAGTAAATAACCATATCAAGGCATAATAAACTCCTAACCGACTAAAAAGCCAACTGCTTTTAAAAATACTCATAATGTTAAAATTTGTTCTAAACCACTAGTAAAATCAACATTTAAAACCGAACTTATGGTATCATCAAAAATACGTCTTAATAATCCATCAAGTTTAGTAAAAAACTCTCTTAATGGTGCTACTGGTAAAACTTTACCAACTACTCCATATAATAGTCACCTAAAAGCATTACGCAAATGACCAAAAACATCATATCAACTAACACGTTCATACTCAGCGTTAAAAGGACTATTTGGTGGTACTGGTGTTATGTTTTCACTTGAAAAAATATTAATTTGACCAAATTGAACATCTGATGGCACAGTTGAAGTTGTAGTACCATGAATATCAAAAAATACAGTTAAATGTTTTAAATTAGGAACACGAACCGGCATAGTAACAAAATTATACAAATCTTGCATATAAACATCATTACCAACTGTCCCTTTAAAAACATATTTTGTTTTGCCCTCATAATCTAAAAAACTAAAAGCAAAATCACCGGTAAATGTTGAAAAACCCTCATACATAAAATAAAACACAAAACCTTGAATATAAAAACTCAATGATTTATCAATCTCAAAATTTAATTCAAAACGTAAATTTAAAGGCTTAATGCCAAGATTTGTATTATAAACCATAAAGCGATTTTTTTTACCATACTCAACAAAATTATGATTAAACATAATCCGTGAAATATCATCTAATTGATTACTATTAAATTCATAAACACCAGTTCCTGTATCAAGTATTTTCTTGTTAACACCTGCAACATCACTTTGATAATCAATATTCAAATGATTATCATAACCACCGATAATGTCACCACTAACTAATTTTAAATCTGGTTGGTCAACATCAAAATAAGCAGAATTTCACGGAATGGTAGCTCAATCATCAAATTTATTATACTTTACATGTTTAATCATATTTTTAGTAATATCATAATTAACAACATTAGGGTCATTTGAAACAAGTAAAGAAGTTGGTGCTTGGAGAGAAGTATTTATAGTAAAAAATAATTTTGCAAACTTAAATCACATAATTATTTACCAAATAAACATTTTAAAATTCACCATGAACCATAAAACAAAACAAATCCAATAAAAAACTGGGTTCCATAAACTACTAAATTTCATAAAATAGTAGTAAAATCATCAACTGGACTGCCGATAAACATAGTTCAATAATCAACTATACACTGATGTATTTTATTGTAAATTTCTAAAACACTCATATTTAACACCTACCCAAACAGTGATCTAAAAACAAATTTAATAGCACGATAAATAAAATTAAAAAATACACCTAATACCAATCAAAAAGTCAAATTAAACAAAATATAAACTTCATCAGTAATATTATTTTGATTAAAAAATATAGCAATATCATTACTAGAAAATATAAAAATAAAATGCAAGATATTAAGAACAAAATTAGACATTATTACTTACCTACATTTATTCCAGTAACATCTTGTGTTTGTTTATGACCCTTAGCAATTACTTTACCAACTGAAACAGAAGCCTTACCAATTTTCTTAACACCATAACCTAATTCTAATGTTGGTAACATTAATTCGGGTAAAATTACCCGAAATGCAAATCGAAGCAAAATCAAAAATATCATTAATGTACCTAAATTAAAACCTAAATCACCAAGTGGCAAACTAAAAAACTTCATAAAAATTGAAGCAAATAATTGCATAACAGTTGTAATAAAAGGTATAAACATAATTCCACATCCTAATGTTTTGTAAATCTAAATAATCCTAAAATTAAATAAAATACAAAACTAACATTTATTAAAGCAAGAATAGGCAAAGGTAAAGTGTACAAACTATCATAAAAAAACGACTTAATAAAAAGGGTTACCGTATGTAATCCAGTAAAAGAACCTAAATATTGCAGATAAATAGTTTGTATCAAAGTATTAACAACTGGTAACAGTTTACCCAACAAAGGCAAAACAAAAACCAAACTAAAAAATAACTTTACCATTTGCTTACTCCTTCCTAATTGCTAATGAGTTCCATGAATAATATGACCGACAAATTGTTTGATAAATACTAATACCATAAATACAATTGAAATTAACACTGGTCAATTTGTCAGTGTTCCACCATCGCCAGTAGCAAATACTCAACCAAAAATATAAGTAAAGGCATTTAATAATTGTTGACCAACACCACCAATCATATTTAATAATGCTAATAGTCCAGCAGGCATATTAATCACCCCCTTTCTCTAATTCTTTTTGTTGTTTTTCCATTTCTAATTTACGCTTTTTCTTTTACAAATCTTTACGACAAAAAATACAATCAGGGTCATTTTCATTTTCTTTTATATGTTTTTTATGTCTAAATTTCTCGATACCTTCACGTATTCAATTACGAGAAAATCAAAGTATAAGGCAAAAACCACCAATATATAACGCATATTTTATAATTTCCTTAAAATCCATTATTGTTTACTTCCTATCTTTGCTCAAAAGTTCTTTTTAATTTTTTTCACTTTATCTTTTTCATTTTAAACACCACCTAATGTATAAGTATAAGAATAATCTCAATTTAAACTTGCTCTATCTAAATTAATCTCCGATATACTATCAATGTCAACCATACTGTTATCTGTACTTTGATAATCACTAATAGTAGCATTAATTAATCTTGTTGTTTCATTTGTAAATGGTGTTTCTTGCATTTCAGTATTATTATGTACTGTTTCCATAGGTAATAAATTATGAATAATTTCACTTATTCCTGCAATAATAGTAGGTATTGCATAAGCATTATTAAAATCATTATTAATCCCCATCGCAACACCACTACTAATTAAACAACCACCAGTTGCCATATTTGCTATTTTTCGTATCGTTGCAAATTTATTAGGTATTAATTCAGTTAAACCATTAATAACATTGGTGATACCATAAGCATTTAATGAAATGTAAGTATCTCAATCGACAAAAGGTACAGCAACTATTGGTTTAACTGTTGTAAATGGTGGCGATGTTGGTCTTGGTCTTTCAGTTGGACATGGTGGTCAAAAACAAGGTTCATCACGTAATAAAATCACAGAATTATCGACATACTGCACCAACTTAACATAATTTACTAACCCCATTGTGCCTAATCCTAATAATATTTTTTTACTACTATTAATTAATTTAGTTTTAGTAGTTGGTTTTTGGTTCAAATTTCAGATATCTAAACCTAATTTTTTACTAAATAACAAAGAATGAATACTTCCTAAAATTGGTTTTTTTAAATATTGCCCATAATATGCACTAATTCCTATCATAGCACTTAATGAACTTAATCCCGTTTTTAAAATTTTAGTTAAAGTATAATTATTTGATTGTACAACCACAATATTACTTACCATAATTAGTTTCTGCTTCTAATTTTTATTAAATTTAGTACTGATATCAGTGTTTAATTGAACTTTAACTGTTCCTAGTATTTTCACAATAACATTTTCTAATTTTCCTGATAAATCAAAGTACATTTCATAAACACCATTAATTTCAACTTTATTATAAGTTTCTTGGTCTACTCATTTATCATAAGATTTTTCACCAGTTAGTTTTGTTTCATTACAAGCAATAACAGTAATTATAAAGTATTGCTTATGTTCTCCATTTTTATTACTTGCAAAATGTTTTTTATTTAATATATAATATAAACTTTTCATAATATACCTTCCTTAAATTAAATTATTATTAATAATTTCATATATTTTTTGTTGAGTGTAAACATCAAAACTTCAATTATGTTTAAATAATTTTTCAGCTTCCTTCTTAAAAACAGTTAAATAGTCAAGAGTTTTTAATTTGTGGAAATAATAACTAAGTCAATTATATTTTTCTACTGTAACAAATCAAAATATTAAAATTTTAATTTTTTTATAAAAGCAATCAAATTTTTTATGAATACAAGGCTCACGGCCATAAAAACAATCATTAGGTAAGTTACTTTTAATTTCAATTTCTTTTCATTCATAACGGTCACAATTAGTAAAAAAATCATAAATAAAAGTATCAGCAAATGTCACATCAAAAGTACCATTTTTATATTCACGTTTTTCAGTAATAGTAGTACTAACAAATCTAAATGTTGAAATTGGAACATTCTCACATGAGTGACTAAAGCGATATGCTTTTTTACTTCTACCTAAAATTTTAAATGCTTTACTCATATACTTTGCCATATAACTGGCAAAGTGATTACCATTTTTTATCTTAACTTCTTTCTTTTGACAATAACCTATTTTTCATAATTGTGCCAGTCGATAATTACAAGTGAGACAACCACTAGTACGACCATGATAATATTTACCAATTGGACAATTTTTATGGTCTGGTAGGAATTTATTTGCTACAAAGTGGAAATGTCAGACACCACGTTTTTGTCTTTCTGCTACTACTGACCATTTAAAGTCAGTAGCAAGATTATATTTTTTAATTAAACGCATGATAAATAACTTTCACTGATGGTTTGCTCATTCTAAATTACTAGCATTCTCCATTGCGACACGCTGGATTTGGAATGGTTTACCACCCTTAGTAACTCATACTGGTTGCTTACTATCATTAGTAGCAATCGTAAGCGTACAAAATAATATATTTTGTAATTGGTAGAAGTTATAGGCAAATTTGTCTTTAAAATTAGATACCGATTTAGAGTAATTATAAATAATATTTTTATTCTCTAATTTTTCAATATCTTTCTTAAAAAAAGCATTTAATTCTAATTTGTTATAAGTAAGTTTTGCCTTATCACGAAAAAACTTTGCTTTTAAATTATGTATTAACATAAATTAACTCCAAATCACAAGATATCACTCCTTTATTTTAAGATGTAATTAAGCATTGCTGAAAATGTTACACCTTAATCAAATTTATTTAATCCAATCAATAAAGAAGTATTTAATTCATATACAATAGGAACTACTATTAAACATGGAACTAATAATGGCATAAAAAAATAAAATATTTTAAGTATGATAAACATATTAAAGTATTAGCTAAATTTTGATATGAAAATTTAACAACTTTGCAAAATAATTTAACAAAAGTCATTATTATTAAAAACCTTTTAATTAATAGAATAACTAATATTTTATTTAACATATTAGTTATTTTTTTGTATAATGATAGTATCTTTATACACTATAAGTATAGTAGGAGAATTTTAATGAACAATTGCATTGATGAAAAATCATTACAAATTCATTTTGGAAAACAATTAATATCATTAGGTTGACAAGAAATAAAATTTAATGACATTATTCGTACTCGCAATGATGAAGTAGTTTTGAAAGAGATCTTAAAACAACAATTAGGAAAAATAAATCCCAATATTAATGATAATATTTTACAATGAGCTTTAATATCACTAATAACTGAAAGTTATTCAAATTTATTAGAAAATAATTATGATTTTAACAAGAAAATAACTGATGGTGTTTTTATTGAAGATAATACAAATGATAAACTAAATCCACATCTTCAATTTATTGATTTTAAAAATATTAATAATAATAGTTTTACTTTTATTCATGAATATTCAATTACTCAAAATAACTATACTAAACGTGCTGATACCATTTTATTTATCAATGGTTTACCACTAATTTTAATTGAATTTAAATCACCAACAAATACTAATATTTCTATTGAAAATGCCTATCAACAATTAAAAAATTATAGCTATAATACACCGAATTTATTTCTTTATAATCTATTTTCAATTATTAGCGATGGGCATCTTGCAAAATATGGTTCAATTACTGCTAGCTTTGAACGATTTATGACTTGAAAAAAGAAAAGTATTGACAACAATCCAAAATCTAATAATGAAAAATATGAATTAGATACATTAATTGAAGGTTTATTAAATAAAAATACTATTTTAGACATATTAAAAAATTTTACCATTTTTACTAAAAATAAAGAAAAAATTATTCCTGCTTATCATCAATATTATGCTACTAAAAAAGCGATGCAAAGTATTGAAACAGTTAATGATGGAAGAGCAGGAGTTATTTGACATACCCAAGGTTCAGGAAAATCATTATCAATGGTATTTCTAAGTCGACAAATAATTAATAATATTAATGGTGTTACGATTTTGATTATTACTGATCGTAATAATCTTGATGAACAACTGTATAATACTTTTGCAAAAGCTTTTGAATATCTAAAATTACCTCATGAACCACAGCATATTGACTCAAATCAAGAACTTATAAAAAACTTAAAAAATAAACAACAAGGTGGTATTATTTTTACCACAATCCAAAAATTTAATGAATCTGTATCTTTATTATCAACTCGTAAAAATATTATTGTTATTGCCGATGAAGCCCATCGTAGTCAATATAGAATTAATGGCAAGTTTAAAACCAACGAATTTAACAAAGAAATTCATGAGCATTTTGGATATGCTAAATATATGAGAAATGCTTTACCTAATGCCATTTTTATCGGTTTTACAGGCACACCAATTGATAATAAAGAAAAATCAACTTATAAAATATTTGGTAAAACATTGATACTTATGATATGTTACAGTCAGTAAATGATGGAAATACGGTACCAATTAAATATGAAGCCCAATTAATTAAGGTTAAATATGATGAAGAACTTATTGGTAATATTTTATATGATGGAAAGGTTTTCACCAAAGTAAGTGATTTTATTGATTATAATAAAGAAAAATTTGGGGAAACAATATTAGATAAAACTACTGATGAAGTTATTAATTTAGAAACAATTATTGGAGATAAAGACCGATTAAAAGAAGTAGTAAAATTATTTATTAGTCATTATAATAATCGTAAAGAACAATTATATGGGAAAGCAATGTATGTTGCTTATTCGCGAAAAATAGCATATGAAGTTTATCAACAATTAATACAAAATGAAGAATTTAAAAATAAAGTTCGTATAATTATGACTCCTAATAATCAAGATACTGTTGCAATGAGTAATATTGTTGGTAATAAACATGATCGTAATAATTGAATTAAAGAATTTAAAAATAACAATTTAATTTAAAAATAATTATTGTTGTTGAAATGTTATTAACTGGCTTTGATGTTCCTTGTTTAGATGTAATGTATATTGATAAGCCTTTACGGATGCATAATTTAATGCAAGCAATTGCTAGAGTTAATCGTACTTTTCAAGAAGGACAATTAATTAAAAATTATGGTCTAATAGTAGATTTTATTGGACTTGGTAAATATCTTAATGAAGCAATTGCAACCTATACAACTATTGTAAAAAATCATCCAACAATAGAATATATTAATATCGTAATTGAACGTTTAAAAAATCAATATGAAGCATTGTGCAACATGTTTCATAAATTTAATTTTACTAATTTTACTAAATCTAATAGTAGTGAAAAATATGTAATTATAAAAAATGCTTATGAATTTATTTTAGAAGAAGATATAAAAAATAATCCAACTGAAAAAATATTATTAAATCGATTTATGAAACAAACAAAATTGCTTGAAGAAGGATATAAATATGCTATTAATCAATTAGAGCCAGATTTAAAAATAAAACTATCTTTCTTTATTGCACTACGTGGATTTATTAATAAAAATCTTTATAATCAAGCAATTGTTCCAGCTATTAATTTTAAAAATGCCCTAAAAGATATTTTAGAAAGTGCTATTGTTAGTAAACAGCTAATTACCATTACTGATTTAGACAATGAAAATAAAATCGATATTCTTGATCAAAAAAGTATTGAAAAATTAAAAACAGATTATCCACCACGAACTTTAATCGAGATGATGACTAATTGATTACAAAAAGAAATAAAATTATTAGCAACAAAAAATATTATTAAGTCAGAAATATTTCAAGAGAAATTAGCAGCAATTATTGATTCATATAACAAAGTTTCTGATCCAGAAGCTATGTTACACACTATTATTCAATTAGCAAAAGAAATAAATTCGTCTAAAACAAGTAATATTAATCTAGGATTAAGTCCAGAAGAAGAAGCATTTTATGATGCACTATGTAGACCACAAAATATTACTCGTGAATATGATAAAAAAATTTTAATTACTATGGCTAAAGAATTATTAGCAAATGTTAAAATAAATGCTACTGTTGATTGATATAAAAAGAAAGATGCTAAATCAAAAATGTTGGTGGAAATTAAAAAGTTACTTTATAAATATAAATATCCACCAGAATATTATAAAAATGCTACCAAAGGTATTATTGAACAAGCAGTAAGATATGCAAATACTAAATGATAGTCATAATAATATATGTAAATAAATTAAATAATTTTAAAACAAATTAATATTCCACTGTAGAAAAATCTAAAAGTACTATAATAAATAACGATATTACATTATTGTTATAATTTTAATGATGATATATTTTTTATATCTTTATTAAAAGTGTAAATTAATTTTAAATAATGAGAAAATAAAAATAATAAAATTAAAAGAAGTAATAAACTAAGGGAATCACAACCACCACAAATATTATCTATTGAAAAATGTATAAAATTTTAAAAAAATAAAGGATTATTGATTGTTACAAATAGAATTGCTTCATGAGATAAAAATGATAGTATGGGAGTTTTTGAAGAATAAATAAGTATAACTAATAAATTGATTTAAACTTAAAAAGTCACCACTAATTGAGATGACTTTTTAAGTTTAAAATTAATATTAGTTAATAATTTTAAAAGAATTTAAAATAAAAAAGAGAGTTCATGCTGGAAGAAAAAAAATTAGAATGTAAAAATTGATTAAAAGAAAATAATCTAAGTAATAAATGCAATGTTTATTTTATTGAGTAGAATTTAATTTTAGTTTTTCAAGTTTGAAATTTAGAACAACAAATTAGTGAAAGTGTAAATTAATTTTAAATAATGAGAAAATAAAAATAGTATATTAAAACTTTAGGTGAAAAATCTCATATTTCTTTTTCATTTAGTAAAATTTTAGCTATTGAAAAGAAATTTGTTTTAAAACAAATCTAGTTGGTAATGATTTAATAAAAATGTATAATAATCATGTTTATGTATAGAGTTTAAACAAGATAAAACGTTGAAAATAGAGTTTATGAATAGGTGTTGTGTATTCATAAACTCATACAACATTAAAAATGGCAAATATGAGGATTAAAGGAGTGGTAAATATGAACGAAAATATTTCTGAAAAAAATATTATTTTATTGGAAAATATAATTTTAAAAATTATTGGCTATGGTGTTGGTGGTGTTTTGTGTTTACTTGGAATTATTATTATGGCAACTCATGTGTATTTAAAATTACCTTATCCTGATTGACTAATTGTTGGTTTAGTTTCTACAATAATTGGATTTATTTTAGTTATGACACATACGATTTTTAATTTTAATAATAAAATTAAAAAAAATAAAAAATTAAAAAAATGGGGAGAGTAATAAAGTGAAAAAATATTAAGCGTGATTGTTCTAGCCATATTATCAATAACTAATACAAGTAATATATCAATTAGTAAAAATTATAATTTTAATACTCCACTTTTTTCTAATAAAGTTAAAGTTGCTGAATCCAGAATAAATATAAAAGCATTAAATAAAAATGGTAATTTTTATTCTTTTTCAAATAAAATGGGAATTTTAAGTTCAATAGGAGACAAGGAAAGAAAACCAACTTGTGTTTATTTTGTAGATAATAGAGGAAATTTACAACTAATACAATTAAATGGTAAAAATATTAATAATCTTGTTGAATTTTATTGTATGTCAGATACTCTAGGTATATGATTAACAAAAATTTTATCATTAATTAATTTCTGAATAATTCTTTCAGCATCATCATTATATAAAGTTATGTTATTTTTTGAGAATTTTTCTCTTGTTAGTTGTGAAATAATACTTTTTGCAATAGCTTCACTTAAAAGTGGAGGTACTGCATTTCCAATTTGTTTACATCTTCTGTTTTATTACCTAAAAAAATAAATTTATCTGGAAAACTTTGAATTCTTGCAGCTTCTCTAGGAGAGATAGCTCTGTTTAATTCAGGATGAGAATTTTTCCGTTAGAAGAAGTATCAAATCTTGTATCAATTGTAGGACTCTGATTATTTCATTCTAATCTAGATCATGTAGTATTAAACTTTTGTTTTCCTAATAAATGTTTTGGCAAATATTTCTTACCTTTTTCCGATGATATTAAAGATAATTTATATAATGCCATAAAATTAATTATGACATGTTGCTTTGTGGTTAAATAAAAGTTATGGAACTAAAACTTTAAGAACAAGACAAAGAAAATTGAAAAAAAAATTAAATTTCAAGAAAAAAGAATAATAGAGGTTTTATTGAGGTTTGAGACTTTTATGTAATCATTAATAAACTTTTGATTTGACTATCGATAAATAATTTTTTTAAATTTAAATCATTTACAATTTTATTATTTGAAACTATTATAACTTCGTCACCGTAAATTAAAAAATGTGGGTGAAATTCATTTTCATTATTTTTAATTACAAAACATAATCATTCATTAAAATCTTTATTATTATCAAATATAATAAAATTATCAGAATATGAATTAAAAATAAAGTGCAAATTGATTCAATACTGTAAGGCTTTATTAATTTCACTAATTTTAATATTAAAAGTTATTTTTTTACTAAAACATTCAATATAATTTACTGCTTTTTTATGATCTATACTATTATAAATATTAGCATAAGATATTATTAAAAAATTTCTTCAATTTTCTAAATTATTTAAAAAAAAATTATGAACAATACAAAGCATAATTTCTGGCGATATATACATATTTCAAGTATAAAATATGTCATTTCTCCATGAAGTTTTACAATAATTTGTATCAGTTAATAACGACATATTTTTGTTGGTTTTAAATATAAAAATTTTAAAATTTTTAATAAAAAATAATAAACCATTAGCAATTGATATCTTACTACTTTGATCTATTAAATTGGTAATTTCTATATTGTATTTAATAAAAAGAGTTCTTGCAGCTTTAAATTTACAACTTCTTCATAATTTATCTATTTCATTTATATAATCTTCTATTTTTTGTTCTCTTTTTACCATATTTTTTTCATAAAAAAGAACTTCATTTATTTTGCCATTTATATAAATTTCTTTATATAAAAAATTATAAATATTTATTATATATAAATTGTACTTTATTAAAATATCTTTTTCTTTATTTTTTAAAATATAATCAACATGGTCTTTATTAACATAATTTATTAGACAACATGTTTTAATAAATTTTTCAAATTCTGGTTTATTATTTTTTTTCGCCATCAATCTGACCTTAATTCTTGAATTACTCTTCATATATATATATATATATATTAAAGTGATTTGTTTATAACTAAAATTATAATTATTAGTATTATTCTCAGAAATTTTTTTTATTAAATTATTGATAAATTCAGAAAATGAACCTTCTATTTTAGATAAAATATTTTCAACTTCATTTGATGAATTTAATTCATCTTCATATACATTTTCTATTATAAAAGGGTTATTTTTACTATTTAATGATATTGTTTTAACTGCTGAATAATTTTTATTTCAAATATTAAAATGATTATTGCGCTCATCTTTTTATCATAAATTAAGTATTACATGTTGTTTTATTTTCATAATTTTAACTTTCTTTATCAGTTGGTAGTATTTTACTATCATTTATTATTTCAATTTTATGAATATGATATTAATAAATGTTTTTCATATTAACAATTCCTTTAAACTTATTTACATTAAAATTAAATTAAATAAATAAGCCTTGCAAGAAGTCTAATGAACAATGAAGAAGTTAAATATTATAAATACTATAAAAATTAACTTCTTTTATTTTTGTTGAAACATCATATGATGTTTCAACATCATTATTATCATCATCATTCAAATCAGGAAAATAAGCATTAATATAAAATTTACAATTGATATTATTATTATCATGTCAAATTTGTAATGACAAATTACAATCTCATTGTGGAGATTGTTCATCATCAGGATTATAATTATTATCTATTACTTCTGCTTTAGCAATTTCTTGAAAATTATTACTAATTAATGATGTTTGAAAACTATTATCAATTTTATTAATATCTACTGAACCAACTTCATCATATTTAAGTTCAATAAAAGCATCTTTATTAAATTCAAATTTTGGATAAATTGTTATAAATTCATTTCAAGATTTAGCATATTTAGATCAGTTTAAAAGTTTAAAATTTAAAACATCATCTGAATATTCAGTTCAAACGTCTCCTGTTCATCTTTGATTAATAATTTCTCCATTAATATCAATTTTATTAATATTAATATTATTTCATTTATTATAATAAATTTCAATTAAATTATTATCATTATCAAAAACAAAGTTTAATGAATAATTTTTATCATTATTAGTAAATATAATTTTGTCTTCTTTTTCTCCAACATTAAAAATCAATTTATATATTTCATTATTATCAATAATTAAATCAATAATTTTAATAACTGATTCATTATTAGTTTGTTTTTTTAAACTACTTTGATTAATAAAATATTTGCTTAATTGTTCTGCAATGGATTTATCAATTTTATTATTTATTTCAGCTTTAGCAATATAATATAAACCTAGTGACTCACTTAAATTATTACTATTTTCAATTTTATCAGCACCTGCTTGGCTTGAAATATCAATATGTTTTTCAATACCACCAAATTGAATATATTGTCAATTATTATCACCACTAAAATATGTATTAGAATATTGACTTTTGCTATATGGATTATATGTATCTTTAATAGTAGTTATTTTTTTGTCATTAATCATTTCTTGCTTAGTATTATTAACATCAAGTTTATCGCTTTCTGGTATTACAGCATCTTTTTTATAAATTAATTCACCTTTATGATTAACAATAAATAATGTTCGTGCTGATGTCTTACCATCACTTAATAAATAATTAGCATGATTTGTATCATAACTGTAAAACTTTTGATCTGAATCTGATTGATTAGTAATTCAATCACTAGTACTTAAATAACCATATTGATTATTAAATAATGAAGTTTGATTATCATTATTGTTATTTGTTTGTAAATTGTTAGTAAAAGTAGTATTTTGATTAAAAATAGCAAATGTATTACTTGAAATTGTTAAAGTTGTAATACTACTTAATAAAATTAAAAATTGTTTCATATTTTTACACTCTTAAAATTAATTTATAATTTTAATAAAGATATAAAAAATATATCATCATTAAAATTATAACGATATTGAATTATCGTTATATATAATTATATTATTTTTATATTATTTCTGCAAGAAATAATATAAAAAAGAAAAAATAATCATAACTATCAAATTTTTCTTTATGGAAAGGCAACAGTTTTTCAGACTATTTTTTAATAGACACTATATTCTTATATTCAATAGGAGTTAAATAACCTAAACTTCCATGAATACGATGTTTGTTATACCAGTTAATGTAATCAAAAACTTTGATTTTTAATTCAAATAATGAGTTAAATTTTGATGGTTAATTAATTCAGTTTTAAATATTTTATAAGTTGCTTCAGCAACAGCGTTATCTTAGGGACATCCTTTTTTACTTAGGGATCTAGTAATATTAAAAAACTGTAATGTTTCAACAATTTTATAGTTTTTAAATTCACTACCTCGATCGGTATGAAAAAGTTTAGTATTTTTTAAAGGTCTAGTCACTGATAATAATGCTTCACTTACTAGTTTAGCATCTTTGTTACTTCCATACACTATGACCAATTATTTCACGGTTAAATAAGTCAAAAATTAAGCAAATATAGTTTCAAGCATTTCCTACTCTAACATAAATTAAATCCGACACAATAACTTCTCCTAATCCTTTATTATTGAAATTTCTATTTAAAAGATTATTTGTTTTTTCTTCGTTAACTTTACTTATATTTATCTTATATTTAGCGCTTATATATTTTGATATTAAGCCATATTCTTGCATAATTAATCTAATTTTACGTCGTGAAATAATAATATTTTGTTTACATAAAACAGCTTTGATTTTTCTAGAACCATAAACTGAATAACTTTTGTTAAAGACGTTGATAACTGCTCTAGTTTTTACTAAATTTTGTTTATCTAGTTTATTCTTTTGACTTTTATAATAAAAAGTTGCTTTACAAATTTTTAAAAACTTACACATTTTAGTAATAGAATATTTATTAATATTCTTTTTAATGATAATTATTTTCTGCCAATTATCAGCGTCACTTGCTTTAAAAGATCGTTCTCCATTAGTAATTGTTTGTTTTGTTTTCTTAATTCAAATAACTCTTTTTGTTCGAAAGAAAGATTATCTTTAACTTTAAAACTTCCTGAAATATTATCGATTTTTATTCAAGAATAAATTGTTGAACGTTTTATTTGATATTATTCAACAATTGTAGTAATACTTTTACCATTTTTGTAAAGAGCAACAATTTGTTGCTTGAACTTGTCTGAATAAGTAGTATATTTTGCAATAATAATAGTTGACCTTTCTTTTTAATTAATTAAATCGTGTCTATATAATTATGGTTCTAAAAATTGTAACCTTTCCAAAAATATAATTTGATTGTCTGATGTACATCTATCTAAATCATCAAAAATAACTACAATTTCTTCTTTAATATTATTTTTAATTTTTTGAACCCAGTTATCTATCTTATCATTTAAACTAGAAATTTGTTTAGTTACTTTATACCCAATTGTATGAGAAAAATCATGATGTGTGAGTGTATAATAAATATTATAATCAATCATTTGCCGATTTATTTTTTAATTTCGATTTCATATTTTTTTTCATCATTTTTTCTTTGTTTTTAAATTATTATTATGAGGAAAGATTTCATAAAAAACATTTTTTAATAATTCATCATAAGGATTAGGACAAGTTTCATATTCTCATAAATTAAAAATTAAAATTTTTGGTTTTTGATTATTATTTTTACATTGATAATAATTTTCTAAGTTATTTATAATTGTACTTTTACCACTACCTCATGAACCATTTATATTTAATATATTTTTTCCAAGATCATTATCATTTATTATATTTTGATTTTCTTTAAATTCATTAAAAAATGATTTAATAAATTCATTAATTGGGTTAATAGCAATATCAATCATTTTCACTTGTCAATTGCATAATTTTTCTCCTAAATTTTGTTTATAAATATTAAAAATTTTAAAATAAAACTTGAGTTATTAATAGTCATATATAAAATAAACTACTCAAATTGCGTTCAATTTGAGTAGTTTTGAAGTATTTAATATTTTACATTTTTTGTGATTTACTACTAGAACTTTGGCCTTTACTTGTTGAAGCTTCACTGTTTATTTTTAATTTATCTTTTTCAAATCCAAGAGCATTAGCAACTCTTTCTCTTCTTTCACGTTCGTTTTTTTCCCCTCAAGCTTTGTTTATTCTATCAGCATTTTTGTCATGTGCATCTTTTGTTGCTTGACTTCATTTTTCACTAGGTTCTCACGGCATGATTTGTTTTTTCCTCTCTTTATTATTTTTGAATATTTTTTTCTACCCTTAAAATATCCAATAAAAATTATATATTTTTAAAACGAAAAATGTATAAAAAATAATAAAAAATCAGTATTTTGAAAAATAGTGATTTGAAATAAAATAAACTATAACATGGAATTTGAATGATATATTGTACTTGTTGAAGGTTGTGGATCTTGCTGATTTACTGTATTTCGTATAGATGAATCAAAATTATTGACATTTAATGGTTCAATATTTGAACTATTATTTATGATTTTATTATTTAAGAGTTCATTTATAGTTTCATCTTTTCTATTATCTAATTCTTGTTTTAAAATATCATATTGTGCTTGTAATTTAGTTTCTAGTTTATCATTTGTTAAATGTTTAATTATTGATTGACGTTCTTTTTTTTCTTTCACTTTTTTTTCATTATTTTTGCATAATTTATTATATCATCAAGATTCTACTTTTTTTGTTGCAGGTGAAAATATTGATGTAAATCCTTTAAATATTGCACCAAGTACAGCACCAGAGACAGCAATTGCAATTTTTTCAATTAATAGTAATCCTGCTGCAACAGGTAAAATTGCAGGTACAGCAAAAGTAAGAATAGGAGGTAAAATAATAAGAGATAAAGAAATTATCATAATAGTTCATCATATTCTCTTTTCACTTTTATTTGGTTTTAATTTAAAATCATTTTGTTGTTGTATAAAATTTTTAAAGGGCATTTTAGAAAAAGATATATTTTTTTTATTACTTGAAATTTTCTCAATTAAAGAAAAATCATTTTTATATTCATGAATATTTTCATATTGTTTTATTTGTTGTCAAATTGTAATTTCATTATTTTCATCATTATTAAAATATATTATTTTTTCAGAAATTGATTGATTAGCATGTACAAAAGTTGTTATATAACAATAATTATTATCTATGGGTAAAATTTCTTCATAAATCTTTGTAACTTTTTTACTTTCTGTTATTCATTGTTGTTCAATTTCATTATCTAAAAAATTAATCTTTTCTAATATTTTTTCTTTAGTTTTTAGATTTAAATTTTCTTCTTCAAACTTTTGTTGTAAATCTAATCTTTTATTAATTTTATCTTTTAAAGATAATGACGGTATATTTAATTTATTAATATTTTCATCTTGTTTTTTTTTAAGTTTTAATATCTTTGTTTCTGTTTTTTTAATATTAAAATTAATAATTTTCTTTGTTTTTACAATTTTTTCTTTTATTTTTTCTTGTTGATTAATTTTTGTTTCTACTTTTTTTATATCTTTTTTAAGAGAATATAATTCTCTTAATTCAGAATTACTTCTTCACTTGTTTGTTTTACTGCTTATCATTATTTTTAACTTATTACTCAAAAAGTTAAGTTCATAATATTCATTTTCGGTAAGATTATTAACAATTTCAATTCAATTTGAGTTTAAATTATCATATTCTTCTTTGTGAGTTTTTAATTGTTTTTCTAAGTCAAAAATTTTTTTTCTTATGTTTGATATTTTTTTATCTTCTAAAATTGTTACAGCATTATATGATTTTATGAAATTATTAACAATTTTTTTATCAATAACATCGGTTTGTGTTGCCACTTCTTTAGTATTTGAATTGAAGTCAATAAAAATTCCATCTGTATCAGAATTATTTAATTCATCATTAATTACTACTTTTGAAGGTTCATCGTTTACATTAATATTATTATTAAATTTTCCTGTTAATCCACCATGTCTTTCTTTAAAAATTCCTTTATTATTTTTTAATGTAATATTTGGTTGTTCAAAAATATTTTCTAAGTTATTGTTTACTATGTTTTTATATGTTTGTGATTCTGTTTTGTCAGTCATGTTAATATCTCCTTTTAACATTAAAACCCATTTACTTTTAAATAAAGTAATGGGTTAAAACTTATATATTGAATAACAACTATATGTTATCAAATTTTGTGTATTTTACAATTAGTTAATTTTTAACCAAAATTGAATATTTGTGTTTTGAAGGTTGCTAGTTTTCAGTAGTAAATTTTTATATTCTAACAAACTTTTTCATGCTTTCATTTGGAACTAGAAATAAAACATCGTATCCATTTTTACAATAATGTCTTAGTCCATCAAATTTTTTGTCTCATTCGTTAAAGAGTGAATTAAGTAGTATTAAAGAGTATGAACAGTCACAAGATTTAGATTTTTCAGTAACTGATATTAGGGCAGTAGGATTAGATAAGTTAGATAATATATTGCAGACTGAAAAGCAAGAAATTGCAAATACTGAATGCCGTACTTGTTATTATAGAAATAAATATTCTAAAAAAAATAAGAAAGATGTTAAAAATAAAATAGAGTAAACCTATATTTATTGGTCGGTGCCAACCAGACCCTTGGGTGGTTGGCCGTGGGGTTTACCCCACTGGGGTGAGTTGCGAAGCAACGAGGGGCAAAGTCCCTATTTTAAATTAAATTGTTTTTTTTATAATAATTTGATGAAAATATAATTATTATTTGACATATCATGCTTCGCATGATATAAACTTGAATTAAATATTAAAGTATTAATATAAAAAATATTAGTTATTGTACCTTTTATAAGGTTAAAATACGATAATAATTTTTAGTTTATTTTGAATTTAATATTTTATAGAGTATAACTTCAGTAAAAAATAGTATTTTAAACAATAATTGATTTTTTTTGCTTAATTTATAAATTTTTTGATATATTTGTATTATTAATAATGATTAGTTCTTTTTTATTTATCATATCAAAAAATTTTCTTAAAGATTTTGGAATTTGAATGTTCTGCATTTTTTTTGATTAATTTTTTATTTTTTATAAAAAAGATTTAGGAGGATGATATATGAAAATAACAGAGTTAGTTAATATACATGATTATACTAGAAAACCTATATCTAAAAGAAAAAGAAGTAACTTAAAAGGAATTTATCCTTATTATGGTGCGCAAGGAATAATAGATTATATAAATAAATATATTTTTGATGGAGAATATATACTAATTGCAGAAGATGGTAATAATTTAATTTCATTAAATATGCCTATAGCAATATTAGTAAAAGGAAAATTTTGAGTAAATAATCATGCTCATGTAGTTTCTGTTAAAAAAGAAAGAATTAAACCAAAGTACCTATTATGATTAATAAATAAAATTAATTTGAGAGAATTTATTACAGGTTCAGCACAACCAAAATTAAATCTTACTAATCTAAGTAATATAACATTTAAAAATTTGCCAAATATTAAAAAACAACAGCGCATAATTGATATTATAGAACCTTTTGAAAAGTTAGCAGAAATATATGAAAAATTAATAAAATTAATAAATAACTTATTTTCTTTAATTACAAAACTCTATTCTTTACAGACAAAAGAAAAATTATTATCATATTTTAACTTTATAAAAGGTACAGAAATATCAAGTTCAAAACGAACTAAAAATATTGAAAATAAATTAGTAAAATATATTAGAGTAGGAGATTTAACTTTTAATAGTGAAAGACAATCTTTATATTGTACTAAAGATAATAATTTTTTTTGTGATTATCAAGACATTTTATTAGCTACCGATGGTGATCCTGGTAGAATTATGACTGGTTTGAATGGAGTTTTTTCAAGTTCAATTAGAAAAGTTATTCCTAAAACTACTAATCAACATTTATCAATAGCATTATTAAATTTACTTAATCCAATCAATAAAGAAATATTTAATGCATATACAACAGGAACTACTATTAAACATGGAGGTAATAATGCTATAAAAAAATTAAAATATTTTGAATATGATAAACATATTAAGATATTAGTTAAATCTTTATATGAAAATTTAACAACTTTGCAAAATAATTTAACAAAAGTCATTTTTATTAAAAAGCTTTTAATTAATAAATTAATAGAATAACTAATATTTTCTTTAATGTATTAGTTATTTTTTATATAATTATGTTATCTTTATACACTATAAGTATAGTAGGAGGATTTTAATGAAAAATCATTACAAATTTATTTTGGAAAACAATTAATAACATTATTAAATAAGATTGAAATAACAATTATGCAGACAAATACTTTAATAACAAATTTAATAAATAAACTAGTAAATTAGAAGTTAAAAGGAAATGTATTTTATTTAAACAATTTCTTCTTCTAATTTTTTAATTGCTGTTACTACTTTTTTTCAATTTCATTCTTTTCCTGAAATAATTTTAATAATTCTTGTGTTGCCGTTTTAATTTCTTGTTTTAATTCTGTTTGTGATTTTTCATCACTTTTATAACCGACATACATCCTAGGTACTAGTGAGTAATTTTTTATCTATTAAATTAAAACTCTATTTATTTTGTCAACAGTTCTAACTTTTTTATTTAAAAAGTGCTATTTGTTCTGTGTTTAGATATCCTCAACGGTTGATGTTTTCTAAAATTTTATTGTTCCATTATTTTCTTTCCTTTTCTTTATCCCCTTACGTTGGGAGTGATTGGTATTAATAATAATAAATTAAAAAATAGTACTATTCATAAATAGCATTAACTGATCTTTTTTTCAGAATATTTAGCAATTACTAAATATGCAAAATTATATAATCCTGTAAACAAAAAAATAATTCCACAGATTAAAATCGAAATAATTATCAATCATACTATTCCTGGTAAACCTAAAATATTTGGATTAGTAACTTGTAAAAAAAAGTATTGATAAGCAGTATTAACATCCATGCCACTATATTCACATAATAACCCTTTACCAACACCATAAATAAGATAAATAATAGGATAAATAAAAAATAATCCTATTTTTTTCTTATAAACTAATTTTGTTGAAATTAATTGTGCATGTTTAGCAAAAACAATAATATATACTACTGTTAAAATTGGTATAAAAGTATGCAAAAGTAGTTGTGCAATTCACTGTCACACATTTAAAACTATATTAGTGTTTAATAAACTCATTGGTAACAATAAAAAATTAAAGATTAAACAAGTAATTGTAATATAAACCGCTGTTGCTAATGAAAAATATGACTGTAATATGTTACTTTTTTCTTCTTGCAAATGGTTTTTAATTGCTATTAGAAATCAAATTAAAACTAAAATATTAGTTTGAGTTGTAAAAAATGAAAATCATGACATTGTATAACCTGCATAATTTCAATGACTAATGGTTCCCGTTTTATCATAAACTGCTCAAGGATAAATATTATTGTTTGTTTCATCACTACTAACCACTTTATCTAAATGGAAAATATTTCAAAAATAATCAGTTAATAACCCAAATATACTTAGAATAACAATAGTAACTTTATATCAAAATTTTCAATTTTGACAATAAAATTTAATAAATTTTTCCATTTAATTCTCCAATCCTCAAAAATTTTTACTAATTAAATTTTATATTATTTCATAAAATAAGTTGTTAATATGATTTATTCATTCAGTAATTAATTCAAGAACTTTTAAAATTAAAAATAATCTTTCTGATTTAAAAAATTATTTTTGACAATAAAGATATATACTTATAGCTAATAGTTTAATTTTAAAAACTTTTATTGAAATAAATAATGATCAAGTCAATTCAAAGCGAATAGTAATATATAATGTTGAATGAAGAAAAAAACCTTATTTTGAAGTGTCTTTAAATCCTAAATTTATGCCATATTTATAGGAATTTATTAATTATTATACAAAAATTGATTTAGATAATTTTGTTAGTTTTCGATCAAAGCATACTTTGACTTTTTTGTTCTTGAAATAATGAGAAAAAACTGTTCAAACTACTAAACAACTAAAAGAACTATTAACATTAAATGAAGAAGCTTATGTTCAAAATGGTAAGTTTAATCGAGCTGCATTTGAAAGAGATACAATTAATAAGGCCATAAATAAAATTAATAATGTATCAAAATTTACAAGTTAATTATAAAAAAATAGTTGATGATAATATTTTTTAGAAAAAATAAATGAAAATGAATTTAATAAAAATAATTTATCTTTTTGAATAAATTATCACAAAAATATTAATACTAATAAAGGTGCAAAATAAATTATTTTTATTTTTAAAAAACAAAAAAAGTAAAATAATTAAAAATTGGAGACATTAATAATATGCATAAGGTATTTTATTTAAATAATAATTTTACAACAATGGAAGAAATAAACTTAATGTTTGATGATGGTCTAAAAATTAAAGAATATTTAAATAAACATCATCTTCAATGTGGTTTTTCTTTAGAATGCAAAGCTATTCTTGAAGCAGTAATGTTTAAAGTAACTAAAGCAGTTTATTTGAGAACTCAAAAAGGAGAAAGACATGTATTAAATTGTTCTTATTATTATTTAGTAAAATTGAGAGAAAAGATTTTAAAATACGGATCATTAGAATTTTTGTTTAAAAAATTTTCTAAAAAAAGAAAAATTTCGAAGAAAATTACAAATTCTAACCATAATAATAGTAATGAATTAATTTCTGGCAATAATATTCCATTAGATGATAAAAGCTTATCAAAAATATATTATTTATTTAAAAATGATAAAGAAAATGAATTTGATAAAAATATTTTTATAGATAATGATAATTGTGAAGAATGATATAAAAACAATTCAGAAGTTAAAGATAATATTGTTCTTTTGACTGGATATTTAAATAAAAAACTTATTTCTTGTAATAATAAAGACTGTAAAAACAATGGTAAAAATTATGATTGTCGGGTTTCTCCACAGCATGATGTTGAAGATTATAAATTAGAAATAATTTTAAAAAAATATAAATTTCATATTTCCGTTTCAAAAGAAATATATGTTTCAATTGAGGATAATGAATATGGTGAATATTTTAATAATATAAATTGAAAACCTAAAAAGTATCATATATTAGCAAAAATTAATAAATCATCAAGAACTGAATTATTTTATACTAAGCACAAACGTAATAAATTAGAAAATCATGTACTTTATAATAAAAAATCTGTTGAAGAAATTATTGAATAATTTTTAAGAATTTTATTATTTATAATTCACTAATTAATATATTTATTGTACAATTATCTAGTTACTGGTGTGGTCTTTGAACAGGTGGCAGCAGTAATTTGTATTTAAAATAAAAGAGAAATTATTGAATTAGCTTTTTATTTCAAATTAATATTTTTAGCTAATGTTTTTAAATATTTAAAAAAATAAAAAATAAAAATTGTTTTTTATTAAATAATTAGATAAGGAGAAAATTATTATAAAAAAACAAAGAAAGATATTATCAGTCGTTATGATTTTAGGATTTACTACAGTAACAGCAGTTAATCTTGTTGCATGTAGTGATTATCAAGATGTTAAATTTAATTATGAAAATATAATACCAACTAAAAATCTACAAACGGAAACACAAGATAATAATGGTAATTTATATTATGCAACTTTTGATAATGCTACTGATATTGGTATCCCTGGAGAAAAAATTTGAAAATATAATGTAAATACAAAAATGAACGAAATTTATTGAGAAAATAAAAATTTTAAAGTTGGTTCTTTTAATATGGCAGTTGACAGTAAAGGAAATATTTATTTAGGTTCAGCGGGTGGTGTACAAATTCTTTTTGATAAAAATAAATTTATAACTATGCCCTTAGTTACTAATATGACAACTAATATTACTTATTTTAAAAATAATTTATATATAACAACTTTTGATGGATTTTATAAATATAATATTGACACTAAAAATACGAAAAAGATAGATTTGCCAAACAATTCAATAGTTAATTATATATTTATTGATAAAAATGAAAATATTTATCTTGGAGTTTATAAATCTATAAATTTTGGTGCATTAATTATAAAAAAAGATGAATTAGTAGCCAAACCAATAACTGGAGATGATTTTTTTAATGCTAATGGTGTAGATTTAATTGCAGAAATAAATAATAAAATATATTTTTATAGTTTGAATCGACAAAGTAAAAAGGCTAAATTATATTATAGTGATTTATCTAATACTAAATTAGAATATTTATTAGATTTGCCAGTTAATGTTGAAAAAATATTTAATGTAAATAATAAAATTGGCTTGATAATACAAGAAAATAAAAATTGCACAATTCAAGTTTTAAACATAACTGATAACAGTAGTTTAGAAAAAAAATTTGAAATAAAAAATAATTTTTATAATCAAATAATCCAAAATTTTAAAATTTTATATCTTTCTAATAAAACTAAAATTGACTGTTTAAGTTGATAAAACTTAAAAAAAGAAAAAAATATCTTGTAAAAATATTGCAAAATATAAATGAACTAGTAACCATGAAGTTGAAAATAAACAAAGATAGCAAAATAAAGGCCAGATCTGGCCTTTATTTAATGACAAACAATTAATGTTAGTAATCTGAACTATATTTTGTAAAATCAAGTTACACAAAAATGAAAAGATCAACAAAATATATTAAATATTAGGTACATTAATTGTTGTGGCATTTGGAGAATTTATTTCTTGATGATGAGAATTATTTATATCTTCTATATCACTTGTTAATAATGGAGTTATTTCAGTTATTTGTGAGGATGATGAAATATTTCTTCTTAATCCTTTAAATGCTTGATTTATTCTTCTTCTACCTAAAGTCGCTAAGTCTAAACCTATATTTAATTCACATGCTGCCATTAATGATATTGCTAAATTATTTACATTTAAAAATGTATTTAACTTATCATTAAATGATTTTGAATTATTTGTATTATCATAAAAACACAAAACACTTGAAATACTTAATCCAGTTAATAATATTCCCATACTACTGGTTATTCCACCATATATAATTTCTTTTACATAAAAGCTATTAGTACGAGTACTATTATCTGCATTTAAATTTGGCATAATTCAACACTTCCTTTGTATTTTAAAATGAACAATTTATTGTCTTACAATAGTTTATATTATAAATATTAAATTAATATTATGTATCTAATTTCAAATCAGATACAGAAATCAAATATAAATCATAATTTAAAAAAGTCATTTTATTTTTTTAATTTATAATGTAAAGTAGTTATCTAGTATTTGCTAACTATCAATACCATTAATAGTGTATCACTTTATCCAAAATTAAAACTTTAATTTGTTTTTCTTTGTATTGTATAATACAAAGAAAATGATATAATTAAAATCAAGAGAAAAAAAATTCCTACTTTTGGATTAATATTATTAGTTAAAATTATTGTTATTAATCTAAAATATCCTTTTGAATTTATGAGGTATATAAAGAAGGCATATTAAAATGAAAACATGATTATTACCGTTAGCACTAATAGTAATTTTACCTATTCCTACAACTCTAACATTGAATCATAAAATTGATACCCAACAAACAATGTTTACTAAAACATTAAATAATGATAACAATTTAATCCTTAGCAATGACAATAATAATAATAATAGTGGCTATGATTGAAATAGTGTTCAAAATTCTATTAATAATAAATTAAATAGTGCAATAATTAAAACAAAATTAACGTCAGAACAGTTAAATGCTGTAAAGTTAAAGTCTAATAATTTTACTAACCAATTCAATACTAACAATACTACTAAAAAGCAAGGTATGAATTTTTTTCTTGAAAAAAATTCACAATTTAAAAATGTATATAATAACAACGAAAATGGTTTTAGCACAATTAAAAATAAAATTAATGCTCAATATTTTGGATTACAAAAAATAGATTTAGATCTAACTGGTGAAAATACATATTCTGATGCAATAAATAATCTTAATATTGCAATAAATAGTAGTTATCCAGGCAATGATATTATTGTTAGTCTTGTTGATAAAACATTAGCTAATAAATATTTATTTGATGATAGTACTACTACATCATTGTCTGATTTTATTAATAATAATATTTCTATTAAAGTAAATGTTCAATTTAATAATCACTTAGAAACAAAAGTAATAAATTTAACTAACATTAAAATTGCACCAATAAAAGAGGATGCTTGATTATATGAATGTATAAAATTTTACTTTACTGCTGATAATAAACAAGACTTAGATTTAAATGCTAGCGATACTAAAATTGATGCTCTGAATAATGTAATTAAAAAAATTAATACAAGATTTAATATTAATATTGGCCAAGATATTAATAATAATTCTGGCATTCAAATATTAATGGTCAATGCTAATAGTGATAAGGATAATTTTTTAAAAAAAGAAAATGCCCTACTTGCTATGAATCAAAATATGAATTTTGCTGTTAATATTTATGACTATAATAGTCCTAATGTTAAGAAAGCAGAAGAAACTTTATATTTAATAAATATAAATTTTAATAGTAATGATATGAAACAAGTTATTAATACATTGTGATTAAATAATACTAGTCGAGATAATCCAATTGATTTACAAATAACAAGTGATAAAACCTATCAACAAGTTGTTACTAATTTTAATCAAAGACTTGAAAATCTTAATCAAAAAGATCACTTTGAAATTCAGTTAACAAATCAATCTTTTACAAATAGAAAATTAGACGATGATTATAATCCAGTTACTGGAATATTTAAAGCAAATATTCAATTTAGTTATATAGATGATAATGAACGTAAAATATTAAATAACAATAACATCAATACAACTGATTTATATTTATCTCATGTTACATTATCAAAATGAGCTCAAAATACAAAAATTAAATTTGATAGTGCAGTTAATAATATTTCCAAATTATCAACAGTAAGTGCTTATTTGAGTGGTGTTGCAATCACTAGCGCTGTTTTAGCCGGTGTTTGTTGATTAACTGGTAATCCATATGCAGGTGCTTTAACAATCCTTTCTGCTGCAACTGGTATTGCTGCAGCTATTATCTCACTTAAAGTAAGTTATCTACAAAATGTTATTGAACAATTATCATTGAATGCAACCTTAACTATATCTAATGTCTTAACGATAATTAACAGTGTTTTTACTTTTATTTATTATGCATTGATTACATTAGATAGTACTATTGAAACTGATTGAGAAGCAGCTGTTTGATTTTTCTCTATTACATCAATAATATCTGCTATAATTAATTCCATACATAATTGAATTAATAACTAAAAGGAGAAAATATTATGAAAAAATTATTAAAAATTTTAATTCTTTTATTACTCGTTGTTACTCCAACACCATTAACAATAGTTGCATGTAGTAATAATAAAATCGATGATGGTATTAACTTAAATTCAATAATTAAAAATACTAACCTATTTACTATTAAAACATATGGGGCCAGAGTACCAACAATTATAGAAATTATTGATACTGCGCAAAAGCTAAACACTAATCCAAATATTGATTGAAGCAAAATTACAATTGATGAAAATTCAATTACTAATACCGGGGCGCAATTAATTTCAACTGACACCAACGTTTATTATGGTAATGTCGCAATTAAATATACAATAGATGCCAGCATTGATTTAAATTCAATAATTAAAAATACTAACCTAAATTTAATTTCCATAAATGCTCATGATCAAAAAGAAAAATTTAGCACATTATTAAAAAACCAAATATTAAATAAAATTAAATTACTTAATCCAGATAAAAATATTGATTGAAGCAAAATTACAATTGATGAAAATGCAATTACTAATACCGGGGCGCAATTAATTTCAACTGACACCAACGTTTATTATGATGTTGTTAACATTACATTTACAGTAAATATTACTAATAATAATTTAAATTATAATGATGATAAAAGTTTTAATGGAACAGATTCTAATGAAAAGGGATTAAGTTCCGAAACATTATTATTTAAAAATTGAAACTATTATAGTAATAATTGAGAAAATTTTATTCAAAATTTTACAAAAATAACATTTGCTAATGATAGCTACTTAGAAGTGAGTTCGCAATACTATAAAAGTAAACTTTCTGCTTCACAATTAAATGTGAATATAAATCAAATATCTGCTACATTTAAAGATATAAATATTGGATGAGATCCAGATGATGATAGTCCAAATGGAGGTTTTGTCATCACCGATGCTGCATCGATTTGACATGTTATGACACCTGCTCATGACGGAGGAATATTTGGTGCTTTTGTGCAAATTGGTTGTTATTTTATGATTTATCATGATAATAAAAATATTTATTTAAAATATCATTGATTTGAAAGATCTTTAGATGCAACACAAGGTTCTCATCTTGATATTCACTTAACTACTTTTTTAATTAGTTAATATCTATCCGATTTTCTTTAATATTCAATTAGCACTACAAGCAATGAGAATATCATTTAACCACAATTTTTTCCATTTCTGTGAAATTAATTAATCAAAACTTAGCACCCTCATTTTTACGAATTTATAAGCCTAAAACATCTTTTTTTACTTTCCAAATTAATACCTAATGCTATATAAACAGATTGATTAATAAAGCGTTTATCTTGTCCTACTTTAACTAACTATACAATCACAATAAACAATTGGATAAACATTATTTAATGATCGATTTTGTCATGCTGACATCATCAGTAATAAATCTTGATATTAATACTAAAAAACAATTGGAAAAAATCAGATATTTTTTAAATAAATATGATTGAAGTATTTATTTTTTTTGAACTACAAAAATTAATGCATGAACAAATAATTAAATTATTAAATTGAAAAAATAAATCACGTAATTATAATTCTTCCATTGAGATTTTAAAGCAAAAATTAAGTTTTTATATTAATGATTTAAATATTGTAAAAAATTGTAATGAAACCATTAAATAAATAAATTTATACCGTAATCTTTTATCAAAAGCTACGTCAATAATTCTCAGTAATACAATTGAATGAAATTCTAGCAATGATTTAACTAAAAAACTAATAGCATGAAAATTATATTTTTCTTTAACAAAATTAATTAATTGTTTTAATTTGCTTTTAGATAAAAAAAATATATAATGTCAATATAAAATGTATATATAGTTTTTAACCCATTGCTTTATTTTTTAAAAGTAAATGGGTTTTTATGTTTTTAAAAAGGAGTGAACAATATGCCAAAAGAAGAAAAAACATATTTATTAAAAGAAGATGAAAAGCAAAATTATCGTTATGAAGAATTTATTAAGAACCAATTTTCAAGTAAAATTATAGAAATGCAAGAACCTATATATGAAGCATCTTTAATTGCTAACTCAAATTTTGAAGTACTTAAAAAACAAATTAACCATGATAATTTCAATCAACGTAAAGTTTTAGAGTTGCAAGAAAAATTATCTAAAATTAAAAATAATTTAAAGATAAATAAAAATAAAATTATTAAAAATTTAAAAAAACAAAAAAAGAACAAATTTATTAACTTTATTATTAAGATTTTTTCTATGGGAAAAATTAATAAGAATAAGGACATTGATAATAAAATATCTGATATACAAACAAAATGAACAGAAATCAAAAAAATTAGAAAAGAAACTAAATCTAACTTGAATAATTTGTTAAAATTTATTTTAAAAAATCAAGAAATTAATAGTAAAGAAATTTTAAATATAAATCAAAAAAATTTGAAATTGCAAGATGAAAATGCAAAATTACAACAAAAAAACTCAAAATTTAAAACAGATTTTGAACAATTAAATCAAAGTGAACAATTACTCAAAACAATAATTTTAGAAAATAAAGTAGATAAAGCACGTATGCAAACACAAATTGAACAACAAAAAACATTAATTATTGAATTAAAACAAAAAATCAAAATGATAAAAGAAGAACAAATTGAACAACAAAAAACATTGATTTTAGAAGTAGATGAACAAATGGTTGCAAACTATGAAACACAAATATTTAAATTAAATGAAGTAGTTTGTGACTTGGAAAGTAAATTTGAAAATAAGCAAGCATTTATTAATGAATTAAAACAAAAAGTTAAAGATAATAAAATGAAAATAAAAGAATTGCAAGAAAAGTTAGATAAAAATGAACAAGTAATTATTATATTACATGAAGAAAATGATGCATATAAAAAAGTTCAAAAACAACATAATGAAAAATATGTTAATAAATTTATAAGTTTGGAAAGTATGGTGCGAGAAAGAGACGAAAAAATAAGTTTTTTAACAAAAGAAAACGTATTGTTAGAACAAAAAAAATTAAGAGATTCTGGCATTGAAAGTGCTTCTGGAGTATTTGATTCAGATATAGATAATTGCAAAGATAAAATAAATGCACAAAAACAAGAGCAACAAACAGATAAAAAATTAACTAAATCACAAATTAGTCTCTAATAAAATTTGTAATTAATTGCAGATAATTATTTTTAAAAAAAGTTTTATACTATTTGTGGATATTTTACAATGTAGAAAAAATAATCTAAAATTTTTCTGTTAAAGGAGTACATTTATTATGGATAAAGAAACAAAAGAACGAGAAAAAAAAATATTACAAGAAACAAAACAACAGAGCAGAAAACTTGATTTATTACTTGCAAAAGCCGAAAGACAAGCTGAGAAATTAAAAAACTTACAAGATTCTCATAAACCATTAAGCAAACCTAAACCATCTAAATCACCCAAAATGTAATTATTATTTATTTTTACATTAGAAAGGTATATAATAAAAATAAGTTTTAAAATAAAAAAATGCAATAGCGATGCTACCAACATCCTACTGCCGACAGGTTCCCTGCTGAAGTCCAACCTGCACTTAAAATATATATTTTTTCATAATTTTTGCAAACGACATGCTAGATTAATCTAAATGTCGTTTTTCTTTTTTAAAGTCTATATAAAAAGAAAGGAAGTAAAAAATGGAACAAATAAAAATTCTAGAAATTATAAATCGATGGGGATATCTAAATATTTATCAAATAGCAATGCTGTTAAATCAAGATGTTGGAACAGTAGCAACATTAGTTCGAATTTTAGTAAACAAAAAATTATTACGAGTTGACCAATTAACTAGAAAAAATATTTATATGCTCTCAAATTTAGGAAACCGAAAACTTGATAATTTTAATTTAACAAAGTTTTTTTATTTTTTTTATCTACTTTAATTATATCAAAATATGAATTATCACCAAAATTTGACTTATACTGATAAAGATAATGATATTAATTTTATATAGTTAAATTCTGAAAATATAATTGAAACCCAAGAAATTGAACTTGAAACAGAGTAATTTTTTATTATCAATCTTTATCATATGTATAATTTACCTAATTATTTCAATTTTAATTATAATTAATACAATATCTAAGTGTTGATTACAAGGAGGGAATAAACTTGAAAATAATTATTCGTTTTTTAACAATAATTAGCTTATTAAGTCCCATGACATTAACATTATCTGCATGCGAACGTGATAATCATCTTGCTTCTGCGAAAAAAATAAGTGCTGCTATTAATGATAATGTTTATCATTTGACTATTAATGTTGGTATTACTAAGGAATATTTAATCCAACAAATTACTAATGATTTTATTAAGCAATCTTTATCTGAATCATTAAAAAATGAATTTAATAGCAAGTTTTTTGAAATTATTGATATTTTTGATAATGCTACAAACATACCAGTTGCCAATGCAGATTTATCAATTTCAAAAAAAACTATTAATACTACACTTCACTTTTCTTATTATAAAGTTTATGATCAAACAACTCATTTAATTATTACTATTGAAGGTACTTTTAAAGTTGTTGATATCTCTACTATTAGTGATATTACTATTAATATGCCTTTTAAATTTAAAGTAATAAGAAAAAGTGAAGTTACTAAGCAAATAATTGAAGAAAATATTTTTCCTGTTTTAAGTCAAAAATTTATAACAGCTGTTAATGAACAAAATCATATTTTTATTGAAGAAAATAAAGATTTTAGGTTAGATAGTGATGCTTTAGCAATAGATGATTACACTAATGTGAAAATTAAAAATATAATGTTCAGTATTAAAGCTATAGACACTAGTCAAAAGTTAAAAAAAGCATTGAACTTCCAATTTTAGTTGAACCGTTTGTTGAAAAAATAGATTTAAATAAATATGATGATATTTTACAAAATATTGAAGTGGAATTAAATAATGAAAGTTATTATGATGTAAAAACAAGAATTAGTCCATCTATTACGCAAACTATTAATAAATTAGACAATACTGCTCTTGAAAATAAAGACTATCAAATTCAATTTAAAAATCAAAATCAAAAAAATATTAATTTTAAAGATATTGTTAGAAAACAGGAATTAATATATGTTGTGATTAAGGCAATTAGGGGTGAAAATAAACCATTTATTAATGAAAAAGATATTAAATTAGAAATTGATGATAAATGATTATAACAGTAAATTATTAACTAAAAGTTATTATAAATTTAAAATGATAGTTTATTAACAAGGTTATTGCATAATTATTATTAGTAATTTATAATTACAATATAATTTTATATTTAATATAAAAATCGATACTATAAAAAAGAGTATCGATTTTTTAAATATTTTGTATAATTTTATATAATTTTTGCAAAAAATATGATATCAAAAAACACTAAATTAAAGTTAATTTTAATTTATTATTTAGAAATGAAATTCAAATTTGCAAAATGTTAATTTATTTAAAACAAAAATTAAAAAGGTAGCGTAAATAAAAATGAAAAATGAAAAATTTTATCATACTATTTTTGGTGAAGATGGACATTTAGATAAAAAAATAAGTAGTTCTTCAACAAAACAATTAATATTAATGTATTTTAAAGATATCAAAAAAATTAATAAAAAAGAAATTGAACCACAATTAGAGCAAACAGTTCTTAATCGATTAAATAGTTGAATTACAGAACTTGTAGGTACAGATTATCATCTTAAAGAGGAAGATGTTATCATTAATAATGATATTCCAGAAACTTCTGATTGTTCTACTACTAATATTGAAATTATAGTTACAGTGTCTTTAACTGAAAAACTGATGAATGAGACAGGATTAAATAGAAAAACTCCATGAATTTGAAATTATATCCTTATTGCTAAAGAAAGTAATAAGGAGATAACAGTAATTCCATTTAAAAATATTACTAAGGGAACAAAGTTGGAAGTTGCAAATATAATATTTCCAAAAATAAAACCAATCGTTAGAAAAGATATTGATAAAGAATTAAGAAAACATATTGAAGAAGAACATTTATTTTTGACAATAGTTGGTGAGGATCTAAGAGATTATAGTCAAGAACAAACTATTACTACGGTTATTAAAATTTCATCAGTTAAACATAGTGAGTTAAGGAACGAAGCTTACACTTATGATTTAATTATTAAAGGGCAACCACATGATATTAGTTTTAATAATGAGATTAAAACAATAGTTGAAAGTAAAACATACAATATTGCTTTTAAAAATATTACTAAGGGCACAAAATTAGAAGTTGAACAACATTTAGCAAAAGTATTTATTGAAAGTGTTAATAAAGTTTTTGGCTTTATGTTAACAAATGATGAATTTATTATTACCAGTGATGCTAGTGATAGTAATGATTATAGTATGGCACAGAAAATTAATTTTACTATTACTACTAACAGTACCAAAGTTACTAATGACCTGCAAGTAGCAATAACTATACTTGGTAATGCTCATAGTATTAAGGATCTTGATGATATTTTAATATCAATTACGAAACAAGTAGTACCTTTTCGACAAATTACTCATGGTAATAAAATTGAAATCGAGAATCATTTAATCCCTATCATTGAGAAATTAATAAGTGAACATTTTGGTTTTACTGTTCTTGTAAATCAAGATTTTACAATAACAATTGACTGTCCTGAAAGTAATGATTATAGCATTGTCCAAAATATGGATTTAACAATTAATGCTATTAGTAGCAAAATTTGTGATGAAATTATTATGTCAATAACAATTGTAGGACAACCTCATAACATTAATCAAATAAAAGATGAGTTAATATTGACTAATCCTCGTACTTTAGTAAGTAAAAAAGTTTATTATAAATGAGAATTAAAGCGATTAATTTTACCAGAAGTTAATGCTAATTTTCAACAAATTATTAACAAAGTTTTTAATTGTGCTATTAAAGCATATCAAGATTATAGTTTAGAAATTAATAGTATGCCAATCAAAAACTATGATGATAATCCAAAAAAAGTACAAGTAATTATTAATGGTTTTGGTAATAAAATTACTGGTAACTTTACTATTGATATTTTTCTAATTAGAGAGGAACTTATTAATATTGAATTATTATCTCCAATTTTTACTGAAAATGATTTAAATATTAGCGTTGCAAGAGAAAATACTGAATTAGAAATTAGAGATAAAATATTAATAACTACAATTCAAAACCTTATTAAGGTAATAAAAGAAGAACATAATATTGATGTTGTGTATGGGACAGATTTTTTAATTGATTTGATGATTCCTACCATTCAAAATTGTTATAAACATAATAAAATAATAACAAAAGCTATTATTAAGATTACTGGTAAAGGAAATAAAATTTATGGGCAATTAAAATATGAACAAGTAATAACTTATGATTTATGTTTAACTAATTTTACCTTATCCTTACCACCAATTAATATTACCTTGCCTAAAAAAATTAATAATCAATTTGTTTTTATTATTGCTAAAAATGAATTAGAAAATATCATTAATCCAGTAATACAAGCAAAAATAGAAACAGAAATTTATAAAATATTAAGAATAAAACCAATCCTTAATTATGACTACTTTCTTGAAAATGATATTGAATTTTCACATCAATATTTTACAATTAATAATTTTATTTTTAAAATTAAAATTAAGGGTTGTGAACAAATATTTCAACAAAGGGTAATAGTAAAAATTGAACCAGAAAATTTAAACGAATTAATATTGTCACCAATTACCCACCAATTATTATACTTAAATAATTACTTAAATGCTCCTAAATCCGAAATTGAACAATATCTCTTCTCTATTGTTAAAGATGAATTTTTTAAAGCAATTCAAAACAAATATAATAATTGTGCAATAACAGCAAATAGCATTTATTCATATGAAAATAAATATTATGAATTGAAAAGTAATATTAATGAAATTGATAACTATCAACAACCAAAAAATATTATCGTTACTATTGAATCATTACGACAAGATATGTTAATGGGAAAAATAGAAGTTCCTATTGTTGTGCAAGGAATAACAAAATCATTAACTAATAGTGAATATTTATTTTATATTGAAGATAAAATATTAACAGGTGATAAAAATCAAATGATAACAATAATTAGTAATCAATTTAAAAAATGAATGCAACAACAATATAATATATCATTAGTTGCTGAAGATTTTATCATAATAATTAATGATCTATCATTTCCCGAAAATGGTAAACCAAAAATGATAAATGTTACTATTCAAGCTAATGACAAAATACAAACTAAAATTAGTGGTCAATTTACTACTACTTTTGAAGTTTCAGCAACATTTTATGATATTAGTAACTTACAATTAAATATTAATAAGGAAGTACCTTTTCAATATCAACAAATTACTAAGTTACAATTATCTCAAATTTTATTACCTATTATTCAAAATAAAATTATTAGTTTCATAAAAAATGAAACAAAAATAGAAATTGAACAATATAAAGATTTTTGATTTGATATTAATATTCCTGAAATAGATGATTATCAAGTTGAAAAAATAATTAAAGTTGTCATTAATACTACAAATAATAAAATTACCGGTAGTTTAGTATTAAATTTAAGTATTAAAAAAGATAACACAACATCAATATTATTAATTACTAATCAATAATTAAAGTTTTTTATGACATCAAAGATAAAATTATTATTGTTGATGATATTATAAAAACTGAATCAAATAATTATCACTATTTTACGTGAGATTATTATATAATGATTTTTATTTAAAAGAAGTTACTTTAAATAATGAAAATACAATATCTTAATAACTGAGAAAAAATAATGATTCAAATTGCCGAAGGAAAAATTTCAAAAGATATTGAAGAAATTAAAGAAAAATTAAATTTAACAAAAATATTTGATCAATCAATTTATTTAAGTATAAAATGAATTAGAAGTTAAAAATTAAGGGAGAAATAAATAATGGCTAAACAAAAAAAATATGATAATAAAATTTCATTATCACAAAAAACAAGTAAGACTTTTGAACTAGATCAATTATTTGCAAATGGAACAGAAGTTAATAAAAATAATCATTTTATTCAAGAATTATCAAAAAGACTAGTTGATAAATAAATTTATTTTATTTAAAATATATTATTTTACATTTCAGATATTTGCTAATAAATATATATTTAATCCAACTAAATATATAATGAAATATATAAAATTAGTATTTTTATTATTAAATAAATTATTTAAAAAAGAATCTGCTCATGAATGTTCAAACTTGTCTCTATGAATTTTTAGAGTCACCCACATTTTATCATTTTCAACTTCCTTTAAAATTTTATTTTTTTAAAGTTTTAAATGAAATTATATTTTTTTTATTATCAAATTTTCTAAAATAACAATATTTCACTTATCATTTTTTTCTCTCAAATCAACATCTTAAAAAGTGATAATTTTTCATTTAATAAACAATCAATTATTAAAACAGAAAAATATCAAAAGTTAAAAGAAATAGTAAAATATTTTCAAAATAATAAATTAGGTATTACTAATCAAAGCTTAGAATGAAATATTGGTATTAGTACTGAAGCTGATATCTCACATATTGTTAAATAACTACTTGGATATGGTTCTAAAGCAGTTAACTATAAAACTTTCAATAACATGTTGCTACTAAGAACAGTTCAAATTAATAATTTAGATATTCTTACTTATTTAAAAAAATGATTATCAAAGCGAACTTGAACATGAAAAAAGATTTTACCGAAGCTATTATTGAATTAAAACCACCAATGATTTTTATGACTACCCTTTCAAGGTTTTCTACCAGGTGCTATTTTAGGAAAAAGTAAATCAAAGTGAATTAATGGATTATTAAATCAAAAATAAAGTAATCAAATGATTTTAATTTTCTCTACCTAAATAATAGTAATTTTAATTGTGGATTTTTTTAATTCACAAGCAAATTAGTGGATATAATTTTTAATTTACTATAAAATCATTAATAATTAAAAAGACGTTCATTCTAAATAAGTAATAGATTAAAAGAAATACTTATTTTAAACTCCCTAATTCATAAAAAAATAATATTCAATCTTTTAATATTTCATTGTAGAAATTATTTAAAAGTACTATAATATAAATAACGATATTACATTATCGTTATAATTTTAATGATGATATATTTTTTTATATCTTTATTAAAATTATAAATTACTTTTAAAGGTAGATTAAAAGATATGAAAAAAACATTAAATATTTTAACAGCAGGTATTTTTGCTTTAGCAACAGGTACCACTATTTTAACTAGTATTAATCACATTAATACTACAAAAAATCACAATTTACAAAAAGAAAATGCTAGTAATGAAACAGCATTATTTAATAACAATTATGGCTATTTAAATAATAGTGATTGAATTACTAATCAATCAACAACAGACCATAAATATTATAGTTATGATACTTCTGCATTAAAAAGTTATCATTTTGCCAATGCACGAAAAACATTTTTAGTTGATACAACAGGTAACTTAATAGCCAATCCTGATGTTACTATTCCTGATAATCAAAAAATAAATATTGCAAATACTAAACAAGAAATGATTAACTATCGAAAAGTAACAGCAATGAAAACTGATCCTAATCATTCTGATGCTTCTAATTTTAGTAATTATCAACAAAATAATTTTGTTGGCGACAATAATTGAACTTATTTACAACTTGGTGGTCTTGAACAAACAATTGATATTTCTAATATTCCAACTGCTGCCAAGATTGAAAATAATAGCCATCTTAGCGAAAGTTTGGGATTATATTACATTGTTGATGCTGTTATTAATAACAAAATTTCATTAGCTATTGCCAATAATATTGGTCAAGAATTTATTAACAGAAGTAGTTTACAAGGACAAATCGATAATTCATTAATTAAAACTATTATTAACTTAATTGCTGATAATAATATCTTTAAATTTATTAGTAGCTCACCACTTTTACAAAATATAAAAGACTATTCACTAAATTTTATTTTTGATAACGACAATAATTTAATAGCAATCTATTATCAAAAATGAAATGTCCAAGATATTACCCAAAATATGAATTATCATTATCAACAAGATTTTAACAATATTAATAACCATGATTGATCAGCAAATGATAAAAAAACATTTTAAATTGAACTAGATATGCAAAAACTTGAGAACAATTTGTTCAACTTTATCCTCAATTTAATTTTAATAACTCAAAACTAGCAATTAATAATATGGGAATAAATAAAGAAGATACTAAGCTTACAGGTGATACTAATAATATAACTACTAATAATAATATTAAATATGAATTACAAAATAATTATAGTGCTGTAGTGCTTAATGACTATATTATCCAAACATCAGTAATTGATCTTTATGTATTACACGATAATAACAATATTTATGTGCAATGAAATGCTAGAGTTACTTCAGAGCCAAACTTAATTGCTGGTATTAGTTTAGCAATTGATTTAGATAATATTAATTTTCATTTTAATAAATAATTAAATTTAATATAAAAATAATGCCTTAATTAAGGCATTATTTTATAAACAAATGGTAGCCTATTAACACTTTGTTGCTTTAAACTTGAACTATTACTTTCAACTAATTTATTAGCATTTTTAATTAAATATTCTGTTTTAGCTTTTGAAGATTCAGTTTTAAATTCTTCAAGCTTTTTTAAAAATTTAGGATTAATAGGCGTTTGATATTTTCTAGCATTATCACAATTATATTTTGGAACTGTGACATCAAGTTCTTTAATAACTTCATCAACTTCAACTTGCAATGCAATTATTTTTTTAATATTATTTTCTGTTTTTATCTCTTTAATCTTGGTTGATAAAAACATTGTAATCTAATATTTGCTTACCTATATGTAGGAGTACCTACCGAATTTGAAAAATAACACCTCATATTTCTTTGCTAGTTTTATTAATGATGTTTCTACTGCAATTTTATTTTCAATTGTTAAAAATGATGCTTCAATTGCAGCAATTAATTGCTCGTTAGCAAAAATTTCCATATCTTTTTATTTTGCTTTCCAAATATCATTGGAAGTTAAAAACCGATAATAGTAGAATTACAATACTAGGAATAGATATTTAATTAAATTATAAGTATTATTATGCTAGTAAAAAGCAATTATGCTATCGACAATTTGTTACATTTTTTAATTACTATTTTTTTGATGTAAATAAATAATGTTATATATGTTCTTTTTCAATTCAAGTTAGCACATCTTGTAAAATCATATTAATATTTGGTTCATTTAAAATAGCATGATTACCTTCTTCATAAAAATTATAAGTTATCCTTGGTCTTCACATCTTACTATTTTTTTCAATTTTAGCAAAATCGGCAAAAATATCTTTACCAGATTGAATAATTAACACTGGACATTTAGCATTATTAACATTTTTTGGTACTTGTTTACTTAATTTTTGTGCTTGCAAAGTAAACAATAATGTAATTTTCATATTCGTTTTTGCTCTAATGGTAGCTTTTTTAATATAATTAGGATTAGTAGAAATTGTTTTGAAATCAAAAGTAATAGGCAAGGGATAATGCTTATAGAATAAAAATCCTCAAATTGCTTGAAAAACTAATGATGGTTTCATTTTAAAAATTTGTTTCTTTGTCATAAAATTAGTTAAAATCGCACCATCAATCATTTTTGATAGTTTTTTAATTGCTAACGCTACCAGTGCTGAACCTAATGATTCGCCGATTAATAAGATTTTTTTATTAGGATAACGTTCATTTAACACTATGATAATATCTTTGATATCATTAATAGTAGTTCCTAAAGTATGATATTTTCATTTTTCATTTTCTCCGCAACCACGTTGATCAAAACTTAAAAATGAAATACCATGTTTAGTAAAAAAATTAGCAGTTAGTTTAAAATCTGTTAAAGAAGCACCCATATCATGAACACCAATAATAATATATTTACTACTATCAATAAACTTAAATTCAGTATGTAAAAAATAGTTATCTCTAGTAATTATTCCTTCATTACTTCATTGTGGAAAATGATGATTAAGTTCTCAACGATAATCAATATGGAAAATTTGATAAATTCTATATGTAATATAAACTATTATTAACACAACCAAAACTATAATAAGTATTACTCATCAAAAATGTTGCCAAAAATTATCCATAATAAATGATACCCTCCATATATAGACTTATTAATATTCTATCAAATTAATTTTATTTTTATTAAAACAAAACCATATACGGTTTTGTTTTAATAAAATATTTACTTCTTCGTAATTTCAGCAATTAATTGACCTATCGTTACTTGTTCATTATCTTTAACTAATCGTTTTACTTGATAACCTTCCATTGTTTCATTAGTGAAAACAATTGGTGTTGTTGTTGATTTGTTACCGTTTTCTTTAATTTCTTGTAAATTAGCAATAACCATGACATCTGATTTTTTTATTGGATGACCTTGTTTAACTTTAATATCAAAACCCTTACCAGCTAATTCAACAGTATCAATACCAATATGAATTAAACATTCAACACCGGTAGTTTTATCTTTAATACCATAAGCATGACCAGTATTAAACACTGTCGCTAATGTTCCTGTAAATGGTGATATAAATTCAACGCCATCTTTGCCTTTAAATTCAGGAATAATGGCAAAACCAGTTCCCAACATTTCTTGCGCAAATACTGGATCTTCAACTTTACTAAGTGAAATAACTTTACCAGCAACCGGCGCATAAACTAATAAAGGTAAGTTTTTATTTTTTTTAAAAAACAACATATATATATTCTCCTCAAAATTATGTAAGTTAGATGTTTATAATTTTAACATTAAAAAATTTAAGTTTGACAATAAATAATATTTATTTTTGTTTCAACATTTTTGCTACTAATAATTTAACTTCTTCATTAGTTTCACACTGTAATGCTTGTGTTGCTAATCTTTCCATTTCATTTTTATTTAAAGTACTAATAATTTTTCTGGTTTCTAGAATACTAGATGCTGACATTGAAAATTCATCTAATCCTAGACCAACTAGTAATGGGACTGCAATTTTATCGCCTGCCATTTCACCACACATCGCAACTGGACGATGATACTTATGGCCACCATCAATTGTCATTTTAATTAAACGCAAAATTGCAGGATGATATGGTTGATATAAATAAGATACTTTTTCTGACATGCGATCAGCTGCTAAACTATATTGAATTAAATCATTAGTGCCAATTGAAAAAAAGTCAGCATATTTAGCAAAAGTTTCAGCATTAACTGCTGTTGCTGGAATTTCAATCATCATTCCAACTTGAATATCATCGCTAATTTTTACTTTTTCTTTAATTAATTCTTTCTTACATATTTCATATATTGCTTTAGCTGCTTTAAATTCCTCAACAGTAGCAATCATTGGAAACATAATAGCTAATTTTCCAAAAACTGAAGCACGAAGTAAAGCACGTAACTGTGTCTTAAAAATATCTTTGCGATCTAAACATAAACGAATAGCACGATAACCAAGAAAAGGATTCATTTCCTTTGGTAAATCTAAGTATGATAATTCTTTGTCACCACCAATATCTAACGTTCTAATAACAACTTTATCTTTAGTAGCAGACAATACTTTTTTATATTCTTCAAATTGAATATCTTCACTTGGCAAATCATTACTTTCCATATAAAGAAATTCGCTTCTAAATAGTCCTACTCCTTGTGCATCATATTCAATTGCTTTAATCATATCTTTTGGTGAACCAATATTTGCTTCTAATTTTACTTCATGATTATCATTAGTTTTAGTTAGTTTACCTTTAAACACTAACAATGATTTTTGTTCTTCAACTCATGCTTTTTGTTTAGCAATTCACTTATTTTTTTCATTACTATTTAAATCAATTTCAATTTCACCAGTATTACCATCCAAAACGCAAAATTGATTATTTTTTACTTTGCTAGTAACATTTTTTAAACCAAGAACTGCAGGAATACCAAGACTACGAGCCATAATTGCAGCATGTGAAGTACGTCCACCAACATCACATAAAAATCCTTTAATAAATTCAGGATTTAACTGGCTTGTTTCGGAAGGTGTTAAATCATGACTGACAATAATTGTTGCTGCTTTAATTGCCGTTAAATCAATAGCTTTAATATTTAAAAGTTTACGTAAAATTCGATCACGAACGTCAATAACATCAGCAGCACGTTCACGAAAATACTTATCATCCATTGCTTGTAAGGTAGCTATTGATTTATTGGCAGCATTTTCTAAAGCATTGGCAGCATTACATTTTTCCTCTTTAATTAATTTTTCAGTATCTTCAATTAATACCGGATCAGTAGTTATTAAAAGATGAGCATCAAAAACAGCAGCTTTTTCTGGACCTAAAGTTTTTGTTGTATTTTTAATTAATTGTTTGATTTCATCACCTGCGGCATCTAAGGCAGCATATAATTTTTTAAGTTCTGCTGTTATCTCTTTTTCATTAATTTTTTTAGTATTCGTTTTAATAATCTCATGTTTTAAGATTAATGCTTTGGCTAGTGCAATACCATTACTAGCACCAATACCTTTCATTTTTAGCATTATACACATTTCACTCCTTATTAAGATATCTTTATTAATAGTCTACTAAATTATAATAAAAAAATTAAATATTATATAAAATATTTTTTTATAGCTTATTTTTTTGATAATATTTTTTGATTAACTAACACAATTAATCATGATATTTAATATATTTTTTGTTTTTTTAAATATTTAAGAGTCTGATAATTATAGTAGATAAAACATTATTTCCTAATTTTGGATTTATATTGTTCATTTTTATAAAATATTAGCTATTAATCCTAAAATATCCTTTCAAATTATAATGTACATAAAGAAGGTATTTAACATAAAAAGTTTAATTACTGCACTAAATGTTTTAACACTTGGTACAACTATCGGAAATTTAAGTAGTAACTTTTAGATACTCATCAAAAAAAGAAACTGTTAATGCTCTTTTAAACCAAGATATAAAAAAAGTAAGTAATATTGATTGATCTAACATTACTGCCGAAAGTTGTTATTTATTTGTTAGGTTTCATACCACAATGAACTGTTCATGTTGATTGACAATAAATATAAAATTAAAATAAAGTTACTTTTAAAAAGTAACTTTATTTTTTTATACTATGATTTTTCTTAATAATTTATATAGTAACTTATAAAATACAGTCATTGAGTTTTATATCTGTAACAAATTATCATTATTGAAAAAAATTAAAACTAAATATATGTGTTAAAATCAACACATAAAAGCTTAGTATAAGTTTTTAACTCATTACTTTATTTTAAAGTAAATATTTTAAAAGGGGGAAAAATATGGATAACTTTGTAAAAAATAAGAAAGTAAAACTAATAGCGGAGGTACTGAAACTAAGAAAAGAAAAAAATGAATTATTTCAACAAATAAATAATTTAAAACTAACATTGCCTAAAAAAATTAAAGCAATTGAGGAAGAATTTAAAACCCAACAAGCAAATTTAGCACAAGAATTGGCTAAAGAAAAAATAAGTGCAAAATTTTACCCACAAAAAATTAAAATAATTGAAAAGAAAATGAACAGCAAAACAAAAGAAATTAAAGAAATAAAAACAAAAAAAATTGAAGAAATTAAAAAAGATTTTAAAATTAAAATTGAAAATTTAGAAAAAAAGGAAAAAGGAAAAAGGAAAAAGTGAGCAAATTAATAAAATTAATTATGATATAAAGATAATGGATAGAGAAATTGAACAATTTAAGAAACAAAAAGAAATTGAAAAACAAGAATTAGAAAAACAATTAGCTGAATTAAAAATCAAAGAATTAGATATTAAAAATGATAGAATTAGTAAAGAAATCATTACATTTGAAACAAAAAAAATAACAAATATAAAAACATATACTTTCAAATCATTAGTTTAGGTTTTTATAATAGAAAAAAAATTATCATGAAACATATTGATAAATTATATTTAGAAATAGCAAAAAATGATTTATTAAAAATTAATTTAGAAGCAAAATATAAAATAATATTTGCCACAGATATTAATGGCACTATTCATAAGCAACTATGTAGTAACAAAAATCCTAGTTTTGAAAAAACTGTAAAAATAGATATTGATAATGAAAGATTGGATTTAGAAAATCAACCATCAACAAGTCACTATCAACAACATTTACAAAAGATTTAAATAACATTTATTACAAGTTATTTTAAACAAAATATTGATCAATCAACTACGAGACCATTACTAATGTAATCAACTTGCCAAGCAATAAAACCACTAGTACTTGTGATTGTTATATATACATATATATATTAAACATTGATAGCAATATTTTGTTGCGAATTATAGAAATAACATATTCTCCAACTGAATTATTTACTATTTCTTGTATACTGTTACTTTCTCAATTTGTTTGAAGATCACCATTTGCTCTTATAATACCAGCAGCATTTTCACCATTACTATCATTCATATTTTCGTGACTAATTATATTTGATAATTTTGATAACACTTCATCAATGATTTGTTGTTGTTCTTTTTCTTGATATCTTAATTTAAGAGCTGGTTTCATTTTATTTGTCAAATTATATAAATCAGAACTAGTTACACAAAGCGCTGATGCTATCATTCCTCATTTTGGAAACGTTTCTGTAAATTGAATTCAAGCTTTTTTTCAATCACCTTTATTTTGTGTGACATCTGCTGCATAAGTTTTAATAGCATTAGTTATGAAAGTAGTGAAAATAAAACTAATAATAAAAATTCCTGCTTGTTTTAGTTTCTTTTGATCTTTAACTCAATCTTTAAAGTATTTTAATAAACTATTATCATTATTATTAGGTCATAAATAATTTATTATTGGTTTAAAAAGTGTACTTAGTGAATTTTTAATGAAATACTCATTAACAAATTTCATTATTGTTCCACGAACAACAGTTGAAATAATATTATTAATTGATATAATTTTATCTTTATATGTTTCCCATGTTAATGTTTCAGCAGTATAAGCAGAAGCAGCAGTAATAACTAAATGATTGATGATAAGCGCTGTTAAAAAAAACTTAATATTACTTCAACTATTATTTATCACATTGTGGAAAGAATAATCTTCATTTTTTAAATCAGTTGCTGATAATTGAGTTAATTGAGGTAAAAGATCATTTCAATAATAGTTGTTTAATAAATTAATTGTGTCTTGATATTGTTCAAATGTAAATTCAGTATTAAAATCCAAAATATTTAATTCATTTTTAAGATGATTAAAGGCATCATGTTTTTTTATCGTTGTTTGTAATTTATTACATAAAATTTTTAACTGTAAATTATTTTCTTCTAATTTTCTATATTCTTTATTGATTAATTGTTTTTCTAATTTTTTAATAATAATTTCAAGCGGTAAATATTTATTTAATGCTTCTTTATCTTCTGATTCGTTTGGAGAGAATAAGCTTATAATATTTTTTAAACCAAATGGATAGTAAGATAATACACAAGTTAAAAGTGTGTCAATGCCTGCCATCGCATAATTTTCAGGAATTTGTAATGATTCTCACATTCCTAAAACTAATTTTGCTAATTGTTGAAAAAAAGGTTTACCTATTATATCTTGAACTGATACTACTGCTATTGAAAAATATCGCTGTGCTACTCTAATCACAATTCCTATTGATAACACCAATGGGGCAATGCTGTATTTAATACTTTTGCAACAACAATTACTCTCATTTTCTTCATTTTCATTTTTAACAAATTTTGGTAATATTTGATAAATTTCTTTTAAGTTATTTAAATATAATGTAACTTTATTTTTATATTTTTCTTCATTACTATTTGAGTTTTGATTAATGTAATCAATATAATAACGAATTCTTAGATTAATATTTGTAAGTTCTACAATATTTTTTTTAGTATTAATAATTATTGTTTCATTATTACCATCTTCAACTTCTTCTAGTATTAATGATATTAAATCTTGATTTCTTATACTACCATTTATTGGACACATTTGTCTCTTCTTCTTCCTTTTTAAAATTATATTAATAAAACTTTTCTTTTATTACATAAGTAATAAGAAAAATGTTCGGATTTTCTATATATTTTTAAAATTAATACAATATATTTTGCATTCTAATATCTAAATCTTTTAAAATCAAAAACTATTCACATATTAAAATTAATATCTCTTTGATAGTACATTTGATAACTAACAAATTATATAAAATGTTATTATGGTAATCATAAAGTATTAAAATAATTAAACTTCATTTTGTTATCAATTTGTAATATCAGAAAAAAAATCCATTAATATATTATATTTTTTCTTTTTTTGTAAAACACAACAAAAAGCATAAAAAAACTACTTAGCAAAATAAAAATGTTGCCAGTAGGCTATTAAGCAATAATTTTGTGTGTCTTAATTTTATTATAACATTGTAACTTTGAAAAGCAATAAAATTTTTATTAATATTTGTAGATTAGACACACTTTTTGGACTAATAAAAGTTTTTATAACTTTATATTATTAGTTGAGGTGTAGTTTAAAATGAAATATTTAATTAATAGTGCTGATTTTACTAAATTTGATTATAAATTTAACAAGTTTGTAGAAAAGTATAAAAATGATAAAAATATTAACAAAGTTAATATTTATTATCGTAAATTTAGAAAATTTTGTTTTATTTTTAAAAATAAAAATACTTGTAAAGAAATAATTTCTCAATTACATATACCAAAGTAAACTTTTTATTATTGAGCTAAACGTTTTTATGATATTTTCTACAAACATAAACCTTTTGAAGAATTATTATTTAAATCAACAAAACCTAAAAATATTAAATATTTCTATAATTTGGAATTATCAGAAAAATTTATAAATTATTTTGTTCAGTATCAAGAAGAGTTTGGTATAGGTGCTTTTCAATTTTGTTATTTAATAAGACATATTGATGATATTAGGTTTAATTTTTTGCCAAAACCCTCGATTAAAACTATATATCGTTAATTAAAACGTTTTGGTTTTTATTCACAAAAAACTATTAAGAAAAAACATTTGAGATATGAAGTAAAAGAAACTGGATTATTGCAAACTGATATTAAAGTAGTATCAGATTATATAACAGGAAGTAAAAGATGATATATTATTGATTTTATTGATGAAAAAACTCGAATTACTTATTGTTATCCATCTGAACAAGCACAAACCAGAGATATTGTAAATGCTACTAAAAATGCTTTAAATTTTTATGAAAAATTAGGAATTAAAATTAAAAGAATTAGAACTGATAATGGTAGTCAATATACTAATACATCTTGTGGAAAACCACAAAGGAATCGTTGATTTACAAATTTTTGTAATAAAAAGGTATAGTTCATGAAACTACACCGTTTAGATCACCACAGAGTAATGGTAAGATTGAAAGATTTCACAGAAATTGAAGTAATTTATTTGAAATAAAACCATATTTAAATAGTGATTTTAGTTTATTTCAAAAATTAGTGAATTCTTTTCAAGAATATTATAACAATTCTAAACCACATAAATCATTACGATTAATGACTCCTATGGATTATTTTGATAAACTTTTATTAGATGGAAAATAGTCCAAAATGCCTGTACTACCTTACAATTTTTATTAATATTTATTAAACTAGCGCAATAAATATTGCGCTAGTTTAATAAATATTTTATAGTATCTTGTTATCTTGATTTTTTGTTCATAGTAATGCTAATGCCACGGCAGCTGCCACAATACAACCATAAAAGTAATAAAATACATAATCTCAATTTTTATTACCAATACCAGCAATAACTACTTTTGAAAAAACAGCATCACCAAGAAAATAACCAGATAGTCCTGTAAATCCTGAAGCAGTAGCAGCAGCTTTTTTATTTGTTAATTCAATAGCAGTAGCACCAATCATTGCTTGGGGCATATAAATACCAAAACCAGCAATCATTAATGCAACAATAAGGATAGCAATATTACCACGAGGAGCAAGTTGTAATAACACTAATCCACAAAGAGCAATTAATAAACCAAATATCATTAATGGTGCTTTACGATTATTAAAAAATCACTTAGCAAAATATGCTGCAGAAATACCACCAATTAAACCAGATAATTCAAAACAAGCAGCAAATCATTTACTATCTGTTAAATCTAAGCCATGAACTTCCTTCATTAAAATTAGTGTTCAACCTGCTAATCCTTGTCGTATAACATATACTCAAATATTAGCAAATGCTAAAATTCATAAAAATTTATTTTTTAAGATATATTTTACAAAAATTTCTTTTCAATTAAGTTCTGCTTTTTCTTCTTTATGTTCTGGAATTCCTTTTCATTTTTCAACAGTAGGTAATCCTTCTGCCTCAGGACGATCACGTAATCCTCATAAGCATAACGGAATCATAACCAAAGCAAAAATACTAGGAACTCAGAAATATAAACCATATATTTGTGGAGCAATTGCCGTTACTAAAGAAATAACAACAATTGGTAATAAAGCAGCACCAATATTTTGTCCTGAATTTCAAATCCCAATACGTCCTGAACGCTCTTTATCAGTAAATCAATGAGAAAATAACCTAGCAGTAGCTGGTCAACCCATACCTTGAAAAACAGCTAACATTGCAATCATAGTTAACATCATTACAAAGGGACCAGTACTAATTTTAGTACCAGCAAACATAACAATGCCACCCATCATAATATTTAAAATAGCAGAAACAAATAATCCAATAATCATAATTACTCGTCCTGAACTACGATCAGCAATATTTCCAACAATAAATTTAGCACCACCATAAACAAGGGCAAAAACTGTACCCATTAAAGCATATTGCATTTTATTCATACTACCATCAGTTACTAAAGCAGCACCTGCTACTGTATATGCTTGACGAGTAAAATAATAAAGGATATATGATAAAATACTAAAACCAAAAACTTGATTACGTAAAATAATAAATTTTTTATTAACTTGTTTTAAATCTTCACTAAAAATCTCTTTTTTTGCTGGTGGTTTAAAAACGGATGAAAGTCTATTACAAACAGACATTTTTTTTACTCTCCTTCTAATTTAAAAGGATGCATAAATTATAGTAACCCAAATAACTTTACTCTTAACCTCAATATTAAACATACTTTTTTTATACATAGGTTTTTACAATTTTTTATTTTTAGAAATAAATAATATAATATTAAGATTACACAATAACAGTCTACTAAACTATTTTTAAAACAATAAAAATAAATATTAACTCTACACTTTTTAAAATTTATTTATATTTATTTAAATAGTTTTACAAAATGTATTAATAATTTATTTATCCCTTCTCAAATTGTCTAATCCTAACCTATATATTCCAGATTATAACAGATATATTCTAAAAATGAAAAAATTTTCTTTAATTTTTTAAGAAAAAATCACAGATATCTTTTAATACTAATAATTAATAAAATTAAAAAAAGTTTTATCGTTTACTGTTTTAAAAATTAAAACTAATGATAAAATTAAATCATAAAAATAACTTAAAAGAAAAGGTAGTGAACATATGTATAATAGTAAAGTCCAACATATTAATTCAATAACAGACATTGATCAACTTTTACATTCTGGAAAAATCACAATAATTGATTTTTCAGCAGATTGATGTGGTCCTTGTCAGATATTAGCTCCAAGGTTCGAAAATGTTGCTAAGGATACAAAACATAATAACATTAATTTTATTAAAGTTGATATTGATAAGGCTAAAGAATTAGCAACAAAATATGAAATTCAATCAATTCCAACATTAATTTATTTTGATAAAGCAGGAAAAGTATACAAACAAACTGCTGGATTAGTTAGTGAAAAAGATATAACTAATATTATTCAACAAATAATAGAAAAAGAAAAATAAGGTGTTGATAATGGCTATTAAACTAATTGTTCTTGATCTTGATGGAACATTATTAAAGAGTCGGTGAAAAATCCATCCGAAAAACTTAATCGCAATTAAAAAAGCATATGAAAAAGATGTAAAAATTATTATTGCAACAGGAAGAGCACCAAGTTCAACTATTGATATTGCTAAATCTTGTTTAATGCACGAAAAAACAGGTTATATTATTTGTTATAATGGTGGTAACATCCTTGACATTACTAATGATAATAGATTAGATATATTATATGAAAAATCATTATCAAAAGAACAAACTCAAAAAATAATTAAATTTGCTAATAAGAATAATTTAGCAATCTGAGGATATAGTACTGATAATAAAACAGCATTAATTAACCACCGTTCACTAAAAGTTAAAATTATGGAAAACTTTAATAATTTACCAACTAAAAAAATTGATGAAAATACTAATGAAGATATGTATAAAATATTATTATTTTGTAAAAAGAAAAAACAAGTTAATTCAATTTTAGAACAATTAAATACTATTAAAGGTTTAGAACTTGCTACTTCTTCACATAATGTGATTGAAATTAATCCAATTGGTGTTAATAAAGCGGCTGCTGTTCAGTTTTTATGTGAAAAATGAAATATTACTTCTGATCAAGTATTAGCTTGTGGTGATGGCATGAACGATTATAAATTAATAAAATGAGTTAAATATGGTATTGCTATGAAAAATGGTCATCCTAATTTAAAAGAAATAGCATATGACATTACTAGTAAAAATACCTGTGGGGGTGTTGCTAAAGCTATTGATAAGTATCTATTTCCTAAATCAGAATTTAAATAAATAATTTAATTTTTTGATCACTATATTAATAATAAAATTGATTTAAATAATTTTTAAATTAAAATAATAAATATCACAACTAATAAAATTTAAGCGATTAATATGCTAACTAGCATATTAATGCTACACTCTTTTACTTTATTAAATAACTCTTATAAAGTGAAATAAAATTCATTTATTTTTTTAAAAGTTTATTATTGTTTTTTTAAATAAAAAAGTAATTAAAAAGCAAATTTTAAGTGATCATTAGCGATGTTTAAGTTTTCTATTCATATCCTCTTAAATTGAACGCTTTTAACTGTTCAAACGCTAATATTATTATATGTTGTTTATAAATTATGATCCAATAAATTGAAACATATCCGAATTTCAAGATTTTACTAAATGTCAAATAATTATGATAGTTATTGGTGTTTCCAGAATTTGATATAAAATCTAATAATAAATAAATCTCTTAGGTATGTGTTATCAACATTTGTTGAATATTGTATGTCTTTTTGTTGATTGATGTTTTATGTTACTTCCCAGTGTTTTGTATGGCACCAGCAAAACGCTTGCAAGTATTTTAGTTTTTAAAACTAATTCCATGATTATTTTTATATAACTTACTAACTAACGACCGATCTTAGCAGTTGAAGTTACAATATAGATATCACCATTGTCAGTAATAATAGCACAGTAACTGTTTACAAAACAAGTTCTATCTTTTTCGCTTTTAATATTAATAGCTTTGTTATTTATAAGATAAAAAATTTTTCTCATTTTAAAAATATCATTTACATATTGTTTTTAAAAATTGCTTAATGCTTGCAACGAAATTAATAATAAAAATATATTATAATTAATACATACAGATAGAGTTCTGGTTCTTAATGTTAAGAAAGAGGCGAAAGTAATGAGATTTGATTTTGATGTTATTACAATTGGTGGTGGCATTATTGGTGCCGCTATTAGTGATGCATTAGCAAAAAGAAAACTAAATGTAGTTATTTTAGAAAAAAATTTAAGAATTGCTCAAGAAACATCAGAAGGTAATTCTGGTGTCATTCATGGTGGATTTGATCCAATACCAGGAAAACTAAATGCTAAATTGAACTTAGAAGGTAGAAAACTCTATGAAAATGATTGATTTAAAAATTTAGACTTTCCATGAAAAAAAGTTGATTCTTTAATACTTGCTTTTGGTAAAGAAGAAGATCCAGAAATCGAAAAATTATACAAACGTGGTATTGCTAATGGTCTTAATACTACAGAATTATCAATCTTGACAACAAAAGAAATAATGGCGTTAGAACCTAATGTTAATCCAAAAGTTACTAGTGCCCTACTTTGCACTGCTTCATATGCAGTTGACCCAGTATTATTAACACAAAGTTTAGTTAATAGAATGTTAAAAAATAATGGAAAACTAAAAGTTGATCACAAAGTAATAAACATTGAAACATTAAATTCTGGTTTTCGAGTTACTTGTTTAAATAATGAAAAAAAGTAAGTTTTACTGCCAAATATATTATTAATGCTGCTGGTCATTATGCTGATGATATCGCAAAATTAATAAATTGTAAAGATTTTACTTTAAAAACAAGAAGAGGTCAATATTGTATTCTTGAAAAAACTGAAAGAAATATGATTAATAATCATATCTTATTCATGATACCAACGATTCATGGTAAAGGAGTAATTGTTGCCCCAATGCTTGATGGTCATATCCTAGTAGGACCTACTTCTCATGAAAATATACCAAAAAGTGATACTAGATTAATTACCATTGAAGATATTAATCTTATTAGTAAAATTGGTTTGAAAATTATTCCAACTTTAAATATGCATAAAATTTGCAAAGTAATTAGTGGATCACGAGCAATTTGTGTTGAAAATGATGATTTTTTTATAAAATTTGCTAGTAATAATTCTAACTTTATTAATGTTGCTGGTATTAAATCACCCGGTTTAAGCGCAGCGCCAGCAATTGCTTTACTAGTTGCTAATATGATTAAAAATAATTAACTTAAAAAGGAGGAAAATATTATGGCAGAAGTCTCAAGAGTAATTGTTGGTGAATTATTTGGCACATTTATCTTAATTTTATTAGGAAATTGTGTTGTTGCCAATGTTTTATTAAAAAAAACAAAGGGAGAAAACAGTGGCTGACTTGTTATTTGTACTGGTTGAGGTTTTGCTGTTGCTATTGCTGGCATGTTAAGTGGTATTTCAGGAGCGCATCTAAACCCTGCTGTTACCATTGGTTTATGAATTGCTAATAAAAAAGAAGCATTTGTTGCTGGAAATTTTTTTTATATTCCCCTTTATATTTTATTTCAGTTTTTAGGAGCAATGTTGGGACAATTAATTGTTTATTTAGCATATTTTAAACAATATAATATTACTGAAGATAGTAATAAAATTTTAGCAACTTTTGCTACAGGACCAACTACACGTAGTTATATTTGAAATATTGTCACCGAAACTATTGCTACTTTTATACTAGTGATGATTGTTTGTGCAACTATTGGCATTAAAAATCTAGTTGTTAATTCACCAATTCTTAATACTGGTTCTGCCTTTATTACCAAAAACGCTACCGTCGGGATTGGTGTGATGTTGATTGGTCTTGCCATTGGTGGACCAACAGGTTTTGCCATTAATCCAGCAAGAGACTTAGGACCAAGAATTATTCATGCTATTTTACCAATAGCAAATAAAGAAAGTTCGGACTGAAAATATGCTCCTGTTCCAGTTATTGGGCCACTTTTAGGTGCCATACTTGCTGGTGGTTTAGTGCAACTAATTCAAATACTTTAAGAGTATAGAAAGGAATCATAATATGGCAGAAGAGAAAAAATATATTATGGCATTAGATGAGGGTACCTCTAGTTGTCGTACTTTAATCATTAATAAAAAAGGAAAAATTGTTGGAAGTCATCAAATTGATATTCCACAACATTACCCTCCACAATCAGGTTGAGTTGAACATGATGCACTTGGTATTTGAAATAATCAATTAACAACAATGCAGCAAGCATTAAATAAAAGTCATATTAAATCTGGCCAAATTGAAGCAATTGGTATTAGTAATCAACGAGAAACAACAATAGTATGAAACCGTGACACTGGCTTACCAATTTATAATGCTATTGTTTGACAAGATCGTAGAACAGCCGAATATTGCGCAAAATTAATAAAAAAAGGCTGAAAAGAAAAAATTCATAAAAAAACTGGCTTACTAATTGATGCTTATTTTTCTGCTACTAAAATTAAATGAATTTTAGATAATGTCAAAAATGCCCGAGAATTAGCAAAAAATGGAAAACTAGCTTTTGGTACTATTGATAGTTGACTAATTTATAAAATGACAAATGGTATTGAAAATAATAATGGAAAAGCTAAACACGTTATTGATATTACTAACGCTTCACGAACAATGTTATTTAACATTAACACTAAGCAATGAGATGATGAATTATTACAATTATTTGATATTCCCAAAATAATGCTACCAAAAGTAGTTCCCAGCTCAGGTGAAATTGGTACTACTTATAAAGGAATGCTATTCCAAAATGATAATCAAGAAATTCCAATTACTGCTGCGATTGGTGATCAACAAGCGGCACTATTTGGCCAATTATGCTTAACAGCAGGTGAAATCAAAAATACTTATGGTACTGGTTGCTTTATTTTAATGAATATTGGTCATACTCCAATATTATCAAAACAAGGATTACTAACTACTATTGCTTATCAATTAAAAAATGAAGAACCTATTTTTGCTTTAGAAGGTTCAGTTTTTATTGCTGGAGCTGCTATCCAGTTTTTACGTGATCAACTACGAATGTTATACCGTTCTGATGAAAGTTTATGATATTCACAAATTGTTGATCCCAAAGAAGAGCAACGAATTTATGTAGTACCTGCCTTTGTTGGCTTGGGGGCTCCTTACTGAGATTCAACAGCACGTGGTGCTATCTTTGGTTTAGAACGTGGCACAAAACGTGAACATATTGTGAAAGGTACTATTGAATCATTAGCTTATCAATCACAAGATGTTATTTTAGCAATGCAAGCAGATATTAAATCAAATAAAGATTTAAAAAATGTAAAAATTAAAATTAAAGTTGATGGTGGTGCCAGTAATAATTCATATATTATGCAATTCCAAAGTGATATTAGTCGTACTAATTTAATTAAACCTAAAAATACTGAAACTACAGCAATGGGTGTTGCTTATTTAACAGGACTTGCAATTGGATTTTGAAATATTAATGATATTAAAAAAAATAATAAAATTGAAAAAGAATATAAACCAATGATGAAAGAAAAAAAAGCACAAACTTGCTATAAAGGTTGACAAGAGGCTGTTAAAAGAACACGTGGTTGAACTACTGCCATTAAATAATAAAATAGGTTAATACTACTAGATTAATTAATTTTGTAGAAACATAAAATAAAAAAAGTATTTTATTAAAATACTTTTTTTATTTATTAAATTGTAAGTTTTAGTACTAATTTTAATGATTTAGCAACTATTCAATTTTTAATTTTAGCCAATGCACTAAAAATATGTGGTTCACTAAGAGTATCTAAAGCAATAAGTCCACCACTAAATAGTAAACTATGAATGATATTTTCCTTACTTCATGGTGTGTTAGCAACAGTAGTACTGATTATCATTTGTGCAGTAATATTACCAGCAGTAGCAATAAGATAACTAAAATTTTTACCTAATACTGTAATTAGTTTTGATGAATAAGAAGTTTCAGCAGTAGTAGTTTCTTCAAAAAGCGAAATGATACTACTAGTTAAGCTATTATTTATTAGATTAACGGTACTATCCGTAGACATTCTACGGTAATTAGCATTTTCAATATTTGCAAATAAAGGAGACATTGTTAACACTTCTTTCTTATTATAATAATTTTCTTAAGTGCTACTTTTTAAAAATAAAAAGTAGCATCCAGTAATGTAACAATTACGTGAAACTACTTTTAGTTGCATATATTATTTTTTGTACCTAAAAGGTATGAGAAAATAATAGCACGTGTTTGCTACATTGTCTATCACTTTTTGAAAATTTTAATGATAACCTATTATAAATATACTAAAAAACTTATAACAACAGTTTTTATTATTGTTTTGTAAAAAAAAATTAAAGATAATTAACTATTAGGTAAAAATAAAAGTTAAATTATTATATTTATTTCCTAAAGCTGCAGTATCTGAATCTTTCCCCACTAGTCCAATCTTGATATAATCATAATTTTTATCACCAAATTTGCTATTACCAGTAATAGCAATAATATTATTCTCACCATTAATACTTAATAAATATGGTTTAAAATTATTAAAAGTTAAGCCAGTACGTGGGCTATTACCAATATAATCTAATAATGGTGCTAAAACATTACCAAGTAATGGGTTTTTCTCTTTTCTCGGATCTCATTCTTGAAAATTTTTTCAAAAATCATTAGCTTTTCCTGAAGAATTTTTAAAGTAATGTTCCTTTTCTCCTTTAAAATCAGCACCAACAGTAACCAATTGTTGATAAAAACCACCAATATCATTTTTACTAATTGATAAATATTTTGTGCCATTAACTAATGGTTTTAATCTTTTATCAATATAATCTTGCAATGCAGTAAAATTAGCTGTAAAACTACAATCTTTTACTATCGGATTAACATAAACTGCTAACTTAATTTTAATAGTATTGCTATCATTTACTTGATCACTACCATTAGTAATGGTATAAGTAAGATTACTAAAGTCTTCTTTAGCCGTGGCAAATAATTTTCCAATATTTTCTTCAATTAATTTAATAAAATCAGAGATATAAGTTTTATTTTTATCTTTTAAGAAAATAGCAAAATTAGGATCTTCATTATTAGCAATTAATTTGGCAGCATCTTCTAATAATTGATTGTAATCAATAGGTGAATTTTGTCAAATATCACAGGCAACAACATTAATTGTAGCAATACTAGTAAGTACAAAAACACTCATAATTTTTAATAAACTTTTCATAATAGCCTCTTTTGGTAATTTTTATTTTTTTATGATTATCTTCATATTTGTCTTTTTTGTTTTAATAATTGTCATTTTAATTTGGGCAATTTCATTACGATTAGTAATCTCATAAAATAAATGATAATAAATATATTTTAATTCATTAATTTTAATATTTTGCTTTTCAAGAAATATGATAAATTGATAAATTTCATGTAAAAGTTCAAATATTTTAGTTTTTTCTTCACTGGTTAATACTTTTTCTTTTAATTGGTTTCGAATAATTAGTGGTGCTTCTTTAATAAATAAGAAATCATTAATTACATGATGATAATCTCAATTATAAAATATCTTAAAATCATCAACTTTAGTTTTAACATTTTTAATATTATTTAAAATAGTTTTCACATCATTCTTAACTAAACTTTGAATAAATACTGCTAATATTAATGCTAAAGAACTAGCAGGAATAAAATATTTTAAAACTTGATCAATATTAATAGCACCCTTGGTAAGGTTTAAAATTGAATTTTTTACAATTAAATATAAAACTTCAAAACCTAAAACAATAAATAATGATCGCTTTTCGCTATCTTTTCATCAAACATTAGCAAGAACTTGATTTTTTGCTATTAATAATCGATTTAAAATTAAATAAATAATAAAGTAACAAAATCAGTAAATTAAAACAAATATGGCAGTGAAAACATTAGTAAAACAAAAAATATAAGTAATATTTCTTGCAACATTTAATACTACTAATGCTTTAAAAATAAAGAAATTATTTTCAAAATTTGAAACTACTTGATATTTATTTTCAATATATTTTTTAATTCAACATTTAATTTGAATAAATATTAAAGCATTAGTAGCAATACAACTACTAAAAATAGCAATGTATAAATATGTTTTTAAAGTAATAATAGTATCATCAGTAATATTAGCATTATTAAAAAAATCAAATGTTAAAATTTTATTAAATATGTTATTTTTAAGTTCTCATAATACTGCACATACTATCAAGCCAATTGTAAATAAAATTCATAAAATTGTTTGTATTAAATACTTATTGTTAAATCATCTTCAACTTGATTTTAGTAATTGATAGTTAGTCATAATTTATCTACCTTATTTTTAATTTTTATAAAATAATTACATATGATTATGATAATAAATCTAAATTATTAACTCACATTTGTGCTTGTGTTAAATTGAAAATATCTTTGCTAAGCATTATTAATAATTTATTAACAAATTTTTCGAAATTAGTAGTAGTTGGTAGTACCATTACTTTACCTTGACCATCACGATAAGGATTTTTTCCTAATTCATATTTTCAACTTAATGTTAATTGTTGATTTTCAATATGAATAATTGGTAACTCTTTATTTTCTAAACTAGCAGCAAATTCATTAATTAATTTCATTACTTTTGGCTCTAAAATTAATCTTAGTTTAATTTGATTATTACATTTGACATCAAATAAATCTTCAAATAAATTTGATTCTAGTTGTACTTTCTTTTTATTACGAATTTTTTTTAAAAATATATTACGTGGTGTTAGTGTCATTGTCAAGTTATTATTTTTAATAATAGTTGTGTAATAAACAAAACGTGTATAATAACAAGTAGTTTTTTCTGTTTCAATACTTTGCGCAGCACTATTATATCCAGAACTTAATTCATACATAATTTTTTGATTAATAATACTTCCATAATTAAAAGCTTGATCATTAATATTACCAATCATTACTTGTTCACAATAATTATAATAATTAGGTTCTTCATCTAATGGTAAATTACCTTGTGGTTTAATTGTTCAATAATCACTAATAGTTGCTAAATTCATTTGTGGATTATTATCATTAATTACCCATTGATAATAACTAATAATTGGTAATTCTGCTATTAATTTTTGATGAATTTTAGTTTTTAATACTAAACTTTGTACCAATAAAAAACAACCAATAATAAAAACAACAATACTAATAACGGTAAATGGTTTTTTAATAAATGAAGATTTGTTAATATCAATACTAACAAAAATTGCAATTGCCCCAATAATCGTAATCATCATTCATAAACTAATTCATAAGCGATTATTTATTAATTTAATTCATCAATGATTATTACTATTATTATAGTTAGTATGAATATTAGTTATAATTTCATTTACAACCTTTGCTGATAAATTGTGTTTCATACTTAGTCCAATCTAATTAATTTTTAATATAATTTTATAATTAATTTTGTTTTATAAAACATAAAAAGACTAATTATTATAGATATAATAATCTATCAAGAAGTCTACGCTTATAATTATAAAACTAACTATATTATAACATATATATTGTTAGTTTTTTTCTAAAAAATCATTAATTTCGACAATATTAACAGGTGCATTTTGTGGCGGTTTACCGGCATTACCCCCATACATATATTTGGCAGGAACTGCCACCATAAAAACTTTAGGATCAATGCGTGTTATTTTTGTTTTGAAAAAGTTATACTCTAATAATGACATTGTTGTCATCATCATTTTATATTCATTACCTGAATATAACCCTTTCACACTTCAAACATTACCACCACGTAAATAATTGTTGCGATAAATATCATTACGTATTTGTTCCAATTCATTAGAAATAATAAAGACACTCATCAACATGTATTTTGGATAAACTCTATTCATAATAAATGCAGCAACATAAATATAAACAAGTGTTGAAATAAAATAAGGTCTAACCAAAAAATTATCAACAAGACTAGTTTTTTGTAAAAAAGTTCCATCAAGAATTAAAACAATAACAACAATAATAATATTAGTATTTTTGATAATAGTAGCAATTGAGTATTTACGTTTCATAGAAATATAAGTGCTAATAAAATCCATACCAGCACTAGAACCACCAGTTTTAAATAAAATTCCAATTCCCGCACCATAAATTAAGCCACCTAATGCTGCAAAAATAAAAGTACGTGGTAAAACTAAATGCCAATAATTACCATCTGTTGGCAATGGACCTTCACCTAAAACTTGAAAGGTACGAAGTGTATCAATTGATGTTAATAAAAAGTTAATACCATTTTGAAACAACATATAAATAATGGTATAAAGAGTAAAACGAAACCCAACTTTCAACAATCCTCAAATAATGATAGGGACATTAATAAAAAAATATACTGGATAAAATCAAAATGCTTGCACTGTTTGTTGTTCAATATTATTATCTTTATAAGGTAAAGCAATAAATTTCGATATTAATTGAGCAAACGCTGATAAACCATTAGTATATAAACGAGCACGATTAATAAAATAAAAAAATGAAACAGTCGTTAAAAAAGCACCAAAAAAAATTAATACTAAATTTTTAACAGTTACTTTTCAATTAAAGTTTTTTCATGAAGAGCGAATTTCTTTCTTAACACCAATATTTTTGAAATTAAAAGCATCAATAATTAACGGTGGTTCTTTATCTTTATTTTTTGTTTCTGAATCATTACTCATATTATAAACTCCTTTTAATTATTAATATTAAATTGAAGTATTATTGGGTTATATTTACTATTATCAAAAGGTGAAGGTAATGACATATCAATTTCTGAATCCTGAAAACTAATAATAAAGTTAACTTTAAGTTGTAATTGATTAGGACCTGAATTTGTAACTTTTTCATCATCAATACCTTTAATATTAATAGTAACAGAATTAATAAAAGGATTTTGGATTGTTGCATTTATTCCTTCTTGAATTGCAGTTTTAGTTTCTTGCGAGAAATCAGTATATATTTTATCAATAGCGGGTTTACTGTTTTTATCAACAGCAATTGGCACTATTTGATTTGATAATTTAGTAATATCATCAACAATACTATAAACTATATAATCACTTTGTGTATAAAAACACTTAACATTAAAATTTTTTTTAATATATTGTTCAACTTTAAAAGTTTTATCATTAGTTACAACCCCGACTTGATACGTAATGTCAATACTAATTCTACCAGTAACAGCATTAACTTCTCAAGTTCTGGCTCCTGTTTTTTCATCAAAACTACCATTATCAATGGTAAAATAATAACATTTAGTGCCTACTTCTAACTTATCATTAAATCAAATTGGCGTTTTAATGCTTGCTTTATCTAAAATTAATTTAGCAAGTAATTGCGACAGACTATTGTGTAATGCATCTTTACTAATAGTTTGTTTTGCTTCAGGTTTTTGATTATTAGTTGGGACACCTGTTGGTTTATTAATACCAACAGGTAATAATGTTGCTTCTCAACCATTATACTTATCGTCACCATTACTAATTGCTTTTAAAATAGTATCTTGTTGTTGATCTGAACAAGCTAAAACTGGTGTTACTATAACACTAGCAAAAGTAAAAGTAGTCATTAATGTTAAAATTTTTTTCATCGCTAAAATCATTCCTTAATTTACAAATTATTAATATATAAATTGTATCTTATTTTCATTATTTTGCTATACTCTATCATGAAAATCTTTATAATAATATTAGTTAACATTAAAGGGATTGATAATTATGTTTAAAATTTTATCGCTAATAATTACTGGCTCACTAACTATCGTTTCTAGTTTAAATGAAGTTAAAACCAATAATGATCAAAACAAAATCATTGCCGAAAATACTACTATTTTAAAAGAACAAAGTTTAACTTTAGCTTTTGAATCTGGAAATTTTTATAATTGAAATGAAAATGATGAAACTAATCCAATTGCTGGTATTTTTACCAACTCACAATCACAATCTTATTTATTAAACAAAGATGGTACCTACAATAACTTAGATTTACAAATTAGTAATTTTATTAGATTCAATGATAGTTTAGGAATTGCTACCTTAAATAATTTCCATAAAAGTGATGATAGCAATCTTATTAATCATTCATTTTTAATGACTAAAAATGGTATTAATAATAATGCTAGTGCTATTGCAACTAGAAATCATACTTTTAGTAATTTTGGTAAAAATATTGTTAGTACCGATATTGGAGCCGATTTAATTGAACCATCTGGTAAAGTAACTACCTTAGTTCTGCCCTATCACTTTGGAACAGGAAAAACTAGTTTTACTGCTATTAATGATACTTTTGGTGTTCTTGTTGCTGGCAATCAAAATTATTATATTTTAAAAGCTGATGGTAATATCAAACAAATTATTACTAACAGTGGAAAACCATTAGTCGCTCCTAATCCAATATTATTAAATGGTTTTGTTAGCATCAATGATAATGGTGGTATTATTCGTGATAATAATGGTCAATTATTTTATTTAACAATAGATAGTAACCCTAATCCAACAATAACACCCTTATTAGCGCGTGATCAAACAACACCATTATTTTTAGTACTACTACTAATTTTTTTACTAAAACTAGTGATAATAAAGGCATTTTAAACATAAGTATTAACAATGGTTCTAAATTTTTTGGCGAACCATATTATTTAGATATTAGTGATACTAATGACATTAAATTAACTAAAATTAATGAACACTATATGAATAATTTTATTTTACTGCATGATGGATTAGGTATTTTTATTGATGAACAACAAATTGGATACTTTGTTGATGAACACTTTACTTTTACTAAAGTTGGCTGATGCATTAATTTCCAAAAAATAAATGATAATCTTGGTATTATTGATAATAACACAAATAAATTATTATTAAGTGACAATAAAAATGATAATTGAAGTCGAATCAATACTATTAATTTTACTAAAACTAAAGATCAACAATTAATTAATTTTATTAATTCATATATTGATAAAGATAAAACTACTGCTGTTAATCGCACTAAAAACTTAATTAGTAATAATAACGTAAATTTAAGTGTCACTAATAATGAACTAGCAAGTATTACTATTGATCAGCAACAACCACTATTGCCCAATATCGAACACAACATTACAACAATTATTAATAATAGTTCTGAAATTAATATTAAATTTAAAAATAATGAAACATTAACTTATCATGCCTTAATATATAAGCAAAATATACTACCAACATTAGATAATCAAACTAATACTAATTTTAAATATGTTGGAATCGTAAATAATAATTTATATGACATTAATAGCACTAATACTAAAGGTGGTTTTACCATTAATTTTAATTATACTAATACTATCCAATTTGTTAATATTATTACTATTGACAATACTACTATGAATAAAATAAATTTATGAACATTAAAACCAAAAACTACTTTTACATTACACGATAAAAATAATGAAACATTTTTACTACAAAATGTTAATTGAAATAATATTAGTAACTGACAATATTTTACCATTTATAATGGTACCTTACCAATCATTGAATTTTGAACTACTACTGCTGGTATTAAACTATGAAATGATGCTCTAAAACTTAACTATACTGCTAACCAATTAAAAAATATGAATGCCGATCAAATTAATAATTTAAGAAATTTATCTATTAATTGAAAAATTAATGAAACTCGTGGCAATATTTTGGGTTATATCATTTGTGGTTTTCTTGCTCTTAGTTTTATATTAGCCATTATCACAATTATTTATAATTGATATTTAAAGCAACAACGCAACAAAATCTAATCTAAAAAAATATTACAACTTAAATAATTAATTTTGTTTCTTTTTTTGTTGCTAATTTTTCTTTTAATTTATTTTTATGATTTAATTTATAACCAGAATCAGTTCTATTAAGTCATTTTTTTTCATCTTTAGCTTGTTTATTAAGTTGAGTTGTTTTATTTTCAGCTCTTATTTTTTTAACTCAGGGATTAAAAGAATTAGCAAAACCTAACAAGTTACTTTCTTCTACAAAACAATTATTTGGAACATAATATCCTTTTCCTTGTAAATAAATTAAGAAAGGTTCTAAAAAATTCTTTCATAAATTACTTTCACAATTTGATGAATTATGAATTGCAAAATAAGAAATATTTTCTGCTGTTATTTTTGGGAGCATAACGATGTTGTCTATAATATTCATTATTTGTCTTTAAATTATAAAGTTAGACGAGAATAATTTAGACTTTATATGCAATTGTATATTAATCTTAACACTTGTAAAACATAAGTCAACAATAATGCTTAGTTTTATAATTCAAAAATTCTTATTAAAATAATTTTTAATAAGTTTTTAAGTATGTTATAATAAATTAAAGTCCTTTAAGATAAACCGTATACCCTTTGATTACTAAGCGTATGTTAAGTACGTGGTCTCTTAGGTAAATCCCTTTAATTAGGGATTTTTTTATAATAACTGTATTTCTGTATTTATTTGATAGCATTTAAAATTAACCATTTTTGAATACATATCAATATTATAGGTTCTATTTCCAATCATATGTTTTAAAATTTGTTTAATATTCGTTTCAGTAAAACAACCAATATTTTCAACTAATGCTTGATTGAGTATTCCATTTTTAGCATTAATAAAATAACCAATTTTTAATTTTTGATATTTTAATGAGTTTAAAAAATCAATTAATTCATAATATTGACCTTTTGAAAATAAATTTTGTGCATATTTATAATGTAATTGTGCAATTTTATTTTTTCTTCTTCCTGCCATAATTCCAAGAAATAAAACATGAAAAGCATGGAATTTATCTAAAATAAATTTAGCATTTAAAATTTCAGCAGTTTTTCTAATTCATTTTGCACTATCACCACAAATTATTAAATTTGCTTGTTCAAAATTTTCATAGTATAATTTACCATATTTTTGAATCAATTGTGCAGTTTTATATGCACCAATTTTTGTTTTTGATAATCTTATTTTACATGCAACTCTTTTATTAATTAATTTGCCATTTTTCTTTTTACCAGTACAAAATATTAATAATCTCATAGAACATTTTTTACAATTTTTACTATTATGGTTATCATTAAACTTAAATTTTCTATGTCCATCATCAATATTTATATATAAAGTTTGGTTTGGCTCTAATTTAATTTTAGAAATATTAGTTTTTGGTATTTTAAATTTTTGGAATGTTCTACAAACAGTACTAATACTTATTAAATTTTCTATAAAAGTATCACAAATATCTTGATATCTTTTTCCATCAGTAAAATATTTTAAAATTTTTTTAATAACATCTGGTGCTAATTTACTATACTTTTTAACACCAAGATATACATCTAATAATGATATATGCTCAATTTTTTGTGTTTTTTTGTTATAATATGTATAAATACGTCGCTTATAAATTAATAGGCCTTTTTTTGTTTTTAATTTTCTTTTTCTAAATTTACATGGTTTATATATAGATTTATCACATTCATTTCATAATTTATCATCTATTTGTTTAAAAAATTCTTGTGTTTGTTTTAAATTTAATTCATCTTGATTAAAATAATGTTGTTCTCATTTAAAATGATTTTGAAATAATAACATTCTTTGTTTCCTTTCTAAATTTATTAATAATTAAATTTTAACTTATATATTAACTAAGGAGTAAATATGCCATTCATTAGTAGTTATGCACAATTAAATAAAAAATATGACCTTAATTTTAGTGATACTAATTATGGTTTTAGCTGAGATATTTTTAAAAATTTTGCTGGTGATGAATGAGCAGAATATTTTACTACTAATTGTTTTTATCGTTTTATACCAACAGCACGTGGAACAAGAAAAACTTGAAATTGTTTAGCCTTTGATTTATTTATATGTTGTAATTTTAGTGATAGTAGTGTCCAAGAAGTAAGGCGATATGAAAATACCCATAGTGAAACAACTATTGGAGCTTTAATGAATGTTTGTCAAGTTTTACTAGATAAATATGATATTAATTTATTACCTAATAATCTCCATGGTATTAAATGAAAAATTACTAAGGATGGTGGTTGTATTATTTTTCCTAATAATCAACAAATTGACTTTATTGGTTATGCAAATGGTAATAAAATTTTTGGAAAAGAAGCAGGTGGGTCAAGTTTTTTAGGTTCACGTACTGATGAAATTATTATGGCAGAAGAAAAAGAAACATTAACAGAAAAACAATTAACATATAGATATGAACGCTTACAAAATTCTATGTTTAGAAGTAATCGTATTAAAGTATCAAATGAACCAATTAAAGAATGAAGTTGAACATTTATTGATAAAAATATATATAGTGCTACTTTTGGAAAATCAATTACTCGCTATTTTTATAAAAGTTTTTTCATCACTTTTACATGTAATCCTTATGATAAATACCACCCATTTTATTTAAAATATTGTACACCATTTTTACCATTAAATGATAAAACTATGGATAATCTTAAAAAAATTGGTAAAATTTATTATGAAAATAAAGAAATGTTTAGTGGTTTAGGTTTATTTATTTTAAGATTTACTATTCAACCTTTTTGAAGTAAATTACCAGAAATTCAAAAAAGAACATTATTAGAAATGAAAAAAAGTAATCCTGATGAATTTAATACTGTTTTTTATGGTTTTGAATTTTTAGATAGTGATGCAACAATTTTTCCATTTCAAAAAACATTAAAATATTGACAAACATATGATTTAAAACAATTTTATAATGAAGAAAAAGGTCTGTATAAATTTGATTTTTATAGTGCTGGTATTGATTGAGCAACTGGTCATAAAGACCATACTGTATTTATAATAGTTGGATTTAAAGAATATCATAATACTGGTTATTATGATGCTCATATTATTTGTGAATTAGTAGTTACACCAAATGATTTTATTAATGAAAATGAAAAAATTAATGCTTATGCCAATGAAATTTTAGGGTTAATTGATAATTTTGAAAATTTTGAACAAACAGTTTATTTTTATGATGATAAAGCAAGAACAGCTATTGATTGATTAAATCAAAAATTAATAGATGAACATAATACTATTCTTATCACCCAAAGTGCAATTAAGCATGCTTCAAATCTTAATCAAGAAGCAGGATTAACTAATAGAGTAGTTTGAATGCGTAATATTATGAGTTACGGCAATTTTTATGCTAATAAAGATGATTTACCAAAAACTACTCAATGTTTAGAAGAGTTAAGATATGACCAAACAAAAACTAACATTCCTGATAAAACTATGTATCAAGACCCTTATGATGCTCTGTTTTATGCACTATATCCATATAAAAATGTAATTAGGGGTAAAAATAATGCTACTGTGAAAAAAAGCATCTTCACATTTGCCATATAATAAATAAGTGCAATATAATTAATAGTATAGGTCTCACAAAATAAACGCCTTTAATTTAGGCGTTATTTTGCGTTTAAAAGTATACTTGTAAAAATAATAAAAAATAAGTACAATTAAACAATAAGATGTTAAGAAATAAGGAGTAAATTATGATGAATAAAGAAAAAGAATTAAAAGTTATGAATAAATTAAAATCTTTAAAAGAGATTTTACAAAATGAACGTTATTTGCCAAAATAAAAATTGTAATAAAAAATGAACAAATATTATATTATTAGAATTAAAATCAACAACAATTAGTCTTTTTCTTTGTGAAAATCATGCAATTAATTTAGAGCATGAATTATTACCAAAATGATTAAAAACTTGTGAAAAATTAAGAAAAAATAAAAAGGAGAAATTTATTATGAAAACATGAATAAAAACAAATTTAAGTAAAATAACATTAGCATTAGCACTAATTGGTGCTACAACTGGAACAATAGGTTTAATCATGGGGGGGGTGCTTACCCATAATGTTGGTAGGGCCAAATATTTTTTAAAACCAAACGGTGAAAGAGTATATGGTGATACGACTATTTGATTAAATAAGTTTACTAGTAGTGATAAATTTATATTATATTTTGGTAATAAGCCAATACATACAGGTGATATTGTCTGAGATGGTAAATATCCTAATTGATATTTTAATCAATAAACTAAATTTCTAAATTTATATATGAAGTGTTCTCATTATATTTATCAAATAAATTAATGTTTTTTAAATTTATTTCTTGTTTATTAGTTACTAAAATTAAATCATAATGACCAGCACCAAATACTCCGCTAATTTCAATCCGATTTAAATTATTAATCGGATTTTCAATTTGTAATTCAAATTCGCTATTATTATCAATTTGTAAAATTTCTTTATAAAATTCTAATTTAGAAAACAATTGAGATTTATTTGAACCATATAAATTTAATGCATTTTCAATCTTAGTTTTGTTAATAACTGCTCTTGTAAAGTATTTTCCATATTCACCATTATCAAGTGTTCAATCAGCAGGAATTAATGAAGGTATATTATTACTTTCTAATTCGTTTGTAATAGATAATCAGTTAAATTGATTATCATCAAGTTTAAATAATTCGTTTTGACTAATATCATCATTTTTTAATTTAATATTATTTATATCTGCAAAATCAAAATATTCAGATTTTAATATTACTTTTACATCTTTAAATTCTCAAACTTTATCTGGTGTAGAATGTATAGGATTTGATTTTAATTCGAAATAATATGGTAATAATAATTTATAATCATCATTTAAACCTTTATTAATTGACATTGTGGAATAAATATTTTTTGATAACATGATAACTATTTGTTTTAATATTTGAACTTGTGGTAAATTAATATAATTTGGATAATCTAGTTCTCATTGTTTAAATAAATTAGTAATTACATCATCTGGTTTTTGTCCTTCGAATTTTTGACGTAATTTGGCTATTTCATTTGATGGATTACCATTATTATATTCTGCACCATCAAAGTTTCTATTATAACTATATGTATAAGTTAACATATCTAATAATACTTTTTGTAAACTATCAACTAGTGGCTTATCATTTATTTCAAGTTCAACATCATCAAATTTATTTGTTGTAGCAATATTTAAAACTCAATCAGCTGTTGTTCAAGGCAAATGCCATACTTCATTATCTTTTAATTCTTTTTCTTCATTTAATGGTCATAATTGTGGACTCTTAGTAACTTTATAACCTAATTTAGTATATGTAACTCTTGCATTATTAATAATTTCTTTTCTTGTTTCAGTTCCACCACCAATAGCAATTAAATCTAAAACTGATTTTTCTTGTCCTATAAATTGCTTTGCTAAATTTCAAGGTAATATTTGTTCACTAAATCATTGTTGTAATATTCTAACTTTTGGTTGCGTTTCAATAGGCATTGATAATAATGGAAATGCTATCTTATCTTTAACAAATAATTTAGGGTATACTTGCATATTATCAACTTCACCAAGTACCTTTATATTGCCAAAAATCATGCTTCTAGGGGCTTTAATTTTTAAACCCTTAACTTTTATATCTTTATCTAATGGTTTTTGTAATTTAATAATAATTGGATAACCATCACGAGTTTTAAAATCTTTAATTTTAATAATAGTAATACTTTTAGTACTTCTTGTTTTTGGATTTTGATAAGGTTGTGAATAATTATTAATAATATATAAATTATTAATATTATTTTCGGTTAAAGGTTCATTAATAGATACAGCATATAACTTAAATTGATTTAATAATTCTATTTCTTGAAAAATTAAATTCTTAATATCAGTCATACTATATTCAATTGTATTATCATTAATATTAGTACTTGCTCTTTGATTTAATTGCATAGTAAAATCAGATGTTTCAACAGCAGTAGTTTTTAACACTTTTTCAATATCAATAAAACCAATTTTAATAGTATTTGCTGAAAATTTTAAACTATTATTTTCATTATTTTTAAATAAACGTTCAATTTCATAAATATAAATTGTTCTTTTTTTAAATTCATCATATGCTCTATTAATATCTAGGTCACTAGTAGCACGCATCATATTAGTAAAATCATAAGGAATATTATCAATTAAATAATCATTTTCTACATCTGCTTGATTAAGTTTAGTTTGCTTTTGTTTCTGTGGAAACTTCGTTTGTGGTTTGTTGTTGTTTTCCATTGTTATCTCCTATTAATTGGTTATTTTCGGGATTAAATAATTTTAATTTAACTGTTAAATTATTAATATCTTGTTCATCATCAATATTAAATGTTTTACTAGTTAATAAATCTTTATCTATACTTACTAATAATTGGATAAATTTAAGAATATCAATATTAAATTGTCATAATTTTTGCTCAATATAATTAATAGTTGAAATATTAACTGCTGTACTTTCGGGTACTGATTGTTGTGCAGATTTCTTTTGACTTGGTATATGAATACCGCAACGTTTAGATATTTCATTAACTAATCAATCATATATATCAGTTAAATTTTTACCTTTAAAATTACTACTAGTCATATTGACACTTTCGTTTTGTTCATTATTATCACCAGCACTTTTAAATATATAGTTTTTAGTAACTAATGTTCTTACTGCTTCTTCCATTAAAGATTGAACATTACCATAAGTTTGACTAAAAATAAATTTTGGTGAGTTTAAAATAGTATCTAATACAATTTGTTCAAAAATAACATCTAATGCTTTAATTTTATCCATTACTTTATTACAATCTGCTAACTCATTTGCTTTATTTCGCATAATTGCTATTGGTATATAATTAATATTTAATGTTTGCTCTTGTGATAAATTAGGATTATTAATGTATGATTTAAAATCTAATGGAAATTGTTTTTTATTATCACTAATACTATAAATTGTACGATTAATAGTTACTTGTTCATTATTTAATGTATAAACTTCAAATAATCTTACCATTTGTGTATTTTGTTCATAATTATCATAAAAAATAGTACATTGAATTAATTTACCAGTAATATCATAAACTCTTTGTTGTATATCAACGACTTGAAAATATAAGTCATCATTAGCAATAAAAATTAAATAACCACTAATTCCTAATTTACTTAATTTAAAAATAGAATTTCAATTTTTTCTATAAAATTCTTGTTGAATTAAATATTTTTTAATAGTTTCATTATTAATATCTAGTGGAGCATTATATAAATTCGCATTATTTTCTGCTACAAAATCAGTAAAATAAGTTTCATGGTTAAAATTATTAAAACCAAAATAATTTAAAATTGAAGCATGAGTACTTTTATTTTTATTAGTTAAAAATTTTAATTTTTCATTTTGATTATCATTAATATTACTTTTATCTTTTCTTTTAAATAAACTTATCATAATATTCACCACCTTTCTAAAATATTTGATTAATTTTTAACATAATTTTGACAATAATAAATATAACTAAAATTGCTGTTGCTGATGATAATAATAAACCAATTAAACCTAAAATAATTTTTAAAATTTTAAAAAACATAATCTTATTCCTGTAATTCTTGTAATTTTCATAAATAACCTTGATCAGTTATTAATTTTATTAATTTATTATTTACAATATTAATATATGAAATTCTTTTTAAACTTGGAAGAAAACATACTCAATTTGATGATGTTTGTGGTTGTCAAAATATTTCTATTGTTTGTGTTGGAGTTTTGCCAAATGTACTCGTACTAAAAGGATTCAAATCATAAAATATTTTATAAAATGTATTTGATTTTAATTGATAAGAAGAAATAGAATTACCACTTAATGATATTGCTACATCTTTTCATTTTGGATAAGGTATTGGTGTTGGACTTTCTTTTAAATTTATTTCTCATTCATTTTCTCTAATTTCTTTTGTTAATAAGGTTTTTGAATCAATTTTTATAGGTTTTTCTATATCTACTATTTCTGGTACTTTTATATCTAATGTATTACTTTTTATTTCATATAAATCTTCTGCTTTTAATTCTTCTAATCTATATATTGCTCCCCCAGTATCTCCACCATCTAATTTTAATGTTCATTTTGTATTATCATAAATCATATTTAATGTAGCATCACTATTACTAATTTTTCTTGTAGTAATTCTTCTTGTACCAGTTCCAATTGCTTGTGCTGATGTAAAAAAGATAACTTCTTTATAACCATTTTGTAATGGTACACTTGTTTCAGTAATTAAAAATACACGATAAAGAGCATTTAAACTAGGTGAAAAATTACTTCAAGTTCTATCATCAACTCTTTCACCTATTGTTTTTCATACAACAAGTTTTTTAATTAAATCTTTTATTTTTATAATTTCATCATCAACATATTTTTTATCTGGAATATCTTTATCATCTGTTACATTAGGATTATTTCTATAAATTAAAGTTTTACCACCAACATTTGTTTTAATAATTTCATTAACTAATCTTGTAGTACTATCTTTATCATCTTTATTATTGAAGATTCTATTTTCATCAATATTACCACCATTTGTTTTAATTTCATTAATAGCACCAACAATAGTTTTATCAGTAGTTTCTAAATTAGGATTTTCAGTACCAAGAGCATTTACAGCAAAAGCATATGGAAATTGTTCTACATCCATTTTTTTATCTATATTTACTTTATTTTCATTAATTGCAGGAACAATTTGTTTAGCAACTGTTTGTAAATTATCGTCATTTATATTTTGTTTTTTATCTAATAATTCATTAGTTTCTTGTTTTGTATAATAATCATGTTCTGTACTATCTTCTGCTATAAATTCAGTTGGTGTCCCTTTTCCTATATATTGGTATAATTCAACAGAAATAGGTTGATAATTAGCATCATTAGAAGTTACAGTAATATCATTTCATTCCTGAGTAAATAATAATTGTATTTTAACATTATCATTTACAATTAATTCATCTAATTTAATACTTTTTTGTGTTGTTCTTTGAACTTCTCCACCTAAACTAAATATAGTTTTTTTATTACTATATATATAATTATCAGTTGGATTAGTAGTGGATTGGTAACTATAACCCCATATTGCTAAATATATTTTTCCAAATTCATTACTAGGAATAATAGAAGACATTTTTTTTCATAAAGGACTAGTTGCAATATTAAATCAATTATTTTTAATATCATCAATATTTTGTTTATTAATATCAACTTTATTTTCTAATAATTTAATATTATTTTCATTGGTAGTAATTCTTTTTTGTTGTTTAGCAGAAAAGTCAGCAGTTGCAGCATGAGTAAAATCACCAACTTGTGGATTATTTTGTAATGCTTCTGGTGGTAATGTACCAATTTCATCAGGTCAATCTAAAATCATTGTTTCAGTTTCTTTATCATATTCAGTTGCTACATAACCTTTATTAACAAACTTACTAACAGGACCCCTATATATTTCATTTTCATTATCATCAACTAAATCATCATATAATTTCATTTGCTTTGATAATGTAAATGCTTTTTGTTCTTTAATTAATTCATCAACTTGATTTCTAGTATAGAATGCTTTTAAATCAATTTTTTCAATATCTATTTCATCATTATTATAACTTGAAAATATTTGTTTTAATTCTGTTAATCTTGCTCATATTTTCATTCTACTAGGTGCTAAATCTCAAACATTAATACTAGGAATACTATTTGCACTAAATGATGTACCATTATTAAATTGAATAGTAGCATCAACATTAAACTCAATTGGTGTACGATTAAATACTCAATGTTCAACACAAACATAAACCATATCTCTTAATGTTTCTTTAATTAATTCATCTTTAAAACTATCAAAAGGAAATTTAGATAAAATAAAATTAAGATAAGCATTAATATCATTTTGAGCACGAATAGCAAAAGTTGTAAATCAATCCTTAACATTAGGTCATGTATTTATATATTGTTGTGGTGTTTCTATAATTTTTCCAGTTAATGGATATCAGTTATTATAGTTTTCTAAACTGACATCAGTTCAAAGTTTATTAATCATAATTTATCATTCCTTAAAAAATGCTTTTTTATAATGCTTAGTTTTTGTTTTAGTTTTCCTATGCACTATATGAATAACTTCTTTTTGTAATTTCTTTTTACCTTTTGCTACAACTTGACTATATACAAATTTTTCTAAATGATGTAATAATCCTGTACCAAATAATGTATTAACTGAAAATTTTAAACCAACACTTTTAAATGATTTATTAATATTTTCAATAGGATTATTAATAACATTAACTACTTTATGGTAAGTTCTTACTATTCTAAATATTTCTCTATAAACTTTAAAACTATCTCTAATTACTTGTTGAACAACTGGTGGAGCAAATGCAATTGCTTTTAATCATTTATTACGACTAACTCCATAACCAATGTATCAACCACTATATCAGCGATATCAATGGAATGGATGTATTTGAGTGATAAAAGTTTCTGCTTTAAGAATACTATCAATAACTATAATTGGTTTATATTTAGGATTACGATGATAAATAGTAATTGCACATTTACTTAATGATAAAGGTTGAATTTTGCAACCCATAAATACAGGTGAATTTAATGGGATTAATTGTGCATGTTTAATTGCTTTCTTTTCTGCACTAGTAAATAAATCTGTTGCTTTTTCTTTTAATTTATTAATTTTTTCAAATACTTGTTTTTCTAACTTTTCAAATTTTTCTTGTAATTTATATATACTTTCTCGTAATTTTTCAAAATATGGAGTATCTTTTCAAAATTTATTTAAACCTTTTTTTAAATAAAATCTAATATCAAAATACTTAAAAATTTTATTTGCTTTTAAAACAACCTTATGAATTGAACTCTTTTTAAAATTAAATTTAATAGCATTAGCACGAATTTTTTGTAAATCTAAAATTAAAGATTTACCATATCTATTATCTGTATGTATTGTATGAACTAAATTTAATCAATCATGTTGATTCATTTTTAATACTTCTTTTAAATCAGTATTATATTTTTTAAAAAAATTATTTGCTTTTTCAATATCTTTAATTTTAAACTTTGGAGTTAATTGTGGACTTAATTTTATTAATGTATTTTGTAATAATAAATAATCTTTTAACTCTTGTACTTCTAATTTTTGAAAATTATTTTTATATTGTCTTTCAGCAACATAACCTAAATTTTGGATTATTGTCTCACGATTAGGAGCAAAACTATAATTAAATAAATAACGTTTATTACCAATAATTTTATCTGTTAAAATTTCTTTACCACTTACTTGACTAATAATTTCTTGTAAGTTTTTTGCTTCTTTAATACCAATTTGTTCTAATGTTTTAGTTTTTTGTGCTAATTTAATAAATTTAGTTGTACGATAACCACGACTAATTTTATTAAGTCCAGCAAATGCAGGTAAGATATTAAAAAAAGTATTTAATGGTGTTACATTTCCTTTTAAATAATCATAAACTTGATTAATAGTAAAATCAGTTAAAAACTCTACACCAACAGCACTAATACTAGCAAGTAAATCACTTGCACCTAATCCAAGTGCTATACTTTCACTTAATCCACCAGTAAAAGGAGCAAGTGCTACTGCTATTACTTGTACACCAATCATTTCTAAAATTTCTCATCAAAAACTTTTATTTTCTTGTTGTTTACTTATTCTAGTATGTTTTGGTTTATTGATATTTAAAAGTATTGCTGTACTAGTTGTACCAATTGGCATGATATTAATTTCCTTTATTTAAGAGTTATTTTAATTGGATTTGTTGACCCTTTATAATTTATATCATTAACATTGGCAGTAATAGTTATATACAAGTCACCTACTTTTTGTTTTTGATTACTTACATTAGTTTTTCCTTGGACATCACTAAAATATTTAATATTTGGATTTATTAAATTTGGATTTAATGATTTAAGTTCATTAGTACTTTTTATTTCTGTATCTAATTCATTATTATTTTTATTAACATTTGCAGTAATATTTGTTGTTAAACTTGTAATTTTAGTTTTTAAATCAATTTTATCAGTATTAATAATTCCACATAACATTCAACGTGAAGTTTTTTCTTCATCTGTTATATAAGGTATTGCTTCACCAGTTAATTCTCCACCAACTAAATATCTTCTTCCAACTTTACCATCATTTATGTCTTGTACATATACAACTGTATTTTGTAACATATATCTTTTCATTGCTCTTGGTGTTGCTAAGACAAAAGACATAATTTTAGTTTCATTATTATCAGTAAAAGTCATATAGTCATCCATTACAATTTGACATAATACACCTTTGATATATAAATTTGTTCCATTTAATCTTAATTGTTGTGCTATTTGATTATCAGTAATTAAACCTTTATTATCAGCTAAATAAACTAAACTATCATATAAATTATTAGTAATAAAAAATTGACAATTATTACTATTTCTTAATTGAAATAAAGTATTTCAAGCAGATAACATTGATTTTAAATAGCCTACTGGTATTGTATCAGTAATATCTAATCTAGTTGCATATTTTGCAATTACAGTTGTATCATTATTTGCTAAATAATCTGCTAAATCATTTGCTACTTCATATTGCATTGTATTTAATAAATTTTGTCCATTTTCAGCGTTTAAATCAACATTAGCAATTATTTCACCTGCAACTGCTTCTTGTTTAATTTCTTTTAAAATTTTAATAGTTTCAGCATAACTAACATCTAATCCTTTACTTTTATCATTTCATTTTAATACTTTAATTTCTGAATTTTTTGGTTTTTTAACTATAAATTCAATTTTTGTAGAATTAACCATTTCAATAGGAAAAAAACTTGCTCATGGTGAATTTGATTGTTTATAAAATTCTATAAACTCTGGTGCTTCTACTAATTTTTCGGTATTATCTAAATTTTGATTGAATGGTACTGACATTTTTTCATTTCCTTTCTGTTATAAATTATTTTTCTTTTTATAATCCAATAAAGTACTTTTTATTGAACTTGGTTGATTTGTTATTATTGTTTGTTGTTTACCACCTGTATTTATTATTTCTTTAAATACTGGTTGTTCTTTAATCATTTTTTTAATAGCTTCTTCTATTTTTGAATTTTCTATATTATTAGTTTTAAATTTTAAATAATCATAAAATTCACTTTTAACTTGATATTTTTTAAATATATTAATTATTTCTTTTTCCTTAATTTCGTTATTTAATTTATTTAACTTATTTTCTGCTTCATTAACTTTATTTTCTATTTCTTGTGAAGAATCATTATTTTTAATTAAAGGTTCAGTTGCTTGTTGAACATTATTTTCATTTTCTAACATTTACAGTACCCCATTATTTAATTTCTTTATTAATTTTTTCATTAAGTTTTGCTAATTTTTTTTGATGTTTTATAATTTTATTATTTGCTCTAACATGTTTTGGAGTTGTAATAAATCTTTTTAATAAAACAATAATTTCTCGACAAATTAATATACCTGTACTTATTCCAATTGTTTCAAGTGCTTTTAAAAATTCTTGCATTTCCATATTTTCCTTTCATTTTTTTATAAAGTAAGATTACTATTACTACGTTGTAAAGCATTATTAGCTGTATCATCTCAATCTAATGAAACATTAGAATTATGACTGCCATATTGACTACTTGTTTCACTATTAATAGTAAATCTATCATCATTAATTAATCTTGTTGTTTCATTTGTAAAGGAAGTTTCTTGCATTTCTATACTATGATTTGTTTCCATAGGTAATAAATTATGAATAATTTCACTTATTCCTGCAATAATAGTAGGTATTGCATAAGCATTATTAAAATCATTATTAATCCCCATCGCAACACCACTACTAATTAAACAACCACCAGTTGCCATATTTGCTATTTTTTGTATCATTGCAAATTTATTAGGTATTAACTCAGTTAAACCATTAATAACATTGGCGATACCATAAGCATTTAATGAAATATAAGTATCTCAATCAATTAATGACTGATTTTCTTGTTTATCTAATAATAATCATGGCGGTCCTTCCGTAGTAGTTGGAATTGGTGTTGTTGGAATAATAGGATTAATATTATTTTCAGTTCATTTACTATAATTTGCTAAACCCATTGTTCCTAATCCTAATAATATTTTTTTACTACTATTAATTAATTTAGTTTTAGTAGTTGGTTTTTGGTTCAAGTTTCAGATATCTAAACCTAATTTTTTACCAAATAATAAAGAATTAATACTTCCTAATATTGGATTTGCTATTACTTGCCCATAATATGCACTTGTACCAATCATTGCACAAATAGGACTAATTCACGTTCTTATTAATTTAGTTAAAGTATAATTTGAATGATTTTCTATATTTGGCATTTTAATCTCCTTTAATTTTCTAATTTTTTAATTGTTACTTTAATTCAACCTTGATAAACATCATTATCACCAACTATTAATGCAACATCACTTTCAGGGTCAGAAACAATGATGTGTTTTGATTTAACATTAGGATATTGTCTTAAAATAATTGCTCTAATATCATTACTTGTATGAATTGCTTTGGGAAATGGTGATAATATTTCAATTTCATCTTTATCACCAAATAAAGTAGGTAATATAATCATTAATGAAATTCTCCATTTTCTATAAACTCAATTACTTTATAATAAGCAGTAAGTTTACCTGCTTCTTTTAATGAATCACATAAACAAATACTAATTTGTTTATTTAACCAAATAATTAATTTTTCATTATATTTATTGATTACTTTTTGTTTAAACTCTTCTCTTATTTTTTTTATATTATTCAAATGTTCTTCTGTTATCTCTTTATTACGTTTTTTATTATATTCATTAATAATTTTTTGGTCTTTATTCATTATCAAACTCACCACTTCTTATTTTTTGAACTAAAATATCTAATAATAAGTCTATTTATGTATTCTCATATTCTTTTTGTGATTTTTTAATATAGTTAATTAATTTTTCTTTATTCATTATTATTCTCCTTATTTTTAGTTAAATTATTAACTATTTTTTCTAAACATTTCAAACATCAATTTTTACTTAATCAAATTCTTTTATTACAATATTTACATTTCTTCATTTTTACTCTTTTCATTTTTTAAATCATTTAACATTAATTGAACAAAATGCACGATTTTTAGGAATATTTAAAGTATTAAAGATTTGACCACTTACTATAATTTCATCATTTTTGTTTAATAAAATACATCGTTTATAAAATTTTGGGTTATTAAAAATTAAAGTAACATAGTTTAATCCATTTCATTGTCCACGAACACTATAATATAATTCTTTATTACCTTTTTCATAATGTTTTGCTTCAATAGTGTTACTCAGTTTTACTGTTAATTTCACATAATTTGATTTATCTTTCATTTTTAAAATTCCTTAAACAATATTGAATATGTTTATATGCATCTTCTTCATGTTTTGTTAATTTTATATTTCCTTTATAATTTTCTATTTTGTTTTTATTTTTTGGATGGTTTTCTAAATAATCTCAATTCATAACATCTTGTACTAACACCATTAATGCACCAATAATTTTAGGAGTTGCTAATGGATTAGTTAATAATTGTTTTGCACTTAAAAAGAAATTTTCTACAATAACTAATATTTTTTTATTATTAAACTCTTGTTTAATCGTTAAAAAGTATTCTTTAAACAAATTTTTACTTTCTAAAACAGTTTCTGCTTTAAATGTTTCATTAAAAATAATATTATTAGTTTCATTTGAATATATAATAATTCCATTACTACCTATTCCTGCTGGGTCAATACCAATAATTAATTCATATTGCATTATTTTTTATATCCCCTACTTAATCTAATATTTAAAATACAGTCATAACAAATTGCTTTACCGTTTTTATCTCTTAAAAAATATTTTCTTGTTTTAATATCATTAGTATTAAAAAATAGATAATCTAATTTATATTGTTTACATGTTCAACAAAAATATTTTTTCATTATGAATTAAAATATTCTTAGTAATATTATTTTCATACAGTAAATGCAGTAATTAAAAAAGCAACAGTTATCATTAAAACTATTGTAGATATTATAACAATAGTAGTTAAAGCAAATTTATTATTATAAATTTTATCAATAAATTTTTCTTTCTTTATTTCATGAGTTTTAATATTTTTTGTTTTCATAATTAATTTTATCCTTTAAATATGCCCTGTTTGCTTTTAGCATAAATGGCATATATTTTTGTTTTTTTTATTTATTAATACTATTAATATTATTTTTCTTAGAAAAATGGGCTCAAAAATAAATTGTAAAATTTTAAAAAACATTAAGGCATTCGATTCAATATTTATTTAATTTGCGTTTAACAAATTAATATTTTAATTGAACCGGCACCGCTTAATTTTTTTTACAAGTTTTAAATTTATTTTCTCGCCCAAAAAATTTTAAAAAAAATAAAAAATAAAACCAACACTCGCTCACTAGGGGAGTGGCAAGGTTGGTTAAATAAAAAATAGAATTAATATAATAGGTCCCTACAACAGGTCTATATATACTAATTACTAATTCGCTCCCACCCCAAGAATTACCATTTAATGGTTAGTATAATTTATTAGGTATCACTCCACTTTTTATTTATCCATGCAAGTCCACATGTTTTAGCTACTATTTTTAACAACTGTGGTGTAGTTCACTGTTTTAGTTCCCTAACACGTGTTGATAATAGTGTTAAAGAAGGTTATTAATTATTAACTTTCTCCTACTTGGTCACTGCATGTAGTAGATATTTAAAGCGTGTTAATAATAAAAATTTTAAAATTTTACAATTACAAAAAAAGACAAGATTTTTATTCTCGTCTTTTGTCATTTATTTTAATTTAAGGATTTAAAAAGGAAAGGAGATATTTACACAAAAATATTAGTTATAGACATCTTCGCTAAGCTCCCTTATTTTTTTAGGAAAACCAAAATCGGCTATTAATTCTGAATTAGGTAAAAAAATTGTATAAAAATTTTCATTAAAACTTTTACAATAAGGATTAACAAGTTCAAAACTATGATGAATTGGCCGTAATTCATCATTTATTCCGTTTTCATAACCCAAATTTTTATTTAATTGATCAAGAAAGATTTTAGTTTCAAATAAAGCATTTCCTGCTTCTGGATCTTGATTAAATTCCAAACCTTCGGCCACACTATGTGGTTTTTTAAAAATTTTTTTAAAATCAATTTGTTGATCAAAAAGTATCCCATTACGCCGTTTCATTCTTGCAAATGAATTGGTAGGTATTCGAGGTTGATGATATTTTATTGAATAATCTATTGTTCAACAAATCGCAAAAAGATCATAATCAGGAATAAGGGGTCTTTTTTCTTGACCAACCTTTTTACAAAAAATAGGAATTGGAAAATATATTAAATTATTTTTTTCAGTTGTTATTATTTCTTTTAAAGTTTTATTTTTTAAACTTTTAGCCTTACCTTCATTATTTAAAGCAAAAATATAATAAACTTTATAATAATTATCATTTTCTTTTTCTAAATATAGAATGATATCATTTTTTTTATTCTTTGGTTGCGAGCAATGAACAAAAATATTTTCTTCCAAAAAAAATGAGATTCAATAATTCCAAATTTTTTTTTTTATTATTTAGAAAATTTCAATGTTTTTTATTGATTTTTAAAACAGTTTCGTCTTCTTTCATTTTTAGAAAACTTGAATTTAATTTATTATTATTTTGATTATTTTTATCTAATTTTATTGAAAATTTTTTGCAAATAAGGTTTATTTTTTCAATTTCGGTTTCATTTTCTGCTAATCCTTTTTTACTTAAAAATGTTAATTCTGCTAAGGAAATTACAAAACCAGCTTGGATACCCCAATCAGAACTTTTGTTTTTAATATTTGAAGGTTTTGTTGGAAATTTTTGTGGTAATAAAAATTTGGTCATTGGATTAACTTCCCTAATAATAATAACTACATTTGCTTGTTGTGCAGTCTTAACAAAGCCGGCAAAATGTCCTTCAAAAATTCCATTATTTTGATTATTTTCAACTTCATTATTAAAATAAATTTTCATATTTATATCACTTTCCTCTCTTCTTTATCTATTTTTTATATATTGGAACTATTCTTTTGAAAATTAATAATTGATAATGATTTAAATCTTGATTTTTTTACTTTTTTTATTTCAAATACTTTTGTTAATTCTTATTTTTTCCACCCTTTTATTCTAAAATCTAATAATTATGGATGTAACTATTCTATCAAATTACTATAATATGTGGGATTAAAACAGTAACTTAAAAAAGGAATTTTAAAAATAATTACCATATAAATAATTTATTAATACTAATCATTTCCAAAATAAAATATCCTATTTAAAATTTATTTTAAATAGGATATTACTAATTCTTTATAAAATTAAATAAACATATAAAGTACAATCGAAATAACTATTGATAGTACCGAAAAAATTAAAAAGACAATACCAGAAACTAACATTTTATGTTTTTTAGTAGCAATCCTAGAATTAATTTTAATTTGTTCAGATAAATAATTTTCTTGATTTTGTAACATTTCTTCTTTAATATTATTTACTTCCATTTTTTGTAAATCTTTATAATATAAAACAGAATTCTTTGTTTTTATTTTATCAATTTTCTTCGGTTTACTTCTGGGAAAAATTGAACAAATAAAAATCAGGATTGATACACATAAAAATAATATATACAATGTTATAAAAACATATATAAAATATTTAGTAACTTTCATTGATAAATCTAAAGTATCTTTAAATATCGGCATTCAGCCAAAAGACATTCCTAAAAGAACACCAGCAATAGCTGATAGGATACTAGCTTTGCCATCAAGTCTCTCTATTTGTTTTTTAATTTCACTTAGCAAATTAAATTCATTATCATTCATTAGTTAAGTTATTCCTTTGTTTAGATATTAAAATTGGTAAAAAATTAATTAAAATTAAATATTAAAACAAATCTTTTTTATTTTTAATTTTATTTTTTAATGGCAATTTTTAATTTTTTAAATATAAAAAATGTTTTCAATAACAATTTTTATCTTTAAAATTAATCTATTATTTTGTTTTTTATTTAGTAAAGAATTTTTTTTATTAGTTTTTATGCTAAAAAAAATATAATCATATTTTTTGCAAAATTTGATGATATCAATTATCAATTTATTAATAAAAACTATCTAAAAAATAAATCTTTAAATAAACAAAAATTATATTTTTTCCAAAATTAAAATTAGTAAAAATAACTTGTGCATTTTTTCAATAATTAGTCGTCTTTTTTATTATGTTTTTAAATAACTTATTTCTTACTTTTTTTCACTTAGCATTATTTAAAAAATATTAATAATTTTCTTAAATATTTTTCTACTAATTTTTGTTAACAACTTAAAACCATTATTAATTAATTAATAAATTTAAATATATTTAACACTAAGCCTATTGATTATTTAACTCCATATATAGTATAGCTTTTTTAAAGCTAACTATCAACATTAATTACTTATATACTTTTATTTTTAATTAATTTAATATTATTTTTATATTCTTTTAGTTAAAATTAGTAACAATTTAATCCCTTTTTAAATTAAAATATTTTTTTAAAATGATCTTAAATAAAAGATTACCATTTTTAACAAATTCAAAAAAGCTTTCATTTTTTAATCATTTTTTTAATAAGAGTTTACGTTATTCTAATTGTAGATTATTAAATTATATTTTTTCATTGTTGTTTAAATTACTATTTTGCCTACTTGCTTAGTATACTCAAAATTAATTTCTAAATAAATAAACGATTATCACCTAAAAATGACAGCGGTTTATTACACTATGAATTAATTTATCAATAAAATATACTAGGTATGAATTATACTATTAGCTTCTTGCTTAATACAATCATGAATTTTAACATCATAACTATTAAATAATTTTTGATACTCAATATTAAATGGTGATAATAATTGATTTTTACTAGAAAAACGAGTAATTAATAAATGTAAATAATGATGATCATTATTAGCATTTAAAGTTTGTTCATAATAAACAAATCGTTCCTTATACTTAAATTGAATTGCTAATACTTTAAAATTATGTGATAAATAATTACGAACATCTTTAATATATTCTAACTGCTCTAATAAAATTTTACTATCATTAAATTCTTTTATACCAAAATAATGAGCAATTTTTGCAATACTTTTATCATTTAAGGTTTGTAATAAATTCATTGTTCATTCGAATGACATAACCTCAATTAAACTACGTATTGTTCGTGATTTTAAAACTCCACTTCGATTATATTTATTGTAACCAGCACGAATTAAGCGCAACGCTGTTTTCATTTGTGCTAAGTGTTCAGGATTAAGAAAAGTGGTATTATCCAGATTTTGAACATTATCATTAAAAAGTTGATGTAATAAAGCAGTTTTTAAAGAATTTTCAATCATTAAAATATGTTTTAAATATAACAAGCGTAAATCAATATTTAATAATAATAAATTTTTAAGATCATGTTGTGGATAATTACGCTTTAATAATTCTAAATATTTATCTTCCACAATATGTTCTGCAAACCATTCTTCATTTAATAACATGTTACTCACTCCTTAAACTATCCTCTAATTTTATAAATACCAACACGAATTGGATCATTTTCAGAATCTTTGCCTTCTTCTTTAATGTTTGCCTCTTCTTTTTTTCTTCGTAATAACTCTTGTTCAATAAAATTATCAACATTCATATTAGTACTTTGATAAGTAGCAGTTCAGTCAAATGTTTTATTAGTAAAAGTATTTTTTGGTTTATTACTATCTTTAAAAAATTCTTGAATTTCTTGACTCATAAATGCTTTTTGTTTACATTTATGTGAAAATAAATTACTAAACACTTTTTTAAAGTTGAATATTGATCAAAATTGACGAAAATTAATAGTCATTGCTAAACCAAAAATTAATAGTGATGAATACAATAAAGAATAACCAATAACTTGTAACACAAAAGTATAGTTGACAAAATTATATGCTGGTGGATATTGATTAAAGAAATAAAGACAACCAAATAATGTCACTGCTAAAATTGGAATAATTAATACTAAAGTATTTTGAATAATAAAGCGTAAATCACTATTATATGTTAAATGTTTTCAAACATAAACTCAGATTGAAATTAAACGATAAATTCAACCAAGACAACTAGATAACAGAATCATATATAAACTTAATGATAAATATTGATAACTTTGGTATTTTCAACCTAAATTTGATAATACTCAGCCTAAAATAACACCTAAAACCACATTAATCATTGACTGGATATATGATCCTCAAATTGTTTCTTTATGTTTGACAGTAGCATTAACAATTACTTTTCCTGGCTCAGTTGCCACTTGAATTGTATTTTTTAAAGAAAAAAGTAAAATAAATCATGGCTGTGTTAAAAATAAATTAATATAAAGATTTTTTGAAGAGTCAAAACCAGCAGCATTATTAATATTAGTAATACTTAAAGCAGACACTAAATATTGCGTAATAATAAATTGATTAATAAATAAAAAGCCAGAAATCATATAAGCATATAATTCAAATTTAGTATAGACAGTTCATCTAATTCGTCCACTTTTGGCAATTCAGTATCCAAAAACTTCCCGGAAAGAACTAATTAAAATTAAAGCAATCGAGCGCATTGTTGTAGCAATAATAATATAAATTGTATAAATAGATGTTGTTGTTAATGATAAAAATAAAGTAATTAAAATAATATCAATATTAGAAATAATCATATCAGGTAAACGATTTAAAGCTACTCATCTTGATTGTTTTAGCATTCTTTTTTGTTGTGTTCATTTTTTATGTTGCAATCATGGATATTCAATTTTAATAACAAGAAAAGTAACAAATGATTTTAAAATACCACAAACAGAATAAGCAAAAAAAGGAATATACATATCAATTGGTTTACCATCAGATTTTCTAATAACTAATAATGTCATTAATAAAATATACATAATAATTTCTGAAAAAATAAAAATTAACCGATTCAAATAACCTTTTTGATCAGCTTGAATTAAATTTTGATAAGCACCACTACAATAAAAAAAGATTAATTCACGTGATCCTAAAGAAATAATAATTAATGCTACTTGTCAAAACGGAATTGCCATATCTAAACCAATTCCTGGTAAATGTTCACTTGCTAATCCTAAAAGAAAACCAGCACTAACCAGAATAATTAAATATATTTTTCCCGAATGATGATAATTTTTTCTTGTGGTATTAATAATATCATTAACAGTTTCATAGTCATCATTTTGTAAAGGACGATATAAAGAAAAAATGGTAATTAAACCAAGTCCTCCTTCAGTCAGACTAAGATAAGTTAGAAAAGAAATAATAACTCGAATTAAACCATTAATCTTTTCACCGTATGCTAAACCAGTAACATAAAGAAAAGTCAATTGTAAAATAGAGATAACAATTGTCATAATAACACCAACAATTGTATTAAAAATACCTTTTTTAGTTGTCATTACTTCACCCAATCTATAATAAAATAGTTTTATTTTTTTACTTAAACATGCCAACAACCTAAAATTAAAAGTTTATCATTTTTAATTACTATTAATATAATAATGACAAAAGAGTTTATCACATAACCCATAAATTAATATAAAATAATTTTATCATTTTTCTTTTTTAATCTGTTTAATTAAATTAGTTTTTAAATTTTTTATCATAAAATTTTGATCATTTAAATAAGTAAGTGGTTCTTGTAACTCACGAAATGCTAAATAATAAGCAAATAATGAAATTTTATTTGGAGTAATTATCATTGAACCATATTTAGTATCACCAACAACTGGTAAATTTAAAAATTGTAGGGTACTACGAATTTGATGTTTACGACCAGTAATTAATTGACATTCAACTAAAGTAAATTTTTTTGTAGAAAATATTGGCGTAAAAATAGTGCTACAACGCTTGCTTTGTTCATGAGGTTCAAGCGAAAATTTCATCTTCTTTGCTGCTTCATCATGACTAATATAACCAGAAATATTTAAATTTTTAGTTAACTGTCCTGCACAAACAGCAAAATACTTTTTAATAATTTGACCTTTTTTAGCAGCATTGTGAAACGTATTTTGGGTAATTTTATTTTTTGGATAAATTATTAAACCTTTAGTTAACTTATCTAAGCGATATTGGTGACTAATATTAAATGTTTGTTCACGTTTCTGTTTTGGATATTTTTCTTGCAAATAATATTTTACCATGTTATCTAAACAAGGACCATATGGTTGATGAACAACAATATTATGATCCTTATTAACAATTAAAAAATTATCATCTTCATATAATAACTCAATTGCTGGTTGTTTAGCAATTTTTTCTGGTTGATAGTTAATAACTAAATTACTTTCATAAATAACTATTAAATCATTTTCTTGCAAACGATATTTAAAATCAGTAATAGTTTTATTATTAACTCTAATTTTCTTAGTTCTAAATAAGTGATAAATTTTTGAAAGTGGTAATGTTTTAAATACCTTTTTTAAATAATTAATTAAAGTTTGATCGGCATCATTAGTAGTAACAATTAAGGTAGTCATTATCTCTCCTTTTAATTTTTATTAATGAAACCAGAAATAGTTGCAATTACATTAGAAAAAGCATGCAAACCAATAGTATATGTCGTATTACCACGTGTCATAACAAATAATAGCGGTAATATAATACTAAAACCTAGATAACCAATAATATTATTTCAATCACCATTATCGACAATGTGCATTGCTGGAAAATAAATCATTGAAGCAAGATAACCCAATCAACGATAACGAACAATAGTAAAGGTACCATGACGGTATGATATTTCTTCATTAATTGGGGCAATAAAAATAGTTCCCACTATTAATACAAAAATACCATAAGGACTATTCATTAGTAAATTTAAAACATCTTGATTTTTTGAAGTATTATTATTACCTGCTAACATATTAACTTCACTAAACTTTGGAATTAGATTAAAAGCAATATTTAAAATGCTACCAAGGATAGCAAAAATAGTAATCCAAGTTAATAAATCTAATTTTGCTTCTTTTAATGTCGTAATAATTCTTTCACGTAATGATCGACAAAACATTAATACTAAAATCGAACCTACTAGTTGAAATAATTGTTGAACTAAAAACGCAGTAGCAAGCGAAGTAACATCATTATTTTTACCACTAATAACTTTTGTGGCAACAAAAAATAAATAAACAAATATCACACTGAAAAAACCAAAAATACTATGGCTATAAGCAGCCCAACCACCTTTCTTGACCATAGTTTCATAATCAAGACCAAGTGAAACAACTAAAGCAAAAATTGGTAATAAACTAAAAATAAAAATACTAAGAAATGAGCCTTCACTAGTATCTTTAATAGCATAAGTTTTTATAATACTATAAAAAATTGGAATTATAATAAAAGAAACAAGATAAATTATTGTTAAAGTTCAACTTGCTGTTTTAAAATTAAAATTATTATTGTCATCTCAACTAAGAGGTTTTGCAGTAATTTTATCAATCAATCGTTGCTTTTTTGGACTTTTTTCTAAATTATTACTATTAATGTTATCAGTTTGGTTTACATTAATTCTACGTATGATATCATTGTTGTGAGAAACATTAATTTGATTAGATTTTTTATTAAACATATTTAAATATTGTGGCAAGATGATCATTCCTTATTACTAAAATTTAGTATTTATTATTAATTTCAAGTATAACACATAGTGAACTATCTTGTAATACAAAAAATTTGTAATTTTATACTGAAATAGTATAATGTAATGCAATATTTATATATAAAGAGTTTAAAACAGAAAAGGAGGATAGAAAAGAATGCCTAAATACAAGATTAATATTATCGATTTACCATATGCTTATGATGCTTTAGAACCTCATATTTCAGCTGAAACAATGAAACATCATTATGAAGAACTGCATAACAAATATTTAACTTCATTGAAATTAGTAATGGATAAACATCAAAAAGTTTTTTCTGAATATGATCTTGAAACTAAAGGGGAACTAAATCGTTTATTAAGCAATTATTGTAAATTAGAAGATATATGTGAGGATAAGGAAACTTGTAATGTAAAAAAATTACAAAGTAGCATTCGACAATTTGGCGGGGGAGTAATTAATCATAATCTTTTCTTTTCACTATTAGGGAAAAATAAAGGTTTTAATGATAAATCAGCTATTGGTAAAGCAATTATTAATCGTTTTGAATCTTATGAAAAATTTGAAACTGCCTTGACAAAAACTGCCATGGATATTTTTGGAAGTGGTTGAGCGTGATTAGTAATTGACAATAATGGTACATTAAGACTATACAAAACATTTAATCAAGATAATCCATGGTTCTTGAACATGTATCCATTAATTGCCATTGATGTATGAGAACATGCACATTATTTGCAATATAAAAATGATCAAGTGAAATATTTACAAGCATTATTAAAAGTTATCAATTGAGAACAAGTAGATAACAATTATCAAGAATATTTAATTGAAAAAATAAAAAATAAATAAAGAGAACTCAATTGAGTTCTCTTTATTTATTAACATTATCAATATTAAACAAAAGTAAGTTATTTTTTGGAAGAAATAGCAGCAATTCTGGTTTTTTTAATTTCTGCTTTTTTTTCTATTTTAATTTTTTCAACATGTTTTTTAAAGCCACATCGATTACAATTTAACTGAATATTTTTTGCTTCTAAAAACTCGGCAACTAAAATAACTCGACCACAACGATGACAAGCAAAAGCGTTTTCTGGCTTTTGTGCTAAACGAACAGATGCATATGTATCTTTCATAATTTACTCCTAACTGCACTATAAAATCAAAGTAAATATTGATTTTAAATAGTATATTTAAAACTTATTAGGGCTTAATATTAAAAAATGTGTCTATTCATATATAAAAAACCTTTTAAATTAAGCAAACTTAATAGGATTTAAAAAAATAAATATTTAATTAGCCATTATTTTTTAATAATAATTTTATTATAATCTTTTTTTGAAAAAAATGTATATTATTATCTTATTTATTTTATTAAGTTTTCCACATTACGTAACTTTATTATTTTTTTTATAAAACAATATTACCATTAAGATGGTAATTCATTTATAATTAATTATATGTTATTAACAAAGTAATCAGGGGAGCAGTAATATGAGCAACAAAAATAATATTAAAACTGAAATTACGCAACTAAGAAATCAAATTAAGCAATGAAATTATGAATACCATGTCTTAGATGTTCCTACTGTTAGTGATGAGATTTATGATAGTGCTTATCAACAATTAATAAAGTTAGAAACCCAATATCCACAATTTAATAGCAATGATTCGCCAACAAAAACAATTGGTAGTAAGCCAAATAATACTTTAGCAAAAATCTTTCATCAACAACCAATGTTAAGCTTAGGTAATGCCTTTAATTATCAAGACTTACTGAAATTTGATCAACAAATTAAAAAAACATTAGGTGAAAATAATATTGAATATGTTTGTGAATTAAAAATTGATGGTTTATCAATTTCTATAATTTATGAAAAAGGAAAATTAAAAACAGCTGCTACTAGAGGTGATGGCATTGCTGGTGAAGATATCACCAATAATATTTTAACAATTAAAACAATACCAAAAATAATAGCTTTGACATCTAACTTCGAAGTAAGAGGAGAAATATATTTAAGTAAAGATGAATTTAACCATATTAACGAAAAGCAAAAACAACAAAACTTACCACTTTTTGCCAATCCACGCAATGCTGCTGCTGGTACTATTCGCCAACTTGATATTAATATTGTCAAGTCGCGAAAACTAGATGCTTTTCTTTATTATTATATTAATGCTACCAATGATAATATTAAAACTCATGACCAAGCATTACTTACTTTACAAAAATATGGTTTCAAAATCAATGAACAGTGACAATTGTGCAAAAATATTGAAGAAGTATGAACTTATATTGCAAAATATGAAAAATTAAGAAATAACTTACCATATGAAATTGATGGTATTGTCATTAAAATCAACGATTTAACTAGTTATGAGCTGTTAGGACGAACTAACAAAGCACCAAAATGAGCAATAGCTTATAAATTCCCAGCTATTACTAGTGTTACTAAACTGTTAGACATTTTTCCAACTGTTGGTAGAACAGGAAAAATTACTTATAATGCCCGATTACAACCAGTAATAATTGCTGGTACTACCATTACTTTTGCTACCCTTCATAATGGTGATTATATTATTAATCGTGATTTACGGATTAATGATTTAGTAAGTGTTAAAAAAGCAGGTGATATTATTCCTGAAGTAATCGCACCAATTATTACTAGTCGCCAAACTAATAATATTGTCTTTAAAAAAGCTAGCCATTGCCCAATTTGTAAAACAAAATTAGAACAAGTGCCACCAGAAGTTGATCAATATTGTATTAATATTGACTGTCCATCACGAATTCTTAAATCATTAATGCATTTTTGTTCACGAAATGCCATGGATATTACTGGTCTAAATGAAAAAATATTATTACGTTTTTTAGATTTAAAATGAATTAAAACTATTAGCGATATTTACAATTTAGTTAATTTACGAAAAGAAATATTATCATTACCTGGTTTTGGTGAAAAATCTTTTACTAATCTTATTAATTCAATTATCCGATCAAAACAAAATTCCTTAGAACGAGTTTTATTTGGTTTAGGGATTCGTCACGTTGGTCAAAAAACAGCAATTATTCTTGCTAAAAAATATTTAACTTTAACTAATTTAATGCAAGCAACATTTGATGATTTAGCTAATACTAATGAAATTGGGCCAACAATCGCCACTAGTATTATTGATTATTTTCTTAATAATACTAACCAACAATTAATTACTAATCTCCAAAATCTTAAACTTAATTTTAACTATTTACATACAAATCAATCACAAGCATTAAATGGCAAAACTTTTGTTTTAACAGGTACTTTAACTAAAAGCCGTAATGAAATCAGTGAATTATTAAGTAACTATGGCGCAAAAATTACTAATATCATTAGTAATAAAACTAATTATTTAATCGTTGGTGAAAACCCAGGAAATAAATTATTACAAGCACGCAAACTTAATGTTAAAATTATTAATGAAGAACAATTACAAAGTTTATTGAAAGAGGTAGCAAAAAATGGATAATGTTGAAAAAAAAATGACAACAAAAATGTTACATGAATTTGCTGAAGAACTAATGTTTAATTTAAGTGAAGAACAATGTGAAAATTTATTGTTAGAATTTAAAGCAATCGCAAAACAAATGGAAATTGTAACAAATATCAATACTCATAGTATTGAACCCTTAAACTACCCATTATCTATTAATAATACTTTTTTAAGAAGTGATAACATTGGTCAACCTTTAACATGTAAAAGTATTTTAAGTATTGCCCCAGAAACTGAAAATAACTATATTAGTATTAACCAGGTGATTAATTATGAAAATTAATTATTATCAACTTTCAATTCGTCAACTTAATGAATTATTAAAAACAAAGGCAATAACCCCCGATCAACTAACTAAATTGGTATATAAACGATTAACACAATTTAAAAAATTAAATGCTATTGTTACTTCATTAGAACAATATGCCATCAAGCAAACAAAATTAATTACCGAAGAGGAAATTAATAATAATTTACTAGCTGCCATTCCATTTGTAACAAAAGACAATATTGCTACTATTAATATTTTAACAACAGGTTCATCTAAAATTCTTGCTAATTTTATTCCTAATTATGATAGCACTGTTAATAAACTATTAACAAATAAGCAAGCAATTAATATTGCTAAAACGGCACTTGATGAATTAGGAATGGGTGGTGATGGTCTACAGGCTGCTACTGGTCATGTTCTAAATCCTTGAAACTTAAAACATATTACTGGTGGTAGTTCTAGTGGTAGTGCTGCTTTAGTTGCCGCAGGAATTGTCCCCTTTGCTTTAGGAACAGATACTGGTGATTCAATCCGTAAACCAGCAGCCTATTGTGGTATTGTTGGATTTAAACCAACATATGGTTTGATTTCACGAAATGGTGTTTTTCCCTATGCCCCTAGTTTAGACACTGTTGGTATTTTTACTAATCACGTTGAAGACATTGCTATTGTTTTAGACACTATTGCTTTACCTGATCAACAAGACTTTACTAGTGTTGAAAGTAAAGAAAAAGACTATACTAAAAACTTAGATGAAAACATAAAAGCTAAAAATATTGCTATTTTAAATTATAATGATTATCAATGAAACGATACCGTTAAATCTAGTTTTGATGAAGCAATAAAACATTTAACTGATGGTGGAGCAAAAATTTATCAAATCGATTTTGATAAACAATTATTACAATCACTATTACCAGTTTATATGATTATTTCTTTTGCTGAAGCAACTAGTTGTCATGCCAATCTAACTGGTATTAATTTTGGGATTCGCAAAAATGGTAAAACTTATCAAGAAGTAATGACCAATTCACGAACAGCAGGTTTTGGTGATATGGTAAAACGCCGATATATTATTGGTGCTTATGCCTTATCTGAAAGTCATCAAGAAGAATTATTTAATAAAGCTAAAAAAGTACGACAACTAATTGTAGAAAAATTAAACGCTATTTTTAAAAAATATGATGCTTTTATTGTAATGCCAACTATTAATCCAGCACCAACAATCAAAGATGTACTAGAACAAAAAAAAGTCATTAAAAGTGAACATGATTATTTAGAAGACTTACTATTACTTGCTAACTTAAATGGTGGACCAAGTATTACTATTCCACTAACTACCTTTAATGGTTTACCGATTGGTTTTTCTATTAATGGTGCTCCCTGCAATGATCAAGTTGTATTAAATATTGCTTGATTCTTAAGTAAAAGAATTAATTTTACTAATAAATTATTAGGTGATGAACATGAATAATAAATATAATGTGGTAATGGGCATTGAAATCCATTGTGAATTGAAAACTAAAACTAAGTGCTTTTCTAATGCTGCTAATACTTTTGGTCAAAAACCAAATAGTCAAGTTAATGCTATTGATTGTGGTTATCCTGGAACTTTACCAACTGTTAATCAAGCTGTCATTGTTATGGCAATTCAAACGTGTACTGCTTTAAAAATGAATATTGATTCATTATTACGTTTTGATCGTAAAAGTTATTTTTATCCTGATTTACCTAAAGGTTATCAAATTACTCAATTTTTTCATCCAATTGGTACGAATGGTGAATTACCAATCATAGTTAATGAGCAACCATTTATTGTTAGTTTTGAACGTTTGCATATTGAAGAAGACACAGCAAAACAAATTCATAGTAATAAAAAAACTTTATTGGATTATAACCGTGCTGGAATTCCGTTATTAGAAATAGTTACTAAACCAATTTTTAGTACTAGTGAACAAGTAGTAACCTATGTTAATACTTTACGACAATTATTAATTCATTTACAAGTTAGTGATGCCAAAATGAATGAAGGTTCATTACGTTGTGATATTAATATCTCACTAAAACGACATGATAGTAATACCTTAGGTACTAAAGTTGAAATTAAAAATTTAAATTCTACACATAATATTATTTTAGCAATCAATGATGAAATTATTCGGCAAACTAATATTTTAAACAACAAACAAAAAGTTAATGCTGAAACTAGAAGATTTGATGAAAAAACTAATAAAACAGTTACCATGCGTAATAAAGAAAATAAAATTGATTATAAATATTTTCCTGAACCAAACATTTTTCCCATTCAACTAGATGATAAATGAATTAAAATGATTGCCAAAAATCTTCCTGAATTACCTAAACAATTAAGGGAAAGATTAGAAAAACAATATAATTTACCACAAAAAGATATTAATTTACTAATTGATAAATTAGAAATGTTAACTATTTTTGAACAAACAGTTAGTATTAATCAATTACCATTACCAACTTTTAATTACCTAGTTGGACCAGTACAAGCTTATTGTAATGCTAATAATATTACGATTAACAACAGTCAACTTACTGCTAATAATTTAGCACAATTAGTTAATTTAGTTTATCACCAAAAAATTAATGATAAACAAAGTAAACAATTATTAAATGCCATTATGGTTAATAATGAAAAAAGTCCGACTGAACTTATTAAAACATTAGGTATCATGTTGGTAAATGATAGTAATGATTTAGAACAAATTTTAATCACAATTTTAAAGGCAAATGAAAATATGATTACTGTTTATCAAAATAATCCAGAAAAAGCAACGAAATTCTTTATGGGTCAATTGATGAAAGTAACAAAAGGACAAGCAAACCCACAACTTGCTACCGAAATATTAAAAAAATTGATTGGCAATTATCGTTAATGCTAATTAATTTTTAATTAAAGTTACGTGTTGCTATATAAGTTCTTAATGACATTGTTAAATTATTAACTAATGTTTTATTTGATAATTCTTGTTTGTATTCAATATTTATTGTTTGATTATTAATATTTTTTTGATTGAAAGTTAATTCATTATTTTTTTGTTGTAATGTTTGGATTTGCTGATAAATTTTAGATTGCTTAATCTCCAAATTAGCAATTTGTTTTGCAAAAGCAATTATTTTTAAGTTTGCTTTTCTTGGAATTTCTAAAAAAAAATTAAAATTAGTAAGCTTATTATTTTTATAATCAAGATTTAATTGTTGTTCTAATTTAATGTTAATGCTTTTAATGCTATTTTTTAATTTTATTTTTTGTTGCTCGATTGAATTATTTTTTTGTTGTAACTGCAGTTGTTGCTTTTGTAAAAATTTTATCTGTCTAGCAAAAATTTCTTTATTTAAAACTTTTATTTTACTATTTATAATTAATAAATTATTTTCTATTACTAGCAATTTATTATTAAAATAACTTCTAAATTTTAATACTTTTGTTAAAATTTTCTCTAAATGCTTTTTAGAAAAATTTTTTTTCTCAATTTTATTATTAATATACAATTTTAACATTTCTATTTTTTTCAGATACTTTTTATTTAATATTGAATAAAAAGTATCTTTTTTCATTTTTAAAGCAATAAAATCTTCGATTATTTTTGGGAAAAAAATATCTGTTAATGCAGTTAATTGCAAATAATATGAATAATTATTAATTTCATCATTTAAGTCCAAAATTAAGGTATTTGTTCAATTTTCAATTATTTTTAGTGCTTCAAATTCTGCTGTTAAAGTCGGCATTTTTTTATTTAAACACTTAATTTTATACTGTGTTCACTTATTATTAATAATATAAATATAATTATTCATTGCTGGTAACTCCTTTTATTTAAATTATTACTATTTAATTGTTACAGAATAAACATTTTGTTTAGATAATGTTTGTTAAAACTTTTGATTTTATTGATAAAATGTTGTTTTCAAAACAAAAATCAATTTACTTTATTAAACTAAAATAATTAATTACAAACTTATATTTAATTTAAAATATGTATAATCTTATGACAATAATAAAATATTAATATTTTAAAAAATTAAAACTATGCTTATAAATTTAACTTTTTTCTATATTAGTGCTTTTCTTCTTTTGGTGTTCTTTTTTACTGCCTTTCTTATTTTTTTTCTTTTTTCTAAATAAATTTCAAAATAAACGTTTTTTCTTGACTATTTTGAGAATTGGATATTCAATTTTTCAATTATTATCACTAATTGAAAAATCATTATAAACAGCATTAATATTTTCATTAGAACTAATAAACAATAATTCATCATTTAACATTAATATTTCATTTCTGTTAGGAATAATAACTTTACCATGACGTTTAATAGCCACCAAGTTAATTTTATAATTACTAGGAATTTTTAAAGTTTCTAATTTTTTATTAGTAAATCTAGTATTTTTAACAATTACATTAGCAATTGAGTAATCTTCATCAACAGTAGTTAAATCAACTCCTAATTTTCAAATCGCACGGTATGCAGCTTTTTTACCAGCTTCAGTTTCAGATAAAATAATATTTGTAATTCCAATTGCTTCTAAAATCAATTGGTGAGTACTATCAACAGCTTTTGCAATAAGATTAAGCGATGATAAGGTATTGTGTTCACGATGAATTGCCAAAATATGAACGGCAGTAACAATTGAAGCTGCTAAATCAGAACCAATGGCAATAATAATATTTTGTACTTTATGGATTCCAGCATCATCTAATGCCTCACGATTAGTTGCATCTAAAATTAAAGTCTCAGAAGCAATTGATGAAACTAATTGGCAACGTTCTTCTCTTCTATCAATTGCTAATGTAACTTTACCTAATTCTTCTAATGTTTTAACAACTGAAATTCCAAATTTACCTAAACCAATGACACAAAAATCATTTTCTGATGAAGACATCTTATCCTACTTCCTTAAATAATATTTATTAAATATGTATCTATTATACTAAATTATAAACTAATTCCTAAAATATTAGTATTTTAAATTTAAAACTAATATTTAATAGAAATAATCATAGTATAGTATAATATTAAAAGAAAATATTATTTTAGGAGTTTTTGATGCTATCTAAGGTTAATTATCGTAGCGTAAAAAATATTTTTAAAATTATTTTTGTTGGTAAAACTCGACCACGACAAATGTTTAATTTATATTTTTTTACTTTATTAATAGGGACAATACTGTTAATGACGCCGATTGCCACAACCAAAGGACAATGAAATTTTTTACCTGCGCTTTTTACTGCCAGTAGTGCTTTTTCTGATACTGGTTTAACAGTTAAAAGTACTGCTAATGATTTCACTTTTTTTGGTCAATTTATTATTTTAATTTTAATTAAATTTGGTGGTATTGGTTTAATAACTGTTAAATTAGCAGTACTATCTTTATTTGTTTTTAATCGTCATACTAGTTTAAGAGAAAGATTACTAATGCAAGGTGAACGTGGTTCTAATAAACTTGGAACGACAATTGATGTATTGAAAATTGGCATTATTGTGATGACAATTACTGAATTCTTAGGAGCAATAGTTTTATTCTTATATTTTTACTTTGTTCCCATTTCAGGAATAGAATATGGTTTACACAATAATACCAGCTATGATAATAATTTATTATTATCATTATGAGCAGGAATTTTTCACTCAATTTCTGCTGTTAACAATGCTGGATTTGATATCGTTGGTACAGCTTCGCTAAAACCCTTTCAAAGTGATTATTTTGTACAATGAATTTTTATTATTGAGTTTGTAATTGGTGGTATTGGGTTTCCTGTTTATTATGATTTATACTATTGAATTAAAAATAAAACCCATGGTAAAAAATTTAGATTTAGTTTGTTTAGTAAACTAACATTAATTACATATTTTTTAGTTGCCATTTTAGGTGTTGCTAGTGTCATGTTTATCGAATACTTTTCCCGTGATGTCATAACTCCATCACGACAAAAACCTATCTTTAACAATTTATCAACAGGTGATGCCATTATGGCTGTCTTTTTTAATACGATGTCAACAAGAAATGCTGGATATTATACAGTTGACTTAAATAAATTTCATCTTGCCTCGCAAATGATCCAATCACTAATGATGTGAATCGGTTCTTCACCAGCAAGTACTGCTGGGGGAATTAGAACAACAACTTTAGCAATTATTTTGTTAACAATTTTTAATATTGCTCGTGGTCGCAATCATGTTTTTGTCTTTAAGCGTAAAATTCCTAATCAAACTGTCCGGATGTCATTTATTGTTGGTGCCCTTGGTTTTATCTTAGTTTTCATATCAGTAATGATTATTACTATTGAAAATGTTTTTATTATTAATAATGCTGATATAACCTTTGCGCAAGTAATTTTTGATGTTGCAAGTGCTTTTGGAACAACAGGACTTTCATTATTTGACAATGCTAAATTAGGTATTTTTAGTCAACTTAGTTTAATTTTAATTATGTTTGTGGGACAATTAGGAGTATCAACTACTGTTCTTGCTTGAAGTGATCGTAAATCAAAACCAACAATAAGTAGAGTTGAAGAAAATGTATTAATTGGATAAAGCAAAAAGCGGTGAAGATAGATATGATAAAAATTTTAGATGGTAAAACAATTGCCCAAAAGATTAACGCTAAAATTAAAGCGCAAGTAGCAATCATTACCAATCGTAAACCAAAACTAGCAGTAATTATTGTTGGTGAAGATTTAGCATCACAAACTTATGTCCGTAATAAAATTAAAGCATGTCAAGAATGTGATATTGATGGCCAAGTATTTTCATTAGCAGCAACAATAACAGAAAAAGAAGTAATTAACAAAATCGAACAATTAAATAATGATAATAGCATTGATGGTATTTTAGTACAATTACCACTGCCAAAACATCTCAATAGTCTAGCTGTCATTAATAGTATTGTTATTAATAAAGATGTTGATGGACTAACGAATATTAATGCTGGACGATTATTACAAGGTGATAAGCAAGCAATGCTACCTTGTACTGTCAAAGGTATTTTAGCATTATTAAATTATTATCAAATTCCAATCGTTAGCCAAAATATTACTATCATTAATGATAGTAATATTGTTGGTAAACCTTTAGGTTTACTATTAACTAATATGGGAGCAACTGTTAGTGTTGTTCATAAACTAACTAAAAACTTAGCATTTTATACTAAAGAAGCTGATATTATTTGTAGTGCTACTGGTGTTTATAATATTATTAATAATAAACAAGTTAAACCTGGTGTTATCATTATTGATGTTGCAATTAATTATCAAGGTAAGGAGAAAAAAGTTGTTGGTGATATTGATTTTGCAACAATGAAAAACACAGCAGCGGCAATTACACCAGTGCCAGGTGGTGTCGGACCAATGACAATTGCCATGCTATTAGAAAATTTAATGGCTTGCTATCAATTAAATATCAAAAAAAATATTAAAAAGTAAGTGACAAAAATATGTTTCGATTTACGATATTCATGATCGTTCTAATAACTATCATTTTTGTTATCATTATTAGCAGCAAAATAGTAATTATAAATAAAAAGGTAATAACGACAAAGACAATTTCACAGCATGAAGAAACTTACAAAATCCTACTTTAAGAAAATATTAGTTGATATGCAATGCAACATGTCAATAAAATAAAAGATTATAATTTACATCTTTTATTAAAAAACATTTAAATAATAATTTATATTTTTACTTACATTTTTAATAAAAAAAATTATTTTATATCATTATTTGCTAATACTTCAGGCAAATCAATTCTAAAAAATTTATCTAATTTTTCTCAAGCAACATTACGTTGATCTGCTTCAGTTTCAATTCACTGATCAAAAGCTTCAGCAAATAAATCAAAATGTGATTGACGACCATAATCACTTCTAACAATACCATAAGCGAAAAGTTTTTGATAAATTGGATCATTAATTTTTGTCCCCTTCGCTAACGATGAAATCATATAATTAGTCTCATCGTTTATTTTTTCTTTTTTTTGATTAGTTTTTAATAAATAAGATGACATAAAATAATTATTTCATCATTGATGAGGGTCATTATCAGCAAGTGAATTTATGTTTTTTCTTTGTAGTAGATTTAAACGAATAAAAGAACCTAACGCGTGACCATATTCATGAACAATTGTTCTAATAATACTTTTTGAAGCTTTATAGCCAGCATAATACTCCCTACTTTGTGTTATTGTACTAAGTGAATCTGGATTAATTGCCATTACTTGCACTAACGAATAATTAAATTTTGAATCATAAACAAAATCAGATCTAATAAAACCAAGTAAATCTTTTTTATAAGTTTTAGCCATTTGGTATAAAAGTTTAAGTACATTTTCTTTACCATAAATTTGAACAAAGATATTATAAAAACGAACTAATTTATTTTTAATTTCATTTTTTTCATAATTAGTTATTGATAATGAATTAATTAATCCACTTCAATCAACTTTTGCATAAACTTTACCAAGATATGTTTTATTAAGCTGATTTTGTAAATCAAAAAAATTTACAAAATTATGATAATTATTTGCTAATAAATTAAAGTCATTAATTGATTCTTTTTTTGCTTGATATTGAATTTTTGCTTCTAGGTTAGTAACAAATTTTAATTTTTTACTAGTTTTAGTAAATCATTTTTGCGAACTTTTTACATATCAATCTTTTAAATTTGTGATATCTTCACCAAAAATATTTAAGCGATCACTTGTTATTTTATTTGTTCTTTTACTTAAGTCAGGAACAATAAAATCAGCAGAAATATCTTCTTGATTCTTATCAGCTAGATCATAATTATTATTAGTACATCCTCACTTACAACCAATAACATGCATAATTGTTGCACTAACTAAAACATAATTTAAAAAAATTAGAATTTTTTTCTTCATAATTCTATCTCCTAACAATTATTATTTACATAATTAAAAATTGCCTTTATTATAAATTATTTTTTAATATCTAATTTTTCACTAAATAATAAATTCCTCCTTATATTACATTTTAATTTTATCTGATTTTCGAAATTATATCTTTAATCTTTTATTTTCCCATTAATAATGTTTATCATCACCAAAAATGTCAGAATTATGATTATATTTATTTTAAAAAAAATAATTAATAAAAAAAATATATTAAAAAACTATATTACTTATTGCAAATTACAGTTTTCTTGCATATAATAATTAAGGTTTAGTAAATGCCCGGTTAGCTCAGCGGCAGAGCATTCGACTGTTAATCGAAGTGTCATAGGTTCAAATCCTATACTGGGCGCCATTTTCTAAACTAAACTCTTGTTTTCTACGGCTCGTTGGTGAATTGGTAAACACATAGGATTTTCATTCCTACATTACGGGTTCGATCCCCGTACGAGTCACCATTATTAATATTTAGGCAGCAAGTATTATCATTACTTGTTTTTTATTCCCTAACTGTCTCGTTAGCTCAATTGGCAGAGCATCAGACTCTTAATCTGAGGGTTGTAGGTTCGAGGCCTATACGGGACACCAAAATAATGCGGAATTGGCGAAATCGGCAGACGCACCAGATTTAGGCTCTGGCGCCCACAAAGGCATGAGGGTTCAAGTCCCTTGTTCCGCACCATAATTTTCTTTGATTAACCTTTATCTATTCATTAAAGGTTTTTTATTTTAATTTAATAACTTTTAAACTATAGTAATATATAGTTTTTTTTTATTTTATATTTATAATATTAATAAATAAAATAAAAAAGAAAGCAGGAAATAATTAATGATAAAAATAATTTTTACTGATGTAGATGGAACTTTATTTGATAGTGCTAGCGCTTTAAGTGAAATTAATCTTAATGCTTGTTTAAAAGCACAACAAAGTAATATTAAAGTTGTTATTAATACTGGACGATATGGTGAAAATGCAATTCGTGTTGGCAAAATGATTAATGCTCATCACTATGATGGTTATATCATTGGTAATGATGGGGCTGAAATTTGATCATATAGTAAACAAGAATGAATTTATTTACAACAATTAACGACAACAACAACAATGAAACTTTATCATTGGCTAACAAAATATAACAAAGAAATGATTCTACATTTTAATAGCATTGATAGTTTATATGTTAACCATGCTGCTAATAGTTGAAGCACATGAATTGAGAGTTTACAAATCAAAATTATTAAATTAACTAATAGTCATGATATTAAAATGCCAATCTCAAAAGTTATGGTTATCTTAGAAAAATACTGACATGCAAATGAAATTACAAAATTTATTAATGATTTTGAAACTAATTTTCCAGAATTAACGATTGTTCAATATCATACTAATGTTTTTTCCATTGGTAATAAAAATATTAATAAAGGAACAGCAGTACAATGATTATGTAATTATTTAAATATTAACACCCAAGATGCAGTAACAATTGGTGATGGTTTTAATGATTTATCAATGTTTGAAGTATCTGGTCATCCAATAATAATGGAAAACGCTAATATTGGTTTAAAACCATATGGTAAAATTATTGCACCAAATAATGATGAGCATGGTGTTGCATATATTATTAATAATTATATTTTTAAAAAAACAAAAAACTCAATATTCTAAAATATACTCTTATAGTTTATTAACACATTAATAATTAAAATATATTATAATATATAGTAGTAAAAGAAAAGTGAAAGGAGAAAGGAAATATGAAAGCGAAAAAAACTACTGCTTTTAATGACTTTATGAAGGCTCATATAATAAAAATTAAAACAGAAAATCCGAATATAAAGCATACTGAAGCTTTTGGTAAAGCAGCAGCATTATGAGCTACTGCTAAAGAAAACCCAAAAAATAAATAGATTAAAGATAATTTATGTAAAGAGTTGGCAATTAAGTCTAACTCTTTTTATTAGAAACAAATAACTAAATTTAAAAGGAAAAAATAATGATAAAATATCTATACAAATCATTAATGATAAAGTATAATCAAACTACTTACCTAATAGGGTTATAGAGAAAGGTAAGTTGCAATTTAATAAATAAAAAAAGTTATCTTTTATTAGTAACTTTTTTGTTTTATATTTAAATTAATATTTATATTTTTTTCATTTAAAAATTAATGAATTACCAACAACGGTTATATCAGAAAGTGCCATCGCAATCGCAGCTAACGGTGGAATAATAAAGCCAGCTGCTGCTAATGGAATAATAATAATGTTATAACCAAATGCCCACATAAAATTCAATCAAATATTATTTTTAGTTTTTTTAGTTAAAACAATTGCCTTATAAACAATACTAATATCATTTTCAATAATAGTAATGTCACCAATTTTTTTAGCAATATCACTACCAGTTCCCATGACAATTGCTAAGTCAGATTGTTCTAATGCAATAACATCATTAATACCATCACCAACAAAGGTAACTTTTTTCCCCTTTGCTTGTAAATCAGCAACAATTTGTGACTTACCTTGTGGGGTGACATTGGCAAAATATGTTTCAATAGCAACACGATTGGCAACAGCAAGCGTTTGTCCCTCATTATCACCACTAATTAAAACAACTTCAATTCCTTGTTTCTTAATCTTTTCAATCGTTATTAATGCATTTGCTTGTAATTGATCTTCTAAAATAAAAATATTAGTAATAACTTGATTAATTGCTAATGCTAATACTTTTTGACTAGCAGTAACCGTTTCAAAATCAAATGTTTTTAAAAAAGGACTAAATGGCATTTTTGCCTTTTGTAAATTTTCAAGTGAGGAAATGTGCAAGTTTTCATGTTGATATTTTCCTTTAATACCAAAACCAATTTGTTCTTTAACATCAGTAACTATTAATGGTTTACCAACATCATTAGTTTTAGCATATAAAGTAAATGCTAAAGCCAAAGGATGTGTTGAATATTTTTCAATAGCAATTGCTTTATTAATATGTTTATCTTGACCATAAATCTTAGTAATAGCTAAATTACCTGTCGTTAACGTTCCTGTTTTATCAAAACAAATAGTATCAATTTTAGTAATTTTTTCAAAAGCACTAGCTTTATTATAAATAATTCCTATTTTTGCTGCTTTGTTAATACCAACAGCAACTGCTAATGGTGTGGCAATTCCCAAGGCACAAGGACAAGCAATTATTAACGTGGCAATGGCAATTTCTAACGACTCTTGAACATCATTACCTACTGCCAAAAAACGAATAACAAAGACTAAAATAGCAATTAAAATAACAGTTGGTGTAAATCATCCAGAAATTTTATCAGCTAATTTTTGTAATTTTGGTTTTTGTGACTGGGCATCTTCCACTGCTTTAATAATATTTGCTAATATGGTATCTTTGCCAATTTTAGTTGCTTTCATGCGAAAACTGTCACCAACATTATTAGTGCCACCAATTACAGCATCATTAATTTTTTTGCTAATAACTTGTAATTCACCAGTTAACATTGCTTCATTAATAAACGCTGCTTCACTAATTAATTGACCATCAGTAGGAACATTTTCACCTTTACGAACAACTAAAATATCATTGCATTGCACATCTTCAATGTTAATAAAAATTTCTGTGTTAGTATGATAATCATATTTTAAGATTGATTTTGGTTTTAATGACATTAAACTTTCTAAGCCATTAGTAGCTTTTTTTTGAGCAAGAGCACTAATAAAATCACCAAGTAACACAATCATAATAATAGAAGCACTAACTTCAAAATATAAATGTTCAGTTTTATTAATTATCATTAAGTAAATCGAAAAAATAAAAGCTGTTGTTGTTCCTAACGCTACTAGCGTATGCATACCAGGTCACTTTTGTTTAACTAATTCTCGATAAATACCGCCATAAAACTTACGACCAAAATAAAATTGAATTGGAATCGCCAAAGCAAGTTGCCCATAAGGATTACGTAACATATCAAAAAATGGAGTATTAGGAATCATAATTAATAATAATGGTAGTAATAATATTCAACCAATAATCAGTTCAATTAAATCACGTAACTTGATATTATGCTGATGATGATGTTGTTCAGACATATGAACTTGATGATGTTCGCTATTATGATCATGACTACGATGATGGCTATGACTACGATGATCAACGATAGCATCTTTACTATTAGCTTCATGATTTTTAACACTGTCATTGCCATCATCTTGCTCTTGATCGTTAGTTTCAATTTCAAACTGACAAATATCATATCCTAAACTATGCATTGCTTTTTTAATTTTATTCTCATTTCAACGTTTTGGATCATAACTAAATTGTGCTTTTTTAGTAGCAAAATTAATACTAATAGTAATACCATCTTCTTTAGTAAAATGTCGTTCAATAATACTAGCACAGGAAGTACATGCCACATCTGATAGTACTGCTCTACTAATAACAAGATTATCGCTATTATTTTTATCATTCATAACTAATTTCAACTCCTTATCTTTTAATATTTTATATTTTTTATTAACTATTAACATAAAAATAAATATCTATCAAGCAATACTCATTTTAAAGAATATAAAAACATCAAATCCTCAAACATGATGTTGAGGATTTATTACTTTTATTAAGTAATTTACTTATGATTATATCATAGATTATCTTAAATTTAAAAATTAACCTTAATTAAAACGTGTTCGATAATTAATAATCTTAACTATTTACTTCAGTTGCAAAATTAGTAATATTATAACTCAAACAACGCATTACTTTTTTAATTTTGGTTTCATCTCACAGCTTAGCATCATAGCTAAATTTTACTTTTTTTGTAACAAAATTAACGTTAGCAGCAATACCAGTTTCTTTAGTAAAACGTCGTTCAATAACACTAACACACGAAGCACATGTTACATTAGTTAGTACTGCTGTGCTAATAACAAAATTATTTACACTATTGGTATCATTCATTTTCATTTCATCTCCTTAATTTTACATATTATATATTTTTTATTACTTGCTAATATAAAAATATATGCCTAAGAATATATATATATATATATATTAAAAATATAAAAAATAAATCCCTAATCATATGATTAGGGATTTATTACTTGTATTAAGTAATATATTTATATTATACCACAAATTATCATAAAATTTAAAAAGAGTTATAAAATATTCGGTTGGTATAAATTTTCCAAAAACTAAGAAAAAGATAGATATAAAATTCTATCTTTTTTAATTAGGTTAAAATTATTGTTAACTTTGCTTAGTTTAAGAAAATAACAGTAAAAACAACCAATTAAATTAATACTACATGGGATTTCTCAATTTTTCGCTAACAATTTTAAGATATTAAGGTTTTATTAAAATATTATTGCCTTACTAAAAATTTAGTTTTTTATTATATAATTATATCGTAAAAATAATTAAATATTTATCAGCAAAATTACTAACAAGGTAAAATTAGTTAGCATTAAATATTAATTACTTTAATTAATAAGTTTGAAAGTTAGGAAAAGATATTATGACAACACATGAAAAACAAAATGTCCAACAACAACAACTATTTTCTAAATTATGAGATATTTCTAATACGCTACGTGGGACAATGGAACCATCCGAATATAAAGAGTATATCTTAGGATTAATATTTTATCGTTATTTATCAGATAATGTCCAATCAATAATAGCAAAAGATTTAACAATGGAAGGGATTGATTATTGCACTGCTTTAACTAATGAAAAATATCGCAATGATTTTTTAGAAGTTTTATATGATAATGATAGTGCTGGATATTATATTGAACCAGAATATTTATGACAAGCAATAATTAAAAAAATTAATAGTGGAAAATTTGATATCTTCATCTTAAGAAAAGCATTTAACAAATTAATTGAATCAACAGTTGGTCATGCATCAGCAAAAGAATTCGAAAATTTATTTGATTCTGTTGATTTAGATTCTAGTAAATTGGGAAAAACAGAAACCGAGAAAAGTAACATCATTGCTAAAGTAATGTTAAAAATTAATGAAATTAATTTTGAAATTAACGATGCAGAAATTGATATTTTAGGTGATGCCTATGAATATTTAATTAGTAAATTTGCTTCTGAATCAGTAAAAGCAGCAGGTGAATTTTATACACCACAACCTGTTTCTAAATTATTAGCTAAATTAGTTAGTCAAGGAAAAACAGAAATTAAAACGGTTTATGATCCAACATGTGGTTCTGGTTCATTACTATTAAGAGTATATAAAGAATTAAAAATTGGTCATTTATATGGTCAAGAATTAAAAACCAATTCATATAATATCGCAAGAATGAATATGATGTTACATGGTTTAAAGTATAATAAATTTGATATTTATCATGGTGACACACTAGAAGATGATGGTTTTAAAGGACAAGAATTTGAAATAATTGTTGCCAATCCGCCATATAGTTCTCATTGATCGGCAAATCAAAAATTTTTAAGCGATGAAAGATTTAGTGCTTATGGTAAATTAGCACCAAAAACAAAAGCTGATTTTGCTTTTATTCAAAATATGATTTATAAATTAGCAGCTAATGGTGTCATGGCCGTTGTTATCCCACATGGAATTTTGTTTAGAGGTAATGCTGAATTAATTATTAGAAAATATATGATTGCTAAAAATTGAATTGATACTATTATTAGTTTACCAGCTAATATGTTTTATGGGACATCAATTCCAACTTGTATTATTGTAATGAAAAAATGGAAAAGTGATAATGCCATTTTGTTGATTGATGCTTCGAAAGAATTTGCCAAGCAAGGAAATAAAAATACTTTAACTGATGAAAATATTATTAAAATTATTAATGTTTTTAATAACAGAAAAACTATTGCTAAATTTTCTAATTTAGTTGCGATCGAAATAATTAAAGCAAATAATTATAACTTAAATATTGCTCGTTATATTGATAATACAGTAGAAAAAGAAATAATTAATATTAAAGAATTGCAAGATAAATTAATTACTAATGAACAAGCAATGCAAAAATTAAATGAAGAATTTAAGTTAATGTTAAAAGATTTGGTGATTAATAATGAATAAATCTCTGCTTCCCAAAATTAGATTTAAAGGATTTAATGGTGAATGAGTTTTAAAACAAATAAAAGCATTAGGAAATATTAAAACTGGTAAAACACCTTCTACAAAAAATGAAAAAAATTGATTAAATGATGTTCTTTGGATTACTATTCCCGATATGACAAAAAAATATTTAACAAATTCCAAAAAGAAAATTTCTTTAATGGCAAGTAAAAAAAACCCTGTAGTAAAAGAAAAATCAATTTTATTTTCATGCATAGGTACAATTGGAAATATTGGTATTACAACAACTATAACATCATTCAATCAACAAATTAATTCCATTTCTTCAATAAAAGATGTTGTTGAATATGTATATTATTTATTTCAATATAATACTGAAAAAATAAAATCTTATTCTTTGACACAAACACTTCCTATGATTAATAAAAATTATTTTGAAAATATTGAGATTTTTGTTTCACTTAATTACAAAGAACAAAATAAAATTGCTGATTTTTTTACTATTATTGATAAAAAAATAGAATTAGTTAAAGAACAGTTAAGTTTATTAGCAAAACAAAAACAATATTACTTAAATAATATGTTTGCAAATGAAAAAAGTTATCCCAAAATTAGATTTAAAGGATTTAATGATGAATGAGAAAATAAAAAAATAGGAGAAATATTAAATTATCAGCAACCTACAAAATTTATAATTAAAGATAAAATTGAAAATCAAGGAAAAATACCAGTATTAACAGCTAATAAATCATTTGTATTGGGTTATGTAAATGAAAAAAACATTTATGAAAACATACCAGTTATAATTTTTGATGATTTTACAATGGATATGAAATATGTTAATTTTAAATTTATGATTAAATCATCAGCAATTAAGATTTTAAAATCTAAAAATAATAATATTAATTTATTTTATGTTTTCAATTTATTAAAAAATTTAAAATTATTTTCTAGTGATCACAAAAGGTATTATATTTCATATGTAAGTGAAATTAATGTTTTATTTCCAAATATATATGAACAAACAAAAGTGGCACATTTTTTTACTATTATTGATAGGAAAATTAAATTAGTTAAAGAACAGTTAAGTTTATTAGCAAAACAAAAACAATATTACTTAAATTAGTTATTCAAATCAAGATGGCAAAAACGGTTATATTTTGTCTGGAAAAAAGAATAAAACAATAAAACCACCTTTTGATGATATTACAATTAAAGCATCCAGTTTGTGTTTTTAAAATATTCTAATCTCTTATCAATTATTCTTCATAATAAAATCTTGCTTCATTATTTTTTTAATGTAACTTCTGATATTTACACCATATTTTGTGTTAACTGATTCCTTGGTTTTTTACTTTTTCAAGTTCTAATAATTCTTTTTTACCTTCTTTTGCATTTTAGCAAAATGTATAATAATTTAAAATGAACATAACAGTAATCTAAAATAGTTAATTTTGTTTTTAACATTATGATTAAACAATATTAAAAATATCTTTAATAAAAGTATCAGTAATTTCTTTGATATTATTAATGTTATATTGTAATAATATCAAAGAACGCTTATTAACATTAACACAATCAACTTTAATACATAATAAATAGACATATTCTCTTTTAATATAAGTTGAAAGCAATATATAGTATTCTTTATCATTAAAATTTTTGCTATATGAATCATAATGTGCACATATGTCTCTAATAAATTTAATTGTTTTGTAAATATTGTCTATTTTATTATTTATTTTAAATTTATTTTGTTCAATTTTTGGAATTATTTTTATTTCTCAATCTAATAAATATGTTTCAGTTTCATTTCAGTCAGTGGTTATAGTTCATTTTTTTACTGTTAATTTGGGTAACTTTTTATTAAATACTTTTTCTAAAGAAAATAATAAATTACTTCAAATATGAATTGTATTTTCATCAAATGGCTTTTTTTCTGATATATCTAATGTAAATAAATTACTGTTAGCTTGAATTTTTAAATAGTCAATATCTGAAAAATTTTTACTTTTTTTAATTATTTTTAAAATATCATCAATATTTAAACCTGTTAATTTTTCAATATATCCTTCTTGATAATTCTTTTTAAAAAAATGCATTCCCAAATCAATATCTTGTTGATAAATAATTCAAATATCATTTTGACCATACTTGCTTTTATGTATTATTGAATCTGAAGGATAATATTGTTGATTTGGTGTACCATATAATTTTCCTGGAGCGTATCTTTTTTGTTTTAATTCTTTGCAATTAACATATCAATAGTTATTTTTTTTATCTCAATTTGCTTCATACATAAAATTTTTTATTTTATTTTTTCAATTATTATTAACAGTAATTTTTGTAACATTCTTATTTGTTGTAAATTTCATAATTTTTTTAGTTTTCAATTTTGTTCTCCTAAACACTTTTTTTCAAATAATTAATAATATAAAACTTTTATTATATATTATTAATATTAAAGTTTAGTATATAATGTATTTTTATCAAAATAACACCTATATATAAAAAGTATTTTTTATAATCAATATTTTTAACTTATCTTGTCATTGCTATTTCATCATTAGTAATAACATCTGTTGCTAATTTACTAATTACTAAATCAATGCCTTGTTTACTAATACTAGAAAATAAAATGATTGGCGTATTAGCACTAAGCTTTAAAGTTGATAATATTAGTTTTTTATTTTTCACTAGTTGACTATTTTTAACTTTATCAGTTTTAGTAGCAATTAAATGAATTTTTAAATGATAATGTTGTAAATACGTTAACATGGTAATATCATCTTTACTTGGTGGATGTCTTAAATCTAATAATAAAAATACTGCTTTTAAATTTTTTCGTGATTGAAAGTATTCAGCCATCATCGTTGCAAAGTCAATTTTTTTTTGATTTGATACTTTGGCAAAGCCATAACCTGGAACATCAACAAAGCGACAAATGTTATTATTAATTGTAAAAAAATTTAGCATTTGGGTTTTACCAGGTACTTGTGAAACTCTAGCTAACTTGCTATTATTACAAATTGTATTTAAAAATGTTGATTTGCCAACATTACTACGACCAACAAAACAAAACTCAGGAATATTATCCTGTGGTCATTGTTCTACTTTAACAGCACTTGTTAAAAACTGTGCTTGCTTAATTCGTTCCATTTTTCACCTCTTACTGCAAATATATTATATTATTTGATAAAAAACAATAAAACTAGCGAAATCTATAATAGCTAATCATCATTTGCCAAAAGTTATAATTTGGACGCATAAATTTTACGGATAGATTTTAAAATAAGTAAACAAAGAGACTACTAAAATCTATATTTGTATTATAATTGTAGCACTGATTAACTATAATTACAAGTGTTAAAATTAAAGTTTATAATATTATTAATAATTTAATTATAACAAAAATTCCTAAAGATAAATCTTTAAGTTTTTATTTTTTTAAAATTAAAAAATTAAATTCTATTATTTAAATAATTAATTTTTGCTATTAACATATTATTTAATGTTTTATAATTATAAGTTTTTGCACCTTTAGTTTGAGATTTAACTAAATGAAATATATCACTTTCAGCACTACAACCTATATTTCAACTAGCAGATTGATTAATAATACCTTGTTTATTATTTTTAAAAATTTTTAATATTTCTTTATTAACTTTTGTTTTAGTTAAAAACTCTATTAATTCATTATATTGACCATTACAAAAATAATTTAAAGAAATTTTATAATTATTTATTTTCTCAATATTACTAATTATTGTTCTTCATTTACTTTCTAAATTATATGCTTTTTTTAAATATGAAATTGCATGATATTTATCAAAAACATAATAAGCACCTAAATATTTTGCTAAATTTTTAATTCATCCAGCACCATCACCTGCTACCACTAATTTTGGATTATAAAAATCATAATATTTTATTAATCCTTTTCAAGTGCTTTCTACAGTAGGATTATTTTGATAAAAATCATGAGTAAATTTATAATTAAACATAAAATTATATTTTTTATTTAATAATTTATTACGATTTTTACTTATTTGTTTTTTACCAGTATTATATGAAATACTTCTAATTTTTTGTAATTCTCTTTTTTTATTTTTATTTCAAACTGGAACAAAACAATCATCAACATTAATATAAATATATTCATTATCTTTTACCTTAATTTTTTCTTGTGGTAATATTTCTTTAACTTTTATATTTTTAAAAATATTTGAAATAGTAGTTTTTGAAATATATATATTAAATTCATCTTGTATATTTTTATAAGATTTTTTTTGACCAATTTTATTAATAATTATATTTTTTATTTCATTAATAATACGTGAATAAGGTTTAATACCAACATAGATATCAGTAGGTACAAAAATATTACCATTATATTTATTTTTATATATTCTTCTAGAGTATGTTAATACACCATATTCAGTTAATACAGTTCTCTTTCTAATTTTAGAAACTTTAAAGTATTTTTTATTATGATAATTTTTAAAATAATTATTATCATAATTAATATATTTAATTTTTAATTTATTTAATAAATATTTATTACTCAATTCTTTAAAATTTACATAATTAAAAGTCAAAATCTCACTCCATTTCTTTTTTAAATCTATGTTAGCATTTATAATGCTAACATAAAATGATATAATTTATTTATAATATTTATAAATAAGGAGTAATATCATGCCAGCAAAACGTAAAGAATTAGGAGATTACGATACAAAAATAAGTAATTATTTAAGAACTCAAAAAAAAATCTTAACTCCACAAGGTTTAAATAATGCACTTGATATCGATAGAAAATTTGTATATGATTGCCGACGCAGAAGTAGTCCATGACAACGTAAATTTTTAAAAAGTTATGATAAAGCACGTGCCGAAATTTCTACTCATATGTTAGAAAAAGCACTTGTTAAACCAGAGATAATTTATCAACATTGACGACTATCTCATCCTAATGATTTTGATTTACCAAATATTGAAACCCAAGAAGCAAATAGTAATATTATTATTAATTTACCCAGTATAAGGAAAATTGACAATGACAGTAATGAATAACGAATTTACTTATTTATATGAAATAGTTTATTGATTATTAGATGAAGTTGATTTTACACATGATGAATATAATTTAAGTGGAAGTAGATACTCAGGTAAGACATTTAGTGTCGCAATGATATTACCTATATTATTTGCCATTGCTCTTAAAAAAAATAAAAAAGTTGCGATATATGGTTTTCAAAAATTAAATAAAGATATTAATGATTTAGTTAAAGAAGTATATGAATCATTTATTTCTGCTGGATTTCAAGATTATACAGATTTTAATTTAAAATATCCAAATAAACAAGCAGATTTTAGATTTAAAGGGACAAAGTCATTTATTAGAGTTATGGGTGTTTATTCTAATTCTAATGATAGAATACCACTTAAAGGTCTTTCTAGAAGTGAAATAAAAGGATTTGATTTAATAATAGAATGAGAAGAAGAAGCAAATGAATTAACACAACAAGAATTTCAAGCAATTACTTTTGCTATTGGTAATGCTAAAAAAAGAATTAAAATAACAACTTGTAATCCAGATAATATATATCAATATCATATTGAATATATGAATAATCGTGTACCTTATAATTTAGAAATTATGAAAAAAAATAATGAACAAATAAAATCAATAATTGAAAATAATATATTAAAATTATTTCATTATTCAAATTGAAAATTAAATAAACAATATTTATCAGAAAATATAATTAATAATTTAGCAGAATTAAAAGTATTAGATCCAATAAAAGCACAATCTTGATATGATGGTGTCCCTAGTGTATTAACTGGTGCTATCTTTGCCAGAATATTAAATTTAGTTAAAACACAATTAGATTTTCAACCCTATTATTTTCGTGCTGGTTTAGATATTGGTATGGCAACTAGTATAACTGGTCATCCAACAAGTGCTCATATTGGTTTTTTAAATCAAACAAAAACAAAAGCACATGTCTATAAAGAATATTTTCATTCCAATGCAAGCTTTGCAGGTCAACATGCCATGCAATATAAAGATACTTTTCAATTAGCTCATGAAATAATTAATTTTTATCTTAATGTAGCTTATGAATTCCCAAGAATGAAGCAAACAAGATTAATAGTTACTACTGATTATGGTAATGGTGGACAAGCATTTATTGATGTAGCAAATAAAATACTTAAAGATAAATATATTACTTGATTATCATTTAATGCTGTTATTAAAGAAAATTATTATATAAGAGACCGTATTGATTGATTAACTGCTGTTTTAATTAAAGGAATAGTAAGTATTGATTGAAATAATTGTCCTAATACAAAAAGACAATTAGGTTTAATCCAATGATTAGCAAAACCAAAACTTGAAAATAATAATAATCAACCACAAATGTTAGATTTACATGATGATACTTTTGATAGTATTTGTTATATGTTTATGTCTGAGATGAGAGCGTTACAAAGTAGTATAGGAAATGATTTATTAATAGCAAAGAAAAGGAGTGAATTAGAAAATGGATTTATATAATACTAATTTTTATTTAGCAGATAAAAGAAATTGATATTTAGATATACCAAGAATTATTGCACAAAAAAGTACACGTTTAGTTCTTGGTAAAGGATTATTATTACAAAGTGAAGATGAAAAATTATTAAATGATTGAAATAATTTTTATTATAAAGATAAATGATTTGAAAAATTAGCAAAATTTCTTATTAAAAATAGTTTATTAGGGAGATGTGTTTTATTTTGAATGTTAAATAAAGATGGTTCAATATCATTAACAGTACCAAGTCCTAGTTTTATAAATCGCGTAGCAAAAATTAATGAACAAGAACAATCAGCAGAATTATTTTTTACAAATGTCCAAGCAGATAATCAAACTTTGACATGAATTACTATTACGCCACAAATAGTAAATGTAAAAATATTTAATGCAATTGATAAAGAAATTATCTTAGGTACAACTCATTCGAAAGTTATGCCAGAAAATGAACCAGATTTAGAATATAATTTAAAAAATCCATTTGGTTTTTTACCAATAGTAGAAATAACAAATTTACCAAATCCTTTATTATTTGGTCAATCAACTACATTTAATGGTTATCCAGATTGTATGCCAGTAGCAGATTTAATTAATGATGTCAATCATATTATTAAACAAAAAAGAAAAGAACGAGTATTAAATCAAACTCGTATTTATGGTAAAGTTTCAAATGAAAAATTATTAGATTTATTAATGGGTAAAAGTGATATATCAGAATTTATAGCAGATGCTTTTATTGAAGTTAGTAGTATGGATTATGATACTGTTGGTAAAGGTGGTGTCCAAGTAGTACAAGGTGCTCCTAAATTTAGTGAATACTTTATAGATTATAATGGCACAATGAAAAGTATATATAATGGTGCTGGTTATGATTATGAAGAATTTAGTGGTGTTAATTATGAAAATAAAACTAAATCATTAATGAATAATAAATTAGATATGGAAACAACAGAATTTAAAATTGCTCATTATAAACCTTATATCCAAAGATTAATTGATATCTGAATGATACATAATAAATATTGAGATGGCAAGAAAGAAAGACCTTATTCTTTTGATTTTTTACCGATTGCCATGACTGACCAATTACAACAAAAAGAATTATTACAATTTCAATTAGATTATGGATTAATTGCCAGACATGAAGCTATTGGTCAAATTAGACATGTTAATAATTTACAAGCAAAAAGTATCGTTAAAGAAATTGATAAAGAACAAGAAAAAGATATGAAAAGGTTAGGTGATAATAATGGCAATGATGAACAACGCAATTTGAAAGATAACAGCAAGACAAGCACATCTGGCGTTAAAATTACAACAAGCAAAAATTAAAACTTGTTCACAATGAAAAATATTTCCATTTACCATTAATAATGGTGTAATTCCTGTAACTGAAACTGGATATAAATCTATTAATAGTAAAATTACTGATTTTGGACAATATGAATTAATATTAACTGGTAATACTCCAGTAGTAGTTATTTGAAAAAATAGTACGAAAATATATCAAAAAAATAAAGGTATAATCGACCCAAATACTAATAAAATTACTGGACAAGATGAATTTTATACAAAACAATATAACATTGGTGATTATTGAAATGCTTATCTTATCGAAGATAATAGTGGCGTTGATTTTAATAATTTAACTGGTCAAACTATATTTAAAACTATTAGTACTAAAAGACAATATACATTAGTAATGTTTGAAGAACAAATTACAGTTGATGATTATTTACAATTTTTTACTGTTTTTAATAATAAAAATGAAAATATAGGTGGTAAAGATAAAAATCAAGATCGACAATTATTATATATTTCAAATGTAACAAATTATTATAGTCCATATAATCAAGCATTTAGTATGCAAGTTATCACATTTAGTAGTATTAATGATAACTTACAAGCTAGTGGACAAACTACATTAGGATTTATTAATTATGGTAGTCCTGGTAGTGGTTATGCTTTTCCTACTATTGAAAATGGTATAGTTACTTTAAATCGTACTTTAATGCGTGATATCGGAGTAAGATATAGTCACCGACAAAGTTATGGCTTAGAATTATTAGCAAGTTGTTATTATTATGGTAGACCAATCATACAAGGACAAGAACCTATACAACAAGGAACAAAAGAAATATTTGAAAGTAAAGTATTTGCTTCAAGAAGATTATTTATTGCTGGTAATAATGACCATTCGACAACTAATATTAAAAATAATGGTGGTTTATTTGCTGGTATTAATGATCAAATAACTACTAGTAGTCATCCCGAAACAACATTTTATAATATCATGGATGCAAGACCTACTGGATATACTAATTTTAAAGATTGAACAAAATGACTAACTACTAAATTAAATATCCAAACAAATTTATTTGTCACAAAAGATTTTAAAGGTATGTTAGCATTTGATAAAGATAAAGCAATTAAAAGTAATGGTACAGCAATTGGTGAAGCAAAAATGTTTTGAGATAGTGAATGAAATATCAATAATTTAAAAGGTGAATATAATGTAGATATGTCTAGTAATTTTAAATATAAAGATCCAGATACTAATTTAATTATTGGTTCACCAACAGTTGATTATAGTAAAATAAGTCAAAAATATATGTCTGCTATTTTAAATTTTAATAGTGTAGTATTTAGTCCCTTAGTACAAATGCCCTATGATAGTAATCAATGATTACCATTTGCTTTATCAAGTATTCCATTAGTAGGTAAATTATTAAATTCTTTAACTTTAGGGATACCAGTAGGATTTATTATTACTCAAAATTCACAACAATATAAAAAAATGTTATATTTTAATGGTTTTATGTCTGCTTTTTTTGCTTCTAATTTAGAAAGTATTATTGGTAATGGTGGTTTAATTCCATTAAATACCTTTACTAATGATAGTGATTTTGCTATTGGTAAAATGTTAGGTGCTAATGTTTCTACCACGGCGATGTTAATGAAATTAACTGATAGAATTAGTGTCTATCCATGAAATGCCAAAACTGGTGAAAAATTAACTACAAAAGAACAAATTAGTACTGTTGATTTATCACAAAAGAAAAATGATAAAGTTTATATCTTAGCAGAAGATACAGAATTTTTAGATATCGCTTCACCATTAACTAATGAAGATAAAGCAACACAATGAAATCCTACAAGTAATGGTGTTATAGATGGTGCTAATTATGCTTATATTATTGATACAATAATAACGCAATCACTTCATCAAGGTGAAGAAATACATACATTTTATAGTGATAATCCATATACTTATCAAGGTGATTATAATGAAATATCAATTGCACAATATCGATATAAAAATACTGGTTCATTAACTAGTAATGCTTTTAATTGATTAACTCAATATAAAACTAATCATGATGAATATAGTGAAACAGAAAAAACAACATTTAATTATCCAGCATGTATATTACCACCAAGTCCACAAAATATAGCAAAAAAAATTATTATTAATCCAGATTTAAAAATAGAAATGATAGCAAATAATATCGATTTAACCATTGATACTAGTTCTAAAACAGTAAATAATACTGATGAATGATTAAAAAATAATTCAAATAAATTAGTTAATTATGAAGTTGATTTAAAATCATTATTAGACCCTACATTATTAATTAATACTTTTAATGATTTACAACGTTATTATAAAAGTATAACAATTTATTATGATTATGATATTGAAACAAAAGAAGAAATTCATAATAATTCTATTGCAGGTTTATTTGGAGACTGATATACTAATTTTTCTGTAAATGAAAATTTTTTTAATCCAAAAAAACAAAATGGATTTAAAGAAATATTGTTAAAAGATTTAATTTTTACAGAATATAAACCAATAAATGGCTTATTTATTGCTGGTTGAAGTCCTAATATTTATGGAAAACAATTAATACATTTAGAAAGTGAAAGTGGGATATCATCGGCTTATGGTTATACAAGTAATAATTATATTTTAAATAGTTATAAATTTGCTATAAATGATAATGGTAATATTGGTGGTTGAAATATTAAATATGAAAATAATAAAGCACTAGGTTTTTGTATAGTAGATAATAAAAATTTTAAATGAGATTTTTATTTACAAGCAACATTAGGAAAAATTGAAAATGTATGATATGTTAGAGAAAAAATGAGCGAAGATAATAAAGCATACGCTAAAATTTATATTAATAGTATTAAAGCAAATATATATAAAATAACACTAAATATAAGATAATTGTTATTATTAATATAACTTAGTTAAATTAAGTTTTAATTAAGTTTTAGTATAATTAATATAAAGGGGGGTTAAATTATGGATACAGAAAATGTTAACATTCATGAAATAAAAAAAGAAAAATTTATTGATAAAATTTATAATAATAAATTTGCTTTAACTACTATTGTTATAATATCGACAATAGTTTTAATGATAACTGTTGCTTTTTTAATTACTGCATTTACTGTATGAAAATAATATTACCATATAATCTTAAATATTAATGTATATAAAATACTTACCTAATGGGTTAAATAGGGTAAGTTATAGATGTTTTATTATTTATTAGTTATAAATTTATAATTAGGTGTTAACCTAATTAAAAAGTTACCTTATGGTAACTTTTTTAATTCTTCATTTATTATTTTTAAATACATTGGAGAAATATATTTACAATTCAAAGCACTTTTTAGTATTAATGGTATGTATTTAATTTCAAATATTTCATTATAAGTGACTCCTTGATAATCTTTTCATATATCTGCAATATTAACAATATGTATATCACTATATTTTCTATCAAATCTTATATATGAAACTTTATCTAATTCTTTTATATCTAATTCTTTTGTATCAATTTCTACATAATATTTTTCATATTTTTCTGGTATTTTAGTAGTTATTCTAATAAAAATAATATTATTTTCATCAATTTTAATTAATGGACATAAATAAGATTTTTTATTTTTTAATATTTTTTTATTATCATAAAAAAGATAAAAATTTGTACCATTAATATTTATCATTTTTATAACAACTTTCTTCATAAAAATTAATTATTTCTTTTTTTTCTTCTTCATCTTCATTATCAAACTTTATATCTAAATAAAAATTCATTTTATTTTGTTTTTTAGTTTTTCTTTTATCTCAAAAAAATTGTCAAGACCTACTTTTTTCATGAATAATATTACTAAGTTCTTTAACTGTTTTATTATCTTCCAAAATAAAATCTGTTATTTCAATTAATATTTTTTTATCAATTTCAGAAAAATAATCTCAATTAAAATATTTTTTATAATCATTATTATTTTTTAAAGAAAATATAATTTTATTATCAAGTGTTTTTTTATAATCAAAATATAAAAATGTATTATTATATTCATCAACATATTTCATAAAACTATATGGAACTGAACCTCATTCTCAAGCAACAAAATCCATCATAAAAAAATGATTAGCATATTTTTGCGTTGCTCTTAACTCTAAAAAAGAAATAAATTTATAAATAATTGTTTTATAAATTTTTTTACTTTTTTCGTTTGCTTCTCCTAATAAATATAATATTGCCATTTCTATTTTAGTAGCTTCAATTAATGGAATACTTAAAAATTCTGCTAAGTTTTTTTTATTTATTTTATTTTCCATTTTTATCACCTATTTTTTGTTTTAATAATTACTTTATTATTAATAATACTATAATTATAAACTAAACTAAAAAAAAGATAAGTATTCGTTCCATTATACTTATCTTTTTTATTTTACACAAAAATGTCAGTGGACTAAAACTTATATAATAATTTATTTTTTTATAAATAAAGTATATAATGATTTATTTTTTTATGCAATAGTTATTTATAAAAATTATAAATAATGTTATAATATATATGAAAACAGCATGACTATTTGCTTAATAATAGATTATTAAAAGGAGTTTAAAATGGAAAATTTTAATTATAATAAAAAAGATAATTATACTCAAGAAGAATTTGATACTTTATTAGAACAACACCGAAATTTTGTTTTTAAAGAAGTTAAAAAAGAATTTGAGCCAAAAATAAGAGAGTATGAAGAAAAATCATTATTTAATGGTTTAAATGAAAAACAAGTAACTCTTGCTAAATCATTATTGCCAAATTATAAAGATTTATCAAAATCAGAGGCATTAAATAAAATTAAAAATGAATATGTAGAGATTTTTAAAAATTCTGATAATTCTAATAATCAAGAAGATAAAACACAATATTTTAATTTTGCTGATTTATTAAAATTAGATGAAGTTAATAAATTACAACAAGAAAAAAGTTTAAGTGAAAAGGCTAAAACTACTGGTATTACTAATCCAGAAGAATTAAAGGAATTTGCAAAACAATTATTCTCTACTATAAAGTAAGGAGAATAAAATATGGCAACAACATATATTGACCCAGTAAGAGCATTAACTATTGGTGGTAATAGTAAAACTGAAAATGCTATTTTAAGTATTGCTGAAGCACAAGTTAGAGGAGTACTTAATAATGATGCTAATACTATGTTTTTTAGAACATCAGCAATTGCTGATCAAATAGCAACATTAAATGGTATAGGTACTGCTATTTTTCGGATTGCTGAACGTATTACTTGAGGTAGTGATTATGACCCGATTACTGGTGCAGTTAATCAATGAACACAAGCAAAATCAACAACAGTATATATGGATCAAAAATTAACTTTAAAATGAAGAGTTGAAGAGTTTGATATGGAAAGATTTTTAGCAAGTGATCCAAATATTAGAGCAACATTAATTGCTGAATGAAGTTCTTCAATGATTAAATCTTATTTATTTGTTATGGAAGCAATTTTTTTAACTGGTATTAAAGATTATTGTATTGCTAAATCACAAGTATTACCTATTAATTTACTTAATTTAACACCAGATAGTGCATTAGAAGCATTTTATATAATTGGTAATAAAAATAATAATTTAATTAAAAAAGTAACTAAAGCAGAAGTTGGAGTTAATTTAACAGATATTAAAGGTGCAGTTGGTTTTACAAGTTATTTACAATTTACAAAAATATTTCAAAAATTAAATTATGCTGCAATTGCTGCTGATACTGTAGTAACTGGACAATTATATAAAGATAGTATTTTTGGTACTGATTTAATGAAATCATTTTATTTAGAACAAATATTTCAACATGGTACAGAAACAGGTTTACATTTACAAAAAACATTTGATTTACGAAAAATGTTTAGTGCCTTTATTCATAAAAATGCTGTTGCTATGCCGACAAGTTTTCAATCTATTCGACAAGTAATTGATAACGAAACTGGTAATTTAAAATGAATTTGTAAAGCATTATATAGTGTTCCAACAATGATTAGAGGACATTTACAATATATTATTCAAGCAATTATGCCTACAATAGCAGAAATAACACAAGCACAAAATTTAGAATATTCAAAAGTTCAAGATAAATCTACTGCAACTTATAAAATTGCTGATTTTGATAATTTTATAATTGATTTAGAAAATTTAATTTATATTACTGATTTAGGAAAAATTACTATTACTGGAGATAAAATTACTTTACAAGAATTAGAAAATGCTATTAAGTCTAAAAATTTATCATATACAACTGGTCATGTCGATATTACTGAAATTACAAATACAAGTGCAACTATTACTGCAAAAGATAAAGATACTTTATATAAAGGTTTTGTAGTCATTAATTATGAAGCAGTAAAGGCTTAATTTATGCAATATATTTATAATTTTATAAATAAAAAAACAAAAATTATTATTAATTCTCCAAAGCCAGAAGAATTAAATACTAGTGAAGATATAAGAGCAATATTACTTTATGAATTTCCAGAATTAAGAAATGATTATTTTATAGTAAGTAATGTTCATGATAATTTTGCAGTATTAGTTGGAGATAATATTATTTGTAAAGGAAAAGTTATAATTCAAATTAAAAAAAATAATCAATTATTAAAAGGAGAAAATAAACATGCCACAACATGCTGAGATTATACCATTGAATAATAATTATACTTTAACTAAATTAATAAGAACGGGAATTAGTCCTATTTGTGCAATGATTGGTACAAGTGCATATTATGGGCAAGTAATTGCTAATCCCATATTAGGTTCAATTAATTCTTTATTATTTGGTAAAAAATTAGGTTTAGATATTTGAAACTTGAATCAAAAACCAACCACTAAAACTAAATTAATTAATAGTAGTAAAAAAATATTATTAGGATTAGGAACAATTGGTTTAACAAATTATAGTAAATTTACTAATAATTCAATTAATCCTAATCCAACAGAAAGTCCAATAATTACAACCACAGTAAATCCTTTTCCACCAGATTTATTATTTAGTAATGATAATACTACTAATAATCATTTAATGGATTGAGATACTTACATTTCATTAAATGCTTATGGTATCACCAATGTTATTAATGGTTTAACTGAATTAATACCTAATAAATTTGCAACGATACGAAAAATAGCAAATATGGCAACTGGTGGTTGTTTAATTAGTAGTGGTGTTGCGATGGGGATTAATAACGATTTTAATAATGCTTATGCAATACCTACTATTATTGCAGGAATAAGTGAAATTATTCATAATTTATTACCTATGGAAACAGTACATAATAATACTGAAATGCAAGAAACACCATTTACAAATGAAACAACAAGATTAATTAATGATGATAGATTTACTATTAATAGTGAAACAAGTAGTCAATATGGTAGTGATAATATGAGTGAAGTACCAGTAAATAATGATAATACTTCATTAAATTGAGATTATAATCATATGAGTTTATAACATGATTCCACAAATAATAGAATTAATTTATTATATGTTAGCAAGTAATGATATTAGAATTTTAATATTTGATTTATTAAAAGATTATTTTAAAAATAAAGATTTTCAAGAAACTTTAAAAAATGAAAATGTGAGTAAAGAAGAATTAGATCAACCATATAGTATTTTTAATCCAAATATATTAAAAAAATTACTTAATATTATTACTCCAGATGAAATTAAATATTTACGTTCAATTATTAATAAATTAAGTAAATTTTCTGAAAAAGGTGTTACAAAAGAAAATAAAGAAAAATTAAATAAAGCAGAATTAAATAAAGATAGTCAAGATTGAGTAATATTGTCTAGTTCTTGATTTAAAAAAGGTACATTTTATAAATCAAATATACAATTAAAATCTGGATTATTAACTGGTTTATTTCAAAGTGATACAAGTAAAAATAAACGTTGATATGGTCCTTATACTTATCCATCATTTCCCGAAGAAATATGAGTATTAATGACACAACAACGGGGTAAAAATGGTTCTGGTGCTGGTAGTATCTTTTGAAAATATTGATTAAGAAGTTGATTACCAAGTCAATTACGAGCATATGTAAAGAAAAATCTTAAAGATACTTTAGATATTACTAAAGGAAGAAAAAGTTATTATGTTTTACAAGCAAAAAATATTAATATTTTAAAAACTTCTGCCTTTATTAATCGATTAGAACGTGGTTTTTTTAGACTTAAAACATATAAAACATTATCTAGTTCTGAAATTGGAAGTAAAGCATATCGAGATGTAAGAAGAACAATATTTACTACTAATAAAAATAGTACTTTTAAAAATATTGGTTATTCAATTTATAAAAATAAAAATACTTATAAAAAATATAGTATTAATAGGAGAAATAAATAATGGCTATTAAAAATCCCTTAATGTTTATCACAGTAGAAGAATTTAAAGAAAGTAATTATTTTAATAATACTTTATTTGATGATATTACTACACCAGATAATGATATATGATTAGCAATTACTCAAGCTAGTGATTGTGTTAATTATGCTAGTGGTAATAATATTAGTACTAAATGACCAGAATTAGAACCTACAGAATTTACTGATATTGTACAAACGGCAACTGCTCATCAAGTAAGATTTATTCTTGGTAAAGGTGTAGATTATATGAGAGCACAAGCAAGTATTGCCCAAGGTGGTATTACTTATCAACAAACTAACCCTAATGATCCTTATTATATTGTGCCAGAAGTATATATTAATTTATCTAAAATTAAAGAAAGATTAACTTTTCAAGGTTTTGCTATTAATGTTAAACCATATCAAAGTAATAGTTTTATTAGTGCAAAAAATGATAATAATTTTTTTGAATCATATTTAAGAATTACAAATTTACAAAGTAATGATGTTAGAACTAAAATTATTAAAACTAATCCTATTGGTATTATAGGTACTACTATTACTATTGATACTAATAATATTAAAAGTATTGATAATTTAACTACTGAAGAATTATTTACCCAATATTTTAGTAATGATAGTATGCAACTTGTCGATGGTAAAATGGGTCAAAAAGAAAAAGTTATTAGTCTAAATAATAATGTTTCTAATATTTTAATTAATCAAGCAGAATATGATACTTTACAGACAAATAATAAAACTGTCAGTGGTGCTATTAATGAAATAAAAAATAATAGTAGAGATAGTATATGAAATAGCACAAGTACTGATGCTAATTTAAAATGAGCAAGAGATATTAATTTACAAGGTTGAAATTTAACACGAGTTGGTGATCCAAAATTAGAAGATGATGCTGCTAATAAAAGATATATTGATAAAAAATTAGAAAATAAAGTAGATATCGATAAATTTAAATATGCTTTTGCTGTAAATGCTCTTGGTACTGATAATCCTGCTTTACAAACAACAGATAAAACTATTGTTGGTGCTATTAATGAATTAAAAGCAAAAATAAAAGATAAAAAATTTGCAAATAAATATTTTAAATATAATACTGAAACAAATGAAATTACATTACATGATGAAGAAAATTCATTACTTTGTAAAGATTTATTTGAAAATAATGAATATAAATTATTAAAAACAAAAAATAAAAAATTATTACAAGCAATTAATGAAATATTAGAAAAGCAACCAAATAGTTCAAAATGAAAAGAAGTTGGAACAAAATTAAATATAAATCATATTCAATATGATTTTAAACCAAATAATAAATATAAAATTTATTATAATTTTGAAAATCAAATAAGTAGTAAAAAATATATTTTTATTTGTAAAGAATTTTTATATGGTGAATTAAATACAGATATTCAATCTTTGGATTGAGATAATGTTAATAATAGAATAATGGTTTCTTTACAACTACAAAATAATACAATTTATACCATTAGTAACTCAGGAAAATTTCAATATGGTCAACTTTTAAAATTAGAAGAATTACAAGGAGGTGATTAAATGTTAATAAAATTTAAATGAAAAAAAGTAGGTGATAATTATTATTGATTTAGAAAAACCAATTAAACCAATCGGCATATGAAATACTATTAATCCTTGGTCATATAGTAATAAAGAATTTAAAAGACAACAAAAAATATGATTATCTAAAAATAGTTCTCATATTGATAAAATTAAAATTTTAATATCAAATATTTTAAAAATAACTAGTCATATTATAGGGATGTTAATAACATTATTTTTTACAATAACACCATGATTAATACCTAAAATACCAATAGAAATGGGAATAGGAAATTATACTAATGAATATAATTTTACGTGGCCAGACCATTTAATATTAACTTTATTTCCTATGTTTGGTCATATTGGCTTAAATCTTATTACCAAATTAGGGAATTATGGAAAATTAATTAAATATGCATTAATAACAATACCAATTATTATTACAAGTCCTTATTTAATATATCAATATCAACAAATTAAAACGCATAAAAAAGAATGTCATTTATGTAAACAACATTCAAATAAAATAGAAAAGGTGGAATAAAAAATGAATTTTTCAATAGAATTAATATCAGCAGTATTAAGTGGAGCAGTTGCCAGTGGAATAATTATTACATTAGGATTTTTATTATTTGGTAAATCAATTAAAAAATCAAAACAATCTAATTTAGCAAAAGAATTAAAAAATAATAAAGAATTAGAATTTATTAAAGCAAATATTAAACAATTAAATTCTCATTTACAATTAGATTCTACTCAAACAGCAAAATTATTAGATAGTTTTAATGTAGAACAAGAACAAATAGATAATTTTGTAATAGCACAAAAATCTAAAAAGAAAGAGTTGAGTGAAAAAGATAAGAAAAAAGCAACAAAATTTAAAATCGTTTAAATTAAAAACACCAATTAAGGTGTTTTTTTTTGTTATATTTTACACAAAAATGTCAGAGGACTAAAATATTTTATCATTTTTTTATTAAAAGTAAAGAAAAAATCTATATTATATATAAATTTTTAATCATTAATATCATTGTTAATTTTCCTTATATTTATTTAATTCTTTATTTACTTGATTATTAATTTCTTCTTTTAATTGTTTATTAATAATATCTTTATGAATTTTAATTTTCATTTCTGCCAAAGCATTTTTAAATTCTTCTGTATGAAAATTACAAAAAGATAATAAATTATCTCTAATATAAGTATAGACTCTTTTATTATTTTCTAAATATCAAGTACGTTTTAATTTAATTTCAATTTTAATATCACAATTTTTAGCCATACATTTAATTTTAACAAATTTAGTTTTCATTATTTATTTTCCTATAAAAATATCAGCCAATTAATAAACTATCTGCTTCATCATGATTATTAACTTTTATATTTCAATTATTTTCAGTAATAATTATTTGTACAATTTCTAATGAATGTTTTTTTGTTCATTTTTTATCATTTTCAAAAAAGACAAGAAATTCTTTAATATATCAATTTTGTCATGAACTAGGACTTATTAACATATCCTTAGTTAATAATTTGTTAAATTGCCCGGCAATAAAACCCCTAAGATGATCTAATGTTTCTTTACCTTTACCAAATTTTGGATTAAAAGTCCCGCGTTCTATAATTAAATTTGTTTCTCAAAAATGGTCTCTATATATTGCATGTTTAAATTCTTTTCATTCATCATTATTAAATTTTTTAAAACTAAAACTACTTACCCATATTGGTTTTTTATTTTCTCATAAAGTTATTCCAGTATTTTTAATGCTGGGATCAATTGAAAGTAAATAATTAGTCATTATTTATTTTCCTTTTTATGATTTTTAGAATGCTTTATATTTTCTTCATCACCTATTAATTTTTCTCCACAATATGTACATTGATATCATGTTCAATAACCCATTATTATTTCTCCTTATTTTTTAAATTTCTATATTATTTTCATTCATTAGGTGTTAAATTTTTAGTCAGCATTAATTTTTGATGAAGTAAAGTATATCTTAACTCACTTTCTTTACACATTATTTATTCTCCTTTACTATTTCTTTTATATTATTTTTATCTTTTTTCATACCCAATAATATAATTACTGTTCCTATTAGAATTGTGGTACATATTATTAATAATGGTATTACTAAAATTAATTTTTCTCACCAGAACATATTATTTTTTCCTTATATTATTTTTTAATCTAAATATAAACTATCAATAATATCTTGTTGTTCTTCAAAATTAAAATTATTAGTAGGAGGTTCAAAATTAGTTGTAACTGTTTCATCTTTTGATTTTATTGTTGATTTTTTATCACTTTCTGGGACAAACTCATTATTTTTATCATTATTTGGATTATCAATATATATTTTTTCATCATTAATAAGTACTGCTTGATCTGATTCATAAGCAGTTTGTAATTCAGTAGTCATTATTCCCCATCTTCTTAATAATTGAGTTAGTACAGTCTTTTTAGACATATCTTCAAAACTAGCAACAGCAAACTTTTTAGATTTAGCATAAGTTTTTGAATATTTTAAAAAATGTTCTTCTACTTGTTCATTAGTTCAATATAAAGTTTTTTCAAAACCATTTTTTAATTTAAAATAAGCACAATAACCTACTATTTTTGCATTTAATCTTTCTAATGGATTTGAGATAAATTTAAATTTTATTTCATCTTTTAAATAATCTATTTTTTTAATTTCATTTTGTCTTACATCAATAACATTAATTCTTTTATACTGCTGACTACGTAATGCTAATTGAATATAACCTTTATATCCCATTTGAAATTGAGCATTATTTACTTTAGTATTACTATCTCAATATGGAACAACATAACAATATCCAAAGTTTTTTTCTAATGGTAAATTAAGTAATACTGATTGATAACAACTTGCTACTATTGTTTCTGGATTTGCTTTTTCTAATCCAAATTGATTAGCAATTGCTAAAACATTTGACTTAAATTTTTGTATTTCATTATTATTAGTAATACCTTTATTTTTAATAAATTTTTCTACATTTCCATTTTGAATATTTTTAATAACTAATTGATTCATATTTATTCTCCTTTTGCTTTATTAATTCTTATAATTTCTTTTAAGATATAATTTATTTGTTCTTGGTTTTTACAAAGTACTTTTCAAATTTCATTTAATTCTTTATTTTTATTCATGTCACTTTTCCTTTCATAAAGCAAGTGCCATTTCTCACTCATGTAATTTTTCTTTTGTTATTTCTACTTTTATTAATTCAATTTGTTTTTCTTTTACCCAACAAATAAAATTAATATTTGATAAATCAAAACCATTATTTTTTAAAAGTCAATAATATGCTGTTAATTGTAATTCTGCTTTAATTTTTAATACTTTACTCATAACTTTATAAGTTTTAAAATCAATAATAGTATATAAATCTAATTTATTTTTAAAAATTAAATCTGGTGTACCAGCAACAACATCTGCATTAAACATTTGTTCACTAATTGTCTCTAAATTTCCAGTAAATTTTTTTTCTAAAAAATTTAATAATGTCAAACAATAACTTAATATATTTTCATTAAATTTATTATTAACTAATTTATCTTTTATTTTTTTTACTAAATTATCATTATTAATATTTTTAAAATATAATTCTGCTACTTTATGTACAATATTACCTTTAATAATTGCTGGTTCTAAAATTTCTTTAGGAATTTTGTCATAACTAGATCCAAGATAATTATCAAGTATTTTAGAAACTGAAAATAATTCTTTATCTTTTAAAAAATACTGATGTGTTTTTTTATTAAAAATCAATGACATTATTAATTAATTTTCTAACTAAAGCAGATATTTTTATATTTTTACTTTGACAAAATTCTTTTACTTTTTGAAACTCATTTTCATTAAGATATACATTAAATCTATGTTTTAATATTTTATTATTATTTTTAGGAGTTCTATATCTTTTTGCTTTCATTATTTATACTCCTTTATTACTTCAAAAGTTACACCTTTAACTTCAATACCACTTTTTAAAGCAATTAATATTGCTGATTCATTAATTATTCAATATTCTTTATCAAGAATATCTGCATCAATACTTAATATTTTATAAGTAGTATATTGTCTAAGACCTAATATAGTTTTAGTTTTACTTTGTTCTTTTAATGTTTTAGTTTCTTTAATTTGATTATCATAAGCAATTTGTTTTTGTTTAACTGGTAATAATAATTCTTCTTTTTTATTTTTAATTAAAGTATCTAAACCATTTTGTCCAGCAAATACTGATTTTCAATTATTTAATTGTTTTTTAATAATTACATTATAATTTTCAATATTTTTAAATTCTAAACTAATAGTATCTAATATTTTTTTATTATCTTTTAAATCAATTTCATTAATAATATCTTTATTAGATTGTTTTATATAACTTTCTAAATAAGGAATTTTATCATTAAGATTAATTACTTCTACTATTAATTGTTTTAAATTTTTATAAAAAGATTCAATTTCTGTTTTATATTCTTTAATATTATAATTTTCAATATTAATTAATTGATTCATTTTTAATTAATTCCTTTCATTTACAAAAAATAATGTTATGATATATTTAGTAGAGTGTGTATATATATAAAAACCCCCTTTTTCTTAATTAATAATAATGTAACAATCAACATGTTAATAGGGTTATTTACTGAGCCAATATGGCTATTCAATTATTAACAACAATTACATTAAGCGATATACTGTTACTTTCTAACTTGCTTAACATTAGAAGCCTTTTATCCTGATATAAGAATAGGACTAAATCCAACAGTGTTTTATTTTTCTTACGACAGTTTATTAAGTTTTAATCTTTAACAAATATATATTTCTTAATTATTAACTTTCTCCTACTTGGTCACTGCGTGTAGTAGATATTTAAAGCGTGTTAATAATAAAAAAGAACAATATTTCTATTGTTCAGTGTTATTTTATTTCTATCCATCAACTTTATACGCTCTTTAAAAGAGTTATCTTTTTTTAAAAAAAATGTTAAAATGTTAAAGGATAAAGGAGAGTGATATTCATGACTGATGATGGTTCCATTCATAATAAAAATGATACTAATATTAATATTAGTAGTTTTAAAAATATGCTTTTAAATAAAGATTCAGTTAAATATTCTCCTAGTATTTTTTTCAATAAAATATTTTTTTAGTGTGTTAATAATTTTCTTAATCCTTATTTAAAAGTCTTAAAGAAGGAGATAAAGAAATCATGAAGTTTTTTTTAAACAAAATACATTTTAAGTTACAATTTAGTTTTAAAAAGCCGTTAGTCTACACAAATGGTGATAATATTAAACAAATTGCACAACTTAACCAAAAACAATTATTAAAAAAATTAGCATTACCTAATTTTGGTCTACAAGATGATGAAATTGAAATTAGAAGAAAAAAATATGGCATTAATAGTTTTAAAAATACAAAATTTAATTGAATTTTAGAATTTTTAAAAGCATATTTTGGTCCATTTAATATCATTTTATCAATCATTACTAGCTATAATTTAGTTTCTTATTTCACAACAAATGATGCTTCAATTTATTCATTAGTTGCGGCAATTATCGTTGGCACGATGATTTTATTAAGTGGTACTTTAATTTATATCCAAGCAATCCGTGCTTTTTTCATCACTAAACATCTAACAGTCCTCGTAACAAATACCACTACTGTCATTCGTAATATTAACGTTAAGCAAATCAATAAAGAAAACGCAATTAACATCATTAAACAAGCACAAGAAATAACTGTTAATAACTTATTGCCTGGTGATTTAGTTTATTTATCAGCTGGTGATTTAATTCCTGCTGATTTAAAAATTTTATTAAGTAACGATTTATTTATTAATCAATCATCATTAACAGGTGAATCATTACCTGCTGAAAAACATGCTATTAATGATCCTAAATATCAAAACTTATTTGATTTACAAAATATTTGTTTTATGGGAACAAGTGTTGTTGCTGGCAGTGCCATTGCTATTGTTTTAGCAACAGCTACTAATACCTACTTTGCTACTATTGCCGAAACAATAGCTAAACAACGACCATTAAGTAGTTTTTCCAAAGGAATCAAACGTGTTACTTTAATGTTAATTTGTTTTATGTTAGTAATGGTACCAATTGTGTTACTTATTAATGGCCTTTTAAAAAGTGATTGACCAGCAGCATTTATTTTTTCAATCTCGGTTGCTGTTGGTTTAACTCCTGAAATGTTACCAATGATTGTTACTTCTAATCTAGCACGAGGTGCTAGTAAAATGAGTAAACAAAAAGTAGTTGTTAAGCAATTAGCTGCTATTCAAAATTTAGGAGCAATTGATGTTTTGTGTAACGATAAAACTGGTACTTTAACTAATGATAATATTGAAGTAGTAAATTATATAACATTAGATAATAAAACAAATAATGATTTAATTAAATTTATCTATTTAAATAGTTATTTTCAAACAGGAATTAAAAATCCAATCGATAATGCCATTATCAAATTTGGTCAACAAAATCAATTCAAAAATACAAGTAATTATTATCATAAAATTGATGAAATTCCTTTTGACTTTAATCGTCGTAAATTAACAATTGTTTTACAAGACAAATCAAATAATAAAAAATTAATTTGCAAAGGTGCTGTTGAAGAAGTTATTAAGACATGCAATCGCATCCTTTATCAAAATAAAGTAATACCATTAAATCCTGATTTAATAAAAATGATTAATACAAAAATAGCAAAATTAAATGAACAAGGATTACGTGTCTTAGCTGTCTCATATGAAAACACAAATCTTACTAATAAAAAATATAATGAAACAAATGAAACAAATTTAATTTTTCTTGGTTTTGTCACTTTTCTTGATACACCAAAACCAACAGCCACAAAAATGATAAAATTATTAAAAAAACAAGGTGTTGATTTAAAAATATTAACTGGTGACAACGAATTAGTAACAAGAGCAATTTGCAATCGTATTAATTTAAAAATTAATGGTTTAATTTCTGGTGAACAATTAACGGGACTAACTAAATACGAATTAAAAAGAATTGTTGAAAATAATAATATTTTTGTTAAATTAAACCCACTGCAAAAAGCAAAAATTATTAACACCCTAAAAAGTAATGATCATGTTGTTGGTTTTATTGGTGATGGTATTAATGATGCTTTAGTGTTAAGAAATGCTGATGTTGGCATTTCTGTTAATAATGCAACTGATATTGCCAAAGAAGCATCTGATATTATTTTATTAGAAAAATCATTATTAGTTTTAGAAAAAGGAATTACTGAAGGCCGACGTATTTTTGGTAATATTTTAAAATATATTAAAATCACAATTGCTTCTAATTTTGGTAATGTTCTTAGTGTCTTAGTAGCATCAGCTTGATTTACTTTTGCACCAATGTCACCAGTTCAGTTATTATTTCAAAATTTATTATATGATATTTCACAATTTACAATTGCCTTTGATCGGGTTGATAAATCATTTTTATTAAAACCACAACGTTGAAATCCAAAAGGAATGTTACCGTTTGCTTTTATTAATGGACCTGTAAGTAGTATCTTTGATATTTCCACCTTTGCTATCTTAGGATTTGGCTTTGGCATTTTTGCTAATCCATCTGTTGCAAATATTAATATGTTCAACTCCGGATGATTTATTGAAGGTTTATTAACACAAACACTAGTAGTATAAATGTTTAGAACCGAAAAAATTCCTTTTATCCAAAGTCATAGTACTTGACCAGTAAATGTTATGGTAATCGCTATTTGTGCAATTGGTTTAAGTTTACCTTATACTCATCTTGGTCAACAAATGAATATGGTTGGACCACCACCAATTTATATTCCTATTGTCTTTGCCATTATTATTAGTTATTGTATATTAAGTCAGATCTTGAAAATGGGATACATTAAAATATTTAAAAAGTGATTATAAATATTAATAATTTGACAAACTTAAACGTTAATTATCGATATTAAATATCGAAATAAATACTATGATATAATTCTTTTAAACTTAAAATAAGTTTTTAACCTATTTATTTAAAAAATAAATAAATGGGTTTTTCACTTTAAATTTAGAAATAAAGAACAGTTTATTAAAATGCTACTATTAATAATTATTTTTGTAATTTGATATCTATCAGTTTCTCTAATAATTACTGTCATAAAATTTTACCTAACTAGCAACACAAAATATCAAACAAAAATTTATTATCTTAAATTTTTTTATTATTAAAATCATCAATTCCTTTTTTAATAATGTTAAATACTTGTTTTGATAAAATATCAGTTGATAGTTTAATAAATTCACTTGGTTCTATTGGCTGATGGAAAATAAGATGAATATCTTTTTTACCTTTATATTTTTGATCAAAAATTTGATAAGAATTAATAATAGTAACAGGAATAATTGGTACATAAGCTTGATATGCCATTTTTAAAGCCCCTGGTTTAAATTCTTGCATTTGCTGGTGATGACTTCTTGTTCCTTCAGGAAAAATCATCATTGTACGAGGCACTCTAATTAATTCCTTTGCTTCTTGAAAAGCAGTAACAGCTGTTCGTGGATTATTACGATCAATAAATAAAACATCAATTAAAAAAATAAATCTTCGTGCTAAATGATTTTTTTTTAATTCTGCTTTAGCAATAAAACCTAAAGGTGCATGTAAACTATAATCATTTACTGATAATACTAATAACGGATCAAAATTTGACTGATGATTAGCAACCATGACACAACCTTTTCTTTTTGGTCAATTTTCAAGATTATGAACAGTTAACTTCACATTATATAATCATTTAATATAACGGACACGTTTTTTTAATCAAACATATCGCTTTGCTTCAGGAACTAAACTTGGATCTCTTAATACCTTTCTTGTCATAGCACCCGATTTACTATAGGTTTGCAATAAATAAGGTCACGTTAAAATTGCTTTTCAAATATTCACTATTATTTTTCCTTTCTTTGATAGACATTAGCGACAAATTCTGTAAATTCTGTTGTTTTAATTAATTTAAAATCAGAAAAATTACTAATAGGAAACAAAAGATCACCATCATACGATTTCTTAATAACTGACACGTACAAATAATCAGCATAATCTCATGCTTGTTGATAAATGGTAGCACCACCAATAACACAAATATCTGCTTTTTTATTACCTTGATATTGTTTTAAATATGAAATAACATCATTTGTAAAAGTGATATTATTATCATTTTGAAAATGTTGATAACGTTCTTGATGATTAGTAATAACTATATTGTAACGTTTTTTTAATGGTTTGCCAATACTTTCAAATGTTTTTGCCCCCATTAATACATTTTTATTTAAAGTAATACTTTGAAAATATTGCATTTCTGCTTTAATTTTTCAGGGTAATTTATTATTAATACCAATTACTCTCGCTGCAGTCATTGCTCAAACTAAAACCACCATTATACTGCAACTTGACCTTTAATTAATGGATAGGAATCATACTGTTCTAACTTAAAATCTTCAAATTTAAAAGCAAATAAATTAGTAATGTTTGGATTAATAACTAATCTTGGTAGTAACTTTGGTTTTCTAGTTAATTGCTCATTAATTTGTAATAAATGATTACTATAAATATGAGCATCACCTAAAGTATGAACAAACTCTCCTAATTGATAACCACATACCTGAGCTAACATGATTGTTAATAAAGCATAAGAAGCAATATTAAAAGGAACACCTAAAAAAATGTCAGCACTACGTTGATATAATTGACAAGATAATTTTTTATCCTCAGAAACATAAAATTGAATTAAAGTATGACAAGGTGGTAATGCCATATCTTTAATTTCTGCCGGATTTCATGCTGATAAAATATGTCTTCGTGAAAAAGGATTATTTTTTAAATTTATTACTAATTCTTGCAATTGATCAATACCGTTAAAATTACGCCATTGTCTGCCATAAACAGGGCCTAAATCACCAAATTCAAGAGCAAAATGATGATCATTTTTGATCTTGGTAACAAACTCTTCTAAAGTTTCATTTTGATATTTTTTGCTTGCTACAAATTTTTTATAAGGTCATTCATTTCAAATACGAACATTATTTTTAACTAAATATTCAATATTAGTATTACCAGCAATAAATCATAATAATTCATGAACAATTGAAGCAAAATGAACTTTTTTAGTAGTTAATATTGGAAAACCTGCTTGTAAATCAAAACGCATTTGATAACCAAAAGTGGAAATCGTTCCTGTCCCTGTTCGATCAGTTTTTTGATATCCTTTTTTTAAAACATATTGACATAATTCTAAGTATTGTTTCATCTTCATTACCTCTTTCCTAAATTAAAACAATTATATTTTAACAAAAAACATTTTTTATCTTAATTTTAATTTTATTATTTAATATATATTGTAAAATATATTTTACATTTTTTTATTTTTATCATATCAATAATAATCACAGCAATAACATATACTGCTTATATAAGTAAGCATTTTTTATCTTACTTTTTTAATAAAATTTTATTAAAATAAAGTTAAAAAATTAAAAATATTACGAAAAATGCATTAATTATGTTTTATAATTAAATTTATAAATTGTAAAACATAATTTTTAAAATATTTAGAAAAAAAAGGAGTTATTATAATGAGAAAAATTTTCATTTCATACCATCACAAGAGAGAGCAAGAAGAGAAAAATAAGTTAGCACAATTAATTAATAATTATGCTACATTTTTAGATATAAAAGACATGTCGGTAAAAATGGGAGATATTGAACCTAGTTGACCAGATAATGAAATTGCTAAAATTATTAGAGAACAACATTTAAAAGATACTAGTATTACAATTCTTATTTTAGGAACACATACTAAATGTAGAAAACATATTGATTGAGAAATTGAATCCTCATTAAGTAAATATGGTAGTTTAAGCAGAAGAATTAAAATAAATTGCTTAATCATACTTGAAACTAGTGAATTTATTAAAAAAAATAAAAAAGAATTTATTTCTGATAATGATGAAGTTATTAATTATCGTTCTTTAATTACTAAAGCAAATTCTGGAAAAAGAATATATGAAGTTGTAAAAAGTGATTATCCAATTGTTAGTAGTTTTGATGAAGTTTTTTCAAATATAATAAAACTAAAAAAGTTACTTGATGAAAGTGAAATTAAAACTAATAATGAAATTATATTATTTCAATCACTTATTAAAGCTAATGAAATTAATAAACAACAAACATTAGAACATCTAACTATAGTAAAAAATAAATTAAAAAATAAAAATTTATTTGATAAATTTTTAACTACCCTTAATTTAACATTTTTACTTAATTTAACATTTTTACGTAAAAAAGATAATTCAGAAGATTGTCCAAACAAAAATAATGAAAATAAAAATCAATTTTATTATAAAAAAAATAAAAATAATCAACTATTATTTGCAGAAACAAAAATTGAAAAAGCAAATCTAGCAGCAATAGAATCAGAACTGCAAAATCAAAAAATAAAAAAAAGCAAATCAATTCTTAGTCTTTAATTTTAAAAGAAATAAATTAAAAATGAGAACTTTGTTCTCATTTTCATTATAATTTAGTATTCTTCATTAAGGGCATCATTACCCATCTCTATTAATTTTTCAGTTGCCATTAAACCAGTACCAGCTGGAATTAAGTTCCCTAAAATAACATTTTCTTTTAAACCACGCAAATTATCTTGTTTTGATTTAATAACAGCATTCGTTAATACTCTAGTTGTATCTTGGAAAGAAGCAGCTGCCAAAAATGATTCTGATTCCAATGGTGCTTTTTTAATTCCTAAAATAATAGGATGACCAAAAGCAGGTTTTTTACCAGCAACAATAATTTTGGCATTAACATTTTTAAATTCTTTAATATCAACAATGGCACCAGGTAATAATGGTGAATCATTACCCTCAACAACAAAAATACGATTCAACATTTGTTTTATAATAATTTCAATATACTTATCTGAAATTTCAATTCCCTGTAAACGATAAACACGTTGTACTTCTTTTAAAATATATTGTTGAACTTCAATAATTCCTGCTACTTCTAGTAATTGAGTAATATTAATAGCACCTTCAGTTAATTTTTGACCAATTTTAACATTATCACCAACTTTAATTCTGACTTGGGCATTATATTGAGTTTTATATTCTTTATAATCAAGTTTTGATTTTACTGTAATGGTATAAATTCCTTGTTCTTCACGAATATCTGTTACTTTACCATCAAATTCACTAATAATGGCAACAGCACCTTTTGGATTAGTTATATCTAATAGTTCCTTAATTCTTGGTAATCCTTGGGTAATATCACTACCACCAGCAACTCCTCCCGTATGGAAAGTTCTCATCGTTAGTTGCGTTCCTGGTTCACCAATTGATTGTGCAGCAATAATGCCAACTGCTTCACCAATAGCAACAACAGTTCCCGTTGTTAAATTAATACCATAACATTTTTGACAAACACCATAACTTGCTTCACAAGTTAAAACAGAGCGAATATTTATTTTTGAAACTTTTGCTGCTAATATTTCTTCTACTAATTTTTCAGTAATTAATTCATTATTAGCAACAATTATGTTATTATTGCTATCAACAACTTCACCTTGGACAAAACGTCCAAATAAACGATCACGTAATGGTACAATAATATTATTACGTTTTTGATCAACAACATCACTAATCATAAAGCCATTACCAGTATTACAATCTTCTTCAGTAACAATAATATCTTGTGATACATCAACTAATCTTCTCGTTAAATAACCTGAATCAGAAGTTTTCAACGCCATATCAGCCATTCCCTTACGGGCACCATGAGTAGAAATAAAAAATTCTGAAACATTTAATCCTTCACGGAATGAAGATTTAATTGGTAATTCAATAACCTCACCCTTCGGATTATTCATTAATCCACGCATTCCTACTAATTGCGTAAAGTTACTAATATTTGTTCTTGCTCCTGAATCTCACATCATAAAGATCGGATTTTCAATATCTTTTCTTAACAATGTTTCTAATTCAACTTGAATATTATTTTTAATCGCACTTCATTTATTAATAATATGATAATGACGTTCACGATTAGTTAACATTCCCTGCTTATAGAACTTATTAATTGTTTTAACATATTGATCTGCTTCTTTAAATAATTTTGTTTTACCTGAATAAGAAACAACATCACCAGCAGAAATTGTTGTTCCTGAAATTGTTGAAAATTTAAAGCCAAGATTTTTCATTTTATCTAACATTTGTGCTGTTAATTGGGTACCAAAAGTTTTAAAATACTTGTGAATAATATCTGCTAAAGCTTTCTTCTTAAATGGTTCAACAAGAACTCGCTTTTTAATAAATTCACGAAAGTCAACAGCAGAAGTCACCAAATCCTCATTATGAGTCTCAGTTAAATTAATAATATTAGGACGATTAATAAAGGGCATTTTTGGTGAAAATATTTGATTAAAAATAATTTTACCAATCGTAGTAATTAAAAATTTATTTTGATCAGTGGCAGCAAATTTATTTTCACCTAAACTAGCAACCCGAATCCCAATAATAGCATGTAATGAAACTTGTTTTGTATCATAAGCTTTAATTGCCTCATTGACATCTTTAAAAATTGAACCTTGACCTAATTCATCTAACTTTTCAATAGTTAAATAATAATTACCAAGCACCATATCTTGCGTTGGTGTGACAATTGGCTTACCATCTTTTGGACTTAAAATATTTTTTGAACCCAACATTAAACTTCTTGCTTCAGCTACTGCCTCTTGGGTAATTGGTACGTGAACAGCCATTTGGTCACCATCAAAGTCAGCATTAAAAGCAGGAGTTACTAAAGGATGTAAACGAATAGCTTTTCCTTTAACTAGAATTGGTTCAAACGCTTGAATTCCTAAACGGTGCAAAGTTGGCGCACGGTTTAATAAAACAGGACGATCTTTAATTACTTCTTCTAAAATATCTCAAATTCGTTCGTCTTGAATTTCAATTAGTTTTTCAGCAATTTTAATATTTAACGCTAATTCGTGATGAACTAATCTTTGCACAACAAAAGGCTTAAACAAAATAATTGCCATATCACGAGGAATACCACATTGATACATTTTTAATTCGGGACCAACAGCAATAACACTTCGTCCTGAATAATCAACACGTTTACCTAATAAATTTTGACGAAAACGTCCTTGTTTTCCTTTTAATGTTGAAGTTAAAGATTTTAATGGACGTTTATCTCTACCAGTTACTGGACGTGCTTTCCGTTCATTATCAAATAAAGCATCAACTGATTCTTGCAACATTCTTTTTTCATTGTTAATAATTAAGATTGGTGCGCCCATTTGTTTTACTTTTTTTAAACGTTCATTACGAATAATAATTCGACGATATAAATCATTAATTTCTGATGTTGTAAAACGACCACCATCTAATTGAATAATTGGACGAATATCAGGAGGAATGACCGGAATAGCATGTAATACCATCCATTCTGGCTTATTTCCTGATTTTGCAAAAGAATCAATAACATCTAAACGACGTTCTAATTTTCGACGATCAGTTTGTGATTTCTTGTTTGACAATTGTTTTTTAATTGTCAGAAATTCTTTTTCTAAATTAATATTTTTTAATAAATACTCAATAGCAGCAGCACCAATACCAAACTTTGTTCCGGTATGTTTAGTAATAAACTGGGCACATTCATCCATTGAAAATGGACGTGAAGTATCTGATAAGGTATCAGTTAACATTTGAGCACGAGTATAAGCAAAAGAAGAAGGCTCCAATTGTTCCAAAATTTGGGCAAATACTTTACGTAAACGATTACGAGTATCAGCAGAAGATTTAGCATTACCTAAATCCATAATCATTTTTTGTTTTAAACCTTTAGCGGTTCCTGGATCTAAAATAATATAAGAAACAAAATATACCACTTCTTCTAGATCTTTAGCTTTCATATCTAGTGCTAAAGCAATTCGGGAAGGCGAAGCTTTTAACATTCAAATATGAGTAACGGGTTCTTCTAATTCAATATGTCCCAAACGTTCGCGTCGCACAATTGCTTCGGTAATCTCTACTAAACAGCGTTCACAAACTTTACCTTTATTTTTTATTTTTTTATATTTACCACAGGTACATTCATAATTTTTAGTTGGTCCAAAAATTCGCGCATCAAATAATCCATCTTTTTCAGGTTTTAATGACTTATAATTGATTGTTTCTGGCTTGGTAATTTCCCCATGTGATCATGAACGAATTTGATCAGGAGAAGCAAGAGAAATTTTAAGAGCAGTATAATGTTTTGAATTTTTTTGCATTGGCATAATTGGTTACTCCTTTTCTAATCCTCAAGATAACTTTCGACTTCTTCATCGTAAGTTACCACTTTTTGTTCTTGACCTTTTTCGTCAATTAACATAATATTTATTCCTAAACCTTGTAACTCTTTCGTTAACACATTAAATGATTCGGGAATACCAGGCGTTGGAATTTGTTTATTACGGAGGATTGCTTCATAAGTTTTAATTCTACCTTTAATATCATCCGATTTAATAGTTAGAATTTCTTGTAAAGTATGAGCAGCACCATAAGCTTCTAAAGCTCAAACTTCCATTTCTCCAAATCTTTGTCCACCATTTTGCGCTTTACCACCTAATGGTTGTTGTGTGATTAATGAATATGGTCCAACATTACGAGCATGTAATTTATCATCAACCATGTGTGATAGTTTTAGCATATACATAACACCAACTGAAATTTTCTTGGCAAATCTCTCACCACTTAAACCATCATATAATGTTAACTTATCAAAATCATTATATTTTGCTTCTTTCATGATAGCTAATAAGTCTTCGTTTTTGACTCCATCAAAAACAGGGGTTGCTACTTTAATGCCTAAAGTTTTAGCAGCCATCCCTAAATGTAATTCAAGAATTTGACCAATATTCATCCGTGATGGTACCCCTAATGGATTTAACATAATATCAACTGGTGTTCCAACTTCTAAAAATGGCATATCTTCAATTGGTAAAACCTTAGAAATAACACCTTTATTTCCATGTCTTCCCGCCATTTTATCTCCTTCTCGAATTTTACGTTTTTGAACAATAAATACTTTAACTACTTCTTCTACTTCGGAAGGTAAATCAAAACCATCTTCACGTTTATAACGTTTAATACCTTGGACAATACCAGCACCACCATTAGGTACTCGTAACGAATTATCTTTAACATTACGTGATTTTTCACCAAAAATAGCTGCTAATAATTTTTCTTCTGCTGTTGACTGTGTTTGCCCTTTTGGTGTAACTTTACCAACAAGAATATCTCCTTCTTTAACTTCAGTTCCAATTAAAACAATTCCCTCATCATCAAGATAACGTCTTGATTGCTCAGAAGTATTAGGGATTTCACGAGTGATTTCTTCTTTACCTTGCTTTGTTTTACGACATTCTAAATTATACTCTTCAATATGCATTGAAGTATAAACATCATCTTTTACTAAACGTTCACTAATAATAATAGCATCTTCATAGTTATAACCGTGTCAAGTCATAAAAGCAATAATTACATTTTGTCCTAATGCCAGCTCACCATCTTTCATTGATGGTCCATCAGCTAAAATTTGATTAGTTTCAACTATATCACCAACTTTAACTAACGGCACATGAGTTATTGCCGTTCCTTGATTACTACGTTCAAAACGACTTAATTCATAAGTTGTAATTTCATCTTGTGACTTAATAATAATTTCATTAGAATCGACATATTTTACTACTCCTGGTAAATTAGCAACAATAGCTAATCCTGAGTCACGAGCAACTGCATATTCAACACCAGTACCAACAATTGGTGTTTCTGGTTTTAATAAGGGAATTGCTTGACGTTGCATATTAGCACCCATTAACGCACGGTTAGCATCATCATTTTCTAAAAATGGAATACAACTTGTGGCAATTGAAACAATTTGCTTTGGTGAAACATCAATATATTCAACTTCATTTGGTCCAACAATAATATTTTGGCCATTACTACGAGCAATAACATTATTATTTTTAATAATATTATTAGCATCTAATTCAATATTAGCTTGCGCAATAATATAATTTTTTTCTTCACCTGCTGTTAAATATTTAATTTCATTAGTAATTTTACCGGCAACTACTTGACGGTAAGGGGTTTGAATAAAACCATACTCATTAATACGAGCATAAGTAGCTAAATTATTAATTAAACCAATATTAGGTCCTTCTGGAGTTTCAATTGGACAAATTCTTCCATAGTGTGAGTAGTGAACATCACGAACTTCTAAACTAGCACGATCACGTGATAATCCACCAGGACCTAATGCTGTTAGACGTCTTTTATTAGCTAATTCTGCTAATGGATTAGTTTGATCCATAAATTGTGATAATTGTGATAAATTAAAAAACTCACCAATAACAGCTGTTAATGGTTTATTATTAGTAATGTTTGCTGGTTTCATTTTGTCACTATCAGTAGTGGACATTTTTTCTTTAACATTCTTTTCAATCCGTCCCATCCCAATACGGAATTGATTTTGTAATAATTCACCAATGGTACGAATACGACGATTTGCTAAGTGATCAATATCATCACCATTACCAATACCATGAACAAAGTTTAAAATATAAGATAGTGTTGCTAAAATATCGGCAATAGTAATTATTACTTCCTTACATTTAGGATTAATTCCAACAATATTAATAGGTTCATTCAATCTTTCTTTATTATTATAAACTTTAATTAATTGAACATAATGTTTTGGTTGACTATCACTGATTGATGTTTTTATTGGTACTAAGCAAGCACCTGCTTCTAATACTGTTTTTAAAACCGCTAATTTTGATTTATCAATCACTGTTTTTTTTGTTAACACAAGATTGCCAGCAATATCTTTAATATCTTCAGCCAAAGTATAATTTAAAACACGATCAGCAATAGCTAATTTTTGGATTAATTTATATCTTCCTGCTTTTGTTAAATCATATTTTTTTGAATCAAATAATAGTCCAGTTAAAAATTTAGCTGCACCATCAACACTGGCAGTTTCTCCTGCTTTAATTTTTTTATAAATTTCTTGAACTGCTGCTGATCAATTTTGATGTTTATCATATTCATAAGTATTTAATAAAACATCATCTTTACCAATAATAGTAATAACATCTTCTTTAGTTAATCCTAAGGCAGTAAGCAAAGTAGTTACTGCAATCTTACGTGATTTTTCAATTTTAACTTGAATAATATCTTTAATTGCATTTTTATTACGAACTAATTTATTACGTTTAGAATCGGTTTCAAATTCTAATCAAGTTCCACGTGATGGAATTAAATCACCTAAAAATTTATATAATCCAGTTTTTGGATCAATTTCAATTTTAAAGTATGTACCTGGTGAACGAACTAATTGCGAAACAACAACTTTTTCACTTCCATTAATAATAAATGTTCCTTTTTGTGTCATTAATGGAAAATCACCTAAAAATACATCTCCTTCACGAGTTAATGTATAATCAACAATTAAAACATCTTCTTCTCTACTTTTAATAGTAATTTCAATAGTTGAAAATTCACTATTAGCATGAACACTTTTTTCTTCAAAATAATAGATATTATCACTAACTTTTGGTTCACTAATATTTTTAATGCTAAATTGTTCTTTAATTCATCGCATTAAATAATCTAAAATATTATCTTTAGTAGCAATTGTTAAATGACGATTAGTTTCATGAATTGACAAAGATAATTTTGTATAGATTGGTGCCTCATAAGTTTTTGATTCATCTTTTGCTTCTTTTAATGTTCGTCTTGGTTTTCGAAATTCTCAATCAATCAATGATAAAATAATCCGATTATCATTATCAGTTACGGGAAATATTTCACTAAATACTTCTTGGATTCCTGTATCAAGAAATCACTTATAAGTATCACGTTGAATTGAAATCAAATCAGGAAGATCTAAATTTCCTGATACTTTAGTATAGTCACGTCTTTTAGCATAATGACCAAATTGTTTTGTAGTATATGACATTGGTTCATCTCCAATTTTTAAAATTTATTACAATCAAATAGTTTGACTTTTGGTAATTAGTATTAAGTTACTAATTCATTTAATTAAGATTAAGTTTTAAGTTGATAAATTTTATTTAAATAACAAACAGAAAACCAGTATTAATTAAAACTGGTTTTCATATAAATTTTTAATGTTTAAACTACTTAACTTCAACAATGGCACCAGCAGCTTTTAATGTTGCTTCACATTTGGCTGCTTTTGCGGTATCAACATTTTCTAAAACTTTTTGTGGTGATTTTGCTACTGCATCAACTATTTTTTTAGCATCGATTAAAGACATGGTACCACCAACAACTGCTTTAACTGCTTTAATAACCTCAAGTCTTTCTTTTTCTCCTACTTTTTTTAGAATTACTGATACTGTTGATGGTTTTGCTGTTTCTTCTTTAATTGCTACTGGTGCAGAAGCAACGGCGGCAGTTACTCCAAAAGTTGTTTCAATTAATTCAACTAATTCTTTTAATTGAACTGCTGTCATTGTTTTAACATGTTCAATAATTTGTTTATTTGTAATGTTTTCCATTATTTTTTCCTCCATATAGTATTTTTATTTAATAAGTGTTAATTATGCGTTTTCTTTTTGTTGAGCAACTGCTTTAAATGCTAAAGCTAAGTTGCGAACTGGTGCTTGTAAACAAGAAGCTAACATTGAAATTAATTCTAACTTTGATGGTAAAGATGCTATTTTTTGTAACTCAGTTTGATTAATAACTTTTCCTTCAAAAATGCCACCTCTTAATACTAATAATTTATTAATTTTAGCATAATTAGAAAGTATTTTAGTTGTTTCTAAGTCATTTTCAAATCCAAAAATAAAAGCATTTGGACCAACTAAACTATCTTTGAGTAATGAGTATTCTTTTTTTAAAGCACGAGCAACTAAATTATTTTTATAAATAGTAAATGTTGCTCCTTTAAATCTTAGCTCTTTACGTAAAAAACTTATTTCTTCAACATTCATACCTTGATATTGGACAACAATTGTTGTTTTTGCATCATTAATTTGCTTAGCAATTAAATCAATAGTTTTTTGTTTTTCAACCATTGCTGGGCGCATAAGTACACCTCCTTAATTATCTGAAATAACTAGCAATAAGTAGTAAATAAACTCGGAACAAAACCGAGCAAATCACATGCATATCTATTATGATGGAAATTACCTGGGCAACATAATTAAGACAAAAAGTCCGTTGCTGTCTTTGGCTTATTCTAGCTTGTATATTATATGATAAATATATATTAAAATCAAGGAAAATTTAGAAAAAATTAAATAAATAACATTATTTATCAATATCATATTTGTATCAAAAATAATTAATAAATTTAATAATACTTTACATATCTAAAATTTAATAGTAAGTTATTAATTACATAATATTAATATTAAGCAAAGTGACATCATCACACAAAAATAATGACTTCATAATAAAATAAACTTCATTATGAAGCTTATTTATTCAAATTTATAATTGTTATATTTTATTAATATTGTTACTAGTGACACTTTCGCTAGTGCTAGTATTTTTTGAAGAAGAGGCACTATTTATTTCGCTTTTATCTAATTCAAGTTGAGAAAGTTTATTTTTTAATGCTGTTTCAGTTGATTTAAAACCAAGAGCTTTAGCAGTTTTACTTCTTCTTTCCTTTTCATATTTTTTACTTGCTTTATTTCTTATTTCAGCGTTTTTATTATGCAGTTCTATTTCTTCTGCTGTCAATTCTCGACCACTTTTTTCCATAGTATTATTAATAATTCCTTTCTTATTTCTGAATATTTTCTCTATTTTCAAATACTCAATAAAATTATATATTTTTTTATAAAAAAAATATATAAGAATACAGTAAAAAACAAAAAAAATTTTCTTAAAAGAATAACTAAAATTATTTTTAATTATCTATATTGAAAAATATCTTTTTTTTGTATATGCATTTGTTGCAGGCTGTCTATCAAAATCATTAACTTTACTTGCATTAAAACTTTTATCATTAACAGTAGTTATATCATTTTTAATTTTTGAGTTCTTTTCTTCAGTAATTAATTTATTTGCTTTTATATCTTTTCTAACATTTAATAGACTTTTTAAAATAGAAAATTGTGTTGATAATCAAGTTTCAAATTTTTCACTTTTTAAATTTTCTGTTATTTTATCTATATTATTTTTAATATCTAATTCTTCTTTTGTTTTACCAATACTTCTTTTATTAAATATTTTACGTATTCATGAAAAAAGCTTTATTTTCATTAACGCTTCAACTTTTTTAGTTTTGTCAGCTACCAGCGCATTTATTCCTTTATTAACAATTCAACCGAAGATAACACCACAGACAGAAACTAGAGCCTTTTCTCATGCAATTGCTAATAAAAACGGAGCAATCACTGGTGCAACAAGTAAAAACGCAATGCTCAAGAATGTAACTGAAATAAATATTCCTCATTCTGATTTTGAAATTTTACTTTTTTCTGCTTCTAAATTTAAAAGAAATTTTTTAATGGGGATATAAGAAAAATTATCTTTATTATCTTTGATAATTGGCTCAATTATTAAATTATCTTTTTCATAAATATTAATATCTTGATATTTTTTTATTTGTGTTCAAACGTTAGGTTCACCATTTTTATCATTTTCAATATATACTACCTCTTCGGTAATTGATTTATTATTATGAACTAAAGTTGTTATAAAATATAAAAAGTTTTCTTGTAACACAATCTCTTCATATATTTTTGTTACTACTTGATCATTTTTTTGCTTTAATGTTGCTATTTCTTTATCTAATTTTAGTTTCTTTCACATTAATTTTTCTTGTTGGTTTTCACTTAAAGTGTTGTTAATCTTAGTTTCTAAATTTTTACTTGCTATATTTTTTTAATTATCAATAAATGCATATAAAACACTAATAAAAAATTTTAAAGCAATTTTATAATTTTCTTCTTTACTAATATTAATTAGTTATCAATGTTCGTTAGTAAATTAACATTTTTATTCAACTAATTAGTTTGCTAATTTATATTTCATACAAAGTAAAATATGAATAGATTATTTGTAATGATGTAAAATTACATTAAGAAAATTTAGAAGGGGTTATTTATGTGCAAAATTATTGAAAAAGAAAGCTATTGAACAACCGAAAAAATAATAATGGAGTTAAATTATGATGATGTTAATTAATTGATCAGATTTTTCACTAAAAGATTGAATGATAATCGGATTAGTTATTACACTTATCATTTTAATTTTATTGTTTATGTTATTTATTTTTATTTTTAAAAGAAGAAGATTTAAGTTTAAAATAAAAAATATTATAAATGATAATTTAATAAAAATTGGTAAAAATAATTATAAGTTTTCAAGTAGAAATTCCTTTGTTCTTTTTAATGAGATTAAATCATTAATTTTAGATAAGCGCTATAAATATTTTTATAAATTTAAAAAAAGATATAAAGATGGTAATTTAAATAATGAAATTTTTGATGTCGTTAAAAAATATTACTTAAAAAATGAAAAAGAATTAACAAAAAAGCCAAAAATATCCTTTGATTCAAAAAAACATGATAAACCAACTATGACAAATGCTAAGGAAAAAAAAGTTAAATTTGTTTTCAATGATCAAGAAATGACAGTAAAAATTGAAGAAGAAAAATAAAACTACGCAACTGTGTATTTTATTTATTCAGTAAAAAATACTTTAATTAAAAATTAGATTATTAAATTTGTTAAACTATAATTGCAATCTAAAAATTTTTTAGATACTGTTAGTTTGTTAAAGGAAATAAAGTTATAAATAAAAAAATGATAGCAAATGAGAAATAATAAATTTAATATACAATTTAGCAAATAATAATTCTGAAAAATTTAAAAAATTATTGGCTTTTGGATTTGATATTAATATTAGCAAATGATCACATGACAGTTTAACAATCCAATTAACAGACATCTTAGATCAATTTCCAACATTTATTAATTGTCTAAATTGTGAATCAAAAATTTCTGTTATTATAAATGAGAATAAATGATTAGTAATTAAAAATGCAAGTAAATTAACTTTACTAATATAAAATAAATTCACTGATAATGATTTAAAAAAATAAAAATAAAATTCCACAAAAAATAAATTATCCTATTTGTTTTTATCTTTTTACAATAAGCATATAAAGAAGGACATTGTAAAAATATTATAAAATTATAGTAAGAAATTTAGGGGGGGGATAAAATAGGATATGAAAAAATAGTTTTCGAGATAACTAAATTCATTCAAATTAGGCTTGTTTATTTTTTGAATACAAGAGATTTAAAAGAGAGGTTAATATTATGTCTAAAGTTGGAAAGAAAAATAAGATAAGAAAAAAAGAGAAGATTATTGTTGGCTTAATGAGTTCTACAATTTTGGGTGTTGGAGTTACTATGAGCAATGCTAAAACAGAAGAAAAAGTTGAAGAAAATGAGAAAGCGAAGAAAAAGAAAAAACCAACTAAATTAATTGTTAAAGAATGACCAACTATTGATATGAAACGTGATTTAACAACAATCCCTATTACCAAGATTACTAATATTTTGCAAAACATTGAATTTTATGCAATACCAAATGAGCCAGTAAAAAAAGTTTTACAATTTTTGTTATCAACTGAATTACAAAATTTATCATTTGATTTTAATCAAATGTACATAACTGATTTAAATAAAAAAGAGAAGACATTTTATTTAGTCGCTAAAGATGATAGTAAAGACTATATCGGTAAAATACAACTCAGTTACACATAATTCAATAAAATTATATTTAGTCATTGATTTAAATATATAAAAATTTTCTATCTTAAGAATTAGGAACTAAAATTTTTATTTGTAAACTTTTTTCTTTTTTCTTAAAATTTTGTATAATTAATTTATACAAGATTAATATAAGTTTTTAACTCATTGCTTCATTTTAAAGGAAATGAGTTTTTATTTTGAAAGGAATAAAAAATGAAAAAAGAATTAGAAAATTTTAAGTGAGATAATATAAATTGATTTGTTGATAAAGAATTACTTGAGACATCTTGAAGAAAACCTTACTATGAATATGAGAAACATTTTTTATATCATGAGGATGTAAACAAAAATGATTTATTTTGATTTAATAGCAAATTAGTTAATGTGGATGAAAAAGATAAAAAATATGCAACCATCTATAAAGAATGATTACTAAAAAAAGAGCAGAAATTTAGTTTTACTCATGCTGAACAACTTAAACAATTAGAGGATTGCTTTACCTATTTTAAAAATCTATCAATAAAAAGCATTAATTTTAGTTTAAAATGAAAAAGACAAGAAGTTGAGAAATTTGATAACAACATAGATACTATTAGTGCTGATAATGATGATATTAAAGTTAAAACAGAAAAGTTAAATAAAGCAATAACAAATTTGAATGAAGAAATAACAAATTTAGAACAAAAAAAATATGGCAAATTTAAGAATATTTTTTTTAAAATTATAACTTTTGGTTTTTATAATAACAATAAGAAAATAAAAAGAAAAATAAATCAAATTCAAAATTTAAAAGAAAAAAAAGAGAAAGCAAAAGAAAATATTGAAATAGATTTAAATAAATATTCTACAAATCTTGCTAACAATTGCATAAACATTTCTAAACTTAAAAAATCAAAAAAAGAATTTCTTAACGAATATGATAAAAAAATACAATTAAAAAATAATGTTTTGTTTGATTTAGAAAAAATTTTGACATTTATTATAACAGAAAAAGAAAATATAGTTGCAAATAAAATTAATAGAAAAAAATCTAAAGATTCTGGCATTAGTGATTCTTTTAAAGAAGATATTGATGCGTTTGCTTATTTTATTGAAGGAAATTCTATAAATTTACAAAATCAATCTTTAACAAGTAGCATTAAATCAAGTTCGCCAAAAATATAAAAATCAGAAATTATATAGTAATAATCTTTTACTTAATCTTGAAATCAATTTTAAGCCATCAAATTTGCTCATAGACAAACGATTTAAAAGTTTATATGGTTGCTTGTACAGCACAGTTGTATAATATGATGTAGTGAGAATATTAAAGATTAATAGTGTAACACAGCGAAAATGTTTGTTATTAATTACTGAAATTGATATATTAGTAAATAATTACATGATACAAAATTTAGTTAGTACCAATAATAATTTTAAAAAATATTAATAAAGATATAAGTTGTAACACATTAAAATTTTTATTAAAAAACCAAAATTTTAATAAGTTATAATTCACTAATTGAATTATTTATTGTACAATTATCTAGTTACTGGTGTGGCTTTAGTCGGTTGGCATCAGTAACCATTTGTATTTAATTAAAGAATTAAAGTTGTAATTTTAATTAGATATGATAAAATTAAACTATAAAAATTGAATAATAACCATAGGTACAACCGACTAAAATAAGCCTATCTATAAAATATTTTTTTTATTTTTCTTTTAATTTAAGAAAGTTTAAAAGTAAATAAGTTGTAACCTATGCTGGTTACAATTTTTATTTTTAAAACTACTTTGAAAGGAGGATATTTTTATGAAATGTAGTGATTGTTGACGAAAAGCAAGTTGAAATATAAAAATTATGATTTATGGCAATACTTTTTATAAACATATTTGTAATTATCATTTTCTTAAAGATGAAATTTCATCATGGGATATCAACCAAACTGAAAATAAAAAACTAGGTGGTAAAAACAATGCAGTTATCAAATAAAGAACAAAAACTTTTATTAGAATATAAAAATTGATTAAAAGAAAATAACCTAAGTAATAAATGCAATGTTTATTTTAGTGAACAAAATTCAATTTTAGTTTTTCAAGTTTGAAATTTAGAACAACAAATTAGTGAAAGTGTATGATTGAAAGTTGATAATGAAAAATGAAAATATTATATTAAAACTTTAGGTGAAAAATCTCATACTTCTTTTTCATTTAGTAAAATTTTAGCCATTGAAAAGAAATTTGTTTTAAAGCAAAGCGAGTTGGTAATAATTTAATAAAATGTATCATAATTATGTTGATGTATAGTGTTTAAACAAAAATAAAGCATTGAATTTAAGAATATGAATAAAAAATACATTTTATATCCTTAAATATCGCTAAAACAGCATATTTAAGCGTTTTAGCATCATAAATAAGTATGGAGAGAGTAATTATGAAAAAGTTAATAGATCTGTTTGCAATTGCTACAATAGTGGAAACAAGTGCCAGTAGTTTAAAACCGTTATTTACAGATAATGTTGCAAGTCATGGTTTTAAACTAAATAAATTAAAAGCTAGTACAAATCCGTTTTTTAATCAAGTTAATGGTTTAGCTGGACCTAATACTTTTGCATCAAACAGAACACTATGAGCAGTAAAAAATAGGAGTTGAAAGTGGTATTTATAAATTTGATTTAATTGATAACGTATTAGTAATCAGGTTTATTTATAAAGTTGAACAAAACATTGATATTAAATTAGAATATTTAAAAAATATTAATTAGTGTAACCTTTATAGGGTTACAATACGATAGTAATTTTAGTTTATTTTGAGTTTGATATTTCATAGAGTATAACTTCAGTAAAAAATAGTATTTTAAACAATAATTGATTTCTTTGCTTAATTTCATAAATTTTTTGATATGTTTGTATTATTAATAATGATTAGTTCTCTTTTATTTATCATATCAAAAAATTTTCTTAAAGATTTTGAAATTTGAATGTTCTGCATCTTTTTAATTAATTTTTTATTTTTTAAAAATCTTAAATATGATTTTATTACTTCTATTCATAAAAAAATAAATTAACATCAATGTTATGTGTAATTTGATATTCAATATATTTTTTAATATTATTTACACTAATTTTTTTATTATTTAACTTAAGAAGTGTTTTCTGTTATAAATATAAGTTTTAACTGTACAGTCTGAATAATTGTACTCATTTAACCATAATTGATAATTATCAGTATTTCTCATAATTTATTATCCCTTACAAAATTTTATTATTAATTGTAATAACTAATAATAATGTATTATAATTAATTACGACATTAAAATGTCAATTATATGTTGCTGATCTATTACATTTTTAGAAATAAGTTTAAAATTTTCTATAATATTTATTGTTAAATATTTTGTGCTTGTTTCTTTGGAGTTTTTAGTAAAATATTGTTTAGTTTTATAAAACTGATAATAAAGATATTTGTTTAAATATAAGGAACTTTTACTTTGAAGTTCTTTGATATGGCTCAATTTTTCCATTAGAAAAATTAATATGAAAATTGCCAACAGCATTATTCCCTGCTAGGATAATATATTCTCCATCAAAATTTCATGTATTACATTTAGTAGCAACAGGATTGCATGTTCAAAATATATATTTGCCTTTTTTATTTTCGTGGTTTGAATTTTTATTTCCAACATATATAGAAAAGTAATTTTTTAGTAACATAATAGACTCACTTTTGTATCTTAATTAATTAAGATACAAAATTAATTAAAAAATAATTTTAAATTTTAAAAAGAACGTTGGTTTTACTTATGGAATATAAAATTTTAAAAATTGCTAAAATTTATGGAGGTTCTACCCCATCAACTAAATCTTCTATTTTTTGAAAACAAGAAATTCCATTTATTACTCCTAATTTTTTAACAAAAAATTATAATAATTTTATTTATTATTCAGATAGATATATAACTGATTTAAATTATAATTATGCTTATAAAAATGATATCTTTATAACTTGTAGAGCCCCTGTTGGAATTGTTAAAATAAATAAATTAGATAAATGTTATTTTAGTCAAGGAATAAAAAGAATTGTTCCTAATAAGAAAATAGTTAAACATAAATTCCTTTTTTATTGATTTATTAAAAATAAAAAAGTTTTACTAAAATATTCAAATGGTTCTACATATTTAGAAATTTCTAAATATAACTTAGAACAAATCAAAATAAATTTACCTGAATTAATTGTTCAACAGCGCATAATTGACATTATAGAACCTTTTGAAAAGTTAGCAGAAATATATGAAAAATTAATAAAATTAATAAATAACTTATTTTCTTTAATTACAAAACTCTATTCTTTACAGACAAAAGAAAAATTATTATCATATTTTAACTGGGAGCTTAGCGAAGATGTCTATAACTAATATTTTTGTGTAAATATCTCCTTTCCTTTTTAAATCCTTAAATTAAAATAAATGACAAAAGACGAGAATAAAAATCTTGTCTTTTTTTGTAATTGTAAAATTTTAAAATTTTTATTATTAACACGCTTTAAATATCTACTACATGCAGTGACCAAGTAGGAGAAAGTTAATAATTAATAACCTTCTTTAACACTATTATCAACACGTGTTAGGGAACTAAAACAGTGAACTACACCACAGTTGTTAAAAATAGTAGCTAAAACATGTGGACTTGCATGGATAAATAAAAAGTGGAGTGATACCTAATAAATTATACTAACCATTAAATGGTAATTCTTGGGGTGGGAGCGAATTAGTAATTAGTATATATAGACCTGTTGTAGGGACCTATTATATTAATTCTATTTTTTATTTAACCAACCTTGCCACTCCCCTAGTGAGCGAGTGTTGGTTTTATTTTTTATTTTTTTTAAAATTTTTTGGGCGAGAAAATAAATTTAAAACTTGTAAAAAAAATTAAGCGGTGCCGGTTCAATTAAAATATTAATTTGTTAAACGCAAATTAAATAAATATTGAATCGAATGCCTTAATGTTTTTTAAAATTTTACAATTTATTTTTGAGCCCATTTTTCTAAGAAAAATAATATTAATAGTATTAATAAATAAAAAAAACAAAAATATATGCCATTTATGCTAAAAGCAAACAGGGCATATTTAAAGGATAAAATTAATTATGAAAACAAAAAATATTAAAACTCATGAAATAAAGAAAGAAAAATTTATTGATAAAATTTATAATAATAAATTTGCTTTAACTACTATTGTTGTAATATCTACAATAGTTTTAATGATAACTGTTGCTCTTTTAATTGCTGCATTTACTGTATGAAAATAATATTACTAAGAATATTTTAATTCATAATGAAAAAATATTTTTGTTGAACATGTAAACAATATAAATTAGATTATCTATTTTTTAATACTAATGATATTAAAACAAGAAAATATTTTTTAAGAGATAAAAACGGTAAAGCAATTTGTTATGACTGTATTTTAAATATTAGATTAAGTAGGGGATATAAAAAATAATGCAATATGAATTAATTATTGGTATTGACCCAGCAGGAATAGGTAGTAATGGAATTATTATATATTCAAATGAAACTAATAATATTATTTTTAATGAAACATTTAAAGCAGAAACTGTTTTAGAAAGTAAAAATTTGTTTAAAGAATACTTTTTAACGATTAAACAAGAGTTTAATAATAAAAAAATATTAGTTATTGTAGAAAATTTCTTTTTAAGTGCAAAACAATTATTAACTAATCCATTAGCAACTCCTAAAATTATTGGTGCATTAATGGTGTTAGTACAAGATGTTATGAATTGAGATTATTTAGAAAACCATCCAAAAAATAAAAACAAAATAGAAAATTATAAAGGAAATATAAAATTAACAAAACATGAAGAAGATGCATATAAACATATTCAATATTGTTTAAGGAATTTTAAAAATGAAAGATAAATCAAATTATGTGAAATTAACAGTAAAACTGAGTAACACTATTGAAGCAAAACATTATGAAAAAGGTAATAAAGAATTATATTATAGTGTTCGTGGACAATGAAATGGATTAAACTATGTTACTTTAATTTTTAATAACCCAAAATTTTATAAACGATGTATTTTATTAAACAAAAATGATGAAATTATAGTAAGTGGTCAAATCTTTAATACTTTAAATATTCCTAAAAATCGTGCATTTTGTTCAATTAATGTTAAATGATTTAAAAAATGAAAAGAGTAAAAATGAAGAAATGTAAATATTGTAATAAAAGAATTTGATTAAGTAAAAATTGATGTTTGAAATGTTTAGAAAAAATAGTTAATAATTTAACTAAAAATAAGGAGAATAATAATGAATAAAGAAAAATTAATTAACTATATTAAAAAATCACAAAAAGAATATGAGAATACATAAATAGACTTATTATTAGATATTTTAGTTCAAAAAATAAGAAGTGGTGAGTTTGATAATGAATAAAGACCAAAAAATTATTAATGAATATAATAAAAAACGTAATAAAGAGATAACAGAAGAACATTTGAATAATATAAAAAAAATAAGAGAAGAGTTTAAACAAAAAGTAATCAATAAATATAATGAAAAATTAATTATTTGGTTAAATAAACAAATTAGTATTTGTTTATGTGATTCATTAAAAGAAGCAGGTAAACTTACTGCTTATTATAAAGTAATTGAGTTTATAGAAAATGGAGAATTTCATTAATGATTATATTACCTACTTTATTTGGTGATAAAGATGAAATTGAAATATTATCACCATTTCCCAAAGCAATTCATACAAGTAATGATATTAGAGCAATTATTTTAAGACAATATCCTAATGTTAAATCAAAACACATCATTGTTTCTGACCCTGAAAGTGATGTTGCATTAATAGTTGGTGATAATGATGTTTATCAAGGTTGAATTAAAGTAACAATTAAAAAATTAGAAAATTAAAGGAGATTAAAATGCCAAATATAGAAAATCATTCAAATTATACTTTAACTAAATTAATAAGAACGGGAATTAGTCCTATTTGTGCAATGATTGGTACAAGTGCATATTATGGGCAAGTAATAGCAAATCCAATATTAGGAAGTATTAATTCTTTATTATTTGGTAAAAAATTAGGTTTAGATATCTGAAACTTGAACCAAAAACCAACTACTAAAACTAAATTAATTAATAGTAGTAAAAAAATATTATTAGGATTAGGAACAATGGGTTTAGCAAATTATAGTAAATGAACTGAAAATAATATTAATCCTATTATTCCAACAACACCAATTCCAACTACTACAACTACTACGGAAGGACCGCCATGATTATTATTAGATAAACAAGAAAATCAGTCATTAATGGATTGAGATACTTACATTTCATTAAATGCTTATGGTATCACCAATGTTATTAATGGTTTAACTGAATTAATACCTAATAAATTTGCAACGATACGAAAAATAGCAAATATGGCAACTGGTGGTTGTTTAATTAGTAGTGGTGTTGCGATGGGGATTAATAACGATTTTAATAATGCTTATGCAATACCTACTATTATTGCAGGAATAAGTGAAATTATTCATAATTTATTACCTATGGAAACAGTACATAATAATACTGAAATGCAAGAAACTAGTTTTACAAATGAAACAACAAGATTAATTAATGATGATAGATTTACTATTAATAGTGAAACAAGTAGTCAATATGGCAGTCATAATTCTAATGTTTCATTAGATTGAGATGATACAGCTAATAATGCTTTACAACGTAGTAATAGTAATCTTACTTTATAAAAAAATGAAAGGAAAATATGGAAATGCAAGAATTTTTAAAAGCACTTGAAACAATTGGAATAAGTACAGGTATATTAATTTGTCGAGAAATTATTGTTTTATTAAAAAGATTTATTACAACTCCAAAACATGTTAGAGCAAATAATAAAATTATAAAACATCAAAAAAAATTAGCAAAACTTAATGAAAAAATTAATAAAGAAATTAAATAATGGGGTGCTGTAAATGTTAGAAAATGAAAATAATGTTCAACAAGCAACTGAACCTTTAATTAAAAATAATGATTCTTCACAAGAAATAGAAAATAAAGTTAATGAAGCAGAAAATAAGTTAAATAAATTAAATAACGAAATTAAGGAAAAAGAAATAATTAATATATTTAAAAAATATCAAGTTAAAAGTGAATTTTATGATTATTTAAAATTTAAAACTAATAATATAGAAAATTCAAAAATAGAAGAAGCTATTAAAAAAATGATTAAAGAACAACCAGTATTTAAAGAAATAATCAATACAGGTGGTAAACAACAAACAATAATAACAAATCAACCAAGTTCAATAAAAAGTACTTTATTAGATTATAAAAAGAAAAATAATTTATAACAGAAAGGAAATGAAAAAATGTCAGTACCATTTAATCAAAATTTAGATAATACCGAAAAATTAGTAGAAGCACCAGAGTTTATAGAATTTTATAAACAATCAAATTCACCATGAGCAAGTTTTTTTCCTATTGAAATGGTTAATTCTACAAAAATTGAATTTATAGTTAAAAAACCAAAAAATTCAGAAATTAAAGTATTAAAATGAAATGATAAAAGTAAAGGATTAGATGTTAGTTATGCTGAAACTATTAAAATTTTAAAAGAAATTAAACAAGAAGCAGTTGCAGGTGAAATAATTGCTAATGTTGATTTAAACGCTGAAAATGGACAAAATTTATTAAATACAATGCAATATGAAGTTGCTAATGATTTAGCAGATTATTTAGCAAATAATGATACAACTGTAATTGCAAAATATGCAACTAGATTAGATATTACTGATACAACACCAGTAGGCTATTTAAAATCAATGTTATCTGCTTGAAATACTTTATTTCAATTAAGAAATAGTAATAATTGTCAATTTTTTATTACTAATAATTTATATGATAGTTTAGTTTATTTAGCTGATAATAAAGGTTTAATTACTGATAATCAAATAGCACAACAATTAAGATTAAATGGAACAAATTTATATATCAAAGGTGTATTATGTCAAATTGTAATGGATGACTATATGACTTTTACTGATAATAATGAAAATAAAATTATGTCTTTTGTCTTAGCGACCCCAAGAGCAATGAAAAGATATATGTTACAAAATACAGTTGTATATGTGCAAGATATTAATGATGGTAAAGTTGGAAGAAGATATTTAGTTGGTGGAGAAGTAACTGGTGAAGCAATACCTTATATAACAGATGAAGAAAAAACTTCACGTTGAATGTTATGTGGAATTATTAATACTGATAAAATTGATTTAAAAACTAAAATTACAAGTTTAACAACAAATATTACTGCAAATGTTAATAAAAATAATAATGAATTAGATACAGAAATAAAAAGTACTAATGAACTTAAATCATTAAATCCAAATTTAATAAATCCAAATATTAAATATTTTAGTGATGTCCAAGGAAAAACTAATGTAAGTAATCAAAAACAAAAAGTAGGTGATTTGTATATAACTATTACTGCCAATGTTAATGATATAAATTATAAAGGGTCAACAAATCTAATTAAAATAACTCTTAAATAAAGGAAATTAATATCATGCCAATTGGTACAACTAGTACAGCAATACTTTTAAATATCAATAAACCAAAACATACTAGAATAAGTAAACAACAAGAAAATAAAAGTTTTTGATGAGAAATTTTAGAAATGATTGGTGTACAAGTAATAGCAGTAGCACTTGCTCCTTTTACTGGTGGATTAAGTGAAAGTATAGCACTTGGATTAGGTGCAAGTGATTTACTTGCTAGTATTAGTGCTGTTGGTGTAGAGTTTTTAACTGATTTTACTATTAATCAAGTTTATGATTATTTAAAAGGAAATGTAACACCATTAAATACTTTTTTTAATATCTTACCTGCATTTGCTGGACTTAATAAAATTAGTCGTGGTTATCGTACAACTAAATTTATTAAATTAGCACAAAAAACTAAAACATTAGAACAAATTGGTATTAAAGAAGCAAAAAACTTACAAGAAATTATTAGTCAAGTAAGTGGTAAAGAAATTTTAACAGATAAAATTATTGGTAATAAACGTTATTTATTTAATTATAGTTTTGCTCCTAATCGTGAGACAATAATCCAAAATTTAGGTTATGTTGCTGAAAGACAATATAAAAATAATTTTCAAAAATTAGAAGTACAAGAGTTAAAAGATTATTTATTATTACAAAATACATTAATAAAATTAAGTCCACAATTAACTCCAAAGTTTAAGATTAAAGATATTGAAAAAGCAAATAATTTTTTTAAAAAATATAATACTGATTTAAAAGAAGTATTAAAAATGAATCAACATGATTGATTAAATTTAGTTCATACAATACATACAGATAATAGATACGGTAAATCTTTAATTTTAGATTTACAAAAAATTCGTGCTAATGCTATTAAATTTAATTTTAAAAAGAGTTCAATTCATAAGGTTGTTTTAAAAGCAAATAAAATTTTTAAGTATTTTGATATTAGATTTTATTTAAAAAAAGGTTTAAATAAATTTTGAAAAGATACTCCATATTTTGAAAAATTACGAGAAAGTATATATAAATTACAAGAAAAATTTGAAAAGTTAGAAAAACAAGTATTTGAAAAAATTAATAAATTAAAAGAAAAAGCAACAGATTTATTTACTAGTGCAGAAAAGAAAGCAATTAAACATGCACAATTAATCCCATTAAATTCACCTGTATTTATGGGTTGCAAAATTCAACCTTTATCATTAAGTAAATGTGCAATTACTATTTATCATCGTAATCCTAAATATAAACCAATTGTAGTTGTTGATAGTATTCTTAAAGCAGAAACTTTTGTTACCCAAATACATCCATTTCATTGATATAGATGATATAGTGGTTGATACATTGGTTATGGAATTAGTCGTAATAAATGATTAAAAGCAATTGCATTTGCTCCACCAGTTGTTCAACAAGTAATTAGAGATAGTTTTAAAGTTTATAGAGAAATATTTAGAATAGTAAGAACTTACCATAAAGTAGTGAATGTTATTAATAATCCTATTGAAAATATTAATAAATCATTTAAAAGTGTTAGTTTAAAATTTTCAGTTAATACATTATTTGGTACAGGATTATTACATCATTTAGAAAAATTTGTATATAGTCAAGTTGTAGCAAAAGGTAAAAAGAAATTACAAAAAGAAGTTATTCATATAGTGCATAGGAAAACTAAAACAAAAACTAAGCATTATAAAAAAGCATTTTTTAAGGAATGATAAAATATGATTAATAAACTTTGAACTGATGTCAGTTTAGAAAACTATAATAACTGATATCCCTTAACTGGAAAAATTATCGAAACTCCACAACAATATATAAATACATGACCTAATGTTAAGGATTGATTTACAACTTTTGCTATTCGCGCTGAAAATGATATTAATGCTTATCTTGATTTTATTTTATCCAAATTTCCTTTTGATAGTTTTAAAGATGAATTAATTAAAGAAACATTAAGAGATATGGTGTATGTTTGTGTTGAACATTGAGTATTTAATCGTACACCAATTGAGTTTAATGTTGATGCTACTATTCAATTCAATAATGGTACATCATTTAGTGCAAATAGTATTCCTAGTATTAATGTTTGAGATTTAGCCCCAAGTAGAATGAAAATATGAGCAAGATTAACAGAATTAAAACAAATATTTTCAAGTTATAATAATGATAAAATAGATGTTGAAAAAATTGATTTAAAAGCATTTTATACTAGAAATCAAGTTGATGAATTAATTAAAGAACAAAAAGAATTTACATTATCAAAGCAAATGAAATTATATGATGATTTAGTTGATGATAATGAAAATGAAATATATAGGGGTCCTGTTAGTAAGTTTGTTAATAAAGGTTATGTAGCAACTGAATATGATAAAGAAACTGAAACAATGATTTTAGATTGACCTGATGAAATTGGTACATTACCACCAGAAGCATTACAAAATAATCCACAAGTTGGTGATTTTACTCATGCTGCAACTGCTGACTTTTCTGCTAAACAACAAAAAAGAATTACTACCAATGAAAATAATATTAAATTATTAGAAAATAAAGTTGATATTAATAAACAAAATATTGATGATATTAAAAATAATTGATTTAATATTGCAACTAGTCCTTTATGAAAAAAAATGTCTTCTATTATTCCTAGTAATGAATTTGGAAAAATATATTTAGCAATATGGGGTTATAGTTACCAATCCACTACTAATCCAACTGATAATTATATATATAGTAATAAAAAAACTATATTTAGTTTAGGTGGAGAAGTTCAAAGAACAACACAAAAAAGTATTAAATTAGATGAATTAATTGTAAATGATAATGTTAAAATACAATTATTATTTACTCAGGAATGAAATGATATTACTGTAACTTCTAATGATGCTAATTATCAACCTATTTCTGTTGAATTATACCAATATATAGGAAAAGGGACACCAACTGAATTTATAGCAGAACCTAATAATGATAATGATTATTATACAAAACAAGAAACAGATAATTTATTAATTAAAAAACAAAATATCAATGATGATACTTTACAAACGGTTGCTAAACAAATTGTTCCTGCAATTAATGAAAATAAAGTAAATATAGATAAAAAAATGGATGTAGAACAATTTCCATATGCTTTTGCTGTAAATGCTCTTGGTACTAAAAATCCTAATTTAGAAACTACTGATAAAACTATTGTTGGTGCTATTAATGAAATTAAAGCAAATGGTGGGAATATTGATGAAAATAAAATCTTCAATAATAAAGATGATAAAGATAGTACTACAAGATTAGTGAATGAAATTATTAAAACTAATGTTGGTGGAAAAACATTAATTTATAGAAATAATCCTAATGTAACAGATGATAAAGATATACCTGATAAAAAATATGTAGATAATGAAATTATAAAAGTAAAAGATTTAATTAAAAAACTTGTTGTATGAAAAACAATAGGTGAGCGAATTGATGATAGAACTTGAAGTAATTTTTCACCTAGTTTAAATGCTCTTTATCGTGTATTTTTAATTACTGAAACAAGTATACCTTTACAAAATGGTTATAAAGAAGTTATCTTTTTTACATCAGCAAGTGCTATTGGTACAGGTACTTATTGTATTACTTCTAGAAAAATAGGTAATAGTGATGCTACTTTAAATATGATTTATGATAATACAAAATGAACTTTAAAATTAGATGGTGGTGATACTGGGGGAGCAATATATAGATTAGAAGAATTAAAAGCAGAAGATTTATATGAAATTAAAAGTAATACATTAGAAATAAAATCACCAGAAGTAATAGATATTGAAAAACCTATAAAAATTGATTCAAAGACTTTATTAACAAATGAAATTAGAGAAAATGAATGAGAAATAAATTTAAAAGAAAGTCCAACACCAACACCTTATCCAAAATGAAAAGATGTAGCAATATCATTAAGTGGTAATTCTATTTCTTCTTATCAATTAAAATCAAATACATTTTATAAAATATTTTATGATTTGAATCCTTTTAGTACGAGTACATTTGGAAAAACTCCAACACAAACAATAGAAATATTTTGACAACCACAAACATCATCAAATTGAGTATGTTTTCTTCCAAGTTTAAAAAGAATTTCATATATTAATATTGTAAATAATAAATTAATAAGATTAATAACAGATCAAGGTTATTTATGAAAATTACAAGAATTACAGGAATAAGATTATGTTTTTTAAAATTTTCAAAATTATATTAGGTTTAATTGGTTTATTATTATCTTCTGCAACAGCAATTTTAGTTATATTTATTATTGTTAAAATTATATTAAAAATTAATCAAATATTTTAGAAAGGTGGTGAATATTATGATAAGTTTATTTAAAAGAAAAGATAAAAGTAATATTAATGATAATCAAAATGAAAAATTAAAATTTTTAACTAATAAAAATAAAAGTACTCATGCTTCTATTTTAAGTTATTTTGGTTTTAATAATTTTAACCATGAAACTTATTTTACTGATTTTGTAGCAGAAAATAACGCTAATTTATATAATGCTCCATTAGATATTAATAATGAAACTATTAAACAATATTTAATTCAACAAGAATTTTATAGAAAAAATTGAAATTCTATTTTTAAATTAAGTAAATTAGGAATTAGTGGTTATTTAATTTATATTGCGAATGATAATTTATATTTTCAAGTAGTAGACATCCAACAAAGAGTTTATGATATTACTGGTAAATTAATTGAATGTACTATTTTTTATGATAATTATGAACAAAATTCACAAATGGTAAGATTATTTGAAGTTTATACATTAAATAATGAACAAGTAACAATTAATCGTGCAATTTATAGTATTAGTGATAATAAAAAACAATTTCCATTAGATTTTAAAACATATATTAATAATCCTAATTTATTACAAGAACAAACCTTAAATATTAACTATATACCAATAGCAATTATGCGAAATAAAGCAAATGAGTTAGCAGATTGTAATAAAGTAATGGATAAAATTAAAGCATTAGATGTTATTTTTGAACAAATTGTTTTAGACACTATTTTAAACTCACCTAAATTTATTTTTAGTCAAACTTATGGTAATGTTCAATCTTTAATGGAAGAAGCAGTAAAAACATTAGTTACTAAAAACTATATATTTAAAAGTGCTGGTGATAATAATGAACAAAACGAAAGTGTCAATATGACTAGTAGTAATTTTAAAGGCAAGAATTTAACTGATATATACGATTGATTAATAAATGAAATATCTAAACGTTGTGGTTTACATATTCCAAGTCAAAAGAAATCAGCACAACAATCAGTACCTGAAAGTACAGCTGTAAATATTTCAACTATTAATTATATTGAACAAAAATTATGACAATTTAATATTGATATTCTTAAATTTATTAAATTGTTAGTAAATTTAGATAAAGATTTATTAAATAGTCAAACATTTAATATTGATGATGAACAAGAAATTAATAGTTTAACTGTTAAATTAAAATTATTTAATCCCGAAAATAACCAATTAATAGGAGAAAACAATGGAAAACAACAACAACAAACCACAAACGAAGTTTCCACAGAAACAAAAGCAAACTAAACTTAATCAAGCAGATGTAGAAAATGATTATTTAATTGATAATATTCCTTATGACTTTACTAATATGATGCGTGCTACTAATGATCCAGATATTAATAGAGCATATGATGAATTTAAAAAAAGAACAATTTATATCTATGAAATTGAACGTTTATTTAAAAATAATGAAAATAATAGTTTAAAATTTTCAGCAAATACTATTAAAATTGGTTTTATTGATATTGAAAAAGTGTTAAAAACTACTGCTGTTGAAACATCTGATTTTACTATGCAATTAAATCAAAGAGCAAGTACTAATATTAATGATAATACAATTGAATATAGTATGACCGACATTAAAAATTTAATTTTTCAAGAAATAGAATTATTAAACCAATTTAAGTTATATGCTGTATCTATTAATGAACCGTTAACAGAAAATAATATTAATAATTTATATATTATTAATAATTATTCTCAACCTTATCAAAATCCAAAAACTAGAAGTACTAAAAGTATTACTATTATTAAAATTAAAGATTTTAAAACAAGGGATGGTTATCCAATAATTATTAAATTACAAAAACCATTAGATAAAGATACAAAAGTTATTGGTTTAAAAATTAAAGCCCCTAGAAGTATGATTTTTGGCAATATAAAGGTACTTGGTGAAGTTGACAATATGGAAGTATACCCTAAATTATTTGTTAAAGATAAGATAGCATTTCCCTTATTATCAATGCCAATTGAAACTCAACCAAAAGTTAGAATATTACAACAATGATTTAGTGAACAAATATTACCTTGAAATTTAGCAAAACAATTTATAGGACAAGAAAAATCAGTTTTAGATTTAATTGCTATTGGTGGTGGTAAAGAAACAAGAAAAGAAATTTTTAATAATGCAAGAGTTACATATACTAAATTAGGTTATAAAGTTACTCATAGTCCACAATTATGACCATTAAATGAAGAAAAAGAATTAAAAGATAATAAAGTATGGCATTTGCCTTGACTAACTGCTGATTGAGTTTTAAATATTGCTACAACAAATAAATTTGATGATATTGAAATAGAAATAAATGATAAACCCCCAATTGATAGTTTACAAAAAGTATTATTAGATATGCTAACTTATACATATACCTATAATAGAAACTTTGATGGTGCTTCATTAAGTAACATTTTAAAAGAAATGAATGATTTAGATAAAATGCGTGGTAAATTTGAAGGACAAAAACCAGAAGATGTTATTACAAATTTGTTTAAACAATGAGAATTAGATTATCCCAATTACATTAATTTACCACAAGTTAAAATACTTAAACAAATACTTATGATGATATCAAAAAACATTTATTCAACAATGTCAATTAATAATGGTTTTAATGATGATTATAAATTATTGTTGCCTTACTATTTTGAAATAAAATCAAATCCTATACATTCTACACCTGATAAAATTTGAGAATTTAAAGATGCAAAAGTAATATTAAAATCTGAGTATTTTGACTTTACAGATATTAATAATGTTAAATTAAAAAATAATGATATTAGTCAAAATGAATTATTTAAACTAGATGATAATCAATTTAACTGATTATCTATTACAAATGAATTAGAAAGTAATAATATTCCATCACTAATTCCTGTTGATTGAACATTAGCAAATGGTGAATATGGAAAATACTTTACAAGAGCAATTATTGATAAAAATAAAATTGAAAATATTTTAAATTTGTATGGTTCAAATAAATCTCAATTATTTTCTAAATTGGAATTTTATAAAGAAATTTCACAAATTGATAATAATAGTGAATTTGAATTACAAATTGAAAACCCGATTAGTAACTTAAATCGAGTAGAAATTAGTGGCATATTTGGTTCTGGAAATTATGATTTGATTTTAATAACAGATAAACAAGAAATAAAATTAACCAATATTAATTTATTTGATAAATATGATGAAAATATTTCTTATATCAATTTAGAAATTTAATTATCAAAGTATCCATCTGGATAAATACCATCTCATTTTACTGCATCATCAGTTAATTTATTTGATGCTCAGTAAAGAGTAATTTTATGCTTATTACTTACTGGTCTTGCTCAAATAGATGCCCCCCCCCAGTGCGCTTCATAATCATAATCTAAATAATAATTTAGTTCATTTGTTTTATGATGTGCTACTGAACCAACTATTAAGCCAGTTGTTGCTAAAAATAATGCCAAAATTGATATTATTTTATAAAAATTTGTTTTTATTCATGTTTTCATATTAAATTTCTCCTTTCATAATTTGTTTTATTTACATTTTTGGTGAATGTGGTTTATATTCGTTTGCTGTAGATTTTAGATTTTGTAAATTTAGTAAATCACTTTCTATATGTTGAAAACTAGGACTTGAAGTCATATTTTTATCTTTTTCATGTAACTTTCTTTTTAATTCTTCATTTTCATTTTCCAAATCTGTAATTCTTGGTTCTTGAACAACATGTTCAATACTTTTTCATTCCTCTATTTGTTTTTTTAATTCTTTATTTTCGTTATTAACTTCTTCTAATTGTTTTTTCATTTTTTTTGTATCTTTTCAAACATTATCACTTTCTAATAAATTTTTTAAAGTAAAATCACTTTTGTTGGTATTTGAATGTTGATTTTTTTTTAATTGATTTTGTTGTTCATTTAAATATTGTTGAATTACTTCATCTCGTGAATTAATTTTTTCATTTAATTCTTGATTTTTTTTAAATTGATTTTGTTGTTCATTTAAATATTGTTGAATTACTTCATCTCGTGAATTAATTTTTTCATTTAATTCTTCATTTTCTTTTAATAAAAGATTAAATTCTAGATCAAGTCTGCGATTAGCAAAATATTGTTGCTCTTTTAAATCATCAATTTCATATTTTAATTTTTTATTATATTTTTTTGCTGATATTAATTCTTCATTTTCTTTTAATAAAAGATTAAATTCTAGATCAAGTCTGCGATTAGCAAAATATTGTTGCTCTTTTAAATCATCAATTTCATATTTTAATTTTATATTATCTTTTTTTAGTAATTCTAAATTTTTATCATCATTTTCACTATTAATGCTAAGTGGAGAAATTGCATTGATAATTGTTATTGGTTGATTATTAATTGAGTTTTGAGACTGACTAAAATTAATTTCAACACTATTATTTGTTAAATAATATTGATAATGATTATTTTTATAATATAATTTTATTATATCATTTGTATTTTGATTATCAGGTTCAAACTTTTCATTATTTCTAATAATATTACAATTTAAAATGTTACAGATTGCTTCAATTTCAATAGAGCCACATCAATTAGCATCCTTTCTCATTTGTTCTAAAGTTTTTTTTATTTGTGTTTCTTCACTATTGTTAGGATATAATTCTTTATTTTTTTTATTGATATCACTATCTAATAAACTGCTTTTAAATATAGCTTTATTTTCACCACGATTTTTTTCTAAATTTTCTTCAATATAATTACAGATATGTGTGCGAAATAATGAAACTAAATTTTTATTATTTTTAAAATCAAAATTAGAAAAATTAAATATTTTTTCATAATTATCATCACTATCAAAAAGTTTTATATATCTACTTTTAAATTTTTTATTATCTGTTTTTACTGGTTCTAAATATGCAACTATAATTGCTCAAATTAAACAATTTCCATCTCTTGGTACATCATGGACTTTATCATTAATAAATATATTTTTTTCTTTATTCATATTAAATTACTCCTTTTTCCTTAATTTTACTTTTAAATTGTACTATTTTTTATTATTTTTACAAGTATACATTTAAACGCAAAATAATGCCTAAATTAAAGGCGTTTATTTTGTGATACCTATACTATTAATTATATATTACTTGTTTATTATATGGCAAATGTGAAGATACTTTTTTTCACAGTAGCATTATTTTTACCCCTAATTACATTTTTATATGGATATAGTGCATAAAAAAGTGCATCATAAGGATCTTGGTACATATTTTTATCTGGAATGTTAGTTTTGGTTTGATCATATCGTAATTCTTCTAAACATTGAGTAATTTTTGGTAAATCATCTTTGTTTGCATAAAAATTTCCATAACTCATAATATTTCTCATTCAAACTACTCTATTAGTTAATCCTGCTTCTTGATTAAGATTAGAAGCATGTTTAATCGCACTTTGAGTGATAAGAATAATATTATGTTCATCAATTAATTTTTGATTTAATCAATCAATGGCAGTTCTTGCTTTATCATCATAAAAATAAATTGCTTGTTCAAAATTTTCAAAATTATCAATTAATCCTAAAATTTCATTGACATAAGCAGTAATTTTTTCATTTTCATTAATAAAATCATTTGGTGTAACTACTAATTCACAAATAAGATAAGCATCATAATAACCAGTATTATGATATTCTTTAAAACCAACTACCATAAATACAGTATGGTCTTTATGTCCAGTTGCTCAATCAATGCCAACACTATAAAAATCAAATTTATATATATCTTTTTCTTGATTATAAAATTGTTTTAAATCATATTTTTGTCAATATTTTAATGTTTTTTGAAATGGAAAAATTGTTGCATCACTATCTAAAAACTCAAAACCATAAAAAACAGTATTAAATTCATCTGGATTACTTTTTTTCATTTCTATTAATGTTCTTTTTTGAATTTCTGGCAATTTATTTCAAAATGGTTGAATTGTAAATCTTACAATAAATAATCCTAAACCACTAAACATTTCTTTATTTTCATAATAAACTTTACCAACTTTTTTAAGATTATCCATTATTTTATCATTTAAAGGTAAAAATGGTGTACAGTACTTTAAATAAAATGGGTGATATTTATCGTATGGATTACATGTAAAAGTAATAAAAAAACTTTTATAAAAATAGCGAGTAATTAATTTTCCAAAAGTAGTACTATATATATTTTTATCAATAAATGTTCAACTTCATTCTTTAATTGGTTCATTTGATACTTTAATACGATTACTTCTAAACATAGAATTTTGTAAGCGTTCATAGCGATATGTTAATTGCTTTTCTGTCAACGTTTCTTTTTCTTCTGCCATAATTATTTCATCTGTTCGTGAACCTAAAAAACTTGATCCACCTGCTTCTTTTCCAAAAATTTTATTACCATTTGCATAACCAATAAAATCAATTTGTTGATTATTAGGAAAGATAATACATCCACCATCCTTAGTAATTTTTCATTTAATACCATGGGGATTATTAGGTAATAAATTAATATCATATTTATCTAGTAAAACTTGGCAAACATTCATTAAAGCACCAATAGTTGTTTCACTATGGGTATTTTCATATCGTCTTACTTCTTGAACACTACTATCACTAAAATTACAACATATAAATAAATCAAATGCTAAACAATTTCAAGTTTTTCTTGTTCCCCGTGCTGTTGGTATAAAACGATAAAAACAATTAGTAGTAAAATATTCTGCTCATTCATCACCAACAAATGCTTTAAAAATATCTCAACTAAAACCATAATTATTATCACTAAAATTAAGGTCATATTTTTTATTTAATTGTGCATAACTATTAATGAACGGCATATTTTCTCCTTAGTTAACATATATAAGTTAAAATTAAATTATTTTAAAAGAAAGGAAGATTAAAAATGATAAAATTACCATTTCCTAATTATTTTGATTGAGACAAACACGATTTTAATCAAGATGAATTAAATTTAAAACAAACACAAGAATTATTTAAACAAATAGATGATAAATTATGAAATGAATGTGATAAATCTATATATAAACCATGTAAATTTAGAAAAAGAAAATTAAAAACAAAAAAAGGCCTATTAAATTATAAGCGACGTATCTGTACATATTATAACAAAAAAACACAAAAAACTGAACATGTATCATTACTAGATAATTATCTTGGTGTTAAAAAATATAGTAAACTTGCACCAAATGTTATTAAACAAATTTTAAAATATTTTGCTGATGATAAAAAGTATCGCGATGTTTGTGATACTTTTATTGAAGATTTAATAAGTACTAGTACAGTTTGTAGAACATATCAAAAATTTGAATTACCAAAAGTTAATATCCCTAAAATAATATTACAACCAAATCAAACTTTATATATAAATATTGATGATGGGCATAGAAAATTTAAGTTTAATGAAAAACACAATACTAAGAATTGTAAAAAATGTTCTATGAGATTATTAATATTTTGTACTGGTAAAAAGAAAAATGGCAAATTAATTAATAAAAGAGCTGTATGTAAAATAAGAGTATCAAAAACAGAAATTGGTGCAGAAAAAACAGCTAAATTAATTGAAACATATGGTAATTTATATTTTGAAAACTTTGACCAAGCAAATTTAATAGTTTGTGGCGATAGTGCAAAATGAATTAAAAAAACTGCTACAATTTTAAATGCTAAATTTATTTTAGATAAATTCCATGCTTTTCATGTTTTATTTCTTGGAATAATGGCTGGAAGAAGAAAAAATAAAATTGCACAATTACATTATAAATATGCACAAAATTTATTTTCCAAAGGTGAGTATTATGAATTAATTGATTTTTTAAACTCATTAAAATATCAAAAATTAAAAGTTGGTTATTTTATTAATGCAAAAGATGGCGTGTTAAATCAAGCATTAGTTGAAAATATTGGTTGTTTTACTGAAACTAATATTAGGCAAATTTTAAAGCATATGATTGGAAGTAGAACCTATAATATTGATATGTATTCAAAAATGGTTAATTTTAAATGCTATCAAATAAATACAGCATTATAGTTTTATAAAATAAAAGATAAAATAAAAATAACTAATAATAAAATAAAACTTATTAAATTTAATAAGAATTTTTGAATTATAAAAATAAGTATTATTGTTGACTTATGTTTTACAAATGGTAAGATTAGTATACAATTGCATATAAAGTCTAAATTATTCTCGTCTAACTTTATAATTTAAAGACAATTAATGAATATTATAGACAACATCGTTATGTTCCCTAACTGGGAGCTTAGCGAAGATGTCTATAACTAATATTTTTGTGTAAATATCTCCTTTCCTTTTTAAATCCTTAAATTAAAATAAATGACAAAAGACGAGAATAAAAATCTTGTCTTTTTTTGTAATTGTAAAATTTTAAAATTTTTATTATTAACACGCTTTAAATATCTACTACATGCAGTGACCAAGTAGGAGAAAGTTAATAATTAATAACCTTCTTTAACACTATTATCAACACGTGTTAGGGAACTAAAACAGTGAACTACACCACAGTTGTTAAAAATAGTAGCTAAAACATGTGGACTTGCATGGATAAATAAAAAGTGGAGTGATACCTAATAAATTATACTAACCATTAAATGGTAATTCTTGGGGTGGGAGCGAATTAGTAATTAGTATATATAGACCTGTTGTAGGGACCTATTATATTAATTCTATTTTTTATTTAACCAACCTTGCCACTCCCCTAGTGAGCGAGTGTTGGTTTTATTTTTTATTTTTTTTAAAATTTTTTGGGCGAGAAAATAAATTTAAAACTTGTAAAAAAAATTAAGCGGTGCCGGTTCAATTAAAATATTAATTTGTTAAACGCAAATTAAATAAATATTGAATCGAATGCCTTAATGTTTTTTAAAATTTTACAATTTATTTTTGAGCCCATTTTTCTAAGAAAAATAATATTAATAGTATTAATAAATAAAAAAAACAAAAATATATGCCATTTATGCTAAAAGCAAACAGGGCATATTTAAAGGATAAAATTAATTATGAAAACAAAAAATATTAAAACTCATGAAATAAAGAAAGAAAAATTTATTGATAAAATTTATAATAATAAATTTGCTTTAACTACTATTGTTGTAATATCTACAATAGTTTTAATGATAACTGTTGCTCTTTTAATTGCTGCATTTACTGTATGAAAATAATATTACTAAGAATATTTTAATTCATAATGAAAAAATATTTTTGTTGAACATGTAAACAATATAAATTAGATTATCTATTTTTTAATACTAATGATATTAAAACAAGAAAATATTTTTTAAGAGATAAAAACGGTAAAGCAATTTGTTATGACTGTATTTTAAATATTAGATTAAGTAGGGGATATAAAAAATAATGCAATATGAATTAATTATTGGTATTGACCCAGCAGGAATAGGTAGTAATGGAATTATTATATATTCAAATGAAACTAATAATATTATTTTTAATGAAACATTTAAAGCAGAAACTGTTTTAGAAAGTAAAAATTTGTTTAAAGAATACTTTTTAACGATTAAACAAGAGTTTAATAATAAAAAAATATTAGTTATTGTAGAAAATTTCTTTTTAAGTGCAAAACAATTATTAACTAATCCATTAGCAACTCCTAAAATTATTGGTGCATTAATGGTGTTAGTACAAGATGTTATGAATTGAGATTATTTAGAAAACCATCCAAAAAATAAAAACAAAATAGAAAATTATAAAGGAAATATAAAATTAACAAAACATGAAGAAGATGCATATAAACATATTCAATATTGTTTAAGGAATTTTAAAAATGAAAGATAAATCAAATTATGTGAAATTAACAGTAAAACTGAGTAACACTATTGAAGCAAAACATTATGAAAAAGGTAATAAAGAATTATATTATAGTGTTCGTGGACAATGAAATGGATTAAACTATGTTACTTTAATTTTTAATAACCCAAAATTTTATAAACGATGTATTTTATTAAACAAAAATGATGAAATTATAGTAAGTGGTCAAATCTTTAATACTTTAAATATTCCTAAAAATCGTGCATTTTGTTCAATTAATGTTAAATGATTTAAAAAATGAAAAGAGTAAAAATGAAGAAATGTAAATATTGTAATAAAAGAATTTGATTAAGTAAAAATTGATGTTTGAAATGTTTAGAAAAAATAGTTAATAATTTAACTAAAAATAAGGAGAATAATAATGAATAAAGAAAAATTAATTAACTATATTAAAAAATCACAAAAAGAATATGAGAATACATAAATAGACTTATTATTAGATATTTTAGTTCAAAAAATAAGAAGTGGTGAGTTTGATAATGAATAAAGACCAAAAAATTATTAATGAATATAATAAAAAACGTAATAAAGAGATAACAGAAGAACATTTGAATAATATAAAAAAAATAAGAGAAGAGTTTAAACAAAAAGTAATCAATAAATATAATGAAAAATTAATTATTTGGTTAAATAAACAAATTAGTATTTGTTTATGTGATTCATTAAAAGAAGCAGGTAAACTTACTGCTTATTATAAAGTAATTGAGTTTATAGAAAATGGAGAATTTCATTAATGATTATATTACCTACTTTATTTGGTGATAAAGATGAAATTGAAATATTATCACCATTTCCCAAAGCAATTCATACAAGTAATGATATTAGAGCAATTATTTTAAGACAATATCCTAATGTTAAATCAAAACACATCATTGTTTCTGACCCTGAAAGTGATGTTGCATTAATAGTTGGTGATAATGATGTTTATCAAGGTTGAATTAAAGTAACAATTAAAAAATTAGAAAATTAAAGGAGATTAAAATGCCAAATATAGAAAATCATTCAAATTATACTTTAACTAAATTAATAAGAACGGGAATTAGTCCTATTTGTGCAATGATTGGTACAAGTGCATATTATGGGCAAGTAATAGCAAATCCAATATTAGGAAGTATTAATTCTTTATTATTTGGTAAAAAATTAGGTTTAGATATCTGAAACTTGAACCAAAAACCAACTACTAAAACTAAATTAATTAATAGTAGTAAAAAAATATTATTAGGATTAGGAACAATGGGTTTAGCAAATTATAGTAAATGAACTGAAAATAATATTAATCCTATTATTCCAACAACACCAATTCCAACTACTACAACTACTACGGAAGGACCGCCATGATTATTATTAGATAAACAAGAAAATCAGTCATTAATGGATTGAGATACTTACATTTCATTAAATGCTTATGGTATCACCAATGTTATTAATGGTTTAACTGAATTAATACCTAATAAATTTGCAACGATACGAAAAATAGCAAATATGGCAACTGGTGGTTGTTTAATTAGTAGTGGTGTTGCGATGGGGATTAATAACGATTTTAATAATGCTTATGCAATACCTACTATTATTGCAGGAATAAGTGAAATTATTCATAATTTATTACCTATGGAAACAGTACATAATAATACTGAAATGCAAGAAACTAGTTTTACAAATGAAACAACAAGATTAATTAATGATGATAGATTTACTATTAATAGTGAAACAAGTAGTCAATATGGCAGTCATAATTCTAATGTTTCATTAGATTGAGATGATACAGCTAATAATGCTTTACAACGTAGTAATAGTAATCTTACTTTATAAAAAAATGAAAGGAAAATATGGAAATGCAAGAATTTTTAAAAGCACTTGAAACAATTGGAATAAGTACAGGTATATTAATTTGTCGAGAAATTATTGTTTTATTAAAAAGATTTATTACAACTCCAAAACATGTTAGAGCAAATAATAAAATTATAAAACATCAAAAAAAATTAGCAAAACTTAATGAAAAAATTAATAAAGAAATTAAATAATGGGGTGCTGTAAATGTTAGAAAATGAAAATAATGTTCAACAAGCAACTGAACCTTTAATTAAAAATAATGATTCTTCACAAGAAATAGAAAATAAAGTTAATGAAGCAGAAAATAAGTTAAATAAATTAAATAACGAAATTAAGGAAAAAGAAATAATTAATATATTTAAAAAATATCAAGTTAAAAGTGAATTTTATGATTATTTAAAATTTAAAACTAATAATATAGAAAATTCAAAAATAGAAGAAGCTATTAAAAAAATGATTAAAGAACAACCAGTATTTAAAGAAATAATCAATACAGGTGGTAAACAACAAACAATAATAACAAATCAACCAAGTTCAATAAAAAGTACTTTATTAGATTATAAAAAGAAAAATAATTTATAACAGAAAGGAAATGAAAAAATGTCAGTACCATTTAATCAAAATTTAGATAATACCGAAAAATTAGTAGAAGCACCAGAGTTTATAGAATTTTATAAACAATCAAATTCACCATGAGCAAGTTTTTTTCCTATTGAAATGGTTAATTCTACAAAAATTGAATTTATAGTTAAAAAACCAAAAAATTCAGAAATTAAAGTATTAAAATGAAATGATAAAAGTAAAGGATTAGATGTTAGTTATGCTGAAACTATTAAAATTTTAAAAGAAATTAAACAAGAAGCAGTTGCAGGTGAAATAATTGCTAATGTTGATTTAAACGCTGAAAATGGACAAAATTTATTAAATACAATGCAATATGAAGTTGCTAATGATTTAGCAGATTATTTAGCAAATAATGATACAACTGTAATTGCAAAATATGCAACTAGATTAGATATTACTGATACAACACCAGTAGGCTATTTAAAATCAATGTTATCTGCTTGAAATACTTTATTTCAATTAAGAAATAGTAATAATTGTCAATTTTTTATTACTAATAATTTATATGATAGTTTAGTTTATTTAGCTGATAATAAAGGTTTAATTACTGATAATCAAATAGCACAACAATTAAGATTAAATGGAACAAATTTATATATCAAAGGTGTATTATGTCAAATTGTAATGGATGACTATATGACTTTTACTGATAATAATGAAAATAAAATTATGTCTTTTGTCTTAGCGACCCCAAGAGCAATGAAAAGATATATGTTACAAAATACAGTTGTATATGTGCAAGATATTAATGATGGTAAAGTTGGAAGAAGATATTTAGTTGGTGGAGAAGTAACTGGTGAAGCAATACCTTATATAACAGATGAAGAAAAAACTTCACGTTGAATGTTATGTGGAATTATTAATACTGATAAAATTGATTTAAAAACTAAAATTACAAGTTTAACAACAAATATTACTGCAAATGTTAATAAAAATAATAATGAATTAGATACAGAAATAAAAAGTACTAATGAACTTAAATCATTAAATCCAAATTTAATAAATCCAAATATTAAATATTTTAGTGATGTCCAAGGAAAAACTAATGTAAGTAATCAAAAACAAAAAGTAGGTGATTTGTATATAACTATTACTGCCAATGTTAATGATATAAATTATAAAGGGTCAACAAATCTAATTAAAATAACTCTTAAATAAAGGAAATTAATATCATGCCAATTGGTACAACTAGTACAGCAATACTTTTAAATATCAATAAACCAAAACATACTAGAATAAGTAAACAACAAGAAAATAAAAGTTTTTGATGAGAAATTTTAGAAATGATTGGTGTACAAGTAATAGCAGTAGCACTTGCTCCTTTTACTGGTGGATTAAGTGAAAGTATAGCACTTGGATTAGGTGCAAGTGATTTACTTGCTAGTATTAGTGCTGTTGGTGTAGAGTTTTTAACTGATTTTACTATTAATCAAGTTTATGATTATTTAAAAGGAAATGTAACACCATTAAATACTTTTTTTAATATCTTACCTGCATTTGCTGGACTTAATAAAATTAGTCGTGGTTATCGTACAACTAAATTTATTAAATTAGCACAAAAAACTAAAACATTAGAACAAATTGGTATTAAAGAAGCAAAAAACTTACAAGAAATTATTAGTCAAGTAAGTGGTAAAGAAATTTTAACAGATAAAATTATTGGTAATAAACGTTATTTATTTAATTATAGTTTTGCTCCTAATCGTGAGACAATAATCCAAAATTTAGGTTATGTTGCTGAAAGACAATATAAAAATAATTTTCAAAAATTAGAAGTACAAGAGTTAAAAGATTATTTATTATTACAAAATACATTAATAAAATTAAGTCCACAATTAACTCCAAAGTTTAAGATTAAAGATATTGAAAAAGCAAATAATTTTTTTAAAAAATATAATACTGATTTAAAAGAAGTATTAAAAATGAATCAACATGATTGATTAAATTTAGTTCATACAATACATACAGATAATAGATACGGTAAATCTTTAATTTTAGATTTACAAAAAATTCGTGCTAATGCTATTAAATTTAATTTTAAAAAGAGTTCAATTCATAAGGTTGTTTTAAAAGCAAATAAAATTTTTAAGTATTTTGATATTAGATTTTATTTAAAAAAAGGTTTAAATAAATTTTGAAAAGATACTCCATATTTTGAAAAATTACGAGAAAGTATATATAAATTACAAGAAAAATTTGAAAAGTTAGAAAAACAAGTATTTGAAAAAATTAATAAATTAAAAGAAAAAGCAACAGATTTATTTACTAGTGCAGAAAAGAAAGCAATTAAACATGCACAATTAATCCCATTAAATTCACCTGTATTTATGGGTTGCAAAATTCAACCTTTATCATTAAGTAAATGTGCAATTACTATTTATCATCGTAATCCTAAATATAAACCAATTGTAGTTGTTGATAGTATTCTTAAAGCAGAAACTTTTGTTACCCAAATACATCCATTTCATTGATATAGATGATATAGTGGTTGATACATTGGTTATGGAATTAGTCGTAATAAATGATTAAAAGCAATTGCATTTGCTCCACCAGTTGTTCAACAAGTAATTAGAGATAGTTTTAAAGTTTATAGAGAAATATTTAGAATAGTAAGAACTTACCATAAAGTAGTGAATGTTATTAATAATCCTATTGAAAATATTAATAAATCATTTAAAAGTGTTAGTTTAAAATTTTCAGTTAATACATTATTTGGTACAGGATTATTACATCATTTAGAAAAATTTGTATATAGTCAAGTTGTAGCAAAAGGTAAAAAGAAATTACAAAAAGAAGTTATTCATATAGTGCATAGGAAAACTAAAACAAAAACTAAGCATTATAAAAAAGCATTTTTTAAGGAATGATAAAATATGATTAATAAACTTTGAACTGATGTCAGTTTAGAAAACTATAATAACTGATATCCCTTAACTGGAAAAATTATCGAAACTCCACAACAATATATAAATACATGACCTAATGTTAAGGATTGATTTACAACTTTTGCTATTCGCGCTGAAAATGATATTAATGCTTATCTTGATTTTATTTTATCCAAATTTCCTTTTGATAGTTTTAAAGATGAATTAATTAAAGAAACATTAAGAGATATGGTGTATGTTTGTGTTGAACATTGAGTATTTAATCGTACACCAATTGAGTTTAATGTTGATGCTACTATTCAATTCAATAATGGTACATCATTTAGTGCAAATAGTATTCCTAGTATTAATGTTTGAGATTTAGCCCCAAGTAGAATGAAAATATGAGCAAGATTAACAGAATTAAAACAAATATTTTCAAGTTATAATAATGATAAAATAGATGTTGAAAAAATTGATTTAAAAGCATTTTATACTAGAAATCAAGTTGATGAATTAATTAAAGAACAAAAAGAATTTACATTATCAAAGCAAATGAAATTATATGATGATTTAGTTGATGATAATGAAAATGAAATATATAGGGGTCCTGTTAGTAAGTTTGTTAATAAAGGTTATGTAGCAACTGAATATGATAAAGAAACTGAAACAATGATTTTAGATTGACCTGATGAAATTGGTACATTACCACCAGAAGCATTACAAAATAATCCACAAGTTGGTGATTTTACTCATGCTGCAACTGCTGACTTTTCTGCTAAACAACAAAAAAGAATTACTACCAATGAAAATAATATTAAATTATTAGAAAATAAAGTTGATATTAATAAACAAAATATTGATGATATTAAAAATAATTGATTTAATATTGCAACTAGTCCTTTATGAAAAAAAATGTCTTCTATTATTCCTAGTAATGAATTTGGAAAAATATATTTAGCAATATGGGGTTATAGTTACCAATCCACTACTAATCCAACTGATAATTATATATATAGTAATAAAAAAACTATATTTAGTTTAGGTGGAGAAGTTCAAAGAACAACACAAAAAAGTATTAAATTAGATGAATTAATTGTAAATGATAATGTTAAAATACAATTATTATTTACTCAGGAATGAAATGATATTACTGTAACTTCTAATGATGCTAATTATCAACCTATTTCTGTTGAATTATACCAATATATAGGAAAAGGGACACCAACTGAATTTATAGCAGAACCTAATAATGATAATGATTATTATACAAAACAAGAAACAGATAATTTATTAATTAAAAAACAAAATATCAATGATGATACTTTACAAACGGTTGCTAAACAAATTGTTCCTGCAATTAATGAAAATAAAGTAAATATAGATAAAAAAATGGATGTAGAACAATTTCCATATGCTTTTGCTGTAAATGCTCTTGGTACTAAAAATCCTAATTTAGAAACTACTGATAAAACTATTGTTGGTGCTATTAATGAAATTAAAGCAAATGGTGGGAATATTGATGAAAATAAAATCTTCAATAATAAAGATGATAAAGATAGTACTACAAGATTAGTGAATGAAATTATTAAAACTAATGTTGGTGGAAAAACATTAATTTATAGAAATAATCCTAATGTAACAGATGATAAAGATATACCTGATAAAAAATATGTAGATAATGAAATTATAAAAGTAAAAGATTTAATTAAAAAACTTGTTGTATGAAAAACAATAGGTGAGCGAATTGATGATAGAACTTGAAGTAATTTTTCACCTAGTTTAAATGCTCTTTATCGTGTATTTTTAATTACTGAAACAAGTATACCTTTACAAAATGGTTATAAAGAAGTTATCTTTTTTACATCAGCAAGTGCTATTGGTACAGGTACTTATTGTATTACTTCTAGAAAAATAGGTAATAGTGATGCTACTTTAAATATGATTTATGATAATACAAAATGAACTTTAAAATTAGATGGTGGTGATACTGGGGGAGCAATATATAGATTAGAAGAATTAAAAGCAGAAGATTTATATGAAATTAAAAGTAATACATTAGAAATAAAATCACCAGAAGTAATAGATATTGAAAAACCTATAAAAATTGATTCAAAGACTTTATTAACAAATGAAATTAGAGAAAATGAATGAGAAATAAATTTAAAAGAAAGTCCAACACCAACACCTTATCCAAAATGAAAAGATGTAGCAATATCATTAAGTGGTAATTCTATTTCTTCTTATCAATTAAAATCAAATACATTTTATAAAATATTTTATGATTTGAATCCTTTTAGTACGAGTACATTTGGAAAAACTCCAACACAAACAATAGAAATATTTTGACAACCACAAACATCATCAAATTGAGTATGTTTTCTTCCAAGTTTAAAAAGAATTTCATATATTAATATTGTAAATAATAAATTAATAAGATTAATAACAGATCAAGGTTATTTATGAAAATTACAAGAATTACAGGAATAAGATTATGTTTTTTAAAATTTTCAAAATTATATTAGGTTTAATTGGTTTATTATTATCTTCTGCAACAGCAATTTTAGTTATATTTATTATTGTTAAAATTATATTAAAAATTAATCAAATATTTTAGAAAGGTGGTGAATATTATGATAAGTTTATTTAAAAGAAAAGATAAAAGTAATATTAATGATAATCAAAATGAAAAATTAAAATTTTTAACTAATAAAAATAAAAGTACTCATGCTTCTATTTTAAGTTATTTTGGTTTTAATAATTTTAACCATGAAACTTATTTTACTGATTTTGTAGCAGAAAATAACGCTAATTTATATAATGCTCCATTAGATATTAATAATGAAACTATTAAACAATATTTAATTCAACAAGAATTTTATAGAAAAAATTGAAATTCTATTTTTAAATTAAGTAAATTAGGAATTAGTGGTTATTTAATTTATATTGCGAATGATAATTTATATTTTCAAGTAGTAGACATCCAACAAAGAGTTTATGATATTACTGGTAAATTAATTGAATGTACTATTTTTTATGATAATTATGAACAAAATTCACAAATGGTAAGATTATTTGAAGTTTATACATTAAATAATGAACAAGTAACAATTAATCGTGCAATTTATAGTATTAGTGATAATAAAAAACAATTTCCATTAGATTTTAAAACATATATTAATAATCCTAATTTATTACAAGAACAAACCTTAAATATTAACTATATACCAATAGCAATTATGCGAAATAAAGCAAATGAGTTAGCAGATTGTAATAAAGTAATGGATAAAATTAAAGCATTAGATGTTATTTTTGAACAAATTGTTTTAGACACTATTTTAAACTCACCTAAATTTATTTTTAGTCAAACTTATGGTAATGTTCAATCTTTAATGGAAGAAGCAGTAAAAACATTAGTTACTAAAAACTATATATTTAAAAGTGCTGGTGATAATAATGAACAAAACGAAAGTGTCAATATGACTAGTAGTAATTTTAAAGGCAAGAATTTAACTGATATATACGATTGATTAATAAATGAAATATCTAAACGTTGTGGTTTACATATTCCAAGTCAAAAGAAATCAGCACAACAATCAGTACCTGAAAGTACAGCTGTAAATATTTCAACTATTAATTATATTGAACAAAAATTATGACAATTTAATATTGATATTCTTAAATTTATTAAATTGTTAGTAAATTTAGATAAAGATTTATTAAATAGTCAAACATTTAATATTGATGATGAACAAGAAATTAATAGTTTAACTGTTAAATTAAAATTATTTAATCCCGAAAATAACCAATTAATAGGAGAAAACAATGGAAAACAACAACAACAAACCACAAACGAAGTTTCCACAGAAACAAAAGCAAACTAAACTTAATCAAGCAGATGTAGAAAATGATTATTTAATTGATAATATTCCTTATGACTTTACTAATATGATGCGTGCTACTAATGATCCAGATATTAATAGAGCATATGATGAATTTAAAAAAAGAACAATTTATATCTATGAAATTGAACGTTTATTTAAAAATAATGAAAATAATAGTTTAAAATTTTCAGCAAATACTATTAAAATTGGTTTTATTGATATTGAAAAAGTGTTAAAAACTACTGCTGTTGAAACATCTGATTTTACTATGCAATTAAATCAAAGAGCAAGTACTAATATTAATGATAATACAATTGAATATAGTATGACCGACATTAAAAATTTAATTTTTCAAGAAATAGAATTATTAAACCAATTTAAGTTATATGCTGTATCTATTAATGAACCGTTAACAGAAAATAATATTAATAATTTATATATTATTAATAATTATTCTCAACCTTATCAAAATCCAAAAACTAGAAGTACTAAAAGTATTACTATTATTAAAATTAAAGATTTTAAAACAAGGGATGGTTATCCAATAATTATTAAATTACAAAAACCATTAGATAAAGATACAAAAGTTATTGGTTTAAAAATTAAAGCCCCTAGAAGTATGATTTTTGGCAATATAAAGGTACTTGGTGAAGTTGACAATATGGAAGTATACCCTAAATTATTTGTTAAAGATAAGATAGCATTTCCCTTATTATCAATGCCAATTGAAACTCAACCAAAAGTTAGAATATTACAACAATGATTTAGTGAACAAATATTACCTTGAAATTTAGCAAAACAATTTATAGGACAAGAAAAATCAGTTTTAGATTTAATTGCTATTGGTGGTGGTAAAGAAACAAGAAAAGAAATTTTTAATAATGCAAGAGTTACATATACTAAATTAGGTTATAAAGTTACTCATAGTCCACAATTATGACCATTAAATGAAGAAAAAGAATTAAAAGATAATAAAGTATGGCATTTGCCTTGACTAACTGCTGATTGAGTTTTAAATATTGCTACAACAAATAAATTTGATGATATTGAAATAGAAATAAATGATAAACCCCCAATTGATAGTTTACAAAAAGTATTATTAGATATGCTAACTTATACATATACCTATAATAGAAACTTTGATGGTGCTTCATTAAGTAACATTTTAAAAGAAATGAATGATTTAGATAAAATGCGTGGTAAATTTGAAGGACAAAAACCAGAAGATGTTATTACAAATTTGTTTAAACAATGAGAATTAGATTATCCCAATTACATTAATTTACCACAAGTTAAAATACTTAAACAAATACTTATGATGATATCAAAAAACATTTATTCAACAATGTCAATTAATAATGGTTTTAATGATGATTATAAATTATTGTTGCCTTACTATTTTGAAATAAAATCAAATCCTATACATTCTACACCTGATAAAATTTGAGAATTTAAAGATGCAAAAGTAATATTAAAATCTGAGTATTTTGACTTTACAGATATTAATAATGTTAAATTAAAAAATAATGATATTAGTCAAAATGAATTATTTAAACTAGATGATAATCAATTTAACTGATTATCTATTACAAATGAATTAGAAAGTAATAATATTCCATCACTAATTCCTGTTGATTGAACATTAGCAAATGGTGAATATGGAAAATACTTTACAAGAGCAATTATTGATAAAAATAAAATTGAAAATATTTTAAATTTGTATGGTTCAAATAAATCTCAATTATTTTCTAAATTGGAATTTTATAAAGAAATTTCACAAATTGATAATAATAGTGAATTTGAATTACAAATTGAAAACCCGATTAGTAACTTAAATCGAGTAGAAATTAGTGGCATATTTGGTTCTGGAAATTATGATTTGATTTTAATAACAGATAAACAAGAAATAAAATTAACCAATATTAATTTATTTGATAAATATGATGAAAATATTTCTTATATCAATTTAGAAATTTAATTATCAAAGTATCCATCTGGATAAATACCATCTCATTTTACTGCATCATCAGTTAATTTATTTGATGCTCAGTAAAGAGTAATTTTATGCTTATTACTTACTGGTCTTGCTCAAATAGATGCCCCCCCCCAGTGCGCTTCATAATCATAATCTAAATAATAATTTAGTTCATTTGTTTTATGATGTGCTACTGAACCAACTATTAAGCCAGTTGTTGCTAAAAATAATGCCAAAATTGATATTATTTTATAAAAATTTGTTTTTATTCATGTTTTCATATTAAATTTCTCCTTTCATAATTTGTTTTATTTACATTTTTGGTGAATGTGGTTTATATTCGTTTGCTGTAGATTTTAGATTTTGTAAATTTAGTAAATCACTTTCTATATGTTGAAAACTAGGACTTGAAGTCATATTTTTATCTTTTTCATGTAACTTTCTTTTTAATTCTTCATTTTCATTTTCCAAATCTGTAATTCTTGGTTCTTGAACAACATGTTCAATACTTTTTCATTCCTCTATTTGTTTTTTTAATTCTTTATTTTCGTTATTAACTTCTTCTAATTGTTTTTTCATTTTTTTTGTATCTTTTCAAACATTATCACTTTCTAATAAATTTTTTAAAGTAAAATCACTTTTGTTGGTATTTGAATGTTGATTTTTTTTTAATTGATTTTGTTGTTCATTTAAATATTGTTGAATTACTTCATCTCGTGAATTAATTTTTTCATTTAATTCTTGATTTTTTTTAAATTGATTTTGTTGTTCATTTAAATATTGTTGAATTACTTCATCTCGTGAATTAATTTTTTCATTTAATTCTTCATTTTCTTTTAATAAAAGATTAAATTCTAGATCAAGTCTGCGATTAGCAAAATATTGTTGCTCTTTTAAATCATCAATTTCATATTTTAATTTTTTATTATATTTTTTTGCTGATATTAATTCTTCATTTTCTTTTAATAAAAGATTAAATTCTAGATCAAGTCTGCGATTAGCAAAATATTGTTGCTCTTTTAAATCATCAATTTCATATTTTAATTTTATATTATCTTTTTTTAGTAATTCTAAATTTTTATCATCATTTTCACTATTAATGCTAAGTGGAGAAATTGCATTGATAATTGTTATTGGTTGATTATTAATTGAGTTTTGAGACTGACTAAAATTAATTTCAACACTATTATTTGTTAAATAATATTGATAATGATTATTTTTATAATATAATTTTATTATATCATTTGTATTTTGATTATCAGGTTCAAACTTTTCATTATTTCTAATAATATTACAATTTAAAATGTTACAGATTGCTTCAATTTCAATAGAGCCACATCAATTAGCATCCTTTCTCATTTGTTCTAAAGTTTTTTTTATTTGTGTTTCTTCACTATTGTTAGGATATAATTCTTTATTTTTTTTATTGATATCACTATCTAATAAACTGCTTTTAAATATAGCTTTATTTTCACCACGATTTTTTTCTAAATTTTCTTCAATATAATTACAGATATGTGTGCGAAATAATGAAACTAAATTTTTATTATTTTTAAAATCAAAATTAGAAAAATTAAATATTTTTTCATAATTATCATCACTATCAAAAAGTTTTATATATCTACTTTTAAATTTTTTATTATCTGTTTTTACTGGTTCTAAATATGCAACTATAATTGCTCAAATTAAACAATTTCCATCTCTTGGTACATCATGGACTTTATCATTAATAAATATATTTTTTTCTTTATTCATATTAAATTACTCCTTTTTCCTTAATTTTACTTTTAAATTGTACTATTTTTTATTATTTTTACAAGTATACATTTAAACGCAAAATAATGCCTAAATTAAAGGCGTTTATTTTGTGATACCTATACTATTAATTATATATTACTTGTTTATTATATGGCAAATGTGAAGATACTTTTTTTCACAGTAGCATTATTTTTACCCCTAATTACATTTTTATATGGATATAGTGCATAAAAAAGTGCATCATAAGGATCTTGGTACATATTTTTATCTGGAATGTTAGTTTTGGTTTGATCATATCGTAATTCTTCTAAACATTGAGTAATTTTTGGTAAATCATCTTTGTTTGCATAAAAATTTCCATAACTCATAATATTTCTCATTCAAACTACTCTATTAGTTAATCCTGCTTCTTGATTAAGATTAGAAGCATGTTTAATCGCACTTTGAGTGATAAGAATAATATTATGTTCATCAATTAATTTTTGATTTAATCAATCAATGGCAGTTCTTGCTTTATCATCATAAAAATAAATTGCTTGTTCAAAATTTTCAAAATTATCAATTAATCCTAAAATTTCATTGACATAAGCAGTAATTTTTTCATTTTCATTAATAAAATCATTTGGTGTAACTACTAATTCACAAATAAGATAAGCATCATAATAACCAGTATTATGATATTCTTTAAAACCAACTACCATAAATACAGTATGGTCTTTATGTCCAGTTGCTCAATCAATGCCAACACTATAAAAATCAAATTTATATATATCTTTTTCTTGATTATAAAATTGTTTTAAATCATATTTTTGTCAATATTTTAATGTTTTTTGAAATGGAAAAATTGTTGCATCACTATCTAAAAACTCAAAACCATAAAAAACAGTATTAAATTCATCTGGATTACTTTTTTTCATTTCTATTAATGTTCTTTTTTGAATTTCTGGCAATTTATTTCAAAATGGTTGAATTGTAAATCTTACAATAAATAATCCTAAACCACTAAACATTTCTTTATTTTCATAATAAACTTTACCAACTTTTTTAAGATTATCCATTATTTTATCATTTAAAGGTAAAAATGGTGTACAGTACTTTAAATAAAATGGGTGATATTTATCGTATGGATTACATGTAAAAGTAATAAAAAAACTTTTATAAAAATAGCGAGTAATTAATTTTCCAAAAGTAGTACTATATATATTTTTATCAATAAATGTTCAACTTCATTCTTTAATTGGTTCATTTGATACTTTAATACGATTACTTCTAAACATAGAATTTTGTAAGCGTTCATAGCGATATGTTAATTGCTTTTCTGTCAACGTTTCTTTTTCTTCTGCCATAATTATTTCATCTGTTCGTGAACCTAAAAAACTTGATCCACCTGCTTCTTTTCCAAAAATTTTATTACCATTTGCATAACCAATAAAATCAATTTGTTGATTATTAGGAAAGATAATACATCCACCATCCTTAGTAATTTTTCATTTAATACCATGGGGATTATTAGGTAATAAATTAATATCATATTTATCTAGTAAAACTTGGCAAACATTCATTAAAGCACCAATAGTTGTTTCACTATGGGTATTTTCATATCGTCTTACTTCTTGAACACTACTATCACTAAAATTACAACATATAAATAAATCAAATGCTAAACAATTTCAAGTTTTTCTTGTTCCCCGTGCTGTTGGTATAAAACGATAAAAACAATTAGTAGTAAAATATTCTGCTCATTCATCACCAACAAATGCTTTAAAAATATCTCAACTAAAACCATAATTATTATCACTAAAATTAAGGTCATATTTTTTATTTAATTGTGCATAACTATTAATGAACGGCATATTTTCTCCTTAGTTAACATATATAAGTTAAAATTAAATTATTTTAAAAGAAAGGAAGATTAAAAATGATAAAATTACCATTTCCTAATTATTTTGATTGAGACAAACACGATTTTAATCAAGATGAATTAAATTTAAAACAAACACAAGAATTATTTAAACAAATAGATGATAAATTATGAAATGAATGTGATAAATCTATATATAAACCATGTAAATTTAGAAAAAGAAAATTAAAAACAAAAAAAGGCCTATTAAATTATAAGCGACGTATCTGTACATATTATAACAAAAAAACACAAAAAACTGAACATGTATCATTACTAGATAATTATCTTGGTGTTAAAAAATATAGTAAACTTGCACCAAATGTTATTAAACAAATTTTAAAATATTTTGCTGATGATAAAAAGTATCGCGATGTTTGTGATACTTTTATTGAAGATTTAATAAGTACTAGTACAGTTTGTAGAACATATCAAAAATTTGAATTACCAAAAGTTAATATCCCTAAAATAATATTACAACCAAATCAAACTTTATATATAAATATTGATGATGGGCATAGAAAATTTAAGTTTAATGAAAAACACAATACTAAGAATTGTAAAAAATGTTCTATGAGATTATTAATATTTTGTACTGGTAAAAAGAAAAATGGCAAATTAATTAATAAAAGAGCTGTATGTAAAATAAGAGTATCAAAAACAGAAATTGGTGCAGAAAAAACAGCTAAATTAATTGAAACATATGGTAATTTATATTTTGAAAACTTTGACCAAGCAAATTTAATAGTTTGTGGCGATAGTGCAAAATGAATTAAAAAAACTGCTACAATTTTAAATGCTAAATTTATTTTAGATAAATTCCATGCTTTTCATGTTTTATTTCTTGGAATAATGGCTGGAAGAAGAAAAAATAAAATTGCACAATTACATTATAAATATGCACAAAATTTATTTTCCAAAGGTGAGTATTATGAATTAATTGATTTTTTAAACTCATTAAAATATCAAAAATTAAAAGTTGGTTATTTTATTAATGCAAAAGATGGCGTGTTAAATCAAGCATTAGTTGAAAATATTGGTTGTTTTACTGAAACTAATATTAGGCAAATTTTAAAGCATATGATTGGAAGTAGAACCTATAATATTGATATGTATTCAAAAATGGTTAATTTTAAATGCTATCAAATAAATACAGCATTATAGTTTTATAAAATAAAAGATAAAATAAAAATAACTAATAATAAAATAAAACTTATTAAATTTAATAAGAATTTTTGAATTATAAAAATAAGTATTATTGTTGACTTATGTTTTACAAATGGTAAGATTAGTATACAATTGCATATAAAGTCTAAATTATTCTCGTCTAACTTTATAATTTAAAGACAATTAATGAATATTATAGACAACATCGTTATGTTCCCTTTTAACTTTATAAAAGGTACAGAAATATCAAGTTCAAAACGAACTAAAAATATTGAAAATAAATTAGTAAAATATATTAGAGTAGGAGATTTAACTTTTAATAGTGAAAGACAATCTTTATATTGTACTAAAGATAATAATTGATTTTGTGATTATCAAGACATTTTATTAGCTACCGATGGTGATCCTGGTAGAATTATGACTGGTTTGAATGGAGTTTTTTCAAATTCAATTAGAAAAGTTATTCCTAAAACTACTAATCAACATTTATCAATAGCATTATTAAATTTACTTAATCCAATCAATAAAGAAATATTTAATGCATATACAACAGGAACTACTATTAAACATGGAGGTAATAATGCTATAAAAAATTTAAAATATTTTGAATATGATAAACATATTAAGATATTAGTTAAATCTTTATATGAAAATTTAACAACTTTGCAAAATAATTTAACAAAAGTCATTTTTATTAAAAAGCTTTTAATTAATAAATTAATAGAATAACTAATATTTTCTTTAATGTATTAGTTATTTTTTATATAATTATGTTATCTTTATACACTATAAGTATAGTAGGAGGATTTTAATGAAAAATCATTACAAATTCATTTTGGAAAACAATTAATAACATTATTAAATAAGATTGAAATAACAATTATTCAGACAAATACTTTAATAACAAATTTAATAAATAAACTAATAAATTAGAAGTTAAGAGGGAATGTATTTTATTTAAAATATAATTATTATTTAACATATCATTCGAGGCATGATATAAACTTGATGGATTATTAAGACATATTTTTGATGATACCATAAGTTCGGTTTTAAATGTTGATTTTACTAGTGGTTTAGAACAAATTTTAACATTATGAGTATTTTTAAAAGCAGTTGGCTTTTTAGTCGGTTAGGAGTTTTATTATTAATAATACTTTATCCGTTTTTAATAACTAGCAAAAATATAAAGATATTACAACGGGTAGGTAGTTATATTATTGCAGCTCCACCACGTACTGGTAAATCTGCGCTTGCTTGTTGTTTAGCACAAAAACATGTAAGTCCGATTCCTATTAAAGTTCGTCATGAATATAATTATCGTTGTTCTTATGATGATGTGTTTAAATTTAACCAATTACAATAGTAATTATGCTTTTGAAGAAAACGATATGCTTGTTTTTGATGAATTAGGTTTAAAAATTAATAGTAATGATTTATCACTTGAATTTAAAGCAACACAAGAAAGTTTAGGTATGTTTTGTAAGTTAATAGGTCATAATTTTAATGGAATTATGTATATGATTGAACAACACCCCGATAGAATACTAAAACAAGCAGGTGCTAATAAAGTGGAATATATTGTGCAAGTAAAGAGCATGCGTATTTTATTATTTTTAGTTAAGTTTAAACTTAATATTTATCCTAATGTTGATGATTATAATAAAGTTATCTTATCGCAAAGACAAATGAAGCCAATAATTAATGTGATGGCTTACCACCGAGTTATAGTAATGAAATTATGATTTTTAGTTTATGATTTCCACGGTCTTATTTACAACGATATAATAGTCGTGCCTTAAATTATATTCATTCGTTAAAGAGTGAATTAAGTAGTAGTGTTAAAAAATATGCACAATCACAAGATTTAGAATTTTCAGTAACTGATATTAGAGCAGTAGGATTAAATAAGTTGGATAATATATTACAAATTGAAAAGAAAGAAAAATAAAGTTAAAATAATATTAAAAAATATTGTAATTAATTTCCAATTATGATAAAAAATATCTATAAACTTGATATTTAATATTTAGTTTTAACTCATTTACTTTTTTAAAAAAGTAAATGAGTTTTTTAAAATTTCATACAAAGAAAAATAAAAAGGAGAATAGTATGAAAAAAATAATAATTCACAATAAACAATTAAAAAATATTGTAAATGATGATTGACAAAAAAATATTATTGAATTAGCAACTTATAAAACTTTATTAAAAGAGAGTATTAATTATGAAAAAAAATTAATTCAAGATATACAATTTCTTACTGTTTTAAAAGATGAATTAAATATAAATAGTATGTTAAATATTGAATTACTAAACATTTATGATGAAATTATAAAAAAATGTTGAAAAGTAACATATTTTGGATATGGTGGCATTGGTTATGAACGCTATTTTGATAGAAAATTAAAATGAAAGATAATAAATAACTATAATAAAGATATTAAATTTTCAAATCAAAAACAAAAATAACAAATTATTAATAATAATTTTAAATCTAATAATAAAAAAAGAGAATATGAAAATTGAAAAGAAGATTATTTTAAAAGTATTAGTGAAAAAATAACGAAAAATAATATAGAAGAAGGAATGGATGCTTTAGAATTTTTTAAAAATGAAATAAATTCAAATGATTTTCAAAATTCACAACCTTCAACAAGTTGATATAAACCAAATTCACCAACAAGATAAATAAAAAATGGTTATAGTTCCAGCAGATTCGCTGGAACTATAAATTTGGTGAGCCACGTAGTGATAAGGGACGAATTCCTATATATTTTAATTAAAAAGAGGAACCAAAAAAGGTTAGTCTATTAAATAAAGAAAATGATAAAATTACTATAATTAACAAATAAAAATTTTGGAGAATTAATTGAATTTTAAGTTAATGAATTTATTGAAAATCAAAATATTAAAATTTAAATTATATTTTAAGTTATAATTATATTTTTTGTTATAATAATATAAATTAATAAGGGGGTATTAAGATGAGAAAAATACTAGGTTTATGGGGAGCAATGGTTTTATCTACAACATTAAGTACTAGTGTTACTGCATGTGGTTCTACAAATCCAAAACCATCACTAAGTCCTATTGCAAAAGTAGATTTAAAAACTAAAATTACAGCTTTAAAGACTAATCATATTATTAAAATTGATCCAAGTCAAACATATCAAATGTTAGATTCTAAAATTATGATTGCAGAACAAATAAGTGATTTAACTCCACATTTACAAAATCCAACTATTAAGTATTTTAGTGATGACCAAGCAAAAATTGATATAACTAATCAAAAACAAAAAGCAGGTGACTTGTATGTAGTTATTACTGCTGATATTAATGATGCTAATTATCAGGGTTCAACTAATCCTTTAAAAATTTCACTATAATATAGTGCTTATTATATATTTAGCTATAATTTTTTGCAATTAAAGTTACGTTTTATGTAAAGGAACCTAGATGGTTCTTTTTTATTTTTTCAATTTACAAAATATAATTTGTGTCATAAATTATATCAATTTAAAATAAATCTTGTACTGTTTGCTTTGATTTACAATTATAGCAATTTTCTTTTGCTATTTTTATTATCTTTTTGCAGTCATTTAAAACTCCTTAGTGGACATTCTTTTTTTATAAATGGCATTATCTCTATGTCAATACTTATATTTTTTTGAATGATTAATTTTAGAAGTTCTAACTTTAGCTACAATTCATAAAATTCCATCAATCTCAATAAATAAAGTTGTTTTTTTACCATTATTTAATTCAAACATATAATATTTTTTATTTTGTTTATTTCAAATAAATGATAAAATTTTGTAAATGATATGATCAACCACATAAGTTACACCTTTGAAGAAAAATAATAAAATTATTAAACTAAACATTAAATCTGTTAAATAATGTGTTCTTGAAAGAATTTGCATGAATCCCATCATTACAACATTTGCTATAAAAAATCCAAATACTAACCATTTTCATCAAATAATTTTTTGTTTACGTTTTTCATTCATAAAATATAGTAAAAATCCATAAACAGGCATTGATGCTGAATTCATATGACCAGATGGGAATGTTTTATCACTTCAGTAATGAGTCCCTTCTCCTTTTTTACCTAATAAGAAATCTCAGTATTCAGATTTAAAGCCTTGAATTTGTCATCAGTCTAAATATTGTGCATTAACTATGTTAGTCGGTTTATTTGTTCAATTGTTAGGTAAGTTATCAATAACATATTGATAGTCAACATGAACTCAATATGGTCTACCAAAAAAAGTTTTTAAAATTGGATCAAAAGTGACTCCAAAAAAAGCAAACACTACAAATATTTTTAACGCATCAATTCAATAATTATGAGTTAACAAATCATCTCTTTTTGAAAATTTAGTTCTTAAGTATCAAGCAATAGCACACATTAGTATAACTTCAATACTAAGTTGAATAGTCATTACTACAATTGTGTTTGTACCCTCAAGTCCAAATCAATAATTTCTTCCTCTACCACCAAAAGCTTCAAATGTTGATTGATAATAAATCATTTTACTAATAATTAATATAAATAAAATTATAAATAAAACATAAACTAAAACTATGATAATTTCTAAAAATTTAAATTTTGATTTATATTTTATATTTAGACTTTCTAATAAAATTCCACTCCCTGCAAACATAAAGGGAACTGTCATGGTATAAGCTAGTTTATCTCAAAATAAACTTAATCAACTTATAACTCCATTATCATTTAAATCACCAATAGCTTTTGCTATTTGTTTATCTCAAATACTTCCTGATATAAAAAGTATAATAACAACAGTTAACGCAACAATCTTCAATATTTTAAAAACAAATTTAGACTTATTATTTTTATTAATAAATGCAGAACCATCAACATAGAAGTTTTCTTTTATCATTAACCAATCGCTCCTTTTGTTTATATGTTTTTAAATCGCTTATATTTACTGTTTTTAGCTATGTTTTGATTTTAATTACCAAATCCACTATTATTGTCTAGAAGTATTTATATTTGTTTATCGTTTAAAGCTTGATATTTATTAGCATTTTCTTTTGTATAATTTGTATTACTTTCACCATTTGTTTTGTTTCTTTGATTGCAATTAAATTCATAATTTTCAATTTTATTACCAATTTTATTCTTTTTATAACTAACAATAATATTCGTCTTTTCATTGATTTCTTGAATAGCGCTTTTAATTGTGTATCTTTCAGCATCAGCACGATTAAATTTACCGTTTTGAACATAAGTATCAATTGATAAACCTAGTAATTCTTTTAATTCTTTGGTTGTTATATCTCTTTGATTTTCTTTTTTATTTTCATCACTCCAACTACATAATCATTTATATAATGTTAAAGAATGTTTTAATTTTAAAACACGATCCAAATTAATCTTTGTATAATCGCGAATTAATTGTTCAATAAAAGGCATAATCATGCTACTTAATTTAACTTCAAAATAAAGTTTTTTCGATTTTCAATATGATGCACTTCTGACTACTCCAATTAATTCTCCACCATCCTTTATTTTAGATTATTTGCTCTATTAAAGCATAAACCAGCTTAGTTTACGATATCATGGATATTTATCTTTACTTTCTAATTCTAATTTATTAAAAAAATTTAATTTATTTAAATATTGTGTCATTTTTTCCATAAGGTTTAATTTTACTAAAAATCAAATATAAAACTTGTTCTTCTTGAAGTGTGAATTTACTAGTAATTCTTGCTAATTCATTTACATAATATACAGTCAAGTTACCATACTAATTTTTTCTTTTAATACTCACAAATAACCTCCAATTTTATAATAATTAAATTTTAACATAAATAATATTTTATGTTAAAGGTAAAATTGTTAGAGTTGATAATATAACTATTAATCAAATTAAAAAAGTAATATTTAAAGAAAAAATAAAAAAACTTAATAAATTACTAAGTTTTTTAAACTTCTTAACTTTAAAGATAAAGTTAAAATATTTAGTTTCAGTTAAAACTAATTTTACAGACTTCTAGTTAGGTAGGTAGACTAACTAGACATATCACTGTTTGTGATATTATAATTATATTTATATAACAAATTATATTAGTATAATTTTATATATTTTTTTATTTATTATAAACTAATTTTATTAGCTTATATTATTTATATAATTAATTATATTTGTGATATCTTTTTAATTATATAAAGGTAAAGGAGTAAGATAATAGTACCAAAAATAAGTAGTAAGTTAAGTGATTTTAGTAATTTAAATCAAATTAAAAACTAGATACTAAAGAAGCTATCAATAGTTTAACTAGTTTTAAAGGTTTAGTTGATTTAAAAAATACTTTAAATCAAATATGTCGACAAGAAAATAGAGATGTACCACCAATAAAAATTATTTTTAATAATATTAAAGATAATGAAAATACAAGTTTTATTTTTAATTGATTGAAAGTTGAAACTTTAGATAAATTTTTATCTAATAATATTATTAAGAATAGTGTGACATTTCTATTAAAACAGAAAATGACTTAGATAGTATTTGCAATAGTAAATACTATTTGACATCAAAAACAAACATATGAAGAGTTAATAAAAGAAATTATATAGGGGTCTATTATGAATCAAAATAAAATTTCAAATTTAGTTAAAAATATGAACAACAAAAACAAATTAATGAACTAACTAATTGAAATAAAGATTTACAAGAAGCAAACTTAAATTTAAAAATGCAACTTGATTTATTAAAGTTAAAAGCTAAAAATCGTAATCATGGATAGATTCATTTTAAAATAAATATATGAAAAACTAATTTTTAAATCATGTATAATTATATTAAGAAAATTTAGGAGGTAAAAAAGATATGTTGAGGAAATTACTAAGTATTTTAGGAGCAATGATTTTAATTGGAACAACAAGTACTAGCGTTGTTGCATGTGATGGTGGTGAAAATCCAACTCCTCCCACTCCAGATACAAGAACTGATATTGAAAATGAAATCACTAGTCCAATTGCTTTAGGACAATTATCTGCAAATACGAAAGCAGATTTCTTAGCAAAATTACAAACAGCATTAGCACGAATTCCAAATTTAAATACTTATAACACCTAGTGATTATGATGTTTATAAGGCAGGAACTACAACTGCTATACAAGATAGTAATATTACTTCAGGAACTTCTTTAAATATTAAAATTGTTGCTAAAGGTAATAAATTTAAAGGTAATAAAGACAATATTACAACTAACTATACTCAAAAAGATACAAGAACTGATTTAAGCACAATTACTAAATTAACTGGATTGAATATAACTGCTAACTCAACTGCCATTAATGATGAGTTATGAACTCAAATTTTAGATGCTAATGAATTTAAAAATTTAAGTTACAGTTCATATGAAACATTTATGTACAAAACCAATGACCTAAATGATACTACTGATATTAAACAATTAAAACAAGAAAAAGGAGATATTTATATCATTTTTCAAGTAAGCACAAACGAGGGAATTACTTGTTTTGGCGATACACCTAGGTTAAAAGTTACTTTAAAATAAAATTAATAGTTATTGTTGTTCATATTTTTAACTAAAATACTTTGAAGATAAAATTCACTAATTGATATATTTATTGTAGAATTATCTAGTTGCTAGTGTGGCCTTTGAACAGGTGGCATCGGTAACGATTTTTTTATTTTGTAAGATAGTACAGACATTTTGGACTATTTTCCATCTAATAAAAGTTTATCAAAATAATCCATAGGAGTCATTAATCGTAATGATTTATGTGGTTTAGAATTGTTATAATATTCTTGAAAAGAATTCACTAATTTTTGAAATAAACTAAAATCACTATTTAAATATGGTTTTATTTCAAATAAATTACTTCAATTTCTGTGAAATCTTTCAATCTTACCATTACTCTGTGGTGATCTAAACGGTGTAGTTTCATGAACTATACCTTTTTATTACAAAAATTTGTAAATCAACGATTCCTTTGTGGTTTTCCACAAGATGTATTAGTATATTGACTACCATTATCAGTTCTAATTCTTTTAATTTTAATTCCCAATTTTTCATAAAAATTTAAAGCATTTTTAGTAGCATTTACAATATCTCTGGTTTGTGCTTGTTCAGATGGATAACAATAAGTAATTCGAGTCTTTTCATCAATAAAATCAATAATATATCATCTTTTACTTCCTGTTATATAATCTGATACTACTTTAATATCAGTTTGCAATAATCCAGTTTCTTTTACTTCATATCTCAAATGTTTTTTCTTAATAGTTTTTTGTGAATAAAAACCAAAACGTTTTAATCAACGATATATAGTTTTAATCGAGGGTTTTGGCAAAAAATTAAACCTAATATCATCAATATGTCTTATTAAATAACAAAATTGAAAAGCACCTATACCAAACTCTTCTTTATACTGAACAAAATAATTTATAAATTTTTCTGATAATTCCAAATTATAGAAATATTTAATATTTTTAGGTTTTGTTGATTTAAATAATAATTCTTCAAAAGGTTTATGTTTGTAGAAAATATCATAAAAACGTTTAGCTCAATAATAAAAAGTTTACTTTGGTATATGTAATTGAGAAATTATTTCTTTACAAGTATTTTTATTTTTAAAAATAAAACAAAATTTTCTAAATTTACGATAATAAATATTAACTTTGTTAATATTTTTATCATTTTTATACTTTTCTACAAACTTGTTAAATTTATAATCAAATTTAGTAAAATCAGCACTATTAATTAAATATTTCATTTTAAACTACACCTCTCAACTAATAATATAAAGTTATAAAAACTTTTATTAGTCCAAAAAGTGTGTCTAATCTACAATTTTATAAGTTAAACAAATTTGATTATTCAAGAAAAATATAATAAAATTAAAAAATAATTAAAAAAAGGAAATAAAAATGATTAGTCTATTAAATGAAGAAAATGATAAAATCGGAATGATTTTAGTTATCAAGATTATTAATGAAAAAATATATTCTTTTTTCTATGAAAAGAAAAATGAGAATAAGATTAATAATCTTAATATTAATGGTGCATGAGGCTCTGGAAAATCTACAATTGTGAATAATTTAGAAAATTTTTACAAAAAAACATATGGTGAAAAAGATAAAATAGAATGAATTGTTTTAAATTTATGAGAATATGAAACTATTGTAAACCCTTATTTTAAATTAATTAATGATATTCTAAACAAAATTTTAGATAATGATGAAATAATTTCCAAAAAATTAAATAAAAATTATAAAATAGAAAAATCTGTTAGCACTTCTTGAACAATACCTTTTTTGAAAATATTTGGAGCAGAAATAAAATTTAATGCCAAAATGTTACAAAATGATAAAAATGATTTAAATAAATTAATAAAGGAAACAGTTGCAAAAATTAATAATTTTTTGAATGAAAATAACAAAAAGATAATTATTATATTTGATGAAATTGACAGATGTATACCTGACAATCAAATTAAATTTTTGAGTTATATTAAAAATATTTTTTTAGAAATTTCAAATATTTTTTTTTATTTCTAGTAAAAAAAACTTAATTAATCGCCATTTAAATAAGCCACTAGAAAACTATAAAGAAACTGAAGTTGAAAATTATACTGATAAACTTTTTGAAATGAAAATTGATTTGCAATATTTATTTTTTGCAGAAAATTATAATTTTGGTTCAAATCGATACATAGCACAATTTTTAACTCAAGTCTCAGAAACTAATCTAAGACAAATAAACAAAATAACGAAGTTATTATTATCAAAAACTATTAAAATAATTGAAAATATTGTTTTTATGGAAAATTCATCTCAAGAAGTAATATTTTTAATAGAACTCATTATATTTTATTGTTATTATCTAAAATTTAAATATCCTAATTATTTTGAAAAAGTCATTCAATTAACTGATGATAGATTATTAAATTCTAATTATATGTTACTAATTAAATCAGAAATCATAAGTAAATACTATGATATAAAATCATTAGAACCAAGTTCATTAAAGAAACTTGCTTTAAATGTAAATATTAATCCATCAACAATTCCAAAAAATATTAGTTCACCATTTATAAATAAAGTTATTTTTGGAATAAATCATAATAAAACATTTGATATTAAATTGTATTCTTTGCTATTACCATTTTTTGGTTATTTTGTTTCAAAAAAGGAACCAAATATTTTTTTTAGAGCAAATAGTAAAAATTACGAACACGAACCTACAGAGTATGCTCTTGATTTAAAAAATCAAGCATTGGAAAAACATGCGAGCACTTTTTTTGAAATTTTTTTCACAATTTACGACAAAAATAAAAATGAAATTTCAAAAACTCTTGACGATAAAAAGATCAATGAAATTATTAAAAATTCAATTTTTGATTATTAAATTATTTAAAATATTTATAATAATTTGATGTTATAATCAAGTTGAAAACTTAAAAATAAAGTGCAATAGCAGTACTGGTAATACTCTACTATTGCCAGCAGGTTCAAGTTCGTATTTTCACAACCTGCAAAGTAATTATATAAAGAATTAAAAAAAGAAATTGCACCCATGTTTTACCACCTATGACTTGCTATAAAGAATTAGTTGAAAAATTTAAACAAAAAAACTAAAAAAAATGAAAATATCCAATATTAATGAATGAAATATTAAAAGCTAGATATAATAAAGTTAAGGTTCTGATTACTAAGGTTATTCAAAAAAGTAAATTTAATAATCTTGATATTATAATTGGTGGTGAACCTTAAATAAAAGTAGCACCTTAATTAATAATGTTATTTAGAAATAAAGATAGATATTTAATTAGTGATGCAATTTATAGTACAAATAAAGATGTTTTAGATGCATATAAATTATGTGTTAATTGATTATCCACTAACAATCCAAGCATTAGCATTAAATTTTTTAATTTTATTTGATTTAGTTATTATTCCGATAAATAGTGATTTAGGGAGTTTTCAAGATTTAGTTGATTTAAAAAATACTTTAAATCAAATATATCGACAAGAAAATAAAAAAGTACTATCAATAAAAATTATTTTTAATAATATTAAAATAAAATTTACAACACAAATGACAGCTACTAAAATATCTAGTTTTGTTAGAAAATATATTAATGAAGAATATCAAAAAGTATTAATAACAAAAAAAATAAAGCAGCAAAAATATTTAAATTTAAGGAGAAAATCAGTATTATGAAAAGATTAATTACTATATTTGGAATCACAAGTTTAATTGGAACAGCTAGCATAAGTGCTGTTAATTCTTATATCAATGAAAAAACATTTTCTACATCTACGCAAAAAAATAATTTTAATAATGAAAACAATTTTATTGAAATTAAACAAATTAAAGAAAATATTTCAAATATAAATTTGTATAAAAATTATAAAGGTGAAATATTATATACTACATGAACTGGTGATGGTTATGGTAGAATTTATCAAATCAATAATAATTCTAAAAATGATCAACTGCTTGCCAAATTAAATGGTGAAATTTTAAGTTTAATAGTTGACAAAAATGGAATAATATACGCCAGTACAACAGGCACAGGAACAGGTTATGGTTTTTTATATCAAGTTTATAAAAATAGTTTTACTAAAATTTCTGAAATAAATAAAATCGTTTTAAGTTTAGCAACTGATAAAGATGGCAATGTTTATGCAGGTGGTGATAATGGTTCTATTTATAAAAAACAGTATAACCAAAAAGACTTTAAATTAATAATGCCATCTTCTGGTGAAGTTTATAGTTTAACAGTTGATAGTAATAATAATGTTTATGCAGGTATTGCTTATCATAATGACATTAGAAATAGTAAAATTTTTAAAAGTACTGATGGAATAAATTTTTATGAAATTCAAAATATGATAAACAATGAAATTAGGAATTTAAATAGTGATAAAGATGGCAATATTTATGCTAGTTTTCTAAATGGTAATGTTTATCAATATTCATTTAAAAAAGAAAAATTTATTAAAATAATTGAAATTAACGATAAAATTCAAAATTTAATAATTGATAAAGAAAGTAACGTTTATATAATAACTTGAAAAGGTAAATTATACTATAAAGTTTTTAATGAAAATAAAATAAATATTTTTAATATTATTGGTGAAATTTATAGTTTAACAATCGATGATAATAATAATATTTATGCAATTATTGCTAATGACCAAACTTTCAACATTATAAAAATAAAAAACAATTAAAAAGAATTAGAAAAAGTATTTTTAGTTGATTGGAAACTGAAACTTTAGATAAATTTTTATCTAATAACATTATTAAGAATAGTGATGTTTTTATTAAAACTGAAAATGACTTAGATAGTATTTGTGATAATCAATATTATTGATGTTAAAACAGTCAGATGAAGAACTTATTACTACAAAAATATTCTAAAATTATAACAAGAAATTTAAGGGGGTAAAAATATGAAAAATTTAATAAAAATTATAAGCGCTATAAGTTTAATTGGAACAGCAAGTACAAGTGTTATTGCTTGTGAAAATAAAATTAATACTATACAAAAAATAAATAATGTTATTAAAAATAAATTATTAGGTGATATTAATATTGGAATATTAACAATTCCTACTCCACAAAAAATTAAATTTGTTTTAAAAAAACAAAATCCCAATTTGGACATAGATGCTATTGCAATTACCAATATTACTAATGAAAATTGCAATGTAACTGGTGATAATAAAAGTTATATTGGAACTATTAATGTTAATTATTCATGTTCAACAACAAATAAAATTAATTTTAAATTAGATGAATTGCCTAAAAATTTAACAATTACCAATAACATGAATGGCTTACAACTATTAGATGCAATTAGAAGTGCTATCGTTAGTTTAGCTAATAAGGGTTATATTAGTAATGAAGAACTAAAAAGTGATCAAACTTTATTATGATCAGCATGAATTAGTAATGATGATCCATGAAATTATGAACAAATTTGAAGCACCACCAATTTAGAGCAATATAATAATGGTAACATTATCATTAAGATTAATATTAAAACTGATAATTTATATTTTAATCAAATAATAAATTGAGAAGAAATTAAAATTAATATTAAAACTGATTTCAATATATTAGCAGATAATATAAGAACTATTGATAATATTAAAATTAATGATATTAATTCTTTTGTTGAAAAATTAGTTATTTCATTTAGAACACAAAGAGAATTTAATAACTTAAAAAAAGATGACATTGATTTATTTAAAAAAGATAGCACTATTATTTTAGATAAAAATGATATTGTTGCTAATGCTAACCTAGAAATTACTGTTGAAGCAAAAAAACTAGTTCCCTATTTATAGGGAGTAAAAATGTTACAGTAAATTTGATTGTAAATAAAATTGATTTAAAAACTAAAATTACTACTTTAACAACTGATATTACTGCTGATTTATATGAACCATATCAAAAATTAATTCCAATAATAGATAATGCACCTGAAATTAAAAATTTATTGCCACAATTGTATGTTGTTAATATTGGTTTTTTTAAAGATGCAAAAGCTATGAATATATTAGATATCGATGATTCTCAAAAACCAGGTAATATCTACATCATTATCAGTGCAAGTGATAATGATCCCAACTATCAAGGAGATACAAATATTATAATGTTAACCTTAAAATAGAGGGTTTCTAGTAATCTGTTGTAAAGTAATGAAATTGCTTTATAGGTTTTGGTAGAAAAATAGTTTTTTTCTTTCTTTTGAAAAAGAAATTGGATATGCTCTATTAATAAAGTTCTTTTTATAAAATAAATAATCACTAATTATAAAGATATTTTTTTCATTTTATAAATAAAAACACTCAAATTTGAGTGTTTTTATTATTTTTTTTTAAAAAGCGAATTTGTTGGCAAGCATTAAAGTTCAGTCGCTACTAAAATAAGCAATTTTTTTTAACTCTTTAATATTAATTTCTTCTTTTTTTCAGTTTTTTTTAATATTAATTAAATTTATGATTGATAATGGAATAGTTACAATACAAATCATCATAACAATTGATGTATATATTGCTCATAGCATAAATCATTTTTCGGTTTTAATCATTTGTGATGTTTCTTTGATTGCTATAACATCATTTTTCTTTTTCTGTTTTTTCATTAGTAATAAAATGCTAATAATTCCCAAAGGATTTAATCCTAAAAAATACAAAAATAATCATAAAAATCGATACTTTTGTTGTTGAATTTCATTACTATTAACTACAAAAATACTCAAACTATATGAAATAAAACATGATTGAAAAATAAAAATAATAAATCAATAAAAACCTTTATTAACAGTTCAATTATTTACTAATACTAGAATTAAAAGAATTAAAAAACTTAAAAATGCTATGCTATTGCCAAAAGATAAACAAACATTTACTTTCATTATATTTTTTCAAGATGGATCATTTTTAAAATATTTTCATAGATTTTTGAACATAAAATCAACTCTATCTAATTGCTGCCGTATCCAAGAGGTATAACAGGAGCAGCTACATGAAATGCAACCCAAGAGCCTTTACCATAATCGTAAGCTCTTAATCCTGCAATATTAGCTGTAACTCAGCCAGCAATTAAAAGCGCTACTGGTCCTAAATAAGGGGCAACTTCTATGATTTGTTCAGCAATTTCTGTAATTGTTGTTCCACCCTCAGTAATTGATGCAATAGTATTAGAACTAAAATGTAATCTGCAATATCCAAATCAATATATATATGTTTCAAATCAAATTCCATCAATGTTAAGATTTTTAAATAGTAGAATATTAAAATGTGCTTTTCCTTGTTCATCAAAAATTATAATTTTGTTTTTATAATATCAATTTAATACTTGTAAATATTCATCACTAGTAATAATTTGATAAATTTTTAAATCTCACATTTTTTGATTTAATTTTGTTTTATCAAAAGTTACTAAATAATTTTTTAAACCAATAGCACTTAGTAAATTTTCTTTTAATTCTTGTATTTCTTGCACAGTTTTAGTTTTAAAATATTTTTCTATATATTTAAAATTTTCTGGTGTTGGTGTTCAGTCTTGTAAATTGTTTTTATGATTAATCTTAGTATTTGCTACCGTTAAAGTCCTAATTTGTGGTGATGTTCCTAACAGTATGGTTAATACAAAACCAGTTGCCATAATTTTTTTCATAATATTATCCCCCTTTTCTTTTTTTTAAAAAAATCTAAAATCTTATTTTTATATTACAACTTTTTTAAAAAGTAGTGTCAAATATAATTTTTTTATTATTTTAAAAAAAAGTTGAAATAATAATGAATATTTTCCAAATATTTTATAAAAAGCAAAAATTACTAATCAATGTATAGTGGGTTTTGAATGACATCAAAATAATAATAAAAGAATTGATGATACAATATTTGGTTCTTATAAAAATCATAAAAACAAACTGAAATAGGAACAAAAGATTTAAAAGTCTTACTTGGAGTATCAAAAGAAGCTTATATGCAAATATAAAATTTTTGATAAAAATAAAATTAAAAAAGTATTTTGAAAAAAAGAATTTTACATTAATTATATTTTTAATATTTTTTGTTTTGGTATTTTTTTACCTTTATTTATTAAATTTTTCTATGTTCGCAACTTAAATCATTAGCAAAAGAATAATGGTCTTTTTTATTATTCGCCCCTTTATAACAAAATCAAACTAAAAAATTTCAGGGTGTAAATAAAAATACATCATTCAATGATTTTTTAATGAAATATTTTCATTAAAATTTATTAATATAAATAGCTAATTTTTTCCGAATAGCTAAAGAAATATCTAAATCAAAATTTATATAAATTTTGTTGTATTTTTTCAAAAGTTTGTTCATTTAAATTATTAAAACATTTAATTTCATTAACTCATTTATTAATAAAGTTTTTCATATTATATCCATTTTTTATAACATTTAAATAACTATTTTTAGAAAAAATTCAATAATTTTTGGTTATTTTTTTCCAATTTAGTTATATCTCTAGCAATCGTAAGTATTACCTACGATTTCTATTTTGTTTACGTTCATTTTCAGTTAAGAATTTTTTACGCATTCGAATATTTTGTGGTGTTACTTCCACTAATTCATCACTGGCAATAAATTCTAAAGATTCTTCTAAACTAAAAATAACTGGGGGTGTCAATCTAACTGCTTCATCATTACCTGAACTTCTAGTATTTGTTAATTGTTTAGCTTTACAAGGATTAACATCTAAATCTTTATCACGATTACTTAGACCAATAATCATTCCTTCATATACTTTAGTTTGTGGTTTAACAAACAAAGTACCACGTTCTTCTAAAGAATTTAAAGCATAAGGTAATGTTGTTCCCGTAATCATACTTACTAAGACACCATTTCGATTATTACCAATTTCACCTTTTAATGGTTCATATGTTAGGAAACTACGAACCATAACACCTGTTCCACGAGTAATATTAATGTATTGTCGTCCAAAACCAATTAAACCACGGGTTGGAATATGAAAAACAATTTTATCACGAATATTGTCAGAATCCATATTTGTCATAATACCTTTTCTTAAATTTAAATTATTAATAACAGTACTACTATATTCAGTAGGATGATTTAAAATAATTTCTTCTACTGGTTCAGTAGTATGTCCTTTTTCATCTGTTTTAAATACTACTTCTGGTTTAGAAATACCTAATTCAAAGCCTTCACGACGCATATTTTCAATTAAGACAGATAAATGTAATTCACCACGACCAAAAACTTTAAAACCATCTGCATTACTACCAGACAATTGTGCAATTTTTAAACCAACATTAGTTTCTAATTCTCTTGTTAGTCGTTCTTTAATTTTATTACTAGTAACTAGTTTTCCTTCTGTTCCACAAAATGGTGAGTTATTAACAAGAAAGTTCATTGACATTGTTGGTGCTTGGATAGTAATTGGTTCCATTGGGATAACATTATCTTTATCACAAATAGTATTACCAATTGTGATATGTTCAATCCCAGCGACACAAACAATATCACCAGTAACAGCAGTTTTAACAGCTACTCGTTTTAATCCTTGATAAACAAACAAATATTTAATTTTTGCTTTTCTTTTTAAATCATAATCATCAACAATAATTACTTCTTGGCCTTCAGTAATAGTACCTTGAAATAATCGACCAATGCCAATTCTACCAATAAAACTATCATAATCTAAGGAACTAATTTGCATTTGCAATGGTTTATTAAAATTTACCAATTTAGAAATTTTAGCATGCTTAATAATTGTTTGAAATAATGGTTCTAAATTATTACTTGGTTGATCCAATTCATATTGCGCAATACCTTGTTTAGTAATACCATAAAGTGTTGGAAAATCTAATTGTTCATCATTAGCATTCAATTCCATGAATAGTTCTAATACTTCATCTTTTACTTCTTCAATTCTTTGATCTTTTTTGTCAATTTTATTAATCATTAAAATTGGATTTAAGTTGTGTTCTAATGATTTTTGCAGTACAAAACGCGTTTGTGGCATTGGTCCTTCAACACTATCAACTAATAAAATAACACAATCTACCGTTTTCATAATTCTTTCAACTTCAGATGAAAAATCAGCATGACCAGGAGTATCAATAATATTAATTTTAGTATTACCATGCATAATTGAACAGTTTTTAGAGTAAATAGTAATTCCTCGTTGTCGCTCTTGATCGTTACTATCCATGATTTGATTAACAATCACTTGATTTTGATGAAAAATATTTGATTGCTTTAATAAAGCATCAACTAATGTTGATTTACCAACATCAACATGGGCAATTACTGCAATATTAATAATTTTTTGATCAACAGAAACTTTTTCTTGTTTAGACATTATTTATTCTCCATTATATTCTTAAATTTTGACATTATATAAATTATACGCAATATTTTAAAATTTAGTAAAATAATTAAATTATTTTTTTTAATTATTTTAATTTTTTTATTATATATGATATTTATTTTAAATAATATAAAGTAAAAACTCTTTTGCCATTAAGAAAAGAGCTAAAAATTTTAAATATTTTTATATTAATAAATAAGATAGTGGCAACACAAATAATTTAAATAATAAAGAGTTAGTCAATAATTAAAATTGACTAAATTTTATATTATTACTTGCCTTTATCTCTTAGAAATAGTATCTGAATTTCTTTCTTCATTAGTAGCATTTAGATAATCATTTCTTGGTAATTGTTCATTTACTAAATGTCTTTTGATATCATGAAAGTTACTTCCTTCACTGCTACTATTTTGATTGAATATATTTTTTGGAAGAAAAATCTCTTGTAACTATTTTTTCTATTTATTAAGATCTTGTTGATAGTTTGCAATATTATTACTTTGCTGTATATTATTTTTGATTTCTAATGACAAGAGTTGCTTTTGGTTTGCTAATGATAAATCTAATAGCTCTTCTTGTAATGGTTGTTGGTTATTTAATAACCAACTTATTAACTGTTGTTTTTTAATAAATAAATCTATTTTATTGAGTTTTACAGATAATTTTTCTATTGTTATTTTATTTTGATTAATAATAACATTAAGTCTTTTTATTTTATTAAACATTTTATTATACTTATTACTATTTATTTTTCTTTATTTTTGATAATCTTCAAATTGTAAAAAATATCATTGCTGTTTTAGTAAGTTAGTTTTCATATTGTTAATTGTTTTAACTATTTCATTTGTTTTAAAATCTATAAGCAAATAATGTACTACTAATTTTTAAATTTTTATCCATTAACTGTTATATTTTTTTTCTTTTCTTGTTATTTTGCATGATCTAATATCAAAATACTAATAAATTTATTTATTATTTAAATTTTAATAATTTTATCAAATATTTTTAATGTTCAAAATTATGATATTATGTTTTGCAATTTTTATTTAAAATATAACATTATTAGTCAATATAAACTAAAATAAAATATTTTTTATTATTTAATAATAATAATTAAAAACTGATAAAATCAAATTACAAATTTATTTTGGAGGTAACAATAATGGCAAATAAAATATTAGTAATTCGTTCTTCAATGATAAAAAAAGAACTATCATATTCTGAAAGTTTAATTTCACGTTTTGTTAAATATTATCGTGAGTTTTATCCAGAAGATACAATTATTGAATTAGACTTAAATCAAATCGCAATGGCAAGTATTACTATTACACAAAAAAATTTTTCTTCATATTTCAATGAAAAAGATTCTGATTACTATATTAATCAACTAAAAAGTGTTAATAAAGTTATCTTTACAACACCAATGACTAATTTTAATGTTACAAGCATGACAAAAAATTATTTAGATCATATCTTAGTTGCTGGTAAAACTTTTGATTATAAATACACCAAACTTGGAGAAGCAAGAGGATTATTACCACATTTAAAAATTCAAATTTTAGCAACCCAGGGCGCACCATATGGATGATATTTATGAGGTAATCATGCAACATATTTAAAAGGAACATGAGAATTTGTTGGTGCTAAAGTAACCGAACCGATTCTTATTTGTGGTACTAAAGTACAAGAACTTCATGAAAATGATGCTAATTTAGTTATTGGAACAAAAGTACTAGCAAAAGGTGGTGGCTTACCAACATTGGGTCCAGAAAAAACAATGGATAAATTTGATCAATATATTAAAGTAGCAGCAAAAAAATTGGGAGCTTAGCGAAGATGTCTATAACTAATATTTTTGTGTAAATATCTCCTTTCCTTTTTAAATCCTTAAATTAAAATAAATGACAAAAGACGAGAATAAAAATCTTGTCTTTTTTTGTAATTGTAAAATTTTAAAATTTTTATTATTAACACGCTTTAAATATCTACTACATGCAGTGACCAAGTAGGAGAAAGTTAATAATTAATAAATAACCGTCTTTAACGCTATTATCAACACGTGTTAGGGAACTAAAAAAGTGAACTACAACACAGTTGTTTAAAATAGTAGCTAAAACATGTGGACTTTGCATGAATAAATAAAAAGTGGATGATGCCTAATAAAATATACTAACCAGTAATGGTAATTCTTGGGGTGGGAGCGAATTAGTAATTAGTATATATAGACCTGTTGTAGGGACCTATTATGTTAATTCTATTTTTTATTTAACCAACCTTGCCACTCCCCTAGTGAGCGAGTGTTGGTTTTATTTTTTATTTTTTTAAATTTATTTTTGAGCCCATTTTTCTAAGAAAAATAATATTAATAGTATTAATAAATAAAAAAAACAAAAATATATGCCATTTATGCTAAAAGCAAACAGGGCATATTTAAAGGATAAAATTAATTATGAAAACAAAAAATATTAAAACTCATGAAATAAAGAAAGAAAAATTTATTGATAAAATTTATAATAATAAATTTGCTTTAACTACTATTGTTATAATATCTACAATAGTTTTAATGATAACTGTTGCTTTTTTAATTACTGCATTTACTGTATGAAAATAATATTACTAAGAATATTTTAATTCATAATGAAAAAATATTTTTGTTGAACATGTAAACAATATAAATTAGATTATCTATTTTTTAATACTAATGATATTAAAACAAGAAAATATTTTTTAAGAGATAAAAACGGTAAAGCAATTTGTTATGACTGTATTTTAAATATTAGATTAAGTAGGGGATATAAAAAATAATGCAATATGAATTAATTATTGGTATTGACCCAGCAGGAATAGGTAGTAATGGAATTATTATATATTCAAATGAAACTAATAATATTATTTTTAATGAAACATTTAAAGCAGAAACTGTTTTAGAAAGTAAAAATTTGTTTAAAGAATACTTTTTAACAATTAAACAAGAGTTTAATAATAAAAAAATATTAGTTATTGTAGAAAATTTCTTTTTAAGTGCAAAACAATTATTAACTAATCCATTAGCAACTCCTAAAATTATTGGTGCATTAATGGTGTTAGTACAAGATGTTATGAATTGAGATTATTTAGAAAACCATCCAAAAAATAAAAACAAAATAGAAAATTATAAAGGAAATATAAAATTAACAAAACATGAAGAAGATGCATATAAACACATTCAATATTGTTTAAGGAATTTTAAAAATGAAAGATAAATCAAATTATGTGAAATTAACAGTAAAACTGAGTAACACTATTGAAGCAAAACATTATGAAAAAGGTAATAAAGAATTATATTATAGTGTTCGTGGACAATGAAATGGATTAAACTATGTTACTTTAATTTTTAATAACCCAAAATTTTATAAACGATGTATTTTATTAAACAAAAATGATGAAATTATAGTAAGTGGTCAAATCTTTAATACTTTAAATATTCCTAAAAATCGTGCATTTTGTTCAATTAATGTTAAATGATTTAAAAAATGAAGAAATGTAAATATTGTAATAAAAGAATTTGATTAAGTAAAAATTGATGTTTGAAATGTTTAGAAAAAAATAGTTAATAATTTAACTAAAAATAAGGAGAATAATAATGAATAAAGAAAAATTAATTAACTATATTAAAAAATCACAAAAAGAATATGAGAATACAGAAATAGACTTATTATTAGATATTTTAGTTCAAAAAATAAGAAGTGGTGAGTTTGATAATGAATAAAGACCAAAAAATTATTAATGAATATAATAAAAAACGTAATAAAGAGATAACAGAAGAACATTTGAATAATATAAAAAAAATAAGAGAAGAGTTTAAACAAAAAGTAATCAATAAATATAATGAAAAATTAATTATTTGGTTAAATAAACAAATTAGTATTTGTTTATGTGATTCATTAAAAGAAGCAGGTAAACTTACTGCTTATTATAAAGTAATTGAGTTTATAGAAAATGGAGAATTTCATTAATGATTATATTACCTACTTTATTTGGTGATAAAGATGAAATTGAAATATTATCACCATTTCCCAAAGCAATTCATACAAGTAATGATATTAGAGCAATTATTTTAAGACAATATCCTAATGTTAAATCAAAACACATCATTGTTTCTGACCCTGAAAGTGATGTTGCATTAATAGTTGGTGATAATGATGTTTATCAAGGTTGAATTAAAGTAACAATTAAAAAATTAGAAAATTAAAGGAGATTAAAATGCCAAATATAGAAAATCATTCAAATTATACTTTAACTAAATTAATAAGAACGGGAATTAGTCCTATTTGTGCAATGATTGGTACAAGTGCATATTATGGGCAAGTAATAGCAAATCCAATATTAGGAAGTATTAATTCTTTATTATTTGGTAAAAAATTAGGTTTAGATATCTGAAACTTGAACCAAAAACCAACTACTAAAACTAAATTAATTAATAGTAGTAAAAAAATATTATTAGGATTAGGAACAATGGGTTTAGCAAATTATAGTAAATGAACTGAAAATAATATTAATCCTATTATTCCAACAACACCAATTCCAACTACTACGGAAGGACCGCCATGATTATTATTAGATAAACAAGAAAATCAGTCATTAATTGATTGAGATACTTATATTTCATTAAATGCTTATGGTATCGCCAATGTTATTAATGGTTTAACTGAGTTAATACCTAATAAATTTGCAATGATACAAAAAATAGCAAATATGGCAACTGGTGGTTGTTTAATTAGTAGTGGTGTTGCGATGGGGATTAATAATGATTTTAATAATGCTTATGCAATACCTACTATTATTGCAGGAATAAGTGAAATTATTCATAATTTATTACCTATGGAAACAAATCATAGTATAGAAATGCAAGAAACTTCCTTTACAAATGAAACAACAAGATTAATTAATGATGATAGATTTACTATTAATAGTGAAACAAGTAGTCAATATGGCAGTCATAATTCTAATGTTTCATTAGATTGAGATGATACAGCTAATAATGCTTTACAACGTAGTAATAGTAATCTTACTTTATAAAAAAATGAAAGGAAAATATGGAAATGCAAGAATTTTTAAAAGCACTTGAAACAATTGGAATAAGTACAGGTATATTAATTTGTCGAGAAATTATTGTTTTATTAAAAAGATTTATTACAACTCCAAAACATGTTAGAGCAAATAATAAAATTATAAAACATCAAAAAAAATTAGCAAAACTTAATGAAAAAATTAATAAAGAAATTAAATAATGGGGTACTGTAAATGTTAGAAAATGAAAATAATGTTCAACAAGCAACTGAACCTTTAATTAAAAATAATGATTCTTCACAAGAAATAGAAAATAAAGTTAATGAAGCAGAAAATAAGTTAAATAAATTAAATAACGAAATTAAGGAAAAAGAAATAATTAATATATTTAAAAAATATCAAGTTAAAAGTGAATTTTATGATTATTTAAAATTTAAAACTAATAATATAGAAAATTCAAAAATAGAAGAAGCTATTAAAAAAATGATTAAAGAACAACCAGTATTTAAAGAAATAATAAATACAGGTGGTAAACAACAAACAATAATAACAAATCAACCAAGTTCAATAAAAAGTACTTTATTGGATTATAAAAAGAAAAATAATTTATAACAGAAAGGAAATGAAAAAATGTCAGTACCATTCAATCAAAATTTAGATAATACCGAAAAATTAGTAGAAGCACCAGAGTTTATAGAATTTTATAAACAATCAAATTCACCATGAGCAAGTTTTTTTCCTATTGAAATGGTTAATTCTACAAAAATTGAATTTATAGTTAAAAAACCAAAAAATTCAGAAATTAAAGTATTAAAATGAAATGATAAAAGTAAAGGATTAGATGTTAGTTATGCTGAAACTATTAAAATTTTAAAAGAAATTAAACAAGAAGCAGTTGCAGGTGAAATAATTGCTAATGTTGATTTAAACGCTGAAAATGGACAAAATTTATTAAATACAATGCAATATGAAGTAGCAAATGATTTAGCAGATTATTTAGCAAATAATGATACAACTGTAATTGCAAAATATGCAACTAGATTAGATATTACTGATACAACACCAGTAGGCTATTTAAAATCAATGTTATCTGCTTGAAATACTTTATTTCAATTAAGAAATAGTAATAATTGTCAATTTTTTATTACTAATAATTTATATGATAGTTTAGTTTATTTAGCTGATAATAAAGGTTTAATTACTGATAATCAAATAGCACAACAATTAAGATTAAATGGAACAAATTTATATATCAAAGGTGTATTATGTCAAATTGTAATGGATGACTATATGACTTTTACTGATAATAATGAAACTAAAATTATGTCTTTTGTCTTAGCAACACCAAGAGCAATGAAAAGATATATGTTACAAAATACAGTTGTATATGTACAAGACATAAATGATGGTAAAGTTGGAAGAAGATATTTAGTTGGTGGAGAATTAACTGGTGAAGCAATACCTTATATAACAGATGAAGAAAAAACTTCACGTTGAATGTTATGTGGAATTATTAATACTGATAAAATTGATTTAAAAACTAAAATTACAAGTTTAACAACAAATATTACTGCAAATGTTAATAAAAATAATAATGAATTAGATACAGAAATAAAAAGTACTAATGAACTTAAATCATTAAATCCAAATTTAATAAATCCAAATATTAAATATTTTAGTGATGTCCAAGGAAAAACTAATGTAAGTAATCAAAAACAAAAAGTAGGTGACTTGTATATAACTATTACTGCCAATGTTAATGATATAAATTATAAAGGGTCAACAAATCCAATTAAAATAACTCTTAAATAAAGGAAATTAATATCATGCCAATTGGTACAACTAGTACAGCAATACTTTTAAATATCAATAAACCAAAACATACTAGAATAAGTAAACAACAAGAAAATAAAAGTTTTTGATGAGAAATTTTAGAAATGATTGGTGTACAAGTAATAGCAGTAGCACTTGCTCCTTTTACTGGTGGATTAAGTGAAAGTATAGCACTTGGATTAGGTGCAAGTGATTTACTTGCTAGTATTAGTGCTGTTGGTGTAGAGTTTTTAACTGATTTTACTATTAATCAAGTTTATGATTATTTAAAAGGAAATGTAACACCATTAAATACTTTTTTTAATATCTTACCTGCATTTGCTGGACTTAATAAAATTAGTCGTGGTTATCGTACAACTAAATTTATTAAATTAGCACAAAAAACTAAAACATTAGAACAAATTGGTATTAAAGAAGCAAAAAACTTACAAGAAATTATTAGTCAAGTAAGTGGTAAAGAAATTTTAACAGATAAAATTATTGGTAATAAACGTTATTTATTTAATTATAGTTTTGCTCCTAATCGTGAGACAATAATCCAAAATTTAGGTTATGTTGCTGAAAGACAATATAAAAATAATTTTCAAAAATTAGAAGTACAAGAGTTAAAAGATTATTTATTATTACAAAATACATTAATAAAATTAAGTCCACAATTAACTCCAAAGTTTAAAATTAAAGATATTGAAAAAGCAAATAATTTTTTTAAAAAATATAATACTGATTTAAAAGAAGTATTAAAAATGAATCAACATGATTGATTAAATTTAGTTCATACAATACATACAGATAATAGATATGGTAAATCTTTAATTTTAGATTTACAAAAAATTCGTGCTAATGCTATTAAATTTAATTTTAAAAAGAGTTCAATTCATAAGGTTGTTTTAAAAGCAAATAAAATTTTTAAGTATTTTGATATTAGATTTTATTTAAAAAAAGGTTTAAATAAATTTTGAAAAGATACTCCATATTTTGAAAAATTACGAGAAAGTATATATAAATTACAAGAAAAATTTGAAAAGTTAGAAAAACAAGTATTTGAAAAAATTAATAAATTAAAAGAAAAAGCAACAGATTTATTTACTAGTGCAGAAAAGAAAGCAATTAAACATGCACAATTAATCCCATTAAATTCACCTGTATTTATGGGTTGCAAAATTCAACCTTTATCATTAAGTAAATGTGCAATTACTATTTATCATCGTAATCCTAAATATAAACCAATTATAGTTATTGATAGTATTCTTAAAGCAGAAACTTTTATCACTCAAATACATCCATTCCATTGATATCGCTGATATAGTGGTTGATACATTGGTTATGGAGTTAGTCGTAATAAATGATTAAAAGCAATTGCATTTGCTCCACCAGTTGTTCAACAAGTAATTAGAGATAGTTTTAAAGTTTATAGAGAAATATTTAGAATAGTAAGAACTTACCATAAAGTAGTTAATGTTATTAATAATCCTATTGAAAATATTAATAAATCATTTAAAAGTGTTGGTTTAAAATTTTCAGTTAATACATTATTTGGTACAGGATTATTACATCATTTAGAAAAATTTGTATATAGTCAAGTTGTAGCAAAAGGTAAAAAGAAATTACAAAAAGAAGTTATTCATATAGTGCATAGGAAAACTAAAACAAAAACTAAGCATTATAAAAAAGCATTTTTTAAGGAATGATAAATTATGATTAATAAACTTTGAACTGATGTCAGTTTAGAAAACTATAATAACTGATATCCATTAACTGGAAAAATTATAGAAACACCACAACAATATATAAATACATGACCTAATGTTAAGGATTGATTTACAACTTTTGCTATTCGTGCTCAAAATGATATTAATGCTTATCTTAATTTTATTTTATCTAAATTTCCTTTTGATAGTTTTAAAGATGAATTAATTAAAGAAACATTAAGAGATATGGTTTATGTTTGTGTTGAACATTGAGTATTTAATCGTACACCAATTGAGTTTAATGTTGATGCTACTATTCAATTTAATAATGGTACATCATTTAGTGCAAATAGTATTCCTAGTATTAATGTTTGAGATTTAGCACCTAGTAGAATGAAAATATGAGCAAGATTAACAGAATTAAAACAAATATTTTCAAGTTATAATAATGATGAAATAGATATTGAAAAAATTGATTTAAAAGCATTCTATACTAGAAATCAAGTTGATGAATTAATTAAAGAACAAAAAGCATTTACATTATCAAAGCAAATGAAATTATATGATGATTTAGTTGATGATAATGAAAATGAAATATATAGGGGTCCTGTTAGTAAGTTTGTTAATAAAGGTTATGTAGCAACTGAATATGATAAAGAAACTGAAACAATGATTTTAGATTGACCTGATGAAATTGGTACATTACCACCAGAAGCATTACAAAATAATCCACAAGTTGGTGATTTTACTCATGCTGCAACTGCTGACTTTTCTGCTAAACAACAAAAAAGAATTACTACCAATGAAAATAATATTAAATTATTAGAAAATAAAGTTGATATTAATAAACAAAATATTGATGATATTAAAAATAATTGATTTAATATTGCAACTAGTCCTTTATGAAAAAAAATGTCTTCTATTATTCCTAGTAATGAATTTGGAAAAATATATTTAGCAATATGGGGTTATAGTTACCAATCCACTACTAATCCAACTGATAATTATATATATAGTAATAAAAAAACTATATTTAGTTTAGGTGGAGAAGTTCAAAGAACAACACAAAAAAGTATTAAATTAGATGAATTAATTGTAAATGATAATGTTAAAATACAATTATTATTTACTCAGGAATGAAATGATATTACTGTAACTTCTAATGATGCTAATTATCAACCTATTTCTGTTGAATTATACCAATATATAGGAAAAGGGACACCAACTGAATTTATAGCAGAAGATAGTACAGAACATGATTATTATACAAAACAAGAAACTAATGAATTATTAGATAAAAAACAAAATATAAATGACGATAATTTACAAACAGTTGCTAAACAAATTGTTCCTGCAATTAATGAAAATAAAGTAAATATAGATAAAAAAATGGATGTAGAACAATTTCCATATGCTTTTGCTGTAAATGCTCTTGGTACTGAAAATCCTAATTTAGAAACTACTGATAAAACTATTGTTGGTGCTATTAATGAAATTAAAACAAATGGTGGTAATATTGATGAAAATAGAATCTTCAATAATAAAGATGATAAAGATAGTACTACAAGATTAGTTAATGAAATTATTAAAACAAATGTTGGTGGTAAAACTTTAATTTATAGAAATAATCCTAATGTAACAGATGATAAAGATATTCCAGATAAAAAATATGTTGATGATGAAATTATAAAAATAAAAGATTTAATTAAAAAACTTGTTGTATGAAAAACAATAGGTGAAAGAGTTGATGATAGAACTTGAAGTAATTTTTCACCTAGTTTAAATGCTCTTTATCGTGTATTTTTAATTACTGAAACAAGTGTACCATTACAAAATGGTTATAAAGAAGTTATCTTTTTTACATCAGCACAAGCAATTGGAACTGGTACAAGAAGAATTACTACAAGAAAAATTAGTAATAGTGATGCTACATTAAATATGATTTATGATAATACAAAATGAACATTAAAATTAGATGGTGGAGATACTGGGGGAGCAATATATAGATTAGAAGAATTAAAAGCAGAAGATTTATATGAAATAAAAAGTAATACATTAGATATAAAAGTACCAGAAATAGTAGATATAGAAAAACCTATAAAAATTGATTCAAAAACCTTATTAACAAAAGAAATTAGAGAAAATGAATGAGAAATAAATTTAAAAGAAAGTCCAACACCAATACCTTATCCAAAATGAAAAGATGTAGCAATATCATTAAGTGGTAATTCTATTTCTTCTTATCAATTAAAATCAAATACATTTTATAAAATATTTTATGATTTGAATCCTTTTAGTACGAGTACATTTGGCAAAACTCCAACACAAACAATAGAAATATTTTGACAACCACAAACATCATCAAATTGAGTATGTTTTCTTCCAAGTTTAAAAAGAATTTCATATATTAATATTGTAAATAATAAATTAATAAAATTAATAACTGATCAAGGTTATTTATGAAAATTACAAGAATTACAGGAATAAGATTATGTTTTTTAAAATTTTAAAAATTATTTTAGGTTTAATTGGTTTATTATTATCATCAGCAACAGCAATTTTAGTTATATTTATTATTGTCAAAATTATGTTAAAAATTAATCAAATATTTTAGAAAGGTGGTGAATATTATGATAAGTTTATTTAAAAGAAAAGATAAAAGTAATATTAATGATAATCAAAATGAAAAATTAAAATTTTTAACTAATAAAAATAAAAGTACTCATGCTTCAATTTTAAATTATTTTGGTTTTAATAATTTTAACCATGAAACTTATTTTACTGATTTTGTAGCAGAAAATAATGCGAATTTATATAATGCTCCACTAGATATTAATAATGAAACTATTAAAAAATATTTAATTCAACAAGAATTTTATAGAAAAAATTGAAATTCTATTTTTAAATTAAGTAAATTAGGAATTAGTGGTTATTTAATTTTTATTGCTAATGATGACTTATATTTTCAAGTCGTTGATATACAACAAAGAGTTTATGATATTACTGGTAAATTAATTCAATGTACTATTTTTTATGATAATTATGAACAAAATACACAAATGGTAAGATTATTTGAAGTTTATACATTAAATAATGAACAAGTAACTATTAATCGTACAATTTATAGTATTAGTGATAATAAAAAACAATTTCCATTAGATTTTAAATCATACATTAATAATCCTAATTTATCACAAGAGCAAACATTAAATATTAATTATATACCAATAGCAATTATGCGAAATAAAGCAAATGAGTTAGCAGATTGTAATAAAGTAATGGATAAAATTAAAGCATTAGATGTTATTTTTGAACAAATTGTATTAGATACTATTTTAAACTCACCAAAATTTATTTTTAGTCAAACTTATGGTAATGTTCAATCTTTAATGGAAGAAGCAGTAAGAACATTAGTTACTAAAAACTATATATTTAAAAGTGCTGGTGATAATAATGAACAAAACGAAAGTGTCAATATGACTAGTAGTAATTTTAAAGGTAAAAATTTAACTGATATATATGATTGATTAGTTAATGAAATATCTAAACGTTGCGGTATTCATATACCAAGTCAAAAGAAATCTGCACAACAATCAGTACCCGAAAGTACAGCAGTTAATATTTCAACTATTAATTATATTGAGCAAAAATTATGACAATTTAATATTGATATTCTTAAATTTATCCAATTATTAGTAAGTATAGATAAAGATTTATTAACTAGTAAAACATTTAATATTGATGATGAACAAGATATTAATAATTTAACAGTTAAATTAAAATTATTTAATCCCGAAAATAACCAATTAATAGGAGATAACAATGGAAAACAACAACAAACCACAAACGAAGTTTCCACAGAAACAAAAGCAAACTAAACTTAATCAAGCAGATGTAGAAAATGATTATTTAATTGATAATATTCCTTATGATTTTACTAATATGATGCGTGCTACTAGTGACCTAGATATTAATAGAGCATATGATGAATTTAAAAAAAGAACAATTTATATTTATGAAATTGAACGTTTATTTAAAAATAATGAAAATAATAGTTTAAAATTTTCAGCAAATACTATTAAAATTGGTTTTATTGATATTGAAAAAGTGTTAAAAACTACTGCTGTTGAAACATCTGATTTTACTATGCAATTAAATCAAAGAGCAAGTACTAATATTAATGATAATACAATTGAATATAGTATGACTGATATTAAGAATTTAATTTTTCAAGAAATAGAATTATTAAATCAATTTAAGTTATATGCTGTATCTATTAATGAACCTTTAACCGAAAATAATATTAATAATTTATATATTATTAATAATTATTCACAACCTTATCAAAATCCAAAAACAAGAAGTACTAAAAGTATTACTATTATTAAAATTAAAGATTTTAAAACTCGTGATGGTTATCCAATTATTATTAAATTACAAAAACCATTAGATAAAGATATAAAAGTTAAGGGTTTAAAAATTAAAGCCCCTAGAAGCATGATTTTTGGCAATATAAAGGTACTTGGTGAAGTTGATAATATGCAAGTATACCCTAAATTATTTGTTAAAGATAAGATAGCATTTCCATTATTATCAATGCCTATTGAAACGCAACCAAAAGTTAGAATATTACAACAATGATTTAGTGAACAAATATTACCTTGAAATTTAGCAAAGCAATTTATAGGACAAGAAAAATCAGTTTTAGATTTAATTGCTATTGGTGGTGGAACTGAAACAAGAAAAGAAATTATTAATAATGCAAGAGTTACATATACTAAATTAGGTTATAAAGTTACTAAGAGTCCACAATTATGACCATTAAATGAAGAAAAAGAATTAAAAGATAATGAAGTATGGCATTTGCCTTGAACAACAGCTGATTGAGTTTTAAATATTGCTACAACAAATAAATTTGATGATGTTGAACTTGAAATAAATGATAAGCCACTAGTTGATAGTTTACAAAAAGTATTATTAGATATGTTAACTTATACATATAGTTATAATAGAAACTTTGATGGTGCAGAATATAATAATGGTAATCCATCAAATGAAATAGCCAAATTACGTCAAAAATTCGAAGGACAAAAACCAGATGATGTAATTACTAATTTATTTAAACAATGAGAACTAGATTATCCAAATTATATTAATTTACCACAAGTTCAAATATTAAAACAAATAGTTATCATGTTATCAAAAAATATTTATTCCACAATGTCAATTAATAAAGGTTTAAATGATGATTATAAATTATTATTACCATATTATTTCGAATTAAAATCAAATCCTATACATTCTACACCAGATAAAGTTTGAGAATTTAAAGATGTAAAAGTAATATTAAAATCTGAATATTTTGATTTTGCAGATATAAATAATATTAAATTAAAAAATGATGATATTAGTCAAAACGAATTATTTAAACTTGATGATAATCAATTTAACTGATTATCTATTACAAACGAATTAGAAAGTAATAATATACCTTCATTAATTCCTGCTGATTGAACACTTGGTAATGGTGAATATGGAAAATACTTTACAAGAGCAGTTATTAACAAAACTAAGATTGAAAATGCATTAAATTTATATGGTTCAAATAAATCTCAATTGTTTTCTAAATTAGAATTTTATAAAGAAATTTTACAAATTGATAATAATAGCGAATTTGAATTACAAATTGAAAATCCGATTAATAATTTAAATCGGATTGAAATTAGCGGAGTATTTGGTGCTGGTCATTATGATTTAATTTTAGTAACTAATAAACAAGAAATAAATTTAAAAAACATTAATTTATTTGATAAATATAATGAGAACACTTCATATATAAATTTAGAAATTTAGTTTATTGATTAAAATATCAATTAGGATATTTACCATCTCAGACAATATCACCTGTATGTATTGGCTTATTACCAAAATATAATATAAATTTATCACTACTAGTAAACTTATTTAATCAAATAGTCGTATCACCATATACTCTTTCACCGTTTGGTTTTAAAAAATATTTGGCCCTACCAACATTATGGGTAAGCACCCCCCCATGATTAAACCTATTGTTCCAGTTGTAGCACCAATTAGTGCTAATGCTAATGTTATTTTACTTAAATTTGTTTTTATTCATGTTTTCATAATAAATTTCTCCTTTTTATTTTTTCTTAATTTTTCACAAGTTTTTAATCATTTTGGTAATAATTCATGCTCTAAATTAATTGCATGATTTTCACAAAGAAAAAGACTAATTGTTGTTGATTTTAATTCTAATAATATAATATTTGTTCATTTTTTATTACAATTTTTATTTTGGCAAATAACGTTCATTTTGTAAAATCTCTTTTAAAGATTTTAATTTATTCATAACTTTTAATTCTTTTTCTTTATTCATCATAATTTACTCCTTATTTCTTAACATCTTATTGTTTAATTGTACTTATTTTTTATTATTTTTACAAGTATACTTTTAAACGCAAAATAACGCCTAAATTAAAGGCGTTTATTTTGTGAGACCTATACTATTAATTATATTGCACTTATTTATTATATGGCAAATGTGAAGATGCTTTTTTTCACAGTAGCATTATTTTTACCCCTAATTACATTTTTATATGGATATAGTGCATAAAACAGAGCATCATAAGGGTCTTGATACATAGTTTTATCAGGAATGTTAGTTTTTGTTTGGTCATATCTTAACTCTTCTAAACATTGAGTAGTTTTTGGTAAATCATCTTTATTAGCATAAAAATTGCCGTAACTCATAATATTACGCATTCAAACTACTCTATTAGTTAATCCTGCTTCTTGATTAAGATTTGAAGCATGCTTAATTGCACTTTGGGTGATAAGAATAGTATTATGTTCATCTATTAATTTTTGATTTAATCAATCAATAGCTGTTCTTGCTTTATCATCATAAAAATAAACTGTTTGTTCAAAATTTTCAAAATTATCAATTAACCCTAAAATTTCATTGGCATAAGCATTAATTTTTTCATTTTCATTAATAAAATCATTTGGTGTAACTACTAATTCACAAATAATATGAGCATCATAATAACCAGTATTATGATATTCTTTAAATCCAACTATTATAAATACAGTATGGTCTTTATGACCAGTTGCTCAATCAATACCAGCACTATAAAAATCAAATTTATACAGACCTTTTTCTTCATTATAAAATTGTTTTAAATCATATGTTTGTCAATATTTTAATGTTTTTTGAAATGGAAAAATTGTTGCATCACTATCTAAAAATTCAAAACCATAAAAAACAGTATTAAATTCATCAGGATTACTTTTTTTCATTTCTAATAATGTTCTTTTTTGAATTTCTGGTAATTTACTTCAAAAAGGTTGAATAGTAAATCTTAAAATAAATAAACCTAAACCACTAAACATTTCTTTATTTTCATAATAAATTTTACCAATTTTTTTAAGATTATCCATAGTTTTATCATTTAATGGTAAAAATGGTGTACAATATTTTAAATAAAATGGGTGGTATTTATCATAAGGATTACATGTAAAAGTGATGAAAAAACTTTTATAAAAATAGCGAGTAATTGATTTTCCAAAAGTAGCACTATATATATTTTTATCAATAAATGTTCAACTTCATTCTTTAATTGGTTCATTTGATACTTTAATACGATTACTTCTAAACATAGAATTTTGTAAGCGTTCATATCTATATGTTAATTGTTTTTCTGTTAATGTTTCTTTTTCTTCTGCCATAATAATTTCATCAGTACGTGAACCTAAAAAACTTGACCCACCTGCTTCTTTTCCAAAAATTTTATTACCATTTGCATAACCAATAAAGTCAATTTGTTGATTATTAGGAAAAATAATACAACCACCATCCTTAGTAATTTTTCATTTAATACCATGGAGATTATTAGGTAATAAATTAATATCATATTTATCTAGTAAAACTTGACAAACATTCATTAAAGCTCCAATAGTTGTTTCACTATGGGTATTTTCATATCGCCTTACTTCTTGGACACTACTATCACTAAAATTACAACATATAAATAAATCAAAGGCTAAACAATTTCAAGTTTTTCTTGTTCCACGTGCTGTTGGTATAAAACGATAAAAACAATTAGTAGTAAAATATTCTGCTCATTCATCACCAGCAAAATTTTTAAAAATATCTCAGCTAAAACCATAATTAGTATCACTAAAATTAAGGTCATATTTTTTATTTAATTGTGCATAACTACTAATGAATGGCATATTTACTCCTTAGTTAATATATAAGTTAAAATTTAATTATTAATAAATTTAGAAAGGAAACAAAGAATGTTATTATTTCAAAATCATTTTAAATGAGAACAACATTATTTTAATCAAGATGAATTAAATTTAAAACAAACACAAGAATTTTTTAAACAAATAGATGATAAATTATGAAATGAATGTGATAAATCTATATATAAACCATGTAAATTTAGAAAAAGAAAATTAAAAACAAAAAAAGGCCTATTAATTTATAAGCGACGTATTTATACATATTATAACAAAAAAACACAAAAAATTGAGCATATATCATTATTAGATGTATATCTTGGTGTTAAAAAGTATAGTAAATTAGCACCAGATGTTATTAAAAAAATTTTAAAATATTTTACTGATGGAAAAAGATATCAAGATATTTGTGATACTTTTATAGAAAATTTAATAAGTATTAGTACTGTTTGTAGAACATTACAAAAATTTAAAATACCAAAAACTAATATTTCTAAAATTAAATTAGAGCCAAACCAAACTTTATATATAAATATTGATGATGGACATAGAAAATTTAAGTTTAATGATAACCATAATAGTAAAAATTGTAAAAAATGTTCTATGAGATTATTAATATTTTGTACTGGTAAAAAGAAAAATGGCAAATTAATTAATAAAAGAGTTGCATGTAAAATAAGATTATCAAAAACAAAAATTGGTGCATATAAAACTGCACAATTGATTCAAAAATATGGTAAATTATACTATGAAAATTTTGAACAAGCAAATTTAATAATTTGTGGTGATAGTGCAAAATGAATTAGAAAAACTGCTGAAATTTTAAATGCTAAATTTATTTTAGATAAATTCCATGCTTTTCATGTTTTATTTCTTGGAATTATGGCAGGAAGAAGAAAAAATAAAATTGCACAATTACATTATAAATATGCACAAAATTTATTTTCAAAAGGTCAATATTATGAATTAATTGATTTTTTAAACTCATTAAAATATCAAAAATTAAAAATTGGTTATTTTATTAATGCTAAAAATGGAATACTCAATCAAGCATTAGTTGAAAATATTGGTTGTTTTACTGAAACGAATATTAAACAAATTTTAAAACATATGATTGGAAATAGAACCTATAATATTGATATGTATTCAAAAATGGTTAATTTTAAATGCTATCAAATAAATACAGAAATACAGTTATTATAAAAAAATCCCTAATTAAAGGGATTTACCTAAGAGACCACGTACTTAACATACGCTTAGTAATCAAAGGGTATACGGTTTATCTTAAAGGACTTTAATTTATTATAACATACTTAAAAACTTATTAAAAATTATTTTAATAAGAATTTTTGAATTATAAAACTAAGCATTATTGTTGACTTATGTTTTACAAGTGTTAAGATTAATATACAATTGCATATAAAGTCTAAATTATTCTCGTCTAACTTTATAATTTAAAGACAAATAATGAATATTATAGACAACATCGTTATGCTCCCAAAAAATTTAATTAAATTAATAAATAAATCCCTTATTATAAATAAGGGATTTATTTATATTTGCTATTTTATCCTAAATCTTCATCTTTGGTTAAAATTTCACGATTAGGATTTTGTTCTTCTAATAATTGTTTATAAACGGTATCACGATATTTTACACAACCATCAATAACATTATCTAAAGGATTTTGTGCAACTCGCACTTCAAAAAGATCTCCTTCATATCTTTGACGCATTGGTTTTGTCCCTGATTTATCAGATTTAACATCAATGAAATATTCTTTAGATAATTCTTCTTGAATAAATTTATCTACTTTTTTAATATAAGCGCCACCACCACAAATTGTGATCCCTTTACCTTTTTTCTTTAGATCACTAATACTACCAGGAGCTTTGTCACCAACAGTTCTTAATACTCTACGAATCGCAGGAATGATATGTTCTCTAAATTCAACAGTCATTACATTTTCACGAATTTCTGCAGGTGTGATTTCAATAGTTTTAGAAATTGACATTGTTTCTCCTGGTTGAGAATCTAATCGAGGTAATGAAAAGCCTGAAACAGTGTACGGTTTTTCATCTTGATATTTCATAAGTGAACCAATATTTTTAATGACATCCTCAGCTTCTTTTGTGCCAAGTTTTAACGCATGTTTTTTAACCATATATTCTTGAATTTTCTGTGTTAAATAATCACCAGCACAATATGTTGTATATGAATATAAAATTGAATCATTACTAATAATAGCAATATCAGTGCTGCCACCACCAATATCAACACACATAATAGCAGTTCCAAAAATATCTTGCCCTGAACCAAATGCTGCCATTTTAACTTCTTCTTGAACAAAACCACGAAGTGCTCCCAAATGTTGAACAATATTTTCTAAAGCTTCTTTTTGCACTGAACTAATTTCACTTGGTGTTGCCATTAAGACAACTAAGTTATAATTTTTTTCATCTTTTTCGTTTTTTTTAATCTCCAGTCGAAAATCTTGAAAAACTTTAATAAGAATACGTTGTAAAGCATCTGGATCAGCAATATTACCATCACGGACAGGACGTTTAATAATAATATTTTCATTTGTTTTATCAATTAATGCTTTAGCATCTTCACCATAAAGAATAATATTTTTTTCATAGTCTTCAGCTAAATATGTTGGAGCATCATAGCGAAGTCCAATATTAATATGTCTTGCTTTAAAATTTTCAGTTCCAATATCCAATGCTAATCATTGGTAATCAGTAATTGATTTAAGTTTGTTATTTTTCTGGTTTAAATTTTCTTTTTTTGTCTTAAACATGTCTCTTATTTTCCCTTTCTTTAAATCCTTAAACTTTTTCTAAATTTATTCTACATGATTTTATAAAAAAGTTGTTAATATTCATTTTTAGTAAAAAATAATATTTAAAAATTGATAATTGTCTTGATTAATATGTTTTATTTAAAAATATATTTTAATTATGTAAAAAAATTTCTAGTTTTTTTAAAAAAAAGGAGATAAAATAATTATTAGAAAGGAAGGTAAAGTTGAAAATAACTAATATTTTATTAAAAGATTTACATATTATTTTTGTTTGAATGTTAAAGATCAAAAAAACAGCAAAAATCAGCAACAGGTTTTGAAGATGAAAGCTAATTATACATGATATAATTAAAACAATTAAGACCTGTAATTTTAATATTATGTAGTAATAATGGTGTTTAATTGAAAAGCAGTAGATGGACAATTAGCAAACATTGATATTACTTTAATAATTTCTGAAATACAAGCAGAAATTTACAACTTGCAACTACTGCGCAAGAAATAATATTACTATTAATGATGAAACAGTTAAGTAGTTTTCAAAAAATAAAATATTAGCAAAAATAACTAAAAAAATGTTATAAATATTTATGACAACAATATAAATAAACAAACTAGGCTATCAAAGTATATATTTACTAACAAAACAAGAAACAAAAACACATTACTGATAATTTAACTATTATTTTAATAAAAGTTCATTCCTATTATAGAAATTATCTATATTAGGATTTTTATTAAATTAAAATTTTAAAAAAGGAAGATTAAAAGATTATCGATAAAAAATAAGAAGAACTAACAGAAAATGAAATTAAACAATTTAAATGCTAAAAAAATATAAAAGAAATGAAAAGCAGTGTTCAAGATCGATTAATTTCATTCGATATAACTATCAATACTTCAAATAATGTTAATAATGATAATGATTTTTGTGAGAGTACCATCAAGGAAACTAAACTTTAGAAATGACTACAAATAAACCGTTCATTTTTAATAAAAATATGGAAATGTCAAAATAGATCATATCTGCTAATAGCTAACAATAATCCTATAGAAAATTTTTTCTCACATTTACTAATGATTTAGGAAATGGTTTTCAAACATTTGCTCATAACTTTAAAGTTACTTTTAAAAATTTTGGTGATAATATAATAAAATTCTTTGATAATATTAGTAATAATTTTCAGTCATTGTTAGTGGCATCTATTCATTTTTGTTAGGAATTGAAATTTTTATTAAAATTCTACCTTATGCAGTTGCTGGAGTAATTGATTCAATAATCCATTTAAAATTTATAAAGCCAGAAAGGCAATGTTAAATAATAAAAGAATAAACCAAATATATAAAATTTTCAAAAAAACAAAAAATAAATAATGATATTAAAATCATTAATTTTGACAAGTTAAAAGCAATAGTAAATCAAGAAAAATAACAATTGGTATCATTACCACTTAGCAAAAAAAAGTTATGTAAATTATAAACAAAATCATAATTTAAAATAAAAAATAAATGCACCATCTGTTAATTGTAAAATTAAAAATTTTATTTTAAAATAGAGGTGTATTTTTATGTCAAAATAAAAGAAAAATATAAATTTTACTTAACTTCACTAAAATAATCATCCATTTTAAAATAATCAATACTATGATCAAAAGTTGAAGAATAAATAATTTTAAAATTTAAAGAAATACGGTGTTCTTTGTTTAAAGTATCAATTTTATTATTTAATTTTTGCTTAATTCTTTTAATATTTCTAATATTACGATCAGTTTCTCTTCTAATATTAAATACAAAAAAACATTTAATTTTATCAAAAGTGATTTCATGTTGTGTATCAATATTATGTTGAAAACAAGTAAAAGTATCAGTAAATTTTTTTGATAAATCATTAACAATATCTTCATGAAAATGTTTTTGAATTTTAAATTCAATAAATAAAAATTCATTTCGTTTATTATAACTAATAGCGTCTATTGATTTAACACCACGTGAATGACTACAACATAAAAGTTTAAGATTATCACCATCAATTGCATATTCTTCTGAATCAGAAGAATAAGATTTAGAAGCAGTACTATAAGATAATAAGCGAAATGTTTTTTTATTTTTCTTATAAATAAATATTAAATTATTTTTTAATGTCTCATTTAAATTCATACTCATCCAACTCCCTATATGGATAACTTAAAGCTTCATTAATGTGATCTAAACTATTCTTTTCAATTATACAAGAATTAAAATTTTTATCTTTATTAATAAAATTGTACTTAAAATTTAAATTTTTAAAATCACGACTTGCTAGGGAAGTTATTGTTTCAAGAATATAAGGACTATGTGTTGAAATGATCAGTTTAAAATTAATAATACGAGCGATATTTAATAATAATTTGGTAAATAAATATTGTCACTCTGGATGAATATAAGCTTCAGGTTCATCAATAATTACTAAAGTACCTTCTTTAAAACAATCATTTTTTATCGTTTCTTTAAATGATTCAATAATTTTTAAACCACGTGATGAGTTAGCAAGCTTAATAGTAATTCCATTTTTAGTTAAACTACCATTTTCAAAGTTAATTTTATTGTCATTACCAAAATAGTTAACAAGCTCTTTATTAATTTTTTCTTTAATTAGTACTGACTTCAAATTACTATATTGCACAATATTTTTTTCAAAATTAATTTTATTTTTAAAATCATCTAAATAATGACACTTTTTAAATTTAAAAATATTATTTAATGATAATTTTAGTTTTTCACTTTCTAGCATATATGCTGCTTGTTTTTTGCTAATACTTTCTTCAATCATTAAGTTTAAAATTTGATCAGTATCACTAATATAAGTAGCATCAACTATGGGATTTTCAATAATATTTTCCAAATAATTAAACTCATGCTCTAAAGAAAATTTATTATTTTTATTAATATTAAGTGTTAAAGTTTTTTCATTGTCTAAACTAAGTTTTAAATAACTATCTTTATCATTATATTTTTTATTTTTTAAATTTTCACCATGAAAATTTTCACTAAGAATATTAGCCATTAAATATGAAATGATATCAGTATTTTTATTATTAAATAATTGTAAAGTTTGTAAAACATCATTATTAATAATGTTAATTGTATATTTGATAATTTTAATTTTGTAACTGTCTTTATTAGTATCTAATTCAATACGTTGTAATATTTTAGTAATTAAATCATCATTTTTTTTAATAATTGATGATAATCTGTTAATAATTTAATTCAAAAACTATTAAATTTTTCACTTTTATCATTAAAATTTGTTATTCATCTTTCGATAAACATTTTATTATTAAAATTAAGATCATAATAAATAGTTTCAATTTCTTTAAATAAAGTACTTTCTTTTTCATTACTATTGAAATTTGTTTCAAGAAAATTACTGCCAGTACTTTCAATTTGTGTAAAAATATTTTCAACAAAGTTAAAAAAATTTTTAATTATTTCTGATTCAATATCATTAGTTGCAATTTTTACCATGGCAAAAACTAATCTGCTCAAATAACTTTTGCCTGTATCATTAACGCCAGCAATAATGGTAATATCACCAATGTTTAAAGTAGTATTACTAAAAGGGCCAATGTTTTTTATTTTTAATTTCATTTATATCACCTATTATCATTTTTAAACTTAAACATATAAATATAATAACATTTAACAATATTGAAATGTAGAAAAATAATAATAGTAAAATCATATGCTATTAGTAAAAAAATAATTAATAAATTGATAATAATGTTTTTATTTTATTTAATCAATCAATGGTGATAATCAATATAATCCTCTAGTTTTTAAAAATCATATTGTTTAAGCAGATAAAATAATGTCACTATTTGATTTTAGCAAACCACATTATCAAGTGGTTGCACATCATTATATTTTACTTTTAACAAAATCATTAATGAAAAATAATATACCAATAACATTAGAAAATATTATTAAATACTTTTCATTATCAGAACTTGGAATGATCATTGCTAGCAATGATCAAGAAAATTTAGAGTTATTTTCAAGTTTTAAATTAAATGATATTAAAGAACTTTACTATGGATTAAGTATTTATAATAATGACCAAATAAAAAAGTATTGCTATCGAAAATGACTTAACAGAAATTATTAAAAATCATAAAGTTATTTTGTTTTCTTTAAATTCATTATCATACCCCAAGCTTGCAAAATAATATTGGTAAGTTATTAATTCAAGATTTAGAAGAATTTACTTCTATAAACCAAAACTACGAAATCAACAAATTAATCTTCTATTAGCTGAATTTAATGTTTTTGCTACTGACACCATTATTAATTTAATTAACAAAAGTCAAAGTTTTAACTATCAATGTTTTTTTATGTTTTCAAGTAATAGACGAAATTTATCAACAGATAAGAAAAAAGTTTTAAATACCATTTTTGGAAATATTGACAATATTATTGCTCATAAAGTAATTGATGTTGAAAGTCCTGAGTATATAGTAAAAGTTTTTGCTACAAGAACAGTTGAACAAATTACTAAACAATATGATACCAAAAATAAAAAAAGTTCAAAAGGTTCAATTCGTAAAGTTGAAGAATATATTGCTTATTCTAATGATCTAAAAAATTTGAAAGTTTGACAAGCTGTAAAATTTTATTACCTAGTTCAAATCAATATGTAGATATAATTGAAATAAAAAAGTTTGATGAACAAAGATAAAAATTAATTATTTTAATATCACTATTTATTAATAAATAATAATTGAATATTATCTCTTGTAACTACTTTTTTTCCACCGCTTAAAGGATTTATCAACCTTTAACCAACACCCACCACTCTTTGTCATAAGATTACGTTAGAAGAGAGTAGTCAGATGTTACAGTGGGGAAAGAAATAAAAAGACTTTTTCTTTTTAAAAAGAAAAAGTCCACGTTTGAAAAAGGCTTCCCAAAAAGAAAATTATTGCAAAAATTATCACATTAGCCATTAAGGAATTGAAAATCATGGAACAATTAAAAATTTTAGAAATCCTCAACGATTGATGATTTCTAAACACCTATCAAATTTCATTTTTATTAAATAAAAATAAAAATACTACAATAAGTTTATTAAAATCTTTAACAGTTAAAAAGTTAATTACAATTGATAAATTAACTACTAAAATATTTACCCACTTTCAAGTTTAGAAAATTAAAAATTGGGACAAGATAATAAATCAATTACAGCGAACTTATTCATCAAGATTTACTCATCAAATGACTAGTACAACAAAATGACATAGTATCCTATCAAACTGAAAAAAATTAAAAGCAAAAGGTCATTTGATAAAAGATGTTTAAGGAAATAGCAAAAATAAACAAGGATATCCTGATTTACTAGTTGATTATGAAAACAAAGATATAATCATTGAACTTGAAAGAACTAGAAAAACCATCAAACGATTTGAGGACAAACTTGATGGTTTAAAACAATATTTAAAACAAAATATTCATATCATATGACTTGTTATCAATCAAAATATGAAAAAACTTGTTGATAAACAAATTAAAGCATACAACTGAAAATTAGAACAACATCACATCGAAATATTTAATGGTTAATTTTATCCATAATTACGTATTTTTTAACTTAAAATTTTTCAATAACTTTCATCTAAAATTACTTTAAAGTAATTTTAATTTTTGATGTTTCTCCATATCAATTAGGTTCTAAACTTGATGCGTTAATTACTATTCAAAAATTCCCTTTTCTTTGATTTTCCAGTCTTAAATTATTATTGCTAGTTGGAGAATCATAAAATGCTATTACTGAATATAAACCATTTATTTTTATTTTATTTTTGAATTCGTCTGCCTTATTATTAATCTCATCTTCGATTTCTCAAAATTTTTTAGACGAATCAGCAATTAAATTTAAACCAGTTAATTGTTGAATGTCACTTAATTTATATTGCTTTAATGATATTTTAATAGGGTTTGTTGCACCTTGATAATTTGGATCATTATCATTTGCAGTTATAACTACGTACAAATATCCGGATTTCTGAGCTTTGTTAGTAACTTCAGTTTGGGCTTGGGGGTCACTAAAGTATTTAATAGTTGGATTTACTAAATTTGGTTGTAATCAGTTAGTTAAATCACTCAAAATTATTGAATTAAGTTCTTGATTTGTTTTATTTGCATCAAAAAGAACATCAGTTGATAAAGTTTCAACTTTATTGTTTAAATCATTTTTTTGTGATTTTGATTGACCAGCAGGTGCATTTCTTGGTGTTACTCCAGATGGATTTGGTGTGGATTTTGGTTTATTTTTTTTGTTTTCTTCTGTTTCGGTAGTAGTTATAATACCAGCAGTAACACCACCAATTAAAGCTGCAGAACCAACTATTCCAGCAACTATTGTTGCTTTTTTCTTTTTTTTCTTTTTGTTTATCAGACATAAATTTCTCCTTTTCTAAATCTTTAAATTTCTTCTAAATTAATTTTACATGATTTCTGCAATAAGTTTTTTATATGTTTGTTTTTGACATTAGTATGCAGGATTAGTTGAAATTGTATCAATTTTATAGGGGCTTTGCCCCTTGCTACTTCGTGGTACACCCTAACGGGGGATAAAACCCCACACTGCCAACCAAACCAAAGGTTCTGGTTGGCAGTGACTAATAATATAAGGTCATAACTATTCAAAACTAAAACATCGCTAAAAACAGCAAATATAAGCGGTTTAAATATAATATTTTTTTATTATTTTTGTGTTAATACTTTGATTTTTTCCATGCTTTTTTATAAAATCTTTTATTATTTTATTTTCAACAACTTTTGTTACTGATCTAGTTGTTTACATTTTTCCCAAAAAAATATCAAATTTCAGGTTTTTCAAAAAATAAACATAAACATTAATTTTTCGATCAATTTTTAACAATGATTGAAGTATAAAATAATTTGTAATATGAAGTTGTACCCGATATTCTATACTCAACTTTTTCACAACTATATGATTGTATCCTTGATTTTATATTTCCAATAAATTATTCAATTTTTAATATTCTACTATTTCTTTAGATTGTATAGGTATTAAATCACATAAATGAATAAAGTTTTCGTTATCTTCAAAAACACTATCCAAAATTTCATTTTTTAAATCTAATGCAGTTAATAGTTGTATATTTTTATTTTTTATTTTATTATTCACAACTTAACTCCTAATATTTAATAAATAAATTTTAACATAAACTAAATTAAAAGTTATTTATTAATACTTAACTCACTCCTTGATTTTGGTGTAACTCACTCTATAAATGAATATATTGAATATATAATGAATATAAATATGTGTTTATACTATTAGATAATTGGATTGTGAAAAAACATAAAAAAATAACTATCTAGTTATTTTTTATACTATATATAGAAAATTAAAAGTGATTAATTATTTATTAATCACTCTCATAAACTCCATAATAGGAATTAGAAATATAAACTTTATTTTTTTGAGCTGTGATTATTGTATCATTACCCATGGACAATTGATTATTAATCATATGAATATTTTTATCATTTGCTAACATTTGATAAACACTTTTTGCATTATCAATGGCATAAATATTATTATTCTTATCCAAAGTAAGATTATAGAAATTTCCTTTTTTTATTCTTGTAATTTCAACAAAATTTGTTTCTCCTGCTAAACATTTATAAACAATTCCACTCGTATTTCTCTCCGAATCAGATATTGTTATCCCTATATAAATATTATTATTACTGTCTAATGCTAAGTTGCTACTCGCAGTATTATTAATACTATTAATTTTTTGAAAAATATTTTTTCCTGCTAAACATTTATAAATTTCAGTATTTTGAGCAAAAATCATACTTGAAAGAAAAATATTATTATTTTTATCAATTACAATTGATGAAATTGGTCTTTGAATATTTGTTACTTCAATAAAAGTATTTTTTCCTGCTAAACATTTATATAATGTACCAATATTAGAATCATAAATATTATTATCATTAGAACCAATATAAATATTATTATTCTTATCCAAAGTAAAAACAACAATATCATTTTTCATTTTTACAATTTGATTGAAAGTATTTTCTCTTGCTAAACATTTATAAATTTCTTTATTAAAGATAAAGAAAATATTATCGTCATTGTCAATTCTAATATAAGTTTCACTAAATGCATCAATTTCAATATTTTTTATTGTTGCAAACTTCTTAAATTCATTTTCTCCTGCTAAACATTTATAAATATTTCCTTTTTTATCACTAGTATAAAGATGATCTTTGCTATCTATTGCTAAGGAAGTTGCTTCTTTTATTCCATTCATTAACTTAAACTTAACAGTATTTATTGTTGGTATAGGGACATTACTATTATTACATGCAACAATATTAGTACTTGTTGTTATAGTTAAAACTGTCATTGTAAAAATGCTTAATAATTTTCTCATCATTTTAATATCCTCAATCTTTCAATTTTTAATTAATAAAGTTATTATAAAATACTTTTAATTATTAAGTATAAATTATTATAGATAAGATAACATTTAAAAAATAATTAATAAACTATTTATTATTTTGTGATAAATTGTGTTACTTGATTGTTCTTATTTTCATAAAATAAATTATTTTAAAAATAAATATGGCACCAATAATACCATTAACAGTTTTTATAGCATTACCAATAATAACAGATTACTAATAGTAATAGTAGTAATCCTAAAAAAATAAAAGATATATTAAAAAAAGGAGATGCAAATAATGAAAAAAATATAAATTAATTCCAAATCATAAGATATCACTCCTTTATTTTAAGATGTAATTAAGCATCGCTGAAAATGTTACACCTTAATATATTTTGAAGATATTAATAAGTTAGTAGGTAATAAAAATATGAAAAAGAATATTTTTCTTAATAAAAAATATTTAGTTAAATGAACAATAAATGGTTCGGTCTTTCTTGCTCGATCACCTTTTAATGGACAAGCTGAAATTTGGTAAACTAAATATCCAAGTATCAACTATCCAAATATCTTGGTTACTTTGCAACAGGAATTGATTTTAATCAAGAATATCAAGAAATTATTTATGGTGAACACGGAATAGAAAGCATTAATATCATTTCTAGAAAAAAACTATTTGAACGATTTAACTATTTACAAACTAGTAACTCAATTCAATATTTACAAATGACAATGTAAACTAAGAAACATCTTAATGATCTAATCAAAAAAACAGTTACTAATTACTAATCAAACTTTCTCACGAGTAAATACTAAAATTACTCATTGTCAAAATACTTACTATGGATATTGTCAAGACTGCAAAGAAGATAAAACTAAACTTTGCAACGAAAAATTAATTTTTCAAAACATTAAATGAGTTAGTAATGTAAGCTGACATTGATATTTTAGTTATTCATAAAAACATAAAGTTATTCATTTGAGTAATTATTGATCATAATAGTGTTGTTATTGGTAATACTAAAAATTAGGAACAGAAAATTATGAATAGTTTTATTATTAATATTTCAAAGAAACAATTATATAAATTTAATTTAAATGCTTTAATTACTATTTATGACAGAAAATATTAAAAAATTAAAACAAATAGTATTGTTTCTTTATGCAAACCTAAAAGAACTGAACATAATTTTAATTCAGATTCAAAATATTTTTATTGTTGAAATTGTGCTTATCAAACATGAAATATTAACAAAAAAACCAACTAAAGATTGCATACCTTTAGTTATTTGTACAATTGGAAGCTGTTAAAAAAGTAAACAAAAATGAAAGAGTTAAAATTTCATTATATTAAAGCCAATAATTATTTTCTCAATAAAAACCACTAATGGCGTTTAAATTTAAAAAGATTAATTCTAAAATTATATAAAGTTAATCCTTAATTTTTAAATGAATACTATTAATTATTTTTACAAGTCATTGATATTTAAAATGATCTAAAGTTCCTAAATAACTATCTTTGTTAGTATTTTTCCCTAATGGTTGTTTATTAAAAACAACACAATTAAATCCAATAATATCTTTATTCTTAAATTCAGTTTTTAATAGTTTGAATTTTAAATCATTAGTAATTTCAAATCAATTTTCAATACCCGAAGTTTTTTGATTAATTTCTTTGTTAGTAATTATTTCTTTTCAATTTTTATTGTTAATATCAATTGGAAAACTGCGATTAATAAATTTAATAATAAAAAAACATTCAGGTAAACCAAAAATTAAATCAGCATAATATTCTGGATTAACACTTATATTTTTAATATTTTGAATGGGACAATAATGAATATTAAGTTTAATGTCAATTTCTTTATAAAGATTTTTTAAAGTATTAATTAAATCGTTAATATCATTCTCAACTTTTTCATTTTTAGCTTTAAAAGCTTTAATCTTGCCAATTTTTGTTCTTTGTTTCATGAAAATATACCTCGCTTTATTTATAAAAATTATATCAAATTAATAATTTATTAAACTAACTATTTTAGTTTAGAAAGGAGTAAAAATGATTAAAATTATCATCAATGATTATATTAAGACATGGCCAAATTTATTTAGAACTTGCCCTGTTCACAATGATACTAAGTGTTCATTAAATGTTATTCTACAAAAAAATTTTAAATGCTTTACTTGTGGTGTTGGTGGCAATGCCATTAAGTTTATTAGTAAAATTGAAAATATTGATAATAAAAAAGCAAAAAGTATTTTATTTGAAAAATATAATTTTAAAGTTTTAAAACGATTAAAGACTATTAAACCAAACGTTAATCAACAATTACCGAATCAATTATTTGCAAATAATCAAGAAATAGCTGCTTTTTATCACTATTAACTTGCTATTTTAAATAATAACATTGGTCAAGAGTATTTACAACAACGAAACATTTTGTAAACTGAAATTTGTTAATTTTAATTAGGTGATGATGATGCTAATAATGAATTGCTAAACTTTTTAACAATGAAAGAGGATACTCATAATTAATTATTGCCATCAAGGGTAATTAAAAAAAATTTTAATAATCAATTTGTTGATGTTTATCAAAATCGGATTGTATTTCCTATTAAAAATATTCTTGATCAAATAACTAGTTTCTCAGCTCGTTCATTATGACCTTAAGACTGTTGTTAATTGAAGTAGCATAAAATTGCAATTCAAGAATTTAATTTTAGTGATTTTACTATTGAGCAATTAAAAGCATAAATCTTAAAAAGATGTTACTCAAACCTTTGATTTTTATAAGATCAGTTTAACTTAGGAAAATGATTATAGAATCAAACCTTTAGATGATGCAATCTTAAAACAATTTTTAACAAGTAAAACTCGAGTTAATTTAAATATTACTATTTTTGTTCAAGACAAGTCACTAAAATGTATTAATGAAACAACATTACAACTAATTAATAATGCTAGAGTTCCACCCCCCCACCTGTTCCTCCTACTCTTCCAACCCTAACCCTAGTGGGGTTTTAGTACAACATGAATTATCTCAGTATTATTTGGTTTAATTTTTATTATTACAGGAGTTACTTATTTAAGACATCATTGTAAGAAAAAGGGAATTATGGTTTAAAACGAAGTACCAGCATCAAAAAATAAAATAAAGTTCATATTTGTTTGTTTTTAATTTTTATAAAATATAATTTTATTAAGAATATTAATTTAATAATTTATGGGAGTGATGCCGGATTAGCAATATTAACAGTAGTGGTTCTAGCACTTGTTCTAATATTAACAGTTGCAACACTACTATTAATTGCGTAATAATATTGTTGAGAAATAGGCAATTATGATCAAGGCAATGGTGTCATTATTAAACTTATTGGTGAAACGGTTCTGCAAATAATTGTTGGTGTTAGGTTACAACAAATATATAATGAAAAATAAAATTACTTTTAAAAAAGTAATTTTATTTTTCATTTTAATTGTAACAAAACGAAGATGATGATAACTTTCTGTTTTTTTTATTTTCAATAATTTCTTCATCTTCTAATTTCCGTTTTGTTTGTTTATTATTTACCAAACAATAACTTGTACTTGCTTCACTGTCAATTGTTGATAATCATGTTTGGATTTGATTAAATTTACTTATCTTTGCTGCTGTTCAGTTTTCTTCATTATCATCTAGTATCGCATCTAAGTATACTTGAAAAATTGCTTTTTCATCATCAGATAAATTTTGATCACTTTGATATGGTTTAAAATTATTGCTGGCATTTACTCGTTGTTCTAAAACTTTTTTTGTAACTCATTAAAATTAGGAAAGTCAGGAAGTTGTTTAATAGTTATTATAATTTCTGGATTAACATATGATAAATCATCTAACATATCATCGATTTCTTTTTTTACTTCATCATCAAAAAGATAGTTTTTATTTTTAAATGGATTGTTATCTAATTTATTAGCATTAGTTAATACACTATTAACCAAATAACTAGTAACTGCTTTTAAATTATATCTAATAGCTAACGTTCATCAAGTTAATTGTTCACTAGTTATATAGCTATTATAATCGCATTCATTTTTTTAAAAAAATCAATAATCATCATTTCAGTTTCATTTTGCTTTGTTAGTAAATTTTTAAATCAATCAATTATGATATCTTCAAATTTAAATGGTTTTTCATTATTTTTATTTTTAATATCAAAATCAATATTTAAATCATCATTTTCATGTCTTGATAATAATGTCCTTATAATTTTTTTATTATTGCTACTAATTGCTCTATGTAATATTGTGTTATTAAACTCATCAATAGTGGCATTAATGTCAAAATTTTTATTATTTTCTATTATTTCTAACATCTCAAAGTTATTATTTAAGATTGCTATTTCATAAGGAGTATGGCCATTACTACCTACTTGATAAAAATTAGATTTTTTATTGATAGCAAAATTAATTCTAAAATCAGTTTTGCTACCAGATTTAGCAATAATATGTAACAGATTTTGATTATTATTATTAATATAATTAATATTAAAATTAGTATTTTTTTCAAAATCAGAAACTAATTCACGAATTTCATTAGCTGTCGGGTATGAATCAACTTTATTAATTTCTTGGATTAACAATTTACAAAATGGAGTTTCATTTTCTAAATTTACTAAATTAGGATTAACATGCGAATTATTGATTAATTGTTTTGCTATCTTCTTAAATTCTCCGGCAAATCTTCAATCTACAATACATTGTTTGAAAACTGCTAAATGTAAAGGTGAATTTCCTCCAATATCTTGTTGATTTAAAAACTTTTCATCATTTTTTTTATAGTTTATTAATCAATTAATAAGTTTTATTTTATTGGTTGTAAAATTTATTAATTGAGTGGAAGTATTTCAGACTTCGCCCTGAAAATCATATTTATATTCATCTTCATTTGCTATTTCTGAATCTAAAAATAATAAAAAACTATTATGAAGTGCATTTCTATTATTACTATCTAAATTATCAATTGCTTCCTTACTAATGCTTTGATTATTAATCATATTTTCGATAACAGAAAAACTAATTATTCCATTTTGCAATTGTTCAATAAGATGATTTAAGGTTGTCATATTTTTCTTTCTTCCTCTCCATAATATAAAATTCCTGTTACCTTTAAACAAAGTAACAGCAATAAAAAACTTTTTTTAGTTTTAGAAATATTTTCTATGATAATTTACCGAAAAATTCAATAAAGTTACTTTAAAAAGTAAATTTTAATTTATAATCATCGTTTATTAACCTTAATATATAACATTTTTAATAATTGACTAGCAATAAAATAAACAACAACAACAACTGCTAAATAACCATAAAAAATCAAGGGAATTAGTGCAAAACCAATAGTATGTCCTAATTGGGTATATGGTATACTAATACCAATAATAGTAATAATAATTGTTGTTAAAAATAGTTGTATTGATGGCATACTTTGAATAAAAGGTATCTTCGCAGTTCGTAATAATTGCACAATTAATGTTTGTGAGGTAACTCCCAAAATAAATCAACCAGTGTGGAATAATGATTCTTGATAGGCAATATCATTACCATTAGCATAATTAGCAAAAATATGTAAACCATATCCTAAAAATAAAAAGGTAGTTATATCAAAGACAGAACTTAATGGTCCATTTCAGAAAGCAAAAGGTAAAATACTTTTTGCATTTCATTTTTGTGGTTTTTTAATAAAATCTTCATCAACTCTATCTCATGGAATTGCTAATTGTGAAATATCATATAATAAATTTTGTAATAAAATTTGAATTGCCATCATTGGTAAAAATGGTAATCAAATTGAAGCAATTAAAATACTTAACGAATTACCAAAGTTAGAAGAAATAGTAATTTTAATATATTTTAAAATATTACCAAAAGTATTTCTACCACTAATTACCCCTTGTTCTAAAACATCTAAATCTTTTTCTAATAAAATAATATCGGATGCTTCTTTAGCAATATCAGTAGCACTATTGACAGATATCCCAACATCAGCATGATGTAAGGCCACAGCATCATTAATGCCATCTCCTAAAAAGCCAACAGTATGACCATTTAGTTTTAAAATATCAATAATTCGTGATTTTTGTAACGGATCCATTTTTGCAAAAATTGTTGTTTTATCAACTAATGTCTGTAAATATTGATCATCCATATCTTCAATATCAGTACCTAATAACGGTGTTCCTGGATCTAATCCTACTTTTTTACAAATTGCTTTAGTAACAATTTCATTATCACCAGTTAAAATTTTAACATCAATACCATGTTGCTTAAGCGTTGTTATTGCTTTAATGGCACTAGGTTTCGGCACATCTAAGAAACCAATATATCCTAATAAAATTAAATTAGCTTCATCTTCAATTTTAAAAACTGTTTTATCACTGTTAAACTTTTGATAACCAATGGCAATTACTCGCAAACCATCATTGTTTAGTTCAGTACTTAGTTTTAAAACATTATCTTTAATTTTATCAGTTAAATTAATTACTTTATCGCCAATATCAACTTTAGTACAAATTTTTAATATTTCTTCTACTGCTCCTTTGCAAATTAAAGTATTATTAATTTTATCTTTGGCAACTACGATTGACATTCTTCTTCTAATAAAGTCAAAAGGAATTTCATCAATTTTACGATAAGGAATCTCAACTATTTTATTATGATGTGCTTTAATATGTTGAACAATTGTTTTATCAATATTATTTTTTAAACCAGTTTGCATTGAACTATTTAGATATGCCATTTCTAAAACTTTGCTTGATTCAGTACCTTCTGGATCTAAATGTTTAACTAATTCAATTCTATCTTCAGTTAAAGTGCCAGTTTTATCAGTACATAAAATATTCATTGCCCCAAAACTTTGAATACTCGTTAGATTTTTAACAATTACCTTTTTACGTGATAATCTAATGGCACCTTTGGCAAGATTGGCACTAACAATCATTGGTAACATTTCAGGAGTAATACCAACAGCAACCGAAATTGAAAATATTAATGCTGTTAAAATATCATTTTTAGTAATGACATTAACAATAAAAATTAATGGTACCATGACACACATAAAACCAATAAGAATGTAAGAAACTTTTTTAATACCTTTACTAAAACTAGTAACGGGACGCTTACTAGTAACAGCACTAGCAATTGAACCAAAATAAGTATTAACGCCTGAAGCCATAACAATTGCAATTGCCCCACCTGAAACAATACTTGTACCCATAAAACATATGTTTTCTAATTCTAGGATGCTACTTTTTTTATTATCATCTTTGGTATTAATAGCATGTTTTTCAACGGGAAATGTTTCACCAGTTAGTGCTGACTGATTAATAAATAAGTCAGTTGAAACTAAAATCCGAACATCAGCAGGAATCATATCACCAGAAGACAAAAAAATAATATCACCAGGTACTAAATTTTCAATTAAAACTTCTTTGGTAAAATTGGCAACACTATTTAAAGCACCAAAATCAATTTTTTGATTTTTATTAGTAAAACGAAAAACACTGGCTGTTGTTTCAATTAACTGTCGTAATTTTTCTGAAGATTTATAGGAACGATAATCTTGGAAAAAAGATATAAAAACACTCAAGATTATCATTACTAAAACGATAATAGCACTATATAAATCAACATTTTTATCACTACCAGTTTCAATAATACTATAACTAATAAAATTATAGATAACTATTATCATTAAAATAATAATAAAAGGATTAAAAATATTTTGCATTAATTTTTTGTACCAGACAAATCGTTTATGAGCGAAAATATTTTTCCCATATTTCTTAAGTCTGTCTTCTACTTCATCTTTTTGTAATCCATAAATACTACTATCTAACTGCTGAATAATTTCCTCTTTTGACAACTGCGAATATTGTTTAAACATGGTTGTTGTTTTTTGTTCTGCATGCTTTTTTGTAAAAAATTGCATCATCAACCAACCTTTCTTCAAACTTATAATTTAATTGTATACTAAAATCAAAAGAACTTTATTTTAGTGAATAAAGTTCTTAAAACTACCAAATATTTAAGAATAATATTCTTCTATTTTCAATAAATAATTTGTATTATTTTAAATACAAATTATTTATATCAAAATTAGCATTAAACATCAATGATTTAACAAAACAGAAACTGAGTATTTTTTGTATAATTATTTTAAATTATCATAATAATTTTCAAAATAATCAATATACTTTTTTTCTTCATTATTATTAGAAATTTTTGAGTCTTTTAACTTGATTTTAAATGTATTTTGATATTTATTTCAATTTTCTATAAATTTTAAAAAAAAATAAATAAAATTTACATAAGTAATCTCATTTATTGCATGAGTATATTTTTTATTTTCATATGGAAAAACATAGATAATTTTACCTTTATATTTAATTAATACTACTTTTTTTGTAATTTTTAATGACTTCTTAAAATTAATTTTTTTATTATTAAAATATTTAATATTTAATTCTGCTATTTTAATAAATGGTTTTAGAGAAATAATAACTTTTTTATTTAATTTTATTTTATTTTTTTCAATATAAAAGAATAATATATTATAAAAATTAAAATATTCTTTTTTATCTTCTTTATCATCTTTATCAATTAAAGTTCAAAATAAAATTAATGAATTATGGGAAAATTCATTAAATATTAATTTTATTTTTTTGATTTTTCTCATTTTATTTTTTCTTCCTTTATACTGTCTTCTGAATTTAATAAAGTTAAGTTAAATCATTCATCTTTATAATCATGAAAAAATGAATTATTATAATCAATCTCTTTATATAAATTAAATTTTTTATTAATAAATTTTCAAAGAGGATCATCTAATAAACTATTATCATTTTTGAAAAAATAGAAATCAATTTTTTGTAATCTTAATATTATATTCATAGCATTTTTAAAATATTTAGAATTAATATCATACATTGTTAATTGAACTCGTAATAAGTTCCGGAATAATATTTTTAAAGCAATAGGAAAATTAAAATAAATACTATATTTTAAATGATTATATAAATGATATTTATTAATATCATTTTCAATATTTTTTTTAAGATATTCAAATATTTTATTTGTTCAATACGGTAAAGCATTTTGGTTTTTTAATTCATCAGAATTTAATATTTCCATTGTTACTTCTTCTACTAAAAAATCACTTATTTCATCAAATTGTTTAAATTTAATTGATTTTATATCATTAAATATAATTTTTATTTTTGATTTTTCTATCAATAATTTTAATTGAGTTATTCAATACATTCGATTATTAATTTTTATTTTAGTATTTAATTCTATATATTTATTTAACTCTTGTAATAAAGTAGTCATAGAAATAATTGTCTTATTAAAAATAAATTTTTGAATATTAAAATTGTCTAATTGTAACATTATTTTAATATTCTCTATACTTTCCATAGTAAATTTTTCAATTGCAAATAATGCTTGATTAGTTGTATATGTATGTAATGTCTTGAAAACATTTTTATTAAAAATTTTTTTTAAAATTTTTTTATCATTACAAATTTTATGATAACGAAAAAATAAACCAGGGTTTATATAAATATTTTTTATAACATATTTTTTTGCTGTTTTTTTATTATTACATTCTATTTGTTTTTTATTTTTTAAAATTACTAAATCTATATTTGTACTAAGAAAATTTGATAAAAAAATTAATCAAGTAAGATCAATTTCTCAATTTTTTATTTTTGTAAGTTTTACATGAAGTTTTGTTAAAAATGACATTCCATAATAAGATAAGTTACCAAATAAAATAATATTTTTTTTAATGCGAATTTTAGTGAAAATATCCTTTAATGTTTCAATATCACATAGTGAATAATAGTTTATTAATTTATCCATTATTATTTCTTCCATAATATTTTGTTCTTGATAAAATTGCATATCATTATTTTTAAGATATTTTATGTTTATGGTTAATATATTTTTTTAAAAAAAATGAAATCTTTCATATAAAAACAATCCATTAGAAAAAATATTAATTACAAAAAAATATAATTTAATACCTAAGATTACTTTAAAATTTCCTATTTCTTGAAAATGAATCTCTTTTTCTGGAAAACTTGAAATTATAAAATCTATTTTCTTTTTATATTTATTTATTTTTCTTTTACTTAATTTATTTTTCAAAATATCTTTTTTTATCATATTTAAAAATTTATCTATTTGTTTTAAATAATAAATTGCATAATTAAATTTTGTAAATATTTGATAACCATTAAAAAATATAAATAAATAATATATTATTGTGAATATCACGAAAATTATAATTATTGGTTGGTAATAAACTTGAAAAATGCAAAATATTAATTGCATTATATGTATAATTAACATATAAGCAACTACGGTAAATTTTATTTCATTAAAAAATTTTAGTTTTATTACATTAAAGTATGATAAAGGAATATTATCTTTTACATTTCCAACAAGTAATGGAATAAAAGCACCAAAAAAAATTGAAATAATTGTAACATCACAAGCTATAAACCCTATAAAAACATTTTGTCATGAATCTAAAATATTAGTATGAATTTCTCTTTTTATAAATTCTATTAAAAAAAATAATATCAATAACAATAAACCTATAATAATTAAAAATATTATTAATCTTTTTTTTCTTAAAAAAATAAAAAAACTTTTAATAAATCATGTCATTTATTAGACTACTCCTTATTTTCTTACATAATTCTTAAATTTATATTTATAATAGTAAATATTTTTAAATGACATAGTTTATAAATTAATGTTAATTTACTTCATAGTTTTTATTAATTAAAATTTGGTTTTTTTGTAAATAAAATATTATGAAAATTAAATTTTCTTAAATCAGCACTTGAAATTTTAATAAATCTTATATTTTCAATTAAAACCATAATATTTTCTACTAATATAATCCATATCACTTCTAATACCTCTAACTAATTAAAAAAGAACATCTTGTACTTTGTTTTAAAAGAATATGTGTTTAAACCTTTGAATACTAATTTCTTATTTCCCTTTTAAGCGAATCCATACTAATATAATTCTTATATTACCATTAACAATAATTTCTTCAACTAATCCAGTAGTGGCTTTTTTATCTTTTTTAAGATACTATCTTTAGTTTAAAAATAACTAATTCAAAGCCTTCATGACACATATTTTAAATACAAATTATTTATATCAAAATTAACATTAAACATCAATGATTTAACAAAACAGAAACTGAGTATTTGAAAGTTATGAAAAGTTAAACTAACAAATATATAAAATAAATTATTTTTAGTAACAAATATGATTAGCAATTAGTAACACAGCAAGGCAATACAATAAATTAATGAAAGGGAAACTAAAAGCTATGAGCAAAATATTAACATTACTTACTATCAGTAGTACTTGCTCAATAACGAGTGGTAATTTAGCAATTGCTAACGATATTAATTCAAATTTAATGAGTACAATATGGTGCTGATACTAGCCAAAAAATTAATCAAACATGACTTAATCAAAATACTGTTAAGTATAATGCAATAGCACCAGCGCCTTTACTTTATTATGCTGCAAAAGGGAAGTTCCTATCTATTCTTGAAATTGATCAGGAATTCATTTTGAGCAATGTAGTTTAGTACTAATTAATAAAAATATTTTAGATTGAAATGATAGCAAAAGTGATCCACGGGCAGCATTAATTGAATTAAGAACTGACTTAGAAAAAATGTTGCTATTAATTCTCACATGCCAATTGTTTTGATTTTTCACTATAGATATGAAGTTTTAGGTGGTAGTGCCCTTGATGGTGGTTATTCTGAAATGTCAATAAATAAAACTAATAACAACATTACCATTAAACATCATAATGTAAACGAAAATAATGACATTGTTATTAATAGTAAAAAAGTAAGTTTTATTAAACTTACTTTTTTAATTTTTAATATATTAAAGATGATAACTATTTATTATAATTTGGTGCTTCTTTTGTTAATTCAACATCATGAGGATGAGATTCTTTTAAACTGGCATTTGAAATTTTGACAAACTTGGTATTGACAATTAAAGCTTTAATATTTTCGGCACCAACATAACCCATACCACTTCTAATACCACCAACTAATTGAAAAATAACATCTTGGACTTTCCCTTTAAAAGGAACACGTGCTTCAATCCCTTCAGGCACTAATTTTTTATTTCCCTTCTGAAAATAACGATCACCACTACCACGTCTCATTGCTGCTAGTGAACCCATACCAACATAATTTTTATATTTTTTACCATTAACAATAATTTCTTCACCAGGAGATTCTTCGCTTCCTGCTAAAATACTACCCAACATGACACAATTAGCAGCAGCAGCAATTGCTTTAACAATATCACCAGAATATTTAATACCACCATCGGCAATGATGGTAACATTCTTATTTTTTGCTCAATTGTAAACATCATTAATGGCTGTGATCTGTGGTACTCCCACCCCAGCAATTATTCTAGTTGTACAAATACTACCAGGACCAACTCCAACTTTAATACAATTTGCTCCTGCTTCATAAAGCGCTTGTGCACCTGATGCCGTGCAAATATTACCAGCAATAATATCTAACTTAGGATAAATTTTATGAATTTTTTTAACTGTATTTAAAATTTCTAAACTATGACCGTGTGCTGAATCAACAACTAAAATATCAATTTTAGCATTAACTAATGCTTCAACTCTGGTTAAAGTATCTTCACCAATACCAACTGCTGCCCCTACCCTTAATCGCCCTTGCTCATCTTTACATGCATTGGGATAATCAATTGCTTTATCAATATCTTTTGTTGTAATTAAACCAATTAACTTATTATTTGATTTAATAATTGGTAATTTTTCAATTTTATTTTTTAACATAATTTGTTTTGCTTGCTCCAATGTTGTTTTTTGATTACCAACAATTAAATTTTTAGTAGTCATCACATTTTCAACTAATAAAGTATCATTATCAAGATATTTCAAATCACGATTAGTAACAATACCAATTAATTGATTTTCTTTATTAACGACAGGTAATCCCGAAATTCGATAAGTACTCATAATTTGTTTTGCTTCACTAATTAATGTTTTCGCATGAACAGTAATTGGATCATTGATAAAACCTGATTCATTTCTTTTAACTTTTTGTACTTCTAATGCTTGTTCAGTAATTGCTAGATTTTTATGAATGATACCAATGCCACCAATCCTTGCCATGGCAATTGCTAATTCTGATTCAGTAACAGTATCCATTGCTGCCGATAAAATTGGAATATTTAATTCAATGTTATTTGTCAATTTAGTTTTTAATGAAACGTCTTTTGGTAAAACTTCTGAAAACGCTGGAACTAGTAAGACATCATCAAAAGTAATTGCCTCACATATTATTTTTTGATTTAAATCATTATTCATATTTTTTACTCCCATTCTATAGTGCCTGGTGGTTTTGAAGTAATATCATAAACGACACGATTAACAGCACTTACTTTATTAATAATTTCATTAGCAACTTCATCTAAAAAATCTCATGGTAAATGGGAACTTGTTGCTGTCATAAAATCAATGGTACTAACACTTCTTAAACTAACAACATAATCATAAGTACGATTATCACCCATGACACCAACGGTTTTCACTGGCAATAAAGTAGCAAATGCTTGTGATACTTTATGATATAAATTATGTGCTTTTAATTTACTAATAAAGATATCATCAACTTCTTGTAAAATCAAACATTTTTCTTTAGTTACTTCTTCAATAACTCTAACACCCAAACCAGGTCCAGGAAAAGGATGACGATTAATTAATGTTTCAGGTAAACCAAGTTGTAACCCAATTGCTCGTACTTCATCTTTAAATAATGTTTTCAATGGTTCTAATAATTTAAATTGTAAATCATCAGGTAAACCACCAACATTATGATGAGTTTTAATTGTTTTTGAAGTTGCATCTTTGCTTGATGACTCAATAATATCGGGATAAATTGTTCCTTGGGCTAAAAACTTAGCTGTCTTAATTTTTTTTGCTGCTGTAGTAAAAACATCAATAAATTGTTTGCCAATAATTTTTCTTTTTTCTTCAGGATTTTTAACCCCTTTTAGTGCAGCAAAAAATTGTTTACTAGCATCAATCATCACAAGATTAAGGGTAAAATTTTCTTGATAAGTTTTCATAACAGCAATTGCCTCATTTTTACGTAATAATCCAGTATCAACAAAAATGCAAGTTAATTGTTTGCCAATTGCTTTTGCAATAATAGCAGCTGCAACTGATGAATCAAGACCACCACTTAACCCTAAAATAACTTGTTTATTTTGAACTTCATTTTTAATTGCTTCAATTTGATTAGTAATAAAATCATCTAAACCTCAATCTTTTGTACAATTTGCTATTGCAAATAAAAAGTTTGCTATTATTTCTTTACCATATTCTGAATGGGTAACTTCAGCATGAAATTGAATACCATAAATTGGTCTAGTTAAGTGAGCAAATGCTGCCATTGCATTATCAGAGTGAGCTATTTCGATAAAGTTTTTTGGGATTTTAGTAACATGATCAGCATGACTCATTCATACTTCAGATTTATTAACAATATTGGTAAATAATTTATTATCTGGTTGATCAATATATAAAGTTGATTTACCAAATTCTTGTTTATTTGCTAATTCCACTTTTCCCTGAAAATGATTTGTTAATAATTGCATACCATAACAAACACCTAAAATGGCAACTGGTAAATCTAAAATTGCTTCATCAATTTGATAAGCATCTTTTAAATAAACACTTGCTGGTCCACCAGATAAAATAATTGCTTTTAAATTAGGATATTTTTTTATTTTATCACAGCTAACATCAAATGATAAAACTTCAGTATAAACATTTGCTTCTCTTACTCTTCTTGCTAATAATTGCGTATATTGACTGCCAAAATCTAAAATCAATACTTGTGTTTTTATCATATTTTTTCCTCCAAAGATTACTAATAATTAAATCATTTTTAATGAAAAATAAAATAATTTATATTGATAAATATAAAATTTATTCTTAAATTAAGTTGTCACTGATCTTGCTTCAGTTTCATGAATTTTAATGCGTGCTAATTCATCTTCTGGTTCATTAAGTAAATATTTTATTGCTTCTGTTTCAGTCATTGGTACAAATTCTTCATCCAATTGCTGTTGATAAGTTAAATTTGTTGCTCAACGCATTTTTAATTTTGGCCGATAATAAATAAAATATCAAATAATAGCAATTACAATAAACATTCAAAACATTAAAAATTCAATAATAACAGCTATTAATGTTTCGCCTTTTTTATTAATCATGTCATTAATCATACCATAGTTAAAAACAACAAACTGACTAAGTAAAAATAAAGCACAAACAATAAAAACCAGTCACTCTCAAATTTTAAGTTTAATTTGTTGCCGATAACCCATAACACAAGTAGCAATCAACACAAAAATATAAACACAAATTGTAATATTAGTAGAAAATCCAAGGACAGTATTAAAATCAAAAGGTGCATCAATTAAATCAGGAATTATTAACATCATAACACAAGCAATAATAGTAATAATTAAATTAGCAGTACTAGCGCGCAGTGCAATATTTTCTTGATTTAACTTAGCTAATTTTTCAGTAATATATCCTTCTTTAGCTAATGGTTGAATCATACCACCTGAATATAAAGAATTTTGCATGGCACCATTTAATTTTAATGATAATGTAGAAATAACTAAAACAATCATACCAGTAACACCAGCAATTCCAGAAATAACATTATTTGGATTATATTCATTAGTAGCATTAGATCAACCATTATTGCCATTGGTACCATCAAGCGTAATTGCACCAAATACCAATACTGATACGACTAGATAAAAAATAGTTGATAATAACAAAATAAGTAAAATACCTTTACCAAAGTTTCTGGTTGGATTTTTAACATTTTTTCCAATAACAATAAATGTTTCAAAACCAATAAAAAAATAAAAAAAACCACTAAATGCATTATTAATTTTTGGTAACGTTAACTTAATATTCTTTGTTCCTGCTGCAGCTTGTGAAAATGCTAACCCTTTATTAGTTATTACTAAAATAATAGCACAAACAATTAAAAATAAAGCAGAACCTCATTTAATAATACCAGAAATATTAACAAATCAACGAAAGCCTTTCATTCCAAAATACATAAAACTGGCAACAACTCCATAAATAAAATTGCCAATACTATCAATAATCAAACTTGATCATCGTTCGGGAGTTCAATTAAAAATTGATAATTGATCTAAATTAACGCGAAACATCGAAATAATTGTCACAATAATTGTTGAAGGTAAAGTAATATATTGAATAAAACCAATTAATCAGCCTCAAAATCGACCAAAAACACCACGCACATAAACATAAGCACCACCATTAGTATCATGATAAACCCGACTACATTTAGTAAAGGCAAGAGCAGTACCAACAGCAATTAATGCACATAATAAAATAACTCATAACATATGTAAACCAATACCACCATTATTTCAGTAATAAATACCAATTAATGCCATTGGGAATGCAATACCACAAGTATAATTAAAACCAATTCATATTAATTCATGAAGTGTAATTTTTTCATTATTTGCTTGTGATGTTGTTTTTTTTCAAAATTTTAATTTTTTTAAATTAAACATGCAATTAGCAATCCCTTTCAAAAAATAAGTTATTCTTAATATTATAACTGAAAATAATTATTTTTTAGATATATATTAAGTAAATATTTATATAATATTATTAATATTTAACTAATTAATGGTAATCAAATATTACTTTTTTACTATTATATGGTTAAATATAATGCATAGTTTATATTTAACATTTTTTGCTAAAGTATCAACTTTATTAGCAACTTCATCATTAATTTTAAAAGAAATATTAGATAAATCATTGCTAGCTTTTGCCATCTTGATTTGAATAACTAATTTAAGTAATTGAACAATACTTTTACTAATACTTGTATCTTTCATCTTTAATGTCCTAAATATTAATATCTTTAATATTTTGCATATTTATTTTTAAATTTACTGTTTGATTTTCAATATTAAATTATAAATAAAAATTATACAAATTTTTTAATACCGCTATGATTAGCACTAATAATTCTAATACCACCATGATTTTTATGAAAAGCAACTTGCATTTTATCACCAATTAATTTAGTAATAACGCCTTTACCAAAGATTTCATGAACAATGATATCACCAACATTTCAATTGTTAGTTATTACTACTTTATCCTTGCTATCATTTTTATAATAATTAAATTTAGCATGATTACGATTTTGATAAATTGCTGCCATTTCTTGATGTTCATTATTAATGATTTTTAAATATTGAAGATCTAAATCTTTTAAAAAACGCGATGGTTGTTTATCACAATTTAATACATATGAATAACCACCAGCACTAGATAAAAATAATCATTTTTTTGCTCTGGTAATTGAAACATAAAAAAGACGTCGTTCTTCTTCAATTTTTTCTAAATTTTCGTTACCAAATTTACCTAATCCTGGTAAGACACCTTCATTAATACCAACAATAAAAACAACATCAAATTCTAAACCTTTAGCGCTATGAATTGTCATTAAGTTAACACCTTGATTAGTAGTATTCTCATCTAAATCAGTATATAAACTTACTTCTTGTAAAAATGACGTTACTAATTGTTGACCTTGTAATTTTTCACCATGCTCATCATTATTATTACTATCAAATTCAAGGAATTGTGATAATAATTGTTTAATATTTTTGATTCTTTCATCTTCAATATTATCTTCTAATTTTTTTAAATAATTAGTTTTCTGCAATAAACTTTCCACCATATGATGTAAAGAGGTAACTTCTTCAATAGCAATTTGCATTTCATTAATTAATTTAATTAATGGTTGTAAATGTTGGCGATAATTTTTAGGTAATCCATATTGAAATTTAAATAAGTATTCATTTAAAGTTAATGCATGTTCTGTAGCAAGTGATAATAAATGATCAATCGCTTTTGGTCCAATTTTAGGTGTTGCATTTAAAATTCTAATCATTGAGATATTATCATTTCAAGCAATAATTTTTAAATACGCCAAAATATCTTTAATTTCTTTACGTTCAAAAAATTTATAACCACCAAAAATTTTATAATTGATATTATTATTAATTAAGGCTTGTTCTAAATCTTTTGATAAATAATTATTACGGTAAAGAATAGCAATCTTATTAAAATCTAAATGATATTTTAAATGAATTTTTTTAACAGTTCTTGCAACTCAGTGTGCTTCTTGATCACTACTATTAGCATGATAGACAACAACTTCATTACCAAGATCATTTTTAGTAAATAGTTCTTTTTCAATTCGTTGTCTATTGTTTTTAATTAGACTATTAGCTGTATTTAAAATTTTAGCTGTTGAACGATAATTTTGATTTAAAATAAAAGTCTGTGTCTTAGGAAATTGTTTAGTAAAATTCAAAATTAAATTAATATTTGCTCCTCTTCAACTATAAATAGTTTGATCAGGATCACCAACCACAGTGATATTTTTATGATTTTTAACAAGTGATAATAAAATATTATATTGAATATCATTAGTATCTTGAAATTCATCAACCAAAATGAAAGCAAATTGCTTTTCTCATTTTGCTAAAACATGGGGAAACTCTTTAAATAAGCGTTCAACTAATAATAATAAATCATCAAAATCCAAACATGAATTAAGAAGTTGATATTGTTTATATAATTCAAAAACTTTAACACGTAAAATTCATTGATCTTGATTTTGATAATCTGTCAATAGTTCTTCTTGTGAAAGATGTTGATTTTTTCAATTAGCAATATTAGCACTTAGTATTTTTAATTCTTGTGGTTCTGCTTTGTGTGAAAATTCTTTTTGAAAAATATCTTTTAATATTTTTCGTTGGTCTTCTTGGTCAATAATATTAAAATTATTATTAATTTTTAAATGATGAATATCTCTTCTTAATATTTTGGCACATAGTGCGTGGTAGGTAACAATAGTAACATTAATATTACTATCATCTAAAAGTTGAATTACTCGTTCTTTCATTTCACGTGCTGCTTTATTAGTAAAAGTTAATGCTAATATTTTTTCACTAGCAATTTTAATGACATTAATTAAGTAAGCAATCTTATATGTTATAACTCGTGTTTTTCCAACTCCAGCTCCCGCAACAATACGACACGGACCATCAACATTAATAATTGCTTGTAGTTGTTGATCATTTAGATTTGCTAAAAGTTTTGTTTTGTCCATACTATCTATCCTTAATTTAGTAAAATTTCATACTATTAAAGACTATTTATGTTTTCTAATTCGCTATCACTAATATTTCCTGGTTGTGAATATACCAAATGAATATGTGGTTCATTAATATTAATTGCTATTTTTTTCTTATTATGTTTTACAAGTGGTTTTTTGTTAATAACAAAAGTTTGATAATAACGATCAAAAAATAGTTGGTGATATTTATCAATTTTAATCACAATCATAATCCCACAATACCAAGCAAAATCAAAACTAACTACAGAACGAACAAGAATATTTAATCAAGAATTTAAAGTACTATTAGTATTAATACTAACAATATTTTCATTAAAAGTCAATTTCATAAAAAGAATTATTGAAGTAATTAATAATAGCGGAATAAACACTAAAAATAACTCACGATAAAAAAGTTGTTTTAAAGTTAAATCTTTATTATTTTCATTTACTAACTTAATTTGGAAAATTAGTTTTCCTAAGGTTTGACCTTTACCTTTTCATGGTACAATCACAAAATATATAATAGTAATAAGTAAGTTAATAACGAAAACAAGCACTAGCTTTCATCATTCTTGATCATTTTTATTATCTAAATAATATAATAATAAACCTAATATTAGTGGAATTAAACTCACAAAAATCACATCAAAAATACGTGCTATAATACGTTTTCATGTTTTAGCTAACAAATATGTTTCAGTTGTGTCTGGTTCTTTAATATTCATTTTTTTACTCTCAATATTTTGAATCATCTTTAATGTTATTATCTTTAAAATACTTTTTAAAATAAGCACTTAAATCAAGTGCATAAGTAGTAAATTTATCATTTGGATTGATAGTATTGAAATAAGAATTTCTTTTAAAATTTTTAAATTTAAATTCAATAATTTCTTTAACACGATTATATGTTTTTTCAATTAATGCTGGTTTTTTAGAAATACTAATAAACCTTAAAAGTGTATATAAATAATATCTAACAAAAGCATATTCCAATTCTTCATATAAAACTTTTCTAATTTTATAATTATTATAATAATTTAAAATATGGATCCATTGATGCATTAATTCAAAAATATTATCATTTTCTAATGTATTACTTTTAGATTTTATTAATGTTTCATTAATGGCATAATACGTTTTACAATGTGCCAAAAATGAATATAAAAATAAACTATCAAACTGGATTTCTTTACGGAACTGTAAATTATATTCATTAATAATACTAACTTTCATTATTTTTGTCGTTAAAACTGGTGTTGTTAAAGCAAATACCACTTTTCCTTGTGTTGTATTTAAATTATATAAGTTATTTGCTTCAGTTCTAATTGCTGATTGAAAAACATTATTTTTATCAAATTCATAACGAACACAATATTCAATGCAATCTAACTCTTTATTATTATGCAAAATTTTAGTAACTTTTTCAACAAAATCTGGACTAGGGATTTCAGTCGGATTGAGAATGACAACATGGGTGCCAGCAGTATATTTAAGACCAAGATTACGACTAATAGCAATACCTGTTACTTGATAGTTAGTAATAATTTTTAAATTTTGTGGATATAATTTAAAATACTTACTCAATACTTCTAAGTTTTCATTATTGATGCCATCATCAACAACAATAACTTCAAAATTAGATTTTTTATTTACAAAAATCTTTGTTAAAAAAAAATCTAAGGATTTAGATTCAAATGAAGTTGTATATAAAACAAAACTTAGTAGCAAAATAATACATCCTCCCTTTTATTATATAATTATAACACTTCTCTCATAATTTTAAATGCAAGTTTATTAACATTTTTTTATTTCTTTTCTTTACGATCTTTAGTCTTAAGTTTTACAATAGATTTTTCGGCAACTATTGGTTTTTTAATAATTTTAACAGTCATATTTTTATGATCAAAAATAGTCTTGATATTACCTTTGCTAATAACAGTTTTTGCATTATTTGATTCTGTAACATCTAATTTTGCTTTTGTTTTAACAGGTTTTGTTGTTGTCACATCTTTTTTTGTAATTATTTTTGTTGTTTCTTGTTTAACTTTAATATTTTTTTTATCAACTTTTTGTATTGTTTCTGCAAGAAAATTATCGTTTGCTAATGATTTAGTTACTTTTTTAGTAATTTTCTTTTTTTGTCTTTTTAGCATTTCTGCTTTTAATAAGACACGTGTTTTGTTACTTTCAAATTTTTCAAATTTAAAAATAAATGATTTAATAAATTTTTTATATGAATTAACAAAATAGCGAAGTCGTTTCTTACTTTGAGCATGATTATCATATTTCAATAAAATACAAACATAGTTTAATTCATTTCTTGCTTCTGTTGCAAGTAATGAATTAAAAAAACTATGATAATTGTGGCTCAAATTATATGGTTGGCCAGAAACTGGACTTTTATAAGGACTAAAACCTAAATTACCTGTTGTTTTATAATATTTAAAAGCAGCAATTCGCGTTGTCATTTGTCCTTTTGGATGTTCTGGTGACTTAATTTCTGATATTTTAAAAATATTATCAGTATCAAATTCTAAAAAATAACAATATATTTTATGAATAAAATTTCCTGCAGTTCTAAAAGCAATATATAAGTCAACTTTTGCTTCATAATTTAAACCATCAAAAGTACTAACGTATGATTGATAGAAATCATATTTTTTTTCAATAATTTCTCATCCTTGTTTTTTAATGGCAACTTCAATCTCATCAATACAAATATTTGGATTTAAAATAATTTTTTTCATACCTTACGCCCAACTCTCTCTAATATTTTCTAACTTTATTTTATCAAATTATCGATAAAGTATGTGCTAGGAGAATTATTGATCTTATTTTTTCTCATTGGTAGTTTCATTTTTCAATGATAAAGAACGATTAACTATTAATTCAATTTTTTTATTACCAACTTTATTTTTTTCATCTTTGCGATCATATCATCAATTAATTAATAATGATAATGGTACTAAAATAATAATAAATATTAGCAAACAACCAATACTTCATAAAATAGTAGTTGGATTAGGATTAATAAGAATTTCTCTTAATCCTTTTATGGCATAACTAAATGGTAATAAATTATACATTACTTGAAAAAAATTAGGTTCTAATTCAACAGGAAAAGTACCACTTGATGAAGAAAGTTGTAGAATTAACAAAATAATAATTAAAAATCTACCTAAATCATAATTACGAAACATGTGAGCTAATGATTGAATAATTAAATCAAAAACAATAGCTACTAATCACATATATAAAAACATTTGTCAAAAACGATGTCATAAATCACTATTATTAAATAATAATAATAGTGATGTTACTAAAATTGTTGATTGAATTAAACCAAAAATTATCATTCACACTGATTTAGCCAAATAATTTGTTCAAAATTTAGTTTTTGCAATCTCTTTATTTCTAATAAAAGTAAAAGTTAATATTAAAAGTAATAAAATTAATGGGAGCTAATAAAGTGTGTTTTATTCAATAATCATGTTCTAAACTTTTAACGTGACTAATATCATCATTATTAGTTACACTGTTAACATTAATATTAAACTGTTCAGTATGAGGACCTAAACCAGGAACAACAATTGAAAGTATACCATAAATTTCTTTTAACATTGGTTGTAATCGTTGATAACCATGAGGATTACCAGCACTAGCAGCATCTTTTGCTCAATAGTCAAATACTTGATCACTAATAACAACTGGTAAAAATTTACTTAAAATATTATCTTTTAATGCATTTAAAGCAAAATCATTAATTTCACCCAAAATTGGACTAACTTTATATGATGCTTGTAAACTAATTTGTGGATGAACAGTAATTTGATTAATAAGATTTCAAATCTTTTCAGGAGTTTTAATATTCTCAATAACTATTTTCAAGGCTTCACTAAAAAATTGCTTAAAATCCTTAGTAAAATTACTATCAATTATAATTTCAGTTAAAAAAGTTTTATCATTTTGATGTTGATAATAAGTTTTTCAATCATCATAATAATAAACAGTGAATGTTTTTTGTTCATTATTAATTTGTAAATTATTAATTTTAAATTGATAAGCACCACTGCGATTAGGTTTTTCATTATCTAAATTTAAATTATGACGGTTAATAATCCGATTAGTTCCCACTGCTGAACTATCATTGTTAACTAAAGCAATTGGTAAATGATTAATATTTCCTAATGGATTAAAAAAAGCTCATAATGCAATAAAAGCATATAAAAAGGGAATAAAACATAAGGAAATGCTTTTCATAATTGTTTTTTTATTTTTATAAATATGATTTTTTCCTACTGCTTTAAAAACCGTTTTAAATTCTTGATTAGCAATTTTAATTTTATTCCAAAATTTTAACACTATATTACTCCTTAATGGATTATCTTCAATAAATTTAGTTATAATAATATTATAAATACATTTGCCAAAAAGGGAGAAAAAAATATTATGTTACAATTAACAATTAAAGGTAAACCTCTTCATATTAAAAATGAAATAATCAAAGTTGGTGATAGTCTATCATTTTCTGCAGTTGACAAAGCAATGAATATTATTAATTTAAAACAATTTACTAATAAGTTTAAAATTATTTCCAGTGTACCTAGCATTGATACTAAAACTTGTGCTTTACAAACCATTCATTTTAATAAAGCAGCAGCTAAATTAAAAGATTTAGTTATTATTACTATCTCTAAAGACTTACCATTCGCTCAAAGTCGCTTTTGTAAAAAATTAAAAAATAATAGTAATTTTTATATTTGAAGTGATTATCGTAACAATGAAAATAATTTTAGTAATACTACTAATTTAGTAATTGATGAAATCCAATTATTAGCACGGGCTGTTATCATTGCTGATAAAAATAATAAAGTTATATATATCCAAGTTATTAAAGAAATAACCGCCGAGCCAAACTATGATGAGGTTTTACAATTTCTTAAAACTTTAAAATAAAAAAATAATTAGCTAATATTTAATCGTAAATATTAGCTAACTTTATTTTAAAAATTACATTTTAATTGTCATAATAGTAGTTATTGAAAAAACTTAACTATTTATTTTTAAAGTAAATTACATTTTAATGAAATATTTTTTGTTTTACTTTTTGTCAATTTTTCTGTTTCTTTATTAGTTTCATTATTAATTTCTAATAAATCTTTTTTAAAACTTACTTTATCTTTTTCATTTTTTCTTTCATTAATTTCTGCAACTTGTATTTGACGAGATCTATTTAATATGTTTTCAAGATCTTGTTTCTCTTTGTTATCCATATTCTTTCCTTTCTAAACTAGACAACTAGTCTTTTCATACTTTTAACTGGTGATTTCTTTTTGATATCTTTTTCACTTTCAAGATTATCATTTTTTTCAGAATTTTCAAATAAATTTTGAATATCTTTCAAATTTTGTTCTAATATTTGTTCTTCTTGAAATGATGTTCATAATGCTTTTGGTTGGTAAAAAAAACCATCACACATAATTTTTTTATTTTTTTCTGTTTCACCAAAAATTTCTTTTATTTTTGCTATATTTTCAAGTGTTAAACTTCTTGAAAATGTTGCTTTTTCATTTCAATTTTGATTTCATTCATTAATTTTTTGTGAATAATCTCTTGTAAATTCTTGTTTTTGCACTTCTTGTTTATTTTTTTCAAATTTTTCACTTAATTCAGTTTCGATAGTTGCAAAACTTTTTATTTTATTTTTATTTCATATTTTTTGAAAACCATTTAATAATCATTCTTGTTTTGCTTGTAACGTTGTTGTTAAAAATAAATCGTTTTGAAATTTCTTTTCTAACATTATTTTTTTGTTCTGCTAATTTATTTTCTAAATTTATTTCACTTTTTGCTTTTCATTTGGGAAAAAGTCATTTTTTTAATCTTGTGCGATATCTATTAAAGCCAGCAACCACACAACCTGTTATTAAACCAGCAGTAACAAATGGTAATCAGGTCATAACTGAAGCTGATACTACTCCAACCAATAACGGGGCTATTAATAAATTACCAATCACTGGAATAGCAGCTCAAGCAACAACAAACACTACTAAACCAAGTATTTTTCATGGTAGACGCTTTCATCAAATTTTTTTGCTTGGTTTTTGTTGATTGAATTCATTTTTTTCTTGATTAATATTTTCGATAAATTGTAAAAATGGTGTTTTAATAATTGTTGTACTATTATCTTCTTTTGATCTAAGAATTTTTTCATTATTTTTTAATTCATCAGTAAATTGTTGATAAGTCAAATCTCTAATTTGCTCAACGACTTCATTATTATTTTCCAAATAAATAATTTGTTCTCAAATTCTTTCTCTTTGATCATCGTGAATTCTCATTAATAAAACCGGTTTTCCATTAATTTGGATTACTTCATCATAAATAAAATATTCTTGATTATTTTCTTCAATAATTGTTTTAAATTGAAAATATTTGTTATCCTTATCTTTAATTACTTCATTTTCTTCACCTTTAAAAATAAAAGTAGTACCATTGTGTAAATTTTCTTTATTAATTATGAATTTTTTAGAAAGCTCATATTCATCTTCAGCATTTAATTCCTCATTAATAATAGGGGTTAGTGATAAACTCATTTTTATTTCTCCTCTGTTGACTAAAAAAATCCATTTACTTTTAAAATAAAGCATTGGATTTAATATTACTATATAAATTTGATAATTTTATTATATGCTTTTTTTATTTAAAATCAAGTTTAAATCTAATACTATCTTGTTTTTTTACAACTTTTATTTACTAAAAGTAATATCTTAAAAAAACTAATTTAAACTTATTAATTGTTACAATAATATCCTTAAAATCTAAAAATATGTTATACTAATTTCATAGTAATAAACTAAATGAACAAAACCATTAGGTTCGACTTATGCTATTTTAGATAAGTAGAGCCTAATTATCTTTTAAAAGGAAGTGAAAACAATATGGCAGATCAACCACAACAACCACAAGTTACCCCCGAAATGTTAAAAAAATTACAAGGCGAAAAAGAAGAAAAAACAAAAGCAAAACCTGCTCTTAGTGGTATTGGTAATAGAAATTTAATTGTAAAATTTGGAAAAGATTTCGCTTATCTTACTTTTTTTCCATATTTATGAATAAAAGAATTTTTTAGTTGACTATTTGCTAAGAAACAAGCAAAAGAAAACCAAGTAGTTAATATTAATAAAGTTGATAATCCTAATCATGAGGTAAACAATGATGCCATTAACAATAAAACAGGAGAAATTAATTTACAAGAAATAGAACCATCAACTTTAAATATTTCATCAGAAGAAACAATATCTGCAGCAACAAATTCTAGTAATAATATTAATCAACCCTTAATAAATAATAGATGAACTGAAAATATGGCAAATCATTGTGCTCATCATGAACCACCAGTAGTAACAACTGCTAATAATAATGGTTTAAAACCTTAGTATTATTTAAAATACTTATTAGTTCGTTCCAAGTCAATAAGATTATCAATATCTCAATGTGAGTTAAACGCTAAAACATAAGGTTTTAATTGATAATTATATTTAATACTACTATTAATTAAATATTTACTAACCATTGTTGTTTGTAATACCAGTTCTTGTTGAGGATTTATTAAATCTTTACCAAGAACTTTTGCTCATTGTTTAGTAATATAAGTTCATTCGCCAGCTAATAAACTAGCACTATCTTTACTTTTAACAATATCAATAATATTGCCATCATTGTTGAGTTGATAACTTCAATCCTCTTTGTTATTATTATGTTCACGACTAATAGCAGCCATCATATTTGTTGTAAACTTAGTTAAAAAATTATTTTTGGTACTAATCATATCACCAGAAATAATAAAAATATCAGCTTCACCATTAAAATATGATGATACTAATATTAAAGCATAACCACTATTATAATCAAGAAAGTGTTCATTATTGATTAAGGTTAAGTTAGGATATTTATTTGCAAGAAAATTAAAATCATCTTTTAAATAACCAGTAATAACAATAATTTTTTGTAAATCTGGTACTATAAGTAATTGCTTAATTATATATTCAATTAATGTTAAACCTTTAAATTTAATTAATGACTTATGAACGGTATTAGAAATTGGTTGTAATCTACTAGCAACTCCTGCTGCAAAAATAATAGCAACTTTCATAATTTCCCCTTTACTTAATAACAAAATTAACAATTTTATTTGCTACATAAATTGTATTAATAATTGTTTTATTTTGTAATCAGTGTTTTACTTTTTCTTCATTATTAACTAATGTTAAAAGTGCTTGTTTATTTAAGTTTTCTTTTACTATTAAAGTCATTTTTGTTTTACCATTAATTTGAATAGCAATGGTAACTGCCTTACTAACTAAAAATTTCTCATCATAACTTGGAAAATGACATTTATTGATACTTTCTTTATTACCAAGTTGAAATCATAGTTCTTCAGCAATATGAGGTGCAAATGGATTTAGTAATTTTAAAAAATTAATTAAATAATCTTGATAAATAGTTGGCGCTTTATAGCATGCATTAATAAAAATCATCAGTTGAGCAATAGCAGTATTAAAATTTAAATCATTAATATCATTCGTTACTTTTTTTACAGTTTGATGATAAATTGTATCTAATGATTTATCATTATTAGTAATAATTTTTGCTTTGTAATCATCACTAGTAATAAGTCGATAAACACGCATTAAAAATTTATGACAACCAACTAAACCACTAGTTAATCATGGTAAAGATGATGTTAATGGGCCTATAAACATTTCATATATGCGCAAAGTATCAGCACCATATTCTTTAATAATATCATCAGGATTAATAATATTACCACGTGATTTAGACATTTTCTCATTATTTTCACCAAGAATCATCCCTTGGTTTACTAATTTTAAAAATGGTTCTTTAACATTAACTAACTTTAAATCATATAGTACTAAATGTCAGAAGCGAGCATACAATAAATGTAAAACAGCATGCTCTTGACCACCAATATATAAATCAACTGGTAATCAATACTTAAATCGCTTGTGCGCAGTAATACTATTAAAATCACAATAAGTACCATCATCATTTTTTAAAATATATGCTAAATAATATCAACAACTACCTGCTCATTGTGGCATAGTGTTAATTTCTCTAGTACCTTTGATGCCATCTTTTCTTATTACTTGTAACCATGACTTTGGCGCATTAGCTAAAGGAGCAGTACCATCATTGGATGGTTTAATGTTAGTCATTTTTGGTAATAATACTGGTAATTGTTGTTCATCTACTGTTGAGATAGTACCATCTGTTCAATAAATAATGGGAAATGGTTCGCCTCAATAACGTTGTCGCGAAAAAAGTCAATCTCGTAGTTTATAAGCAGTATGTAATTTTCCTTGCTTTAAAGCTACTAGTTTTTTAACAACTAAACTAGTAGCAGTTTTTAAGTCTTTACCATTAATAAAATCAGAATTAATATAGTCACCACTACCTAAAAATGGTTCGTTTTTATTATTAGTTTTCATAATAAAATTGATTGGTAATTTTTTATTTTTAGCAAAAATAAAATCACGATTATCATGAGCAGGAACACCCATAACTGCTCCTGTTCCATAATGACTTAAAACATAATCACCAACTCAAATTGCTAATCTAGTTTTAGTAAAAGGGTGAATAGCATAACTACCAGTAAAAACTCCAGTTTTTAAAGTAGCTTCTCCTTGACGCATTACATCTGTTTTTGTTTTAGCAGCTAAACAATATTGACTAACTGTTTGTCAATAGTCACTAGTTGTTAAATCAGGAATTAATGGATGTTCAGGAGCAAACACTAAAAATGAAACACCAAAAATAGTATCAACTCTTGATGTAAAAATTGAAATTCGACAATTATTATTTTCTACCATAAAATCAACTAATACCCCGACACTTTTCCCAATTCAATTACGTTGTAATTCTTTAACACTATGTGGTCAATCTAAATCATCTAATCCTTGTAATAATTGTTCAGCATATTTAGTAATTTTTAAAACTCACTGACGCATTGGTTTTTTAATGACTGGAAAATTACCACGTTCAGAAACCATATGGCCATTAACATTTATTATTTCTTCATTAGCTAATACCGTACCTAACTGTTCACAAAAATTAACTTCTACATCTTTAATTTCAGCTAATCCTTGTTCGTAAAGCTTAATAAAAATTCATTGTGTTCATTTATAATATTGTGGATCAGTGGTATTCACTTCTTTATCATAATCAAAACTTAAGCCAATACTTTGCAATTGTCTACGAAAATTATTAATGTTTTCTTTAGTAAAAGTTTCTGGATTATTACCTGTATTTAAGGCATATTGTTCGGCGGGTAGTCCAAAAGCATCTCAACCAATTGGATGTAAAACATTAAAACCATTCATTCTTTTTACTCGTGAAATAACATCAGTAGCGCAATAACCTTTCGGATGACCAACATGTAAGCCAGAACCTGAAGGATAAGGAAACATATCAAGAATATATGATTTTGGTTTTTTCGTATCATCAATATTAGTTTTAAAAATTTGATGCTTTAATCAATAATGTTGTCATTTTTTTTCTATTTGTTGGTGATTATAACTCATAGTTTTCTCCTTTAATATGATCAGGTAAAACAATCATAAAACCATAATATCATAATCATTTAACAAGTTGCAATGTTTACTTAGTAAAGCTTATTTTTTAACTAAATTTTAAACTATTAAAAGATTCACTATAATTTTGTGTTATCCAAAATTAATAAAATCATAATAATGATAGTAAACTTTAAAATAATAGCAAAAAAAATGAAATCTTTAGTAATACTGTTGCTCTCATTTTCTTGTAAAATATTATTTATTTTATTTACATAATTATATGAAATAAAATACAAATAATTAGGGTAATCACTGATAAAATTAAAAATATAATACCACAAACTAACATTTTATGTTTTTTAGCAGCAATCTTAGCATTAATTTGAATTTGTTCAGATAAATATGTTTCTTGACTTTCTGAAATTATTTTCTTAATAATACTAGGTTTCATTTTTTGTAATTCTTGATAATAGAAACTAGAATCTTTTGTTTTATTTTTATTAATTTTTTTAGGCTTATTTCTTGGCAAAATTGAACTAATAAAAATAAGTAATGCTAAAAATAAAAAAAATACATATACAAATATAAAAAATAATCAAAAACACGTAACAATTTTTAGTGATGAATTTTGAATATCTTCAATTACTGGTATCCATTTAAAAGAAATTCCTAAAAGGGCACCACTAAAAGCTAATAATATACTAGCTTTTATATCAAATTTTTCTATTTGTTTTTTAATGTCATTTAGTAAATAAATCTCATTATTATTCATGCTAAAACATTCCTTTTTATTAATTTAGGAGACAACAAAATGAAATTAATGATAAATTGTAAATTAATCCAATTACATTAAATCTTAGGTAAATCTTTTTTTCCATTTCTATATTTGATTTTTATTTTGCAAACAGTGATACGTTGTGTGATATTAATAAAGATCTTTTAAAAAGTTTTGATTTTGTTAAATAAAAGTGATAGTTCTTTCAAAAATAAAATTGTTAGAAATAATTTACTTGTTTGCTTTTTTCTAAAAATTACTTTTGACTTTCACAAATATTAGATTTAATTTTTAAAATATATCAAAAAAAAGTAAGAATTTAATACTAAGATTACATGTAATATGAAAATAAGTTTGATACTCATATCAATATTGTAATGTAATTATTAAATTATTTTAATTATCTTTTTTTTGATATATTGCTTATTTTTAAATATTAATAATCTCTTAGTTATTAATTTAAGGTATTAAAATTAATAATAACGCTAAGTTTATTTAATATATAACTCCATATATAGTATAATCTTTTTATATTTAACTATCAATATTTAATTAGTATTAATATTTGTAATTATCTTAATATTATAACTTATATTGATATATTTAAAATTACTTATGCTTAATAAACACTAATTATATTTTATTTTTTTACTTATTCATAACATTAAATAATATTCTTATTTTAATCATTTTAAAATTAACATTTATTGTTATTTGAATTTATATCCTAATTTTAAAACTATTATTGACAATTTAATTAAAACTTTTTGTAGTTATATAAAATAATTTTTATTATAAATAAAAATACTTTTAATTTTAAATTAAAAGTAATATCAAAATTTTTCTTTAATTAATTTTCAAAACATATTGACAAATTTATTATTATCGTCAAAAATAAACTAAATGAGTTGCTGGTTTTTTGCAAAAACAAATGCCAGTAGTAGTTGTTCCTTTTAATTTAGCATATGCTTGAAAATGATCAGATCAACCAGTAGCAACGGTATGTTGTGCATGTTTTCCTAATTCAATTGCTGCTAACACAACTTTTTTCGCAGCTAATGCTTTATTCATTAAAACAAGATTGCCATCCATAATAACGATGTCTTCCTTGATTATTTCATTATTTTTCACTATTATCATCCTTTCTATTATCATTAATATTATAATTTATTTTAAAAAACAGATAATAGATTACTTTCACTATTTAATGATATCTTTCAAGATAGTGGCTAACAACACCACGATAAATAAATGGTATTGTTAATTGCATAATTGGATAAGTAAATAAAAAAATATGAATAAAATTATAGACTAAAGCATAAAAAAGCGGAGTAAACCCTGGTCAAATATTTTTACTACCATTAGCATTAGTAATTTGTGCTCAAACAAAATATCCTACTATTGTTTGTCACACATAAATAATTAAACAAACTAAAAAACAATGTAAAAAATAATTAATATAAGTAAAAATTGATTTATCACCTCTTAAATTAAAACGTAATAAAGCAACAATGGCTGGTGTTGTCATTGGCAAAAAGTAATCTAATAAAAAACTTCAAGCGCTAATAATATAACCACTACTAATAAATAATAGCGACATTAAAGCACTGATCATACCTGTTAATCATCCTCCAGCAAAACCAAGAATATAACTAACAACCATTAATGGAAGATACTTAATAGCAACTCCTCCACCATATGGCATTTTTGGTAATATTTGTTCAATAAAAACACAAACAATTGTTAACGCAGTAAATAAACCAATAATTGTATAATCAATAATTAATCATCGCCTAATACCAAATGCTAGTTTAAAATTAGTTCATCATCTTGCTTTTAAAATAGCAAAAGTTTCTGCTTTTTGTCATTGATAATGTTTAACTAAATTAAAAATTAAGGCAACAGGATTAATACTAAAAATTGCTAATATTGATATAATAATAATATTTTTATCAATATCATCTGTTTTAACTGTTCAACTAATAATACATAGTAAAATTGATGAAATTAATAATAAACAAAAAATTAATATTAAATAAATTTTAATACTATAAAATTGTCAACCAGTAGTAGTAATATTAAAAAAATGATTAATACTATTAGCAGATAAAATACTAATGGTAATTGTTAATGTTAAAAGTGTAAGTAAACTAATAATTGTTGATATTTTAAATACCATTACTACCCCCAGTTTGCTTTTAATTTTATGATAATTAATAGTTGTTGTTAGTTGTTCTTTAAACATAATAAAGATAATTCCTTTATTTTTTCTGGTATAACAAAAAGGAGTTATCATTTTTTAAAATATAAAAAATAAAGTCTCCCTCCGCTAGGACTAACTAGATCAGGTTATAGGGTATTTCTCAGGCAATCACCGCCACCCCTGCTTTATATGAGATATGTAAAGTAATGGATACTTATTAATAGTATAACATTGATAATTAATTTCCAATATAAAAAGTTAAAAACTATTTTATATTTTTAAATTACTAATCTAAAATATAAGTAAATTTAAATTTCTTTCTATTTCATTAATAAAATTATCTTTTATGATATTAATATTTTTTTCTAATGGTGGAATTTGGTTTGAAATAGCATTTTTAACTAATTCTAATTTATAAATTGCATTTTTAATTTTTGATGAAAAGCTCGGAAAATTAATTTTTTTTCATTCTCTTATTTTAGATATTTTCTTTTCTAAATCATTATTATCCTTATTAACATTTGCTAATTTATATTCTGTTATTATAAACATTCTTATAATTTGAGCAACTAAAGCTACATTTTCATGACTACAAAAATAAATATTCGGATTAAATTCTGAGATTGCGAATATTTTTTTACCATATTTAGCAGTAAAAGCTGTTGCCGTAATTATTCCATATCTGGCATTTGTCTTACGCATATCATCTGCAAATTTTAGTTCTCAATTATTACTTCAATCTTTTGTGCTTTTTATTTCATAAGTTATCGTAGCTATAAATTCATCAGTACCATCAATTTTTACTTTTTGTAATAAATCTGCTTTTTTACCAGTAGTAGTAATTTTTGAAATAGAATCTAATAAAAAGGTTTTTGATAATTCTTCTTCAATTTCTTGTTCTAGATTATCACCTTGAATTTTATTATTAATTAATTTATTTTTTTGATTTTCTAATTCTAAGTCATGTATTGCTTTTTGACTTTGCTTTAATTCTTCATTAAATTTCTTTAATAACTCTTCTTTTTCAAGATTAAATTCATTTACTTTTACACTAAGTTTTTCAGCAATTTCTTTATCTTTTTCTAAATTTAATTGATCAATTTTTGCTTTTAATTCTTGATTATTAAGATTAGATTGATTTAACTGCTCATTAAATTTCTTTAATAACTCTTCTTTTTCAAGATTAAATTCATTTACTTTTACACTAAGTTTTTCAGCAATTTCTTTATCTTTTTCTAAATTTAATTGATCAATTTTTGCTTTTAATTCTTGATTATTAAGATTAGATTGATTTAACTGCTCATTAAATTTCTTTAATAACTCTTCTTTTTCAAGATTAAACTCATTTACTTTTACACTAAGTTTTTCAGCAATTTCTTTATCTTTTTCTAAATTTAATTGATCAATTTTTGCTTTTAATTCTTGATTATTAAGATTAGATTCATTTAACTGCTCATTAAATTTCTTTAATAACTCTTCTTTTTCAAGATTAAACTCATTTACTTTTACACTAAGTTTTTCAGCAATTTCTTTACTTTTTGCTAATTCAAGAATTTGCGTTTTATTTTCAAAATCATACTGAAATTTTGCAATTAATTCTCTTTCACATTCTTTTTCTATTTCTTTTTTTACATTTTCAGTTATTTTTTGTACAAATTGTTGAAAATGTGCTTTTGAAAGATCACTATTTTCAAAATCATCAATTGTAAATATAATGTTACATTTTGGACATTTTAAACTTATAATTTCTGATTCTCTTATTATTTTATTATTATTTTCATTTGTTTTTTGTTGTAAATCAAAAGTTGTCATTATTTTTTTCTCCTTTAATGGTTTAAATTAAATTTGTTGATGATTAATAATAATTTTTATAATAATAAAATTAAGGTTTATAATCATTGTCCCTTAAATTACTTTACTATCCTTTCTTAATATAATTAACAAGTTCATGTCAAGTACATTTTCCAAAAGGAGTAGCATTGCAAATATTGTTTGATAGATAAATCTCAAACGTTTGATCAATATCAATATTAATACTATCACCTTCAATTTCTATAAAATCTAAATTTATTAAATATTCTCCACAAAATAGAAAATATTTATCATTTATAATAAATAAATTATTATTTATTTTAATTTTCATAAAAAATAGTAAATAAAAGTTTAAAGATATATCACCTTAATATTTATTATTACTACCAAGTATAACATAGCTCCTAATAAGATTTAAATTATTTTTTTATTAATTGATAATTTTGTGATTTGAAATATAAAAAAACTAATTATTAATATAATAATTAGCTTATAAAATAGTAGTTACTAATGATAACTACTATAATGAAATCTTTTTGAATGTTTGATTTAAACTTGAATCATCGGAAGCAAAACTATTGACATATTGATTAATCATTTTAACATTTAACTTATTATTTGCTGTTAAATATTTTTGTTGCGAAGCAACTTCAGATAATAATTTTAAATTTTGAAAATCATTTTGTGTTGCTAATCATGCATTAACTTTAGCAATAACATTAATTTGATTATCAATAACATTAATTTGATTATCAATAATATTTTTTTGTGATAAAACTTTCATTGATTTAGAATGTTTTTTTAATTTTAATGCTAATTTCTTTTTATGATTTTTAATCATTGTTTTTTTCTCCTTTTGTTCACCTCTTATATAAAATTCTGATTTGCTATTTTATCTTTAATTTTACTTTTAATAATTAATCTCGTTAAAACTACTCAAACCATTTAAATAGTTTTCACGTCAAATAGTAAATGCCACAACTAATAATATTTAAAATAACAAATATAGCAACTAAAATACCAATAATACCACCAATGCCAATACTAGTAATTAATCCTTGATTAATAATCTTAACTAAAAAATAAGTTGAGATAATTAATGGTACCACAATTAATAAACTAGTAAATAAACTAACAATTGCTTGACCAGTACGACTTTTAATAATAACTGACATTAATAAAGCAACACTGGTAATGGTAATAGAAAACACTAATGTAAATAAAATAATAATTAATAATTGTCAATTAAAGATTGAATTAATCATTGGTAATAATGGTACAGCATAGCCAATGATAATTACACCAATAAAAATAATAATATCAGAAATTAAAACTAATGCTAGATTAAATATTGATGTAATAATAATGAACTTTGTTTTACTGATTCTCGTTAAACCAATACGGCGATAAACAACACTTTGCTTTAAGTCTAACAAAATAGCTAAAAAAGTTTGAATCGAAAAAGAGGCAGTTTGTGTTAATCAAATAATCATTAAAATAAATCGTCCAATTTCATTACCAGCAGGTGAAGATAATATCTGATTATTACCAAAAATTGAAGTAGCAATAAAAATCAATGGTGAAATAAAGACAGAAAAAATAATAATTGAGCGATTACGCTTTAAGTAACTTCAAAATAAATTAAGTAATGATCAATCATTATTTTTGTTTTTTAAGATGTTTTTTTCAAGACTTAGCTCATTTTTCATTATTTTCACTTCCCAATCTTTTTAATAATGCTTCACTATCATACATACCAATTTTATACTCTTTAAATTTAGTTTTAACATATTCTTCAACACTCCCATATTCTTTAACAACTTTTTTAACATCATTAATATTAATAATTGTTCCTTCAAACATAAAAATAATTTGTTGACAAAAACGTTCAATTTCTTGCATATTATGTGAAACAATTAATACTGAAAGCTTAGGTTTAATAAAAACTTCCTTTTCTAATAATTCATAAATTCGTTCACGTACTTCTAAATCTAAACCAGTAGCTAACTCATCTAAAATTAATAAATCTGGCTCCACAATTAATGCTAATAAAATATTTATTTTTTGTTGTTGGCCACCTGATAAAGTAATAATTGGTTTATTAATAAATGCTTCAGCATCTAAATAATATAATAATTTTTGAATGTCTTCAACAGACTTATTTAAATGATAAGTACGCAGATAGTACTGTGCCATATCCCAACCAGTTAAACCACGAGGAAATTTAGTTTCTTGTAATTGCATACCTATTTTTAAATCATCTTTAATATTAATAGTACCTGTTGTTGGTTTTCGCAGTTGAGAAATCATTTCACATAATGTTGTTTTACCAGTACCATTTGGTCCAACAATACCAATTCTTGAACCAATAGCAATATTTAAGCTAACATTTTTAATTACTTTATTGTTACCATAGTTCTTAGTGACATTAATGATTTCAACATTATTTTTGTTATTTTCAATCATAAGTTACTTCCTTCCACAATCGTTATTATTTTATCATAATTGTTAAATAAATATTATTTGTTTTTAAATTAAAAAATTAAAATCATATATAATTAATGGTAAACTTAATTAAGTTTTTAACTCATTACTTTAGTTAAAAGCAAATAAGTTTTTTTTATTTTGAAAGGAAGAAAAAAATGAAAAATAGTGAACAAAACCAAGAAATTGAAAATTTAGAAAAAAAAATCAAAACATTAAGAAAACGTTTAAATCCGTTTAATGAAAATTTCTCTATTACTGATAGAGAAACTATACTACAAAAAATTACTACTATTAGTGACGAAATTAGCAAAATAAAACAAGAATCATTAGACAATAATCAAAAATATCCAAATCAAATTGAAAATGAAAGTCTAAAATTTAATGATCTAGAAATAAGTACAGAAAACCAATATGAAAATGATGCTACATTTCTAATTCCAACTGGTAATATCGCAAATGATGATATATATAACATAAATTCAGAAGAAGAAATAATAAAAATGCAATATGGAGATAAATGTTGTCCCTGCATAATTTTATAACTTTTATCTTTATCATATTTTGATAAAATATATTAAGATAACTATTATAATTATAAATAGTTTTTATTTTTTAAAAGAGGAGAAATTAAAAAATGAATATTAATGATTTAGAAAAAAATATTAATTTTATATTAAGTAAATACAATATTATTGATCCTTATCTTCACTATCCAATTGAAATTTATAGCAATGATTATAATGATATTTTATCTTTTTGAGAAAATAATAAAAAAAAGATTAATATTACACAAGAAGTTTTAAATCAAAAAATATCATCATTACAATCATTAAAAGAAATAGAAAATAATTTTATAACACTAACATCTCTATTAGAAGCAAAATTTAATCATGACAAAATAAATAATAAACTAAATAAAATTTTAAAAATAATTACTTTTGGATGTGTTGACTTAAACCAAAAAATAGAAAAAAAATAACTATTTTGCAAAAAATTAAACAAATTAAGCAACAAAACTTAGTAAAAATAACTGAACTAAGGTGAAGAATTAATATAAGAAATGTCAATGAAAATGAAAATTTTAAAAATAGTATTGATGTTACAAATTCATTTAAATCAACTTTATCATAACTTTAGGTTGCTAACTAGTTTTATAACATAAAATATAAAATTAAAAAGAAAAAGTAAATTATAATCATTAATTTTACTTATCGACAACTAGCTAAGATAAACAAAAAAGTAACCACTAACAAAAAGTGGTTACTTTTTATATTATTATTTTTAACCTTCATCAACAATAGTTGGTGTTGGTTTAATATTATTAATCGATGAATGAATTTTTGCTTTATGTTTATTAAAAATAAAATCATAAACTTCAGAATAAAATTCAACGGGTACAATATTTAATTTTTTCTTTACTTCTTCTGGAATATCTTCTAAGTCTTTAATATTAGTTTTTGGAATTAAAATTGTTTTCAATCCACTACGATGGGCAGAAATTGATTTTTCCTTTAATCCACCAATCGGTAACACATGACCACGAAGTGTAATTTCACCTGTCATTCCAATATCTTTTGATACAGGTTTGCTTGTTAGCGCAGAAATAATGGCAGTTGTTAACGTAATACCAGCACTTGGACCATCTTTTGGAACTGCTCCTTCAGGAACATGAATATGAATATCATGTTCAGCAAAGAAACTATCAGGGATATTGAAAGTAATGGCATTTGCCTTAATATAATCTAAAGCAATAGTAGCAGATTCTTTCATAACTTCTCCTAATTTACCAGTTAATACTAAACTTCTTTTTCCTTTAAAATAATTTACTTCAATTGGTAAAATATCACCACCATATTGCGTGTAAGCAAGTCCAGTTACTACTCCAATTTGTGATTCATTTTCTTTTTTCGTATAATCAAAGATTTGTTTTCCTAAATACTCTTTAACATTATTAGCAATAATTTCTTCAGTGCTAATCTTTTTATTTAAAAGTTTAACAATAAATTTACGAGCAATTTTATTTAACAATCTTTCTAATTGACGAACACCTGATTCTCTTGTGTAATATTTAATTATTTCTTCAATTGAATTTGGCTTAAATTTTAGCATTTTATTATTTAAACCAGTAATTTCAATAACACGAGGAATCAAATACTTTTTAGCAATTTCAAGTTTTTCTAATTCTGTATATGAAGAAAGTTCAATAATTTCCATTCGGTCTTTCAATGGTTCAGGAATTCCTTCCATATAATTAGCAGTTGCTAGAAACATAACTTGTGATAAGTCATAGTTTTCTTCAATATAATGGTCTGAAAAATTAGCATTTTGCTCAGGATCTAATACTTCTAACATGGCACTAGCGGGGTCACCACGATAATCAGATGACATTTTATCAATTTCATCTAGTAAAAATAATGGATTAATAACTTTAGCACGTTTTATACCTTGAATAATTCTTCCTGGCATGGCACCAATATAAGTCTTACGATGACCACGAATTTCAGATTCATCTTTAACACCACCAAGTGAAACTTTAACAAAAGTACGTCCCATCGCTTCAGCAATTGACTTAGCTAAGGAAGTTTTACCAACCCCAGGAGGACCAACTAAACAAATAATTTGTCCAGGCATTGCCTTTGCCATTTTTTTAACAGCAAGATATTCAATAATTCTTTCTTTAACTTTTTCTAAACCATAATGATATTTATCAAGAATTTTTTTAGCATTAATTAAATCAAATTTTTCTTCACTCTTTTGAAATCAAGGTAAAGTCATCATTCAATCAATATATGTACGGATGATATTTGATTCACTTGAAGCTTGGGGCATATCTTCATAACGACTGATTTCTTCTCGAATACGAGTTTTAATTGCTTCAGGAAATTGTTCAGTTTCTAAACGTTCTAAATAGCGTTTCATTTCATTAGATTTACCATCAATTTCGCCCAATTCTTCTTTAATAGCACGTAATCTTTCACGTAAATAATATTCACGTTGTTGTTCATCAATCCGATCCTTAATTTTAGCAGTTAAATCTTTTTCAATAGCACCTACTTGTTTTTGACCACCAACATCTTTTAATAATAAGTCTAAACGCTTATTAATGTCAATTTCTTGTAAAATTTCTTGACGTTTATTAATAGTCAAAAATGGTAAAAATTGAGCCATTTTGTCAATAATTTCACTAGCTTTCATACCATCAGTAATTTGACTAATTACTCCTTGTGGGATTGAACCATGAACATCTAGAATTTTCTGTAAATTATTAACAATTCTTTGAATTAATTCTTCTTCTAATGCTTTAGAAACATTAGGACTAACTAAAGTTTCAGCATCTCCTGCATAAAATTTATCATTATCATGAAATTTAGAGACTTTAATTCTTTGTTGACCAAAAAAAGAAACTGTCAATGTTGAATCAGTGTGACTTTTTTGAATTTGTACTTTACATAAAGTACCATGATTGTACACTTCACTTAATTGGGGATTATCTACTTTTGGATCTTTTTGCGAAACTAAAATAATTTCTGAATTAAACTTAGCTACTGATTCATTAATTGCTGCTATTGATTTTTGTCTTCCGACTTCTAGTTCCATTTCAACAGTTGGAAAAACAAAACTTCCTCTTGTTACTAGTACTGGCATATTAGTAATATTTTTTATCTTCATTGTCTCACCTCAAAATAATGTATTAACTGGATTATAATATAAATCATTAGCACTTGCAATAGGTAATTGCTAAAATATCTAATTTTAATTTATAATATACTATTACAGCAGCATTTTAATTCGTTTTTAACTCATACTAGTAGTATTTTATTACATTTATTTTTTTTTTGATAATTTTTACTTTCAAAAATACTAGATAACAAAATTACCTAATTAATAATTAGGTAATTTTGTTATTTGATAATTATCAAATTAAGCATTTGTTGTTTCTTTTTGAATTTTACCATTATTTTCTCATAATAAATCAAAGGCTTTATTACGTTTTAATGTAGTAGTAATCAAACTTAAGTCTTTAATATTTTTTTTAACTTCTTCAATTGTTATATTAAATTGCTCAGAAAATCTCTGCAATTGATTTTGAACTTCTTCTTCAGTAACTTCAATTTTTTCTTGTTTAATGATTTCTTCAATAACTAAAAAGTTTTGTAATTGCATAATTGCATCTTTTTTAATTTCTTTAGTAATTTCTTCATGAGATAAACCAGTGGCAGTTATATAATTTTCAATTGTAAAGTTTTGATTAGCTAACTGCTTTTTAAATTCTTTTTCTAAACGTTCAGTTTCATTTTCAACAGCAAAACTTGGAATTATAATTTTTGAATCTTTAACAATCTTCGCAATAAGTTCTTCCATAAATTGTTCTTTAATTGTCATTGTTTTTTGTAATTCAATTTCTTTTTTAATATTTTCTAATAATTGTTCACTAGTTGTAACATTTGGAATATTAACATCTTTTACTAATTCTGCTAAATCTTCATTAATAATTTTATTTCTTATCTCATGCAATTCAATTTCAAATTTCACTAATTGTCCTTTTAAATTAGGTACATGATAATCTTCTGGAAAAATAACTTCAATAGTTTTCTTTGTTTTAGGGTCCATTCCGATCATACCTTCTTCAAAACCAGGAATAAATTTGCCAGAACCAATTTCCAATTCCATATCTTTAGCTTCACCGCCAGGAAATTTTTTATCTTGTAAAAAACCAGTAAAATTAAAAACTGCAATGTCACCTTTTGCTAATTTTCCTGTTTCTTTTGGATTATAAATAGCAAACTTATCTTGTAATAATTTAATTTTAGCATCAATTTCTTCCTGACTAACAGTTGCTACTGGTTTAAGAATATCAATATCACGATATTTACCAATAGTAATTTCTGCTGGTAAATCAAATAAAAACATTATTTCACACTCTTTAATAGAGGCCTTTTCTATTTTAACTTCTGGCTGCTTAGTAGGCATTAAGTTAGGTTTTTGTTTTAAAGCATAATCATAAGCAATAGTAATAACCGCTTTCGTTGCTGTTTGTAAAATTTGTTCTGCTGTTACATGTTTTTTTGCCATTTTAGTAGGAACTTTGCCCTTACGAAATCCAGGAATTTCTACTTGTGCAATTAAGTTACTTTCTGCTTTTGCTAATTGGTTTTTTCAAGTTTTAGCATCAATACTGACATGTCATTTTCCAAGTCCATTTTTTTCATCTTTTATAATATTTAATGTCATTTCCAAAATTCTCCTTATGTAATTTGTTGTTGAATTATAATAGTTAAGTATTTTTTTATTAAGGTAGTAGTAGTCTTAAACTTTTTAGCACTTGCTACTAATTTTACGCTAATAAATTGTAAACTACAAGCACGAACATATAAAGCAGCTGCCAAAGCAGCTGCTTGTTTGTTATTAGGTAATATTGGAAATAAATTCTCAAAATAACTATCCAATAAAAACAAACAAATACCGTAAATGCCTGGATTATCAATATGAACTTCATCTTCAAATATTTTTGTAATTTTTAAATATACTGACAATTCTTGTCATTGTGTTATTTCTTTTGGATTAACTTTAAATGTACCATGACTTTTTATTACTTCTATTTCTTCATCAATACCTTGATTATTTAATATAAATAATAACTGTGTTTTATTTATATTATTGATATTTTTATTTGCAAGATAAATCTTAATTGTTGGCAAAATTAACCTAGCATTATGACTTTGTAAATAATAAAATGCCACTGGGTGAAATTCTTCATCAAATGGGTTCATTAATACATGACTTATTTTCTCTAGATTTCATTCATGATTTTCATTTTTATTGTTTAACCTAATATGAGTAATAATATTATGATGTAACTCTTGTAATGTAGTTTCATGATAAATAGGAATATAAGGCATCTCTAATTCATGTTTGACCAACTTCATTGCTTGATCTCATTTATTTTCAGTAATGAGGTGGTTAATTTTACCAATAATGTCTTGATAATAATTGTCATGATTTATCATTATTTAGTTAGACCTTCTTAGTATTTTAAAAATTTAATGGTGCCCACGAGAAGATTCGAACTTCTGACCCCCGCCTTAGAAGGGCGGTGCTCTATCCACTGAGCTACGTGGGCATAACATTTACCATAAGTAATCTTATCTTGTTTACTTGAAAAATGCAATTATTAATTCATTACTTTTTCAAGAAAAAAATGATAATATTATACTCAAATTTATTTTGACATTTTATAATTCATTAATTAAGATTTTAATTTTTTATTTTTAAAAATTTAATACTTTTTTATATAAGATTAAGATTAAGATTTTTAATTAAGATATAATTAAAATATAGAATTTAGAATTTGAATAAATATTGGAATAATGATTTAATGTTTTTTGATTAAAAGATAATTATTATTGTTAAATTATTTAGTATTAAGAGAGGGAAAATATATGAACCAAGATTTACAAAAACTTTTCCATGAAATGGAATTTCATGATGTTGATAATGAATTTAATAATGCTACTATTAAAAAAGTACAGTATTTTTATCATAATCAACAAGCAATAATTTTTATTAACTTGCCTATTTTTTTAACAATTACTACTTTGAAAAAATTTGAACAACACTTTGAAAAGTTACCTTTTTCTAATAACATTACTATTGATTTCAACGTTGATCTTGTTGCTGAACAAACAACTGTCTTAATATATTTTCATTATATTAAAACTCAGAAATTACAATTATTAGCTGGCATTTATTATTCCTTACCAGATTCAGCAATTAGTTATAAAAATAATATTCTTACCATTACTATCCACAATAGTATTGAAGAAAAATTAATTACTAATGAATTTTCACAATTTACTAATTATTTTCACCAATATGGTTTTAAAAAAATGCAATTAAAAACTAAAATTAATAAAACTGAGCAACCATTCATTAGTTATGAACATGAATCTAAAGCAGAAATTAGTAAAGTTGCTACTAATTTAAAAACAAAACCAATTAGCACTAATATAAATAAAAGTTTTAATACTAACTATCGTAAAAAAGCAAAAATTAATTTAGAAATAACAGAAGTAACTCATAATATTAAAGATATTATTGGTGATGAACCTAATATTATTATTAGTGGTAAAGTTTTTAAAGTTAATAAATTTTTAACTAAAACGCAAAAGTGATTTTATTCATTTTGAATTACTGATTATAATGATGCCATCACTTGTAAAGCATTTATTAATAGTGACCAACCAGATGAAAAATTTGATACGATTAAAATTGATGATTGAATAAAAATTAATGCTAATAGCCGTTATGATAATTATAGTAAAGAACAAGTTTTATGAATTGATGATTTAATGATTGATTTAAATAACAAAAATGCCAATAATAATGATCATGCTAAAATGAAAAGAATTGAATTTCATACCCATACTAAAATGAGTGCCATGGATGGTATTACTTCAGCAAGTGATTATATTAATCAAGTAGTTAAATGAGGACATCAAGCTATTGGTTTTACTGATCACTTAAATATTCAAGCATATCCAGATATTGCTAATGCTGCAAAAAAACATCCGCAACTAAAAGTAATGTATGGTGTTGAAATGGATTTAATTGCTAATGATATTACAATTGTTAAAAATATTATTAATGCACCATTAGCTGATTTAGAATACGTTGTTCTTGACTTAGAAACAACTGGTTTATCAACTAATTATCATGAAATTATTGAATTTGGTTATACGATTGTTAAAGATAATATGATTTTAAAACAGGATACAATTTTAATTAAACCTAAGAATTTAGTTCCTGAACATATTACTGAACTTACCAATATTACTAATGTGATGTTAAAAGACAAACCGTCATTACAAGAAGTGTTACCAATAATTCTTGACATTATTGGTAATAAAACAATAGTTGCCCATAATGCTAACTTTGACTTTGGCTTTTTACAAGCTGCCATGTCACAATTGGGATTGATGCCTTTAAATAACCCTGTTATTGATACTTTACAATTAGCTAGAGTAATGCAAACACAATTAAAATACTATCGTTTAGGTACGATTTGTCGTACTTATGGTATTAAATATGATGATGAAATTGCTCACCGTGCTGATTATGATGCTAATGTCTTAGCACAAGTATTCTTAAAAATGCTACAACAATTAAAAACAGAATTTAATTGTCTAAATTTGCAAGAAATTAATAATTTAATTAATGAGCAAATTAACTATAAACTTCGTGGTGAACACATTACTGTTTTTGCAAAAAATCAATTAGGTTTAAAACACTTATATCAATTAGTTTCACTATCTCATACTAAGTATTTTTATAAAACACCTAAAATTGTAACAGCAGCCATTAATAATAATCGAAGAGAATTATTAATTGGTAGCAGTTGTGTCAATGGTAGTGTTTTTGAAACAGCATTAAATAAAACTAAACAAGAATTAATTAGAACAATGCAATGATTTGATTTTATTGAAATTCAACCACCAGCTGTTTATAGTCACTTAATACAACTAGGAAATATTACCGAAGAACAATTACATGATACTATTAAAAAAATTATTAATACTGCTCTTGAATTAAATAAGTTAGTAATTGCTACTAGTGATGCTCATTATTTATATCCTTATGAAAAAATGTATCGTGATGTAATTATTAATAGTAAAGCAATTGGTGGTTTATTACATCCATTATTTGATCGTCGAGGTAAAATTATATCTTATCCTGACCAGCATTTAAGAACTACTGATGAAATGCTAGCAGAATTTAGTTTTTTAGATGATCCGAAACTAATTAATGATGTTGTTATTAATAATCCTTTGCGACTAACTACCCAATTTGCAATGGTTAAACCAATTAAAGATGGCTTATTTACACCAAGTATTGTTAATGTTGATACTAAATTACGTAATCTTTGTTATCAACAGGCATGAAATCGCTATGGTAATCCATTACCAACGTATGTTGAAAAACGTTTAACTCGCGAATTAGATGCAATTATTACTCACGGTTTTGCTGTTGTTTATTGAATTGCCCATAAATTAGTAGAAAAATCATTACAAGATGGCTATCTTGTTGGTAGTCGTGGTTCAGTAGGTTCATCATTAGTAGCTACTTTTGCCAACATTACTGAGGTTAATCCCCTCCAACCACACTATTTATGTCCACAATGTAAAAGTAGTGAATTTATTAGTAATGGTTCTTATAAATGTGGTTATGATTTACCAAAAAAAATGTGTCCACAATGTAATATTGTTTTAATTACTGATGGTCATGATATTCCTTTTGAAACATTTTTAGGTTTTGATGGTGATAAAACACCTGATATTGATTTAAATTTTTCTGGTGAATATCAAATGAAAGCGCATGATTTTACTAAAGAAATGTTTGGAGAAGAAAATGTTTTTCGTGCTGGCACTATTTCAACAATTGCTAATAAAACAGCTTATGGTTATGTTAAAGCTTATGCTGAAAAAATTGGTCAAGCAAATATGCGCGCCGCTAAATTAGAATTATTAAGTCAAGGTTGTGTTGGCATTAAGAGAACAACTGGTCAACATCCTGGTGGTATTATCGTTGTACCAAAAGAATATAATATTAATGATTTTACACCAATTAATTTTCCAGCTGATGATACTACTTCAACATGAAAAACTACTCATTTTGATTTTAATGCTATTCATGATAATTTATTAAAATTAGATATCTTAGGTCATGTTGATCCAACAGCATTAAAAATGTTAGAAAATTTAACTGGTGTTAATCCAAAAACTATCCCTAATCAAGATGAAAAAGTTTTATCGCTATTTTCTAATTTAAGTGCCTTAAATATTAGCAGTGATGATTTACTTGGTGAAAAAACAGGAGCAATTGGCATTCCTGAGTTTGGTACTGGTTTTGTTCGCAAAATGCTAAGTGATACCTTACCAACTTCATTTTCTGAATTAGTGCAAATTTCTGGATTATCACATGGTACTGATGTTTGATTAAATAATGCTGATGAATTAATTTCGCAACAAGGATTAAAATTAAAAGATGTCATTGGTTGTCGTGATGATATTATGACTTATTTAGTATATCAAGGATTACCAACAAAAATTGCCTTTAATATTATGGAAGATGTTCGGAAAGGAAAGGGTATTAAGCAAGAATATGAAAAATTAATGCAAGAAAAAAAAGTTCCCAATTGATACATTCAATCTTGTAAAAAAATTAAGTATATGTTTCCCAAAGCCCATGCTACTGCTTATGTATTAATGGCATGAAGAGTAGCATGATTTAAAGTTTACTATCCTCATGAATACTATGCTACTTACTTTACAACGAGATGTGAAATTTTCGATATTAAAACGATGTTACAAGGAATTGGTGCTATTAGCAATAAACTAAAAGATATTAATAATCGTCTAAGAAAAAATGATAGTCAAAAAAATACAGTTACTACTAAAGAAAAAGATTTAATACCATTATTGGAAGTAGCATTAGAAATGCATGCCAGAAATATTAAATTTAGTAATATTAGTTTAGAACATTCTGATGCAAAACTTTTTCAAGTTAAAATAATAAATGGTGAAAAGCAAATTTTACCACCATTTATTACTTTGGATGGTTTAGGTGAGATTGTGGCCAATTCAATTGTTAAAGCAAGAAATGAAGAAGCAATTACTTCAAAAAATGATTTACAATCACGAACTAATATTACTAAAACTAATTATCAATTATTAAATGATTTAGGGATATTAGAACATTTAGAAGAAAATACACAATTAATGTTAGAATTATAGTATCAATATAATTGAAAGAAAAGATGTGGGACTTTATGTATAAATTAAGCAATAAAGCTAACTTTTATATCCGCTTATCGGCATTAATAATGCTAATTTTGTTCTTAATTATTGATTTAATTAGTACGATATACTTGCCAATGGAAAAATTTAAAGTTTTAAGTTATGGCGAACGAGTAAGTAACTACTATGCTTTTTTTACTACTGAAAGTAATTATATGGTTGTTATTTATTTTTGTGTTTACTTATTTGATGCTCATTTTCGTGGTACAAAGCCAAGCTTTCAAACTCGATTAGCGGTAACTGTTTACATTACTATTACTATGTTAGTATTTTGAATTGGAATTTTTACTGCTGAACAAGACCCAAAACAATATACTATTTATAATTGAATTTCTACATTAATTTTACATTTATTAATGCCAATAATTATGATTACTAGTTTTATCGTTAGTTCAGGTCATCAATATGTTAACTTAAAACAACAACATAAAATATATTTATGATTAATTGTTCTTTATCCAGCAATTTACTGTATTGTTATTTTAATTAGAGGTCATTTACGTTATTTAGATTTTATGAAAACTGGTCATCCACCACGAGATACATGATACCCCTACTTTTTCTTTGATTATTCAAATGGTAAATATGGATGATTAATTGCTGCTAGTGCTGTTATTTTTGTTTTTGGTTTAGTTTTTAGTCTACAATATTTTTACATCTGAATTAATAACTTAATGTTCAAACGCTATCAAGCTTCAGAACATCGTTTATATGATTTTTATCAAAAAATATTACATAAAGTTAATAAAAAAAATAAGAAACAAAGTAAGAAGAAAAAGAAAAAAAAATAAAAATTTAATATTTTTATCAATGAAAGTTGATTCTCAATATTTAATAAAATTTAAACTAAATTTTAAAATAAGTCCCTCATAATAAAATACATTATTATGAGGCACTAAGAAAATTATAATTTTGGTGATCTTTGTTGATTTAATTCAGTTGTTACAGTTTGATTTTGTAAATCAAAATCATTTATTGTTGTTGCATTAAAAATCACTAGTTGTTTTTTTGTCAAAGTTTGAATTTGTTCAGCAGTAAATGCTACAATTTGTTCCTCTTTCAAAGCTTGGATTTGTGCTGGTGTTAGTTCAGAAATTTGTTGTGTTGTTAATGTTTGGATTTGTTCTGCTGTCAATCGTGAAATTTGTTTTGGTATAAACCAAGAAATTTGCATTGGTAAAATTGCTTCGATTTGTTCTGATATTAATGCTTGAATTTGTTTTGCTGTCAATCATGAAATTTGTTGTGTTGTTAATGCTTGGATTTGTTCTGGTGTAAATGTTTTGATTTGTTCTGGTGTTAATGCTCGGATTTGTTCTTTTGTTAATACTTTGATTTGTTGTGGTGTAAATGCTTGGATTTGTTCAACTTTCAAATCATTAATTTGATTTAAAGTTAATGCTGAAATTTGTTCAGAAGTAAATGCTGGAATTTGTGCTGTTGTTAATCTTTGGATTTGTTGTGGTGTCAGTCATAAAATTTGTGCTGCTCAAAAACTTTGGATTTGTTGTGTTGTTAGTTCAGAAATCTGTTGTGTTGTTAATGTTTGAATTTGTTGTGGTGTCAATGTTTGAATTTGTTGTGGTGTCAAACATGAAATTTGTCATGGTCAAAATGCTTGGATTTGTTCTTTTGTTAATGTTTGAATTTGGTGTACTGTTAATGCTTGGATTTGTTCTGCTGTAAATGCTTTGATTTGTGCTGCTGTTAATCGTGAAATTTGTTTTGATATAAATCAAGAAATTTGCATTGGTAAAATTGCTTGGATTTGTTTTGCTGTCAATCATGAAATTTGTTCTGGTGTTAATGTTTGGATTTGTTCTGGTGTAAATGTTTTGATTTGTTGTGGTATTAATGCTCGGATTTGTTCTTTTGTTAATACTTTGATTTGTTGTGGTCAAAATGCTTGAATTTGTTCTAGTGTCAATACTTGGATTTGTTCTATTGTTAATGTTTCAATTTGTTGTGGTGTCAATCATGAAATTTGTTCTGATCAAAAACTTTGGATTTGTTCTGGTGTTAGTTCAGAAATTTGTTGTATTGTTAATGCTTTGATTTGTTCTGGTCAAAAAATTTGGATTTGTGCTGGCATCAAAACTTTAATTTGTTTTTCAGTAAAATATGAGATTTGCTGTTTAGTAAAATATGAGATTTGTTCTACAGTAAATTGTGATACTTGTGCTGCTGTCAAACCTTGGAATTGTTGTATTGTTAGTTCAGAAATTTGTTCTATTGTTAATGCTTTGATTTGTTCTGGTGTCAATGTTTCAATTTGTTGGGGTGTTAATGCTTTCATTTGTTGTGGTGTTAATGCTTGGATTTGTTCTGTTGTTAACGCTTTAATTTGATTTATGTCAAATGCTGGAATTTGTTCTAGTGTCAAAACTTTAATTTGTTTTTCAGTAAAATATGAGATTTGTTGTTCGGTAAAAAATGAGATTTGGTCTTTCGTAAAATATGGAATTTGTTCTACCATAAATTGTGATACTTGTGCAGCTGTCAACGCTTGAATTTGTTCAACTGTTAGTTCAGTAATTTGTCATGGTCAAAATGATTGGATTTGTTCTGGTGTTAATGCTTCAATTTGTTGGGGTGTTAATGTTTGGATTTGTTTTGGTGTTAATGTTTCAATTTGTTGGGGTATTAATGCTTGGCTTTGTTGTATTGTTAATGCTTTAATTTGTTGTGGTGTTAATGTTTGAATTTGTGCTGGTCAAAATGTTTGGATTTGTTGTACTGTTAATGCTTGGATTTGTTGTGGTGTCAAAACTTTAATTTGTTTTTCAGTAAAATATGAGATTTGTTGTTCGGTAAAAAATGAGATTTGTTCTTTCATAAAATATGCGATTTGTGCTACAGTAAATTGTGATACTTGTGCTGCTGTCAAAGCTTGAATTTGTTCAACTGTTAGTTCTAAAATTTGTCATTCTGATAATACTTGGATTTGTTGTATTGTTAATGTTTGAATTTGTGCTGGTCAAAATGTTTGAATTTGTGCTGGTGTTAATGCTTTCATTTGTTGTGGTGTTAATGCTTGGATTTGTCGTGGTGTCAATCATGAAATTTGTTCTACTGGTAGTGCTGAAATTTGGCATTCTGATAATGTTTGAATTTGGTTTGCTGTTAAAACTTGAATTTTTTCTGGTGTCAATACTTTAATTTGTTGTCAGTTAAATATTGCTAGTTGCTTTTCAGTAAACGCTGCCATTTGTGCTGGTGTTAGTTCAGAAATTTGTTCTGGTGTAAATGCTTTGATTTGTTCTGCTGTAAATGCTTGGATTTGTCATGGTCACAATATTCGCAATTGTTCTGTTGTCCACGCTTGAATTTGGTTTTTCGTAAAATATGAGATTTGCTGTTTAGTAAAAAATGAGATTTGGTCTTTCGTAAAATATGGAATTTGTTGTTTAGTAAAAAATGAGATTTGGTCTTTCGTAAAATATGAGATTTGTTTTACAGTAAATTGTGATACTTGTGCTGGTGACATTCGATTTTCATTTTGGTTTTTCGTAAAATATGGGATTTGGATAGGAGTAAATGCTGTAATTTGCTGTGCAGTCAATATACGCAATTCATTTTTTGTAAGTGATTTAATTTTTGAAAGTTCAAATTGAGGAATTAGTTTAGGCATTATAGCATCTATTTTTACTTTATTTTTAATAATGGCACTAATTTGTCTTTTAAATCTTTTATGAATAATATTTTTTTCTTGCTTTTTTATAAAAGGTTGAATTTGTTTATTACTCATCTCCTCAATTTTTAATAAATTTGGTGAAATTAGTTTCACTTGTTTTTTATTTCCATTAAAAGTAAAAACTGATAATGAATCATTTTGCTTTTCATTTAATAATTGATCTGTTAATATTATTTTATTTGTTAATAAATTTAACATTAATGAGTAGTTATTTGTTATTTTTGGTGAATATTGTAAACCATAAGGGTTTTTATTTTGTTGATCAAAAAAAGAAAGATTTAATAAGTACATTTTAATTCAATAATTTATACTAAAATATTTCATAATTTCATTACCCTTTCTATATAAAATAAAAAATTTCAATCAAGTTACCTTAAGATTAAGATAAGAGTATTAAGAATTTACTTTGTTTTGTGTTTTGTTAAACATCTATCTATCTACTAAAATAGTACATATTTTTTAAAAAAATACAAATAAATTTTCATATTATAAATGGATAATTAAAGCTTAATACTGATAATTAATGAAAAAACAATATTATTGATATAATTAAATAAAATAATGGTTAGGTAATGATAATTAAAAATTAACTTTAAAACATTGTTAAAAGATGCGCAACTTAATAAGTACCCAATTCCAAGTTTTAATATTGATAATTTTGAAATGTTAATTGCAATTACTAAGGTAACTGAAAAACAAAATGCTCCGACAATTTTAATGATAACAACCTAGTACCCTTAAATTCATGCATCTAAAATAAATACTTCCTATTATCAATAATGCTGTTAGTCGAGTAAAACTCCCAATTTTCTTACAATTAGACCATTGTCCTGATCCCCATTTTATTAAAACTAAAATCACATCTGATTTTAGTTCAGTTATGTTAAATTATGCTAATCATTCAACTAAATAAAATATTGAAAAAACAAAAGAAATCGTTCATTTTGCTGCTCCATTAGGAATAAGTGTTGAATTTGAAATTATTTATAGGAATGAAAAAGATGATATTAATAATGATATTAGTTTAATTGACCAAGCAGTTTTTTTAGAAATAAAACAAAAATTAATGATCTTGTATTTGCTGCTATTAATAGTCATAATCAAGATAATAAACAAGATTTAAAAATTGCTTTAATTAAAGAAAACCCAATTAAAATGCCTGAAGTCTTCTTAGTATTCCATGATAGTGTAACTATTAATGATGAACAATTAATTTTAGTAATTAAGGCTGGCATTACCAAAGTTAGTATTAGTAGTGATTTAAGAAAAGTTTAAAACAAAGTTTTAAAACTAATCCCCATTTATTATCTAACACCAATATTTTAATAGAGAATGTAATAACAGCAATGCAAAAATTGGCCGAAGAAAAAATAATTATCCTAGAAGCAAACAATCAATGTAAATTTTAATTATTTAAGTTTTTATTTTAATTTAAAAAAACATTATAAAATATCACTAAAGAAAAAGTTAAAATTTTATAAAAAAATAAAATGATAATGATTTTACAATTTAATAAATTTAAAAAAATATATCTTTAATAGTAATAGCAATAAATATAACTAAAAATAATATTGCGCCAGCGATACTAACAATAATCTTATATCTTTCATTTAATTTTTTTCTTGTTATCGCTTCAACAGCATTTTCAACAAATTTATAGCCATCTAATGGTGGAATTGGTAACATATTTAATAAAAATAAATTAGATGATAATAATGCTGCTCAACGAAAATATGTACTTGCTGCTTGCGATGATGATAGATTAGAATTTAAAAAACTATCAGTTGATTTAATAATACCAACCGGTCCTGATAAATTTTGTCAATGAAAAGTTACTAATTGGCCTAATGCTTGCAATAAACTATAACTATCTTTAAAAGTATCAACGATACCATGGCTAATAACCTGTCCAGCAGTTAACTGATAACTACCTTGACTAATACCAATAAACAATACTCCGTTATTTTCTTCTGGTTTAAAAGTAACAGTTTTTGTTTTATCTGCTTCAAAAGTAACTTGATAATTTTTAATCTCAGCTGGTTCTCCTACTTTTTTATTATACTTATTTAATCATCCTTGTAAATCATAATATGATAAAATTGCTTGTTCAGATTCAGGAATACCACTATTATAAATACCAGTAATAGCACCTAAGATTGGAAATTTTGTATGCTCTTGATTATATTTTTCAACAGCAGCAAACAATGGACCTGTTGTTGCATATGTTGGTGGTAAATTAGGATCATATTTATATGGATAAATACCATAGCCAATCATCAATAAAATAAAAGCTAACAATAAATTCATTAGGGCACCAGCACTAATGAATGCTGCCTTTTTGCCACGTTGTAAGTTTTCCATCATTTGTTTACTATCAATTTTTTCTTCTTCTCGTCCCTTTGGAGCATCAGCTATTTCTGAAGCAATAGAAACATAACCACCTAATGGTAATAACCTTAAAGTATAACGTGTTTCTTTTTTACCTCATTGTAAAAGTTTTGGGCCCATACCAATTGCAAATTCATATACATATGCTCCTGATAATTTAGCAATCACAAAATGGGCAAATTCATGCAAGGTAATTAAAAATAATATTGTAAATATGCCAATTAAAATGGCAAGAAATGTATGCATAATTTTATCCTTTTTATATTAGCCAATAGCTGCTAAAGCAATTAAATATGCAAAAATAGCTACTGCTGAAAATGAATCTAAGCGATCTAATAAGCCACCATGTCCAGGTAAGAAATTTGAAAAGTCTTTAACTTGATAATTACGTTTTAAATAAGAAAATAGTAAATCACCCATTTGACTAGCAATTGAAAGAATAAAACTAGTAGCGAGATAAGCAATATAAACTGGCGCTTTACTATTAGCTTCTAAAAATGGCAATGGATTGTAATTACTTGTTTGTAAAAATATAGTTACTGTTACCATACTTAAAATAATTGCTGTTACTAAACCAGTAATAGCACCTTCCCAAGTTTTATTAGGTGATACTTTTGGTGCTATTTTAGTTTTACCATAACTGACACCACCAAGAAAAGCGCCAACATCATTAGCAACAACAATTACTAATACCAATAATAATGATGGTCAACCTAATTTTGAAAGATTAACTTGTGATAACATTAAAAAATTAATAGCTTTAAAAGCAAACACTAAATAAATGATTCAAGTAAAAATAAAAACAACATCAGCTAATTGAAAATTTTTACTTCTTCACGCAATTAATATAAAAATACAAATGAAAAATATTAAAATTAATAAAGTCATTCAAGTTTCAAATCAATAATGATTATAAATATAAGGACCAAAAGTTTCTTTACCAATGGGAATTCATAACAATATGATTCCTGTCAAAATAATAAAGATTTTAAGTAAAACTGATCACTTTGCATCTTTTCTTAAATTAATAATTTCTCATAAACAACCACCAAAAATAATAGTATTAATTACCATAAATATATAAGCAGATCATTGTGGTTTATTGCCAAAAATTGGTTCTAAATAAACTCCACCAATAAACATTCATACTACGGCACAAGCAAGTAATATAAAACCTGTTACAATACGTGTTCGATAGGTTATAAAAAAATTATTAAATTTTTTAAAAAAAGAAACCTTAGATTTTGAATTTTCTTTATTTACTGTCTTGCTTTTCACAATATTTAACCCCTAACTATTTATTGCTAAATTTTCATTAAATCAGCTTGCTTATTGTTTTCAATTACGATAAGTTCTTTTATTTTACTATCAGTTAACTCTTGAATTGTAGTTTCGCCATGTTTTTCTTGATCTTCTGGTAATTTTATTTTTTTTAGGTTGTGAACAGCATCACGTCGACAATTACGGATTTTAATTTTATATTCTTCAGTTTTTTTCTTCAAATCCTTAACTAAAGATTTACGAACTTCTTCTGTTAATTGTGGAAAAATTAAACGAACATTTTCTGCTTCAGTTTTAATTTGTAACTTCAAATCAGCTTTTGTAACAGCATCAGTAATATCTTTAATTAAGCTACGATCATATGGTTTAATTAATAATTGATGAGCTTCTGCTACTTTAACTTGCGCAATATTTTGTAAACTATCAACTCCACCATAACATTTAACATTAATACCTTCTAAAATAATTGGGTTAGCTCTACCAGTGCGAATTTTATTAATTTCATTTTTATAACGTAAAATTATTTCGTTCATAAAGTTTATAGTTTCTAAAATAATAGCTTCCATCTTTGTGTTCCTCCTATTAATAATTTAAGTTGTTTTTCAATCAAACTATAAAAATTATATAATATTTTTTACTAAAACCAATGGAAAATTACTTAAAAAATAAAAAACATCATTAATTAATAATGTTTTTACTAGTAGTTTTGAATTTTGTTTTCATCATTATTTAAATCAACTAACATTAAAACTCCACCAACAATACCTAATGCCGCACCAAAAATAATACCTAAAATTGCTAAAGCAATTTTTTGATCTGCAGAAGCTTCACCTTTACTTACTTTTTGATATAAAATAAAACTCGGGATTGTTCATAATAAAGGAATAATAAATATTAAGATACTTCCTGCTTTTAACATACTGACTCCTTTTTAATTGTTTTATATTTAATGATATCATTTTATAAGATTGAAAGATAGCATCTTGCATTGATTTCCACTTCAATTTTAATTATTAATGATAACCACAGATATAATAGTTTATAAAATATAATAAAATAAAAATGCAAAGAAAATGAAAATAAATTAAAAAAGATTGCAATTGCAATCTTTTAAAATAGTTAATAACTAAGCACCTGGTAAATCTCCACAGTCAAGATAATTATTTAAAAGTTTTACATTTCCAAATTTTACCATTAAGTATGCCTTACCACTTGTAGGATAAGTAGTTATAGAATTTTGTCCATTGGAATCAGAAGCTCAAATTAGTGATTCTTTACCAAATAATTTAACTAAAGAATCATATAGTCTTTTTTCTTTATCTTTTCCAGTAGCTCAAGGTAAAGATGTAAGTACTTTTCCTCCTTGTTTATATCCTTTATCCTTAGTCAACGCTAAATTATCTTTTATAACAAGGGATGCTACTTCAGCAGGAACACCAACATCATCTTTTTTTAAAGTATTAATAGTATAATCTTTTATAGATTTAGCATCAGTGCCATCTTTATCCATAATGCTAATTTGACAAGTACCAGCTCCAACATTAAAATCAGTTTTTCCAGCATTTGCTTCAATTTTACCTGCTTCAAAACTTGTAATCTTTGCTTTTAAAGCATTAATAGCAGCAGTATCTGTTTGTGAATAATCTTGACTTTCATTACCTGATTTAAAACCTAAATCAGCTAAAAACTTTGCAGCATCAACATCTTTTGCTTGAAATTTAGATGGATCGGAGTTATTTGCTACTAATAATTTTGTTTTAAAGTTAGTAGTTGTAATACTTTGTTTATCAATAGTAATTTCTTCTTTTTCTTTACCAGCAGTTTGATCTTTACTTAATTTTTGGTTTATGTTACTTGTTGTTTCATTACTATATCATCCTAGTAATACAGCATATTTTGCATTTAATTGTGGTGCTTTGGCATTACCACAAGCAACGACTGAACTTGCTGCCACTGTACTTAAAGTAACAGCACCCATTAGTCTTAATAATGTTTTCATACTTCTCATAGTATTTTCCTCCTTGGATACTTTTCTCAAAAATATAAACTATTTTCTGATTTTAATTATACATTATTTTTTTATTTAACGCTATTTTAATATTAATACTCATTTTTTCGTGTTATTTTGCTTAATTTAAAAAAAAATTTCAAAAATGATAAAATATTATTGTTCATCATTGAACATTTTGATTATTTATATATACTCTCTACAGTACTTCCAAGATTATTGAGTAATATAATATGAAAAATCCTGAAATATATTTCAGGATTTTTATTTATATATTTTAGCTATCTTATCATTTCATAAATATTAGGGCGCATTAATTTAATAAATAGATTTAAAAATAACAAAGAATGATATAACTAAAATCGTTCTTTTTTTGTTAAATAACCTTTAAATATCTACTAATAAAGGTTTAAATGATGATTTTAAATTATTATTACCTTATTATTTTGAAATAAAACAAATCCTATACATTCTACACCTGATAAAGTTTGAGAATTTAAAGATGTTAAAAGTAGTATTAAAATCTGCATATTTTGATTTTACAGATATAAATAATATTAAATTAAAAAGTAATGATATTAGCCAAAATGAATTATTTAAACTTGATGATAATCAATTTAACTGATTATCTATTACAAACGAATTAGAAAGTAACAACATTCCATCATTAATTTCTGCTGATTGAACACTTGGTAATGGTGAATATGGTAAGTATTTTACAAGAACAATTATTGATAAAGTTAAAATTCAAAATGCTTTAAAGTTATATGGTTCAAATAAATCTCAATTATTTTCTAAATTAGAATTTTATAAAGAAATTTTAAAAATTGATAATAATAGTGAATTTGAATTACAAATTGAAAATCCGATTAATAATTTAAATCGGATTGAAATTAGTGGTATATTTGGTGCTGGAAATTATGATTTAATTGTAATAACTAACAAACAAGAAATAAAATTAGATAATATTAATTTATTTGATAAATACAACGAAAATATTTCTTATATAAATATTGAACTTTAATATGGTGTTTTGGTATTTTTATCAATAAAATTAAATTAAAAATTTCATGAATTATAATGTCCTTTACCTTTGCTTTTTGCTGCATTTTGTGCTTCTTCCCGTTCTCTTTTTTGTCTTTCATCTTGTTCAATTGCTCTAGCACGTTCTCTTAATTCTTTAGCTCGGTCTTCTTTTAATTTTTGTTGATAAAGTCTTTCTCTTTCTGCTTCTTTTTTTACTCTTTGTTCTTCTATATATTTATTTGCTTCTCTTACACGTCGAGCTTCTTTTTCAGCTTTTCGATTTTTTTCTTCTCTTTCTCGTTCTTCTTTTTGTCTTTGTCTTTCTTCTGTTTCAGCTTTTAATTTAGCTTGAGCTTTTTCAATTTCTTGAAGTTGTTTAGCTTGTTTTTCTGCATCTTCTTGTCTTTTTTGTCATTCTCGCCGTCTTTTTTCTTCTTTTAACTTTTCTTGGTATTTTGCCATTTTTATTGCATATTTTAATTCTTCTTCTTTTTCTTTTCTTTCTTTAGTTTTATCTGAACCTCACATAACTTTCTCCTTTTAAATCTAAAAATAAAAAACCATTTACTTTTAAAATAAAGTAAAATGGGTAAAACTTATATTTAGTTTGTTAGTATTATATACTATTATATATCTTAATTGTTAAAATATTCTTTTGGATAAATTCCATTTCATTTTATATCATCTTTATTAGCAAAAGTTTCCATAACTCATAATATTACGCATTCAAACTACTCTTAGTTAATCCTGCTTCTTGATTTAGATTTGAAGCATGTTTAATCGCACTTTGTGTTATTAAAATAGTATTATGTTCATCTATTAATTTTTGATTTAATCAATCAATAGCTGTTCTTGCTTTATCATCATAAAAATAAACAGTTTGTTCAAAATTTTCAAAATTATCCATTAATCCTAAAATTTCATTGACATAAGCATTAATCTTTTCATTTTCATTAATAAAATCATTTGGTGTAACTACTAATTCACAAATAATATAAAGATCATAATATCCAGTATTATGATATTCTTTAAAACCAACTACTATAAATACAGTATGGTCTTTATGTCCAGTTGCTCAATCAATACCAACAATATAAAAATCAAATTTATACATATCTTTTTCTTGATTATAAAATTGTTTTAAATCATATTTTTGTCAATATTTTAATGTTTTTTGAAATGAGAAAATTGTAGCATCACTATCTAAAAATTCAAAAACAGAAAAAACAGTATTAAATTCATCGGGATTACTTTTTTTTCATTTCTATATTATTAAATTAAATATTAATTACATATTTTATTTTTTTATGATATAATTAAAGTAACAAATATTTAGATTTGCTAGTTTTATTGTTTGAAGTTAGAAAATTTATCCGTTATATTAATTCGTCCTAAATATAAATACATATTGTTTTCACAGTAATAATATTGTATAATAAGTAATGAATTAGAATTATAGCAAGACAGCTAGTAGCTGTCTTTATTATTTCTAGTGTAATATATTGTATTTTTTAAATATATTTTCATTTTGCAATAAATCTATTTCAAATATTAACAATATAATAAACAACAATGTTTATAAAAATAAGGAGGATAAAAAGTGGATACAGAAATTAGTCAAATCATTTTAAATGCGATAAATGAAATTGCTGAAGAAAAACAAATAGCGAAAGAAGATATTATTGAAGCATTAAAAGAAGGACTAAAAAAAGCATATGAATATCAAAATCATCGTGATGATAGTACTAATATTAAAATTGAAATTGATAAAAATAAAGGTACTATTAAAATTTTAAAAGATTTAACTGTCGTAGCGAAAGTTGAAGATCCTGAGTTAGAAATTGCACTTTCAACAATTAAAACAAAAAACCCTAGTTTAACAATTGGTGATACCTATACCCAAATCATTCCTAGTGATCAATTTTCTCGTCTATCAATTTTTAAAGCAATTCAAGTAGTGAAACAATCAATCCGTGAAGCTGAAAAATCATCAATTTATGATGAATTTATTGATAAAAAAGATCACATATTAATCGGTACTATTGAAAGTATTGAAGAAACTTATATGTTAATTAAAATTGGTAGAGCTTATGCCTTTTTACCAAAACAAAACCAAATTCCTAGTGAAATCTTACCAAAAAATAAACCAATTACTAATAATACTTATATTAAATTTTATGTTGAAGATATCATTAAAAATAAAAACTATGGTCAAATTTTAGCTTCTCGAACTCATGTTAATTTTTTACGCTGTTTATTAGAATTAGAAGTTCCTGAAATTGCACAAGGTGTAATTGAAGTTAAAGATATTGCCCGCATTCCTGGGATTAGAGCTAAGGTTGCTATTTTTAGTCATGATCCAACTATTGATGGTATTGGGGCATGTATTGGTCCAAAAGGAGAAAGAACAAAACTAATTACCCAAGAATTAAGTGGTGAAAAGATTGATATCATCGCCTGAAATTCTGATATTAAAGAATATATCATTAATGCTTTAACACCAGCAAAAGTAATCTCAATTGAGATTAATGAAGAAACAAAACAAGCAAATATTATTGTTCCTACTGAACAATTATCATTAGCTATTGGTAAAAACGGAATGGCTGCTAAATTAGTTGCTGGTGTAACTCACTGAAATATTAATATTACTTCATTAGCACAAGCTAAAGAAAATAATATTAAATTTACTTGAAATGGTAATATTAAAGAAAGTGAATATGAAAAGTTCATCACTGAATTACTGAAAAAAACACAATGAAAAAATAAAAATTATTAGTAATAAAGTAGGGCATTTATGAATAAAATACCTTTAATCCAACGTAAAAAAATACCAATGCGTAAATGTATCATTACTAATACTATTCTACCAAAACGTGAATTAATTAGAATTGTTATTAATAAAGAAGGACAGTTATTCATTGATAAAAGTGGTAAACAAAATGGTCGGGGTGCTTATATCCAACCAAAAATTGAATTAATACCTTTACTTATTAAAAGTAAAGCATTAGAACGTGCATTAAAAACAAAAATTCCAAATGAATTTTATGAACAATTAATTAATGAAATTAAAACAAACTGAGATTAATTTTCCCAAGCGAAAGGCGGGATGTAAATGGCAAAAAAACGAATATCTCAACAAACACAAAATATTAATCAACAACTTAAACAAAAAACATCGCAAATTAATGAAAAAGGAATATTTTTATATAGTGAACCATTAACTGTTACTGAATTTGCTAAAGCAATACATCATCCAGTAACTGACATTATTAAATATTTTATGAAACAAGGTAAACTATTTAATCAAAATCAAGTATTAAATCAAGAATTAATGCTTGAGCTTTGTTTAGAATGAGATATTGATTTTGAAAAAGCTAAAGTTATTACATATGAAAACTTATTAGAAAATATTAATGTTGAAGATGATAAAAAAAATTTAGTAGAACGACCACCCGTTGTTACCATTATGGGTCATGTTGATCATGGAAAAACAACGTTATTAGATACTATTCGTAATTCAAAAATTACTAATCAAGAACACGGTGGTATTACCCAACACATTGGTGCCTATCAAATTAAAACTAATAATAAATTAATTACTTTTATTGATACACCCGGCCATGAAGCCTTTACTGCCATGCGTTCACGTGGTTCTAAAATTACTGATATTGTTGTGCTAGTAGTTGCAGGTGATGATGGTGTAATGCCACAAACACGTGAAGCAATTGATCATGCCAAAGCAGCTGGCGTTTCAATCATTGTTTTTGTTAACAAGATGGATAAACCAAATGTTAATACTGATCGGATTATCAATGAATTAGCCAATTGCGATTTAACTTCTGAAGAATGAGGTGGGGATACTATCCTTGTTTATGGTAGTGCTTTAAAAAAACAAGGTATTAATGATTTATTAGAAGCAATATTAATCACCGCTGAATTAAAAGAATTAAAAGCTAATCCAAATCGATTTGCTAATGGTACTGTTATTGAATCTCATCATGATAAAAATGTTGGTTCAATTTGTACTTTATTAGTACAAGGTGGAACATTAAAAGTTACTGATATTATCGTTGCTGGTAGTGTTAAGGGCAAAATCAAACGTCTTATTAATGACACTGGTAAAATCATTACCAAAGCTGGTCCATCAATGCCAGTTCAAGTTTTAGGATTTGAAACAGCTCCTACTCCTGGTGAATCATTTATTGTTTTTAATGATGATAAAATTGCAAGAAAAGTAGCATTGGTAAGACAAACAGAAGAAACAAACAAAATCAGAAATAATAGACAAATTAGTTTGGGCAATTTAACACACGATGTTGCTACTGGTGAATTAAAACAAATTAATGTTATTTTACGAGCAGATACGCAAGGTTCAGTACAAGCAATCGTTCAGACCGTAAATAAAATTAATGTTAATGATATTGCTATTAAATTTATTAGAGCAACTATCGGTGGTATTAGTGAATCAGATATTAAACTAGCACAAACTTCAGGAAGTATCATTTATGGTTTTAATGTTCGTCCTAACCATGTTGTTCGTGAAGCTGCTACTAATGCTGGTGTTGAAATTAGATTGCATAATATTATTTATAAAATAACTGAAGAATTACAACTTGCAGCAAAAGGATTATTAGAACCAACCTATGAAGATAAAATTTTTGGTCAAGCACGTGTTATTAAAACTTTTCACTTCTCCAAAGTAGGAACAATAGCTGGTTGTATTGTTATTAGTGGTATCATTCAACGTAATAGCAAAGTCCATGTCATCCGTGATGATGTTGTTATTTATAACGGTGAAATTAGTAGTTTAAAACATGAAAAAAATGATTTAAAAATCGCTAAAAAAGAAACACAATGTGGAATCACGATTAAAAATTTTAATGATTTAAAAGAAGATGATATTATTGAATCATATTTAGTACAAGAAGTGGAGACAAAGTAGGATGGCTAATATTAAATTTGAACAACAAGAAAGCTTCTTAAAAAAAGAAATTAGTAATATCTTAAAAAAAGAATCAAAAAATATTCTTTTCAAAGATATTACGATTACCAACGTCAAAATAACTAAAGATAATAGTTATGCTACTATTTACTGAACTATATACTTAGATAATTTAGATATTAATACTATTAGTGACAGCTTAGAAAAAGCAACAGGATTTTGTCGAAGTTGTCTTGCTAAAACAAGTAATAAATATAAAGTTCCTGAATTACGTTTTAAATATGATAATACCAACACTAGAGTTAAAAATATTGAAGAAATATTAAAAAACATTAAAAACAATAATTCATCTAATGAATAAAAAATATTAAATGATTATTTAATATTTTTTTACTTTATTTATCCTTAAAATTAGATGATAAAATATTACTTTTTGTTTTTTTATCTTTTATTCCTAAACTTAATATTAATTTATAATCTATTTTACTTTAATTTCAAAGTAGTAGTTTTTTTTGAGAGGAGAAAAAAATGAATAAAATTTAAAAATACTTTGCGTATGCAACTGAAATATTAGGTGCTATTGCTACACTAAGATGAGATTTACACCTATTATTGGATATTGATTAAATTCCAACTTAGTACATGCAATTGGTAATGCTATTTCAAATATTAATAATAAATGTTTTCCAAAAAATACTAATGATATTAACAATACTGCTAATGAAAGAACTTCATTGTTAGAAAATAAGCCAGAACATCATTCCATTACTATTTAATATTATCATAAAAAAGTTCAATAAATCTTAGTTAATAAAATAATTTTAAATAAATAAAATATTTAGTAAAAACTTTTATAAAAATAAAATTATTAGTATAATAAAAAAAGGAATCATTAATAAAATAAGGGAACTATTCAGTAGCTACTAAGCAAGAAAGGAAAGCTACTATCAATGGCACAAAAGATTTATTCAACACCAAGCAGTGATGATTTTTATGTTATTCCTGAATTTTTAGAACATCAACAATGTTGAATGGTATGACCAGAAAGAACTGATAATTGAAGACTAGGTGCTAAACCAGCACAAGAAAAAATAAGTAAACTTGCTAATATTATTAGTGAACATGAACATGTTAATATGATTGTTAGTAAAAATCAATTTAATAATGCTAGAAATTTATTAAATAAAAATATTTCAATTATTGAAATGTCTACTAATGATTGTTTTATTCGTGATTATGGTCCAATATTTTTACAAAACAAAGAAACAAAGCAAACAAGAGGATTAAAATTTAATTTTAATGCTTGAGGAGGAGAAATAGCAGGTATTTATTCACCTTGAAATGATGATGATATGGTAGCATATAAAATATTTGAATTACAAAAAATTGATTACTATTTTTTACCAATCATCTTAGAACCTAGTATGATCATGGTCGATGGTGAAGGTACTTGCTTTGCTAGTTATGAAGGTATTTTATGCCAAGAACACGTAATCCTAATTTATCTCAAGAACAAGCAGAAACATATCTAAAAAATTATTTAAATGTCTTAAATATTATTTGAATACCTTATGGCTTACCATATGATGAAACCAAAGGACGATTAGATAATATTATGTGCCTAGTTAACAGTACTACTATTTTATTAAGTTGAACAGAAAATACTATTGATGATCGCTATCTGGCAGTTAAAAATTGTTGAGACATATTATCAAAAGCAATAAATGCCCATGGTAAAAAATATAAAATTATAAAAGTTCCTTTACCAAAAAATGACATTCGTAATGCCGATGATATTAAAATGATCGATTTTAATATTTATCATAATCGGATTCTAAAAAATCAAAAACTTGTTACTAGTTATCTTAACTTATATATTAGTAACAAAATTGTTATTATCCCTACCTTTGATGATGAAGAAAGTGAAACTCAACTTTTAGATACATTATCAAAAGCCAATATCTTTAGTAATAAACAAATTATTTTACTTAATGCCCGTGAACTTATTCTTGGTAAAAGTGGAATTCATAGTTTGATTTGCCATCAGCCTGCTCTAATAACTAGTACATAATTTTATTAAAACTCTTATTTTATGATATGCTTTTAATACCTTTAAAAGAAAAAGTTAATTTAACTAGTTAAAATCAAATGATTTTAACTAGTTATTTTAGTGAAAGAGAAAAAGATATGAAATTCAATAGTTTTACCTTAAAATATTTTGAAGATACTAAAAAGAAATTAAAAATGGTGAAGTTTTCTTATTAAACAATATCGGTAAAGGAATATCAGAAAAACAATACAATGTAGTAAGTCAATTAAACGATAATAATTAAAATTTTGATATTTTAAATCTGGATATTTTGTTCTTTTTCTTAATATAGAAAATATCTATATTAGAATTCTTATTTTTAAAGCAAAAAATAAGCTTGTGATTATTAATTATCAATAATATTTGATATATTACAATATATTTTCAATAATTTCTTGCTCAGAAATAAGTTTATTAATCTTCCCTTGTGCTAAAATTGAACTGCCCCCACCCCTACCATTATATTTTTTTAATATCTTTTGCAAAATATTATTACTTTGATATTGCTTATTACTATGTAATTCTTTACTTGAGGCAACTAACACTAAATATTCTTGATTACTAATTTTATTAATAAAAATAATAATAATATTTTGATATTGATTACGATAATGTTCCATAATTTCTCTTAACGTTTTAATATCTAAATTTTCAAAATTTGTAATTAATAATTTATAATTGTTTTTTGTTTTCGGAATTAAATTTAAATATTTTTTTACTATTTTTTGTCGATTTAATTCTTCAATATTAATTTGTCACTTTTTAAACAAACTTTGTAATTCTACTATTAATAACTTACCTTTTCTTCAATCCACAGTTGTTGTTTTTAAACTTTTAATAGTATGATATGTTTTTTCAATTACTTGTTCTTGCTTACCATTATCTTTATTTTTTTGATATTGGATAAATAAATTATTGCTTTGTTCTTTAATCATCATTATTTGTTGTGTTAAATAATGATTAACAGTTTTATTTGATGTTAAGGCATGGATTCGATAAGAACCAGAACCCTTTGATTCAATGCTAGTTATTAGTAATTGTTCTATTTCTTGCGAATTATCACAATGAGTACCACCACAAAGTTCAATTGAAAAATCACCAAATTTAACTACTCGTACTTCTGCTTCATACTTTTCACCAAAAAAAGCTAAAGCACCGATTTTGATTGCTTCTTCATACTTGCAATAAATGATTTGACAAGGATACTTACCTTTAATTCATTTACTTACTTGTTGTTCTAACATGATAATCTGTTCTGGTGTTAAAGTTTCATAATGACTAAAATCTAATCGCAAATATTGATAATTATTAAAACTTCCTGATTGCATGACATGTAAACCTAATAATTTTCTTAAAGCAGCATGTAATAGATGAGTTCCCGAATGATTTTTTCTTGTATATAAACGATGTAAACTATTAATTTGTGCTTCGACGACATCTGTTTGTGTTAATTCACCCTTTACTTCAACTTGATGAATATGTTGTTTTTGTGGAGCTTGTTGGACATCAATAACAGTTGCTATACTATTTTCACTTTTAATAACACCATCATCTGCTGCCTGTCCTCCCTTTTCAGCATAAAAAGGAGTTTCATCTAAAATTAAATATCCGATCTCATTTCTTAAACTTGTTACTGCTTGTTCTTCTTTAAACATAAAAGCAATATTTGTTGTTACTTGTTCTTTTTGATACCCAATAAAAGTTGATGGAACTTTTAAATTAGTAAGTAATGAAGATTGTACTGTTAAAGCTTGATGATTGATTCTTACTTTTCTTGTATTATCTTTACTAGTATCTAATAATTTATAAAAACCTTTTAAATCAACAATAGCTTTTTTTTCATTAGCAATTTCTAATGTTAATTCAATCGGATAGCCATAAGTATCAAATAATTTAAAACCAGCAGCTGCATCTACTTTTTGCTTATCTTTAATAACTTGTAATAATAATTGTTTACCAGTTATCAATGTTACTCAAAACTTAAGTTCCTCATTTTTAATAACATTAGTTACTAAATCGATTTTCTCATGTAATTCTTGATAATGCTGACCCATATTCTTAACAATAACTGGAACTAACTTAAATAGAAATGGTTCATTAATATTAAGTTTTTGTCCATATACAACAGCTCTTCTAATTAATCTTCGTAATACATATCCTCGATCTTTATTACTAGGAAAGACACCATCACTAATTGCAAAAACTAAACAGCGAATATGATCTGCAATAATTTTAAACGCAATATTAATAGCTTTCTGTTTGATATCTTGTGAAAAATAATTATTAATATCATAGCGAAAAGTTGTTAATTTTTCACATTCATGAATAATATTTTGAAATAAATCAGTATCAAAATTAGTTGGAACATCTTGTAAAATCGCTACTAATCTTTCTAAACCAGCACCTGTATCAATATTTTTCCTTGGTAAATCCGTATAATTATTTTTACCATCATTATTAAATTGTGAAAAAACAATATTTCAAATTTCAATATAACGATCATTTTCAATATCATCTTTTAATAATTTAATGCCAATATTTTTAGGATCATACTTAATACCACGATCATAATAAATTTCAGTATTAGGACCACAAGGTCCTTGTCCCATATCTCAAAAATTAGTATCTTTTGTTCCTTTAATAATATGATCTTTTGGTAATTTAATAGTATTTAACCATAAGTCATAAGTTTCTTCATCCTCATTAAAAACTGTTACATACAATAAATTAGCATCTAAATTTAATCATTTTTTACTAGTTAAAAACTCCCATCCTCAGACAATAGCCTCTTTTTTAAAATAATCACCAATTGAAAAATTACCTAACATTTCAAAAAAACTTTGATGTCTTGCTGTTAAACCAATATTTTCAATATCGTTAGTTCTAATTGCTTTTTGTGAATTTACTAATCTTTTAGCAATTGGTGTTTGTCGTCCATCAAAATATGGTTTTAATGTAGCAACACCAGAATTAATTCATAATAGTGAAGGATCATCATTTGGTACAAGTGGAGCACTTGCTAAAATATGATGATCATAACTTTTAAAAAAATTTAATCAAGTTGTTCTAACTTTATCTGTCGTTCATTTTATTAACATAATATTTTTTTCTCCTTAAAATGTAAAACGTTCCTATTTTTGATAGGAACGTTTTTTAACGCGGTACCATCCTAATTCATTTACAAAATAAATGCACTTAATTAATTATTAAAATAATAAACTAGGAGCTTCTAATTAATAGTAGTTAAGTGCTTACACCATTCACTTTCGCTAAAAACTAATTATTATTAATTGTACTTATCTAGTTTAGATTAACATAAATATTAATTTTAATAAAAATATTAATTTCAATGTTAATATTAACTATTAATCTAAACTATTACAAGTAAAAAAATAAAATTGATTAAATATTTTTTATAACAATTATTATTTAATCTCATCATATAAATAAATATTAAACTTAATCTTTAATTAAATTATTTTTATAGAAACTCTGTATCTTATATATTTTTCTATATTGCATTAAAATATAACACAAATCCTTTATATTGTTTTATTGTATATTTATTTTTTCAATTATAGACTTAGATTAAGATTTACCTAAAAATTAAAAGAAGAAAACAATAGTAATAATGAAAAAACACAAGAACTACAAAAACAACTAGCAGCAGCAGAAAAACAAATAACAAACCAAGAAAAAGATAAAGCAGAAATTCAAACTAAATTAAATGAAGCCACTCAAGAAATTGAAAAATTAAAAGAAGAAATTAAAGGTAATAAAAATGATGATAAAATAAAAAATAATGAAAAAAAATTAGCAGAATTAGAAAAAAAACTAATAAGTAAAAAAATAGAAATTGAAGAAATAAAAAACGATCCAAGTACAATAGAAAATATTGAAAATCATATCGAAGAAAAAAAAGCTATCGAAAAACAAATTGAAAATATCAAAAATCAAATTAATAACATAATTGAAGAAGAAAAAAATAAAAATCATGTAATTAATTGTCAAGAACTATTAAAACAATTAAATGATATAAAAGATTCAATTAAAATTAATTATGAAATGATAAAAAAACTTAATCAAAAAAATAACAATAATGAATCAAAACAAGAATTTGATGAAACAATAAAATTAGAAATAAAAGAATTATTACAAATATTAGAAAAAAATGAAAGTATTATTAATGAATATCAGAAAAAAATTGAAGAACTTAAAAATAATAAAAATAATTGTGATAAAGAAAATAAAGGAATTGAATTTTATCAAAACTTAATAAATGATAAAAATAATGAAATAGTAAAAATTAAAGAAAGAATTAATCTATTAAAAAATACTAAAAACTGTAATGACAATGAAAATAGCAACAATTGTTGTAAGGAAATTAAAGAAAAACTAACACAATTAATTGATATGGAAAATGATAAAAATAAAAAAATTAATGAAATTTACCAATGACAAAAACAAGAAAAAGAAAAAGAAATTTGAAAAGAAATTGATGAACTAGCAAAAACAATTGATAAACTAAAAATAGAAAAAGATAACGTTATTCCTGAAAAAATAAAAGAAAAAATACTAAAATTTGAAGATATTAATAATCAAATTTTTGATAATAATAATCAAATTTGTTTACTAGAAAAAGAATTAAAACAAGATCCAAACAATGAAAAACTAAAAGAAAAAATTAAAAATCTAACAAAAGAAAATGATAAACTTTCTTATGAAAAGAATAACATTATTAATAAAAATCATGAAAATGAAAAAATTAGTTCACGATTAAAAGAAATTGAAAAAAAACTAACAGAAACAATAAATAGAAAAAAAGAATTAGAACAACAAATAATGAAAAAATAAAACGATTCAAATAAAACTTATAAAAAACACAAGAACATTTATCACACATATACATAAAAAAATAAAGATAAAACGCAAGAATAACTAATAATTACCAAATGCATTAGTTATTAAAGTTAATTAAATATTTACTTTAAATTTGCGTTTTATCAAGATATTTTTCATAAAAGGAGACAAATTTCATGATTAGCAAAGAAAATAATGAAGGTAATAACAATAATAATGAAATAGAATTGCTTAACAAACAATTACAACAAGTAGAAAAAAAACTACAAGCAACAGCTGATGAATTAAAAGAAGTAAGTATTCTTTATGCAAAATGTGTAAAAGAATCACTAGAAAAAGGAAAAAAAATTAAAGACTTTAAAGAACAAAAAAATGAAATGTTTTTAATTAATTGTCAAGAACTATTAAAACAATTAGATAATATAAAAGATTCAATTAAAATTAATTATGAAATGATAAAAAAACTTAATCAAAAAAATAACAATGATAAATCAGAACAAGAATTTGAAGAAACAATACAACAAGAAATTAAACAACTACTACCAATATTAGTAAAAAATGAAAATACTATTAATGAATATCAAAAAAAAATTGAAGAATTTAAAAATAATAGTGATAAAAAAAATAAAGGAATTGACTTTTATCAAAATTTAATAAATGATAAAAATAATGAAATAGTAAAAATTAAAGAAAGAATTAATCTATTAAAAAATACTAAAAACTGTAATGACAATGAAAATAACAACAATTGTTGCAGTGAAATCAAAGAAAAACTAAAACAATTGATTACAAACGAAAATGATAAAATGATAAAAATTGATGAAATTTACCAATGACAAAAAATAATAAAAATAGAAAAAATTGCTAATAAAATTAATAACATCGATAAAATAATTGATGAACTAAAAAAAGAAAAAAATAACATTCTTCCCAAAGAAATAAAAGAAAAAATTTCAAAAATTGAAGATATTAATAACAAAATTCTTGATAATAATCATCAAATTTGTTTATTAGAAAAAGAAATTAAACAAGATCCAAATAATGAAAAACTAAAAGAAGATATTAAAAACCTAACAAAAGAAAATGATAAACTTACTGATGAAAAGAATAACATTATTAATAAAGATAATGAAAAAGAAAAAATTATTTCACAATTAAAAGAAATTGAAAAACAAATTGAACAAGAAAGAAAAGCAAAACAAGAACTAGAACAACAACTAGAAAATCTAAAAAAAGAAAAAAATGATAGTATAACAATTTATCAAAAAATGCTAGAACAAGAAAGAAAAGCAAAACAAGAACTAGAACAACAATTAACAGAATGTCAAGAAAAAAGCAAAAAAATAGATCAACTAGAAAATAATTTAAAAAAATGTCAAGATAAAATGGCAGATTCAGAAAAATGTAACAAAGAAAAACAAGAACTAGAAAATAAATTAGAAAAATATCAAAAAGAAAAACAAGAACTAGAAAAAAATAGTAAAATAAATGAAAATGATATACCATGCAATGATAATGAAATTGTAAATGTTATAATAACAATTCCAGAAATAAAAAATGGTATATATTGTATTACCGGAGATAATAATGACAATATTTATTGCGTTGGAAAAAGTAATAAAGTATTCAAAATTACAAAAAATAAAAAAATTGAAACTATTGGAGAAATAGATGATAATAGTTATGCTATTAAATATGATGGTTTAGAAAACATTTTTATTGGTAGCACTAAAGGAACAATTTATAAATATGATATAAAAAATAAAACATTTACTAATATAAAACAATTTACAGGAGATTTTATCAATAAAATAGAGACTGATAATAATCATAATATTTATATTGGAACCTGAAAAACAGGTACTATTAGGGATCTTCCTGGAAATGGTAATGTTTATAAAATGGAAGTTGGAAATACTAATTTCTCTGAAATTAAGGGAACAGATGGTGTAATATGATCATTTGCAGTAGATAAGGATAATAATATATATGTTGGAACAACAAGGGGACTATTTAAAACAAACAATGAAAATATTTTTACTAAATGTGAAGTAAATATTCCATATGAAAATTCTAATATTCATGCAATAAGGGCTATACTAATAGACAAAGAAGAAAATATATGAATTGGTACAAGGGAAGGAGAACATCTAGGTCATATTTATAAATGTAAAAAAGGAGAAAATAAATTTGTAAAAATACATGAAGCAAGTAATGGAGAAGTTTTTACATTAGCTATTGACAGTAAACAAAACATTTATGCTGGAACTTGAAATAAACCAGGAGAAGGATATTTCCTACAATATTATCCAAAAATTAATTCCTTTGGAATTCTAACTAATATTCCTAAAAATCTAGGTTCTGTTGAAAATATTTTTATTAATAACAAAGATGATATTTATATTGGAACAAAAATAGGACCTGATAATAGTAATGATGGAAGAATATATAAAATTAAAAAAATTTGTATGTAAAATAAAATCATCACCTTAACAATTTATCGTTTAAAAACTAAAAAAATACCAAAACAAATAACTTAAATAAAATATATTTAAAATCATATAACTTAATTAATGAAGAATATAAAATAACTGATAGTAAATTTACTATCAGTTATTTTTTTTAATTACTAAGAATATTTAATTTTTTTCCTAAATTTAATATTTAACTGAAATAATAATTACTTTTTCTCTTTTTCGTAATATTTGTTTTGATTGGCAGTTAAATAATATTTTACAAGATATAATTTACTATTTTACTAATAAAGTATATACTTTAATAATTTCATTAACCTGCGATCAATCTTTAAAACTTGCCCCTGCATAATGACTATGACCACCAGCACCAAATTGCTGAGCAACAGCGTTAACTTTTATATAATTACTCCGAAAGATGCCAATAATAGGACCATTAATTTCAGTTTGTGAAAACATCATTCAAATTTTACTTTCATTAATATTTGCTAATAAATCAACATGCTCATTAGCAGCAAAAGCAGATATTGATAATGGTTTTAATAATTCTGCTTTTAAACAACAAGATATTATTTTTTTATTAAAAATATAATTTTTAAATATTAATGATTTTAATTTCAAAGTATCTACTGTTTGTTCATAATATTTATTATAAATATTAGTCAAATTAATTTGATAACTAGTTAAAAATGCTAGCAGTTGAAAAGTAATACTATTAACAACGGGATAGTGAAAACGATTGGTATCACTAATAATACCAATATAAAGAATTTCGGCAATTTTCTCATCAATTTCTAAATTTAAAAATTTAATTAAAAAAGTAATCATCTCTGATGTTGAACTTGCTTTCTCATCAATTCATTGTAATGCACCATAGTTATCAGCAGAAAAATGATGATCAATTTTAATTATTGATTGTGCTTCAACTTTAAACTCACTATTAATTCTAGCGAATGTTGCAGTATCAGTTACAATTACTAAACTATCTTTAATTATATTTATTGTTTCTTCTTGCAAATATTGATTTCATCATGAAAAACGCTTTGATTTTTCATTGATACAATATACTTTTTTCTTAGGAAATATTTTTTTTATTAATAAATATAAAGCAATTTGACTAGCATAAGCATCACCATCAGGATTAATATGTGCTAAACATACTATCTTATTATGCTTTTTGATCATTGATCAGATTTCATTTATAATAGTCATTTTTATCAATCCTTTAATACTTACAATAATGTTTCTAAAACTTTTATTAGTTTATTAAAATCATTTAAATTTGCTACTTTACATCCAGCAGCACTATTATGACCACCACCACCAAATTGCTGAGCAACAGTATTTACTTTAAACATATTATCACTAGTTCTCAATTCACAACGAATATTTAGATCAGGATATTCAATACCAACAACTCAAAGTGGATGATTAAGAACATTATTAAATATATTAACATGAAAAGCTGCTTTATCAGCACTAATATCTAATTTATTCAAATTTTTATTACTAATAAATAGACTAATAATACCTTTTGATGATATTTGATAATTACTATAACAATACTTTAAAAGTTCAACTTCATTACTATTTTTATAATCAAGTTTTTCATAAATAGTAGTAATATTTTGCTGATACTTTTCTAGTAATTTACTAGTAATTAAAAAAGTACGATTAGTTATTTGTCGTAGCATAAATCTTGTGGTATCAGTAATAATTCCAGTTAATAAACATTTAGCAATCAATTCATCACAAATTAAATTATTAGTAAAAATAAAATCAGCAATCATTTCGCAAGTTGCAGGATAACTAGTGTCTACTCATTGATAATTACCATATTTATCATTATTAGGATGATGATCAATTTTAATTATTGTTTTAGCTAACTTATAACGTTGATCATCAATTCTTGACGTATTAGCTGTATCAGTTACAATTACTAATGCATCTTTATATATATCATTGCTAATATCATCAATCATTCCCAAAAATGTTAAATATTCTACCATTGTTCCAACAGCATAAACTTTTTTCTGAGGAAAATTTAACTTAATTAATTGTTTTAATGCTAATTGTGAACCAATAGCATCACCATCTGGTAATATATGACGATGTAAAATAATAGTAGCATGATCTTTAATAGCATCAATAATTGACTTTCAAATTTCCATAATTAATTCTCCACTTTTTATTCATGACGTAATTTTACACTTTTTCATAAATTTTTAATAATAGTAACATCATTATTAAAATTGATTTTTAAAATTTTACGCTCATTTTTATTCTTTTTAAGTAAATACTGATGTTCTTTTTTTAATTTATTAAAACTATATTGTTCATTTAAATTTGAATTTTTATTATTTTTTTTAAATTTCATAATTTCATTATTAAATCTTATTTGTAATCTTTTATTGTCATCTTTTAATTTTTTAACAGCAATTTTATATCCTTTTTTTTCTGCTTTTATTTTTAAAACTTTATTTTTTGACGATTTTTTTAAATATTTTTTACGACTTTCAATTAAATTTTTAACGGCTATTAAATATTGTGAATTATGTTCTTTCATTGTTAATATTGCATTATCAGTAGTTAAATTAAAGTATTGACAATAATTATTTGCATAAATTTGCTTTCAAGAAATTCAATTTTTAAAATTAAATTTATAACATTGTTTTATTCAATTTTTAAAACTTGCTCTAAAAATAATAATATTTGTATATTTAAACAATGCCTTTAATTCATCAAATGACATGTTAACTGTATTTTTATTTAAAATTCGGCCGTTAATAACATATCAAGGTGATTGATTTCTTTTAAGAAATTTATTAAATTTGTAAATAAAATGTGGGTCTAAACCATTTTTAATTTTATTTCTTAACACATTAATAAGTAATTCTAAAATAATAATTGTCAATATCATACCAAATAGCAATGCACCAAAATCATGATAATAAGCACCACTTCAATATGCATTTAAAATATAACCAAAATTACCAGCACCAACAACTCCCAATATTGCTGCTTCAGTAATATTAATACTAAAACGATAAATTCCTCATGATACTATATTTGCCGAAACTTGTGGTAAAATTCCATAACGAAAACGTTGCAAATAATTGGCACCAGATGCTGTTAATGTTTCTAATACTGTAGTATCAATATCATTGAATGACTCTCTAATATATTTTGCAAGCATGCCAGTTGTGACAATCGCTAGAGCAAGAACACCAGTAAAAGGTCCAAGACCTACTAATGAAATCAAAATAATAGCATAAATATATGAAGGAATTGGACGAATGATGGTAGCAATCATTCAGAAAAATTTAACAACATATTTATTGGTAACTTTATTTGAACTTAACATTCCTAAAATAAAAGCACAAATAAAACCTAAAAAAGTACCAACAATAGCAATCATTATTGTTTCAAATACTAAATAAACAACAGAAAAAGGAACAGTTTTACCATTTCAACCAGTTGTTGTAAATAAAGAACTTCAGGAAATATTAACCATATCTTTAATATGTTGTCAGGTTTCACTAATTTGTTCCTTATTAGCCAAAACAAAATCAATTTGTGAAAAACTATAAATGAAAAAACTTAAAATAATTAATGCAAAAATAATTCTTTTAATATAAGACAGTGGTTTTTTTTGTAAACAATATCTATTGTTAAATTTTTTTTAAATTGTTGATGGTATTCATTAGCAAGTTTTTGCTTTGCTTTTAAAGTCATTAATTTAGTATTAGTTACCAAAATTTGATAATGAATCTTACTTACTTTATCTAATCTAATTTTTTGTAATAATTGTTCATCAAAAAGATAAGTAGCATCATTATTTATCTTTGCATTTTTAAAATTTAATTTATCATTTTTAATATTATTTTTTAACTCTTTAATTTCAGTTTTTAATATTACTTTTTTTTGTGATTGTAAATATGCTAATTGTTTAATAATTTCATCTTTTTCACCAATATTATTAGTATTTTTTAATTTTAACTTTAATGCTTGGATTTGTTGTTTTCAATTTGATAATACAATTTGACTTTTTCAATAAAAAAAATTTGGTAATTTATTTAAAAAAATAGTTTTTCTAGTAAATTTTTGGATTTGTTTTCTGTCAAGAATTTTATCATTATCATTCATAATTCATTTTTTAGTAACAAATGCTGCTAATTCAATGATAATAATTGTTACTATTAGCAAAAATAATAATCATCCAACTTGTGGTCATTGTTGACTATCAACTTTATTTTGAATCATAGCACCAATTCCTACTTTTGCTACTAATCCAATAATAGCACTATAACGAATATTAACTTCTAATGCATATCATCATGTTGAAACAATATGCTTCATTACTTGTGGAAATGCTGCTGCTTGAAAAGAAGTAAATTTATTAGCCCCTGTTGCTGATAATACTTCATAGGGACCCATATCAATTTGTTCAATACGATCATAAATCATTTTTGTTGTCATACCAAAAGTAAAAATAATAATGGCAACGGTTACTGTTAAAATATTAGGTCCAAAAATACCAACAAATATTAACGAAAAAACAAAAGCAGGAATTGTTCTAAATATCGCTAAAATCGTTTTTAATATACCGTTGATTACTTTATTACGAAAAATATTTTTTGAAGCAAAAATAGCTACTGGTAATGCAATTGTTGTTCCCATAATCGTTCCCGCAAAAGTCATAATCAAAGTTTGTCAAATACTCATTAATGATAAATACATAAAACTATTATGAGGTTCAACATTAGGAGATCGAACAGAAGTAAAATCACTAAAATTTCAATTTAATAGTTGTTTAATCCGATCACCCAACGTAGCAAAACCAGTAAAAAAATCATTTCAATCTGGATTAATAAAGTTAAAACCAATAATTACTAAAATAATAACAACTATTAAAAAAGATCAAAAGAAAATTTTTTTTGGAGGACTAGAATAATGATTATTAATAACAAATGGTTTTTTCGAAATAATACCACTTAATTTCCTAAACATTTATGAGATCCACCTGTTCATATTTATTACCATAAATATTTTTTAAAACTTGTGGTGTGACATCTGTAGAAGAACCATCATAGACAATTTCACCATCTTTAATACCAATGATTCTAGTTGCATACTTTAATGCCAATTCAACATGGTGAATATTAATAATAACTGTTAAATTATTATTAACATTAATTTTTTTGAAATCAAGCATAACTTGATTTGCTAAAATTGGATCAAGCGCAGAAACTGGTTCATCAGCAATAATTAAATCAGGTTGTTGGGTTAATGTTCTAGCTAATGCTACACGTTGTTGTTGACCACCAGATAAATTACCACAACGTACATATGCCTTATCTAGAATATCTAATTGTTCTAAAGCAGTTAATGCAATAAGTTTATCTTTTTTAGAAAAAAAACCAAAAAATTGACAAAAAAATGGTAATTTAGCAACTCTAGCATTTAACGTATTTTTCAAAACGCTTTGTGTACCGATATTATTATAACTTTGAAAAATTAAACCAATTCTCATTCTTAATTTTCTTAATTTACGACCAATTAACTTATTTACAACAAATTTTTTAGTTTTGTTATCGTTACCTAATAATTCAATGGTAATATTGCCTGAAGAAATAGTATTCATTTTATTTATTGTTCTTAATAATGTTGTTTTTCCCGCACCAGAAAGACCAATAACGCCAACAAATTCACCTCGTTCAATTTGTAAATTAATATCCTTTAAAGCATGAACACCGTTAGGTCAAACTTTATTGACATTTTCAAACTTAATCATTTACTCATAAACTCCTTATTTTATAATTTTATAATACGCAATAAATAAAAAGAAATAAAGTAATATTAATTAATACCTTATTTCCTTATTTTCTAATAAATACTTACTGACTTTCTTTTATTAATTTAAGAGCAGCTTGTATTTCATTAGTTGCATTATCATAAATTTTATTTTCTTTAACTTCTCATGCTAGAGCTTCTTCTGGTGTTGCATTTTTATCTGGTGTAATATAATTAGTATGCGAATAAACATCAAAAATAGAAGCATTTTTTCGATCTTCAATTAATTCTTTAAATGCTTCACGAATTGCAGCAAGTAATTTTGGATCTTTAATTACTTTTTTTGAATAAGAAATGCCATCATTTGGAACACCACTTGTCAAACCAACCATTGTTGTATTAGCAAAATCTTTTTGTACATGTTCAGCATCAGCACGAATATCAGTATAACCAAATGTAATATCACAACTATCATTAGCAACATATTCTGCTGCCGCTGTAAAAGATTCAACTCGAGCTTGATTTTTTAAAATATTAGCAATTTGCTTTTCCTCAATGCCATTATCTAACATTCATTGCACAGGATAAATTACACCTGCTCCTGATGTATTGCTAATAATCGAATTTTATCTGAACCCTCTGCTTGAGCATCGCTTAGTAACTGTTTAATATTTAGTTTATAACTAGTTTCATCATCAAATAAATGATCAATATCAACTTTACCCTTTTCTCTATCTAAAAATTTATTGCTTACAATCATGGCCGAACGATAAAATGAAGTTGACTTTTTATCTTCAGATTGATGATAAAGTTTTTGATAAGCATCATCATGATCAGTTATTCCAGCAGTGGTAATTCTATTATATTCTTTAATAACCGAGATTTGTTGTTTCGTATCAATTACTCGATCTTTATTTGTTTTATTAGTATTTGTTTCTGGTCGCATTGCATTTCTTTCAGCAACTACTAGTGGAGCTGCATCAGCATAGTTTGCAATATCAATTTCTTGACCACGATAACTAGTATAAGTACCCATTGGTAAAAATGCTAATGCTGTTTTACCATCCTGTAGAGCTTGACCAGCAGCTTGATAATTAGTTGTCGTTGTTATTTTAACATTTTTATTAAATGTTAAATCTAATTCTTTAATTTTATTTTTTAATAAACCTTCCAGGGGTTTTACAATTTTCATTACTTTAATTGGATCTTTTGAAGGAACAAAAGCAATCTTTAATGAATCATCTCGTGAACATGCGATTAATGGCAAAGCAGCACTACTTGTTAAAGCAAGTGTTGCAATTGTAGAAATCAGTTTTTTCATGGAAAATAAATTCCTCCTTGAGATTAAAATAAATACTACTTTTTCACAAAATAGAATTACACGAACATTATAGCACAGAACATTCGAATAATTTTAAAAACTTTTTTCCTTATTTTATTCACAAAAAGAAATAAAAATCACTTTTTAGATACTATCAGGGGTTACTGCTTTCATTTCAAATCATGGCTGTTTCTCTAAAGTATCATAAAATAGTTCCTCATTATTAATTTGTTGTTCTATCACTCTCTTGTTAATATAACTTTTTTTTGAATTTTCAATAATCTTTTCTGCTTCAACAATAAGTTGATTTGTTCTTAACATTTCTTCATTATTTTTTCCTGTAAGATAGTTAATTTATCTAATCATGGTTTAATTTCATTATTGGTTTTTGCTTCTATTAAATCATTTAAGTATCCAAAAGTAATAATTTTTAATATCATATTTTTATATCTTATTTTTTTAATTATTTTAATGTAAAATCATTCTGTTTCGTTTTCTTGTTAGGTTAATGTTACTAACTTTTTTGAATCACCGATAGTAAAAGAAGATTCACTAATATTTCTTTCCTGTGATAAATATTGGTCACTTTTTATAACTGCTAGTTCATATTGATTTTTATCTTGAGATCTGCTATTCATCATCATTCTCCTTCTTTCAAAATAAAAAAATCATTTACTTTAATTATTATTATTATTAAATGTTATATTATTCAATTTAATATTAGAATATGAAGTTGAACCTAAAAAGATAACAGTACTTATATGCCATTTTCAATAAATATTATTGTCATCATGTCAAACTGCTAAATAAAATTCAATGGCAGTGCCAGTACTACCTGGACTATTAGGATCATATCCTGGTCATGTATTGATACTAACTTCAAATAATGAATTATCAACATCTTTTGCTTGAGCAACTTTTATCTTTGTCGTTGCTACTTGCGAATTTAAACATTTAATATCTTCTTTACCCCTAGCAGTTGAAACTTTTAAATATGAATCACTATCAAAATTAAATGTTGAATATATCCTAGTGAAAGTATTTCAATCTTTTGCATAATCAGTTCATTTTACAATCTTATATGGATCAGAATAATTATTAGATATTGAGAAAAATCAATTATATGAATCATTTCATTTATAATTTAATTTATTTTCAATACTTGATTTATTACCTAGTGATAATGAACAATTATTTATTGATGATTGCTTTGTTACCATCATATTGCTATCAACAGTATTAATAATACAATTACTTGTTAAAGTTAATGTGGCGATACTACTTAATGTTATTAAAAATCGTTTCATATTAAACTTTCCTTTCCTTTTTTAAATTTACTAAAATGATAGTATATAACTTATATCTACTCTATAATAAATATACCATTTTAATAAATTTATTTAAGAAAGTTAATAAAGTATTTATTGTAAAGTAATTAAATATTTTATTTTCTTTATTGATTAATAATTATCAATTCTTTAGCAAAAAGAAATTTTTAATTCATACTATTAAAAAATATTGCATTATTTAATTTAACATCAAGTGCAGTAATACCATTATGATTTAAAAATCATTTAAAATAAATATTAGGATTACCAATGTTACCAATGCTATTATTTGTTAAAGTTAATATTGTCAAGGTACTTGTATTAATAATCGTTTCATATTAGTTTTCTTCTTTAACTTTCTAATTGATAATTAAATTTAAAATTAAAGTCATTGAATGTTAAAGTAGCACGTTCACTAACAGTAATAGAAGCAAATTTACTTGATAAATCAAAAGTATAAAGGGTATTATCTTGATCTGGTTCTGCTTCCCTATTAGTAAAAATTAGTTTTACATTTTCAACACTTCAGCCAGAAGTTGTTGAAACATCAGTTTCTAAGTAAATACTTTTAGTGTTAGTAATCAAATCTCAGAAATTAGTTGCTTTACCACCAGTAATATCTTTACTAATATCAGCTGTCATACTACGATTCTTTTGTTCTTTGTCTAATTGACAATTCATGGTAAAGGTTCCACTAAAACTATTAGCAACTGGCTGATAAGAATTATTAATAACTGTATTTAATAAACTTTCTTTACTAGTAATTCAATTATTTAATAAGTTATCTTGTTCATAAAAATGTTGACCTTCTTGTAAAATATTTGCATCTCTACCATCTTTTAATCAAATACCATTTAATCCAAAATTATCTGACGAAGTATAACTCTCAGTAATATTATTCTTATTATGACCATGAATAATAGCTTTGGCATTTAAATTACCACTTAATTTATAACTACTAGTAATAGCTTTTATTGTGATTGCAATATTTTTACCTAATTTATGATTAAAGATATCATCACCAGCCTTTAAATCAGTTACTATTGTATAATCACTAGGTTCAATATTAAGATCTGGATAATTTTTTTGAAAATAACTTTGACAAATTTCTTGTATGCTAATAATAACTTGCTTATTAACAAATTTAACATTTTCTGGTGATAATTTACTATCAGCATTAATATAATTGCCATCTTCATCTTTCTGATTGTCTAATCTAATTTGGAAGTTGTTGTTATCATTATTGTATTGCTCTTCAATTTCGCTAGTTAACTCTTTCATACTATTTAAATTTGCTTTATCATTCTTGACATTAATAGTACATTCCTTTGTTCCAGTAAACTTTCAAGGATTATTATCTAATGAAGTAATTGTAAATTTAACAGCAACAGATTTAGTAAAATCTCTTGTTGTTGAACTATCTTCAAATTCAATTTTATAATAATTCTTTAATTTTTTCTTTTCCTGTTTAATATTTAGTGCGTTTCTTAAAACTACATCAAATTTATTTTGAATTTCAGGCACTAATCATTTATCTTTTATTTGATCAATAGTAGCATATTGTGGCTCATTGATTGAAATAATTTTAGTTGGAAAGGTAAGTGGTAAATCAGAAATATTAATTGCAATCTTATTTTTAATCTTAATATTAATTTGAATATTAACGTTGGTATTGTTAATACCAAAAATTGGCGCTTGGTCATTAGTTGTCATATTCAAAATATACTTTTTAGGTTTATTAAATTTTTTTGGCAGAATAAAAGAATTATTAGTTATTGGTGTTTTATTATTACCAACAGTAAACTTAACTGCTGGATTATAATTAACATTTGCAAAAAAATTAATTGGTAATAATTTTGGATCTGGATTATCATTATCAATATCATTTTCAATCTTAACTTTTTGTAAATTTTGATCAATACTATTTAAAACACTTCTAAAATCAATATTACCATTATCGTTATCTTTTTTAATAACATTAAAAATAATAATATTTTCTGGCTTTTTAAAATAATCATTAGTAGTATCTAAACTAATTGGTGTTGTGTTATGGTGATGCTTTTGATAATACTCCTCTCATAACTTATTATTAGCATTAGGATTAAATTGAGAACTATTAATAGTAGTATTAGTATACAAAAGCAATATTGTAGTAACTGTTGTTGCACCAAATGCTAATAAATATAATGAAAATAGTAAAATTCTTTTTTTCTTATTTTTTTTAAGATTAATTACATATCTTTCGTTAGATTTTATTTTTTTTTGCCTTTTGCTATTAACTACATTCTTACCAGTAGTGTTACTAACATTATCATTATTATTTATTTTATATTTCACTTTAACCATCCTTTCCTAGCATTATTTTTTTAAATAATTAAAATAAAAAAATAAATTTATCATTTTAACTTGCTATTTGCGACGAAAACATTAAAATAGGAAAAAATATTAAAACAGATTAAACCTTAGTTTTAGTAAAATAAAACTAAGGTTTAAGGTAAACTAATTAAATTGAATTTTTATATTTTAATATCAATAATTTTAATAATTGTATAAATTTTGTTATACACCTATTAAAATTATAAGGAAAGAATCAAACTATCCTTAACAATAATATTACACTTATTATAAAAAAAGACAATATTGTTCTTCAAAAAAGATTGAATATTTTTTAATAAAACAGTTAATTTTATAAACAAAATAATAAAATATATTTAATAAAATGATATCAGTTAAATTCTTTATTTAATATCAAAGTTATACTATACTATTTACTAAGACAAATTATTTAATATTAAAAATTAATTTTTTTTAATGTTACATTCAACATGCATTGGTTGTAAGTTTTCTAAACTATTATTTTCTGGATCACCATCAATGTGATCAATATTTCAAGCAAATGCTGAAGTTGGTTGTTCACCTTGATAAGCACCTTTTATCATTGGTAAACAACATCACGGACAAGGAGCTTGCACATTTAATGTTCAAAATTCAGATAATCCTTTAAAATATTTCTCCATTTTTTTAATAGAATAGTTTCATATTTTTTCTTTGTCTTCTTTTTTTCATTTTTTACGACGTGCCACAATGAACTAACCCCTTTCGCATTAAATTATACTATAAGTTACAATACTTTTTTTGATTTTTAAATTTAATATTATAATTTATTTTATTAACGCGCCAATAATCTATTATAAGCAGTTTGCATTTGTGGATCAAAACCACGAGTATATAAACCATTAAAAAATCCTGGTGAATGGTTTCGATCTAATGGATCAACTACTTGTCCATCATTTGGATTATATACATGTTTTCAAATTTCTGGTGGATATAAATTACTAACATCATTGATAGCTACTTGTAAAGGTGAAGTATATCCAAATTCACTACTTAAATCAACTTGTGTTTGCTTTTCCATGATATAGTTAATAAATTTAAAAGCTAAATCTTTATGTGGAGAATTTTTACTAATAACCATATCATCATTTCAAATATTAGTACCCATGTATGGTCTAACAACAAGATATTTACCATTATAAAAATCGGGATTTTCATTAATTGCTGCTAATAAGTCGCCATTATACATCATTGCTACATCTCATTTATCAACTTTACTAATTTCATCAACAATATCATCATTTAATAACTTTGTTTTTTTATTATTAATAACTGGCAATAATCAATCGTTAGCATCTTTGATTTCAGTTGGACTATGAGCATTAATATTATCATGAAATGTATTTCCCACTTGATTAAATTGACCTGAACCAGTATTTTCCTTTCATTGATTTTTATAGTGTAAATCAGTAAGGGCAGTCATAAATAAATTATGCATATCATCATTTAAAACAATACGTTTACCTAATTTTGCAGCATCTGTTAAGATACTTCATTGTGCATTTGAACCATCTGCATTAATACCAAGATCAGTAAGATTATTGCCATTAGTAGTATTAATTACTAAGACAATATCACCTCAAAAATAGGGAATACTATAATTATTTAAACCATTTTTACTAACTGTGCCATCAGGATTTTCAACTTGATACTTTTCCATTAATTGATATAAATCAGAATTAATATCTTTTTGTGGATTAAAATCAATTCTACTATCATACTTAATATTACCTGCATCATCTGTAATAGCAATTGGAAAAAGTCTATCTTCACTTGCTAATTTTGCAACCATATAATCACTAGGTACCATTACATCATAACGAGTAGTGTATAATTTAGCATATAATGACTCATTATCATCAAAAGTTGAATATTTTATTTTAACTTGATATTTATTCTGAAATCCTTTTAATACTTGTGGACTAATATATTCTCCTCAATTAGCAACTGATAAATCATAAACATTAGTATAAATATAAAACGCGCCTAAGCTAATAAAACTTGATAATAAAATAATAGTAATCAGAATTAATTTTCATGGTCATAATAAAAAGCGATATTTTTCTCTTCTTAATTTAGAACGTTCTTCTTTTAATTCTTTTTTCTTCTTAATTTTATTTTTTATATCCTGAATTCAAATTGATTCCATTTCAAGTTTCGCTTCAAGTTTAGAAATTTGAGTAATCAATTTCGGGTGATTTTTAATATTCTCTTGTATTTTAATAATATCCTCTGCAGTTACAATTTCAAAATTACCATCACTATGTAATAATTTTCGTTTGCTACCTTTACTCTTAACTTTTTTAAAGTTAAAACTATTTAACTGTAAATAATATTTAGTTAGTAACTTCTCAGTTTTGATAATTTTTTTATCATGATAAATACCTTTAGCAATATTTTCATTACGTTGTTTAAGTTGTTTTTTACAAAGAACATAAGTATTTCAAGAAATAATAAGGATGGCAATTAATAAAATAATGATTGTTGAAAAAGCATTAATGTATGGCTTAATTCGTTTCAAAGAATAAATAAAAGTTGAAACATTAGAAGTATTACCACCAGTAAAATAAGAAATTAAAAAATCATCAAAACTCATAGCAAAAGCGATGGCAGCACCGGCAATTATTGCCGGTTTAATTGTTGGTAATACAACTTTTCGTAATGTATACCAAGGTGTGGCACCCAAATCCTGACTAGCTTCTAATTGTGCCATATTTATTGATCTAATTTTAGGCAAGACAGTAATAATAACATAAGGAATATTAAAAGAAATATGTGCCAAAATCAATGTTCCTATACCAAAACTAAAACCAAAAGCCATAAATAATAACATCAAAGAAACAGCAGTGACAATATCAGCATTTACTAAAGGAATATTAGTAATACCTAAAGTTAGATTACGTGTTATTTTTTTTGTTTTACTTAAACCTAAAGCAGCAAAAGTACCAATAATAACAGCAACAAAAGTGGAAATAAAAGCAACAATTAATGTGACACTAACTGATTCTCACAGTTCATTTTGTTGAAATAAATCACGATAAGCTTGTAATGATCAATAATTTCAATTACGAACGGAATCACCACCATTAAAAGAAAATAACATTAAAACTAAAATTGGTGTATAAAGTAATAAAAAGATAATAGCTAAATAACTATTTTTAAAAAAAGATTTCATTAAGCAATACCTCCTATTTTTTTACCAGTAGCTCACCGACCAATTGCTTTTAAGGTAAAAATAATAATTAACACAATAATTCCCAAAATAACAGAGATGGCAGCACCATAAGCAAAATTAGCACCACGATAAAAATATGATTCAATAATATTTGCAATTAAAATCGTTTTTCCTTCACCAATATACTTGACTACTACCAATGAAGTCATCGCACTTAGCATCATTAAGGTAAAACCTGAAACAATACCAGGAACTGAAAAACGAAAAGTAATATTTCAAAATGTTTTCATTTGAGAAGCACCTAAATCTTGACTGGCTTCTAATAAATTACGATCTGTTTTTTCTAAAGAATTATAAATCGGTAAAATAACAAAAGGCATAAACATATAAATCATTGCTAAAATAATACCAATTGGAGTACCCAATAAAACATTAGGTCCTAAAATACTAAAGATAATTTGTAAACCAATTGTTCGTAATAAAATATTAATTCAAATTGGCAAAGTAACTAAAACTCAAATATTTTTTGCAGCAATTTTTGTTGACATAAAAGCCATAATATAAGCAATCGGATAACCAAAAATAACAGCAATTAAAGTTGCGACAAATGAATAACCTATTGATCGTAACAAGACCATAACAAAACTGTTTTCTTTAAAAAAATCATTAAAATTGCTAAATGTAAAACGAAATATTCAAGCATTATTAGTGGCTTTAATAATAGCATAGAAAATAACAATTAATAAGGGTAGCACAATTAAAATTACCATTAATAATAAATATGGATAGGCAAGGGTAACTCATGACTTAAAACCAAAATTAACAGATTTATCTTTAACTTTATTTTTAGTATTCATCATTATTTCTTTAGTTTTTTTTCATCATAATAATGGTTTTTTCTTTTTTATTTGCTTTGTTTTTGTTTTACTGTCTTGTCGCAAAGGGATAATATTTTTTTGAAATTTAAATCACTTTTTGAAAATATTCAGTTTTTTTTCTTCATTAGCAACTACTTTTTCCTTTACGACACTATTAGTCATTATGTCTTGCGTTTTTAAGATTTGTTCTTTTTTACTACGTTTAAACAAATTTTTCATTTTACTCTTCAATTTCCTTTCACATAACATGAATATCTTCAACATTTCATTTTAAACCAACACGATTACCTACTTCAAAACCATCAGTAGTATGAACTATTCATTTTCGTTTACTAGCAATAATTTCAATTTCTCATAATAAACCTTTAAAAGCAATAGTTTTAATAGTACCATCAAAAAAACCAGTGCCAGCAGTCACTAAATCAATATCTTCTGGCCGAATAACAATATCAATATTACGTTCTTGTTCACCAAAACCAGTGTCAGAACAAGCAAATTTTTTACCATCAAAACGGACACAATAATCATCAACAAAAATACCATTTTCAATGACATTAGAACTACCAACAAATTGTGCTGTTCATTTGTTTTCAGGTTCATTGTAAATATCTTGCGGCGTCCCAATCTGTTGAATTTGTCCTTGATTTAAAACAACTACCCGATCTGACATAATAAATGCTTCTTCTTGATCATGAGTAATAAAAATAAAAGTAATATCAATTTCTTGTTGAATTTTTTTTAACTCTACTTGCATTTGTTGACGTAATTTTAAATCTAAAGCAGCAAAAGGTTCATCTAATAATAAAATTTTAGGATTAAGAACTAATGCTCTAGCCACAGCCACTCTTTGCTTTTGGCCACCAGATAAATCATTAACATCTTTATCTTCCATGTCACTTAACTTAACTAAATCTAAAGCTTTTTTAACTTCTTTTTTAATTTTTTCACGATTAACTTTTCGTAATTTTAAACCATAAGCAATATTATCAAAAACATTTAAATGGGGAAATAAAGCATAATTTTGAAAAATAGTATTTATTTCTCGTTTATGGATTGGAATTTTGATTAAATCCTTACCTTTAAATAACAATTGACCATTATTTGGTCGTTCAAAACCAGCAATAATTCTTAATAATGTTGTTTTACCACAACCACTAGGACCTAAAATGGTAAGAAATTCACCTTCATGAATATTTAAACTAATTCCTTTTAACACAACCTTACCATCATATTCTTTGGTAATATTACGTAACTCTAAAATATTAACACTCATCATTTACTCCTTTAACTGGTTTTAAAAAATTGGGGGATTTGAAACTCATAAAATAGTAGCAAGCGAATTATTTGGATTTTCTAAATAATGCTTCTCATTACCTTTAATATAAAATGTTTCATTAGTTACTGCTTTTACTCTAGTTCCACCATAATGAACAAATACTGCTCCACTTAATACATATCCGAAGATCTGACCTTGAAATGGTGGAATTTTATTTGAATTACCAAATGGTTTTAAAATTAAAATCACTGGTTCTAATGTTAACTTTTGAGCATTAGGAATAATTCACTTAATTTGATAATCTTTTTCATCACTAACTGTGATATCTTGTGCTTTAAAAACAATTTTTTCTTTTACTTCACCAGCAAAAAAAGTTGATAGTGAACATTCAAAAACATCTAAAATATTTTTTAAAGTTTCAATACTAGGTGAAGAAACATCATGTTCTAATTGACTAATAAATCCCTTTGATAAATCACAACGTTTTCCTAACTCTTCCATTGTTAAATTGTGTTTTAATCTTAAAGTTTTTAACTTTCTTCCAATTTTCATGTTTATTATTTCTCCTTTTGTTTATTTATACTAAACTTTAAGTTAAATAATACAAATAAAATTATATAACATTTTAAAAAAAAAACAATTATTTATTTTTTTTATTAACAATAAATAACATATACTATTTTCAGTGGTTAAATATGTAATAAAATACCTTAATATTTTTATTTTTTATTAAAAATTAAAAACTCATCTATTTGAAAAAATAGATGAACTTATAAAAATTATATTAAGTTTGTAACTTATTACAACACAATAACATTGCTATATAATCAAGTTTATATTATATATAAAACATAAATAATGTAAAAATTATTAAATTATTAATGATTTTAGATTTTATTTTTACATTCTTGTCCTGATAAAATCACTTTTAAGTTTTCATAAGTAATTTCAATCATATTTTTAACAGCTTCATCAGTATATGAACCAATATGTGGGGTAATAATAACACGTGGATATAATGATAATAGTTTATTGGTAATATTATCAGGAGTTGGTTTTCCAGCAAAGTCTTTGAAGAAAACATGACCTTCATTTTCTAAAACATCTAAACCAACACCTTTTAAATGACCAGTTTTAACTGCTTCATAAACTGCTTGTAAATCAACTAATTCTCCACGAGCAACATTAATTAAAATCGATCCAGGTTTCATTTTTGCTAAAAAATTCTTATCAACTAAATGATAATTTTCTTCTTTAATATAGGGGCAATGCAATGAAATTAAATCTGATGCTTTAATTAGAGTTTTTAAATCACAATAAGTTAGAATACTTTTTGCTTGATCAGTTTCATAAATATCATATCCTAATACTTTTGCTCCCATACCATGTCATGCTTTAGCTGCTTGATAACCAATACGACCTGTTCCAATAATGCCAATTGTTGAATTACGAATTTCTTTTGCAAACATAAAATCATCAATTTTAAAATTATGATTTTGTTCGTGGTGAGCACTATAAAATAAATTACGAAGTAAAGCATTACCAATACTTACCCCTAATTCACTAACAGCATTTGGTGAATAACCAGGTACATAAGCCATTTCGAATCCTAATTGATGAGCTTTTTTTAAATCAATATGGTTATAACCAACAGTTCGTGTTAATAAATATTTAACACCATATGCTTTCATTTTTAATAAATTTTCCTCATAACAGTCACAGTTAGCACGAACCATTACTGCTTCATGCCCTTTTACTGTGTCAATATTATCTTTTGTTAAATATTCTTCAATTAATGTTAAATCATAATCATAGTTTTTATTTAATGTTTCAAAAAAAATCTTTTCTGTTTTACGAACACCATAACACACCATTTTAATTTTTTTTGTCATATTTCTTTTTTCCCTTTCCTTATATTAATATTTTTAATTAAATAATGACGTTGCACCAATTGCTGTGGTAATAATTACTCAAAATGGCAATGAAATAATTGAAAATAATGTCGAAATTAATGTTAAATTACTTGTTAATAATGGTTCTTTTTTGTAAGCAATAGAATAAGCGACAATAACTGATGCCGGGGGAGCTGCTAACATAATAACAACAACACCTAGTCCAACAGCATCTAATTTTCATGCTCCCGTTCCTTTTCCAATGGCAGTAACAGCACAAACTAATGCTAATCCAAATAATGGAGCAAAAATAATTTTCATTATCATGCCAAATCATACTTTTTTATCCTGTGTAGCTTCTTTAAAATTTCCTTTTGCTAATGTCATACCAATCGCTAATCATGCTAATGGAGTACACACTGCCTCTAAAGTTTTTGTTACTTTAAATAATGGTGGAAATGTATTATCTAATCGTAATGGTGAAAAATAATGTCCGCTATCAATATTATTTTGATCGGGAACAATTGCAATTCCTGGAATTAATTGCGTAACTCAAAAAACAAATCCAATTATTGTAGCAATTAAAATTGGATTTAAAAAGATTTGTTTTAAATTTTTTGTTAAGTTTTCTTTTTTCATTACTTTCATTTCTGACTTAACTTCACCAACAATATTTTGTTTTACTTTTACATCAACAACAAAATCAGCTCCAGTTTGTCTGATTGTTGCTGCTGCTTTAAGTGGTTTACTCATAACAATAAATCCCAATGAATATAAGAATATTCGGTATGGAATATTAAAAATATTAGCTGGTAAAGTAGCTGCTCCATTATCAAATAATGCTGTTACAACAGGAATTCCAAAAAATGTTGTTGAAGCAAAGACAGTACACATCGCTAATGTATCTTGAACGTCCTTATCATATTTAATATAAAAATACTTGGTAACAATTCCTAAAATCATATAAAATAAAAAACCAACAAGCAAAATAGCAACTTGTGTTTTAACTTGTTCTGTTGTCGTATCTGCCATAAATCCATCAAACGCTAAAGCTGGTAAACCAACAACCATAACAATTTTAATTAAAACTGCTTCTCAATCTTTTTTAAATGTCCCCCTTTTTGTTAAAAATCAACCCAAAAAAATTACAAATATTGTTGCTAAAATTGCACTTCAAAACCCTCAAGCTTTTAATGTATTTAAAACAGCTTGACCAACATCAGCTTGTAAATAAACTTCCATATTTTTTCTTTTCCCCTTTCTTTAATACGAGCTCCTTTCTGTAATCTAAGTATTTTAACTACTTATTTGCAATTATATAATGTTCAAACGAAAAAGAAAACTATTTTACCTAATTTTATTATTTGATACAATTTTATTATTTGATACACATGATATTTAAAAAGTAAAAAAATAAAATAACATTTTTTGTAGTTTAATTTTACTTTTTTAGTGATTATAAAACCATTGTTTTCATAGTTTTAACAGGTGATTTTTTGCTAATATCTTTTCTATTAGAAATGCCATTTAATTTAATTTGATTTTGTTCTTTTTCTAAATTTATTAATTTCTTTTGATATTCTTGAAATTCTAACCATATTGTTTTTGGTTTATAAAAAAAGCCAGGACCAACAATTGACTTATCTTTTTCATTTTTGACAAAAATATCTTTTATTTCTTTGATATGTTCAGATTTTAAATATTTTGAAAATTCAATCTTTTCCTTTCAGTTTTTATTTCATTCGTTAATTTTTTGAACATAAGTTTTAAAGTTTCGGATTAATTCTTTTTTTAATCTTTTAAATGATTTTATTTTATTTATTTCTCCAATTTTTTGTAAACAATTTAAAAATTTTGGGAGATTGTCAAAAATCCGGAATAAATTACTTCATATATAGTCTTATTATGTATAGACAAGAAATAATTAGGATTTTATGTAATTGTATCTAAATAATATAATTTTTTTAAATTAATTGCAACTAAAATACTTATAATTAAGTTTAGTAAGTGCTAAAACTTATTGAATAAAGTTAAGGAGAATTTAAAGATGAAACTCAAAAAATTACAGTTAATAACTGCATTACTATTTATCTTAACTATTTTAATTATGAGTACTGGTTTAATGTTAATCGGTTTTAGTAATTATCATTCACATATGTTTAATTTGCTAACAAAAAGTTATGAAAGGTTAGAAAAAATGGATTTGAAATATTAAGTACAACTAGTATAACTCATATTTTAAGTTATTCTGCGGATTATATATCTCATATTAGTCATAATAATAAAAATTATTATAATTGGTTACAATTACAAGTTGGCATTATTTTTTGTGTAATTCTAACTCCAATTTTAACATTTATAACTACTTCTTTATTATTTTTTAATATTGGTTTAAAAGTAAAAATAAAAAATAATAATTTTTGAGATGCTATACAAAATTGTGAAATAATAAATAATTATTAAATTCATTAAAATTATGTTTTCAAATTTATTTGATTACATTTAAATATAACCATTTTTAAGTAAATAAAAATACTGTATGTTCTATTAGCAATCATTTCTTTTAAAACATGTCAAATATTAGTTTCAGTAAAAGTACCAATATTTCATTTTTCAGATTGATTAACAATACCTTGTTTATTATTTTTAAAATACTGTTTCTTTAACTTTTTATGATTAGCTAATTCTTTATATAAATAGTAAATTAATTCATCATATTGACCATTATTAATTAAATTTTTACAGTGATTATATTCTTTTACATATTTTCCTTTATTTCCAGCCATTATTCCAAGATATAATGTTCTAATTAAATGAAATTTATCTAAAACAAACTCAGCACCTAAATAATCTGCGACATCTTTAATTCATCCTGCACTATCTCCACAAATAATAATTTTTGCTTGTTCAATGTTTTCATAAAATTTTTGACAATGTTCTTTAATAAATTCAGCAGTATTTTTAACTCCAATTGCTGTTCTTGTTGGTCTAATAATTGCTTTTACTCTTTTATTTTGTACTTTGTGATTAATATTATCTGTATATGTTGTTATTAATCTCATAGAATGTTTTGTACCTTTACGTTTAAAATTTCAAAATTTTTTGTGACCATCATCAATTGCTACAAAAATAGGTTGATTTGTTTCTAACTTTACTTTTTTTGGATTTGCTTCAAATACTTCTAAATTTTTAAAAACTCTATGGATAGTACTAAGACTAATATTTGCCTTTTTTATAATATCTCAAATATCTCTATATCTTTTTCCGTCAGCAAAATATTCAATAATAGTTTGTTCAATATCTTCACCAATTCTTTTATATTTAGGTAATCCTAGTATTTTATCAACTAAACAAACACGAACTAATTTTTGTAATTTTTCATTAAAATATTGATAAATTCTTCTTTTATAACTTACTAATCCATATATAGTTTTTCTTGTTCGATATTGATAATCAACAATTTTATATTTCTTTTTATCTCTTGTATTTTTTATTCTTCAATCTCATTTTTCTCATTTCTTTGTTATATGTTCTAAAATTAATTTGTCAATTTTTAAATATTCTTCTCTAAAATTTCATTTATATTTAAAACTCATATTTAATTCTCCTAATCTTGTTTTTGTACCAATCATTAATTTTAATTTACATAAATTTAAAGTGTTAAAATATAATAAATTATATTAATAATCTATTTTGTTTTATTTTATTCACAATAATCCACATAAAAACGTAATTATGATTAAAATAATGCTACTGTGAAAAAAAGCATCTTCACATTTGCCATATAATAAACAAGTGACATAAAATTAATAGTATAGGTCTCACAAAATAAACACCTTTTATTTAGGCGTTATTTTGCGTTTAAATGTATACTTGTAAAAATAATAAAAAATAAGTACAATTTAAAAGTAAAATTAAGGAAAAAGGAGAAAACTATGAAAACTAAAAGAAAACATGTATCCATTCAAAAAAATAAACAATTATACAATTTTAAAAAAAACTATCAAAATGATTATCATCAATTTAATGCTAATGTTATTCAAAAAGTTGAAAATTATAATGAAAATAGTTTAGTAAATAATGAAATTATAACTAATAAAAATAATAATAAAATCTATGATGTACCTAAAGATGGAAATTGTTTATTTTGAGCAATTATAGTTGCATATTTAGAATCAGTAAAAAAAGAAGAAAAAACATTTAAAAAAAGATATAAAGAACTTTTTGGTAATATAAAAAATTGAAAAAAAATCTTTAATTTTTCTAATTTTGATTTTATAAAAAATAATAATTTAGTTTTATTATTTCGAAATCGTGTTGTTAATTTTATGAAAAAAAACAATAAAGATTTTACTTTTTTTATTAGTGAAAATATTAATGATGAATATTTTGAAAAAATGAACAAAAATGGTACATGAGGTGGTGAACCAGAAATTAAAGCAATTTCTGATTTATTAAAAACAAAAATACATGTAAACAAATACGAAAATAATAAATTATTACTTTCAAAAACATATTCAAATTCAGAAAGTTCAAATAATAGTTATGAAAATGAAATAAAAATTATTCACATAAATAATAATCATTATCAAGCTATTTTAATGCAAGAGAAGTTTGGAGATAAAAATGAAGTTTTAAATACCAAACTAACAAATTCAAAAAAAAAATTAGAACACTATACAAAATCTATACCAATTAATATTAACGTTGCTCAAAAAGTTGAAAATTACAATCAAAACAATTTAATAAATAACTTAACTAGTATTTCAACAGAATATATTAAAAAAATTAATAGAGAAAATGAAATAAAAAATAATAAAATTGAATATCTTAATAAGATTTTACAATTAAAAATTCAAAATGTTAAACAATTAAATATAAATGTTTCTTATTTATCTGAACTTATTGAAAGACAAGAAACAATAATAACTAATGATGGGAAATATATTGATGATTTGAATAATAAAGTAAATCAAAATGAAAAAATAGTAGAACACTTATTACAAATAATTGAAAAAAAAGATTTGATCATACAACAAAAACAAAAAGAAATTGAAAAATTAACAACTCAAAATTTTAGTAAGAAAAAAATTAATATTATAGAAGATATAATAATTAACCAATCACAAAAAGAGGTAAGCCAAGATAGTAATTTTATAAATGATTTTTTAAATAAAGCAAGTAAAAAATCTCCAGAAGAATTTTCAAAAAATAAATCCTCAATCTTATTTAAAGATATAAGTTCACCAGAACCTATTACTTTTGATTTGTCTCCTGGAAGTATGAGACTTATAAATAATGAAGAATATATTAATTGTAATATATCAATAGATGATATTATACAAAATCAACCTTCTACAAGTACAGGAATATATCACTCATAACTAATAGAAAATAATACAATCATCATAAAAAGGAGTAATTAAATATGAAAACATGAATAAAAACAAATTTAAGTAAAATAACATTAGCATTAGCACTAACTGGTGCTACAACTGGAACAATAGGATTAATCATGGGGGGGTGCTTACCCATAATCTTAGTGGACTTAAATATTTTTTATCACCAAATAAAAAACCTATAATGGGTGTTCAAAAAATATGAATGTCAGACATTCATAATATATCAGTTGATATTAAATATGAATTTAAAATATATTTTGCTGATAGTCCTGAAAAATCAAAATTTTATAATGGTGGAGAAAACATTGAAAGAATAGATATACCATGAATTAAAGATTATTATCCTAATGGGTATTTTAATAATTAAATTTCTATATTTATATAAGAAATATTTTCATTATATTTATCAAATAAACTAATATTAGTTAAATTTAATTCTTGTTTATCGGTTATTAAAACTAAGTCATAATTTCCAGCACCAAATATACCACTAATTTCTATTCGATTTAAATTATTAATCGGATTTTCTATTTGTAATTCAAATTCGCTATTATTATCAATTTGTAAAATTTCTTTATAAAATTCTAATTTGGAAAATAATTGAGATTTATTTGAACCATACAAATTTAAAGCATTTTCAATTTTATTTTTATTAATAATTGCTCTTGTAAAATATTTACCATATTCACCATTACCTAATGTTCAATCAGCAGGAATTAAAGAAGTTATATTATTACTTTCTAATTCATTTGTAATTGATAATCAATTAAATTGATTATCATCAAGTTTAAATAATTCGTTTTGACTAATATCATTATTTTTTAATTTAATGTTATTTATATCTGTAAAATCAAAATAAACAGATTTCAATATTACTTTTAAATCTTTAAATTCTCAAACTTTATCAGGTGTAGAATGTATTGGATTTGATTTTAACTCAAAATAATAAGGTAATAGTAACTTATAATCATCATTTAAACCTTTATTAATAGACATTGTTGAATAAATATTATTTGATAACATAATAATTAGTTGTTTAAATATTTTCACTTGTTCTAAATTTATATAATTAGGATAATCTAATTTTCATTGTTTAAACAAATTAGTAATTACTTCATCGGGTTTTTGGCCTTCAAATTTTTGCCTTAATGCACCAATTGGTTGTAATTTTTCATTTTTTGGGTCAAAACCATTAAAATTTCTATTATAACTATATGTATAAGTTAACATATCTAATAATACTTTTTGTAAACTATCATTAGTTGGTGCATCTTTTATTTCAATTTCAATATCTTTAAATTTATCATTTGTAGCAACATATACTCCACCAATTTGAGTTAAATTTCAAACTTCTTTATCTTTCAATTCTCTTTCACCATTCAATGGTCATGTACTAACTACATTATCATATCCCAATCAAGCATTAGTTACTCTTGCGTTATTAATGATTTCTTTTCTTGTTTCTTTACCCCCACCAATAGCAATTAAATCTAAAACTGATTTTTCTTGTCCTATAAATTGTTTTGCTAAATTTCAAGGTAATATTTGTTCACTAAATCATTGTTGTAATATTCTAACTTTTGGTTGAGTTTCAATTGGCATTGATAATAAGGGAAATGCTATCTTATCTTTAACAAATAATTTAGGGTATACTTCCATATTGTCAACTTCACCAAGTACCTTTATATTGCCAAAAATCATACTTCTAGGGGCTTTAATTTTTAAACCAATAACTTTTGTATCTTTATCTAATGGTTTTTGTAATTTAATAATTATTGGATAACCATCCCTTGTTTTAAAATCTTTAATTTTAATAATAGTAATACTTTTAGTACTTCTAGTTTTTGGATTTTGATAAGGTTGAGAATAATTATTAATAATATATAAATTATTAATATTATTTTCTGTTAACGGTTCATTAATAGATACAGCATATAACTTAAATTGGTTTAATAATTCTATTTCTTGAAAAATTAAATTTTTAATGTCGGTCATATTATATTCAATTGTATTATCATTAATATTAGTACTTGCTCTTTGATTTAATTGCATAGTAAAGTCAGATGTTTCAACAGCAGTAGTTTTTAAAACTTTTTCAATATCAATAAAACCAATTTTAATAGTATTTGCTGAAAATTTTAAACTATTATTTTCATTATTTTTAAATAAACGTTCAATTTCATAGATATAAATTGTTCTTTTTTTAAATTCATCATATGCTCTATTAATATCTCGATCATTAGTAGCACGCATCATATTAGTAAAGTCATAAGGAATATTATCAATTAAATAATCATTTTCTACATCTGCTTGATTAAGTTTAGTTTGCTTTTGTTTCTGTGGAAACTTCGTTTGTGGTTTGTTGTTGTTGTTTTCCATTGTTTTCTCCTATTAATTGGTTATTTTCGGGATTAAATAATTTTAATTTAACAGTTAAACTATTAATTTCTTGTTCATCATCAATATTAAATGTTTGACTATTTAATAAATCTTTATCTACACTTACTAATAATTGAATAAATTTAAGAATATCAATATTAAATTGTCATAATTTTTGTTCAATATAATTAATAGTTGAAATATTAACTGCTGTACTTTCGGGAACTGATTGTTATGCTGATTTCTTTTGATTTGGAATATGTAAACCACAACGTTTAGATATTTCATTTATTAATCAATCGTATATATCAGTTAAATTCTTGCCTTTAAAATTACTACTAGTCATATTGACACTTTCGTTTTGTTCATTATTATCACCAGCACTTTTAAATATATAGTTTTTAGTAACTAATGTTTTTACTGCTTCTTCCATTAAAGATTGAACATTACCATAAGTTTGACTAAAAATAAACTTCGGTGAGTTTAAAATAGTGTCTAAAACAATTTGTTCAAAAATAACATCTAATGCTTTAATTTTATCCATTACTTTATTACAATCTGCTAACTCATTTGCTTTATTTCGCATAATTGCTATTGGTATATAGTTAATATTTAAGGTTTGTTCTTGTAATAAATTAGGATTATTAATATATGTTTTAAAATCTAATGGAAATTGTTTTTTATTATCACTAATACTATAAATTGCACGATTAATTGTTACTTGTTCATTATTTAATGTATAAACTTCAAATAATCTTACCATTTGTGAATTTTGTTCATAATTATCATAAAAAATAGTACATTCAATTAATTTACCAGTAATATCATAAACTCTTTGTTGTATATCAACTACTTGAAAATATAAATTATCATTCGCAATATAAATTAAATAACCACTAATTCCTAATTTACTTAATTTAAAAATAGAATTTCAATTTTTTCTATAAAATTCTTGTTGAATTAAATATTGTTTAATAGTTTCATTATTAATATCTAATGGAGCATTATATAAATTAGCGTTATTTTCTGCTACAAAATCAGTAAAATAAGTTTCATGGTTAAAATTATTAAAACCAAAATAACTTAAAATAGAAGCATGAGTACTTTTATTTTTATTAGTTAAAAACTTTAATTTTTCACCTTGATTATCAGTAATATTTGTTTTTTCTTTTCTTTTAAAGAAACTTAACATAATATTCACCACCTTTCTAAAATATTTGATTAATTTTTAACATAATTTTGACAATAATAAATATAACTAAAATTGCTGTTGCTGATGATAATAATAAACCAATTAAACCTAAAATAATTTTTAAAATTTTAAAAAACATAATCTTATTCCTGTAATTCTTGTAATTTTCATAAATAACCTTGATCAGTTATTAATTTTATTAATTTATTATTTACAATATTAATATATGAAATTCTTTTTAAACTTGGAAGAAAACATACTCAATTTGATGATGTTTGTGGTTGTCAAAATATTTCTATTATTTGTGTTGGAGTTTTGCCAAATGTACTCGTACTAAAAGGATTCAAATCATAAAATATTTTATAAAATGTATTTGATTTTAATTGATAAGAATGAATAGAATTACCACTTAATGATATTGCTACATCTTTTCATTTTGGATAAGGTGTTGGTGTTGGACTTTCTTTTAAATTTATTTCTCATTCATTTTCTCTAATTTCTTTTGTTAATAAAGTTTTTGAATTAATTTTTATAGGCTTTTCAAAATCTATTACTTCTGGTGATTTTATTTCTAATGTATTACTTTTAATTTCATATAAATCCTCTGCTTTTAATTCTTCAAGCCTATATATTGCTCCACCAGTATCGCCACCATCTAATTTTAAAGTTCATTTTGTATTATCATAAATCATATTTAAAACAGCATCACTATTACCTATTTTTCTTGTAGTAATTTTTCTTATACCAGTTCCAATTGCTTTTGCAGGTGTAAAAAAGATAACTTCTTTATAACCATTTTGTAATGGTACACTTGTTTCACAAACTAAAAATACACGATAAAGAGCATTTAAACTAGGTGAAAAATTACTTCAAGTTCTATCATCAATTCTTTCGCCTATTGTTTTTCATACAACAAGTTTTTTAATTAAATCTTTTATTTTTATTAGTTCATCATCTACATATTTTTTATTTGGAATATCTTTATCATCTGTTACATTAGGATTATTTCTATAAATTAATGTTTTTCCACCAACATTAGTTTTAATAATTTCATTAACTAATCTTGTTGTATTATCTTTATCATCTTTATTATTAAATATTTTATTTTCATCAACTGAACCACCAGTAGCATTAATAACATTATTATCATCAATAGTAATATTAGTACCAGCAGTTAATTTATTTTGTTTTTTATCAATATTAGTTTTATTTTCATTAATAGCACCAACAATAGTTTTATTAGTAGTTTTTAAGTCATTTAAACAATTGTAATTATAAGTTAATCCTTTGCAAAATAAATTACTATCATTAATACTAATTATATTATTTTCATTAATATTAAGAAATGAACCTACTTTTAATTTATCTTGTTTTTTATTTAATAATTCATTAGTTTCAATTTTTGTATAGTAATCATGCTCAGTATTATCTTCTGCTATAAATTCAGTTGGTGTGCCTTTTCCAATATATTGATATATATTATAAATTATTGTTTCATAATATGTTGTAGTACTAGTAGCAGTAAATTTCCTTAAATCAAAATCATATCATAATATTACATCAGCAATATCAACATCAATATTTTCAATTACTATATGATTTTGTTCGGTAGAACCACTAACCCTTACATTAGTTTTTGTTAATTTATTAACACTAGTGAAAATTTGATTATTATCCATAAATGTATATATTCAATCAATGATATATCATTGATTTACTATAATTTCTTCATTATTAATTTTCTTTCATAAAGGACTAGTTGCAATATTAAATCAATTATTTTTAATATCATCAATATTTTCATTTATTTTAATTAATTCACTATTTAATTTGGTAATTTCATTTTCATTGGTAGTAATTCGTTTTTGTTGTTTAGCAGAAAAGTCAGCAGTTGCAGCATGGGTAAAATCACCAACTTGGGGATTATTTTGTAAAGCTTCGGGTGGTAATGTTCCAATTTCATCAGGTCAATCTAAAATCATTGTTTCAGTTTTTGGGTCATATTCAGTTGCTACATAACCTTTATTTATAAAATTTGTAATAGGACCCCTATATATCTCATTTTCATTATCATTAACTAAATAATCATATAATTTTATTTGTTTTGATAATGTAAATGCTTTTTGTTCTTTAATTAATTCATCAACTTGATTTCTAGTATAAAATGCTTTTAAATCAATTTTTTCAATATCTATTTCATCATTATTATAACTTGAAAATATTTGTTTTAATTCTGTTAATCTTGCTCATATTTTCATTCTACTAGGTGCTAAATCTCAAACATTAATACTAGGAATACTATTTGCACTAAATGATGTACCATTATTAAATTGAATAGTAGCATCAACATTAAACTCAATTGGTGTACGATTAAATACTCAATGTTCAACACAAACATAAACCATATCTCTTAATGTTTCTTTAATTAATTCATCTTTAAAACTATCAAAAGGAAATTTAGATAAAATAAAATTAAGATAAGCATTAATATCATTTTGAGCACGAATAGCAAAAGTTGTAAATCAATCCTTAACATTAGGTCATGTATTTATATATTGTTGTGGTGTTTCTATAATTTTTCCAGTTAATGGATATCAGTTATTATAGTTTTCTAAACTGACATCAGTTCAAAGTTTATTAATCATAATTTATCATTCCTTAAAAAATGCTTTTTTATAATGCTTAGTTTTTGTTTTAGTTTTCCTATGCACTATATGAATAACTTCTTTTTGTAATTTCTTTTTACCTTTTGCTACAACTTGACTATATACAAATTTTTCTAAATGATGTAATAATCCTGTACCAAATAATGTATTAACTGAAAATTTTAAACCAACACTTTTAAATGATTTATTAATATTTTCAATAGGATTATTAATAACATTAACTACTTTATGGTAAGTTCTTACTATTCTAAATATTTCTCTATAAACTTTAAAACTATCTCTAATTACTTGTTGAACAACTGGTGGAGCAAATGCAATTGCTTTTAATCATTTATTACGACTAACTCCATAACCAATGTATCAACCACTATATCAGCGATATCAATGGAATGGATGTATTTGAGTGATAAAAGTTTCTGCTTTAAGAATACTATCAATAACTATAATTGGTTTATATTTAGGATTACGATGATAAATAGTAATTGCACATTTACTTAATGATAAAGGTTGAATTTTGCAACCCATAAATACAGGTGAATTTAATGGGATTAATTGTGCATGTTTAATTGCTTTCTTTTCTGCACTAGTAAATAAATCTGTTGCTTTTTCTTTTAATTTATTAATTTTTTCAAATACTTGTTTTTCTAACTTTTCAAATTTTTCTTGTAATTTATATATACTTTCTCGTAATTTTTCAAAATATGGAGTATCTTTTCAAAATTTATTTAAACCTTTTTTTAAATAAAATCTAATATCAAAATACTTAAAAATTTTATTTGCTTTTAAAACAACCTTATGAATTGAACTCTTTTTAAAATTAAATTTAATAGCATTAGCACGAATTTTTTGTAAATCTAAAATTAAAGATTTACCATATCTATTATCTGTATGTATTGTATGAACTAAATTTAATCAATCATGTTGATTCATTTTTAATACTTCTTTTAAATCAGTATTATATTTTTTAAAAAAATTATTTGCTTTTTCAATATCTTTAATTTTAAACTTTGGAGTTAATTGTGGACTTAATTTTATTAATGTATTTTGTAATAATAAATAATCTTTTAACTCTTGTACTTCTAATTTTTGAAAATTATTTTTATATTGTCTTTCAGCAACATAACCTAAATTTTGGATTATTGTCTCACGATTAGGAGCAAAACTATAATTAAATAAATAACGTTTATTACCAATAATTTTATCTGTTAAAATTTCTTTACCACTTACTTGACTAATAATTTCTTGTAAGTTTTTTGCTTCTTTAATACCAATTTGTTCTAATGTTTTAGTTTTTTGTGCTAATTTAATAAATTTAGTTGTACGATAACCACGACTAATTTTATTAAGTCCAGCAAATGCAGGTAAGATATTAAAAAAAGTATTTAATGGTGTTACATTTCCTTTTAAATAATCATAAACTTGATTAATAGTAAAATCAGTTAAAAACTCTACACCAACAGCACTAATACTAGCAAGTAAATCACTTGCACCTAATCCAAGTGCTATACTTTCACTTAATCCACCAGTAAAAGGAGCAAGTGCTACTGCTATTACTTGTACACCAATTATTTCTAAAATTTCTCATCAAAAACTTTTATTTTCTTGTTGTTTACTTATTCTAGTATGTTTTGGTTTATTGATATTTAAAAGTATTGCTGTACTAGTTGTACCAATTGGCATGATATTAATTTCCTTTATTTAAGAGTTATTTTAATTAGATTTGTTGACCCTTTATAATTTATATCATTAACATTGGCAGTAATAGTTATATACAAGTCACCTACTTTTTGTTTTTGATTACTTACATTAGTTTTTCCTTGGACATCACTAAAATATTTAATATTTGGATTTATTAAATTTGGATTTAATGATTTAAGTTCATTAGTACTTTTTATTTCTGTATCTAATTCATTATTATTTTTATTAACATTTGCAGTAATATTTGTTGTTAAACTTGTAATTTTAGTTTTTAAATCAATTTTATCAGTATTAATAATTCCACATAACATTCAACGTGAAGTTTTTTCTTCATCTGTTATATAAGGTATTGCTTCACCAGTTAATTCTCCACCAACTAAATATCTTCTTCCAACTTTACCATCATTTATGTCTTGTACATATACAACTGTATTTTGTAACATATATCTTTTCATTGCTCTTGGTGTTGCTAAGACAAAAGACATAATTTTAGTTTCATTATTATCAGTAAAAGTCATATAGTCATCCATTACAATTTGACATAATACACCTTTGATATATAAATTTGTTCCATTTAATCTTAATTGTTGTGCTATTTGATTATCAGTAATTAAACCTTTATTATCAGCTAAATAAACTAAACTATCATATAAATTATTAGTAATAAAAAATTGACAATTATTACTATTTCTTAATTGAAATAAAGTATTTCAAGCAGATAACATTGATTTTAAATAGCCTACTGGTGTTGTATCAGTAATATCTAATCTAGTTGCATATTTTGCAATTACAGTTGTATCATTATTTGCTAAATAATCTGCTAAATCATTTGCTACTTCATATTGCATTGTATTTAATAAATTTTGTCCATTTTCAGCGTTTAAATCAACATTAGCAATTATTTCACCTGCAACTGCTTCTTGTTTAATTTCTTTTAAAATTTTAATAGTTTCAGCATAACTAACATCTAATCCTTTACTTTTATCATTTCATTTTAATACTTTAATTTCTGAATTTTTTGGTTTTTTAACTATAAATTCAATTTTTGTAGAATTAACCATTTCAATAGGAAAAAAACTTGCTCATGGTGAATTTGATTGTTTATAAAATTCTATAAACTCTGGTGCTTCTACTAATTTTTCGGTATTATCTAAATTTTGATTGAATGGTACTGACATTTTTTCATTTCCTTTCTGTTATAAATTATTTTTCTTTTTATAATCCAATAAAGTACTTTTTATTGAACTTGGTTGATTTGTTATTATTGTTTGTTGTTTACCACCTGTATTTATTATTTCTTTAAATACTGGTTGTTCTTTAATCATTTTTTTAATAGCTTCTTCTATTTTTGAATTTTCTATATTATTAGTTTTAAATTTTAAATAATCATAAAATTCACTTTTAACTTGATATTTTTTAAATATATTAATTATTTCTTTTTCCTTAATTTCGTTATTTAATTTATTTAACTTATTTTCTGCTTCATTAACTTTATTTTCTATTTCTTGTGAAGAATCATTATTTTTAATTAAAGGTTCAGTTGCTTGTTGAACATTATTTTCATTTTCTAACATTTACAGCACCCCATTATTTAATTTCTTTATTAATTTTTTCATTAAGTTTTGCTAATTTTTTTTGATGTTTTATAATTTTATTATTTGCTCTAACATGTTTTGGAGTTGTAATAAATCTTTTTAATAAAACAATAATTTCTCGACAAATTAATATACCTGTACTTATTCCAATTGTTTCAAGTGCTTTTAAAAATTCTTGCATTTCCATATTTTCCTTTCATTTTTTTATAAAGTAAGATTACTATTACTACGTTGTAAAGCATTATTAGCTGTATCATCTCAATCTAATGAAACATTAGAATTATGACTGCCATATTGACTACTTGTTTCACTATTAATAGTAAATCTATCATCATTAATTAATCTTGTTGTTTCATTTGTAAAGGAAGTTTCTTGCATTTCTATACTATGATTTGTTTCCATAGGTAATAAATTATGAATAATTTCACTTATTCCTGCAATAATAGTAGGTATTGCATAAGCATTATTAAAATCATTATTAATCCCCATCGCAACACCACTACTAATTAAACAACCACCAGTTGCCATATTTGCTATTTTTTGTATCATTGCAAATTTATTAGGTATTAACTCAGTTAAACCATTAATAACATTGGCGATACCATAAGCATTTAATGAAATATAAGTATCTCAATCAATTAATGACTGATTTTCTTGTTTATCTAATAATAATCATGGCGGTCCTTCCGTAGTAGTTGGAATTGGTGTTGTTGGAATAATAGGATTAATATTATTTTCAGTTCATTTACTATAATTTGCTAAACCAATTGTTCCTAATCCTAATAATATTTTTTTACTACTATTAATTAATTTAGTTTTAGTGGTTGGTTTTTGATTCAAGTTTCAAATATCTAAACCTAATTTTTTACCAAATAATAAAGAATTAATTGAACCTAATATGGGATTAGCAATTACTTGCCCATAATATGCACTTGTACCAATCATTGCACAAATAGGACTAATTCCCGTTCTTATTAATTTAGTTAAAGTATAATTTGATTGATTTTCTATATTTGGCATTTTAATCTCCTTTAATTTTCTAATTTTTTAATTGTTACTTTAATTCAACCTTGATAAACATCATTATCACCAACTATTAATGCAACATCACTTTCAGGGTCAGAAACAATGATGTGTTTTGATTTAACATTAGGATATTGTCTTAAAATAATTGCTCTAATATCATTACTTGTATGAATTGCTTTGGGAAATGGTGATAATATTTCAATTTCATCTTTATCACCAAATAAAGTAGGTAATATAATCATTAATGAAATTCTCCATTTTCTATAAACTCAATTACTTTATAATAAGCAGTAAGTTTACCTGCTTCTTTTAATGAATCACATAAACAAATACTAATTTGTTTATTTAACCAAATAATTAATTTTTCATTATATTTATTGATTACTTTTTGTTTAAACTCTTCTCTTATTTTTTTTATATTATTCAAATGTTCTTCTGTTATCTCTTTATTACGTTTTTTATTATATTCATTAATAATTTTTTGGTCTTTATTCATTATCAAACTCATCACTTCTTATTTTTTGAACTAAAATATCTAATAATAAGTCTATTTCTGTATTCTCATATTCTTTTTGTGATTTTTTAATATAGTTAATTAATTTTTCTTTATTCATTATTATTCTCCTTATTTTTAGTTAAATTATTAACTATTTTTTCTAAACATTTCAAACATCAATTTTTACTTAATCAAATTCTTTTATTACAATATTTACATTTCTTCATTTTTACTCTTTTCATTTTTTAAATCATTTAACATTAATTGAACAAAATGCACGATTTTTAGGAATATTTAAAGTATTAAAGATTTGACCACTTACTATAATTTCATCATTTTTGTTTAATAAAATACATCGTTTATAAAATTTTGGGTTATTAAAAATTAAAGTAACATAGTTTAATCCATTTCATTGTCCACGAACACTATAATATAATTCTTTATTACCTTTTTCATAATGTTTTGCTTCAATAGTGTTACTCAGTTTTACTGTTAATTTCACATAATTTGATTTATCTTTCATTTTTAAAATTCCTTAAACAATATTGAATATGTTTATATGCATCTTCTTCATGTTTTGTTAATTTTATATTTCCTTTATAATTTTCTATTTTGTTTTTATTTTTTGGATGGTTTTCTAAATAATCTCAATTCATAACATCTTGTACTAACACCATTAATGCACCAATAATTTTAGGAGTTGCTAATGGATTAGTTAATAATTGTTTTGCACTTAAAAAGAAATTTTCTACAATAACTAATATTTTTTTATTATTAAACTCTTGTTTAATCGTTAAAAAGTATTCTTTAAACAAATTTTTACTTTCTAAAACAGTTTCTGCTTTAAATGTTTCATTAAAAATAATATTATTAGTTTCATTTGAATATATAATAATTCCATTACTACCTATTCCTGCTGGGTCAATACCAATAATTAATTCATATTGCATTATTTTTTATATCCCCTACTTAATCTAATATTTAAAATACAGTCATAACAAATTGCTTTACCGTTTTTATCTCTTAAAAAATATTTTCTTGTTTTAATATCATTAGTATTAAAAAATAGATAATCTAATTTATATTGTTTACATGTTCAACAAAAATATTTTTTCATTATGAATTAAAATATTCTTAGTAATATTATTTTCATACAGTAAATGCAGCAATTAAAAGAGCAACAGTTATCATTAAAACTATTGTAGATATTATAACAATAGTAGTTAAAGCAAATTTATTATTATAAATTTTATCAATAAATTTTTCTTTCTTTATTTCATGAGTTTTAATATTTTTTGTTTTCATAATTAATTTTATCCTTTAAATATGCCCTGTTTGCTTTTAGCATAAATGGCATATATTTTTGTTTTTTTTATTTATTAATACTATTAATATTATTTTTCTTAGAAAAATGGGCTCAAAAATAAATTTAAAAAAAAATAAAAAATAAAACCAACACTCGCTCACTAGGGGAGTGGCAAGGTTGGTTAAATAAAAAATAGAATTAATATAATAGGTCCCTACAACAGGTCTATATATACTAATTACTAATTCGCTCCCACCCCAAGAATTACCATTATTTAATGGTTAGTATATTTTATTAGGCATCATCCACTTTTTATTTATCCATGCAAGTCCACATGTTTTAGCTACTATTTTTAACAACTGTGTTATAGTTCACTTTTTTAGTTCCCTAACACGTGTTGATAATAGTGTTAAAGAAGGTTATTAATTATTAACTTTCTCCTACTTGGTCACTGCGTGTAGTAGATATTTAAAGGATGTTAATAATAAAAATTTTAAAATTTTACAATTACAAAAAAAGACAAGATTATTTCTTGTCTTTTTCCTTACTAATTTAATTTGTTTAAAATACGTAGTTTATAAGGGTTAAAGAGATTTTCAGTTGTCTAATTTTTCATTACTTTTAAAATAATTCATTTAGAAATAATTTACTAATATAAAATTAATTATTTCGTAAATTTGACAACCGCCCAAAATTTTTCTTGCATTACTGACAAGACATATGTTTAACTTCAAAACCAGAAGCAGTAATGCAATTCTACTTCTAAAATATTTATTTTATTATTTTGTTCTTCTATTTTTTGTTCAAATTCAATTTGATACTTATCTTTTACCTTTGGAAACATTCACTTTTTTAGTTTTTTAGCAAATTGATATAACTGCTTGATACAAATACCAACAGCAAGACCAGCAATTGCAAAAGGTAATCAAGTAATAACACTAGCTGACACAAATGGAACTATTAATGGCGTAATTATCATCTTCGCAATAATTGAAATAGCACCTCAGGCAAGAAAAAAGATGAAGCCGTGGTACATTTTTCATATTAATCTTTTAATAATTCAATATTTGTCTTCCGTTTCTAATCTAATATTATTTACTTGTTTTTTATTTGCAGTATTTTTTATAAATTCTAAAAATGATGTTCTAATAATAGTTGTATTTCTAGATTCTTGTTTTATAAGTTCTTCATTATTTTCAAAATAAATTATTGACTCTCAAACTTTTCTTTTTTCATTATCATATAATCTTGATATAAAAAATATTTTATTTTTTCTTGCTATTATTTCATCATAAATAAAATAATCTTGATTTCTGGTTTCAATAATTGTTTTAAATTGAAAATATCTTTTATCTTTTGCAATTAAACAATTTTCAAATTTATATGTTTGACCATTATGTCAATTTTCATCATTTTTAGTAAATAAAACTGTTATTTTTTTTCATTCTTCTTCAATAATAGTTTTTACTTGTGAATTCATTTTAATTCCCCCTTATTTATAATAAAACCCATCCGTTTAAAATAATGGGTTTTTATATTTTACACTTATTTTTGTTAAATTTTTAAAATGATGTAATAAACTTTTTAAATCTTAAAAAAGATTACTTTTTATAGTAACGTTACTTTATCAAAAAATTAATTAAGAAGTTATTATAATTTTTGATAAAGCTGACTCATTAATCATCCCCATATTATTAATAGTAAAGATTAATGTCTTTTGTTCTACTTTAATAATACTACTTCAAGCTGCTCAGGGTTTTTCACCAGCCATTCTAATGTTTGTTATAATTTTTTTTAAATCTTAAATTGTTGATTTTTTTGGAAAAGTATGTGTTTTACTAGCTCCAAATTTAAATCAAGGGTGACTATCACTTTTAAAAGCTGTTCTAGGAATATAGCAATATTTTGGTTTAATTTTACTAATAAAACATTACCAAGAGCATTATCACTACCATGATGTAAAACTTGATAAAAATCAACTGCTTTAATATAATTAGCAGTTTTAAGTATTTCGTTTCCTAATTGATTTTCAGTAGCACCACTAATTAAAAATCTTTTACCATAATATTGAAAAGAAATCATATTAGTTTTATTATTTTCCTTTTCATTACTTTTTTCCTTAAGATTTTCCATTCATGTTTTAGCACTATAACTTCAATCTTCAAAAACAATGTCATCAACTAAATAATTAGTTTTAATGCCTTTAGTAATTTAATATTATGAGCTTTTAAATCTACTCCAAACTCATAATTTCACTTATTATATGAAATATTTGAAATAATTCTTTTAATGGAAAAATTAGCAATTACATTTCTTAAGTTACTATAATGATCAGTATGAAAATGTGTAAAAAAAATGCATCTATCGTTTCGACACTAGCAAGTTTTAAACAATCAACTAATGTTATATTATATTGATATTGTTTATTCTTTCAACGTGTTGGGATACCACCAATTCCAGTATCAAAAATAATTGCACTTTTTGATCTTGATAATTTAATAAAAGAAGAAAGATCATTACCAACACTAACCATATAATATTTTAAATTTATTTAAAACAAGCCTAATTAGGCTTGTTTTATTTTCTGAATACTTTTAAAAAGTCATATAAATTTTTAAAACGTGTCTATAAGCAATTTGATTGTTTAAAATTAATTTTAAATATATCAAGCTATTGCTATTGCAATAGCTTGATTTTATATTTGTGGTGAGTTTGGTTGATATCCATTTGTTAAAGACTGATTTGAAATATCTACTAATTTTGTTGAATTAATTTCATTAATATCTAAAATTTTATTTTTAAAAAATTGATTTTTGTAACATTCTAAATATTCTGTTCTTCAATAATGATTTAAAATTTTATCTTTTGATTTGAATTTTGAATAAAATTTATATCAAAATTTATTTATAAGCAAATCTAATTTATAAATATTTTCAATAATGTCATTATTGACATTATGATCATTAAATGCTTTTTTTAAATCTAAAATTGTCTTTTTTAAATTCATTATATTTTTATTTTGTTCAATAATTGCATCTTTAATATTTTCTATTTCTTCATTAGAATAACAATTTTTATTAATGGTAATTTCATCTAAAATTTCATTATTTTTTTTATATAACTGTATTGTATTTAATATTTTTTCTTTAAAAATATTAAAATTTTCTAAAATCATTTTTTCTCCATATCTAAAATTTTTATTTTTTTTCTTCTGCTATTGTTGCATTTATATTGAAAAATCATTTTTATTATCAAATTCTGATTTTGTAACAGGTATATTTTGATTTTCTCAACGATTATTTATATTAATAATTTCTTTTTTTCAATGAATTCTTTTTTCTTGAAATTTTTGTGCTACTGCTTCAAATTTTATTTTTTCCTGTTGACATGCAATATCTGCTAATAGTTCTAAATCTTCTAAATTTTCTTGTTTATTTAATCGTTCTTTTACTTTATGAAAAGAATTTACTTCTACTTGTTCTTTTTCAATAAAATCAATTAATTTATTACCATTTTTATTAATAATTCGTTTTCAAATTATTTTTTTCTTTTTACATTTCATAAAAAATCTTCCTTTCAAAATAAAAACCCATTTACTTTTAAAATAAAGTCATGGCTTAAAAACTGTATTAATTTAATATACAGTATATAGTATAAAAAAATAAAATTTAATTTGTAAATAAATTAAACATTTTTTAAAAAAAATAAAAAAAGTTCCTGTATAAAATAAGGAACTAAAGTTTTTAGCAGTTATTTGAAATTTATGTTTATGTTTAAATTATATTCATTTTTTAAAATTATTTGTTCTATACAAAACTAAGAACAATTTAATGATAACTCTTTTATTTTATATTTTAACACTTATTTATGTTAAATATTTTAATTAAAATTTTACAAGAAAAAATAAAACTGCTAAGTAAATTGCTCAATTTGAGCAGTTGTAAAGTGTTTAAGATTTACATTTTTTGTGTTTTACTACTAGAACTTTGATTATTGCTAGTTGAAGATTGGGCGTTTATTTTTAACTTATCTTTTTCAAATCCAATAGCAGCATCATTTTTTAAATTACAAAGTTTTTCCATTAATCTTAACATGATTGAATTAGTAGTTGTATATTCTTTTAAAAATTTTTCTGCGTTATCAATCGTTTTATCTAATTCAATTTTGTTTTTGTTTAATTTATTTTTTATTTTTTTATTTTTATCATAACAACCAAAAGTCAAAAATTTAATCATAAAATTTTTAAATTTACTTATTTTTTGACTTTCTAAATTAATTCTTTCATCTAATAAAACATTTTTTTTGGCAGTAACTTCAGTTAAATTATCAATAATATAATCACTTATTTTAAATTGTACTTTTTCAATTTCTTCTTCTAATTTATCAATTTTTATTTGCAAATTATTTTCATCTTCTTTTGGCATAATATTTTTTCCTTCTATTTTAATTTTGTTTATAAAGTAATATTCTGTTTAAATTCTTTAATAGCATTATTAGCTTTTGTTTCTAATTCATTAATAAATTTAATATGTTCTTCAATTAAGTTTTTAGTTTGTTTAGATGTAGAAGGTGCTAATTCAGATTTTTGTTTTAATACTAAAGCTTTTTCTTTTTGTACTTTTAAATCTTCTTTTCAACTATTCAGTTTTGTTTCTAATTTTTTGTTATATTTTTGTTCTTTGTTTTTGTTTTCCACTTTCATGTCTCCTTTTTTTGACAATAAAACCCATTTACTTTTAAAATAAAGTAATGGGTTAAAACTTATATATTTGCTAACAACTATATATTATCAAATTTTGGGTATTTTACAATTAATTAAGAATTTTAACCAAAATTGAATTATAAAATATCTATATTATTAAATATTTCAATGTGGTGTTGTTCTAACTTTCAGTTGTGTGATCTGATTTGTTCATCAACAAATTTTTTCATATTTTCATTTGGAACAAGTCAAAGAATATGAATATTTTGTAGTAAATAACTGCGTAAGTTATTTAATTTTAGTTTGAATTTACCTTTTGATTTGCGTGTTCTTTCAAGTTCAATAATCATTTCTTTATCTTTATGATGAATTAGTAAGTTGGGATATCCTTGTCTGCTTTTAGTTCTTTTTCTGTTTGATATGAAATTATGTCATTTTGTTGAGAAAGTCATTTATTGAGCAAATCTTGATGAACTAGTTCGTTGTAATTGATTTTAATTGTTTTATTATCTTATCCTAATTTTTGATTTCCTAAACTTGAAAGTGGGTAAATATTTTTAGTGGTTAATTTATCAACTTTAATTAATCTTTTATCCAATAAAAATCTTAATAAACTATTAATTGCTCCCATTTGCTTATTTAAAAGTAATCTAATTTCTATTTTATTTAAATGTCTTCATTTTCATTTATGATAAATAATAATAATTATAAATCTCAATTAATTGAAGGAAATAATATTGAAGGATTAAAATACATATTGTCTAATTTATGTGGAAAAGTGGATTTAATTTATCTTGATCCACCATTTAATACAAATCAAGTATTTTATTATGATTCAAATAAAATTGGAATGGTAAGTTCGAAAACAAAAACGCAAATTGCTTATGAAGATAAATTTAATCTTGAATCGTATCTTGCATTTATTAAAGAAAGATTACTATTACTTAAAGAATTATTATCTGATGAAGGAAGCATTTATGTACACATTGATACGAAAATGTCTCACTATTTAAAAGTTTTGATGGATGATATTTTTGGTATTGAAAATTTTAAAAATGATATTACACGAATCAAATGTAATCCTAAAAATTTTAATAGAACTGCTTATGGTAATGAAAAAGATGTTATTTTATTTTATGCAAAGAATGGAAAAAGAAATATTTGGAATGAAATAAAAATAAATTTAAATCAAGATGAATTAAAAAAAGCATTTAAAAAACGAGATAAAAATGGGAATTTTTATACAACGATTCCCGTTCATGCACCCAGTGAAACAAAAAAAGGTGCCTCTGGTTCTATTTGAAGAAACATGTTCCCACCAATAGGTAGACACTGAAGATATAATCCTAATATATTGGATAAATTAAATGCTCAAGGGAAGATTGAATGGTCAAAAAATGGAGTTCTTCGCATCATTAAATATGCAAATGAACATAAAGGAAAAAAAATCCAAGATATTTGGAAATTTAAAGACCCTCAAAATCCAAAATATCCTACGGAAAAAAACATTAATATGATCAAAATGATCATCAAACAATCATCACGAGAACAGAGTTATGTGCTTGATTGTTTTAGTGGTAGTGGAACTACATTATTGGCTGCTGAAAATACAAATCGAAAATGAATTGGTATTGATAATTCCCCAATTGCTATTAAGGTTTCTATGGAAAAACTTAAAGAATCAGAGTATGATTTTATCCAACTATAAAATAGACATCCCATAAAAATTAAAGTTAGTTTATTTGTATTTTTTTAACAAAACAATATTGATATTTTAAAAATCATTTGTTTTTCTAGTGTTATTAATTACACGACACTATCTTAATTTTTAATTTGATATAATTATTAAAAGAGTAATTATTTTAAAATAGATTGGGGTATTTTTATGGCAGAACCAAAAAATTCTAGTTCAATACCGGCTACAACTGCAATGAAAGAGCCAAAACTTTATCGTATTGGTCTATACAGCAAATTAACAATACTTATTAATGGCAGCTTAATTGCGGCAAGCTTAATAATAGGTTGAGCTTTATGAGTAACTATTACACGAGATGCAATTGATAATTATATTAAATGATTCAATGATACACAGCAAGTTAATTCTAATTTAAAAATTAATTTTAATGAAATAAGCATCATTGTTTTTATCATTTCTGGTTTAAGTTTAATGTTAGTAGTAGTACCTTTTATTTTTCTAAAAACTAAAAATGGCATTTCAACAATTTTTGGCTTAATAAGTTTTATTTTTACAGCAATATTTATTATTTTTCTTTTTGTTTTCTTTATCTTTCGCTTCAAAACTTTTACTTTCTTAGCCAATAAAGAAGATGGTGAAATAACTAATACTACTGGTAATTTTATCATAACTTTTTTACCATGAATGTTAGCAGTACTATTTGCCCTACTTGTCTTAATTCATAGCCTGTGATTAACTATTAATATTACTTCTAAATATAAATCAAATGCACTATTAATGCCTGTTGCTAAACCAGAAAAAATAAAACAAGAAACATTAATAGTTAAACAAGAAGCTGATAATACAATAACATTACCTGATATGATGTCGGTATCAAAAAATCAAGAACCATCATCAACAATGCCAGAAACTAATACTAATTTACAACAAGAAAAAATAGTTAGTAATCCCCAAACAGAAACTGTTCATTATACTAATCATGAATTAGAAGCAGTACCAATGCAGGGCGCTTATCATGCTGAAGCAGTACCACCAACAGAAGGTGCTCTTAATAATCATAAACCAACATCCAACAGTAGTGAAGAGGAAGAAACCTCAATATCTTCACAATCAAAAGCAGAAGCGATAACAGATACAGCAACAAATGTTAAGATTGATACTAATTATCAACCACAAAATCAAGGTGGTTTTGATATCAAAGATAATAGTGAACCTGAAATTGAACCAGCAGCTCATCTTAACGAAGTAGCAACTCCGCTAGCAACTTCCACAACACAACAAACACCAGAGTCAGCACCAATTGCAACTAAACTGAAAATTAAAAATACTAAACCAGCAATGCCAGCACCAAAAGTTACTAAACATCACTGAACATTAGAACAAATTGAAACAGCCTGAGAAAAAGCTGAAATAATTGATGGTGTTAGTAATAAATTATATCGTAAAGATTATGCTGGTGCTTGAATCTTTCATGATGCATTCACTACTGATTATGCAGCAGCAGATAATATCGAAACTTATTCGTGAACAATTGTTCTTCATCGTCCTATCGGTCAACAAGGAACAACTGAATTATATAATTTAGATCCAATGAACATTGTTAATGCAAAAAGTAAAGGTGAAAATTATCCTTCTTGAAAAACTAAAATTTCTTCAAAAGGAAACAAAAATATCATCAAAGAACAAAACTGAAAAGCAAGAACATAAGTAATAAAAAACTTTATTGGTAAAATAAAGTTTTTTATTATTTACTACAATATTTTTCAATAAATATAGTATCATTTACTTATGAATACCCAAACTACTATTGAACATTTATATATAGAAATACCTAATTTTAAAAACAAAGTAATTACTAGTTATCATTATTTTATTGAAAATATTAATAAACAATTAATATTGCTAACTAATAACTATCAATTAAAATTAAAAACTATTTATTTTGCTAATAAAAGCAAAGCAGTATTACCTATTATTTTTTTAGAACAATTATTAATACTACTTAACCCTTTTAGCCTTACTATTGAACAATATAACTTTGAGTGCACTATTAATAATACTAATGTTATCACTTTACAATTATTGTCAAAATTCAAGATTAATCGTTTAGTTTGAAAAATTATTAGTTTTCAAAATCAATTAAGTAGTAACTATCATTGTCAACAAAGTATTAACTTAATTAATGGTGCTATTAATTTAAAGTTTACTAATTTTTCAATTGATTTAAAATACAATTTACCTCATCAAACAATAATTGATGTTAACAATGATTTACAAATATGTATCCAATTAAAAACCCCTCATATTAGTTATGACAGTTATAATAAAAACCAAAATCTTAACATTAAAAAAAATATTAATAATTTTCTAAAAAAGAAAAAATATGATAACTATGAATACTATAGTTATACTAATAATCCTAATAATCAATCAAAATATATTATTGGCTATTGTTTATTAGAAAACTACTATGGTATTGGTCGCAATGCTGTTTCATATATTAAAACACAAAAGCAAACATTAATAATTAATAATAGCAAACAAAAAATTAATGTTTTATCAGCGAATGAAACTTTAATGTACAAGTTAGGACAAGGTTTATTATTAAAAAAAGGAATACCTATTAATAATAATGATCATTTTTGCCAACAACCATTTATTAACAAATTAATTAAAAATAAACAAATAAAAATAACAAATAATCATTTATCTTGCACAAATAAGTCGTGATTATTGTTAAATGATTTAATAATTGATATTATAACTAATACTATTATTTAAATTTAAATATTAATGAGGAGTGAATTAAGTATGAAATTCAATGAAAAATTACTAAAAGAAGCATATTTTCCGCAAGCACTAACAAAAATAAAAGAAATTGTTAAAATCCAATCATACGCACAACCAGCAACAGCAACAGCACCTTATGGTCCTAACGTTAAAGCAGTATTAGATTATGCCATTAATTTAGGTCAAGAATTAGGCTTTAAAACTTATCGTCATAAAAATAACAAATATGGATACTTAGAATATGGTGAAGGTAAAGAAATATTTGCAATGTTAGGTCATCTTGATGTCGTACCACCTGGTAATTTAGAAGAATGAAAAATTCCACCTTTCTCACCAGAAATTATTAACGGCATTTTATACGGACGTGGTGTACTAGATGATAAAGGCCCAACAATTATTATCTTATACTGTTTAAAATACTTAAAAGATCATGGTTACCAACCAAATCGCCGCATTAGAATTATTTTTGGTTTAACTGAAGAAACAACATGAGATTCAATTAATACATATATGAAAGAAGAAGGCACTCCAACTTTTGGTTTTACTCCTGATGGTATGTTTCCACTAGTATACGCTGAAAAAGGAATTATTAATTTAGATATTATTGGCACAGGTCATCAATCAATTATCATTAATGGTGGTGATGCATATAATGTTACTTGTGCTACTAGTGCTATTAGTGGTGTTGATGTTCAATCATTTGTCAAGATCGCTAATAATAAAAAATATCGAATTGAAAATAATGAGCAACAAATTATCATTCATGGTAAACCAGCTCATGGTTCACGACCAAATGAAGGAATTAATGCTGGATTAAGAAGTTTATTAATTTTAAATGAAATGCAAATTGATCATAATTTAGTTAAATTTGTTGGTGATATTTTACAAGAAGATACATCTTTACGTAACTATTTTGGTGATTTAGATGATGAATCAGGAAGTTTTACCATTAACGTTGGTATTGTTGAAATTAATAATAAAACTTCAAAACTAGGATGTAATATCCGTATTCCAGTTAAAACTGATTTGCAAGAAATTTTAAATAGATTAACAAAAATATTAACACCTTATAACTTAATAATAAAGCAACAACATTATGATAAACCATTATACATGCCACAAAACTCAACAATCGTTGTTAAATTAATGGAAATTTACCAAAATATTACTGGTGATAACAAAGCAAAACCAATTGCTATTGGTGGTGGTACTTACGCTAGAGCAATGCCAAACTGTGTAGCATTTGGAGCAATATTTGATCACAACAATTCTACTGAGCATCAATATAATGAATGTATTAAAGTTGATGAATTATGAAAAGCAATGTTAATTTATGTCCGTGCTATTAGCACACTAGGTAATTTAGAACCAAAAAAACTATAACAATCAAAAAAATAGTTATCAAAAATGGTAACTATTTTTGTTTTATCAACTAAATGGTTAATATTTAAGCAACTAGAATAATATTAAATAATAGTGTTCTTGATATTTGATATTATATTTTTGACTATCTTTAAAATTATCAAAATTTAAAGATGATCTTGATTACTTTTTTATTATATAAATTATACTATTAATAATTATTTTGGTATTTCTGATATTTTTGTTACAATTATTAAGCACTTATTAAACAATCAGGGAGTAACAAAAATGAAAACAAAAAAACGCATTATTGTTGGAATGAGTGGTGGTGTTGATTCATCAGTTACCGCTGCCTTATTACAAGCAGAAGGCCATGAAGTTATTGGTCTTTTTATGCGTAATTGAGACTCACTTTTAAATAATGATCTAGCAGGCAATAATATCCATGACATTTGTCCACAAGAACAAGATTATCTTGATGCTTTAGCGGTTTGTAAAAAACTAAATATTAAATTAGCAAGAGTTGATTTTATTAAAGAATATTGAGATGATGTTTTTACTTATTTTCTTAGCGAATTTAAAAAAAGTCGTACTCCTAATCCTGATATTTTATGTAATAAATATATTAAATTTGATGCTTTCTTAAAATATGCGCAAAAAAACTTACAAGCAGATTATATCGCAATGGGTCATTATGCGCGAATTAATTACAATCCAATAACTAAACAATATCAATTATTAAAAGGAATTGATCAAAATAAAGATCAAAGCTATTTTTTATGTCAATTAACACAAAACCAACTAAAATACAGTTTATTTCCATTAGGTGATAAAACTAAAACTGAAGTTAGAGCACTAGCTAAAAAATATAATTTACCAACAGCAACAAAAAAAGATTCTACAGGAATATGTTTTATTGGTAATCGTAATTTTCAAACATTTTTAACTAACTACTTACCGACTAATCCTGGCAAAATTATTGATATTAATACTAAAATTATTATTGGTAACCATAATGGTGTTTACTATTACACACTTGGCCAAAGAAAGGGAATTAATCTTTCTGGCATGAAAGTTCCTTATTTTGTTGTTGATAAAGATGTTACTAATAACATTCTCTATGTTGCTAATGACAATGAAAATAAATGACTAATGAATAGTGACTGTACTGTTAAATCATTAAACTGAATTAACAATGTTAATTTAAAAAATGATGTACCTTGTTTTGCAAAATTTCGTTATCGTCAAACTGATGTTGCTGTTAATATTAGTGTTATTAATGATGATGAAATTAAAGTCAAATTTTCAGAAAAAATCCGTGCTATTACTCCTGGTCAAACTGCTGTTTTTTATGATGGAGACATTTGTCTTGGTGGCGGAGTTATTGATAAAATATTTCGCTAATCAATTTTAAATAACGAAATATTTTAATATAACTATAATAAATAATGTTGATATTAATAATTAAAGATTATTATTCATTTTTTCATATTTTTATTGATAATTTTATTGCATTTTCCTTTTAATGTTTTTAAAATTTAAATAACTTAAATATAAATTTAAGCACAAATTATAGAAAAAAACAAAAAAAGGGGAATTTTAATGAAAAAAATATTAACAGCATTAAGTATTTTTGCACTGCCAACAATAGGAAACTTAAGTAATAGTTTTAATACAACCAAAAATCATTTAGTTAAAAAAGAATTACTCACAAATAAGCAAACCACTGTTCATGAAAATAATCATGATTTTATTTTTAATCACTGAATAAAAAATCATAAAGATGAAATATTTGCAGAAAGTGATGATGGTCTTTATAAATATAATAATGATAAAAATACATTTATCAAATTGGAAGGCATTAATGAAAAAATAGTAGATTTAAAATTTGACACGCAAGATAACATTTATAGTTTAACAGAAAATGGCATTTACAAATGTCCTGATAACAAAATTAAATTTGTAAAAATGAAAGTATTATCAAATGCTAGTATTTTTTCGTTTACAAATCTGAAAATTGATCAAGCAAACAACATATATGTATGATCTAGTGAAGAAGGTATTTATCAATGTTTAAATAACAATACTGAATTTAATAAAATCGGTGGTATTCATTTAGATCAAGAACATGATTTTAAAATATACTTATTTTTTTCACAAAATAATATTTATGCAATAACTATTGAAAATCCTTATAATAAAAAAATTTATAAATGTTTAGTTAATGAAACCGAATTTACTTTAATTGATTATAAATCAAAACAAAATGATAATCTTACAGCAGAGTCATATCGTTTTACTGTTGATGAAATTGGTAATATTTATGTATTAAGTAAAAATTTTTATAATTTTACGACAATTGTTTATAAATATTCATTTGCAGAAAATAAATTCATAAAAATAACTGGTTTACCAGAAAAAAATGGTATTAATAATAATGTTCAATTAAAAATTGATAGCAAAAATAATATTTACGTATTAAACTTATATAATAAAATTTTTAAATGTTTAGTTAATGAAACCGAATTTAAAGAAATTATGGTACCAAACAATGACAGTATAACTAGTATCGAATTTGATTATCAAGATAATATTTATCTTTTAACAAATAATGGTGTTTTTAAATGTTTAGTTGATGAAATGGAATTTAAGGCAATGACAATAGAGGAAAATTATAAACCAAGAAAAATAGTTATTAATAAAAATAATATTGTTTATCTGATAGATATTGACAGTCATATTTATAAATGTGCAGATAACAACATGGAATTTAAATTAATGACAGGTTGACCAGGAATACCTTGTATTTTAAAATTTGATAAAAATAATAATATTTATGCTCAATTTAAAAATGGAATTTATAAATGTCTAGCTGATGAAATGGAATTTAAAGCAATGAAAGGATTATCAAGATCTATTACTTATACAACATTTGATACAAATGGCAATATTTTTGCCTTAGCTAAAAAAAATTATCCCTATAAATGTGCAACTAACGAAATAGAATTTAAAGAAATTTTCAATAAACAAATATTTAATAATGATAATCAATTTGAAGTAGCAAATCGTACTTTAGCTCATGATTGAATAACAATAAAAATTAGTTATAATACTTTTTTACATATGAAACAAATTTATAAAGATGAAAATCAAGATAAACTTCAAAAATTATTTTATGACATTATTATTAAATTTACACAAGTAAATAACACATCATTAGGTGGTGATATTTTAGAGACAGATTATAATACAGCAATATCAGTAATAATTAATCATTTTCCAGAAATTAATAATTTTTTTTGAGGTTTATCACAAGGTCAAGGGATAAAAATTGTTACAAATAGAATTGGCTCATGAGCCAAAAGTGATTATATGGGTATCTTTAGTCAATAAAAAATAATAAAAATAAAAGATGAAATATTTAAACTTTCTGATTGGACTATTTGATAATAAATTTTGTAAGTTGTAATATACTTTGTTAATTTAAAATGCGTGGCTTAGTTTGAAATCTATTACTCATACTATTAGCACTATCAATATTACTATTAACTGTATTAATAATTGGCTTAATATTTCTATCAAATAAAGTAATATTAGCATTTTTAATAGCAATAAAAAAATTTTTGAAAAAAAGTAATTGTTCAGAAGAAAAAATTAATTCTTGATTAGAAATTGAATTAATAACTTTTTGAATATCATAATTATTTTCATAATACATAACAAAATTATCACATTGATAATTGTTCATTAGCGTAAAGAAAAAATCAGTGGCATCTTTAGCTACTTCTTCAAGTGGTAATGTTTTTAAAATTTTAATTTCACCATCATTATAAGTTGTTGCTACTTTATATAAAATTTGATAATTATTATCAATTTTATACTTTTCTAATTTACAATTTTTTAATTGCTTATTATCATTAGGATAATATGATTTATTTGCCATTTAATTACCACCTTTAAATAAATTCTTTTTCAATTTAAATAACTAAAAAGGGATTTACAAAATCAAGTATTACTTTTTATTTAATTCTACAACTAAATTGATAAAAAATAAAGTAAATATGATAATAAAATACATTATTTTATTATTTATCTAATTTAATAAATAAAATTAAAATTTTATGCTGTAACAGGATTATTCAAAGCAATTATTGGCAAAATAATAGTATCTAAATGTAATTTTAGAAAGGTAGGTTATTCCTAAAAAATTGTTATTTCATTGCTTTGAGTAAGTGAAAGAAAAAATTCATGGTAATAAATGTATTCAATAATTTAATTAAAGAATCAAATTTTGTTTTATGTAACCTTTAATTTGTTGCTTTGATATTAATAGTATAACAACTAACAACTGAACTAGCACTTCTACTAGTCATAATATCAATTTAACAAGCAGCAGTAATTTTAAAGCCAGTTGTATCTGTAATTGCTATTTTGTCTAGATAAAGCATTTTGATTGTTACAGTTAAATCAGCAATAGCATCAGTATCTGTTTATGAATAATCTTGATTTTCATTACCTAATTTAAAACCTAAAGCAACTAAAAACTTTGCAACATCAGCATCTTTTGCTTTAAACTTATTTTCAATAGCACCAGCAATTAATAATTTTTATTTAAAAAGATGTTCTTTAATAATATTAGTAGGATCACCACTAATAAAACAAACTTCAAGTTTATCAAAACTAATACTTCATTAATGTTACTTGTTTTTTCATCACTATATCATCCTAATAAGAAAGCGTATTTACCATTTAAATATGAATTAGTTGGCGTTTTTTCACCATTGCCACAAATAACAATTAAAGTAGTAGCTTCTGTTTAAGGTAAGTGCTCCCATATCAATCTTAATATATTTTTCATATTCATATATATAGTATACACTCAATAATATGATTTAAATTTCACTACAATAATTATAATTTATTACCTCCTTACAATATTATATTGTAAGGAGGCTGCTAACATTTATTAGCTACTATAGCTAATATTTGGAAATAAAAAAATACTCTTTTAATAAGTTTAAAAAGAGTATTAATATTATTTAATAAAATTAAGCAGTAGCAAGTGTTAATGTAGTTTCTGCAGCAAAGGTAACATCACCTGCTTTATAAACTATTTTTAATGTATCATCTGCAGCTCAATTATTACCTGCAGCTGTAATTTCTCCTAATTGAGCAGTAATTTTTAAACCAGTTACTGTGTTTAATGCATTAAATTGTTTTACTACATCTGTTGTTCCCTGAATTTTTATTGCTACTCCTGGTGTTTTTGCTGCTTCTGGAACGGGTTTACCAATTTCAAATTGAATTGCAGTATTATCAGCAACATCGGTATCTGTTGCTTTAATTTTAGCAACTAATGTTGTAAGTGCAACATTAACAACACCTTTTGTACTATCAGCTTTTAACTTAATACTATAAAGATCACCAAGTTTTTCGTTACCTTTTTTAAATTGAAAACTAAAAGTTCCACCAGTAATGGCATAATCTTTATTATCATCCATTTTTTTTAAAGTTGGAGTAATCTGAGTAACTTCACCAGTAATTGCCGTTAATGTAGCATTATCAAAAACTCCATCATCCAATTTTGAACCTGTTTTTGGTTTAACTGTTAGAACATTAGTAATAAAATCAAAACATGATTGATCAGCAGCTTTATCAGCTGTTGTTAATAATTTAGCAGCTGTAATTGGTGTTGCCAAAGCAGGAACAGACCAAATCACTGCATCTGCTTTAGATGATATATCAAGTGTTGCTTCTTGTACACCTTGACCTTTATCATCAGTTAGACCTAACTGTTTTGATACATCAGTGTTCATCGCCACAGATGATTGATCACATGCTACAACTGAAGTAGCAGTTCCTATTGTTAAGGTAAGTGCTCCCATTAATCTTAATATATTTTTCATATTCATATATAGTACCTCCAGTAATATGATTTTGAACCACAATACAATAACCATAATTTAGAATTTTTTTCCCAAATATAATATTGAAATGAATTCAGTATTATTATACATTATATTTTTTCTTCTGCCATTAATATACACTTTAAATTATATTTTTATTCTTCGTCCTCTCGCCATTCGCCTTCTGATATTAGTAATTCTTGCCGAACATTTTTAGCAAATGTATAATTAGCATTTTTATCATTACCATTAATTTGGACATTGCGTATTAAATAATTATCAATTTCATTTTGTAAATTTTTTGCAACAAAAGGTCAATCATCTTTTACTCTAAATTCTTTATCCAATTTTGCTTGTAACTTAGGATCACTAATCATTCTTTTTCTTTGCATTGGTTTATAATAAGCAAAATATCAAATTAAAGCAAAACTAATACTAGCAATTAAATAAACTAATTGTAAAACATTAGAAGCAACAGCAGATATTCCTTTGGTAGTGTCTGCTTTGCCATTAGCAATCATATGTGAACCTGAAATTAAACCATTAATTAATGATCTTAGTCACTCTTCAAATTGTCAAACTAAGAAAATTGATGCAATAAATCAAATAACAATTTCAACAATATTTTTTTTCAATTTCTTTTCAAGAGACAACTTAATAGCAATTGAAAGGACAAAAATATAAATAATAACCATAATAATACCAGCTTCAGCAGTTAATGTTCCATAATTAACAATCGAACTTAAAACTAAATTATTAGCATCATCATAAATAGGATGTATGGTATCAATTATTAATCCAATAATATCAGGTAAAATTAATCATACAAATGCTGAAGAAAAAGTAATAATTAAATTTAATCTTGAAGCTTTAAATGGAATATTATCTTTTGATAATTCTTTATATTTAGGAGAAATATACCCCTCAACTGATAATGGTTCTAAAATGGCACCACTATATAAAGCATTTTGCATTCCAGCATTAGATTTTAATGAAATGGTGCAAATTAACATGATAAGTATCCCAATAATTCCTAATCATTGTGCATTAGCTTTCTCTCCTAATATTTTAAAAATACTCAAGTTGGGATTATCTGAAAAATTACCAGCTACAGCACCAATCATCAGTACTGTTACTATCATATAAAAAATAGTAGATAAAATCATAACAATCACTAGCGAACGACTAATATTTTTTTCAGGATTTCTGACATTTTTACCAATTGTTGAATAAGTTTCAAATCCTAAAAAGAAAAAGAAACACATGGCAAAAGCTTGTGAAAAGTTATTAGCAGTTAGTTGTTGATGAGAAGTAGTCATACTTCAATTTGAAGTACCTGCCATCACAAATAACACAATAGTAGCTATGATTAATAAAAAAGTTGTTCCTCATTTTAAATAACTAGAAATATTTACAAATTTTTTAAAAGCAGCCATTCCTAAAAATAAAACACAAGAAGCTAGACCATAAATTAACATGCCAATTAAATCAAGCCCTAAATGTTGTCAAACCCCCCAATTAGCATACAAAAATGATGTTTGATCAGTAAAATTAATTCTAATCATTGATACAATTTGCGAACTGACAATAACTGGCAATGTTGCATATTGTAAAAAAGAAATTAATCATCCTCAGAAGCGTCCATAACTACTTCTAACATAAATATAGGCAGCACCATTATTACCTGGATGCACTCGTGAAAGTCTTGAAAAAGATCAAGCACAAGTTCCTGCAATTAATCCTTCTACTAAAAAAATTCAAATCATATGGGAACCTAAGTTTAAACTATCTTTATTAATTAAAACTACAAAATTAGCAGTAAAAGTAATGCCAACAGTATAATTAAAACCAAACCAAATTAATTCTGATAAAGTTAATTTATGATTTGTCCTTTCTTTTTTCTTAAAAAGTTTTAACATAATATTCTCCTTTCAATTATTATAACTATATACCTTTAAAATCACCTCAATTAATTACAAAAAGTAAAATAATAAAAAATATATGAAACTATAATAACTAATATTATTTTAAAATGCTACTAATATTTAATTAATTTTTTAAAATAATATTAAAAAATAATATTAAATATCTTTTAATCTAGATAGTAAATAGTGTATTATATAATAATACTTTTAAAAAATTAACGAGGAGGCATTAACGATTTATGAAAATTAATAAAAAGAAAAAATTTCGTTTATTTCCATTTAAAATGCCAACAGCAATTACCGTTTTATTCTTTATTATTGCACTAATTGTTGTTATCTCTTGGATTCCAGGAACAACTGGTAAATGATTACAAGATGAATCACAACCACCAGATCCTAATACTAACCCTTGACAACAAGGTGGCCCATTAGGGATCATGGACTTATTTTTGGCGCCAATTAAAGGCTTTATTGGTAGCAGTGATATTATTATTTTTGTTTTAGTAATTGGTGGTTACATTGGCATCGTTATGAAATCAGGTGCTTTAGATGCTGGAATTGGTCGTTTAGTTAAACGTCTAAACGGAAAAGAAATTTGAATTATTCCTTCAATTATGACTATTTTATCAATTGGTGGAACTGTCGAAGGAATGTGTGAAGAAACTATTCCTTACTATTTAATTATTATTCCAGCAATGTTAGCTGCTGGTTTTGATGTTGTTACTGCCGTACTAATGATTTTATTAGGTGCTGGGGTTGGTGTTATGTTCTCAACACTTAATCCCTTTGCTATTGCAACAGCTTCACAAGCTAGTGGTTTAAATCCTGGTGATGGTATCATTTGACGTTTAATTTGTTGATTTTTAGCAACAATTGGTACTATTGCTTTTGTGATGTGATATGCCATTCGTGTTAAACATAATCCTGAAAAATCAGTTGTTTTTCATTTACATAGTGAACATCATGAAGAATTTATTAATAATGAAGAAATTCCAGAATTTACTAAACGTCGTAAAATTATTTTAGCATTATTTGGATTAACATTTTTAATTATGGTACTTTGTATTATCCCTTGAGGAAAAATTACCGGAACAACTATTTTTGATGATTTTCATGATTTATTAATTAACTACTTTCCATATTTTACAAGCCAAATTAATGCATTTGGTGACTGAAATATTGAAATGTTAGCATTTTTATTTTTCTTTGTTTCACTTATTATCGCAGCAATCGATTGAAAAGGTGAAGAAAAATATGTTCGTAATTTTATTAGTGGTTCTTCAGAATTATTAGGTGTTGCTTTAATTATTGCTGTTGCTGGTGGTATTGGTTGATCATTACAACACTCAGGAATGCAACATGTTGTTGTTGGACAATTACAAAGTATTGATAAATTACCAAGATTTGCTATTGTTATTATTGGTTTCTTTGCTTTTTTAGTAATTGCTTTTATTATTCCTTCAACCTCAGGTTTTGCAAAAGCTGTTTTTCCCATTGTTTCAAAAATAGTAATTCCGTTAGGATTAGGTTCAGGAATGATTACTACTTTTGTAATGGCTAGTGGTTGAATTAATTTATTTGCACCAAGTGCAGGAGTAATGATGGCAGGACTTGCCATTGCTAAAGTTCCACTAACGAGTTTCTATCGTGCAGTCTGACCATATACTATTGGCATTACTGTCTTTGCTTTATTAATGTTAAGCATTGGAACTTTATTACCAACATCAATTTTTTAGTACTTATTATTTAATAAAATTTATTATATTAAATGTTTCTAATTTATAATGTTTATATTTATTAAAATCAAAAATTTTATCTAATCCAAACTTAAACAGTACTTCTTGTCTAATTTTTGTGTGACTAACAGTTTTTTATCAGTTTCATTTCTATGTTTAATATATGGTTTATAATTTTTAATTTCTAAATTTTCAATTGTTAATTCTATTTCTTAAAATAAGTTTATCCTTCATTTTTTTATATAATTATATCGTAAAAATAATTAAATATTTATCAGCAAAATTACTAACAAGGTAAAACTAGTTAACATTAAATATCATTGCTTTAATTAATAAGTTTGAAAGTTAGGAAAAGATATTATGACAACACATGAAAAACAAAATATCCAACAACAACAGTTGTTTTCTAAGTTATGAGATATTTCTAATACGTTACGTGGGACAATGGAACCATCCGAATATAAAGAGTATATCTTAGGATTAATATTTTATCGTTATTTATCAGATAATGTCCAATCGATAATAGCAAAAGATTTAACAATGGAAGGGATTGATTATTACACTGCTTTAACTAATGAAAAATATCGCAATGATTTTTTAGAAGTTTTATATGATAATGATAGTGTTGGATATTATATTGAACCAGAATATTTATGACAAGCAATAAATAAAAAAATTAATAGTGGAAAATTTGATATCTTCATCTTAAGAAAAGCGTTTAACAAATTAATTGAATCAACAGTTGGTCATGCATCAGCAAAAGAATTCGAAAATTTATTTGATTCTGTTGATTTAGATTCTAGTAAATTGGGAAAAACAGAAACCGAGAAAAGTAACATCATTGCTAAAGTAATGTTAAAAATTAATGAAATTAATTTTGAAATTAACGATGCAGAAATTGATATTTTAGGTGATGCCTATGAATATTTAATTAGTAAATTTGCTTCTGAATCAGTAAAAGCAGCAGGTGAATTTTATACACCACAACCTGTTTCTAAATTATTAGCTAAATTAGTTAGTCAAGGAAAAACAGAAATTAAAACGGTTTATGATCCAACATGTGGTTCTGGTTCATTACTATTAAGAGTATATAAAGAATTAAAAATTGGTCATTTATATGGTCAAGAATTAAAAACCAATTTATATAATATCGCAAGAATGAATATGATGTTACATGGTTTAAAGTATAATAAATTTGATATTTATCATGGTGACACACTAGAAGATGATGGTTTTAAAGGACAAGAATTTGAAATAATTGTTGCCAATCCGCCATATAGTTCTCATTGATCGGCAAATCAAAAATTTTTAAGCGATGAAAGATTTAGTGCTTATGGCAAATTAGCACCAAAAACAAAAGCTGATTTTGCTTTTATTCAAAATATGATTTATAAATTAGCAGCTAATGGTGTCATGGCCGTTGTTATTCCACATGGAATTTTGTTTAGAGGTAATGCTGAATTAATTATTAGAAAATATATGATTGCCAAAAATTGAATTGATACTATTATTAGTTTACCAGCTAATATGTTTTATGGGACATCAATTCCAACTTGTATTATTGTAATGAAAAAATGGAAAAGTGATAATGCCATTTTGTTTATTGATGCTTCGAAAGAATTTGCCAAGCAAGGAAATAAAAATACTTTAACTGATGAAAATATTATTAAAATTATTAATGTTTTTAATAACAGAAAAACTATTGCTAAATTTTCTAATTTAGTTGCGATCGAAATAATTAAAGCAAATGATTATAACTTAAATATTGCTCGTTATATTGATAATACAGCAGAAAAAGAAATAATTAATATTAAAGAATTGCAAGATAAATTAATTACTAATGAACAAGCAACGCAAAAATTAAATGAAGAATTTAAGTTACTGGTAAAAGATTTGGTGATTAATAATGAATAAATCTCTGGTGCCAAAAATTAGATTTAAAGGATTTAATGATGAATGAAAAAAATATAAAATTAATGAAATTTATAAATTAAAAAGAGGATGCGTTATAAGTAAAGAAATACTTTCTAAAAATAAAGAAGCTAATTTTTTTCCTGTATATTCATCTCAAACATCAAATAATGGAATAATGGGTTGAACTAATAGTTATCTTTTTGAAAAAAATAAAATTATTTGAACAACTGACGGTGCTAATGCTGGTACTATTAGATTTGTGAATGAAAAATTTTATGCATCTAATGTTTGCGGAGTTTTGATTGGTAAAAAAGATCATTATAATAATTATTCATTTGCTATTTCAATTAATTTAGAAGCAAAAAAACATGTAAATAAAAATGGAAATCCAAAGTTAATGAATAATATTATGGGAAATATTAATTTTTATAATTCAAAATCAAAAAATGAACAAACAAAAGTGGCACAATTTTTTACCATTATTGATAAAAAAATTGAATTAGTTAAAGAACAGTTAAGTTTATTAGCAAAACAAAAACAATATTACTTAAATAATATGTTTGCTAATGAAAAAGGTTATCCCCAAATTAGATTTAAAGAGTTTATTAATGAAAATAATTTTCAAAAAGTAAAATTAAGAACAATAGCAACAATTTGAGGTGGTTCAACACCTTCAACAAAAAATAAAAAACTATGATTAAATGAAATTCCTTTTATAACTCCTAATTTTATTACAAAAAATAACAGTATGCTGCTTAATAAATATGATCGTTTTATTACAGATAAAAATTTTAATTTTTCTAAGAAAAATGATATTCTTTTAACTTGCAGAGCTCCTGTTGGTGTAGTTACAATAAATAATTTAGAAAAATGTTGATTTAGTCAAGGAATAAAAAACATTAGAACAGGAAAATTAATAAACCATAAATACCTATATTATTGACTTTATAACAATAAGAAATGTATTAATTACTAATTCATTTGGAACAACATTCTTAGAAATTTCTAATAAAGATTTAGAAAATATTCAAATTTATATTACTTGTAGTTTACAAGAACAAACTAAGATTGCACATTTTTTTAGTATTATTGATAGGAAAATTGAATTAGTCAAAGAACAGTTAAGTTTATTAGCAAAACAAAAACAATATTACTTAAATAATATGTTTATTTAATTTATGGTTTCTATCTGATTTTTAGATACAAATAAAAGTTTTACATAATTTAACAAGAAAATGAATAATAATTAATACTAATAGTAATATTGATATGTATTTTTTTTAACTTCTACCTTTTCTTCACTTCTAACAAAAAATCATTGATAAAAACCAAAACAAGCATTACCAAGAGCAACAAATCACATTAATAAAAGATTTACATCTAAATGATTATGAGCTACTCCTGAATACATAACAATTTGACAAATATTAACAATTATTCAAAAAAATCATTGTTCACGAAAACGTAATAACATTAAAATTTGGGCAACAATACTTAATGCATTAGTTAATGAGTCTAAAATATGAGGTAGCAATTGTTGAAAAGTATTACCATCAAAATCATAATGACCTAAAATTACACGTGAAAACTCAGGAATTTCAAAATAAAAAAATACTGCTAAAACAATGGTAAAATAAATAACAATAACATTTGTTTTTAAATTTAAACGTTTAGAAATTATTTCTTGTTGTGAATTTAAATGAAACTTTCATAAACTATAGCCAATAAATTGGAAAGGTAAAGCAAAAAATAAATTTAATTGCATGCTACCAATATAATCTCAAACTAAAGCAATACAACCATAAATACTAACAGCAAAAAAACCTCAAAAAAAATTAGAAATTTTACCAAATGAAATCAAAATTATACAAATAACATTAGTAAAAGCAGCAATACCATTTAAAAATAACAATGCTTGTTGTCAAGGGCGATAAACTTGATGGTTAATAATTGTTCAAATCGAAGGATATAAAGCAGGATTAACAAAATGATTCAAATCAAAAAATGTATTTCATACCATAAAAATTCCTAAACAAAAAATAGCGACCTTACCAGTAAATGGAAGCGTGTTAAAATCTTTAGGTATTAGTAATAAAAATGATTTTATATTTTTATTACTTGTTATAAATTTAAATTTTATATTTTTAAACATTTTGTTAATCCTTTTTAGTTATTTATTAAAATAAACTATCGTATTATTTCATTGTAATTTTCCATAAATTGCTAATGTTAGGCCATCATTAACTTTATCCAATTCACTTTCATTAACAAAAGTACCACTAATCCCTTTTTCACCAATACTGCCATCAACTTTACCAAAATAAACTAACGTTAAATCTAAATTTAAAGTTGTGACATCAACTGCATAAAAATACCATTTTTTTATTGAAGTTTTATTAATATAATAACTACCAAGGTTATAAATATAATTACTTTTTAAACCATTAATATTAATTCCTGTCTCTTCAAATATCTCATCTTTAACAGTTTGCAATGGTGATTTATTTAATTTACAGCCACCTGTTAAAGTACTAAAGTGTGATTTTTTTTATCTTCAAATAAAGGATTATTTTCATTTATTAACAAAAACCAATATTGATTATTTTGATATATAAAAGGTAAAACAGCAACTGCTTCATTATTACATCAAGGCTCACTAACACCCATCATAAAACCATTAGTAATTAACTTTAAAAATTTACCCATAATTCTGTTTGGTACTCCTTTTGTATTTGAATAACTGATATTTATTCATTATAACACTAACTGCAAATTTAATAATAAAATTTATATTAAATCAAAAATAAAATTAATAGCAAATATTACTGAAAAAATAAATAAATAAATGACTACTAAGATAATAGTTAATATATAATTTATTTATTATATATCATAAAAATAACGAGGAGGAACAATAATGATTTATACAATTAATAATTTATTTATTGATAATAATGATAAAACTAAAAAAATACCAAAACAAATAACTGTCAATGGTTGGGTTCGTTCTAATCGAATTAATAAAAAAGTTGGATTTTTAGATTTAAATGATGGTTCTTCCATTCATAATTTACAAGTAGTATATGATCCAAATTTAGCAAGTAATAATAATTTAACTACTATTACTACTGGCAGTGCTGTTACTATTACTGGTAATCTAATTTTAACGCCAGATGCAAAACAACCATTTGAATTAAAAGCAATTAATACTACTATCTACAATCTATGTAGTAATGACTACCCAATCCAAAAAAAAGAGCATACCAAGGAATTTCTCCGTGAAAATGCACACTTACGTGTTCGCACGAATACTTTCTTAGCACTATTTAGGATCCGTGATCAAGTATCATGATCGATTCATAAATTTTTTCATGATCAGCAATTTATTTATTTGCATAGTCCTATTATTACTGCTAATGATGCCGAGGGCGCTGGTGAAAATTTCATTGTTACAACAATAACTAATGATAAATATGAAAAAGATTTTTTTAGTAAAAAAGCTGCATTAACTGTTAGCGGACAACTAAATGCAGAAGCATATGCGCAATCTTTACAAAAAGTTTATACTTTTGGTCCAACATTTCGTGCTGAAAAATCTAATACTACCCGTCATGCTGCAGAATTTTGAATGATAGAACCAGAATTTACCTTTAGCAACTTACAAGATAATATTATGCTAGCACAAAATCTAATAAAAACTGTTATTAGTGATGTCTTAAATAATTGCAATTCTGAACTAAAATTTTTACAAGAAAAACAAGAAACTAAAAATAATGAATCATTAATTGAAAAATTAACAAGTATTGCTGATGCAAAAACTAATTTCAAAGTTATTACTTATACAAAAGTCATTGACTTATTATTAGTTGCCCAAAAAGAAGGAAAAAAATTTGAATTTAATAATATTAAATGAGGCATTGATTTACAGTCAGAACATGAAAGATATTTATGTGAGGAGATAACTAAACAACCAACATTTGTTATTAACTATCCACAAGCAATCAAAGCGTTTTATATGAAACTAAATCCAATTGACAATAATTATCCAGAACAAAAAACAGTAGCAGCTATGGATTTATTAGTACCAGGAATTGGTGAATTAATTGGTGGATCTGTTCGTGAAGATAACTACCAACAATTACTAAAAAATAAAAATCAATTTAAAATTGCAGGCGATGATTTACAATGATACTTTGATTTAAGAAAATATGGTTATGCACCAAGTGCTGGCTTTGGTTTAGGATTAGAAAGATTTTTAATGTTTATTACTGGTAGTAATAATATTAGAGATGTTATTCCTTTTCCTCGTACACCAAATAATTTAACATTTTAAAAAAATGTTAATATTACTCTTTATTTTATAATCCATAAAAATTACATTTTTTTTAACATCATATATAATAATTTTGGCACTAAAATTATCAGTTTAAAACTAATGAGAAGAGGAAAATTATATGTACAAACCACATACAATTAGCAAAACATGATTACAAACTAATGTTTTTGCTATACAAAGTAAACGTTTAAATTTAGAAATAATAATTGATCATAGTCAACAAGATGGAATTAATGTACAACACTCGCTTTATAATTGTTCAAAACTAACCAGTAGTTCTGAACAATTACAAGCATTTTTTAAAAATGCTTATTATAAAGCAGTTGCCACAAACAAGTTTTATATTCCATGAAAAATAAAAGCAACACTTAATTTACCAAAATTTCAAATAGTTGAAAATAAACTATTAGATTCAACAAAAACAACTGCAACTATTAATGATTTAAAAAATACAATTATTAAAGAAAGTATTATCATTAAAAACAATGAAACAAACTTTGAAGTTAAACTTTCATTAAAAGAAATATGTGAAAATTTTCATATTGAAAATCCTACTTTAAACCAATTACTAAATGATTGTTTAAAAATAAATAATAATTTTGAAAAAGTCAAAAAAGAAAGTAATTTAGTTGCTAATAAAGAAGACAAAAATTATCACTATCATTCTCTATACAATTATAAATTATAATATTTTTTATATTTTAAATAAAAAATGATCATTAATAATGATCATTTTTTACTTCGATAATTTTTACTTTATATGATTCTTTAATACCTTTAATATCAACAATATCACCAATTACACAATTCATAATTGATGTTGCTAATGGACATTCATTAGATATTCATCCTTCAAATGGATCAGTTTCAATACTGCCAACAATTTTAAATTTTTGCTCTGAATTAGCAATTACTTTATTATCCTTAATTTTTGCAATTGTTACTCAACTACCAACACGAACTGCTTTGATATTACTATTTTTACGTTGTTTTTGTTCTTCAAGAATAACAGCACTAGTAATAATAGTTTCAAGTTCTTGAATACGTGATTCATTTTTAGCTTGTTCTTCACGAGCACTAGTATAGTCAGCATTCTCTGATAAATCACCATCGACTCTCGCTGCCTTTAAACGTTCTTTTATTGCTTCACGTTCAACATTAATTCTTTTATATAATTCAGTTTTTAATTTTTCTAAACCTTGTTCAGAAATAATTATTTCTTTATTTTTGTTAATTTCACTCATTAAATTGCCTCCATTTATATTTGAACAACGTAAATAATTATATCATAAGGATAATGGTTTTAAAAAAAGTATTCAAAGAATACTTTTGATTTCTTAAATTACTTTATCAACTTTTCTTCTTTTAAGACAAAACTAATTACTGACTTAACTTCATCAAGTATTTTATCTTCTTCTTTATCATTGATTTTTGTAATGATAAAAGCAATTTTATTAAAGTTTTTTACTTGTAAACCTAGAAAACTAAGAACTGATTTTGCTTTAACTTTTTGTTCTTTACCTGTCAGTTCTATTGGCTTAGTAATGTCTGCATTATCAGGTAACTTAACAACTTCCACATCAATATTTTTATACTTACTAATAGCACCTGCCACTTTAGCTACTGGTCGTGCATGTAAACCTATTTTTTTTTCATCATCAATCTGCACAGGATAAATAATACACTTCATGTTTTCCTCCAAGATTTCTCAAAAATTTCTATATTAATCATAGGTTATTTATAACACATTTTTTGTTTTTAAAAAAAAATATATATAATTATTTTTTTATTTTATTAAAAGATAAATAAATTTGATATTTTTTTAAAAAAATATCAAATAAATATGATATTATTTACTAGTCAAAACATTAATAAGGAGAAATAACTATGGCAAGAAAATGTGCTTTAAGTGGCATTGGCCCACTAGCTGGCAATAACCGTTCGCACGCGATGAACTCTTCTAAAAGAAAATGAAATCCAAACTTACAACCAGTAAAAATTGGTGGCAAAACTTTAATGATTAGTGCTCGTACTTTAAAAACTTTAAAGAAAAATAATGCTTTAGATAACAAAAAATAAAATTATTTTATCTTTTTAATTATATAAATAAAGAATGTGAATAAAAGAAATATAGTCTTCTATATTTCTTTTATTTTTTTATATCATTTCATTATAGTTAAAAAATATGAAAACTATTTCAAAGTTTAAGTAATTTTTTTTCAATCATACATGTTAATTTCTAGTAAATATTTTGTTATTTAATATAATATATTAAATTAAATTTGCAGTAAATTTAATACTTTTTATTAAAAAAAATATAAAACTTAATTGACTTTTTGAACTTAAGAAGTTGCTAGGAAAAATAAAAAGGGATTTTTGTAAAAAACCAGTACTAACAACATTAAATATTTTAACATTTGCAATAACAATAGGAAATTTAAAAAATATCTTACACACAATTTTACAAAAAGATAATATTAGTACTAATAATTATAGTGTAGCTAAAACCCAACAAGATACTAAATATATTGATAAATTTGGCAAAAATAACAACTAATGAAACTAATTTATCAAATAGAATTACCAAAGAAATTAATCAAATTGGATTTTATCAAAATGAAAAAAACGAAATTCAAGCTGTAATTATGCCAAAAAGTATTGAAAAAGTACCTAATCAATTACCACCAAAAATAACATCTTTAAAAACATGTTTGCTATTACAAAAATATTTAATAAAGATTTATCAAGTTGAGCTGAGATAGATCAAAAGTAACAGATATGAGTGGAATATTCTTTAGAACAGGTTTTTTTAATGATAATATCTCAAAAGAAAACGTTTCAAATATAACAGATATGAATTATATGTTTACTGGTGTAAAATTATGTAACCAAGATCTTTCATAATGAAATATAGCAAAAATAACAAATCATCAACAATTTAATACCAATTTAGGAATGAATGATAATGCAAAATTGCCAAAATTTAAAATAACAAATTACATTTATTAAATAAAATTTTAAAAATATAATTTTTTTTAAAACGAAATAATTTTTCTAGTTTTTATCAATTATATTGTTATAATACGTGTATGATAAAGAAAACTCTCAGTTGGGTGGATTTATATGTTAAAAAAAAGAATTTTGCCATCATTATGACTAATCACTATGATTACTATTTTTATTGTAACGTTAGTTAGCCATAAACCATACTTTATTATGGGTGGATCAACTTCAATATCACCGTTAATGCATACATTAATGAATTATTATCCTGATAATCATAAAGAAGCAGATTTCACTTACAATAGCTTAGGTTCAGATGCCGCAGTAATTCCTGTTAATAAAAATATGTTTGCCATTGGGTGATTATCAAAAGAATATACTACAACTAATAATAATTTAATTTCTTTTGTTTTATCAAAAGATGGAATGATTCTTGTTTATAACCTACCACAAAACTGCTTAGGCAATGATAAACCACTAAATTTTACACAAGACAAAGCAAAACAAATGTACCTAACTACTTCACCAATTTTATGAAAAGATTTATTTCCGGAAAAATCTTCAGATCCAAATCAAGGTTGAGTCAAAGCAACTTGTAACCTTAAAGTATTACCTTATACTCGTGAAAATGGTTCAGGAACTCGTGATGTTTTCAATGAAAAAGTTTTAGGAAACTCACAAGCATACTATCCACAAGCAATAACAGTTAATTCAAGTACCCAAATGTTTAGTATGTCTGCTGGTGGTGTTGGTTATAGTTCATATTCAGATAAAAAGCAATTATTTTCTAATCCACAGTTCGCGAATATTCATATTGCTAATTGAGAAAATGTTATTCCAAGTTTAGACACAATTAAAAATAATACTTATCATTTAGCACGACCATTTACAGGTTTAATCAATAAAAACTTTAAACAAATCAATAGCTTAATTAAATTTCTAAAATTCCTATTTGTTAATGATTATCCAGGTCATAACGAATATGTAGTTCCTGCTTTTAAAGAAGATCAATATGCACAAGCCGCTGTACCATTGAATGATGAAGTAAATAAAAACTTACAAAAATGATTAAATGAATTTCCATAAAGGAGTAACAAATGAAACGCAAATCTTTTAAAGACTTCTGACACAAAATAACTTTTAATCATTTTAATAAAAAACATAAAACTAAAAATGGATATATTAGTGAACAAAAAAAACATACTCATGATTTAATTGCTAAAGTTTGTGTCCTAGCAATATCTTCATTAACATTAATTATTACTGCATTATTAATTGGTTTTATTATTGGTCAAACATTTAGCAATATGAGTTTCCTTAATTGATTTAAAATGTTAGGAAATAGTAAATGATTACCTAGTGCTAATAGTTTTGGAATTATTGCTTTTGCTGTTGCCACTTTCTGAGTCGCATTGTTTTCAATGGTAATTGCTGTTCCTTTAAGTTTATTAACTTCATTATTTATCTGTGAATTTTTACCACCAAAATTAAAAAAAACAACACTGACTTTAGTTGAACTACTATCTGGCATTCCTTCTGTTGTCTTTGGTGCTTTTGGTCTGATGACAATTGGCCCTATTTTTGTAAAAATGGGAGCACCAACTAAAGAAAATATGATGACAGCAAGTTTTATTTTATCAATGATGGCATTACCAACTATCATTTCCTTATCTGTTAATGCTATTACTAGAGTACCAAAATCCTATCTATATGCATCATTAGCGTTAGGTATTAGTCGAACTGATACTAGTTTTAAAGTTATTTTTAAAGCAGCAAAAACGAAAATTATTGGTGCCGTAATCTTTGGTTTTGGTAGAGTTATTGGTGAAACAATGGCTGTTGTCATGATCGCTGGTAATAGTACTTTAATTCCTAACTTTGCACATGGACCACTTTCATTTTTATTTAGTTCAATTTCTACTTTAGCAGGAGTAATTGGATTAGAAATCGGAGAAGCAGTTAGTTCACAACAAATATCAGCATTATATGGCATTGGTCTATTTTTATTTATCATTGTTGCAATTATTAATGTCATTGTTTTAATTATTTATAAACGTAGTGATAAAAAAACAAAAGGTCATAAAAAAGCACGAAATTATAATTTAAAAAATTTAAAACTTTCTGATCACCAATTAATGTTAACCATCAATGAAAAGACAATTAAAAATCAAGGTTGAAAACATTTTAAAGATTATTTTCGACTATTTTTTATGGGATTAGCTTGTTTTATTACCATGAGCTTAATTGTTTGAATTATTGGTGATATTATTATTAATGGCATTTTTAATATTAGTGGTAATGCTGCTAGTGTTAGTGGTGTTTTTAATTTTAATTTTGTAGCTTTATTTTGAACAACTGGTGATGAAGGCTACTTATCAATTATCACAATGACATGTTTATTAGTATTAACAACAATTACTATCGCAATGCCGTTAGGTATTATTGGTGCAATTTACCTTCATGAATATGCTAAAAATGGATGATTTGCTGCCACATTACGGTTTGTTCTAAATACATTAGCTTCAATACCATCAATTATTTTTGGGATGTTTGGATTTACTTTTTTTATTACTTTCCTCCAAATAAGTTTTTCAGCTATTGCTGCTAGTTTAACATTGACAATTGTTGTTTTACCTCTTATTATTAAAGCAGTAGAAGATACACTAAAATCAGTTCCGATTGAATATCGTGAAGCATCACTGGCACTTGGAGCTAGTAAATTTGAGACAATAAGAAAAGTAGTTATTCCTACTGCTCTTGGTGGTATTATTACCAGTATGATTTTATCAATGGGCAGAATTATCGGTGAATCAGCACCAGTTTATTTAACATTAGGAAGCACTGTTGCCTTTCCCAATAAAGGTTTCTTAAGTTCAGGGCAAACATTAACAACACATATTTTATTAATTAATAAGGAATCAAATGATACTAATAAATTAGGAATGATGTACCAAACAGCACTAATAACAGTCATTTTAATATTTATTTTAAATTTCTTAGCAAAACATTTTGAAAAAAATTTAACAACAGGAATCGGGGTGAAAACAAAATGTTCAATTGAATTATTAAAAGAAAAGATGAAAGCAAAAAAACAGCAACGAATAGCAATCAAAAAAGAAAAACAAATCCAAACAAACCATATTTCTTAACAATAAAAGAAAATAAACCTCATCAATCACGTAAAAATTCTGACCCTAAACCAAAAACTGCAAGTGAATTTAGTGAAAAAAGTAGTTATGTTTTTACTATTAAAAATTTAAATTTCTTTTATAATCATGGTAAAAAACAAGCTTTATTTAATATAAACTTAGAAATTACTCGCAACCAAGTAACTGCTTTTATTGGACCAAGTGGTTGTGGTAAATCAACATTACTACGAACTTTAAATCGCATGAATGATTTAATTGATGGTGTTAAAATTAGTGGTGAAATACTATTCAACAATGAAAATATTTATGAAAATAAAAAAAATATTATTTTATTACGAACTAAAGTTGGGATGGTATTTCAAAAACCTAATCCTTTTCCAATGTCAATTTATGATAATGTTGCCTATGGACCAAGAAATCAAGGCATTAAAAAGAAAAAGATTTTAAATCAAATTGTTGAAGATGCTTTAAAAAAAGCAGCATTATGAGATGAAGTTGCTCAACATCTTTTTGATTCAGCATTATCATTGTCTGGTGGTCAACAACAACGGTTATGTATTGCTCGTGCTATTGCTTTAAAACCAGAAGTATTATTAATGGATGAGCCAACTTCAGCTTTAGATCCAATTGCTGCATCAAAGATTGAAGACTTAATGAATGATTTAAAAACAGACTTTACCATTATTGTTGTTACCCATTCAATGCAACAAGCAGCACGAATTTCTGATAAAACTGCTTTTTTCTTAAATGGTGAAGTTATTGAATATAATAATACCAAAAAAATATTCTCACGACCAAAGGATAAAAGAACAGAAGATTATATTACCGGCAGATTTGGTTAAAATATATAATTATTAAAGAAAGGAGGAAAATATGAAAGTAATTAACCGTAGATTTGATTTAGATATTATTAATTTAAAACAAAATTTATTAACTTTACTAAAAGAAGTTAAAAAAGAACATAAAGACGCATTAATAGCAATGGAAACACAAGACTTTGAAACTTCAAAAAGAATTGTTGAAACTGATAAAGAAATTAGAACTGTTGCTGAAAGTTTAACAATTACTGCGATTTGAAGTATTGCTCAACAAAATCCTTTTGCTAGTGATTTGCGTACTATTATTGGTTATATGAATATTATTCGTGACTTAGAACGTATTTCAAATTATGCTAAAAATTTATCTAAATTTAATGTTAAATACAAACCAGAACTTAAATTAACATCACAGTTGTCTGGATTAATGAAAAAAGTTTTTAAAATGATGGATTTAATTGGTGAGTCAATAAATGAAAATGATATTAACAAAGCTTATCAAGCAGCAGCATACGATGCTGATATTGATAATCGTTTTCGTGAATCAATGAAAAATATAGTTAACATGCTAAAACAAAATAAAAATGATGATCAACTCTCTCAATATACATCAACAATGCAACAGTTGAAGTATATTGAAAGACTAGGTGATCACCTAGTTAATATTTGTGAAACAATAGTTTATATTATTAAAGGTAAATTTTATGACTTATCTTCCACAAAATTATCTGAATAATTTTTGACAAAATTATTAGTTCTTTGTAAGTTTAAGGACTATGAAGATATTTCTTATATTAATTTAGAAATGTAAGTGAAATATAGTAATTTATTATTTATTTTTTTTAACAATTAAATTATTAATAGTATTAATAATTAAAGTTAAAAATAATGTAATAATTACAAAAAATAACATACTTCCTATCCAATAACCTCAACCATAAATAAATCATGAAAGAAATCAATAAGGTGAAATAAAAACTAAATGATCATTTAGATTTATTCCTTTAATTTTATATTGATGAATTAAATAAAATGAACGAAATAGCATAAAAATTGCATACAAAAAAGGGAAAATTAATACTAACCAAAAATCTTTTTTATAATAAGTTCGATTAATTTTAAAATAATCACAATATATAATAAAATAAATTAATAATAAAATAGGAATAATTAAATGTCCTATTAAGGTAGCAGAAAATGATAATGATTCTTCTGTTCTTTTGACAATATACTCATTTCATCCGTACCTAAATATTCCACATCAAAAAATAATTGCTGCTAGCAAATTATAAACCAAAGAAAAAGCCTTAAAATTATAACTAGTAATTAACTGAATATTATTTTTTTTAGTTAAAAAAAATAATATTCATGAACTTCAAATTAAAGAAATAATTGTTGCTCAAACGCTAAATCATCTTAAAATATCAATAATAAAAATTCAATAACTTACGTTAATATCACCTTCTCAAAATTTTACTGATAATACATAAAAACTTAATAATCAAATTAAAACTAATATTATTAATTTGATTATTAAGTTTTTTTTATGATAGAAACTTTTTTTAGATTTTCTTATTAAAACATTCATTATGATAAATTCCATTTCATTTTATATAACTTTTAAATGCCAGTTTAATTAAAACAGATAAATATATTTTGTGAATATCATTTTTTTTCTGAGCATATCGTTGTATAAGCCCCCAGTCAACATTACCAACATAATCTAAAATATTATAAATTATTTGCTTTGTTATGTATTATTGTTTTGTTACCACCATTTGATGATAAAATTTTTTTCATAGCAAATTTCAATTGCTGCTATTATTTTATTTAAATTTGTTTTTATTAATGTTTAGATTATAAATTATTTCTTTTTCTCCTAATTTTATGTCTGAATTATACCATTTTCCATTATTCTTATAAAAAAGATGCTATTAAACGCAAAAAAAGAAAATTAAATACAAAGTGTTTATTTTTTGAGACAGTAAAAAAACATTACAAATTTCATATTTACTTGTAAAACTTAATATAAATTTTTAATCTATTATTTTATTTTTAAAAATAAAATAATAGATTTTAATAATTTTGGAAAGGGGGAAAGAAAAATTATGTTCTAAATAACTACCCTACAACTTTAAAATTTATATTAAAATATTTATAACTTTTTTAATAGTCAAGAAAATATAAATTGCGTTAATTTAACAAAAATTAAATTAAATTATATTTTAAAAAATATATTCAAAAAATTTCACTCTATTAACAATTTTATTTTTAATCTATCTTTTCTGATAAATATTTCTTTTCCATTGCTACTGTTTGCTTATTCTTACTATTATATAATAAAAATAAACCAATAATTAAACCAAATACGTTTAATGTTAAAAATAATAATAAAACCCCTAATGCATTATTACTACTACATAAAATTATCCCTCAAATTAAAAACACTACTCAAAATACAAAACATATTCATATAATCAACATAATTAATCCAATACTCATTATTATCCCCCTCTTTCGAAAAATAATTAAACTAAATAACATATCGTATTCTCTATTGATTTCTTATAATTTAATATTTTTCTCACTACACAAATTTTTTCTATATTTAGCAAAACAACCCCCATCTACGCCCTTTTTCTTATGATCAATTTATGTCACTTGGTTTCATTGGTTTTTCATTATTCTTTATACTAATAATTTTACCATTTTTAACATTAATAACGGTATTAGCGACATATTGAAAGTTTGGATTATGAGTAACCATAATAATTGACGTTTTGTATTCATGATTAACATCTAATAAAATTTCTAATACCTTCCGTCCCATTTCTTCATCAAGGGCACCAGTTGGTTCATCACAAAATAAAATCGTTGGATTTTTGGCTAGTGCTCGACCAATCGAAACTCTTTGCTGTTGACCACCAGATAATTGACTTGGAAATTTATTCATATGTTCATCCAACTCAATAACTTTGAAAATATCATCAATTGTCATATTTTTATTTTTATTTTTAGCAAGATTTTCACCAACTTCAGCATTTTCACGAGCTGTTAAATTAGTTAATAAATTATATTGTTGAAAAATAAAACCAACATTGTCTCTTCTAAATTTAGTTAAATGACTATCCTTTAATAGCGATAAATTATATCCAGCAACAAAAACATCACCAGTATTTGCCTTATCTAATCCTGAAATAATATTTAATAACGTTGTTTTTCCACTACCAGAAGGGCCTAAAATAACAACAAAATCGCCTAACTTAATTTTTAAATTAACACCTTTTAATACTTCATATTCTAAATCTCCTGTTAAGTAAGATTTTTTAACATCAAATAACTCAATCACGTTAGTATTAGTATTTGGTATATTGTTAGTGATTGAGATAATTTTACCTGCTAAAATTTCTCTTGAATGGGCTTTTGTCAATTTTTTAATTTCTTTTTGCTTATCTTTAAAAAGTTTTAATTTCTTTTTATTTACCTCAATTTCTTCTTTTGACTCTGGCTTATCATGGGAGGCGTGAATTGGTGGTAGTACTGGTTTTTCTTTTTCTTTTGCTACTGACTTTTTGATAAAACTAGATTTTAATTGATTCTCAGTTTTCTCGTTATTTACATTTTTAAGGTTTTTTTTATTATTTTTCATGTTCTTATTCCCTTCAATTTTTAATCAATTTCATTTAAAGCTTTAATTGGATTAATTTTCTTCATCGCATATCAATCAATAATAAAGGTTGTGGCATAAATAGCAACAACAATAAAACCGACAACAAAAGGTAATCATCAAGTAAAAAATAAAGGTAAAACTCATGTTGTATTATCAGCTAAATAATTAATGATAAACTTAACAATTATTCATCCTACGGGAAGACCAAAAACAAACATAACAGCAATCACTGGTAAATACATACCAATAACAATATTAGTTATCTTAGCATCACTATAGCCAAGTGTTTTCATAGTTGCTATTGTTTTACGATTTTCATAAATTACTAAATTACTTGTTAATAAAATAATAAAGAATGAAATTATTAAGGAAAAAATAATAAACGCTCCTAATACGGCATCAACTAAATCAGTAATTTGATTTAATAATTGATGATCAATATCTTGTGGTGTAATATTATTGGCACTACCAGCACCATAACCCTGATAAGTAATACCATTATTAGTACCACCATTTAAGCCAAAAGCACTATAATCGCCATACATTTGTGAAGTTGAAAATGAATTAGTAATATCTGGTAATGCTTGTGCAGTTGAAAATTTAAAATTAAATATTGGATTTTCATTTGCAAATACTTGATTAAGTTTAGCAAAAACAGGATCATTTATTTTTTCAAGCAATTCTTGATAATTATTAATATCTTTTAATTTATCAAACTCAACACCAGCGATTGTATTTTTTTCTGCTCATTCTTTTTTAAATAATAAAAAGAAAAATTCTTTTGTTTTATTAAATGATAAGACTTTATCAGCATTATTTTTGCTAATATAAGCATTAGGTTGACCATAACCATTATAGATACCAACTACTTTATACTTAGAAGTCATTTGATGATCGTAAGCATTAACAACGTTACCAGCAGCAACTTCTTGTAACATTGGTGTCGCATTAGTACCTAAATTCTCATATGCTCCATTTTTTAAACTATCAACTTCTTTATAACCAGTTTTTGCTTTTGATAACGTTACATTATTATCATTTTTAGGATCTTCTACGATGTCATCAATATCAATTTGATTTAGATCAAAAGCTTTAAATTCATTAGTAGCGGCATCTTTAAATTTCATAATATTACCATTACTACTCATTTTAAATTCATCGTTAGTTTTTAAATTTAATTGTTTAGCGATCGTTTGATTAATAACAATACTAATACTATCGTCACTATTTTCTTGTTCTAAAACCGGATTTAATGAAGAACCTCTTTCATCATATAATTGCATCATTGATGGTTTACCTAATTGTTGTTGATTTTGTAAACCATAAACTTTCATTAAATATTTGTTGTGATTAAATAATTTTTCAGGAGTACCAATAAAATAAGTTCCTAATTCATCAGTATTCTTATCATAGGGAACAACATTAAACGCCACATTAAAAGGAGCATTAGGGTCATTATAAGCCTTAGCAATATTCTGACGAATAAAATATGGACTTTTAGTATAAACACCTTGCACTACTGTTTGTCCCATTCTTTTATAAAATAAAGCACCAAATCAAATTCCAACTTTATTAATTCAATGATCACGATCTTCTTCACTAATACTAATTGCATCATTATTTAATAACTGCTTTTCGTTAGTTAAATGTCATGGGTATAATTTATCACTAGTATCAAAACTTAAATTATCAATATCATTGGCAAAAGTAACACCAGAACTTGAAGTATTATGATAAGCAGGTATATTACTATTTGCTCAAGTTTTAAACTTTGTAACATCAAAATCACTAGGATTAGTACTAATATTACCAGTTTGCGAAATTATACCACTAATATTCATTGCTACTGTCGTGCGAAAATCTTGATAAAATCTTCGCACAATATTATAAGTATCATTACTATAAAAGATATCATTCTTTTTTTCTTTTAAAACTTTTTGATACATTGGTAAGGCATTTGGTCAAGCCATTTGCACCATAATTTCAACAATAGTATCATTATTAATATCACTAGAATCTAGTCCATTTAAAAAGTTTTTAGTAAGCATTTTACCATTTAAATATGTTAAACCAGACATTCCCAAAGTGGTAATAGCAGCGCCAGGATTAGACTCATATGACATTGGAGCATATGCTTCACCATTAATATTATTTTCCAATAATTCTTTCACAAAAGTCTCATTCAATGGACCTGAACTATCAAAACGAGGGGGATGTAAATACTTTTCACCATTAGTCTCATCAGTAGTAGCAGTATATGTTCAATCATTTTTATTATTTGGATTATAAGTTTTATAAAAACTATATGGCGAATTATAAGTTGGCACTTGATATTCAACTAAAGAATGGTAATGCATACCAGTAAAAGAAAGTAATTTATTATCAGCCATAATTTTTGGACCAATAATAGCTGTTGTCATTAAAGTTGTTCCTAAAAACATAGTTAATGCTGCTGCTGACATTTTTCCAATTGATGATGTAAATAGTGATAAACGAAATCTCGTTAAAAAACCACGATTAATACTTTTTGCTTTAATAAGATGACTAAAACGAGAATTAACAGTAACTGATTCATTTTTAATTAAATCTATTGGTTTTTTAATAACTGTTAATGCACTAATAATTCAAGCAATAATTGATAAAAATCCAAATATTAAAATTAAACAATAAACAAAGCCTAATCCATTAAAAATAAAACGACCAAAATCTAGATTAAAATAATCAGAAAAAGTATGGACAATAATTAGTTGTAAACCACTAGCTGGTAAAAAAACTAAGACAGTACCAATAAGTGCAGCAATCATTGGATAAGCTAACGATGTAATCAAAATTTTAATATTACTATAACCTAATGATTTTAAAATTCCAATTTGTGTTCGTGAATTATCAATATTTTTATAAGTAATTAATATTACTGTAATTCCAGTAATAATTAAAACAATTAATAATAAACCAATTAATAAACTTTTAAAAGCAGTAAAAGTTGCACTTAAAGTAGCAGTACGACTATTAAACGTATAATTACTATTTCCTAATTGATATACTAAAGCAGCATCAGAATCAATAGTATTAATATATTTATCTTTTAATTGTTTTGAAATTAATTTAATATTATTAATTTTACCGATCATTGATTTTCCAACAAAATAAATCTCACGATCATTATCAGCAGCAATCGTTATTTTTTCATTATTCCTATCATATGATCAAACAAAGTTATTATCTTCTGGTGCTTTGCTTAAACCAAATTGCGTTGGATCAACATATAATAACCCTTCGCGAGTTTTATTTGGAATTGGTGTTGTTTGGTCAATAATTGGTGTTGTAAAATCAGCAGATACACCATATCCAACAATTTTTAATCAATTATAACTACTATAACCAGGATCATTTAAATTATAGCCTGAAACTTTTAAACTACTACCTAATTGATCTGATTGAACACGGATTGTATCATTAATTTGTAAATTATTTTTTTGGGCAAATTCTTTATTAATAACTACTTGTTTTCAATGTGGTGTAATATGATCTGGATTACTAGCATCCCCAATTTGATAACCAGCACTAATAATTAATTTATCAATACGAGCATCTTGATTATAAGTTAATATTTTTAAAATTCTATTATTGTTATTATTATCTAATTGCATAGTTCTGCCTTCAACACGATCTCAGATAAATTCATTACCAACAGTATTGGCAATAGCATTAATATGAAGATCATTTTTCTCAACAACTGCTGTTGTTAAACTTTTACTAGTAACATTATGTTTTGGAGCAGCATTAGATAAATCAATCACAAAATCATGTAAATTAGATTTTTCAACTAATATTGAATATTCATTAGAAATTCTTGCTAAACTTGTTTGCATTAATGAAAAAATAGTTGATGATAATAATACTAAAACTATTAAACCCACTAACTGAATTTTATTACGCAATGCTTGTTTAAATGCATTTTTAAAAAGCAAAAATGATTGTTTTTTCATATTCGTTCTTCCTTTCTTTTATAAATTTAAAACAAAAGAAGTTATTGAATTAAAGACATTTTTCAACCATTAATCAAAGTTTTTAAATCTTGAATAGTTTTACTAATAAGCATTGTTAATTGCGCGCTTAAAAAATAAGTTAAATTTTTCTTATAAGTAGCAATTAAAAGTTTTTGATTATGATAATCAGTAATAGAAATTTGATTATCAAAATTAGTAAATAACTGACGTTCAAATTGTCATGTTAAAACAATAGTCTTAGTTTTAGTATATGTTTTTATTGGCAATTGTTTATCAATGATATTAGGTAATGAAGAATTAGTAAATAATGTGATTCAAGTTTTTTTCATTAAATTAAAAATAGTAAATAAATTATTACTAAACATTTTTCACAAAAAGAAAAATAATCAATAATAAAAGAAAAGTAAAGTTACTAATGAAACAACATTACTTATTGATGGCAATGATATTTTAATCATCGTAAAATTAAATTGAAAAATAATGGCAATCACAATTATTGACAAAATAGTAAAACGCATTGTTTTGATAATTTGATTATTATTATGACTGAAAAAACTAAAACAAATAACTAAGTGTAAAATTGAAATTAATGATAATAATCGTAAGGTTTCTAAATCAAAAAAATGAATATTAATTACTATTTCTTGCATTGGCAATAAAAATAAAAAAAATTGTGCTAAAAATCATAAACTAAATTGTAAAATAATAGTTTTTGTTTTATTAAATATTTTATTATTATTAATATTTTTTTTATGAAAATTAATAGTAATTAAAAAAGATACTTTCATAATTAAAAGTAAAAAAAGAACTGGTAAAGCAAAATAAATAAATAATTGTTCAAAATTATTAATACTATTAATTTTTGAAATATTACTATCGTGTAGCATTATTTTTCACCTTTAACTAAAGTTTGCTATTATTATAATTATAAACTATTAAAATTAAATAACGCAACTATTTAATTTTAATTAGTAGTTAAAATAAAAAAGGAAAAAATAAAAATGTTTTGAAATTATTGTATGAAATGCATTAGTAATAACGTTAATAATGAATACTTATATCGAGATCCAATGATGCATATTGAACAACATTATACCATTTACCAACAACCTACTACTACAAATATTCAATCATTATCTAAAACTAAATCAACACCTTTTTTAAATAAAAAAATTAATGAAAACCGTCTGAAAAAAAAGATAAAAGAAATTAATGATCAAATAATTACTATTAAAGAAGAAAGTGAAGAAAAAACTAACCATTTATCATTTTAAGTAAAAAGAGTTAATAAATTTTATTAACTCTTTGCTTTTAATTTATAACTATCTTTAATTTTTCTAAAAATCATTGTTTTACATTCTTGATCACTAAAATCATCAAAAACAAATATGCCAATAAAATGATAACCGATACCTTTTGTTTTTTCTTCTATTTTGGTAAAAGTAACAAATTCAACTTTTTCATGATGATACTTTTCACCTAATTGCTTTCTTTTAGCAATTGTCGTTAAACTATTAAATTGATAAATAACATTTCAATCTGCTGCTAAAAAGTTACCATATCCAGCTTTAATTACTGTTTCTTTTTTATTATCTGGGGTAATTGTTAAAAATCAAAGACGTTGATAATCATTTATCTGATAACCAGTTTTTAATGTTGATATACCTTCTTCATTGGTAAAAAGAGTACTTAAAACCTCAAAAATTGTTTTAAATAATATTCGATCATTAATTGTTATTGCTCTTTTGGCTAAAATTCTTTTTAAAACTTCATTATTCATGATATAGCCACCTCTTAATAAATATACCATAATTTTTATATTTTATTTTTTAAACTAGGATTCTTATTTTTTACTAAAATTACATGCTAGATAATTTTGGTTGTAAATAACATCCCATTGTTAGCTTATCAACAGCATCCATATTTTCTAAACTTTAGTTTCCATTACAATTTATTGCCAGTAGGTACTAAAATTGGTACTGATGCTACTACTGGCTGTATACTACATTTACTACTACTGTTTTTGGGACCATTTTTTGCTCAAAAACTGGTTCAACTTTCATGCAAGGTTTGATAGATGAAAGTTGAGAATTACTACTTGCTACTATCAATATTTTTTCAAATCTATTTTCTCTTGCAATTATTTTTTTAATTTTAGCATATTCACTTGCTACTAATACACTACCATTATCAGTAGTATTATCGTTTGTAAAAGAATATTTTATTCTATTAGCAACAAAGTTATAAGAATTTAATACACATACTTGATAATCTTCACAAACTAATTTAAAGTGCTTAAATATATCAAGATTATTATCTAATTGTTTTTTAATGTATTTAATTTTTTCATCAAAAGATGCATTGTCACTTGTCATTACTTTTATTTTTTCTTTAAAAACAGCAACAACTATTATTTTTAATAAATTGATTAAAATCAAGTCATAATAAGGGATGATTAAAAATATTATATATTAAAATATGAGAAATCAAAATTCTCATTGACGACATCAAATCTTGATCAATAAATTGTAAAGCATAATTAATATTTTTGATAAATAATTCATCATCAAATTTTTCATCTTGTTTTTTTATAATATGCAACAATATTACTAACAACTACAATAATACTTTCTTTACTACTACAACACATATGTCTTAAATTAAGTGTAGTAATAAAATTGTTTTCAGTTATTGTTGGTAGTTGACTTTAACTTTTTGTAAACTTTTAATAAATTAAACGTTCTCTTACTTTCACTTCTTTACTCCTTTCTTTTTAAATAATAAAAGCTGCTCATATAAACTAATTAATAGTTATATGAGCTTATTATCTTTATATTATGTTTTGATAATAAAATAATATTTTTTTAATTATGGATTTTATTTTAACTTTAACATTTGCAACAAGTTATCTTGCTAACTGTGCTTTCATTGCATTAGCAACATGTTCAACATCTGTACCAATAACAATTTGGACAGCTTCTTTATTTAAAATTGTAGTACCAAATGCTCCCGCTGCTTTAACTTTTGCTAAATTAATAAGTGAAGTATCTTTAACAATCAAACGTAATCTAGTAGCACAATTATCAATTTCAACAAAATTATCAGCACCAATTGCTTCAATTAATTTTATTGCCATTACTGTATATTTATCACTTTTAAGATTTTTATTATTTAATTCTGATTTCACTGCTGCTTTATCTTCAGTAATACCAAAAGAACCAAAATCATCTTCTCTACCTGGCGTTTTAATATTCATTTTTGTAATTACTGTATAAAAAGTAATAAAATAGATACCACCAGCAAGCGCAACTAATAATAACACTCACAATGGATTTGCAGTAAAATGATAGACATCAACAGCATAATTAGCAAAACCTCATGATTGCGCAAATGAAATACAATAGTCAATAATCCCGGCACTAAAACCAAAACCAACTTGAATATGTAATGCTGTTGTTATTGCAATAAATATTCCTGTTAATAAAGCATGAATTAATAACAATAATGGAGCAATAAATACAAAAGAAAATTCAATTGGTTCAGTAATTCCACTAATAAAAGAAACTAAGGCAACCCCACCTAAAAATCCTGATACCATTTTTCTATTTTCTTTTTTAGCAGCCATAATCATAGCTAAAGCAGCAGCAGGAATACCACCCATCATAATTGGAAAAAAACCTGACTGAAAAAATCCAGACCCTTCAATACCTCTAGTAAAGGCATTAATATCTCCATTTACTCATTCTGTTGTTTCAGATGCAGCTCCAGTAAATGGAGATATGACATGACCATTAATTGGTAATTGAAATCAAAAGAAAGTATTTAAAATTTGATGTAAACCAAAAGGTAATAATAGACGATTTAATATTCCATAAACTGCTGTTCCAGGAATGGCAACGGCAGGATTATTTGGATTAGCAACTGCTTGACCAAATCTCATTAATACTCATTGAATTCATGGTCAAATGATAGCAAAAAGCAAAGCAATAGGAATTGTTATTGCCAAACCAACCATTGGCGCAAATCTACGACCACCAAAAAATGATAATGCTTGAGGAAGTTTAATTTCTTTAAATTTATTATACAAAACTGCTGATAAGCAACCAGCAATAATTCCACCAAAAACACCAATATTTAATACATAAATTCCACCAATAATAGTTTTACCATCACTACCAAACTTTTCTACATAAAATAATGATGAAAACGTTTCACCCGAATCTGATTTAAATGTTAAAACATTTTTGTATAACATTTCTGGTAGTGAATGTTCAACTGATGTCATCGCATATATTGCTAAAAAGAATACGGCTCCTACCAATGAAGCCTCACCACGATGATCTTTAGCTAAACCAAATGCCAATCCCAAAGCAAATAATAATGATAAATTATCAAATACTATTTTTCCTGGTTGTTGAATAATATATGAAATTCAATAACCTACTTTATTAGTAATATGTAAACCTGTAACATCAGTAATACTAGTAAAAGTAAGTCCCAATGCACCAAAACGATTTAAAATAGCGGCAAATGGTAATACTGCTATTGGAAATTGCAATGCTTTACCTAAATCTTGTAAAAATTTTAAAACATTACTTCAAGCATTTTTTTCTTTTGCCGTTTTCAATTCAGTATTACCATTTTTTGTTTGCTTTTCTTCTTTATGTTTTTTTCGAAAAACTAAACCCATATTTTAACTCCCTCCTTAAAACTTTTACTCAAGTTTTTAAAATTAAAACATTGAACTTATTGAAACTGATAATAATACGATGGCACCAATCGTTGCACAAAATATTAAAAATATATAAAGAACCTTATTTCAAAAACTAAAAACTTGATATGTAACTTTTTTTGGTTTTAGTAAAAATTGTTCGTTAATCATGCTCCTTTCTTTATACAATTTTCTTTTAAATAAAAAAAACACAAGAAAAATAATACCAACACAAAGCAAGCCAATGATGAACATTATTCACATTGCTGATGTTGATAAATTTTTATTGTGCGACTCTAATGTTAAAAAATTTAGCATAATCCTTTATACTTTCTAATCATTAGTCTTTTATCTTAATAAATATTATTATACAATAAATAATCTATTTGTTTAAATATAAACTTATTGTTTATATTTCATTATTTATACAATGATTTACGCATGTTAAATCTTAATTTAATTGGTACTCCTTGAAAACCAAATCGTTCACGAATTTGATTAATCAAAAACCGTTCATAAGAAAAATGACATCGTTGGGGATCATTGACCATTAAAATAAAAGTGGGTGGGTTTTTTTCAACCTGTGTTGCATAATATATTTTTAATCTACCACCTTTAAAGTAAGGTGGTTCATTAATTAATTGTGCTTTGTTAATTACTTCATTAAGAATACTTGTTTTAATTCTTAAATTCATATTAACTAATATTTCATTAATAGTAGCGAATAAAGTATGAACTCTGCTGTTTTTTAAAGCGGATAAATATACAATAAAAGAATATTCAAGATATTTAAATTTTTCTTTTATTTTTTTAGTAAACGCTTGCATTGTTTTTTCATTTTTTTTAACCAAATCTCATTTATTAACAATAATAATAACTGGTTTATCTAAATTTTTTGCTATTCCCGCTATTGTTAAATCCTGTTCTTGAATTTCAACACTACCATCTAATAAAAATAACACAATATCACTACGTTCAATAGCATTAGTAGTTCTAATTAAACTATATTTTTCTAAATCTTCAGTAATTTTTCCTTTTTTACGAATTCCTGCCGTATCAATAATACAATATTGTTTTTTATTATAAACAAAATTACTATCAATAGCATCGGTTGTTGTTCCTGCGATTGGTGAAACAATAACTCTATTTTCTTGAAGAATAGTATTGACTAAACTTGATTTACCAACATTAGGACGGCCAATAATTGCTAATTTAATATTTTCGTCTTTTTCAATATGAACTTCTTTTGGTAATTTAGCAATTATCATATCTAATAAATCACCAAAACCAATACCATGATTAGCAGATACTAAAATTGGTTCACCAAAGCCAAGATTTAAATATTCATAAACTTTATCATTATCTTTTTGAATATTATCATATTTATTAGCAATAATAATAACTGGTTTTTTGGTTTTATATAATAATTTAGCAATATCTTGATCTTCACCAGTTAAACCTTCTTGATAAGAACAAACAAATAAAATAATATCAGCTTCTGCTAACGCAATATTAACTTGTTGATTAATTTGTTGGGTAAAATTAGTAATTGTTTTAGTAATACCACCAGTATCAATAATGACAAAATTCTGCGTTAATCATTCGCCAATTCCATAAATTCGGTCTCTAGTTGCACCAGGCATATCTGCAATTATTGCTACTTTTTTTTGTAATATTCGATTAAAAATTGAAGATTTACCAACATTAGGTCGTCCTACAATTACTACTTTTGGTAATTTATTCATTTCATTCAAATCCTTATATTTAAAATACTATTTTTTATGACTAATAAAGTAATTATCATATAAAATTTTTAATTTAGCAACAGTCGTTGCTAAAATAAAATCACTATTATCTAAAATAATTGCATCCTTAACAATTACTAATTGACCAGTGCTACGAGTTTTATCAATATTATCACGTATTACCATATCATTATATACTTGTTCTTGTGTAATACTAATACCTTCTTTAAGGTATTGTTGATATCTTCTTTCACTACGAATATGTAAACTAGAAGTTAAAAAAATTTTTAATTGGGCATTAGGCAAAACAACGCTACTAATATCGCGACCAACAACAATAAAACCTTGATTTTGAACTATTTCTTGAATTTTAGCAACAATAAGTTTTCTAACTTCAACTAATGTAGCAATTAATGGTACTTTACTAGTAACATTTTTATTATAAATTTCTTCTGTTGACGGTTGATCATTAAAAAGAAAATGACCATTAACTCACTTCATATCAAAAAGTTGTAACGCTGAAAGTACTAAATCTTGATTCTCAAAATCAATTTTATTTTTTAAACAATAATTAGTAAAACTACGATATATAATTCCAGTATCCATAAATTGATAATTAATTTTTTTTGCCAGCAAATATGCTGCTGCTGATTTACCACTGGCAGCTGGGCCATCTATTGCAATATTAATTTTTCGATGCATTGTTTTTCTCCATTCTTTATTTAATAAATAATATTAATGATAATACTAACATGACTACTAAAATTAAACAAACAATGGTAATACTAAATACTGTTAAACTTCATTTATAATTATTTTTAATTTTAATTTTTTGTAATTCATCTTGAAAATGATTATGCTGGTGATTAATTTCTTTTAATTCTTTATTAAAATCACTATTATTTAGTTTGTATTTTTTATATTTGAATTCTAAATTTTTAACAAAATTTTTAATATCATGAATTTTACTTTCTAAATCTTTTTGAAATTCACTTATTTTATTATGCATGCTATTAATTAATGTTTGATATTCTAAATTAGTATTGATTAATGGCATATCAACTTTATAATCAACATTATTGCTATATTTTTCTAAAATATTATTAATATTTTCTAACATATTTTCCAATATTAATTTATCATTATCATCTAAATGTTGCTCATTATTTTTAATAAAGCAATTTTCAAAATTAATTAAATTTAATTCAGAATTTAAACTTTGAAAAATTGGTTCAAAATATGCTTTATCAACTTTTATTAATTGTTGATAATATTTTTCTATTTTTTGTTCTTGTTCTCAAATTTTACTATTTTCTTTAATTTCTTTAGCAATTTGTTCACGTAAATCTTTATATTTTTCCATTCTTGTCATTAAAACACCCACAGATTACTAGTTAATATCCCAAATTTTATTTTACCTTTAATATTAATAATAATTTTCTTGATTATAACATAAATATATAAAATCATTATAATATACACGATAATTATTATTAATATTATCTAGTTTTATCAGCAAATTACTAATATCAAATAATAATTAAATTTTTATCCTACAAAACTTAGATTAAAATCTAAATATTTTTTTTATTGCATATTTATTTTTTCAATAATAGACTTAAATTAAGATTTACTTAAAATATGTTTTATTTAATATTTTTTCACATTTTTGCTAAATCCCTTGCTATTATTGATATTAAAACAAAATACATAATCTAAGTGAATCTTAATTTAAAATAAGTAAACTAAAAGTGAGGAGAAAAAACATGTCAAAAATTGTATTTTCAGGAACATTAAAATATGAATTGATAGATGAAGCAGCTGGTTATATTACTCCTGTTTCTCTACAACAAAACTTAAACACTATGATTCCTTATATTAATCAAATGTTAGATAGATTACCAGACACAGAAAAAGTTTTATTCTTAAAAAATAATGAATATCCAGAAGGAACATTTGTACTAGAAAAAAATGGAACAATAACACCTATTGTACCACAATATTTACTTAGTAGATTTCAAGACGTTATTATTGATGCATATAATTTAGCAGTTGAAAAAGATTGAAAATGAACAATTGCTAATAAAACAGATGCTACTATTAATAATTTAGATACAGGTTTTGAAAAACACTTAGTAGCATGTTTAAACAGATATGCTGAAGAAGGAGAAGATCTAAAATATCCATTGGACTTCACTTACAAAATAGTAGCAACTGTAACTAATGCACCGCAAGTAACTGCTAGTGCAGATAAAAAATTCCAATTTACTGTTAAAGCAGTTAAATAATTTTAAAAATTTATAAAAAAATAATTTTTCGTACATATTTATATTTTCTTAATACCTAGGTTAGTAGTTACTAACAACCTAGGTATATATATTTTTTAATAAAAGGAGAAATATTAATGAAAAATAAAAACACAACTGAAAAAATTATAATTAAAATAAAAAAAATAAGCAATAATAAAGATAAAAAACAAACAACAAGTGATAATGATAGTAAATTAATAAAACCTAAAATAACAAAACTGCAAACTGCCATTAGTGACTTTGATAGTGTTAATGAAATTAAAGAAAATTTAAATACAATGACTATTTATATTACTCAACTTTTAGATTTATCACCATTTACTAGGAACTTCTTAATAAAGAATGAAAAATATCAAAATGCAACATTTGCAGTCAGAAATAGAAAAGAAATAACTGAAGAAAAATATAATATCATTTCAGAACAAGTAATATTAGATTATATGCGTAATATGTTTCAAGCAGCTTATAGTCAAGCTAGTATTAATGAAAGTTGAGAATGATTTATCAATGATTTAAATAATGTCACTATTGTAAATTTAACAAATTTATTTAAAAAACATTTAGAAGAATGTAAAATAAAGTGAATAGCAGATGGTGATGATAGTTTAGCATACCACATGGATTATCCAATAACAATAAAAGTAGCGATAAAAGGTAAAACTTTTAATGTAACCTCAACTCAAAATTTTACATATATTGTTAGAATGGCTACTTTAACTAATTCATTTAATGCTAACTACTAAATTAAATTTTAATAAAAAATATATTTTTATTTTTAAAAAAAATTTAATATTATAAAAAATGATATTTATTGATAAAAATATCGGTATTAAAATATCGTAAATACCATGCTGCCATCTTATATTTAAAATATTAAATCAATCATTAGTTAGCAATAAAATTGATTAAATTATTATTAAAGACATCTAAAATGCTATTATTTGAGAATATTTTTATATTATCCTAAAAGTTAAACAAAACCATCGACAATAATAAATTAATTATGATTTTCTATCGTTACTGTACTAATAAGTAAACTTAAGCCAATAATAACTAAAATAAATCAATTAATTGATTTATGATTAATAATTTTATTTATCTCTTTTTCTTTTTAAATTAAGGGTAGTAACATTTTAATGTTACTACCCTTACTTAATATTTTTTATTTTAACAAAGAAAGAGAGTTTTAATTTTAAAAGAAAATATAAATATCAAAATGATATTATATAGGTTTTAAAGCAATACCAATTGATAATTATAATTTATATTTTGATATTTAGTTTCGTTAGTTACTTTAGGAATGGCAAATTAACAAAGTAAATACCAGAAGTTATTAACTTTATAGTTAATAACCTTTAGAAAATAAAGTTTTAATTAATACTTTTACTATAAACAAACTTAATTATCATAAAAAAGTAAATTTGACTTTAAATTTTTAATACTTTTAAAGTATAATGATATAAATTTTAAAATGTTTTTTGATTATTAGTTTTATATGATTATTGGTGTTAAAGGGTAAGTGGGAATATTAATTTTATGAAATTGGAATAGATATTAAATTGAGTTTTTAAACTAAATGAAAGACTCATATCAGTAAAACAAAATACAAAACCCTTACATGAAAATTAACCATATAAGGGCATAAAGCCAAATTTACAATTTTAAATTAATTAAACTGATGTTTTTTGTCCTAAGATTAGGACAAGTATATAATAACAAATTTAAATCAAATTACAATAGATGATCAGACTGTATATAATATATTTTGATTAATTAGCATAGAAATAATTATTAATTTTAATTAGTTTTATAATTTAAACATCACTTATCTTATGATAACATTCTTATTTTTTTATATAGAAGTAGAACAAATATAAAATTCATATTTGATAATTATCAATCATAATTTAAAATTGATGTAAATTTAAACCAGTAGTAATAAAACTATCAATTAAAACAAATCTTAGCAAATAATCTTGCTAAGGAAAAATATAAAGTTATTGTTAACGGTTTTTTTGATATTTATATATTAACCTCAGTACTATTCTTAAAGGTAATATTCTAATAATAGTTCTTGTAATTTTATTAGAAATACCAGTAATAATAAAACTTTTTCTCTTTATTTTTAATGCTGTTTGTAATGATTTTTTAGCATAAGTTTCAGTATCTAAAACTGGTAATAACGAACTGTAATGTTGTTTACTTCCTTTACCATTACTACTACGATTTCAAAATTCAGTTTTTAACGGACCTGGGCAAATTGTAATGACTCTTACTTTACTTTTTGCTCGCTTTAATTCATAGTTAATAGCAACCCCTAAACTTCAAACATATGATTTAGAAGCATAATAACTAGCAAAAACAGGACCAGGACTAAAAGCTGCCATACTTCCAATATTAATAACACGACCATAGTTATTTTTACTAAAACGTTGCACAAATAACTTTGTTAAAATATGAAGACAAGAAATATTTAAATTAATCATATTTAATTCTTGTTCTAACATGCTATCGTTAAACATTCCTCAAACACCATAACCAGCATTATTAATAACTACCGTTACATTTAATGTCTTAACTAATTCAAATAATTTATAAACATTTTTTAAATCAGATAAATCAAAATCATAATTTTTAATTTGTAAATGTGGATACTTTTTTGCCAATTCTAAAATATTCTTACTATCACGGGATACTCCTAAAACATGATAACCTTGTGCTAATAATGCTTGACAATAATAATAGCCAAGGCCTTTAGAAGCGCCTGTTACTACTGCTCACTGATTCAAAATAATCATTTTTTTTGTCATTTATGTTAATACTCCTTTGTTTTTTTCAATACTAAATAAACTTTTAGCATTTAAATTAATATAATGATAAGCACTGTAAATACTTAATATTGTTGCAATGTACATTGGTATCATTACTAATTGATTAATTAAACCATATTGATCATTACTATCATGACCATTAACATTACCATTTAAAAATTGTCAATTAATAAAAAATAAAATAATAATTCCTAACATTTCAACTGCTGCTTTTATTTTACCATACTTATCAGCTGCCATTATCACACCTTTACTAGCTAAAATTTGACGAACGACATCAATAATAAAATCACGTAATACTAAGATCACTGCCATTCAAATTGGGATTATCGTCGCACATGCCATAACAATTAAAACACCATTAGTTAAAAGTTTATCAGCTATTGAATCAAAAAATTTACCAAAAATTGTTACTTGGTTAAACTTTCTTGCTCATCAACCATCAATAAAATCACTAATTGTTGCAATAATAAAGAAAATTGCTGCAATTAATCAACTAACAGGCAAAGTATAATTATTAATAGTGATACTTATTGTCGAAAGATGATAAAAATTATCATTATTAATTGGAGATATAATCATTAAAATAATAATAATTGGTACTAATATTAACCTTATTGTAGTAATAATATTGGGTATCATATCCTTAAGTCCTTTCATCTAAGTTAATTAGATATCATATAAAAACAAAACTTATATCATTAACAGTATAACGTTATTTTCTATATCTATCAAGAATATATATTTATATTAAAATACCTTTATTAAAATAAAGGTATTTTTTCTTAACTATTATTATTTGCTTTTTCTCTTTCCGCTGCTGCTTGTGGATTTTTTCTTTTCTCAATATAATAAAATAAACCAATAAAACTTAAATAATAATCTTTATTAAAATCAATTAATCGTGAAGCATTTGTAACAACAGCTTGTCCTGCTGGTTTAGTTCCCCATTCATAAAACGGAATTAAACGTGTTTTTGCTGGATTGTGTTTTGCTAAAAAAATAACAGCAGTATTAAAATCTAATTTCATTAATTCACTACCAGTAATTAATTTCTTACCTTGTAATGATGAATTAATATTATCAGCTTTTTTATCTTTATTACCAGAATGACTATAATTAATAATTGTTTTTTCACCAAACATATCTGAATATTTATTAGCAGTTTGTAAATCCATAGTTTGCAAAAAAGTATGTAAAATACAGTTATTAAAAATAGTTTCTGCTGTTTCTTTACCATATTTTTGTGTTAATTGTTGTAAATCTTGCATAATCATCATGAAGAAAATATTACGACTTCGTGAAACAGTAATCATTTGTGCCATATTAGAGATAGTTGGTATATTACCAAATTCATCAAAAAGAAAATATAAAGGACGTGGTAATTTAATATCAGGTAAGGTACTTGCATAGCGAATTGTATTTTTATATAACTGGGCAATAAACATTGAAACAAAAGCATTACGTTCATTACTTTCATCAGGAACAACTAAGAAAACAGCACTTGGTTTTTTTACAATTTCATCTAAATTTATATCATTACTACAACTAATATTTCGTGTTACTGGATCAGTAAATAAACGTAAACCATTAGCAACCATCTGACTAATTGAACCTGCAGTTTCCTCAGCACCTTCTAATGCACCCAAACCAATTTGACGAGCTAAACTATGAGTTGGCATTTTTTTTAAAATTTCAACATATCGTTGACGATTAGTAGCAACAATAGCTGCATTTGACATACTAAAATATTTTAATGGCACATCAGGTTGATCTTCTAATTGTTCTAACATAAATAGCATAATTGATTTAACAACCTGCATTGCTGATTGATTTCAAAATTTTTGTTTTGGATCTGACTCAGGGAATAAAGCTTCAACAATATCATTAATTCATGATAATGCCATTGATTCATAAGTAATTGATTCATTTAAAGGATTATTTTCTTTTTTTAAACGCATTGATTCTACATAAAAATCATATACTTTTACAAAAGGATTTCATGAATTAGAGACAGAAGTATCACGCAAATTAATGACATAAACATCATAATCATTATCTTTTAGTATTTTAGAATGATTTTGAAATAATTCACCTTTTGGGTCAGTAATAACCATTGATGGTTTAATTTTTGACTGTGCATTTAAATAAATAGTTGGAATAACTAATTTTTGTGTTTTACCACTACCTGTGCCACCAATTACAATATTATGAGCATCAGGTTTAATATTAAATTGGACACCACCAATTTTTGTTTTTGTTGTTTGAACAACAATACCATAATCATTTTCAACAGTTTTTGATAATGGAAAGGTATTAGCAATTTCAGCAGGTGTTAATCAAGCAGCAGAACCATATACTTTGTTTTTTGAATCACGGAGAAAACGACTTTTATTATGAGTTTCACGATAAATTTTATACTTATGAATTATAAAATAAGATAATAAAATACAACACTCAACAAGAAATAAAATTAAAAATAATAATCAATGATCAATAACATTCTGTGTTAAAATCTTAAACGTAAATGGTTGTTGGTTATCACCATTATGAAAAAACATCTTATTAACAAAAACAAAAGCATAAATTAATAAAGTATTTACTAATAGTAAAAAAGGTATCGCAATTAAGACAACTAATGGTAATATTCATTTTTTTTCACGAATAAATTTCATTTTAATAATCCTTTATTTTTATTTTGTTAAAATTTAACCATATTGGGAAATAACACCAGCAATACCTGATATTATTATTAATAAAATTCCAATAGTAATATTACGTCTTCAACGATAACTTTTTTTCTTTTTAAATTCATTTTTTGTTTTTTTTAATTTCATAATTTTCTCCAGTATTTTAATAATTTATTTTTTTATTCATTATATAGGATTAAAGTTAGGACTACCATATCTTCCTTCATTAAAAGGATTACTAATATTTTCATTTCATTTTTCAGAAGCAGCACTTCTAGCCATATTATTTAATTTAACAAAAGGATTTTTGATAATATTTTTTGTACCTTGTCATTTAGTGCCCTCGGCATGAGATCTTCCAATTTTACCAATACCTTTCGCAAGACCTTTAGTTCCCTTACCTAAATAACCAGTAATTCCATTTTTTAATAACGCATTGCTTTCCTTGACACTACCATCTGGATTTTTTCCATCTTCAGCACCACCAAAAGCAATTTGTTTACCAAGTTTTAAGGCACCAACTCCACCAGCTGTAAGAGCAGCGAAATCACGAGCTTTGCCCATAATATTGCCAGCAATAGCAGATCCATTAGAGTCAATAGCACTCTGTACACCTAAATTTTGCGTTACCAAGTGATTAATAAATTTTTGCGTTTTTAAACAAGAAATAGCACCTGCTGTACAAAATAAAGTATATAACACTTGTCTTTCAAATCAAGTAAAACTAGTATTACTACTAATATCTGCTATTGCTTTTGGTAATATCTCAAGAAAAAGATAAATAGGCAACATCGTTCCTGGACCAATGACGAACTTACCAATTACCATTTCTTTTCAAACACCCAATCTTTTTCCTTGATCAACAGGCATCATTCCTGCAACTATTGGTGATATTGAAAATAAAAGTAATAAATCAATAATTCTTTCTACTAATGTCATTGAAGCAATAAATAGTACATACAAGGTAAATCACACAGCAATAAATTCAAGAATAAGGTTTCAATTCTTTAATTCAGCAATAGCAGGCATTCCAAAATCACCTGGAACGTGCTTCGATACTACCTCAGCGTTACCAGCACCAATACCTCATAATAAATCAGCTAAACTATCATTTTTACCTAAAGATGCAACCTGCAACACTTGTAATAAACCTGTCATTAAGTAATTAATAATACTCATAAAAAATGGAATAAAAACAATTACTAAAAAAGCTAAAAAAGTATTTTTTATTGCTTTACCCATTTTTTCTCTAATCGTATGTGTTTCAGTAAACTGGATGATAATTAACTGCATAATAAACATAATGAGGATTACTCCAACTGCAATAATCGATAATACTACAAAAAACTTTGGTAAATTTTGACTATTAAGTGGATCTTTATTAAAATTTCCAAAAATTAAATTAGTTAGCGCATCAGTTGTTAAATAATCAAATATCCCACCATGACCATGATTAGGTGATTTTAATAAAACATCAATTAAATATAATGGTCCTTGAATAAAAATAAGTCAAGGAAGAAACAATAAAGCTCATAACAAAATATCTTTTAGTCAATCCATATTTTTATCTCTTTTCTCCTCGTAACTTAATACTAAAGTTGATTATTATCTTTTATGTAATAATCCCTGAATTACCATGAAAAGCCGCAACGACAGCAGCAATAATTGCTGAAGCAGTAATACCAATAACTGGTGCAATTAATGTGTACATAAATGCTTTTTTAATTTCACTTCGACGTTGTGGATCATCGCCGGCCGCAGCTAAATCTTTTGCCAAAATAATTATTTTAAAAACACTAAACGCAACTAAAGCAGCAATTAATATTGATGCAACTGCCAAGACATAAGGTCTTGCTACATCGATAATTTTATTGATATCTGGTTGATCATCTGACAAGTAAGTAAAAATCATAAGTTTTTCCTCCTTAATAATAAAAAAATAAAATTACTAATCAATCAAAATTGTTTATAAAGCATGAATTTAACTTTCTAATAATATAATAAGTCCTATTTTACTCATGAAAGAGATAAATTAGGACTTAAAGTCAAATTCATATGTTATAAATAATGTTGATACACTCTAATTATAGTTAGTTTTAAAATAAAGTAAATATAAATTGACAATTTTATTAACTAATTTTTTTTATTTTTATTAAAATTATTTAATATATTTTCAATTAAAAAATATATACTTTATAAATATTCTAACTTCTTTCTATAACTTAAAATATTTTAATCTGCTATTAGTCCTTCTTTATCATTTATACCTTTAATTGCTTGACTTTCGGCATCACTAACATTAATTGTTAAACACATACGATATAAACTAGAAACAGCAAACAGACATTCACCAACTTTAGCACGAGCAATAAAATCAGTTTCATTAACAGATATACCACCATAAGAAGCATATAATTCATTTAATGCTGCTAAATCATGAGGTTGCAAGTTTAACACTTTTAAATATTGACTTGAGTTAATAATAGCAGTAGTATATTTTTTAATTTCTTCAGATCCAAGAAAATCATTAATGTTTTGAGTAATAATATTTATCATACCTGTATATTTACGAATTCTTTTAACAATTTGATACATAAATAATAGTGCTGCTGGAAACTCTTTATCAATCAGTAAATGTGCTTCATCAATAGTAATTGAAATTCATTGTTGTTTATTATTTATTTCATTATCGTTCTTATTTTTTCGAACTTCATTTTCAATATATTTTAAAATTAAAAACATTTGTGCATTAACTAAACGTTTATTACCAGATTGTGTCAAAGTATATAAATCATAAACTTGGAATAAACTATTATTAGTATTAAGATTAGTATGAGCATTTCATAAATTAGCATCAGTACCACCAACAACAAATCTTGACAAGATAATTAATAAGTTTTTCAATTCATTTTTACTTCTAATTTCTTTTTCTTTAATCATATCAGATTCAATAATATTATATAAATCTTGAAAAATTGGAAATTGTTCTGCTGTCAATAAATGAATTTTTGTTTTTGCATTAATTTTAAATTTTTCATACATTAAACGAACATAAATCATTAACAAACTTGATTCATTTCTAGTTAATCCACCAGTAGCAATATTTAAAAATTGTTCTAAAAATTGCATATGTGGTGCTAAAACATCACGCACATTATTATCATTACTACTATTGTCACTCAAGGCCAATGTAATTTGAAAGGGATTAATATTACCAAAAGAACCATCACCAACATCAATTCAACTACCATCATGATAATTACATAAATCGCGATACTCACGTTCGGGATCAATGACAATTACTTTATGACCAAGCATAACTTGATAATTTACTTCTTTTTTAGATGTATAAGATTTTCCTGAACCACTAGTACCAATAATTAATTGATTATGATTCTTACGAATACCACTTTTAAAAGTTTGATCAAAAAATACTTTATTTCCACTTTCGTTAAAACCAAGAAATAAACCTCGTTGATCATTTAATTCTTGATTTAAAAAAGGAAAACTAGCAGCGATTGTTAAACATGGCATTTCATGACCAGTTTCTTTAAATCAATCAGCATTATCTGGCATAATTGATAAAAATGCTTCCAACTGACGATAATATAATCTATCAAATTTCATATTATTACTTTTTATTTCATATTCTACTGCACTAATATTTTGTTTAAGTTGTTTACGATCAGCACCACTAATTAATAAATACATATTAGTATTAAAGATTTTTTCACCACCACCAGCAATTTGATCTAATAATTCATTTAATGATTGATAATGATAATCATAGTCTCTTCGCTCTGATAATGATTTTGTCATAAAATTTAAAGTTGCTAAATTTTGCATCGCTTTATTTAATTGTCTTTTAGCACTCTCTTCACTAATACTATTAAAAGTAAAAATTAAACTAGTATTAGGAATATTTACTAAATTTGCTAATCAAACTGCTGAAACTTCAAATGGATAATCATATATGTTATAAACAGTCTGAAAACAATTAGCAAACTCTAAATTATTCTTATGCACTAATAATTCTTTAATTGCTAAATCATTTGTTAAATCTTTACTTTTAATAGTTTCTTCTTTTTTTGTAGTAAACATTTCTTCTAATGAAGCACTTTCATTAATACTTATTAACTTACTATAAACAACCATCATTTCAAAGCAATTAATATCACTCGCTTTAACACCACTACGACTAATATAATTTTTAAAAGCATTTACTTCAGCATTTAATTTTTCTTGATTTGAACAATAAAAAAATAAATAAAAAAATGGTTGTGTCATTTCATCTTGATTTTGAATTTCATCATTAGCATTAATGGCTGATATCATTTGGAATTTTCTTGCTAATTTTGCTTTTTCACTAATATTTTCCAAATCAATTTTCTCAAGTTGTTCTTTATAAAAATTAGTTTGTGCTGTAATATCTAAGGGCATATCAATTTTTATTAAAGACATGGAAATATTAATAATTTTAAAAGCAGCAGCTAAATCTTTAATTTTATTTGAGGCTTCTTCATTAGACAATAATGTAATATTAAAACCCTCCAATAATAAAGCTCTAGTATAATTTGTATTTTTAACATTTAATTGCATCACGTTTTTACTAATGATCTTTTTAAATGGCACTAGTACTTGTGAATTTTTTTCAGCTTTATAATAACGATTTTTGCTATGAAATTTAAATCACAAGAAAATAATTTGTCAACCTTTTTTTCTTGGTTGTCAATAAAAAGTAAGTGGTATCGCAGCAGAACCAACTAAAATAACTGCTAATAACTTAAAAATAATAGCAATTTGCAATAATAAAATAATGATTGAAGCAAATCCAACCACGAATAAAATAATTAATAAATCAATTAAACCAATACTTCTTCAAATTTGTAATTTTACAAATTTAATAGTTTTAGGAATTAAAAACTTCATTTATCTTATCTTTTTTCGAATTTAGTGTTGCATTTGGTTTATTGTTTACTTTCTCTATCTTTATACTATTGACACGCTTTTTAAAGCCACAACGACTGCAATTAACTTGAATATTTATTCCTTCTAAATAATCAGCGATTAAAATTACTCTACCACAACGATAACAAGCAAAAGAATTTTGCGGTTTTTGAGCTAAGCGAACAGATGTATATGTATCTTTCATAATCTCATAGTCTCCTAACTGAATTTAATTTATTTATGAAACACAATTCAAAGTTACCTTGTTCCCCAATTATTTTTAAGTAACTGATAAAGAATATACAAAATTTTATTACATTTTTAATCCAAATTAACCCATTATTTAAAACACTATTTTCTTCTTTTTAAGATCTAGTTTTATTTTGTAAAATATATTATACTTTTTAAAAAAATTAAAAGAAATATTTATAAATTAAATATCTATAAAACCTCAAGAAATCAAAGATTTAATACATTTCTTGAGTTAAATAAATTTTAACAAATTAACAAAAAATAACAAACTTTTTTGTTTTTTTTATTTTTCTGATTTTTTTATTATTTTATCTAATCCAGGAATATTTGGCATTTCACCTTTTTTAATCTGACCAGCAATTTGATCCATAACTTTTTTAGTTTTTTCAAATTGATTTAACACTTTATTTAACTCTTTTTCTGAACGACCTGACCCTTTTAAAACTCTCGCTTTTCTGGTTGGATAACGCAAAATTTGTGGTTTTTCACGTTCTTGAGCAGTTGTTGATGCAATAATATATTCTGCTATTTTTAAATCAGTTTCGGCATCAGTAATCTTAGCATCAGTAATTTTAGCAGACATTCCAGGAATCATTTTGACAAGCGAACCTAATTTACCCATTTTTTGAATTTGTTTCATTTGATTAATAAGATCATTTAAATCAAATTGACCTAGCATCATTCTATTCATAGTTTCTTCAACATCACGAGTTGAAACTATACTTTCAGCTTTCTCCATTAAAGTTGTAAGATCACCCATACCTAAAATACGTTCTGCCATTCTTTCTGGATAAAAAACTTCTAAATCAGTTACCTTTTCACCGATACCTAAAAACTTAACCGGAATTTTTGTTACGTAAGAAATTGAAAGTGCTGAACCACCCTTAGCAGTACCATCTAATTTGGTGATGATAGTACCAGTAATAGGAATCGTATTATTAAATTCAATAGCAACATTAATAATATCTTGTCCTGCCATACCATCGCAAACTAGTAATACTTCTTGTGGTGAAACTATTTTTCTTATTTCTACTAATTCTTGCATTAATTTTTCATCAATATGTAATCTTCCAGCAGTATCAATTAAAACTACATCAAACTTACTATGAGCATACTCTTGAGCATTTTTAACGATACTAGCAGGAGTTTCATTTTTTTGTGAAAAAACTTCAATATTTAACTGTTTACCTAAAACTTTTAATTGTTCAATAGCAGCTGGACGATAAATATCTCCTGCTACCAACAAACATTTTTTTTGATACTTATCTGTTAGCAATTTTGCTAGCTTAGCTATTGTTGTTGTTTTACCAGAACCTTGTAAGCCAACAATCATAATTACAGTAGGATTAGTAGCTAAATTTATTTCAACATTCTTAGTACCCATAATTTTTGTTAATTCATCATGGATAATTTTAATTAACATTTCTTTTTGGTCTAAACCTTCTTTAATAAATTCTCCTTTTGCTTTATTAATAATTTCATTAGTTAAAGTTTTAACTACTCTAAAATTAACATCAGCCTCTAACAAAATTAATCTGAATTCTTTAATTGTTGCTTCCATGTTCTCTACAGTTAAGGTTTTTTTATTTAAATTTTTTTCCAATGTTTTTTGTACTTTTTTTGACATTATGTCAGCAAAACTCATATTTATATTCTCCTCTATTTTTAAGACTATATTATTTTAACATTAAAATAATAATGAAAAAATATTTATAAAAGAAAAAGCACAGAAATTTTAAAAAAAGATAATATAAAGTTAAAAAAGAGAACCGTAGGTTCTCTAAAATAAATTTATTGTATTTTTGTTAATTAATTAATTCTGTTGCTCTTACTTCACGAATAACAGTAATATGAATGTCACCTGGAATGCTAATCATTTGTTCTAACTTTTGTTTTAAAGTTCTTGCTAAGGTATGGGCATCAAAATCATTAATAACTTTAGGATCAACAATAACTCTAATTTGTCTTCCTGCTTGAACAGCATATGCTTTTTCGACACCTTTAACAGATTTACATAAATCTTCAATTTCTTTAATTCTCGTTATAAATTCTTCTAATGAATTATTTCTTGAACCAGGTCGAGCTGCTGATAATGTATCAGCAGCCGAAACTAAAGAAGAATAAACATTATCCTTTGGTACATCACCATGATGAGAATGAATAGCATTAATAATAATATCATTTTCACCATATTTTTTTGCTAAAATTACACCATTATAAACATGCGAACCCTCTAATTCATAATCAGCAGCTTTACCAATATCATGTAATAAACCAGCACGTTTGGCAAGATTAATATCCAGACCTAATTCAGCCGCCATTGCTCCTGCTAATTTAGCAACTTCAAATGAATGTAATAGTACATTTTGACCATAACTTGTACGATATTTTAGTCTTCCAATATAAGATACTAATTCTGGTTCAAAACCAGTTAATTTTAATTCATCAATAATTTTTTTACCATCAACTTTAAAACCTTCATTTAATTCTTGTTCATGAAATCTTAAAATCTCTTCAATTCTAATTGGATGAATTCTTCCATCTTTAACTAAATCTTCTAACGCTCTAGTCGCAATTTCTCTTCTAATTGGATTAAATGAAGAAATTTGAATTGTTTCTGGAGTATCATCAATGATAATATCAACACCTGCTGTTAACTCAAAAGACTTAATATTTCTACCTTCTTTACCAATAATTCTACCTTTCATTTCTTCATTAGGCAATTTAACATAAGATACTGATTTATCAACAATGAAATTACTTGCATAACGTTCTATTGCTTCACTAACAATGTTATTAGCTAATTCCTTAGATTGAAGTTTAATATTATATTCATGATTTTTTATCATTTTATTAAATTCTAACGATAATTTTTCTTTTAATTTACTAAACAACTCATCCTTTGCTTCATTGCGACTCATACCAGAAATTTTTTCTAATTCCATAATAATTTGATCAATTTTTTGATGATATTCTAATTTAACATTTTTAACAATTTCACGTTGATGATAAAGATTTTGGGTTTGTGTTTCAATTATTTCTTCACGTTCACTTAATTTGCGCTCTCTCTTATTTAAAAGTTTTTCATATTCTAAATTTTGTTCTTTACGATATTCAATCTCTAAATACAAATCTTTTTTTATTTTGCTTATTTCAAATTTTGCATCAGCTCTTGAGGATTGAATTAATTTTTGAGATTCTTTTTCTCTCTTTAAAATATTATTAAAACTTTGTTGCTCTTTAATTTTTAAATACATTTTTCTAATTAGAAATCCAGCAATTATCCCTACTATCATTGCTAGACAAATTGATATACCTACTCACATTCCAAACTGTTCACTACTTATATTTGATAATATAGTTAACATATTTTTTTCCATTTATATTTCTCTCCTTGCTGTAAAACACTTACAAGAAAAAGAATCCTTACACTCAAAAACTTAAATAAAACTAAAATTTTATATTTTCTTCCTTAATATCTATACACAAATAAGTAGGATAATAATCCTAAACTAATTCTAACATGTTTTAAATATTAATTTTTAAAACTTGATTTGTTCCTTAATTTGTTCTAAAAGAAAAGTATTTGCTTCTAAACTTTCTTTTATTTTTATTTTTCCTTGTCCTAATTTTACATCTTCATAAGAATACCAGCCACCAGATTTATTAATAATTTTTTGTTCAACAGCAATGGAAATGATTTCACCAATCTTTGAAAATCCCTCTTCAAAATAAAAATCAAGACTTACTGTTTTAAACGGTGGGGCTACTTTATTTTTTACAACTTTTATTTTTATTTTATGACCAACGATTTGATTATTTCTAATTAATTGTTCACCTTTACGTACCTCTAGTCTAATTGTACTATAAAAACGTAATGCTTTTCCTCCTGGCGTTATTTCAGAATTCCCATATATAATACCAACTTTTTCTCTAATTTGATTAATAAAAAGAACAATACAATTAGTTTTGGCAATACTTCCACTAAGTTTTCGTAATGCTTTAGACATCAGTCGTGCTTGGACACCAATTGTTTGCTCATTCATGTCACCATCAAGTTCAACTTGTGGCACTAGTGCAGCAACCGAATCAATAACAATCATATCTAACGCTTGTGATTTAACAAGAATATCTAAAATCTCTAATGCTTGCTCTCCTGAATCGGGTTGGGTAATTAATAAGCCATTAATATCAACACCTAATTTTTGACTATATTGTCGATCTAGTGCATGTTCAGCATCAATAAATGCTATTTTACCATTTTGTTTTTGAGTTTGAGCTAAAGCCATTAATGCCAATGTTGTTTTACCTGCTGATTCAGAACCATAAATTTCAACAATACGACCCTTTGGAAAACCTTTCACTCCTAAAATATCATCTAATAATATACTTCCTGAACTAATAACTTCAATATCACCAATGCTACTATCACTTAGTAACATAATAGCACCTTTACCAAATTCTTTTTCAACTTGTTTAATTGCTTGTTCTATTAATTCATCTTTTTCTTTAATATTTATTTCCATAAAATCACCTCACAAAATATTAATAATTTTGTAAGATAATTCCTTTTGTAATTTTAAAATTTTAATAAACTTTTTTTTAAAATACTTATTGCTTGATCAACAGCGATTGCTCTAATTTCTCTTCTATTACCTGAAATATTTAGTACTTCACATCAAACATTATTGTTAATAACAATGCCAATATAGATTAAACCAATAGGTTTAGTCTCGATAACACTAGGTCCTGCATTTCCTGTAAAGCTAATAGCAATGTTTGTTTTTAAAATTTTTTGGGTATTTAAAGCCATTTCTATCGCACATTCTTTACTTATTGTACCATATCTTTCAATAGTTATTTTTTTTACTTTAACAACATTAATTTTTGTTTCATTAGTATACGTTATAAAACCACCACTAAAATATTTAGAAGCACCAGCAATACTAGTAATTTCTTGAGCAAAAAGTCCACCAGTAATGCTTTCGCAACAACCAATTGTAAAATTTAAGTTATTTAATAAAACTAAAAGTTGATTCATTTTTAAACCTTCAATCAAATAATTTTATAAATAAAAAAAGAATAAAAAAATCATAAGCCACGTTCTGTCCTTGCATTTTTGCAAGTGCTAATCATTTATCTACTATTATAAACAATAGTTCGGTTTATTATTCATTTCTAATAAACCAATGCCCCTACCTAAATTTGGGTTTCTCGCTTGTGGGGTTTATCTCGTTCCAGCTTTTAAGTTTCCTTAAAACTCGTCTCTATGACACTTTTATAGACTAGAACCTTATTTAATTAAAAACTTAGGTTTTTGTCAGCCGTCAGGATTACTGCTTAGAGTTATTGTTTTCTCTAACACAAACACTACTTTCATCACAGAAAGTGCGAGCGTGGACTTTCCTCTACATACCTGCAGTGATTAGCTCATTTTTTATTCTTTTAGAAAATAATTGTAACATATTTATTCTTCATGTACAATACTTTCTAATTTACTTAATCTAGTAATAATATCAACATTTTCTACACCTTTAGCTTCCAATTTTTGTTTTTCTTGTGTTAAAGCTAAAATTTGAGTTTTTAAAGCATCAATTTCTTTTAATAATTTGTGATTACTATCTTCTAAAATCATATTTTGTTTTTTTAACTTATTTACAAGTTCTTCAAGTATTTCATAATTAGTAGCAACTAAATCAAGAAATAAATCTACTTCTTTAGAATGATAGCCTTTATAATCAACAGTAAATTCTTTATCAATAATATCCTTTTTGCAAATATTCATAATTTATGTCTCCTTTAATTATTCAAATAAGGAAAACTATTCCAAAATTTATTAATACTCTATAAAGAGGGGGAATAATAATGTTTTATCCTAACCGTGGAATGTTTCTCGAAACTATAATTAATTATACTATTGAAATTATAAATAATTATAAATAATAAAAAACAAGCATTAATCTTTAAACAAAATTCACCAATTTCATATCAACAAATAAAATTTTTAAAGCAAAAAGTAATGTTGATTATCATGACGTTTATCATGGGAAATATTTATGTTTTGAAGTGAAAAGTACTAAATATCTAACCTTACCATGAAATAATTTTAAAAAACAGCAACTTCAATCTTTAGAAAAAGCTTTTTATTTTAATACTATTAGTTTTATTATTATTTATTTTTCCGAATGTAATACATTTTTTTTATTTTTTTGAGAAAAATCAAAATTTTTAAAAAAGCAAAAGAAAACACTTACCTATAAAGAAATAGCAAAAAATGGATACAAATTAGAAATAGTATATCCATTTTATCTTAATTTTTTAAATTTTTTGATTTAAGAAATTATAGTTGCTTCTTGTTGATTAGTATGCTTTTTAAATTCAGAACTAGCTTTAAACTTAGGTGCTTTAGAAGCATTAATTACAATAGATTCACCAGTTTGGGGATTACGACCTGTTCTTGCTTCACGAATAACAGTTTCAAATATACCAAATTTTGGTATATTAATTTTACCACCATTTGCAACTTCAACTTTTATTTCTTCAAAAAATAAATCAACAATATGAGTTGCTAAGGCAATTGTGATATCAGCCTTTTGTGCCACTATTTTAATAATCTCCGCTTTCGTTTTAGAATTACTTTTTGCCATAAAAGATTTCCTCCTCATGTTTTAAGAATCATAGTCATAATATATAATTATAACTATGTTATCTTCAAACCAATTTAAAAATGTCACTGGTCTGTAATCAAATTATATAGTAACATTTTGTAAAGTGAACTATAAAATTTATTTTTTTAAAAAAATAATAAAAGATTTATATCTATGTTTTATCAATACTGATAATAAAAAATTAAATAAAAAATGAGTTTGAAGAATAATTATTAAAACAGAAAATAAAAATAATGTAAAATATATTTATAATTGTTAAAGTTTTGCTAATTAATATTAATTAGCAAAATATTGTTACAATTTACTACATATTTATGATATATAGCAATCATTTAAACATAATAATTTTAGAAAGAGTGATAAGATATATGACAAATATTATTAATACTTCTAATGCTCCTGCTGCCATTGGTCCATATAGTCAAGCAATAATTGCAGGTGACTTTTTATACATTTCTGGGCAATTGCCAATTGATACTAAGCATTATATATTAAAATAAAAAAATTCTAAATCTATTTTTTACCCTTTTTAAATATTTTTTAATAAATTATATGTATCGTGACAAATCATTAATTCTTCATTTGTTCTAATTTTAAAAATAGGAATTTGTGATTGTTTATCACTAATTTCTAAATAATCATTATATTGATCATCATTTTTACTTGCTACTAATTTTAAATTAAGTACTTTAATTTCTTCAATAACTAATTGACGAATCATTGCAGAATTTTCACCAATACCTGCTGTAAACACTAATGCATCAACATTATTTGCTAAATCATTAGCATATTGAATAATGTAATTAGCAATTCTTTGCACAAACATTGTGATTGCTAATTGTGATTGCAAGTGATGCTGATGACTTTTATCGTTACTACTGGCAAGAACATCACGTAAATCAGAAGAATGGCCACTAATTCCTAACAATCCTGAACTTTTATTTAAATCATTAGTAATAGTCTCAATAGTTGTTTCTGTGTTAACACTACACATATATCCATGAATAGAGGGATCAATAATACCACTTCTTGAACCCATAATTAAACCATCTAACGGCGTTAATCCCATGCTAGTATTAAAACTTTTACCATTTTTAATTGCGCAAATACTAGCGCCATTACCTAAATGACAAATAATAGTATTAATCTTGTCTTTTGGCTTATTTAAAATATTAGTTAGTTTTTCTAAAATATAACGATAACTAGTACCATGAAAGCCATATCTTCTTACTTCATATGATTTGTATCAATCATATGGAACTGAATAAAGATACTTTTCTTCAGAAAGTGTAGTGTGAAATGAAGTATCAAATACTGCAACATGTTTAGCATGAGAAACTAATTCTTGAAATGATGATAAACCTTCTAAGGCTGCTGGATTATGTAATGGTGCTAAAGGAATACATGATTTAATTCCAGCAATAACTTTATCATCAATAATAATTGAACTATTAAATTTTTGACCACCATGAACCATACGGTGACCAATCCGTTTAATATCAGCAAAATCAGCAATAACTTGATATTGACGTAATGCATCAATAACTACTCTTGCTCCTGCTAAATGATTAGGAATATCTTTAGTTACTTCATGTTTAATAAACTTATCACCATTAGCAATTTCAATAATAAAATTACTATTTTTAATCGCTATTCTTTCAACTAATCCTTTGCAAAGGATAGTAAATTGATTATCAATAGTATTAAAAAGTTGAAATTTAATAGAACTACTTCCAGCGTTAATAACTAAAATTTTGTTTTGTTCTGACATATTTGTTTTATCTCCTTGTTAATTTTTAATTAATGTTTGCATAGCAGTAATTAATGCTGTGTAATAAATATCATCAATGCTAGCACCACGAGAAAGATCATTAACTGGCTGTTTTAATCCTAGTACAATAGGACCAATTGCTTGGTAATCACCTAATCTTTGGGCAATTTTATAACCAATATTAGCAGCATCTAAAGTTGGAAAAATAAAAGCATTACATTGGCCCTTAATAGTCAATGATGGAAATTTTTTATTACGAACTTCTTGATCTCAAGCAGCATCAAATTGAATTGGTCCTGCTACTTGCACATTTTTTAATTTTAATTGTTGCACCAAATTAGTAGCATTACGTATTTTATCAACACTTTCACCAGCGCCACTATTATTAGTAGCATAAGATAGCATTGCCAATTTAATTGTATTAAATTGCAAAAGTTCAGCAAAATGAGCTGTTGATCTTGCAATATCTACTAATTGTGCAGTTGTTGGATTTAAATTAATTGAACCATCACTAAATAAAAATATTTCTTCATTTTTATTCATAATAAATGTACTGCAAACAGTTTTAATACCTGCTTTTGGACCAATAATTTGTAATGCTGGACGCAAAATATCAGCAGTAGTAAAAGTAATACCACCAACAAAGCCATCAACTGCTTTATTACTTACTAGCATCATTCCATAATAATTACGACTTTGAACTAATTGCTGAGCATCATCTAATGTTAATCCTTTTGCTTTTCTTAATTCATATAATTGATTAGCAAAATTGGTAATTTGATTATCTGTAATAACTAACGTTTTGATTTTAGTATTTTTAATACTATTGGGAATTTCTTTCTCATTATTAAATAATAAAACTGGTACAATAAAGTTTTTGACAGGTGATTTATTACTAGTGATATTTAAAGCTACTGCTTGTACTTTTTCATTATTACCTTCTGGAAATAAAATTGTGATTGGTCTTTTACTCTTTTGTAAAATTGACAAAATAAAATCTAATAATTTCATATTTACCTTTTCTCCTTAATCGTTAATTTTCTATTTTTCTTTTTCATTAGTAATGATAGTTGCAATTGCTTTATTTTGTACTGCTTTAATAATATTATTTTCACCATTAATATTAAAAACAATAATTTTTAAGTTAGCTTCCATACACATTGTTGAAGCAGTTAAATCCATTACTTTTAATTGCTTATTAGTAATATCTTGATATGATAAATGTGAATAACGAATAGCATTTTTATTAATAATTGGATCTTTATCATAAACACCATCAACACCATTTTTTGCCATTAATAATACATCAGCATCAATTTCAGTAGCACGAAGAGCTGCTGCAGTATCTGTTGTAAAGTATGGTGAACCCGTTCCACCAGCAAAAATACAAACATAACCTTTTTCAAAGCTACTAATTGCTTTTTTATAATAAAAAGGTTCAGCAACTTGATTAATTTCTAATGAAGTTTGCACAATCACTTTTACATTAAGTGCTTTTAATTTTGATTCAATTACTAAAGCATTCATAATAGTTGCTAACATTCCCATATAATCAGCATTAATTCTTTTTAAACCAATCTTTTCTCCCTGTTTAGCACCACGTCAAATATTACCACCACCAATTACTAAACCAACTTCTACTTTTGCTTTAACTAGTGCTTGGATTTGCTGACAAACATTATCAATGTTTTTATTATTATATAATTCATTAGTACCATCACCTAACGCTTCACCACTAATTTTTAATAATATTCGTTTATATTTAAATTGTTCCATTTTTGATCATCCTCCTTAAATTTTAATATTATAAAAAGCCACAGCTTACTTTGTGGCTTTTTATTTACTTATTGTTATCATCTGATAATGAATGATTTGTGCTTGCAACAACATCTTCTAATTGAACGTTCTCAATGACTTTTTGTGCTAAATGTTCTTTAATAAAACGCTGTGCTTGTGGTGTAATAATTGTTAAGCGTTTTTTCATTTTTTTAATTCCCTGTTCATAAACAATTTTTAAAACATTTTTCTTTTGTTCTAACGCTACAATTTTGCTAGTATTAACGCTTTGACCAAAGAAATAAATGTTATGGTCATCAACAGCAATTCCAAAATCAAAACTAAAAACATATGCTAAACCTAATAAAATAATTAAAAATATATATTCTAATATTAATAAACTTAAAAAAACAGGATCAGACTTAACATATTCTGAATCAAATGTTCAAATTTGCATTATTATTGGCACAATTGAGATAACTAAACCAATTACTCCAATCACTAATGTTGGTACTAATAATTTTAAATTTAAAAACTTAGCATTTGTTTTTGGTTTATTAAAACTATATCAACCTCAACCAAGAATAACCATTAATATTACAAACATTAGTAAAGCAATATAATATATAATTTGAAAATTCATTTTACTTACCTCCTCAATAATGTTTATTTGGTAGCATTATCAATTTTTTCACCTAATTGATAACGTATCATTGCCTTAATTGTAGCATGATTTTTAGCTAAATATTCTTTAATCTTAATACCATTGTCTTTAATGTAAACTTGATCAACAATAATTAACTCAGATAATACTTTTTCAAAACGTCCCTTGATAATATTTTCAAGAATATTATCAGGTCGTTTTTTTGGTTTTGATCTTTCTTCCTCTTTAGTTTTTTCTCTAATGATTGATAATTCTTTCTCACGTACTGTTATCGGAATGTGAGCAACATCAATGTATTTAGCATCTGTTGATACTAATTGCATTGCAACATTATTTGGAAGATCACTCTTAACATCAATATCACCTTTGATAATAACTAAACCAGTATATTTACCTCCACCATGGACATATGAACCAAAAACTTCATCATTACTTTTAGATAAACATTGAAAACGAGTTAAAATAATATTTTCACCTAATTTAGCAATTGCAAGTTTTATCTCATTACTTAGAGTTTCATTAGTTGTAGTAGCTTTTAAAGCTAATGCTGCTGCAACAGTTTTTGGTTGATGTTTTAAAATTGTTACTAAAATTTTATTAAATAAATTATTAAATTCTGCTAAATCAGCAACTTGTTCAGTTTGACAATTTAATTCAGCAATAACTGCATTATTACCATCAATTAATACTTTAGTAATACCTTCAGTTGCCTTATTGACACTTTTTTTCTCTGCTTTAGCTAAACCCTTAATTTTTAATAACGAAAGTGCTTCTTCAAAACTATTATTTTTTTCTTGTAAAGCTTCACGACAATCAGTAATTGGTAAATCGGTTGTATCTCTTAACTTTTTCAATAATTTAATATCTACTTTAACTTCTGACATATAAATTATGTTCTCCTTTATTTTTTTTCAAGTGGAACTTCTGTGTTGTTTTCATCAAGACTAATAGATTCTTCTTCAACTGCTTCTTTCTTATCAATAACTGGTTTTACACTTTGCCCTTCATTAATAGCTTCAGCAATTTTTTTAGTAATTAAAGTAATTGATTTTGTTGCATCATCATTACCAGGAATAATATAATCAATATTATCTGGATTTGAATTACTATCACAAATTGCAATAATTTTAATACCAAGTTTAGCAGCTTCTTCAACAGCAATTTTATTAGTAATAGTATCAGTAACAAAAATTGCTTCTGGTAATTTATACATATTTCTAATACCACCAAGATTACGCTCTAAGCGTGCCTTTTCTTTAATAAGCAACATTTGTTCTTTTTTTGTTAATAGTTTAATTTCTCCACTTTTTTCTTTATTTTCAATATCAATTAATTTTTTAATACTTGACTTAATAGTTTTAAAATTAGTTAAATTACCACCTAATCAACGTTCTGTTACATAAGGTGAGTTACAACTAATAGCAAGCTCTTGGACAGCTTCTTTTGCTTGTTTTTTTGTTCCGACAAATAAAACTTTTCCACCATTTTCGCTAATTTCCTTAGCAAAACGATAAGCTTCATCTAATTTACGCATTGATTTTTGTAAATCAATAATATGGATTCCATTCCTTTGTCCAAAAATATACTTACGCATTTTTGGATCTCATCTTTTAGTTTGATGACCAAACTGAACTCCTGCTTCAAGGAGTTGCTCACGTGTTACAACTGACATATTGTCTCCTTCTAATTTGTTTTTCTTCCATTTATTTCTAACATTAACCACTTTTATTATTAAAAAGCACTAGGCAATGAATTCACAAATGTGTTGCTTATTTTCATTAAATTAAGCGTGTATATTGTAGCATATTTCTTATATTTTAAACAAATTATTTTTTAACTGCCGATTAAAATTTTACTTTTAAAATAATTAATATTCTAATAAATTTTTCATATCTTAATTTAATTAAAATACCCTTTCTTTAAAAAAATCATAAATGTTTAATCTAAAGAAAGGGTTAAGTAACAAATATTTTTAATGTATTATCAAAATAAATTTAATTTTATAAATCAATTTTAATATCTTGACGATCACCATCTGCTGCAACAAAATAATCTTTTGAAACTAAATTTAATGTTGATGCTACGACATTAGTTGGAAATGTTTTAATTTTACTATTAAATACTTTAACATTAGCATTATAAAATCTTCTAGCAGCAGCGATATTATCTTCACAATCTTTGGCACCTGATTGTAATTGTAAAACAGTAGTATTTGCTTTTAAATCAGGATAGTTTTCTAATAAAGCATTAAATTTACCAAAAGCTGCATTAAGACCACTATCTGCTTTGGCAAGTTCACCCATTGTTTCCATCTTTCCACTTCGTAATGATACAACATCTGTTAAGGTACCTTTTTCAAATTTCATATAACCTTTAGTAGCATCTAGTAATTTTGTTAATAAATCAAAACGGCGTTTTAATTGTACATCAATATCAGAAGCAGTTTCTTCAATTGATTGTTGTAATCTTAGAAAATTATTACGAGAAACAATAAATAAAATTATGGGAAAAAGTAAAATAAAAGATGAATAAACCATAATTTTTCCAAATAGTGATGGTTGAGCAGTAAATGATTCATTGCTTGGCTTAATTGTTGACATAATTTTCTCCTTTCTTATTAATATCTAATAACAAACTTATTTTAATAACTAGTCCATAGTTAAATTCCATATTTTTTACACACTAAACCATATTAATTCTACTATATTTTTAATTTTAAGTAATGTATTTTTTTAAATTTTTATTTAAATTTATCATATTTTTTATTTAAATTAATACTAAAATAGTTACCTTTACCAATAATAATATGATCAACTAATGTAATATTAAAAACTTGAAAATTTTTTTTAATTTCTTCAGTAATATACAAATCAGATAATGAAGGTTCACTATTGCCACTAGGATGATTATGAATACAAATTACTTTATTTGACTTATGAATAAGTGCTAAATGTAGCATATCCTTAATATCAACTTTCATAGTATCATTAGTACCTTTATATAATAAATTTTGATGAATTAATTTATTTTGATTATTTAATAATAATAAATAAAAATGCTCTTGTGTTAAATTTTGATAATATGCATTCACTAAATTAAAAACATCTTCTGGAAGAAGAATTTTAAAATATTTTTTTTGACTCTCAATAATTCTTATTCTTTTTACAATTTCCAAGCAACTTAAAATTTCTAGCGCTTTACTTATACCAATGCCTTTAATGCTCATTAGCGATTTGATAGTTACTTTATTTAAATTTTCAAGACCATTAAAATTAGTAATTATTTCTTGTGCTAAAAATAATACATTTTTTTCTTTAGTTCCTGTTCGTAAAATAATTGCTAATAATTCATTATCACTAAGAGCATCAAAGCCATATTTAATCGCTTTTTCTCTTGGTTTTTTTGTATTATTAAGTTTTTTAAAATTCATAAAAAGGGGGTATTAAATGTTCAAATTTTTCTTAAAATTTATTAAATTCTCCTTTAATCTTTGCTAACTCTTTACTATCTTTGGAACTATCTCATTTACTTTCAATACCACCTGGTAATTTAATGCTTCCTGAAACACTATTTCATAAATTTTTAATAACAGGGACTGCAATTCCTACTAACATAGCACCCATTAAAAACTGAATAAAGCCACCACTAACTGCTTGACATTGTTCATCAGTCATTGGTTTTAAATTTTCTAAAGTCATTTTTATCAACCTCCTAAAAGTATTTTTATTTAAAAAATAGTTTTTTCCTCTTTTGATTTTTATGATTTTAAAAAAATATAATAGGATTTACTAAATTATATTTAAAAACTTTAATTTGTGTTGATAATTTTTCATTAAAAAAGTTAACAAGAAAATCAACAAATTTTTGTTCCATATAATGGCCAACCAAAATAACATTAATTTTTTTGTCTTTCGCCTCGATAATATAGTTTCATTTCATCTCACCAGTAATCAATAAATCAATATTACTAGGTAAATTATTAATAATATTACCACCTGCACCAGCTACTAAAGCAACAGTTACAATATCATCAGTTAATTTATTATTAACTAATTGTATATTTGTCACATTAAAATACTTTTTTATTTTCTTTATTAAATCTTGTAATGAAATTTGTTGATCAAAATTACCAGTAACTGCTAACTTTTCTTCATCAATAAAATTAATATTTTTTATTTTTAATGCTTTTGCCATTGATACATTCATACCCATTAATGATATATCAAAATTAGTATGCAATGAATATACATTAATATCTGCTTTTAATATTTTGTTATATAATTCTTTCTTTCAAGTTGAAATATTAGCTTGATTAATATCTTCAGCAAAAAGAAATGGATGATGAGAAATTATTAATTCAATATTATTATTAATAGCACTTTCAACAACATCATTTGTAATATCCAAACAAACTAAAATTTTATTAATATTACTTTTTGTTTTTGATTTAATTTGCACCCCTGAAAAATCTCATTGACAAGCATCAGATAAAGGAAAAGATTTTTCTAAAATTTTAATTATATTATCAATAGCTAACATGGTAAATTTATTCTTCTAAAGTTAATTTATACTTTCTAGCTATTTCATTAGCGTACTCAATTGTTACATAATGATATTTATTTTTTTATTTGCTAAGTTCTATTAACTCTTTCAACATTTTTAAATAATTTAAAGATAATAATATTGTACCACGTATTAATTATTGTATATACTTTTATAAATATTGAAAAAAATAATTATGTTATTAACTATCTCTAATTAGAAAATTTATAAAAAACTACTAAGATAAATTTTAAAAATGAAAAATTAAGAAATTAATTAAACAAAAGCAAAATGAAACCACTACTAATAACATTAAGTGTTTTAACACTTGCCACAACAACAGCAAATTTAAATCATATTTTACATACAAGTTTACAAAAAAAATAATATTAAAAGTATTATTAAAACTAAAACATAACAACCTACTATTTAACTTGATAAATATGGAAAAAATAAACAACTAACTGAAAAAAATTATAAATTATCAAGTTTATAGCGGCTTGCCCCTTGCTACTTCGTAGCACACCCCTAAGTGGGGTTTACACCCCACCACGGTGCCATCAACCAAGGTTCTGGTTGGCACCCACCATTAATATACGTTTATCTATAAAACTATTCAAAAATAAAACATCGCTAAAAACAGCAAATATGAATTAATTAAAGATATATTATAAAATTATGACTATTTTTAACTATTTTGGAAAAAATAAATTTTATAAAGGCAAATTTAATTCTTTTAAAGGTATATACTCAAAAAAATAACGACAATTACTATTTATTATATAGTTTAAAGTATCTTTATATTCTGGTTTCTTAAATCACTCACTCAATAAATATCAATATTCTACTTTACAATTTAATATTGACAAAAGTTTTTGTCATTGTTTTCTTTTAAAATCACAAGTTTGCAATTTTTCATCAACACTTCCAACAACATTTTGCGTTTTAATTTCAATAATAAAAAAAGTATTATTTTTATATACAAAAATACTATCATCTGGTAACAATTTTTTTGTCAAAAAAAGATTTCAATCTAAATTATGATACTTTTTTAAATAAACATAAATTGCATGTTTTTTAAAAATATTAGCGACATGTTTTCCTTTATAAAGTACTTCAAAAGCATCATTTTTATTTTTATTATGAACTCCAAACATATTTTTAATTTCATAATTTTCTTGTTTTTTAAAAAATGAACATAATTCTTTTTCGCCTTCAAAAGCAAGACCAGTTTTCGTATTTGCTCCACCAATTCCTTTTTTAACCATTATTATCCAATCTTTTTTTTGCTAAATTAAAATATTCAATATTATTCTCTATACCTATAAAATTTCTATTATACAATTTACACACCACCCCTGTTGTTCCACTACCCATAAATGGATCTAAAACAATATCATTTTCATTAGTACAAGCAATAATAATTCTTTTTAAAAGATCTAATGGTTTTTGTGAAGGATGTTTACCATAAAGTTTCTCATTTGGTTTAGGAGTAGATATTCCCCAAACACTACGCATTTGTTTATTTTCATTTTTAAAATTATCTTCTTCTCATTTAGAATACTTCATATCCTTATAATTAAAAATATGCTTAGATTTACTATTTTTTTTTGCCCATATTAATGTTTCATGACTAGCAGTAAAATTTCTACATCCAATATTAGGTGTACAATTAGGTTTATATCAAGAGATATCATTAATTATATGAAAATTTAATTCTTGTAAAATAAAACCACAAATATAAACTGAATGATAAGTACCACTAACTATTAAAGTACCATTTGATTTTAAAACTCTTTGACATTCCTTAATTCATTTTAAATGAAAATTATAATTTTCAATAAATCCCTTACTTTTATCTCATTCACCTTTATTTACAGAAATTCTTTTACCAGAATTAACACTATATCCATTATTTGATAAAAAATAAGGCGGATCAATAAAAATAAAATCAATTGATTGATTCTCTAACTTTGACATTTCAATAAAACTATCTCCCAAAATAAGATTTAATTTATTATCAATTTTATTCAAATTTAAATTATTTATTTTAAATGAACTTTCTTTATTATCTTTAACACTTTTTATTTTTTCTTTTACAATTTCCATTTATTAACACACCTAACTATTTTTTCACAATAATTTAAATAAGCCTATAAAAATTTTATTTTAAAATTAATGACTATCAATATTTTGTAAAACTTTTTCTATTTCATTTTTTGATAAATTAGACTTAGATAAAATACTTTTAGACTTACCAACTGGATTTTCCTTTTTTAAATTAGAATTTTCTTTTTGAATTCAAATAAATTCATAATTTAATATTTTATTTCCTTTTTTTTGTTTTTTTAACTCTTGCATTAAATTAGTTTTATTATTAATTTCATTAATTGCTGGGTTTATAGTTCTTCTTTCAAAATCAGCACGATTAAAATTACCCCTATAAGTATAAGCATCAACAGAAAGTCCTAATAACTCTTTTAAATCTCTCGTTGTAATATATCTTTGATTTTGATTTTTACTCTCATTAGTCCAACTACATAATCACTTATATAAGGACAAACTATATTTTGATTTTAATTTTAAAGCACTATCTAAATTTATTTTTGTATAATTTTTAACCAACTGTTCTAAATAAGGCATAAAGTTAGGATTTAAACTAACTTCAAAATAAGGTTCTTTCGGTTTTCAATAAGAAGAATAAACCACTACCCCCATTAATTCTCCACCTTGCTCATCTTTAATTTCAAAAAAAGTTTTATTAATCAAAGCACGAACCAATCTACGATAACGATTATATCTATCTTGACTCTCTAATTCTAATTTATTAAAAAACTCTAATTTGTTTAATTTAAAAACTGTTGGATTATTTCCATAAGGATTAATTTGACCAAAAATCAAATGTAAAACTTTTTGTTCTTCTAAACTAAATTTATAATAACTTCGTGCAAGTTTATTTGCATAATATACAGTTAAATCATTATATTGATTTTTAAGATTAGTGTTCATAAATAACCTCCGTATATTCTATTAATTAAACTTTAACATAAATTTAATTAGAAGTGAAAATAATTATATTTTTTAAAATAACTCATACTTCACCATTGGTCTAACTCATGCTATAAACGAATATATAATGAATATAAATATATGTTTATAATATTAAATAATTATATTGTGAAAAACATAAAAAAATAAAAATGATTAATAAATAATTAATCACTTTCATAAACTCCATAATCGGAATTAGAAATATAAACTTTATTTTTTTGATCTATAATTATTGTATTATTACTTATGAAAAGTTGATTATTAATAATATGAATACTTTTATCATTTGATAACATTTTATAAACACTACTACTAGTATCAATAATATAAATATTATTATTCTTATCCAAAGTAAAATCAGAAATGGGGGCATTATTAATAGTTTTAATTTTATTGCAAATACCTTCTCCTGCTAAACATTTATAAACTTCACATTTATCATTTGTTTTCGTTATTCCCATATAAATATTATTATTATTACTATCTAATAGTAACTTACCAAAAAGAACATTATTAATAATTTTAATTTTATTGCAAGTATCTCCTCCTGCTAAACATTTATAAACTTCAATATCTTCTCCACGAACATAATTAACATTTATACTTAAAAGAAAAATATTATTATTTTTATCAATTACAATTGATGAAATTGGTTTTGGAACCTTTGTTATTTCATGAAAATCAGTTTCATTTGCTAAACATTTATATATTCTACCACTACTAGAACCAGTATAAATATTATTATTTTTGTCAATAAAATACTTCAAATAGTTTCAACAAAAATATTTGATTTTCCTATATTAAAATCAAATATTTCTTGAAAAGTATCTTCTCCTGCTAAACATTTATAAATTTTACTACTAACTATTACATGCAATAATATTAGTACTTGTTGTTAGAGTTAAAACTGTCATGGTAAAAATACTTAATAATTTTTTCATAATTTTAATACCCCACAATCTTTCAATTATTACTTAAAAATCATTATAAAATATTTTTAATTACTAGTTTTAAACTATTATAAATAACATTCAAATAAAATAAACCTTAATTAATTAAGATATATATTAAAACATATTTTGTTGAATTACATAAAAAAATTTACTAAAATAATAACTGAAAATGCTACACCTTAATAGATTTAATATTGAAGAAATTGTGCAAATTAGATTTTACCAAAAACAAAATGGTGAAATTATAGGTGTTAAAATACCAAAGATAATTGAAAAACTACCTAATAAATTCTCAGCAAAAATAACAAGTACAAAAGATATATTTGCTGCTACAAAATCATTTAATCAAGAATTTCCATAATGAAATGTATCTAAATAAAAGAACACTATGAATTTAGCGTTGGTTCAGGAATTGATAATTGTAATAAATTACCAAATTTTTAACTTTAAATATCAATTTTAATTCATAAAATTAATACTATTTTATGAATTAAAATAATTATTATCACTATATTTACCCTTTATAAAACTCTTTAATATGTTTAGATTTAGATGGATGTTTTAATTTCCTAATTGCTTTGGCTTCAATTTGTCTAATTCTTTCTCTTGTTACAATAAATTCTTTACCAACTTCTTCTAAAGTTTTTGGAGAGTCATATTTAGTAATATGACGATGAACAACTTTATCACATAGTAATTCTGTTTTATCTAAACTAGTGTCATAGTGTAGTTGTAAATTATTAACTACTGTTTTTAATTCATTAATTTCTTTTTCATCTTCACAAAGTTCTAATAATCTTCTTAATTTTGTTGGCAAAATGCCAAAACGCATTCTAATAACTTTCTCTTCTCGTTTTGTTAATACTTCAGCAAAGACACGATCTAATTGTTCTCTTAATCAATGTCGTTCAGCGTATTCATCAGGAGATAACATATTTTTATCTTTAATAAAATCGCCAAAATGGGTATCATCTTCTTCACCAATTGGTTTTTCTAAAGATACTGGTTCAATAGCTAGTTTTTTAATTTCACGAACACGATCAGCTGTCATATTTTGACCCATTTTATTAGCAATTTCTTCATGAGTAGGATCACGACCTAATTCTTGTGTTAGGTTTCTTTCAATTCTTGTTAATTTATTAATTCTTTCAATCATATGAACAGGAACTCGAACCATTTTACCTTGATCAGCTAAACTTCGAGTAATTGATTGTCTAATTCATCAAGTGGCATATGTTGAAAACTTAAAACCACGACGATAATCAAATTTATCAACCGCCTTAATTAAACCAATATTACCTTCTTCAATTAAATCAGCAAAGTCTAAACCACGATTTAAATGTTTTCTAGCAACAGAAACTACTAATTTTAAATTCGATTTAATTAATTGTTCACGACCATATGTTTTTTCTTCTATATCTTTTGATTCTAACATTTTAGCATATTTAATTTCTTCAACTTGACTTAAAATTTGACTTGTTCCTAAAATATTAAAATAAGATTTAATGCCATCTTTTCTTCTAGTGTCATTAGAAATACCCATTGTATTTTTAAAATTTAAATCACTGACTAAAATATCAATATCTAAATCTTCAGGTAATTGCTCATCATCAATATCAATTAAACTAGCAGCATCATCAACTTCATCCATTAAAATATCAGTGAAAATTACGCCCTCTTTTTCTAACCGATCAAAAATTTCTTCAATAGCATCATCATCTAATTTTAAATGTGCTAATTCTTTAATAACATCTTCTTGTTTTAATTCTTTTGTTTGATTTTTTTCTAATTTTGCAATTAAATTATGTTCTATTTCTTCTAAAGTTAAAATTTTTTTTACTTTATTTTTTTGTTGTACAGCAGCCATATTTTTCACCTTATCCTTAATTTTCTTTATACTTATTTTTGTTTGATCTTAGTTTTCAACATTGATATTTCTTTTAAGAAAACTATTTTTTTTTCAAGTTTTTTTTCAGATTTTAACTTATCATTTATTATTTTTATTTGATAGTCAACAAGTTGATTATTTATAATTCTTAAATAATCAGCAATAATTTGTGGTTTTAAATCAAATTTTTTATTTTTATACTTATCAATAAGCTTTTGTAAAATTTTTAATAATGAATTACCTTGCAATTCTTCTAAAATTAAAGTAAAATCAATTTTTTCAATTTCATTATCTTGATATTTTTGACTAATTAAAAAATATAAATTCATGAAATCTTGATTAGGAAAAATAAATTTTTCCTTTTCTAAAAATAAATAAACATCTTTTGACAACATTACTAAAAAAAACAATTCTTCTTGTGCCTCAAGAAAAATATTTTTTACTTCTATTTTTGTTTCACTTTTATTAGAAATTATTAAATTACTATTTTTTTCACGATTTAAAATTTCACTTAAATCATCAATAGCCAAATTAGTTATTTTTGCTAACATATTTAAATAAAATTTTTTAGTAACAACATCATTGATTTTTGTTCATATTGGAATTAAAGATTTTAAAAATTCATTAAGTTCATAACTATCTTTTTGAATATCATACTTAGTTAATGATAAATTAATTGCAAACTGAAAAGGATGAATAGTTTTTTTAAAAATGTCATGAAATTGCTGTAGAAATTTATTTATTAGTTCATCAGGATCATATTTAGTATCATTATTAATGATTTGCACCTTAAAATCATTTGCTAATAATGTATTGGCAATTTTTAAAGTTGCAATTTTTCCAGGTAAATCACCATCTAAAAAAATAACAACGTTATTAGTAACTTTTTTTAAAAGGAAAATATGCTCTTTTGTTAAATTTGTTCCCATTAAAGCAACAACATTTTTAATATTTTGATTATGTAAAGCAATAACATCCATAAACCCCTCAGTTAAGTAAATGGTATCATTTTTTTTAATATATTTTTTAACATTATTAAAATTATATAAAATTTTGCTTTTCTTAAAAAAACTTGTTTCTGGACTATTAATATATTTATAACTTTTATCTTCACTATTGTAATTTCTTGCTGAAAAACCAACGCAATCTTCTTCTTCATCCTTAATAGCAAATATAATTCGATTTGAAAAAGCAGTGTGAAGTTGATCTTTATTGTTAATTTTTGCAAGACCCAATTTCACAAGTTCAATATCATCTTTATAACCTTGCGCATGAAGATAGTCTATTAACTCATTATTACTAGGTGCATAACCAATATTAAAATCTTTAATATTTTCAGCAGTAATATTACGATTGTGCAAATATTTCTTTGCCTCTTGACCAATATCAGTTAGTAATTGATAACTAAAAAAAGTCATTGCCATATTATTTAAAATTTTTAATGGATTTTTTTTACGCTCAATATTAAGTTCAGATAAATTAATATTAAAATCTTTTAAATCTAAATTAACATTATCAGCTGCTTCTCTAAGAGCATTAATAAAGTTAATATTTTTATATTTTTGTAAAAAAATAAAAACGTTTCCTTGTTCACCACAAGAAAAACATTTATAAATCTGTTTTTCTTGTGAAATTGATAATGAAGGAGTAGAATCTTCATGAAAAGGACAAACAGCTCAAAAATTATTACCTTTACGGATTAAATTTAAATATTTACCGATAACTTCGATAATATTAATTTTTGCTTTAACTTCATTAATTTTTTTATTAAACTCGATATCCATATTTATCACACAATTCTAACAAGTAATGTCTAATTTATCATATAAATATTTTTTAAGTTGATCAATTTTAACTATAACTTGCTTGGTAGTATCACGATCTCTAATAGTAACAGTACCCTTAGTTTTTGTATCATAATCAATTGTCACACAATACATAGTTCCAATACCATCTTGATAACGATAAGACTTACCAACGCTAGATGATGCTTCATAGATTACTCTTAATTGCGTTTTATTTAACATTTCAAAAATTTCATATGCTTTATCACCTAATTTTGTCTTATTTAAAGATAAAACAGCCACTTGATAAGGACAAATGTTTTTATTTAATTTTAATACTAATCGTGCTTTACCATCTTTTAAAATTTCTTTAGTAAATGCTTCACAAATTAGCGCTAATAAAAGTCTTTCAACACCAATTGATGGTTCAATGACTGCAGGAATAACCATTCGTTTTATTGTGACATTAGGATCTTGAACTGCAAAATTTACACCAGAAGTTTCACTATGTTTTAATAAATCATAAGTACCACGATTAGATATACCACAGAGTTCACTCATACCAAAAGGAAAATTATATTCAATATCAGTAGTTGCCAGTGCATAATGTGCTAACTGGTTTTGGTCATGATTTTTAAATTTTATATTTTTTGAATTTAGTAAACCTATTAACGAAAGAAATTGCTTACATTGATCAACTCAATAATTAAATCAAGTATTATCATCTTTATCTTTTGGGACAAAGAAAAATTCTAATTCCATTTGTTCAAATTCTCTAGTACGAAAAATAAAATTACTAGGAGTTATTTCATTTCTAAAACTCTTACCAATTTGACCGATACCAAAAGGTACTTTTTTATTGCAACTATTTTTTACATTATTAAAGTTGATAAATATCCCTTGTGCAGTTTCAGGTCTTAAATAAATTTTATTTTTTTCTTCTTTTAATACCCCTTGATATGTTTCAAACATTAATTGAAATTGTCTAATTTTAGTTCAATCTTCACTATTACACTTAATACATTTAATATGATTTTCATTAATATATATTTCTAATTTTTCATTAGTTCAATTGTCACACTCAATATTTGGAAAATAATAATTAATTAAATTATCAACTCGAAACCGAGATTTACATTGTTTACAATCAATTAATGGATCACTAAAATTACTTAAATGACCTGAAGCTTCTCAAACTTTAGATTTCATAATAATTGAACTATCTAAACCAACATTATATGGATTTTTTTCAACAAAAAAAACTCATCATCTTTTTTTGATATTGTTTTTAAGTAACACACCTAGTGGTCCATAATCCCAACTATTAGCAAGTCCCGAATAAATTTCTGATCCTTGAAAAATAAAACCATTTTCTTTTAAATGAGTAATTATTTCCTTCATTGATTTATCATTAATAATTTTATTAATCATTGCCCCTCCATCAATCATAAATATTTTATACTCTTCAACGATACATAACAGAAGTTTCTAAAAGAATAATCTTGTTAATAATAAGTTGATAGATACGTTTTGTCAACCTATTATCAGTGTTATCTTTAAAAAGAAAAAAGTGAATAAATTTATAAATAATTAATTTATATTTTATATTAATCTTTTTAATTATAGCATTTTTAGATAATCAATAACACGTTATCATCAATTAAAAATTAATAATCACTCATTAACAAAATAAAATGAAACAATTATATAAATATTAATTTATTATTATATTTATAACAGTGATTTTCTAAAATATTAATAATTTTATTAATTTCTACTGGTGCAACTTCTCATTTATTAATATCTTGATAATTCAATAAATGAAGTTGATATAACTTTTTAAATAAAATAATATCAAAACTATTAATGTATAATTCTAAAGAACAATTTTTACAAACAATACCACCTAAATCATATTTAACTAAATACAAGTTAATTATTTGATTACAATTAATACAGCTAGTAAAATTAAATTGAATTCCCTGAAATATTAAACTATGAAATAAGAAAAAAACATAAATTTTTTTAAAATTAGAATTTATTATTAACTGTTCATATAAATTAAATAAAAAACTAAAAATTCTTTTATCATTATAATTATCTTTTTCTAAATAATTAATCATTATCTTATTAAAACTTCTAATTAAATAATAACTCTTTTTATTTAAAACATTAAAACTCTTTACTTTTTGATATGGAACACATCAATTTTTATTAAAAATAAAAATTCAACAGTCTAAAATATTATATTTATTTAATTTAGTTTTTATTTCTGACAAAGAAACTATTTTAATTCCATATTTTGATGTTAAGATAGTAACATTATTACTTGTTTTAATGTAGTTAATATTTAAAATTAAACCTGTGTCAATATTAAACATATTTTAACTATATCCTAATTCTTTTAATCTTCTAGGATTATTTCTCCAATCTGGTATTACTTTGACAAAAGTTTTTAAGATAATATGTGAATCAAAAATACTTTCTAAATCTGCTCTAGCCCTTATACCAATTTCTTTAATCATACTACCTCCCTTACCAATAATAATTCCTTTTTGTGATTCTCGTTCAACAACAATAACAGCATTAATATTAGTAATATTAGTATTTGGATTATAATTGATATTTTCAATTAATACTGCTACACTATAAGGAATTTCTTCTTCTGTCAAATTTAATATTTTTTCACGAATAATCTCCTTAATTAAAATATTATCTGCACCATCATCATTATTTTCTAGAAAATAATTTTTTTCACCGATTGGTAAATACTCATATAATTTCTTCAATAATATATCTAAATTGATTGCTTTGACAGCAGAAATGGGAATGATTTCTTTGAAGGGTAATAAATCTTTTCACTCATTAATTTTATCGACTAGTTTTTCTTTTGTAACTAAATCAACCTTAGTTAATAATAGTAAAATAGCTGTACCTATTCTTTCAGATAATAATTTAATAATATATTTATCACCAGTTCCAATGTATTCATTACATGGTGCTAGTAAACAAATAATATTAGTTTCTTTAGTTGCACGATTAGCATTTCGATTCATCATTCGTCCAAGTTGATTATTATGCTTATGAATGCCAGGAGTATCAAAAAAAATAATTTGCATATCATCACTATTATAAATACCTTGAATTTGATTTCTAGTTGTTTGTGGTTTATTAGAAACAATTGCTTTTTTTTCTTGAAGAATAGTATTTAATAAAGTTGATTTTCCAACATTACTTCTACCAATAAAACTAACAAAACCAGATTTAAAATTATTAATCATCATTTAATTTCCTTTCAATGAATTTGGCTTAAAAGCTAAAGGTAATAAGTTTTTTACTAATACTTTACGAATAATTTTAGGATCATTATTGTCATTTTTACTACTAATATAAACAGGACATGTTTCGGGCATAGTTTCAATCATAAATTGACGACACAGGCCACATGGACTTCCAATTGTTTTACTATCGGTAATTAAAAATAAACTAACAATATCTTCTTTGGTATAACCTTGAGCAAAAACTTGTGATAATGCTACTCTTTCAGCACAAATAGATACTGCATAAGCAGCATTTTCAATATTTACTCCCAATATTTCTTTATTATTCTTTAAAGTTACTAATGCAGCAACTCTAAATAAAGAATAAGGGGCATAAGCATTTTTTTGTAATGATTTTGCCTTTTTTAATAAATCTAATAAATCTAGGTCATTTTTCATTATATCACTCCTTATTTTCTAGTAATGCCGAGAGAATTTAAGATATCATCTTGTAAATCAAACATAACTTTTTCCTCAATACTATTTTGATGATCATATCCTAAAGTATGAAGTAAACCGTGAATAAAAAGAAATGATAATTCTCTCATTAAACTATGTTGATATGTTTGTGCTTGTGCTACTGCTTTCGGATAACAAATATAAATATCACCTAAATCTCTAATATCAATATTAATGGTTGGAAAATCATCATTATTTCCAAATGATAATACATCAGGAACATAATCTTTATGACGATACAATTTATTCAATTTAAGACTAGTTTGTTCGTCATTGAAGATAACAGCAATACATCAGTTATTGTCTTGCTTTAATTTGGTAGCTACTGCATTTAAAATTTTTTCTGATAAAATATTAAAATTTTTAATATCATAGTTATCATCATTGTAAATATTTACAATATTAATTTTTGCTAACATTGATCTCCCTAACTTCTTTTTGTTTAAATTATATCAATATTTACATTTATGTTGTAATATTATTTCAAATAAATGTTAATAAACTTTCTTTACCAATAATTATCACCACTATTTGATTCAAATATGTATTAGCATTAATATTTTGATCAATTAAAAGTTGATTATTATTTCATTTTGGAAAAAAAATCGTTAAATAACATTTATCAATAGTGAAAAAAATAGTAATTTGATTATAAGAATTAAACTTTAAAAACTCTTCTCTTTTTAAATCTAATGCATAAACAAAATATCCTTTATTTTCATATCTTGTATCACTAATAAAAATGGTTTGACCATTAACAGAATAAACACGTGGAATTTTAAATATATTTAAAGTTAATAACAATAATATAAAAAGAAAAATAGAACTAGTTCCTAATAAATAATTATTTTTTTTGAATAAACTCATTATTTATCACTACCTATTATATTTTTATAATTATCTAAATTAATGACATTTTTAAATAATTTTAATAGTGTTAAATCATGACCTGCATAAATAATAATTGCTTTTTGACAATAATCTAATAATAAAGTTATTAACCTTATTTTTAAATTATTGTTAATATTACTTAAAATTTCATCCAATAAAATTACTTTTCAATCATAAAAAAATAAACTTAAAAAAATAATTACTTGTCTTTGTCCTTGACTAAGATTACTACCATACTCTTGACAATAATAAAATGGTGTTAAATCTAAATTAATTAAAATATCATCAAATCTTAAACTTTGAAAATTTATTAATTTTTCTTCTATACTATTAAATGATAAAATATTTTCTAAAACTGTTCCTTCATGAATGATAGAATTTGAATTTATATAAACACAAATTTTTTGTCAAGAATAATATGTAATGCTATCTAAATTAATTTCATTATTAATTAAAATTTTACCTTTTAAAGGTAAATATTTTTTTGCTATTAATAATAGTAACGATGTTTTACCAATACCAGAAGTGCCAATAATAATATTATTTTCTTTAAATGTTAAGTTTAAATCATTAAAAATCACTTTATTAGTTAATTTAAAATGACAGTTTTTAATTACCATTTGATTAATTAACTTTAAAAAAGATTTTTCTTTACTCTGATATTGTAATTTAATACTAATAAAATTATTGAATTTATGAAATGATTTAATAAAAACTGGAAAAAAAATAAGAACATTACCAATGTTTTGAAAAAATGAATTAATATAAATACTAATACTAGTAATAAATATTAATTGTGATAAATTAATTTTACTATTAAAAATTAATATTAATGATAAATATATAGTAATAAAACTAATAATATTTTTAACAAAAGCTATTAATGAACTATTATTAATAATTAAATTATTTAATCGTCAATAGTTAGTAACATGAGTATTAAATTTTTTAATTAATATCTTTTTAAGGTGATCTTGTAAATTACGAAAATAAGCATCTTCGAAACTTTTTTGACTTAAAATTACCTGTTGATGTAAATCTAATTTAGAAACTAATTCTTTTTTTACTAATGGTTTTTTTCATAACATTATTATAAAATTAATTAATAATGTTATAAAGCCATTTAATAAGTTTACTAATCAAATTAGAAAATGAATTTTAATTAAAACTATACTAACAATAATAGCAGTAATAAAATTAATAATTATTTCTAAACTATTGTGGCAAAACATAGTTGAGATATTACTAATATCTTGATATATTTGTAAAAAAACACTGTCGTTATATTTTTGTAATTGCATTGGTCTACTGGTAAATCATTTTTTGTGAAATAAATCCACTAAAAAATTATTAAAATTAAAGTAAAATTTTTGACATATTTTATTTAAAATAAATTCTATTAAAATTTTTATTAAATTAATAAAAAAGAAACTTAATAATAAAATGATTGCTAATTGTAAACTATTATTTAAAATAACTTGCTTAATAAAATGTTTATAAAATACTTGAGCCATAAAAAAAGTAGTAACCAACAATAAATTATTAATTATAATAACTAATGAATAATATATATAATTTGGAACTAAAAATGGTGAAAAACTCTTAATTCGATTGGCAGTTTTTTTATTATTAATAATATTAATATTATTTATTATATTAGTTGAAATAACAATATTTGTAAAAACAGTTGTAAAATCTTCAATATTGCTTCAACTCACTTCAATATTTTCGGGGTTTGCAACTAGTCATTTATTTTTTTTCTTCTTGTAAATAATTACAAAATGAAATCCTACATTAGAATTATATATTTGAATAATTAATGGTTTAGTAATTACTAATGATTTTAATCACTTAAAATTAATATTATAACTTTCTAATAATAAATTATACTTAATAGCTAATTGTTTTAACTCTAAAACACTAATTCCCAATCTCGTTAAGATTACTTCTTTTTTTAATTCATTAATTAATAATTTTTTCTTAAAATAAAATCTATATATCATAGCAAGACATGCCAAACCACAATCATTTTCTGTTTCTTGCTGTACAAAAGGATATTTCATAAAAAATCACCGCCAATAATAATTAACGATGATTACCATTTTTTCCTCTTTATTACTTGCGATGTTTTTTCTTTTTGGCAGCGGCACTTTGTTTTTCGCGTTTTTCATCACGTGCAGAAAGAAAATGTTTATGTCTCTTTTCTGCTCTTTTAGTTTCTTGAGCTTTTTTACTAAAACCTTTTAAAAGACGTTGAAACTCCTGTTCATTACTTGCTCGTTCTTCGCTTTCCTTGTTGTCTGATGATAGTGACTTTTTCACTGAATGCATTCATGTCAGCTCCTATTTTTATTTTACTTTAACAATTATATTAGCAAATTAAAAAATTATCAATATTTTTTGTATAATATTAAATTTTTATTTTAAAAAAACTAAAAATAAAGTTATCTTTACAAAAAATTAAACTTACTAAGCTCAATTTAGTATTGTGAAATAATTTTATCATATTTTAATAATTGCTGCTTTTTAATAAAGAAAATATTTTGTTTGCTTTATTAGATAAAAAACAAATCAATAATTTATTAGTAAACATTAAATAGTTTAATTTCCCAAAATAATTTATTTTGGGAAATTTTCACTCGATAACTAATAAAAGTAACTACTATTGATTTATATTTTACAAATAAAAAGATTAATCGATAATTATATAATTTAAACTAAAATATTCTCATCTAATCTTATAGTTTTAAGGAATTTAATAAAAAGTAAAATATTCATACTTTCAAAAGATTAACACAGGGGTATATTAGGTGCTGATACTGATTTATTTTGTGATATTAGACTTGGTGAACTATTGTTATCAAGATTATTAACTGAAGAAAATAAAAACTTATCATTATGATTTGTTTTATACTCATTAATTTTACATGATAAATCAGTAATATTATTATATATATTTATTAAATCCTTTCTTTTTTCAGTAATTAATTTTTTGTGAAATTTTCCAGAAATATAGTCTTCATTAATTTTTCTAATTTCTTTGCTTTCTCACATTCCACATGTAAAAAATTTAAGCGGTCAATGTCATCATTTTCTTGCATTTTTAATTAATTCTGATAAATTAACTTTAACAATTAAATCAATACGAATATCTTTTGTGAAAATTTCTATTTTTTTGTTTCTAATTTCATTTAGTTTCTTTTGAAATTCTACTTCTTTCTTAGTAATTTTTGCTAATTGTGATGCTTTTTTTTCTTGTTCTAACATTTGAATTTTTTCATTAAAAATATTTTTTAATTTTATTGCTATTTCTTTTATTTTTTCTTCAAATATTGGTTCTAATATTGTAATATCTTTTTCATTATTTATTAAAGAAATTAATGAATTATTATCTGAATCTGATTCAATTTTATCTGATTCAACTTTTAAAGAAGTTACAGAGATAGAATTTGAATTTAAAGTAATTAAATTAGATTTTGAACCTGAAAACGATAATTCATCTTCTTTAGTTAGTTTAACTTTACTTAAATCATAATCAGCAATAGTTTTTAAATTTGCTTTAAATCTTCAATCATCTTTCTGATGGTTTAAAAAATTAAGGGCTGTTGTAAATAAAGAAAGTATCGGGTTAATTTCTTTATTGTTATATTTATTATTAAGTCGACATGCTTTATCATATTTTTCAAGATCCTTTTTAAGATTAGCAATATCACTAAATGCTTTTACTGCTTTTATTTTTTCAATAATTATTTTAAAATAAGGAATTCCTTGCTTACCATTTTCATCCATATATCTTTTTCTCGCAGTTTCAAGTTTTTCAAATAATTCTGATGCAAATGTTATTTGATATTTTTTTTCCATTTTTAATTTCTCCTTTGTTAAAAATAAAAAAAACCATTTATTTTATAATTAAAATAAAGGTTTAAAAACTTATATTAAGTTTGTAGATTTATTATACTCTCTTTTAAAACTTTTATTTAATATATTTTTTAAAATCTTTATCAAGATAATAATAATAATTTATATACTAAATATAATAACCAGTAGCAAATTTTTAACTTTTATTAACTTAATATTTTTTAAATTTATTTCGATAAAAAAATTAAGCAATGACCTTTTTTAATGGTTAATTTAGCTATTTCTTGTTGATTAAATTCATTACTAATTGCTTGTGTACTATTACTAGTAACAATAATATCTTGATTTGGATAAAATTTACAACCACTAAAATTATAAATTACTTCTTCACCATCTAAACTAAAAAAAGAAATATACTTATATGTTAGTTGTCAATCCGAAAAAATATATTCTGTTTTTGCTTGTAATAAAAAACAATAATTATTATTACCTAATAAAATTGGATTAAAAGATTGATACTTTTTTAATAAATTAATACTTGTCAATAACATATCTCAACGTCAACCATCTGCTACTATTACAATTTGTTGAAAATCAATATTTTTATTAATAGCAATAATTATTGCTAGTTCACTATCAATAAAATCTTTTTCTTTAGTAAAAGTAATAATATCAAAATCATTATGTTGACTTTGTTTATTAATAAATTTTAACTGTTGTTTAGTAATGGTATCATGATCACCACAAACAAAATTAATTGGTTTTTTATGTGCTAATAATGATAAAATACCAGATTCAACACCAACAAAAATTGGATTAATAAATTGATTTCAATTAATATCATAATCACGACAAACAATTACTAGTTGTTTAATATTACTATTTTTCATAATTTGTTAACATCGCAACTTGATTTTTTATTGAATTACCACTATTTAATAAATAACTGCCTGCCACTAAATAATTAGCACCAGCACTTATACAATCACTTGCTGTTAAATTATTAATACCACCATCAATCGCAATTGTTAGATGAGGAAAACTATTATCAATATGTTTTACTAAATTCTTAATTTTTTCAATAGTAGAGTTTAAAAAAATTTGTCCTCCAGCGCCTGGTGGCACACTCATAATCAAAATTGTATCAAGATGTTCTAACAAATGATAAATTTTTGTAATTGGTGTATTAGGATTAATGGCAATTCCTTTTTTAAAACCAGGATTTTTTCATTCTAAAAATTGTTTTAAATGTTCTGGTGTTAATGCTTCATAATGCAAAGTAATGGTTTTAACTTGTGGTAAAATGATAAATGGTTTTAAATAGTCATATACTTTTTTGGTTGTAATTTTTACCATCATATGACAATCAACATTGATATTAGCATTAAATCGACATACATCACTTAATATTTTAGCGCCAAAACTTAAATTATCAACAAAATGATGATCCATAACATCAAAATGAATTCAATTAATTCCTGCTTTTTGTAAATTTAATAAATCATCTTTTAAAGACAAAAAGTTAGCAGTTAAAATACTAGCAGCAATTGTTACTTCTTTTTTCATTAATTACCATCCTTTATTTTAAATTATTAATTTTATTGAACTCTATTAAAATTTTACAATAATCTTCATAAAAAAAACGAGAAATTATTTTATTTTCAACAGCCTTTTTAACTGCACACTCTGGTTCTTGTTGATGTAAACATGTCCGAAATTTACATTTTTGTCAAAAATTAGTAAAACTAGGAAAATTAGTAGCAATGTCAACACTTTTTAATCCTTGTAATTGAAATACTGAAAATCCTGGTGTATCAGCAATAATACCACCATGTAAAAAATAAAGACGAGTTTTAGTAGTAGTATGCTTACCACGATTTAAACTTGTTGAAATATTTTGTGTTGTTAATTGTAAATTATTATCTAAACTATTTAATGTTGAACTCTTTCCCACTCCTGAAGTTCCAGTTAATAATGATAATTTATTTGCAAAAAATTTTTTTAATTCAGTAATACCATCTTTTTTAAGATTTGAAATAAAAATTATTGGTAACTTTAAATCTTGATATGCTTTAACTTTCATTCAAACTTCATTATTCTTAGTTACCAAATCAATTTTTGTAAATACTAAAATTATTTTTAAATGATAAAAATTAAAAATAGTTAATAATTTATTTAGTAGAAAACTACTAAGAAAAGGTTTAACAAGAGAACTAACAATTAATACTTGATCAACATTGGCAATGCTTGGTCGATATAATTCATTAATTCGTGGTAAGATTGATTCAACTAAGGGATTTTTATTATCTGCACAATTAACTTTGACATAATCACCAACTAAAATTTTCGTTGTTTGAAATTTTAAGGAACCCTTGATTAAACAAGAATAAACTTGGTCTTCAATTCTTACTTCAACAAAGTTATTGGCAACACCAATAACTATTCCTTGCTTAAAATTCATATTTTCCTCCAATTATTATAAAATTAATATGCTAATAATACAAATAATACAAATAACAATTACTATAACTAAAATTAAAAAAAATAAAAATCATTTTTTTAAATAAAATGGTTTTTTTAACTTTTGTGAATTTAAATAATTTTTTCTCAAAAAAAGACTATTATGATTTTTATCTTCTTTTTCTAAACAATAATTTAAATCATTACTTAACTCATTAATTGTCTGATAACGATCTTTAATATCTTTAGCAGTGGCTTTTAAAATAATATTTTCTAAGCTTTGTGGAATATTATTATTAATTTCATGAATTAATGGCATTGGTTCTTTAATATGTTTTGCCGCTAATATTTGTGGATTTTTATGAAAAAAAGGTGGTTTACCTACTAATAATTCATATAAAATAATACCTAAAGCGTAAATATCACTTTGAATTGTCGGCTTTTGAAATTTAACTACTTCTGGAGCAATATACTTCATTGTTCCAACAACTTGATTGGCATGTTTTTTAACTTCATAATCATCAATAACAGCAATTCCAAAATCTAAAACTTTAATGGCACCACTACTAGTTAAAATAATATTTTCTGGTTTTAAATCACGATGAATAATATTTGCAGCATGACAAGCACTAACACCTTTTAAAATTTCTTTCATAATAACTATTACTTCATTGACTGATAATACTGAATAATTACTTAAGTATTCTTTTAATGTTTTACCCTCTAGTAATTCGAATACTAAACATCAATCTTTTTTATCAATAAAAATATCATATACTAAAATAACATTAGGATGCCTAATTCTAGATACTGCCCTAATTTCTTGCAAAAATCGTTCTTTTATTAAATCATCTAATGGCGAAATTGGATTAATTACTTTTAATGCAACTTGTCGATTTAAATATTTATCTTCTGCTTCATAAACTTTAGCCATTCCTCCTGAACCAATAACTTTTAAAATATGATAACGATTATTCAATAGTTTATTTATTTCCATTATTTTCACCATTACTTTTTTTAAACTATATTAATTTACTTCTAATTTATATTGTACACAAAAATAAAAAAAGACTAAAATTTTATTTCTATCAATAGTGCAGTAACATTATCAGTTGAAATATTAAGTAATGCCTGTTTAATTAATAGTTTAACTTTACTATTAATATTTCCATTTTTTTCTAAAATACTTACTATTTCTTCTTCCTCTAAAAAATCATGAACACCATCACTAGTTAATAGAAAATACGATGGAACTACTAATGGTAAATGAAAAATATCAGTTTTTAATGGCTTACTTGGACCAAGAGCACTAGTTAATGCTTTTCAATAAGTATGATTTAAATCAACAGTTACTTGTTTAGTTACATTTTTTTGTAAATATAAATTTAAAATATTATGATCAACTGTTAACTGTTTTAATCGTTGTTTGCTATATTGATAAATACGTGAATCACCGATATTAACTAAATAAACTTTATTATTAGCAATTAAAGTTATTACCATCGTTGTTCCCATATCAATTGCTTGCTCATTAGTTAAACTAAAATTATTCATTTCACTTTGAATAGCATCTATTTTTTCCTGTAATCAAGCATGAATTTGTTTATCGTGTTTTAATTTAGTAAAATCTGTCACTTGAAAAAAATTTTTTAACATCATAATAGCCATATTACTAGCAACTTCACCACATTTATGTCCACCCAAACCATCACAAACAGCACCAATAACTTGTCCTGTATTATTTGTTAAATATAAAACTGCATCTTGGTTATTAGTACGATAATTACCAACATCTGTTTTATAACTAGCATTTATTTTCATAAACTGAACCTCCTTATATTCCTTTTTTTAATTTACAAATATAAAACCCATCAGTATTTTTATGAACACCAAAAAATTGTTTTTCGGTAATAATTGTCATATCTAAATGATCTTTAATAAACTTTTCAATTTGATTTTGATTTTCTTTGATATTGAAAGTACAAGTAACATAAACAAGTACTGCTTCAGGTTTTAATAGTTGATAAGCTCTATTTAATAATTTTGCCTGAGTGGTAATCAAATGATTAATTTCTTCCTTACTTCAGTTGATAAGCTTAACTTCTGGTTTTCTTTTAATTAAACCTCAAGCAGTACTAGGTGCATCAATTAAAATTTTATCAAATTTATTAGGAAATTCTAATGTTGTTGCATCACCATACCGAAGTTCGGTATTAGTTACTCCTAATTTTCTTAAATAAGCATTACCAATTTTTAATCGCTCTTCATTAATATCACAGGCAACTATTTTACCATGATTAGCCATTAAGACTGCCATGTGAGCGGTTTTACTAGCAATTCCAGCACACATATCTAAAACTTCATCATATGGTTGTGGATCTAAAATATGACCAACTAACATACTTGCTTGATCTTGTTTAATAATTTCACCATTTTCATATAACTTTGTATTAAAAATTGATTTTGAACTAATAATACCATCTGGTACTATTTCACTTAAAGAAAAATTAAAAGACTTATAATTTTCATTATTTAATACTTTACTAACAGATGTTTTTAATGTATTAACACGAAAAGTAATTAATGGTGATCTTAAGTTATCTTTAACTAATTCATTAGCAATATTAGCACTAAATTGTGATTTTATTAAATCATATAGTCAAAATGGATAACTATATTTAATTAATTTAATATTTTTTTTACTTTCTTTTTGTAAATTAAACTCTGATCTAAATTGAATAAAACTTAAATCTAATAATTTAGAAATAATAAATGTCAATTTTTTATCAAAAATACTAACCTTTTTTAAGGTATTTTCAATAAAAACTTCTTTATTAGTAATCTCTAAAAAATAAATCTGATATAAAACTATTCATAAAATAATCGTTATTTTAAAAGGAATAGTAACTACTGGTTTTAAAATATTTCACATTTGATTTAAAATATAATCTAAATAAATTTGATTTTTTAAAGTTCCTACTACTATTTTTTCTATTGTTTCTTTTTCTGAAGAAGATAAATTTTTATCTTGCATCATTTCTGCTAATAAAACATTACAATGGCCTTTTTCTAGGATTACTTTTACTAACATCTTATAAACATTATTTTGAATTATCATTATTTAACCCCACAAAAATTTTAAATATACATATATTATAGCTTAAATTATTTTTTTGATTTTGATAAGTATTTTATAATAAATTAATTAAAAAATGCATCACATTGGATGCAGTTTTTATTAAAAAATTTTTAGTAAACTAACTTATATTTTATTAATATTTTTATTTATATTAACTTTACCTTTTCATTTTTTACAATCTTCGCCATATTTATACATATTATTAATTTTAATACTAAGAATAATTCCTGATCATATTGCACAAGGAGTATTAGCACAAATAATAACTAGATCTTTCATTAAAATTGTTGATTCAGAAGCACCATTATATGATAAATGAATAACACCTCATAATAATCATAAACTGTTAGCAGTTGTATAAAGAATAAACGTAAGTAAAGAAATACCATTTGTTTTTTTAGTTTTTATTGTTTTTAGTGATTGTGGCAAAAATGCTATAACAGCAAAAAGTGCAGCAATAACACCAATTATCGTAATAATTCATCATTGAGTATTTGCCATATTATTCCTCCAAAGTTTTAGCATTTTCTTTTAAATTTTTCATATTTTTTACCTTAACATAAATAATACAATTAGTTGCAGTAATTGTTACTGTATATGGAACTATTAAAGTAGTTGCTCAAATTGTGATTCCTGTAGTATCAGCACCTACTGGTCACGTAATTGAAAGTATACCAAATAGTAAAAAAAGAATATTAGCGATATTATAAATAATATAAGTCGATAAAATTATGTGTTTAGTTTCCCTGGTTTTTATTGTTTTTACTGCTTGTGGAATAAACGTTATAATAGATAATATTCCAGCTAAATAACCGATAATTCCAATAAAAATCTGCATATTTATCCTCCATTAATTTTTTAAAATATTTTAGTAATTTTTTTAAATCTAAAAACTATTAAAATATTTATTTTTTGTCTTATTAAGAATAATATTATTTTACTTTTAATAATTAAAAATAGATAGTATTTATTTAAAAAATATTAAAGAAATTTGTAATATAAAAAGAAAAAAAATTGATAAAGTAAAATATTAGTTTTAAATTATACTAAAGATAAAAATATTAAATAAACTCAGCTTTTTATAAAAAACTGAATTTTTTATTGTATATTCATTTTTTCAATTATAGACTTAAATTAAGATTTACTTAGAATACAAAAATAAATAATAAATAATAATTTCTTAATTAAACTATATTCTTATAAAAATTAATTTGTTATAAAATTATGATATTAATAATATTTTTAATAATATCATAATATTTTATAATTATTTTTTTTTATAAATTAACGTACTAATTTAATATTCTTACACCATTTCATATTTTTTTAAAATCCTAAATATTATAAGTATAATACTATGTTCTAAGTAAATCTTAAATTATAGGAATATGTAAAAAAGTATTGGAGTTAAAAATGAAAAAAAATAATTTTATTTATGCTAGATACGATAAAGAAGATAACTGTTTAGGTGTTTATGACACTATGGAAGAAGCAATATGAAAAGTTTACCACATTGATAAAACAAATAAAAAACGCTATTATCAAGCCTATAATAATATTTGCCGTTCTTATCAAAAATATAAAAATAATTTTGGAAATGTTGTTTGTTATGAAGGTTTTTGATTTAAAATAGCATTAAATGAAAATGGCTACTAAAATTAAAAAATAAAATAGTTATGGTATGAAATGGATAAAGAAACTTAATAAAAATATTTTTTAATTTTATAGTTAAATCTGAATAAATTAAAAAATTAACAATTTGACTTATAAATATTTATTTTATTAAATTTATCAGTTATTTTATTATAATTATTAATAAAAATTTAAATCATAATATTTAATATTTTATTGTTTATAAGTTGAAAAAATTTTAAATGTTAGTAAAAAATTAAGTTTTACTAACATTCTTTACATTTTCATTAAAATCAAAATAGCTAATAATTTTAATACTTTTTTCTCAAAATTAATAAAGCTGTTAATACTTCTATTATACTTCATTAAATCATTGATTAGGTACTACTGAAAAACCAATAGTATTATTACCAGTATGTGTTTTTAAAATATTACACAATGGTTCAACTTTATATTTAGTAAATCCTCTATTTTTTACTTTTTTAATAGCCTCATCAATAATATCTTTTCGACATCAGCCATCAATGATATATATTGTTTCTTTAGTAATATCTTTAATTTTAGTAATTAAATCTAACATCTCCTCCATGGCCTTACTTAATGTTCTAACTCTGCCAATATTATCAATTTTTTCTTTACATTTTAAAATTGCTTTAAAACGTAAAAAATTACCAATTCTTGCTTTACTCATTGGTAGTCTACCACCACGAGCTAAAAATTTTAGATCATTTATAGCAAGATAAGACTCATAATTTTTACGAAACTTATTTAAAACTTCTAAAATTTCAGCAATTTTTTTTCCTTGTTTAGCAAGAGTAAAAGCAATTAAAACCAGAAATTTTAAAGGAATTGAAGCAGCACCAGTTTCTAAAATATGAACCCTATTTTTATATTTTTCTTCTTTTTGCAAAACTTGTGAACTTCGATATTGGCCTGATGCACTTTTAGCAATTGGCAAAAATAAAATCTGTTCATATTTACTTAAAGCATTATCTCAATATTGTGCAAGTTTACCACGACTAGTTTGACTGGTTTTTAGAATACAATGTTCGTCAATCATTTTGCTACGAATTGTTTCACTATCAATATCAATGTTATTATCATCATAAGTGGTATCTCCATCAATAATACTAAGGGGAATAATTATTATTTCAGGATATTTTTTCATATCTTCAAGAGTAAAACCAGTTGCTGAATCACTTACAATTCCAATTTTCATTTTGTTTGCTCCTAACCTTTTATACTAATAAATTATAGTAAAATTATAACAAATTTATTTAGTAAATACATGGTTTTATTTTCAAAAATATAAAGTGGTATCAACTTATTAGTATTAATAATAAAAAATGGTCTTAATAATTAAATGTTTAAGACTATTTTTATAATCTTAAGACAAATAAACAATACGATCAGCAATAATCTCAGTATAGTAAAAATCATTAGCTTTATTAGCAAAGGTTTGAATTCTACCTTTAATCCCAATAATAGCATTCTTTTTTAATAATGTTTTTAATTCTTCAGTATTAGCTATTCAAGTTTTAATAGTTACAAAGTCAATTTCAAATTGATTTTGACGATTTTTAAAAGGTCTTTCAATTGCCATTATAAACTTAGTCCATTTTGTAGGAACCTGTTCTCTTGTTGGTATTATTTCTGGTTCATTCATTAATTTACCTACTAATACAACATTATTTATCATTTTAACACCTCCTTTTATTTGATAATTATAAATTTAGTTAATAAATTAAATATAAAATTATTTAATTTACGAATAAAAGATGTTTAATTTTTTTTAAAATTCAATAAATAAAAGTGAAGCAATATCATCATTCTCTTTTACAATAATATAAAAATTCATTAAAATTAATTATTTTAATTAATTATTTATTTTTCTAAATTATTTAGAAAAATAAACAAACAAAACTTATCTTAAATCATACTTATTGTCTTCCATTCTATTTATCAATATTAGGTTTTAACTCTAATATAAATTTAAAAATTTCCCTTATTATACGTTGGTAACTAATATTTATTAATAGTATTATTTTTTTATGGTATATTATTTTTTTTAGATATAAACTTTAATTAAGATTTACCTAAAATAACTTTTACAAAAAACATTAAAACTTATCATTATTAATTTTAAAAAAATTATTTCATTTAAATTAAATATTAGTTTACATCTATTTACTAATTTAAATTTATAACAACTTTAGTAACACACTATAACGTTTTAATTAAAGAACAGCAATTATATACTAAATAAATTTTTTCTTTACTAATTTATTTACAAAATAAAAAACTATTTTTTTATATAAACTAAATTAATTAACAATATTTTACATTTTTTTCTAACCCTACGATATTAATGAATAAAAATGATATTTTGGATAAATCTTAATACTAAAAACAGATTAAATTAAGGAAAGAGATGATTATTAAAAAATGATAAATAACAACAATAAAACGATAGAAGAAAAAACTAATAACAAAAAAAATACTAATAATAAATACAAAATTAAAATTAGACAATTAAATAAGAAAATGAAAGAAACAGCTGATAACTTAAAAGAAATAAGTCAACTTTATGCAAAAGCAGAAAGAGAATCCCTAGAAAGAAGAAGAAGAATTACCAATCTAATAAATAAAGTTGAAGAACTAGAAAAACAAGTAGCAGATCAACAACAAATAGAAAATGAAAATATTAATAAAAAAATTATAATTTCTAAACTAAATTTAGCAATACCTGGCGAAATATATTCTTTAGCAACAGATAAAAAAGGTAATCTTTATCTTGGAACGCGAGATAGTTCTTGACATGGGGCAATTTATAAATGTTTAGCAGGAGAAACAAATTTTAAACTGATATCAGGAACATATGGTGAAATTTGAACAATAACTATCACTAAAAATAATAATATTTATATTGGAACCAGAGAAAGTAGTTCTAAAGGTGCTGTTTATAAATACCTAGAAACGAAAAATACTTTTGAAAAAATAGAAGGAATAACTAAATCTGTCTCTTCTTTAACTTTTGATAACAATAATAATATTTATGCAGGCGTTTGAACTGGTTCATGACAATGACCTAGTGATGGTGAAGTTTATAAATGTTTAGCAGACGAAATAAATTTTAAACCGATGTCAGGAATAAAAGGTGATGTGCTATCATTAGTTTTTAATGAAAGTACAAATTTTTTATATGCTACAACATGAAATGGAAATGGAAAAACTAAAACAAATGATGGTTCACTTTATAAATGTTTAGCAACAAATAATGTCTTTACTTTAGTACAAAAAAATTTACCAGTTATATGACATTTAAAAACTAAAGATAGTGAACCATTTATTGAAGTTGAATATTAATGAAACAAAATAGCAAATGATACAATAAAATAATATATCAAATTTACATTAAAATGTGATTCATATTGAACTAAAATAATTATACCCTAACAAAAAATAATTAAAATGTTTTTTCATTAGGGTTTTAATATTATTATTCTTAAATTTTAAATAATAATCAATAAATAAAAATCTTAAAAAATATTTATTTTTTAAGATTTAAACCTAATATTGCTAATTGTTCAGTTGAAATTTTACTAGGACTATTTGTTAACAAACAAATACCACGATTATTTTTTGGAAAGGCAATAGTATCACGAATTGATTGACTTTTAATTAAAATCATTAATAAACGATCAAGACCAAAAGCAATACCACCATGCGGTGGAACACCATAATTAAAAGCTGATAAGAAAAAATCAAATTTATTGTCAATTTCTGTTGTACTTAAACCTAATAACTTAAAAATTGCTTCTTGTAACTGATAATCATTAATTCTAATGCTACCACCAGCGATTTCAAAACCATTTAATACCAAATCATAAGCATCGGCAATTAGTATTCCTAAATTTTTATTGTTAATTGTCAATATTTGTTCAGGATTTTTTGGACTGGTAAAAGGGTGATGACAAGCTTGTCATTTGTTTTCTTCTCATTCAAACATTGGTCAATCAACAATTCAAAGAAATTCAAATTTTTCAATATTATTCATAAAATCTTTATGATTAGCTTGTTTTGACAAATCATTAATATAAAAATTTCTAATCGCTCCCATAACTTTATTAGCAACCATTTGCTGTTCATAAACAAAAATTAAAAAATTATTATTGTTGTATTTTATTTGTGACATCTTTTCAATTAAAATTAATTCATTAACTTTTGTTTTTGAAACATTATAAATAACTTTTTTCTTAATTAAATCATAAATTATTAATGTTTTTCCTCCATGTTGATTACTAATTTCTACTAGTTTTTTTATTGTTGTTTCATTAATTTTATCATTAACAATAAAACCTTTATAAACAAAAGTATCCTCACTAGCTTTAATATCAATATTTATTAACTTACATGTACAACGTAAATCAGGCTTATCACTGCCATAGCAATCCATTGCTTGATGATAAGTAATTATTGGAAATACTTTTGGAACATCACCAATTTTTAAAGTTTTAAAAAGATTTATTATCATTTTTTCTACTATTTGTTTAATTTCTTTACTAGTAGTAAATGCTAATTCTAAGTCTAATTGTTGAAATTCAGGTTGTCGATCAGCACGAAAATCTTCATCACGAAAACATTTAGCAATTTGATAATATTTATCAATCCCTGATATCATTAGCAGTTGTTTATAAATTTGGGGTGATTGCGGTAAAGCATAAAAATATTTTTTTTGAATACGAGCAGGAACTAAGAAATCACGAGCACCTTCTGGTGTTGATTTTGTTAAGCATGGTGTATCAATTTCTAAAAAATTATTTTCATTTAAAAATGTTCGTAAACAATTAATAACGCGATGTTTAAATTTAATATTATCATTCATGATTGGTCTTCTTAAATCTAAATAACGATATTGTAAGCGTAATTCTTCACTAGCAAGCGTATTATCATTTTTAATGGTAAAAGGTAAATTAATAGCTCTACTTAATATTTCAATTTTTGTTGCTACTATTTCAATCATATCATTAGCATTTTTTGCATCTTTATTTTTTCTTAACACAACTATTCCTATTACTTTTAAAACAGATTCAACTTTAATATTTTTTACTTCTTGATAATGGATATTATCTGGTTTAATAATAACTTGTGTTGTGCCATACATATCGCGTAAATCAATAAAAATACCAAATTTATTAATGCGAATATCTTTAACTCATCCACTAATAACAACTTCTTTGGCAATATCATCTTGCGTTAAGTTACCACATGTATGAGTCCTAAAGAGTTTTTCCATAACTTTCATTCTCCTCTAATAATATATTTTTAAGTTTATTAAATAATTGTTGTTCATTATCAAAAGCTAATTTTGACATTTCTTTTTTCATAAAAGAATAAATACTAGCTTGTTTTTTTTCTTTTAAAAACAAAATATTTTTGGCTAAAGTACGATTAATAATTTGTGATTTATTTTTATCTTGATATAAATTATATTCACCAGCAACATGATAATTTTCTTTACGTAATTGTGTTAATAAATCCGAAGCCATTATTAATCCTAGTTCACTTAAAGCAATAACTTGTAAATCAGCAATTACTGGTTTATTAATATCTTTATTTTCCACTAATAATAACATTAATCTTTCAATACCAATAGCAAAACCAATAGCAGGGATTGCTAAAGGTGAACCTAATTCATTAAATAAATTATCATATCTGCCACCACCAAGTAGTGTATTTTGATTTGCACCAAGTCGTGAATCAATAGTAGTTATTTCAAAAATAATACCATTATAATAATCTAAACCACGAACTAAATGTTCATTAATAATAAAATTAATCTTGTTATTTTTTAAAGCACTGATAATCATTGTAAAGTAAGTTTTCTCATCATTAGTTAAAAAATCACTTATATATGGTATTTTTAATTTTAATTTACTACAATTCTTACAATCAAGGACTCTTAATGGTGAGGTATTAACTCTAATCTGACAATTTTGACATAATTGTTTGCTTTGATTTACTAATTGTTGTTTAAGTGCCATTTGATATTTATTTTTTGTTTCACTAGAACCAAAATAATTTATATTTAAAGTTAAATTTGGTATTGAAAAATTTTTCATCATTTCTAATGCCATCATCATTACTTCAACATCAATTAAAGGATGCTTAATACCAACAGTTTCAATACCAAATTGATTAAATTCACGTTGACGACCTTTTTGTGGTCGTTCATAACGAAACATTGAACCATAATAAAAATATTTTAATGTTTTTTTAGTTTTATATAATTTATTTTCAATTATCGCACGAACAATTCCTGCTGTTCCTTCAGGACGAAGTGCTAATAATCTATTATTTTTATCATGAAATTGATAAATTTCTTTTTGAACAATATCTGTTGTATCTCCTACTGCTCGTAAAAATAATTGAGCATTTTCAAAAATAGGAGTAATAAATTCTTGATAATTATATTTAATTGCACAATTTGTTAAAGATTTAATAATATTGCGATAAATAATGACATCTTCATCATACATATCACGTGTTCCTCTTGCTTTTTGAAATTCCATATTTTTACTCCTTTTTTAAAAAAAACATTCCTATATTTTAGGAACGTTTTTTAACGCGGTACCATCCTAATTCACTTACAAAGTAAATGCACTCAATTATTTTTTACAATTTTAGTTAATTATTAATAATACGAGTCATTTAACGTCATAAAATTAGTTAACCAGTGTTTACACCACCCACACTGTCTCTTAATGCTAGCCTAATTTATTTTTAAATGCTGAAAATATTATACTAAAATATTACATAATTATCCTATTTATTGCAATAATATCAGGAATCTTTTTAATTGATGAAATAATTTGCTGTAAACGTTCAATGTTAGAAACTTTAATTAAAATTTTTAAATTTCCACGATTTTCTTTTAGTTTATTATTAGCATCAATACTTTGAATTTGGGCTTTTAAATAACCTAAAATATTTAAAACATCAGTCATTAATGCTGGTCGATCTAAATATTGAATTTGAATCTTTGAATTATAAAAATGATTATTAGTTGCTATTAAATTTCATTTTGTTTTAATAATACGATCTTTACGTTCTGGTAAAGTGACATTAGGACAAATTAAACGGTGGACTTTAATACCTTGACCTTTAGTAATATAACCTGCAATTGGTTCATCTGGAATAGGTAAGCAACAATGAGCTAATGATGTTTTAGTATTAGGAGCATTTTCAATAATAATTTCATTATTACTATTCAAATTCATTATTGTTTGTTTTTTAGTTTTTAATTCTTGAAAAGTTGCTGAATCACTACATAAAATAGTAGTAACTGCTTGTTCAATGGTATATGTTCCATTAGCAACATCTAAACAAAAATCTTCATAAGTTTTATATTTTAATGATCTAATTCTCGACATAATAATATTACGTTTTGCAATTTTTCAGCGAATGTGATTTTCATTAATATATTCTTCAATTTGTTCTTTAGTTTTTTTTATTTTTTCCTTATTTTCTGAATCTTTAATTTTATTTTCTTGATTAAATTTTTCTTGTTGATTATTTAAATATTTCTTTATCTTATGTTGAGCAAAATTAGTTTTAACAATATTTAATCAATCACGAGAAGGGCGTGCAGTTTTAGCAGTTTTAATTTCAACAATATCGCCTGATTTTAAAACAGTATTAATAGGTGAATAAATACCATTGATTCTTGCCCCTACTGTTGTTTCACCAATTTCAGTATGAACTTTAAAAGCAAAATCTAAAACAGTTGAACCAAATGGTAGAGTTATAACATTACCATTTGGAGTTAATACATAAATTAAATCACTAAAAATATCTTGTTTAATTTCTTTTTCTAAATTATTATTTTTAGCAATATTATCTGCTAATATGTTTTCATCAGCATTTGGGTTTAAATCATTTAAATTTAATATTTCTTGAAAAATATTTAATTTTTCATCAATTTCTGCTTGACGTTTCTTCGGATTTTTATTTTCACCTTCTTTATATCTTCAATGTGAAGCAGCTCCCGCTTCAGCAAAATCTTCCATTTCTTCAGTTCTAATTTGTAATTCATAGATTTCATTATCAAAAACAACAGATGTATGTAAAGATTGATACATATTATTTTTTGGTGTGGCAATATAATCTTTAAATCTACCTGGAACAGGTGTAAAACTTTGATGAATATAACCTAAAATAGCATAGCAACTATCAATAGAATTAGTAACAACTCTAATTGCTAAAATATCATGGATATCGTCAAAATCTTTACCAAAATAATACATTTTACGATAAACAGAATATAAATGTTTACTGCGACCATAAATTCTAAAAATCAAATTTTTATGTTGTGATAATGTTTTACTTAATTCCTTAATAATTTGACTAACTAATTTTTCACGTTTTTCACGATCTAAATTAATAAGATTATCAATTTTTTTATACTCTTTAGGATGTAATACCGCAAAGGAACGATCTTCTAACTCAGATTGTAATTGACGCATACCTAAACGATGAGCAATAGAAGCATAAACTTCTAAAGTTTCTTTAGCAATAATTATTTGTTTTTCAGGAGTTAAAAAGTTAATAGTTCTAATATTATGCAAACGATCTGCCATTTTGATAATAATGACACGAATATCATGAGCTAAACTTAAATACAATTTACGTAAGTAGTTAGCTTTAATTTCGTTTCTTTTCTCTTTAGCAAAATGACTAACTTTTGTTACAGCTAAAACTAAATTTGCAACCTCTAAACCAAACTCTGCTACCAATTCATCAAAAGTTGTTGGTGTATCTTCTAAAATGTCATGCAAAAAACCTGCTTGAATAGAAGCTACATCTAAATGTCATAATACTAAATTATATGCTGTTGATAAGACATGATAAACATAAGGATCACCATTTTTTCGATATTGATCTTTATGTTTTAATAATGCATATTGATAAGCCACTTTAATTTTTAAAATTTGTTTAGAATCTTTGATAAATGTTTTTGCTTCCGCTAATAATTGATTAAAATCTTTACAAGTTAAATTATTCATTAATGATACTTCTTTAATTAAAATTGAATAATTTCTAATAGCGGAATATTACCAAAATGATGTTTATCAGCAAATTCAGAAAGAGAAATTAAAGTAGCAATTGCTACTGTTTGTGCATTACTTTGCTTTATTAAATTAAGACAAGCATTAATCGTACCAGAAGTGGCAATTAAATCATCAATAACTATCACTGTATCTTTTTTGGAAAGTACATTTTGTTGTATTTCTAATGTTGTAGCACCATACTCTAAATCATAACTTACGTTATAAGTTTTACCTGGTAATTTTCCTTTTTTACGTGCTAAAATCAACTTAATTCCTAATTTATATGCTATAGCAGCACCAAAAACAAAACCTCTTGCTTCGGGAACTAAAATTGCTGTTGCTTTATATTTTTTGATAAAATCAGCAAAAATATTAATAACACTTTGAAATGCTTCTGGATTATTTAATATTGGATTAATATCCTTAAATTGAATACCCTTGATTGGAAAGTCAGGAATATTAATAATAATTTTTTTTAATGATTCTTTTGTCATGGCAACCACCTATTCATTAATACCTTTAATAACATACTCATCTGCTCCAATAAAATGAGTTTTAATTTTATTAATACGTTTTTTATGTCTAATAACTCTTCATTTTTCAAAATAAACTCATATAAAAGGAGCAATAAAATAAGATGATATTAAACTTACTATACAACCTATTAATAATGATAAACTAACTATCCAAAAACTTGGAATAATAAACATAACAATTACTGATGTTATTAACATTGCACCATTAATAACTAATGTTCTTGGTAAAGCTTTTGATATGCTTTTATTTGAAATTTCAATTATTTCTTCGGTAGTAATATCTTGCTTTTGATTATTTTTCATTTCACGAATATTATCAAAAATTGCCATAATACTAATTATTGTTAAAATCATTACTCCTAATAAGATACCGACAATTGAAGTTGAAATTGTAATCTGACAAATACTAATTATAGCAAGTGTCATTAATAAGCTAAAAATAATTGCTAAAATTAAAGGAATAACATATGTTAATTGAAATCTAATAATAATATAAATTAAAATAATAATAAAAGATAAAGCAATTGAAATAATCATATTAATTAATAAATCTAAGCCTGACTTGGCAATAACAGAATCAATTTCACCTCATTGTAAAGTAGAATCTTGTTTTCAATTCTTAGTAATATCACTTAAAAAATTATTAAAACTTTGCTGCATATTTTGAGAATTCATCGTTGTTCCAATGATAATCTTAAATTGATATCGACTACCACCTTGACCACCAACAATTAAAGCAAAATTAATATCTTTAAAATACTTACTAAATTGGTTGCTATTTTCAATTTCATTATTAAGAACATCTTTTGCTGCTTGTGCTGTTTTAACAATCTTATAATCAGCATCACTTGGATCTCCACTAACAATCCCCATTCCAATAAAATCAGTTCGTTGATCAAAACCAGAACCAAAATTTGAACCAATAGCACCATAAACAATACCTGAAGCAAGAATAATAACAGTAGCAGCTGCCATTATTCATTTTGTTAACTTATGAAAATTATTTCATTTTACTTTTTTAGTTATTTTGTTTTTTTTATCATTACTAATATTTTTGTCAGTGATACTACTAATTATCTTTTGTGATGATTGATCATTTGTTTGCTTAGATGAATTAGAAGCATTAATATTTAAAACTGTAGCTTTTTTTCTACTAATATTAGTACCTAAAAGTTGCGGCTTATTCTCTAATCAATTATTGCGCAATACTGTTGCTAATATTAATCTTAATAAAATAATTCCAAAAATAATTACACCAAAAGTAGCAATTGAAGTCATAATAATAAAACCTTTAATAGTACGCGTTCCAAATCAAAAAATAGTTAAATTAACAATTAAAATAATAGCGCTGCAATCTAAAGAAGAAGATAGCGTATTTTTATTTGCTGATTTAAAAGCACTAACTAAAGTTTTAGCCTGTATGTGTTCGCTTTTAAAACGTTCTAATAAGTTAATAATTGTATCTAATAATAGCGCAAAACCAATAATTAATGCAATTACACTTTCAGGAGCAATGATACCATTAATAAAAACAAAACTAATAATAGTAAATATTAAAAATAATGATATTATTGCTAATATAATAATTCCTAAGATCCGATAATAAAAGAGAACAATAGCAGCAAGGACAATTGTCACTAATACAATAACAATAATAACAACTTTTAAAGATCTAGCAGCTAGTGTTGGACTAACGTTAGCATAAGATAACACAGTAAAATTATTTTTTGATAATCCCGATGTTAAAATACTTTTCATTTGTTCAACTGTTTCAAGATTAAAAGTATCTGAATTAATTGCAATAGTATTACCAGTTACCTTGACTTCACCAACTCAATATGGAATATAACGATAATCAATAATATCCTCATGTAAAATATCCGAAACATATGGTAAACGTAGTAAATCTTTGATATATGGTAATCATGCATTCATTGGTGATCCAACAATAGTTGTTGTAGTAGGATCAAAACGATTAGTAGGATCATACGTATTTTTTTCATCACTAGTATCAACAGAAAGACTATGAGCTGCATTTAAATTATCAGAATAAATTCAATTAATACCAAATTGACCATTTTGATTAGGATTTAATAATCGTTCTAAAGTAGCATCTCGCGCTTTAGCTCTAGCTAAAATATCACTACCACTAGGTCCAAGACCTGGCGTATTATTATCTAATAATGAAGTTAATGATGTTTTAATCTTACCAGCAGTATCATTTTTAAGATTATCAATAATTAAAGCAAGTGAGCGAATACCATCCATGCTACTGCGAATATAATCTAATAATTGACCAATATCAGAATAAATATAAAATGTATTATCTTTAGCAGCAGTAAGAGCTTTTAAAACTGATTCATCTTTCACATCAAAAACAAGTTCCGGGCGATGAGTAAGGGTATTATTAATAGCCTTAATGTTAGAAAAAACAGCACTAGTTAATAATCTTTTTTCCCTTTTTGTTCAAGTTGTTGCTTTATCATCTTTTTTTTCTGTTGCTAATAAGTCATTACCATCTTTATCAACAATATAAGCATAACCACGTCGTGATACACTATGAACAAAAGTAGACATATCAACTCCTGCATCTTTACTTAACGCTAAATTATACTTATTATGATTACCACTAGTAACACTTTCGATATCAACATTACTAGTACCTAATGGATCAACTCTATTTTTTAGTAAATTAATAACATCTTTTTCCTTAGCATTACCATCATATTGAACTTGGGTTTGATAGCCACCAGCAAATTCAATACTTAATTTACCATTATCTTCAACATATTTAACACCAAATATTACTGAAATTATTATTGTAGAAACAATAATTATTAAACTAAAAATTCTTAAAAAAAATCCAAAATTTTTATTTTTTCTTGCTCTAACAGAAGTGTTCATATTTCTTCACTCCTAAATTAATTTGTTTGTATAAACTTGTTTATATATTATTTAAGCACTATATAAGAATACCAATATTCGTTATAAATAACAATTGTTTTACAGGAATATCAAAAATAATTATTTTCTGAATAAAATTATATTATTATTAATATCCTCTTTACCAATAATTATTATGTTACGACCTTTAGCTATTTTACTAATTAATCCACAATGCGTTGTTTTATCAATGTCAGGAGCACCAATTAGTAAAATGTGACTTAAAGCAATATTTTGTTACCTTTAATTAAAATTAAAATTCGTTTAATAATATTATCTTGACCAATAAAGTTTTTAAAATTACTAATAACCATATTTTATTTCCTTAATGGCGCAGGCAATAATTTCTTCAATTTCTAAGTTTCAATTAACATTTTTTAGTAAAAAATCATTAATTACTGCTCGATTAAATCCTAATTTTAATAATGTGTTAAACACTAAATCTGATTTAGTGTTATCATTACTTACTAGATTATTTATTACTTTAATTTCACTACTAAAATAATTAATAATATTAGTAGCCATTTTTTGGGTTATACCTTTACATTCTTGTAATACTTTATGGTTTTGTTCACTGATAGCTAATTTAATACTAGCAAGTGAGAAATGATTTAATAATTTTAAAGCAGATTTTGGTCCAACATTACTAACATTAAGTAAATGAATAAAAAAGGTTTTTATTGGTTTTGATACAAATCCAAAAAATTGATTATAAGTTGGTTTTTGATGAACATAAATATAAATTTTAATTTTAATATTTAAAGGCAATGTTCCTAAATTAACACCTTCAATAATATATCCTCGATCATTGCATTCAAAAAGAATTTTATTTTCATAAAATTCTTTAATAACACCTAAAAAATATTCATCCATAACTTAATCCTCCTTTGCTATCCCAACTATTAATTAGTCAAAAAGAAAAAGAAACCTTTTTTATTTTTTAAAATTATGTTCTAATGAAAGCACATCATCATCATTTTCAATTGTTTCTAATAATGTATCAATTAATTTAATTTGTTGTTGATCACTAATAGTAATTAATTGATGAGGAATATTAATAATGTCATTAGTAATAAAATCTTTAATATTATTTTTTGCTAATAAATTAGTTACCACAGTTAATTGTTTCGGATTAACTTCAATATAAATAACATCTTCATGTTTTTCAATATTAAAGATCTCAAAATCAATAATTAATTCTAATATTTCTTCAACTGATAATAAAGTTGAAAATTCAATTATTCCTACTGTTTGAAATAAATATTGAACAGAATTAGTAGTTACTAAATGACCACCCAATTTATTAAAATAACTTCGAATATTACTTGCAGTTCGCTTTTTATTATCAGTTAAACAATGAATAATTATTGCCACATTACTTGGTCCATAACCTTCATAAACTATTGCTTCATAGTTAGTTGTTTCATTTTTATTGCTAGCTTTATTAATAGCACGCGGTTAATATTATCTTTCGGCATATTAATACGTCGTGCTTTTACTAACATTAATTTTAATCGTGGATTACTTTCAACATTAGCACCTCCTAATTTAACAGCAACATAAATTTCTCTTGATAATTTTTGAAAAATTTTACCACGTTTGTTATCTTGAGCATCTTTACGATGTTTAATATTTGCATATTGTGAATGTCCCGCCATATTTTCATTCCTTTATTTTCTCCTTATTCATTTTGGAGCTTGTGGTATAAGTATTCTTTTATGTTCACTATTTTTATGCATCGATTCAATCTTATTAATTACTGATGTTGGAATTATTGATTTATTTCCTAGCAAATATTGATCTAATTGTTGATATTTAAATTGGATTTCCATTTCATCAGTTTGTCCATCTCATAAACTAGCAGTAGGTTTTCTAATAATAATTTCTTCATTAACTTTTAGTAACTTTGCTGCAGCAAAAACATCTTCTTTTAACAAATGAATAATTGGTAATAAATCAACACCACCATCACCATATTTTGTAAAATAACCAATATGTCATTCATCACTATTATCTGTTCCAACAACTAAATAATTATAATTTTGGGCATATGCATAAAGAGTATTCATTCTTAATCTAGCTTTTAAATTTCCTAAAATTAACTTTGATTTTTCTTTATTAATATCATTTCCTAATATTTTTTTAAAATTTAAAAAAATATCGTTTAAATTAACTGTTTTAGCTTTCAATTGATGACTATTAACTAAATTATTAGCATATTCTAAATCAATACTAGGTGAAAAACAAGGCATCATTAATGCTAAGTGATTATTAGGAAAAGCTTTTTTAATTAATAAGGCAACTACTGCTGAATCAACACCACCACTTAATCCAACAATTAAGCCTTTGGCATTTGCTTTTTTTACTTCATTTTGTAAAAAATTAATAATTTCAACTAAATATTGTTCTAAATTCATGACTACTCACTTTCTTTTATTTCTTCTGACATTTCAAAAATATTATTATAATGTCCAGCAATTTTATTATGGGTTTTATCTAAATTTTCAATTACTTTATTAGTTGTATCAAACCCTGTCTTAACCTTTTCTCATCTTTCAACTCAGCGTTCAAAATCATCTTTGAATAAACGTAATTTCTTTGCCATTTTTTCTAAATTTTTATTAAAATCAATGTCTTTACGATTTTTATCAACAGTAAATAAAACAGCCGATAAAGTGGTAGGCGAAGTCATTCAAACGCGCTTTTTAAAAGCATATTCAACAATATCATCACCAAATTGTGCATAAATAAAAGCAAATATTTCTTCAGAAGGAATAAACATTACTGCACTAGAAATCTTATTTTTAATATTAATATATTTAGCAACCTCATCAATGCGTTTACGAATATCATTACGAAAATCTTTTAAATAATTTTCTTTAACTTTGCTATCTTCACTTACTAAATACTTTTGATAGTTATCAAGTGAAAACTTTGAATCAATAGCAATACCTTCTTTTTCAGCATCTGTTTTAACATACGCATCAATAATTTTACCATCAATTGTTTTATATTGACGTTCTCATAATTTTTGATTTGAACCTAACATATTAGTTAAGATTTTTTCTAAAACAAATTCACCAGCACTACCACGTTTTTTAGTATTGATAAAAACTTCTTGTAAACTTTGCACATTATCATTAATTTTGCCCAAAACTGTTGATGATTGTTGTAACTTTGCTAAATCTTTAATAACTTCACTAACTTGCGTTCTAATAACATCGGCAGTTCTTTTATTATCAATATCTGTTACTACTAAAGATTTTTGAAAATTTTCAATATTAGTCATTAAATGAGCTAATTTTACAGTTTTATCACGATCAGAGCCATTTCAATCAGTTTTAAATTCATTTAACTGTTTTTCTAAATTTTCTACTTGTATTTTTAAAATTTCTTTTGATTGAAAAACTTCATCTTGCAAAGATTGAACTTCAATTGGATTATTAGTAACTTGCTGATTTTTTTTAATTTGCATATAAATTAATAAACCACCAATACTACTAATCACTAAAATAACTATTAATAAACTAATTACTATCATTTCCATTACTTTTTACCTTTACCTTTATTTTTTATTCTTCTTCTCAAATCATATCATAATCAAAAATCTTAATATGATCACCTTTTTTTATCCCTTGTTTTCTTAATTGATCATAAACGCCTAAATCTTGCAATTTAATTTTAAATAATAAAATATTATGATAATTATTTAAAGGATTTTTTTGATATATAACTTCAATAGTTTTACCAGTAACAGTTCATTGAATATTGGTAATTTTAGTAATAATAATTTGTAGAATTTCTTCCTTTTTAAGATATTCATAAACAATATGTTGTTCATTTTCATCATCATTAACTCGCTGTAATTGTTCTTTTTTAATAGCATTAGCAATTTCTTTAATTAATACTTGCAAATTTAAACGTTTTTTGGCAGAAATTGCAATTATTGGCAATTTAATCTGTGCTGTTATTTTTTTTAAATTTGCTGCAGCATCTGGCAAATCAATTTTATTAGCAACAATTAAATGTGGTTTTTTTGCTAAATCTTTATTATAGTTTTCTAATTCATTCATAATTAATTGATAATTTAAAAAATGATCTTGAGTCTTATCACTAATATCTATCATATGTATTAAAACTCGACAACGTTCAATATGACGTAAAAATTGCAAACCTAATCCTTTACCCAAACTAGCTCCTGCAATTAACCCTGGTAAATCAGCCATTACAAAATTATGATTTTTATCAACTCTAACAACTCCTAAATGTGGATTAAGAGTCGTAAAGGGATAATCAGCAACTGTTGGTGTTGAAGCAGAAATAGCTCCTAACAATGTTGATTTACCAGCATTAGGTAAACCAACTAATCCCGCATTAGCTAATAATTTTAATTCACAAATTATTTCAAAATGTTGTCCTGGCATTCCCTTTTCACATATTTTAGGTACGCGATTTGTTGCTGAGGCAAAACGAGCATTTCCCCGTCCACCAATGCCCCCAGCAGCAATAATTATTGCTTGTTTATCTTTAACAATATCGCCAAGAATGTTTTGTGTTTTATTATCTCTAATAATAGTTCCTAATGGCACTCTGACATAAGTATTAACTCCTTTACGGCCGTGCATATTTTTAGTACCACCATTTTTACCATTTTCCGCTATTATTTCCTTACTTTTACGTAAATCTAATAATGTATTGATACCTGAATCACCAATAAAAATAATATTACCACCTCTACCACCATCACCTCCAGATGGCCCACCTTTTGCTGCATAAAGCTCACGACGAAAAGCAACAACTCCATCACCACCTTTACCAGCAGTAATTTTTAATTTTGTTATATCTATAAAACGCATTTGCGACTCCTTTTTAAAGTTAATAAGTCTTATTATATATTGTTAAACTTTTTGTGTAAAATATTATTTCATTTTTATCTACTTTAATAGACAGAAGATATTAACTTGCAAAAATAAATATTAATTGTCTTGCTAATATAATGATGGAAAGGCAACAGTTTTTCAGACTATTTTTTAAATTTAAATTCAGCAAAAACTGCTTTATGGAAAAAATTATTGTATATTAACTTTTTGAGATTATAAACTTTAAGTGAAATTTATTTAACATAACTTTTAATTATTTTAACTTACTAAAAAGTTTAATAGAAAAAATATTTTTGATAAATATCACTATTGAAAAATAATTATTTAAATTAACTAAAAAAAATAGTTCACCAAAAAGACAAAATAAAAGAACAGAAAAAAGAAAATTGAGTTAAATAATCATGACTACTGATAATAAATGTCAAGAAAAAAATGAAAAAGTAACTAAAAAACAAGAAAAAAACAATGCGTGATTTAGAAAAACAAAAAACAATATTACTTAAATAATATGTTTGCTAATGAAAAAAATCAAAATTTAGAAAACTCTATTCCAAGTAATAATACTAGTAATGAAAATGATAAAAAAAGATGCGAATGAAGTTATAAAAGCAGTAAAGAAAATAGCACAAGAACATAAAGAAAAAATAAAAGAATTAGAAAAACAATTAACAGAATATTAATAATAATTATAATAAAAATTAAGAAAATTTAACATATTAGAACAAAATTAGAAACAAAATTAAAAGAATTGGATATTAAAAGTAAATTTTTGCAATATTTATTTAACTAACTTTAATTTACAAAATTACTAGTTTAGACAAATTTTCTTTCAAATTTATTATAAAATAATTTAAAAACAGTAAGAAGATTGGCGAAAAATTTTTAGAAAAAACTCGCAAAGTGTTTTTATGTAATCTTAATTTTTTAAATATTTTTACTAATAATATCAACTATTTGTTTAGCTACTTCCACTTTTGAACCAACTAAATGATAACTATTATCTTTAAAATAAAAAGTAATTTCTGTTTCATCCCTAGTCATAACATTAATATTATTAATACAAAAACCATCACAATTTTTACTTTTCAGCTTTTCAATGCCAAATTTTTTATCATCATTATCTTGAGCAGCAAAACCAATTAAAATCTGTTGTTTTTTCTCTTTACCTAAGTATGCCAATACATCAATATTAGTAATTAATGATAAAGATAAACTTTCATTTTCAACTTTAACTATTTTTTTAGGAATATATTCATCTATTTGATAATCATTTAAAGCAGCAGTACATAATACGATATCAGCATCATTAAAATTTTCGTTCATGGCTAATAACATCTTTTGATTAGTATTAGCTTTAATAATAGTTAAATTATTTTGTGACTTAAATTCAAAATCACAATCACCGACAACTAATGTTACTTTAGCATTAGTTTTAAGAAAAGCATTTACTAATGCTTGCCCCATTTTTCCTGAAGAATTACTAGTAATATAACGAATTGGATCAATATAAGTTCTAGTACGACCAGCATCATTAAAATTTTCGTTCATGGCTAATAACATCTTTTGATTAGTATTAGCTTTAATAATAGTTAAATTATTTTGTGACTTAAATTCAAAATCACAATCACCGACAACTAATGTTACTTTAGCATTAGTTTTAAGAAAAGCATTTACTAATGCTTGCCCCATTTTTCCTGAAGAATTACTAGTAATATAACGAATTGGATCAATATAAGTTCTAGTACGACCAGCATTAATTAAAATTTTTTTGTTAGATAAATCAATATTTTTCTTAAAAAAATCTTTAATTATTGCTAATGCGGTGTCTGGACTTTTAACTCGACCATCACCAATCATTTTACAAGCTAAAATTCCCGAGTCTGGAGCAATGATAGTAACATTTTCAAGATTAGATAATTCTACTAAATTTTTTTGAAAACTTTGATTATGATACATATTATGATTCATTGCTGGAAATAATATCTTTTCTGAATTAGAAACTAAAAATACTGATAATGCTAAACTATCAGCGATTGCTAAATTTGCCTTACTAATAAAACTCATAGTTGCTGGATAAACAACAATTAAATTTGTTTTAAGTGCTAAATCAGTATGAACAATTAAGTCTTCTTTACTATAGAATTCTTGTTCAAACATCTTAGAATAGTAAAAAAATTTTTTATTTTCTAAAAAATAGCGAGCACTATTGGTACAAATAACATCAACTTCAAATTCTTTTCTTAATTGTGTTAATAACATTAATGCTTTATTTGCAGCAATGCTACCAGTAATCATTAAAGTAATATGTTTCATTATTTTCTCCTAATATCTTTGATTAAACATAAATAAATAAACCTATTTTCAAAGCGTTATAGCATTGAAAATAGGTTTTTAACAATTAAAATTAATACTTATTTTTTATCAAGTATAACTGAAACACGTGTTTTATTTTTCTTGAAAATAGTATACTTAACAATTCCTGATTTTAAAGCAAACAAAGTATCATCGCCACCACGTCCTACATTTTCTCCAGGGTGAATTTTAGTCCCACGTTGGCGATAAATGATTGTTCCTTCTTTTAAACTTTGACCATCAGCAATCTTGGCCCCTAAGCGTTTAGAATGTGAATCACGACCATTACGTGTTGAGCCCACTCCCTTTTTTGAAGCAAATAATTGTAAATCTAATTTATAATACATACTTACACCTCCTTTATGTTAATGTATTTTGGATATTGTTTCTTAATAGTTTTTAATTGTCAAAGCATTGTTTTTAAAATAATTTGACTATTATTAGTAATATTAATAACTTTTAATTTAACTAACCCAGTAGTACTATTAATTACTTGAATTTGATTAGTTTCAAGTTCATGCAAGGCATTTAGTGCCCCAATAACAATGGCTGAAATTCCTGCACAAACAATATCATTTCCAATTTCTGAAAAATTAGCATGACCAATAATTGTAACTTCTTTAATAGCAGTATTTTGGTAATTATAAGTAACTTTAACCATAATTTAGTTATTACCTTAAATTATTTTTTGTTATTTTTTTCATCATTTTCTTTAATAACTTTAACAGTCATATTTTTATGATCAAAAATAGTCTTGACATTATTTTCGCTAACAACCGTTTTCGAATTATCTGAGTCTGTAGTATTCTCGGTAACATTTGATTTAGATTTAACAGTTTTTGCTTTTGTCTCTGCTTTTTTTGTTTTATTGACTACTGATTTTACTTTATTAATAACAGGAGTTACTACTTCAGCAGTTACTTCTTTTTTTAATTCATCTTTAAACTCTGCTTTTGGTTGTTTAGTTTTATCAACAAGACTTTTACCAGCAAGTAAAATATCAGTAATTAATATTTTTGTATATGGTTGACGGTGTCCATACATTGTTTTTGAATTTTTTTTAGGTTTATATTTAAATACTCTGATTTTTTTTGCTTTGTCTTGCTTAATAATTTCGCCATGAACTTCAGCACCTTTTAAAAAAGGTTTACCAAATTGTTGATCAATCATTAATATTTTATCAAAAATAACTTTATCTTTAGCTTTGCCAACAAGTTTTTCAACAAAAATCTCTTGACCATAGGAAACATTAATTTGTTTTCCTCCTGTTTGAATAACGACAAACATTTTTTCTTATACCTCCAGTTTAGACTCGCCTTATAGGTGGATAAATCACTTGTTAACCTAAAGTAGCGCGGTTGAAACTGCATAAACAGTCTTAAATATTATAAATTATTTTTTATTAAAAACAATACAAAATTAGTAATTAATAAAGTTTTTTACTTGATAATTATGATAAAATTTGTTTTATTTCATCAATTAAAATTAATCTAATATTACATTTTAGATAATTATAATTTTTTCATTAGTTAATGCCATTAAAATTATGATATGATATTGCTTAAACTTAAGGTAAGTTTTTTATTTGTTAAGAAGATAAAAGATATGTCATGCCTAACAATAAAAAATATTCCTAAACAAACATTAATAAGTTAATAATTTGTGTTACCCTAGGAGGTGCTTTTGGAACAATTGAAGATAGTTCATCAGGAGCTCTGCTCTCTGTTAAAGAACTAGTTATTGGAACAATTGCTGGTTGGTGCAATTGGTTATCAAGGTAAAAAACTTTAAAAAATAAAAAAATTGGTATATCAGCAGCTTCTGGTATTAGTAGTATGGCGCTAAATTTAGCATTTAATCCAAACCCAATAGCAATAACTACATTTAAAGTAGGTGGTAATGGCATTATTATTGGTAAAACTAGTAAATTTGTTACTGCTAAAGGTAGTAACTACATCGAAAAAACACCCCACAATATCAAGTATTAAAACATGACTATAATCTTAAAAAGAAAATAAAAATGTTTTAGATGCAACTACCTGAAATGGAAGAGGCAAAAAATAAGATAAATTAAATTTATCATTAATCTTATTTCCAAATTAATATTTTTGCTTATCTTATTACCTAACAACACTGATTATATTTTAATATATGATTTCTTTTGTTTTCTTCTTATCACCAATAATAAAATAATACTTGTTAAAAAAATACCAATTACAGCACCAACAATGGCAATAATAAAACGAATTAGAATTTGTTGTGGACTTAAAAAATATCCCGATAAATAAAAAGCAGATAAAACAAAGGCAAAAGGAATACTATATGTAAATTGATCCAACTGATGTCATTTTAATTTATATGTAAAAAAAGTTATAATAAAAGTCAGTACTATTAAACTTAAACTACAAAGTAACATTAATCAAAAATCTAATTTAAAAGTAAAAGTAAAATCAGTACTTGTTGTAAAAAAAAGAATAATTGTTGGAATTAATACTTGTAATATTAAATAACCAACACTTACTAAGAATTTAGTTCGTGGAAAAATATTCTCCCTTTCACTTTCAAATTTAATTTCTTGATTTTTATTTTTATTATCCATAACTATCCTTTAAGTAATTTATTTTTTTATAATCTTAACATGTTTTTACTAACAATTAAATCAAATTTTATATTTAGTAATGCATCCTCGACAACAAATCTTTAATAAAGACAATAATAAAAAATAATCAAAAAATATTAAAGAAAATTAATAGTTGGCATACAGTACAGTTAAATTTAATATATGACTTATCAATTGGAATTTTACAAATTAATTTTTATTTTATATAGTTTATATTAGTCTTTAACTCATTATTTATTGAAAAATAAAATAATTTTTATTTTTTAATTTTTATTTTTCTTGATATTGTTATCATAATTGGAACAGTAATAATAATTAATAAAATAGTACTGCCAATTATGATAATATTTCAATTATTAATTAAAGTAGTTACTGTTAATTTTACTTCTGGTAAAGCAAAAGGATTATCATTATTTTTAAGATGATATTGAAGACCATTACTTTTAATATTAGCATAGAAATGATTAATTAAATCATGTTCATAAAATAATAATCAGTAACGTAATTGACCAAAATCTAAACTATTAATTGGACAATTAATATTGGTTGTTTCTTGCAAATACTGATTAAAGTCAACGCCTAATTTACTATTAGCAAAACTAGTTAACCCAAAAAAATTGATGTTCAAAGGATTAATATGATAAATATTTAAATATTGAGCTGCACTATTGTCAATTTTATTATTTATTTTCCTTTGCAGTAAATAAACAGTATGGTCTTGAAATTGATATGGCGTTAATGGTTGCTCATTAATAACTTTTGGTAACTCAAGTGGTACAAGATTATCATCAACACGTTGGTATGTCCACTTATCTTTACTAATATTAGGAGTAATAACAGCTTCTGCTTTAATTTGGTTAAAAGCAGTAATTCGTAAATTATTATCATTAATAAAATATTGATGACTTAATGAAGATTTATCATTTTTTTCGGCTTGATTAGCAATTTTAATATTTGGAGTAGAACTATTAATAGTAGCAATTTCCTTTTTTAAAATAGTAGTGTTATCATTGCTATATCATTTAATATTATATGTGGTTGGTGTATTATTACTATAATCTTGATTTAAAATTGCATAATCAAAAGTTTTATCACTATTAGTTTTAACTAAATATTTGCTTTCATTTTTTTCCTGATTAACACTAATTGTTAATCCTGATTTGGCAAAAGGGGGGATGAACATAAAAAACAAACATTTCATTACTAAAACTATCTTTAGTATCATCAAAGTGACCAATTGGAAATGTCTTAGCACGAGTTATAAATTCAGCTTTTTGAAAACTAGTAGTTGGTTGCAAATTATAGGGTACTGTCATTAATGTATCAACATTACTTGCTTCATATCTTGTTGCAAAAAGTCCTTCGTCAATACTTTTTACAATTGAATGATGATATTGTAAAATTAAATTACTACTTTTTTCATTAAAAGTATGGCCATAAGCACTACCAGCAAGAAAACCAGCAGCATTTTTAAAATTACTTTTATTATCTTTAATAAATTTTGCTAACTGCTTATAGCCTTTATCATTAATAATATTTTCATTTTTATTTTCACTTTTGATTCAATCATTATTAATAATTTGATCATATCGTTCAAAATTTATATTTAATGGTACACTATTAGTATTAACAGTATCATATAAATAATGCGAATCATGATTTCACGATTTAATGCTATTAACTAAATTACGATTCGATGATTTAACTGTAATATGAAAACCGGCAACTGGACGATCATTAACTTCAAAATAATTATTATTAATAGTAATAGTAATAGTTACTAATGAAGTTGCAAATCAACTATTAGTACTAAGTAATAAAATTAACTTTTGTTTAATTTGTTTCATAATATTTCCTTTGCTTTATAGACAAAAATTACTAAATTACTATTTTTTATTTAAACTAGCAATCATGTAATTAGTATATCAATTTTTCTAAAATATGATATATATCATATCTATAATTTAAGTTCAAAAATAACAATAATTTCTATATATTTTAACACTGGCAATGACAAATATTATCTTATTTTAAATTAATTAAATATAAAATTAGCAGTTAATAATTGCAATTGCTAATTTTTTTTGTTACTATATGCAATGATTAGCAATTAATCAATTACAGTGCTAAATAAAGGAGGAACATTATGCAATTAAATGAAATCCCTAATTATAGTAATGATCCTAAAATTCTTGATAAATTTGCTCGTAATTTAATAATACAAGCTAAAACAGGAAAAATGGATCCCATTATTGGCCGTGATGAAGATATTCGTAAAGTAGAAGAAATCATCTCGCGAAAAACTAAAAATAACCCTGTCTTAATTGGTTTACCAGGTGTTGGTAAAACTGCGATTATCGAAGGTTTAGCGCAACGTATTGTTCGAGGTGATGTTCCTAGTAATTTAAAAGATAAAATTATTTATGAATTAGATATGGGAGCACTAATTGCCGGGACAAAATTCCAAGGCGAATTTGAAGAACGACTAAAAGCAATTATTAATCAAGTTAAAAATTCAGAAGGAAAAATTATTTTATTTATTGATGAATTACATTTAATTGTTGGAGCTGGTAGAACCCAAGGTGCAATGGATGCCTCAAACTTATTAAAACCAATGCTAGCTCGTGGTGAATTACACTGTATTGGCGCAACGACACTTGATGAATATCGTCAATACATTGAAAAAGATGCAGCCCTTGAACGAAGATTTCGTAGAATGACTATTAAAGAACCAACAATAGAAGATACAATTGCTATCTTACGAGGACTAAAAGAACGTTATGAAGCTTATCATGGTGTCAAAATTCATGATAGTGCGCTACGTGAAGCAGTTTATTTATCTAATAAGTATATTAATGATCGTTATTTACCTGATAAAGCAATTGATTTAATTGATGAAGCTTGTGCTAGTATTAAAACTGAAATTGCATCAGTACCTAGTGATCTTGATGATATCAGAAGAAAAGTTTTACAATTAAAAATTGAAAAAGCAGCATTAAGTAAAGAAAAAGATGAAAATTCACAAACACGACTAATTGAAGTCGATAAAGAATTAAAAAACAAAAAAAATATTTTACAACAATTAGAAGACAAATGAACTAAAGAAAAAGCGGCATTGGATCATATTACTAGTTTAAAAAATAAATTAGAAAATGCTAAATCAGAATTAGAATTGTATCAATTATCAGGTAATTTTACCAAAGCTGGTGAACTACAGTATAGTATTATTCCCAACTTGGAAAAAGAATTAAAAGATAATGAAAATATTAAAAAAGATAATCCATTATTACGCGAAGATGTTACTAGTGAAGATATTGCAAAAGTTGTTGCTAAATGAACTGGTATCCCTGTTACTCGTTTATTAGCAACAGAAAAAGAAAAATTACTACAATTACCATTAACATTAAATAATCGAATCAAAGGACAAAGTACTGCTTTACAACTAGTAACTGATGCCTTAATTAGAGCTCGTGCTGGTATTAAAGATCCCAATCGACCAATCGGTTCATTTATTTTCTTAGGCCCAACCGGGGTGGGAAAAACTGAAGTTGCTAGAACTTTAGCTGATATTTTATTTGATAGTGAAAAAAATATGGTTCGCATTGATATGTCAGAATTTATGGAAAAACATGCTGTTAGTAAATTACTTGGTTCACCTCCTGGTTATGTTGGTTATGAAAATGGTGGACAATTAACTGAAAAAGTAAGAAGAAACCCTTATAGCATTGTTCTTTTTGATGAAATTGAAAAAGCCCATCCTGAAGTACTAAATATTTTATTACAAGTTCTTGATGAAGGTAGAATCACTGATAGTCATGGTGTGTTAATTGATTTTAAAAATACAATTATTATCATGACCTCAAATCTTGGTTCGCAAGAACTATTAAGTGGCAAAGAAAATAGTAAAGAACAAGCACTAAATATCTTAAAAAAAGCATTTCGACCCGAATTCATTAATCGAATTGATGAAATTGTTATTTTTAATCCATTAAGTAAAAAAGTAATAACAGAGATTATTATTAAAGAATTAGACACTTTATTATTACGTTTAAAACAAGAAAAAAATTTACAATTATCTTATGAAGCAGAAGTAGTTACTAAAATTTTAAAAGATGCTTATGATGAAGAATATGGAGCACGACCAATTAAACGTTACATTCAACATTATATTGAAACTATTATTGCACAAGCTATTATCAAAGAAGAATTAATAGCAAATAAACGAATGATAATTACTATTGATAAAAATAATAAATTTATTCTTAGTAAAAAAATAAAATTCAATTAAGTATTGATATTATTAGACTCTTAGTTATAATTATATAAGTATTGGCATTCAAGGTTAAGGAATGCTAAAAGGTGGTGAAAAATGTTAATAAGTAAAAGACAATCACAGATTTTAAAAATTATTGTTGAAAAATATATTAAATCAGGATTACCAATTGGTAGCAAGACTATTTTAGAAAATGATAATAATATTAATCTTTCTAGTGCTACTATCCGTAATGAATGTGTGGAATTAGAAACATTGGGTTTACTAGAAAAAGCACATAGTTCTAGTGGGCGTATTCCTTCAACAAAAGGTTATCGCTACTATGTCGATAACTTAATGAATATGGGTGAACATCAAGAATTAGAAACTTTAAAAAAGAAAATTGCAGCAGTATTTAATAATCGTAACTTAGTAATTACTGAAGTATTAGAAAAAACTAGTAATATCTTAAGTGAAATGACTAACTTAATTAGTATTGTTACTGCTAGTAGTGCTCATGAAGATACCTTAAAAAAAATTGAATTAATACCAATTACTAATGATAATGCCTTAACAATTTGTATTACTAGTAATGGGCAAGTCCAAAACAAAATGTTTAATATTCGAGAAACCTCATTAACTGATCTAACAATTGCCATTGATATTTTTAACACCAGATTAATTGGTACTAAGATCAGCGAAATTAGTGAAAAAGTAAATTTATTAAAACCAATTCTTGAGCAACAAGTTCAAAAATCAGAATATATCATTCAAGGATTTATTAATACACTAATTAATTTCTCACGACCACTATCAACAACCCATGGTGTCCAATATATGTTAGAAAATCCTGAGTTTAATGATATTAATAAAGTTAAAACAATTATTAAATTTATTGAATCACAATCACCATGAATGTACTTTGATGAATTGAATAATAATCCTTTACAAATTAAAATTGGCGAAGAACTAGGCAACGAAAATAATGATATGGCAATGATTACTACTACTTTTAAAGTTCACGATGGTGAGCAAGGACAAATTGCCGTGGTTGGACCTAAACGTTTAGAATATGAAAAACTAGCTGAAATTTTAAACTGAATTAATCAAACCTTGATCAAAAACTTTAAATAGAAATGAGATGATAAAATGACAAAATCTAAAAAAGACAAAAAAGATAAATTATCAGCAGCAGAAAATAAAGATACAACAACTCCTGTTACTGAAACACCAGTAAGTGTTGAAGAAAAGAAAATGCCATCCAGTAAAGAAATTGAGTTAGAAACAAAAATTAAAGCATTACAGGCAGAAATTGATAAAATTAATTCACAACAAAAACAACTAATGTTAGCAACTAGATTAAATACTATTAAAGAACTAGAAATTCAAAATAAAGAGCATATTAAATATGCTAATCAAAAAATTATTAAAGATTTAGTTCATACTTTATTAAACTTCCAACGAGCATTAAACTTTAAAACTGATAATTCTGCTGTCGAAAATTTCCTAGTGGGATTTAAATTCATTTATGAAGAATTAATTAAAGCTCTTGGTAAAGAAGGGTTAAAAGAAATTAGTGCTAAAATTGGAGATGAATTTAATTCGCATCGCCATGAAGCAGTAGAAATCATTAATGATAATATCAATAATGATTATCAAAATGTAAAAAATAATACTATTGTTGAAGTCATAGCTAATGGTTATGAATTACACAATCGTGTTATTAGTACCATTAAAGTTAAAGTTTTCCAAACTAAAACTGAAAAAACTGAAACAAACAAAAATTAAGGAGTGAAATTATTATGGCTACAAATAAAACAACAAATAAAGAAATTATCTTAGGAATTGATCTAGGAACCACTAATTCATGTGTTGCAGTAATGGAAGGTGATAAACCAAAAGTTATTGAAAATGCCGAAGGTGGTCGCACTACACCATCAGTTGTTGCCTACAAAGATGGTCAAATTATGGTTGGTGAAGTTGCTAAACGACAAGCAATTACTGATCCAGATAACACTGTTAGTTCAATTAAAAGAATTATGGGAACTAAAAACACAGTTACCGCTGGTGGTAAAACACGTAAACCAGAAGAAGTTTCTGCAGAAATCTTACGTACGATTAAAACTTTTGCTGAAGCAAAATTAGGTAAAAAAATCTCAAAAGCAGTTATTACTGTTCCTGCTTACTTTAATAACGAACAACGTGAAGCTACTAAAAATGCTGGAATTATTGCTGGATTAAAAGTAGAAAGAATTATTAATGAACCAACTGCCGCTGCTATTGCTTATGGTTTAGATAAACAAGACAAAGATCACAAAATTTTAGTATTTGATTTAGGTGGTGGAACATTTGACGTTTCAGTATTAGAATTAGCTGGTGGTACATTTGAAGTATTAGCAACCAGTGGTGATAACAAACTTGGTGGTGATGATTTCGATGATCTAATTGTTAAATATTTAGTTACTGAATTTAAAAAAAGCAATGGTGTTGATTTATCAAAAGATAAAATGGCAATGCAACGATTAAAAGATGCTGCTGAAAAAGCAAAAAAAGACTTATCAGGAGTAGTGCAAGCAGATATTTCATTACCATTTATTTCAATGAATGCATCAGGACCATTACATTTAAATGAAAAATTAACACGTGCTAAATTTAATGAATTAACAAAATCACTAGTTGCAAGAACTATTGTTCCTGTTCGCGATGCTTTAAAAGAAGCCAAATTAAGTAAAAACGAAATTGATGAAGTTATTTTAGTTGGTGGTTCAACACGAATTCCAGCAGTGCAAGAAGTTATTAAAAACGAAATTGGTAAAGAACCACACCGTGGTGTTAATCCCGATGAAGTAGTAGCTTTAGGTGCTGCTATTCAAGGAGGAGTATTATCAGGTGATGTTACTGATGTCTTACTATTAGATGTAACTCCTTTATCATTAGGGATTGAAACTTTAGGAGGAGTAATGACACCACTAATTACTCGTAATACTACTGTTCCTACTAAAAAATCACAAGTATTCTCAACTGCCGAAGATAATCAACCTGCCGTTGATATTAGTGTCTTACAAGGAGAGCGTCCACTAGCTAAAGATAACCATTCATTAGGTCGTTTCCAATTAACTGGTATTGAACCAGCACCAAGAGGAGTTCCACAAATTGAAGTTACTTTCGATATCGATGTTAATGGTATTGTATCTGTTAGTGCAAAAGATTTAAAAACTAATAAAGAACAAAAGATTACTATTAGCAACAGTGGTAACTTAAGTAAAGAAGAAATTGAAAAAATGGTACAAGATGCTGAGAAAAATCGTGAAAACGATGAAAAGCATAAAGAAGAAATTGAATTATCTAATCAAGCACAAGCCTATATTTATGATATTGATAAAATGACTGCTGAAGCTGCTAAATCAACAAAAGAAGGCGAAGCAGAAAATCCACAAATCACTGAAATGAAAAAACTACGTGATGACCTACAAAAATCACTAGATGAAAAAAAATATGATGATTTAAAAGAAAAACTAGAACAATTAAAACAAGCATTTGCTGCTGCCCAACAATTTATGAATCAACAAAAGCAAGAAGCAAGTGATCACACTAACGATGATACTAAAAAAGATGATGTTATTGATGTTGATGCAACAACAAAATAAAATAACTAGAGGTGAACAAAATGGCAAGTAAAAAACGTGATTATTATGATATTTTAGGAGTTTCACGTAATGCTACTCCTGATGAAATTAAGAAAGCGTTTCGTGCGCTTGCAAAAAAATATCATCCTGATTCACCAACTGGTGGTAATGAAGCAAAGTTTAAAGAGATAAGTGAAGCATATCAAGTGCTATCTGATAGTAATGAACGAGCAAAATATGACCAATTTGGTCATGATATGCCAGGAACAACTGGTGGTTCTTCTGGATTTAGTGGCTTTGGTGACTTTACTTCAACATTCGGTGATTTATTTGGTGATTTATTTGGTAGCAATAATAGAAGACAACAACAACACTATAACGGCAAAACACCAGGTGATAATATCCTAACAAAAGTTGAAATTAGTTATCGTGATGTCTTCAATGGTAAAAAAATGACAATCAGTATTAATGTTGACGTTGCATGTAAGGAATGTAAAGAAACAGGAGCAAGAACTCCTAATGATATTAGCACTTGTGATAAATGTAAAGGTAAAGGTATTGTTGAATATGTTCAACAATCACCTTTAGGTATGTTTAAACATCAAAGCATTTGTAATCAATGCCAAGGACTTGGCAAAATTATTCGTCAAAAATGTTTAAAATGTAAAGGTCATCGTTATTATATTGAAAATCAAAAATTAGAATTTAATATTCCTCGTAGTATTTTTGATGGTCAACAAATTAGAATCAAGGGCAAAGGTAAAATTGGCCATAATGGTGGTAATCAAGGTGATTTATTCATTGCTATTAATATTAAACGACATCCATTCTTAGATCGTCAAGGTAGTGATATGTATATTAAATTACCAGTATCATATTTAGATATTATTTTAGGTAATATTATTATGATACCTACCTTTGAAGGAATACTTAAACATAAATTACCATTAGGATTACAATATGGTGATAAAATTACTTTAAAAAATCAAGGTTTCTATTATCCTGATAGTAATAAACGTGGTGATTTACATATTATTCTTGACGTCCAATTACCTAATAAAGTTACTAAAACAGAACAAGAAAAATTATGAAATATTAATAATGAAACTAAATTTGATCCAAACGAAGATTTTGTTAATAGTGCAATAAAAAGAATTTAAAAATAAGAACATATGTTCTTATTTTTTTATATGGTTGCTATTTTTTACTTTTTTAATTGGACCTTTTTTACCAATATAACACATCACACAACTAGTTTGCTTTAAATACTGCTGATAGGCTTCATTATGATGTAACTTCTGTCATTGTCTTACTTCTAATATTGGAATATCAGTAATATTAATCGTTATAATATTAAAAGATAAGGGACTTAATAATCATAATAAATGAAATAAATAATTTATATTATTACTAATATTTTTTAAAAATAAATCACAAAGAAATAATCCAACCATCATATATCAAAACCCAATTTCTGCTAAGTAATTAGGATGACGACAATCTTTTCATAAACCATAGTTAATAAAAAGTAAATCATGTTTTTTTCTTAAAGAAAATTTAAGCTTTTGTCAATCAGCAATTGTTTCAATAATTAAAAACAAAATAGCAAGGATAATAAAAATCAGTAAATAATTACTAAAAATATTATTAAAATAATTAACATCGATACTCAAGGCAAAAATTGTTGGAATAGCAATTATAAAAACTAAAATTCCTTGGTAAATTGAAAACATGCTAAATTTTCAAAAAGATTTAGCAATTTTATCAAAACGATAATCGGCTTTTTTATTAAAAAAACTTATTAATAAAAAGGTAGTTAACCTTAAGACTCAAATATTATAAATACTAAATAAAGCAATTTAGATCGGACTAAAATTTTGTTTTCAAATAATAATAGTAGTACTTAAACAAATAAAAGTTAAACAATAAATAATGTCAGTTAATATTGTAGTCTTAAAAATAAAAATAACAATAAAAAAAATAAAATTAATACTTACTGACATTAAAAATATTCAAAGTATAATATAAAAATCCATGTGATAATACCCCTAACATTATTTAAATATATGTTAATTATAACAACTAATGAAATAAGTTTGCTAACTTAGATTAGATTTCTTATAAAACTATGATTACTATCATAATTTACAAAAAGTTTATTATATATCGTTAACGTTTCTGTTATAAATAAAGTAATTAACAATAAATGAAATGAATAATTTCGAAAAAACAAAATTTAACTAAAAACAACTATTTATAAAATTTTTTAACTTGCTTTTAAATTAAAGAACCCAATAGGTTCTTTTTTTCAGTTGATAAAACTAGTCAAATCGCGAATAATTTATGTAAATACTTTTCAATATCACGATAAAAAATATTTAAAAATGCTAATTATAACAACTAATGAAATAAGTTTACTAACTTAGATTTATATGTTAATGTTTTGGTAAAAGATTTTTGAATTCTTTTAATTATTAACAATTATTAATTGCATTTAATTTTAAAAATACTAAAATGTAATCACTTCTTAAACTCAAGAAGCTATTGGAAAAATAAAGGAGATTTTTTATTATGAAATCATTACTAACAATACTAAGTGTTTTAACACTTACAACAATAACAGGAAATTTAAATAATACCTGACACACAACTTTACAAAAAAATAATATTAGTAGTAATTCTATTGCAGCTAAAACGCAACAAAATACTATTTATATTGATGAAAATGGCAAGCAGCAAACAACTAGTGAGCATGATTTATCAAAGATAAAAAGTAGTAAAATTATTCAAATTGGATTTTATAAAAATGAAAATAATGAAGTTCAAGCAGTCAGAATGCCAATAACAGTTAAAACAGTACCTGATCAATTACCACCAGCAATTACATCATTAAAAAATATGTTTACCGGTGCTATATTTTTCAATCAAGACCTTTCACAATGAGACACATCTAATATTAAAAATATGAGCTTTATGTTTAATGGTGCCACCTCATTTAATGGAAACATTACTAATTGAAATGTATCATATGTCACAAATATGTTCGTAATGTTTGCTTATGCAACATCTTTTAATCAAGATCTTTCACAATGAAATGTATCAAATGTAAAAAATTTTAGTCTTATGTTTTATTTTGCTAAAGCATTTAACCAAAATATTGCAATTTGAAATACAACTAATGCTACAAATATGAATTTCATGTTTTATTTTGCTAAAGCATTTAACCAAGATCTTTCACATTGAAATGTAAAAAAAGTAAAAGAATATGATAATTTTAGTACCAACTCAGGAATTGATAATCCCAATAAATTGCCAAAATTTAAAGCTAAGCTAAAATAAAAAATAGTTACCAATTATTTAATTACTATTATCAGATTGAATAATAATAATAATAAAAGTGTTAAAATAAAGATGGATAGAAAATATTTCCTCGTTTTGGATTAATATTATTCATTCATAAAAGTCTTAATAGTATTAATCTAAAATATCCTTTTAAATTATGAATTATATAAGGAAGGTGTTTAAAATGAAAAGTTTAATTACTACATTAAATGTTTTAACACTTGCCACCACTGTTGGAAATTTGGGTAGTAACTTACATACTCATTAAAAAACAGAAGCTATTAATACTATGCTAAAAGAAGACATCAAAAAAGTAAATAATATTAACTTATCTACTATATTTTCTGAAAATAATATTTCAAATTTACCAACACAAAAAAATGTAGCCACATATGCCGGTGGTGAAAACTATTATAACTATTATTTTGCTTATCACACTATCGGTTTAAATCATGATACATTACGCCTTGTTAATAATGCTATTAGCTCAGGAATTGGAGCAGTTGCTGCTATCCTAAGTCTTGCTCTTCCAGCATTGGCACCAATAGTTAGTGTTGTTGCGGCGCTATTAATTGCGCAATGAAATATCTGACAAGTTCCTGAATATGATAATGGAAATGGTGTCGTTATTGGAATGGCCGGTTTCACACCAACATGAATCGTTCGAATTTCACCACAATAAATAATAATTAATTCAACTTAAAACAGGTCTTTTTAAGACCTGTTTTTTTAATTTTACTTAATTAAATTACATAATTAATATTTACTGGGGGCTGTTCATTTTCAATAATTTTCTTGGCATCTGCTAATTTAATAGCTACCATTTTCGTGATACCTTGATTTTGCATAGTAGTACCATATAAAACATCACAATTTTCCATCGTTCCTGGCCGATGAGTAACAATAATAAATTGTGTATGTTCAGAAAAACGGCGAACATATCTAGCAAAACGTTCTAAATTAGCTGGATCTAATGGTGCTTCAACCTCATCTAAGATCGTTAATGGTAATGGTTTTACCTTTAAAATAGCAAATAATACTGCTAATGCAACTAATGATTTTTCACCACCTGATAATAAATTTAAATTACTAATTCTTTTGCCAGGAGGATTTGCTAATACTTCAATACCAGTATTTAAAATATCATCAGGTGATGTATAACGTAAACTACAAGTACCACCACCAAATAATGTTTGAAATGTTTCAGGTAATACGATATTAATTGCTTTAATTGTTTCATCAAATTGTGTTACCATCACATTATCCATTTCATCAATAGCTGTCAATAATGTTTGTGATGCTGCTTGTAACTCATCATATTTCGTTTTTAAACGTAAATAACGTTCATTTTCATTTTCAAATTCTTCAATAGCATTAATATTAACAAAGCCTAAATCTTCAATTTCATTACGCAATTGTTGGACTAAAATACGTGCTTGTTGTTCATCTGTTAACGGTTCACGATAATGTTCTTTAGCATATTCATAAGTTAAATTATAAGTTTCAACTAAACGTCTTAAGTGTTGTTCTACTTTTGATTCTATTTTTACTTGTTCTAATTTTTGATTATTTAATTTATCACTAATCATAAAATGTTCTTGATTTCAACTATATAATTCATTTTCTAAATTTTGCATTTGTTCTAAAAATTGATGTTTTTGTTTACGAATTAATTGTAGTTCACTCTTGATTGATGTTTGTTCATATTTGGAATTTTCATATTGAATAAAAATATCATTTAATTGATTGGCTGCTTCAATGTCTATTTTTTTGCCAGTTAATGTTTGATATTCGGTAGTTAGTAATTGTGATTGATTAGTGATTTCACTAATTTCAGTAATCAATTTATTTATTGTTAATGTCGCTGTTAATTTTTGCTCTTGATAATTATTTAATTCACTTTCAATGCTTGTTTGCTGCACATTAATATTAACTAATTGCTGTTCTAATGATTTAATTTCTGATTTTAATTCAGAAACTATTACTTTTTCTTTAAAAACATTAATATTATTTTGTTGGTGATAACCCCCGATAATAGCACCACCAGCTTTAATTAGTTGACCATCTAAAGTTACACACTGATATTTGGCAGCAATTAATTGAGAAATATTTCTAGCACTTGCTAAATTTTCACAAACAATAGTCCGTCCTAAAAGAAAATCAACAACTGGTTGGACACTGCTATCAGATGCACTAACTAAATGATGAGCAAAATTCAAAAAACCCGGTTTACTATTAACAATAATTTTATCTTCTTTTGTTGCTGTTCGTACTTGAATTGAATTTAAAGGTAAAAAAGTAGCAATCCCTGCTTTATTTTGTTTTAAAAATTCAACGGCTTTTGTTGCATCTTTATTAGTAGCAATAACAATATTTTTTAAACTATTACCAATTACTTTGACAATTGCTTCACTATAAAGTTCAGGTACTGAAATTAAATCACTTACGATCCCAATAACACCATATAATTTATCTTTATTATCTAAAATTGTTTGGACACCCAAATATTTTTGATTTTGACGTTGCTGATAATTAATTACTGCTGCTAATTGTGCTTTTTTTTCACCTAAAGCACGATGAATATTATTTTGACCTAATATTAGATCTTGATGCTGAATCATTAGTTCTTCATACAAACTATTAATAGTATTAAAACTTGCTTGCTCCTTATTTTGTAAAAGAGTTTTTTGTTCAATAGTAGCAAGTAACATTGCAATTTCTTTTTTTAGTCTTTCAACTTCTGTTTGATCCTTAACTTTACTTTGTTTTACTTTCATTAATGATTTTTGTTGTTCTAAAATTTGTAATAAACTATTAACATTAGATAAATTCATTTCTAAACTATTAATATTTTTATCTAAATCATAACTTTTATTTTTCAAAAATTTTAATTGTTGTTCATTTTTACTAATATTTAAATTAAGTTGTTGCTGCGAAATTTCATTATCATTAATATCAGCAGTTATTAGTTGTAATTGCTGATGATAGGCCGTTACATCTTTAACAATAATTGTAATTTCATATTTTTTTAAACTATCACGTAATTCAACATAAGTTTTAGCTTTTTGTGCTTGTTTTGCTAATGGTTCAATTTTTCTAGTTATTTCACTAATAATATCATTAATTCGAATTAAATTTTCATTAGTACGCTCTAATTTACGTAATGATTCTTCTTTTCGTTTTTTATATTTTGAAACACCAGCTGCTTCTTCAAATAAAGTTCTACGATCTTCTGGTTTAGCATCAGCAAATCGTGAAACATTACCCTGACTAATAATAGCAAGCGAACCTTTAGTTAAACCAGTGCCCATAATAATTTCTTGCACATCTTTTAATCGAACACGAACTTTATTAATATAATACTCATTTTCTGAACTATTACGATAAGCTTTCCTAGCAATTTCTACTTCATTAAAATCTACTTTAAATATTTTATTACTATTATCAAAAACTAAAGTAACTTGCGCATTATTTAATGGCTGTTTATCCTTAGCACCATTAAAAATAATATCTTCATTATTTTCACCACGTAAGGATTTAACTGATTGTTCGCCTAAAACCCAACGGATAGCATCATTAATATTAGATTTTCCAGAACCATTAGGGCCAACAATACCAACAATATTAGTGTCAAATTCGATCGTTAAATGTTCTGCAAATGATTTAAAACCATATGCTTCAATTCTTTTCAAGAATGCCATTTTACCTCACCTATTTAAAAATACTTGTTTATATTTTACCATGAATTAATTTAAGATTTAGTCAAAGCTATTATATTATATTATTAATTTGTTTTTCTTTACTAGTAATTCTTTTATAACAAAATTTATTAATTGCTAAATAAAATAAGGTAGTAATAATAATAGTAGTGATAATTAATAGTCCTCCTAAAATCCTATTAATTCACAATGGAATGGCAATAATTGAATAATTAAAGTCAAGAATATTATAAGGATAAATAAAATTTTTAACATTATTTATCTGTAAAATTGCTACTCTAATATAAATATATATTAGATAAATAATTGGATAAATAACAACCAATGTAAACTGTTTTTTAACATTAATTTGAAATTTATTTTTCTTGAAAGTTAAGATTAAAAAAATAATCATCAATAATGGTGATATTAGATGATCTAAAAATGATAACGATAACGATAAAGTATTTAAGTTTCAAAATCAAGTAAGTCCTAAATTTAATTGAGAAATACTATCAATCAATGTTCCTAATCAAAAAATAAGAGCAGTAATAGTAATATATATTGTTACATTAATTTGCGTATAAATATTAGTAAATTTATTAAATTGTTCGCGTTGATGATAAATTAAAGATCATAAAAACCAAATATTAACAATAAATATTGTTTGTGAAGATCAAAATGATAACATAATATCAAAATTTTGTCATACTAAAGAAATATAAAAATTATCTTTATTACTATTAACATATCAAAAATCAATAAAAACAGAAAAAATAATTGTTAATATTGATAAAATAAAAATTGATATACAACTTAATAACTTATATATAAATCTTCAGTCTTTAATTTTTGATTGATATGATCATAACATAAATTATTCCTCACTAATCAAAAAATAAGCAAATTGATTCAACCAAAGAAGTAATATTTGCCCCACTAAGATGAACTGCAAAGTATATTACAGCCAACCAAAAAGCAGATTGATATTGAATCATTTAATAAATTCATTACTTATATTTCTATAAAATTTTTATTATATATGTTTAATTATAAATTAACTTAAAACATCTATTGATATCATTTTTTAGGACTTATTTTATTTGAATACGCTCTACTTAAATAATTAATTTTTATTTTTATAGTATTGACATTAATGTAAGATTTTATATAGTATTTTGTATTGGTCTTTCTTTTCTAACCTATCAATAATAGTACCATATTCACTAATTCTTTATCTGCAAATAATGAATTATTTTCTCTAACCAATAAAATAATACTAATGTCTTCATTACTTATCGGCAATACTTGTTTTCTACTTTTGAATTTGTAACTTTATCAAAAAATGAAATCAAAAACCCATTTATTTTAATAAAAATAAAACAATGGGTCTTAAAAACTTATTTTTTTCAAATTTTATCTTAAAATATATAAAAGAGTGATTCCCAAATAAATTCGTTAGCAACTCATTTGGGAACCTAATTAACAATTTCTAAAATCTCTTGTTAATTAATTAACAATACGTATAGTTTATAGCTAAATATTAGATATAAACTACTACTAAATACTAGCATTTATAAAATGGATTGCAAATAATATACAAAAAGCACACTTTATATAACATTATATTAATTTTATAAAAAAATTAACACTTTTTTTATGAAATAAATGATATTATGTCAACAAAATAATTTATAATAAAATACTATTTATATATGAAATTATTAATCAACCATGATAAATAGTACTTATCAAAGGAAGGAAAAAATAATGAAAAAATTATTACAAAATTGACACCAAAAAAGATGGTTTTTATATTTCAATTGAATCAATACCATATAAAAATACATGAATGATTTGATCACTTATGAAGATGATTAACAAAAAATTGTCAACCAACCCATGAAGTTTTTGCACAAATACAAATACTATTAATAACTATGAACCAGTAAAAATGATTATTAATGAAACTAACTGAGCTGATGCTCGCAAAATGTTAGATTCAAATATTGCATTAATTGACATTAAATACCAAGATAGTTGCGCATGCGATATGGCACCGATTTATTTAATTAATAAGATATTTATCTGAAAATCGAACATATCATAATATTGGCGCTGAGTATGATATGGTTAATACTGCTGCTTTACGAAATATTCGTTCAATTGAAGACATTTTAATAAAAAATAATAAGTTTAATAATTTAACAAATAAAAAAATATTTTTTAAAAAGAAGAATTAAAAAAACAAAATTTTGAAATTGATGTAACGGAAGTAAAAACAAAACGACCAAAATATAACCAAAAAGATTGATTTTCTGGTAAAAAATGAATGCATACTGTTAAGTTTCAAACCATAATTAATGCAAATACTGATGAAATTTTAAATACTTTTCCTGATATTGATAAAAATCATGATTTTAAAACTTTTAAGAATTCAAAATTAAAATTTTCACCAGAGACTATAATTCTTGCAGATAAAGGTTATCAAAGTTTACAAAAAATTCATGCTAAAACATTTTTACCCTTTACAGCTAGTAAAAATAATTCTAAAACAAATAAAACTAAAATCTTTAATAAGATTATTAATAAAACTCGCAACAAAATTGAACATGTTTTTGCATTTTTAAAATGTTTTAAAATTATTGGTTATAAATTTAGAAAAGGCAGAAAACAAATATTTTTAAGATTTAATTTAATTGCAGGAGTTTATAGTTTATTATTAACACTTAAAAACGTTATGAAGTAAATCTATTAAGCATATTAAAAATTAATTGCAAAAATATTGTAAAATTAATTTAGAAAAAACCAAGAGTTTACAAGATAGGGGTTATATTATATTATGTTTAAAGAAAAAGATAAGAAGAATAAAAAAATAATAAAAACTATTTTATTTATTTTTTTATTCATTTTTTTAATTGGTGGTGCTGTTGCAACTTATTTTTTGGTTAATTTTGAAGCAAAAGTAATAACAATTAAAACACAACAAGATACAATTTATATTGACAAGGAGGGTAAAACAACAACAACTAGTGAAAGAGATTTGTGAAATATAAATAGTAAAGAAGTTATTCAAATTGGATTTTATAAAAATGAAAATAATGAAGTTCAAGCAGTCAGAATGCCAAAAACAATTGAAAAAGTACCTGATCAATTACCACCAAAAATTACATCTTTAAAAAATATGTTTGAACAAGCTTCAAAATTTAATCAAGATATTTCACAATGAAATGTATCAAAGGTAATAAATATGGAAGGTATGTTTGCTGATGCTTCAGCATTTAATAAAGATATTTCACAATGAAATGTATCAAATGTAACAAATATGGTTGCCATTTTTAAAAAAGCTTCAAAATTTAATCAAGATATTTCACAATGAAATGTATCAAAGGTAATAAATATGGAAGGTATGTTTGCTGATGCTTCAGCATTTAATAAAGATATTTCACAATGAAATGTATCAAATGTAACAAATATGGTTGCCATTTTTAAAAAAGCTTCAGAATTTAATCAAGATATTTCACAATGAAATACATCAAAGGTAACAAATATGAGTAATATGTTTTTTTATGCTTCAGCATTTAATCAAGCCCTTTCACAATGAAATACATCAAAGGTAACAAATATGAGTCATATGTTTAATTCTGCAAAATCTTTTAATCAAGAGCTTTCAAAATGAGATACATCAAAGGTAACAAATATGAGTAATATGTTTTTTTATGCTTCAGCATTTAATCAAGCCCTTTCACAATGAAATACATCAAAGGTAACAGATATGAGTCATATGTTTTTTTATGCTTCAGCATTCAATCAGGACATTTCACAATGGGATACTGCCAATGTAACTGATATGGATCATATGTTTTATCGTGCATCATCATTTAATCAAAATTTATCAAGTTGAAATGTAGAAAAGGTAGCAAAACATAATGATTTTGCTAGTAATTCACTAATTGATATTCCTAATAAATTACCAAAATTTAACATTAAGGTAATGTCGGAAGAAACTGAGATTGATGTTAAAAATGAAAAAGTAAAATTCATTATTTAGGAAAACATTATGCAAATAAATCAAGCACAAAACTATGATATTTTTATGGCATTGATTTAACTAAATTGAATTTAGATTTAAGTGCAAATTACAAAGGGAATGGTGATAATACCGTTGGTGAAAAAGTTAACTAGTTATGCAGTAAGGCTAATGATGAAACTAGTAGCGATGTTGATAACTTACTACATATTATTGAGTCTGATCATGTTCTTTTAACATGAATTAATGTTAAAAATGAGCCACAATATAAACATAATTTAGAAGCATTAATTTTCTTAAACAAAGCACAAATGCAAAAGGTCGTAATAAAAATAACTAAATTACATCAGCTAACATCACTATTTATGACTAAATCAGAAGCAGAAAATCGTGAAAAGAGTCCTCGTTTTCCTAATCGTAATGAAAGATTTCGCATGCCAGCCAGCTAGTTATACTAATTTCTATATTGTGAAAGACACAATTATTCTACCAATTGGTAATGAACTTATTTGAAACAAAAAAATGTTAATTAATAGTTTTACAAAATTGTTTTGCTAATTAATACAATTTATTCATGTGAAGTATTATTGGTAATATTCATTGCATAACACAATAAGAATGATAAAACAATTAATAATTTAAAAAAACAATAACTTAAAGTAAGGTAAGATATTAATTCTCTTTCAAAATTGAAAGAAAGTTTTTGTTAAAAACAATGGATTTGAAAAAATTAACTTTTTAAATATTTTATTTTAAAATACACCAAAGAGTAACTATCGAAAAGAATTACTAATAACTCATTTGAAATCTCTTGTAAATTAATATATAAGATTTTTGATTTAGTAAATGAAATTTAAAATAATTATAAGTAAAAATTATACTTTTTAATTGATTTTGATTAAACATTAGTTTTTACGGCATTTATATTTTTTTCAAATAGAAACTTAAATTAAACAAAAAAATTTAATAAACATATTGATAAATTAAAAAAAATTTTGATAAATAAAAAAAGCAGATTTTGGTTATTTTATATGAAGAAAAAATGGAAATAATAACTAGAAAAAAATAAAAGATAACTTTCTTTCCAATTTGGAAAGAAAGTTATCTACTTTATTATTAACTAAATAATTAACATTATAAATACTGATAAAAGCATAAAAAATGATAATAAAATTATCATTAACTTAGTTCATTTTTAAACTCATAAATATGAATATCAGTTTTATCGACAACAAAACCAATAACATAAGAAATACCGCAAAGAAAATCAATAATTCTTCGGCGATCATGTTCAATAGTTGCTGTTAGATTAATTTTAACTGGTTTTTGTAAAATCATTGCATTAGCAATTGATTCAATCTCTTGATAACTTTTAGGTGTAAACTCTTGTGTTTCTTCTTGAAAACTATTTTTATAATTATTAATTTCATCATTTTCTTTATACTTTTTACTTTTTCATCCCATAATAGTTAAACTCCTTTTCGTCTTCGTAAAAATGATGGTAAATCATCATCTACTTCCATTACTGCTTCTTGAACTAAGTTTTGTTGCTTCTCTTCATTTTTCTTTACTTGTTCTTTCATTTCCTCACTTAAGTATTGAGTTTTATTAGTAATAAAATCACGATTATCAATTTTTGAACGATAAGTAAAGTTATTAGTTGTTACATCTTTTTCCTCAAAACCTGTGGCAATAACTGTCACAATCATTTCATCATTTAAATTTTCATTGACAGCAACACCAAAAATAATATTAACATCATTACCTGCAGCATCACGAACTAAATCAACAGCAATATTGGCATCAGTTAATGTCATTGTTGTTCCTCCGGTAACATTAACAATAGCATTTTTAGCACCTTTAATTGCGACATCATCAAGTAAAGGTGAAGAAATCGCCTTTGTTGCTGCTTGTTTAGCCTTATGTTCACCTTTTGACATACCAATACCAAATAAAGCATTACCTTTATTTTCAATAATGGTGCGAACATCAGCAAAATCTAAATTTATTAAAGCAGGAACAGCAATTAAATCAGTAATTGTTTGAACACCTTGTCGTAAAATATTATCTGCTTCTTTAAATGAGTCTTTAAGAGGGATATTACCAATTACTTGTAATAGTTTATCATTGGAAATAATTATCATCGCATCAACTTGTTTTTTTAAATTTTCAATACCAACTACTGCCTGAGCATTGCGATTGCGTCCTTCAAATTTAAATGGCTTAGTAACAATGGCCATTGTTAACGCACCATATTCTTTAGCAATTCTAGCGATAATTGGTGCAGCACCCGTACCAGTACCACCGCCCATACCAGCAGCGATGAAAACCATATCAGCACCATCTAAGGCACGTTTAATATCTGCTTCACTTTCAATAGCTGCTTGTTTACCAATTTCAGGATTAGCTCCTGCTCCAAGGCCTTTTGATAATTCTTTCCCTAAAATAATTTTATTTTCAGCAAGTGAAGCATTAATTACTTGGGCATCAGTATTAGCAACATAAAAATCAACACCTTGTACTTCTGCTTCAATCATTCTATTAACAGCATTGTTGCCAGCGCCACCAATGCCAATAACACGAATTGATGCTAATTGTTCAAATTGTGAATTATTATTAGAACTCATTTTTTCCTCCTAAAATAGTATTCTTCAATTATTTAACTATTTACTACCATCATTATACTGATAATTTGGCTGAAAAGGGGAATTATAATGTTTATTATCATGACTATTAGGTTGTGTATAATGATTTAATTTTGATACAATTTCTGGTTTATATATTGATGAAATATAATTATTATTAAAAACATTTACTAAGTGTTGATAATGAGTATTACCAATTAATGTAGTTCATTGATAACTATATGCACCAGGAGCTTGATTAAGCATATATTTTACTTCTTTTAATTTACTATACTTTTTAAAGTAATTAGCAAAACCACATAAGCCAATGGTAACTCCAGTAAAAATAATTTCCATATCTGAACTATTATTATCACTAACTTCATCAAGAAAATATTCAATACAAGCAATAATTTCATCAATTTGTTTTTTAACTGTTGTTTGTAAATCTGTTTTCGTTAACCGAACAACAGTTTTTGTTTGTTCATCAACATACTTGTCAACAACAACATCACATAAATAATTACTACTTATATTAATAATTTTTTGTAAATATTTTTCAGCTTTATCATAACCACAATGCATTTGTTTCATTAATGATTGAATTATTTGATTTCAACCAATTTTAATATTGGTTGTCGCAAATAATACTGAATTACTAAAAACACTAATTTTAGTACTATTAACATTTCAATCAATTAAAACTGTATTGCGATTAAAATCATTATTTTTGATATTGCATACTAATGCAAATTGATCTAAAGTAACAGTTAATAATTCTGTTTGGGCATTAGTTACTACTGCAAGATGAGAATTATATAAGATTTTCGGTAATGAATAAACTAAAGCTTCAACATGCACAACTTGTCCTTTCTTAGCAATTGGTAACTGTTCACTACCAATACCATGTTCTACTTTAAAGTTGTATGGTTTAGTTAAACAAATAATTTCATTACTATCAATAATAATATTTTTGGCCATCTCAATTACCTTACTACAATCTTCATTAGTAATAATGTGATTAGGATCTTTAAAATCAAGTAATGCTTGTGATTGATAAATTTTTAAGTTATTTGAAGGTAAAGTTAAAGCAATACGTTGCACTTTAATATTTAAAGTATTATTTATTTTATTAATAATTTGTCTTAATAAATGACCAGTAGCAAGTGGATTAATAATGACACCATTTTCCGAAAATTGTTCAGTATCAATAGTTTCTTTATATAAAATTTGAATTTGATTATTAACATAGTTATTAACCATAACTTTTAGACTAAAGTCTTCAATTTGACAAACAACATATAGCTCTTGAAAATTCATTTTGTTCACCTCCAAATAATTTTATAAATCAATATAAGTTATGACTCTTAGTTTTGCACTTCGTGCTCTTGGATTTTTAGCAATTTCATCAGCTTTTGGTACTAATGGTTTTTTAAGTATTAACTGATATTTTGTTTGTCAATTACTGTAAATTGGTAATTTTGCATATACTTGTGCCTGTGGATCAGTTATCGCATTATTGAAAGTTTGTTTAACAATTCTATCTTCTAAGGAGTGAAAAGTAATAACAACAATTCTACCATTAGTTTTTAATAATTGTAAAGATTGTTGTAAAGAAGATTTTAATGATGCTAGTTCATTGTTAACAGCAATTCTTAATGCTTGAAAAGTTTTTTTAGCGGGATGATGATGCTTATTTAATATCCTTACTGGTAATGATTTTTTAATAATTGCAACTAATTGCAAAGTAGTATCAATTGACTGATAAGTTCTTGCTTTAATAATATTTTTAGCAATCCTACTAGCAAATACTTCTTCACCATAATTCTTAATAATACTTTTTAATTGTTGATAACTATAATTATTAACAATCTCTCAAGCATTTAATTCTTGACTTTGATCCATACGCATATCTAACTTAGCATCTTTCATATAACTAAATCCTCTAGTATCATCATCAACTTGTGGTGATGAAACACCCAAATCATATAAAATACCATCAACTTTAGTAACATTTCTTTGTAAAAGTTCAGAACGAATACTAGCAAAATTACTTTTAATTATTTCATAATTATTTTTAAAATCTTTTAAAATAATATTACTATTATCGATAGCAGTTTGATCTTGATCAAAAGCATATAATTTGCCAGAAGTAAGTTTTGATAGTATAACTTTACTATGACCTGCTCTTCCTAATGTACAATCAACATAAATACCATCAGGTTTAATATTTAAAAAATTAATCGCTTCTGTTAGCATTACAGCAATATGTTTAGTATTAATATCATTCATATTTTTTATATCTCATCTAAGGCAGCAGCGGCTGATTCAAATTTATCTTTAGTATTTTGGTTAAAACTATTTCAATTAGTTTCTGATCAAATCTCAATTTTATTAGACAATCCTATCATAATTACTTTTTGTTTAATATCAGCTAATATCAATAATGACTGTGGAATATTAATGCGACCTTTGCTATCAATAGTCAACTCTTCTGAATTAGCAAACACTTGTCTTGCTAAAATTCTTGCTTCTTTTTGACCTTCTGATTGTAACAAAATTTTATTTTGCCATTTAGTAAATTCAATTTCATTTCGAATAACTAAACAACCGTCAAATCCTTTAGAAACAATAACAATTTCATCGTTATGAAAATAATTTCTAAATTTCGAGGGTATTATCATTCGTTTCTTTTCATCTAGCGTTGATACTGATTGTCCTAGTAGCATAATATCACCCACACTTTCCCACCATTACCCATATTATATAATTTTTATTAAATAATTGCAATTGATTACTTTGTATATATCATTAACAAACAAAATAATGAATACTAAATCACCAATATTATTAATTATAAACATCATCATATTAGCATATAAAATTATTTTTTTCCAACTTAATAATGTTAATAAAATAGCAAAAAAAACCTATTTAATTATTACTAAATAGGTTTAATAACTACTTAAATACCTCTTTTGCCTGTTAGTCTTAAATAATAACAAAATAGCAAAATTAATATTGTAATTAATTATAATTTTCTAACATAAATAAAGTTATTTTAAAATCTTTACTTGTTAAAAAATTATCATTTTTAAATATTATATCATAACTTTTATTATCCAAATTATTTTTAATCTGATAACTTAAAATTACACTAACACTACCATCATCATGAACAAACTTATTCATTACAATGTTATTTAAAGTAAAATAAGTACTATTATCAAGATCAAAATATTTACTATACATATCTTTGTATAAATTTTCTTGTTCTATTAACATATTATTAAGAATATCATTTTGTGTTTTATTAGCTATTATATTTAGTAAAGAATTTAAACTACTAGTAGGGGTCTTTAATCAATTAGATAAACTAGCAAGCACACTACCTTCTTTAAAGCTAGTTTCACCATCAAATTGAACACCTAACATTGCTAATATTTCTTTAGCCTTACTATTATTGTTTGTTGGGTGATCAATTATATATTTAAGATTGTTTAATGCTTTAATAAAATCGTTACTACCAAAAGTTAATTTTAAATATGTTGATAAATCTTGTAAATCAATAACTGGATTTATTGTTAAATATTTACTAGTAAAATCAAATATTTTATTAATTGTTTCATTAATTGGAACTTGTTTAATTGTTGTTTCTAGATTATTAACAACTTGTTTAGGAATATCACTAATAGCAGAAATAAAAGAAAACTTATCTTGAATTTCAGGTAGTGTTCAATAAGAATCAGTTCATGCCACAGTAACTTTTGTAATAATGTCTTCACCAAAAGGACCAGTCATTAAATTAGTTACCAGTTTAAGCAAATCAGCTTTTGATGATATTAACTTTTGAAAAACAGTTAATACTTCTTTTAATTGAATTGTATTATTTTTAATTAATGTTTTATCATCTCAAGTAATAGTATTAATACCAAGCGTTGGATTAGTTAATTTTAATACTTCACTTTTAAGGATAGGAATTATTGTTTTTATTAAATAAGGTCATGCTTCTGAATTTATTAAAATTTTATCAAGACTAGCACTAATTGTAGTATTAAAATTAGCAACATTAAAACCAGAAGGAATACCTAAAGTATAAGTAATATTGTCAGTAATCATTTCACCAATATACTTCCCTGATACTAACTTGAATAAATAATTAAAATTAGCACCCGCTATATATTGATAAAATTGATTTCAATTTCAATTACCTGCTCTATCTTTAACATAATATCACTTTTCATTTTTTGGAATATTTCAAGCTTGGGCAAATGTTGCCTTTTTTGCCATATAATCTTCCATTTTTTGTAAAGTAGTATTACCACCAGTAAAATTAGTTTCTTGATCTCAATCGGTCAATAATTGTTGAATAATAGTTGTCACAGCTGGAATATAATTAGCATAAGATAAATAATCATCAATATTTGGAACAATATCTTTAATATTTTTTAATAAATCAACAATATTATCATTCGATAAAAAAGAATTATTTAAGTAATTTTTAATCTGTGGCAAAATACTACAATAATTACGATAATTAGTAATGTTTGCATTAGTAGTGTTAACTATCGACTGATTAATACCATTACGTTGAAATAGAGATTGGATGGTATTAATACTATTACCATCAAGCTTATTAGTTCAGACGTTTATAAAGTCATTGCCAGTATTACCAGCAGTAAGATTATTAATATCAATAGCATGATTTTGACTATACATAATATTTAGTAAATCATTAGTATTAAAGCCTTTATTTTTACCAATTAATAATGCTTTACCAACAATGGAAGTTTCATTAGCATACTTAGTTGCTGTTTCAAGATCAACATTACCATTAGTAAAATTAGTACTAATATTATTTGTATCAATTATAAATGCTAAAACTGATGTACTGGAACTTAATAAAAAACTAGTTGTCAAAAATAAATTTAATTTTCTTCTCATATCTTACTCTCCATTAATAATTTGCTTTTAATATTATTATAAACTATTATCAAAACTTGTACAGAAAATTTTGTTATAACACCAAAAGTAAAAATTTAATAATAAATTTTTTATTTATTTATTTTCTGATAATTTATTAAATTTATAACTAATATCATTAGCTTTACTACATAACTACTTAATTTTTCATTTTTTTGTTATTATTAAAAATATTTAAGGAAAAGATTTATGACATATTTTGTATTAAAAGATAAACTTGATCAATATTTTCGTAAAATAGTGGGTATTAATAAATTAGTTTTTAATGAAATTTTAAATATTTTATTAAAAAACAAAAACTTAAAATTACTATTGGGGCAAACCATATAAAATGTCAATGGAAGATAGACTAGTAATAACTTTAAGATATTTATCTGAAAATCGAACATATCATAATATTGGCGCTGAGTATAATATGGTGTTGATACTGCAGCTTTACCAAATATTCGTTTAATTGAAGACATTTTAATAAAGAATAATAAGTTTAATAATTTAACAAATAAAAATATTTTTAAAAAAAAGAATTAAAAAATAAAACTTTGATAATTGATGTAACAGAAGTAAAAATAAAATGAGCAAAATATAACTAAAAAGATTGATTTTCTGGTAAAAATTAAATCCATGATGTTAAATTTCAAACTATAATTAATACAAATACTAATAAAATTTTAAATATTTTTGCTGATATCGATAAAAATCATGATTTTAATTCAAAGTTAAAATTTTTGCCAGAATTATAGTTTCTGGCAAAAAAAGGTTATCAAGGTTTACAAAATAGTAAAAATAATCCTAAAACAAATAAAAGTAAAATCTTTAGTAAGATTATTAATAAAACTCGCAGCAAAATCGAACATGTATTTGCATTTTTAAAATTAGAAAAGGCAGAAAACGAATATTTTTAAGATTTATTAATAGCAGAATTTTATAATTTATCATTAAAAATTAAAAACGTTATACAGTAAATCTAATTATTTTAAAATTTTTCTGTTGTAATCTTTCATAATTTTTGCCATTTGTTTTATTGATAATTTTTATTGTCGCTTCGTTCATTAATATTTCTTTTTCCTCTTTGTTTGTTGGTGTTAATGCTTGGATTTGATATGATTGCAATCATGAAATTTGTTCTGGTGTAAATGTTTGGATTTGTTGTGTTGTTAATGCTTTAATTTGTTTTGCTGTTAATGTTTGGATTTGTTGTGTTGTTAATGTTTGGATTTGTTGAGGTGTCAATCATGAAATTTGATTTAAAGTTAATGCTTTTATTTCTCATGGTCAAAATGCTTGGATTTGTTCTGTTGTTAGTTCTGAAATTTGTTCTGGTGTAAATGCTTGGATTTGTTGAGGTGTTAATGCTTGGCTTTGTTCTTTTGTTAATGTTTTGGTTTGTTTTGCTGTCAATCATGAAATTTGTTCTGATCAAAAACTTTGGATTTGTTGTATTGTTAAGGCTGCAATTTGTTGTATTGTTAAGGCTGTAATTTGTTCTGACTTTAATGCTTGGATTTGTTGTGGTGTAAATGCTTCGATTTGTTCTGGAGTCAATCATGTAATTTGATTTAAAGTTATTGCTTTTATTTCTCATGGTCAAAATGCTTGGATTTGTTCTGGTGTAAATGCTTGGATTTGTTCTTTTGTTAATGCTTGGATTTGTTGTGGTATAAATCATGAAATTTGTCATGGTAAAAATGTTTGGATTTGTTGCCTTGTTAATGTTTGAATTTGTTGTGGTGTAAATGCTTGGATTTGTTCTGGTGTAAATGTTTGGATTTGTTGTATTGTTAATGCTTTGATTTGTTCTGTTGTTAATTCTTTGATTTGTTGTGGTGTCAATCATGTAATTTGTTCTGCTGTTAATATTTGAATTTGTTGTGGTGTTAATGTTTGGATTTGTTGCCTTGTTAATGTTTGAATTTGTTGTGGTGTAAATGCTTGGATTTGTTCTGGTGTAAATGTTTGGATTTGTTGTGTTGTTAGTTCAGAGATTTGTTGTGTTGTTAATGCTTTAATTTGTTCTGCTGTAAATACTTGAATTTGTTCTATTGTTAAACCTGCAAGTTGTTGTATTGTTAATGCTTTCATTTGTTCTGCTTTCAAAGTTTTAATTTGTTCTTTTGTTAATGCTTTAATTTGTTGTGTTGTTAATGCTTTAATTTGTTTAGGTATCAAAACTTCGATTTGTTGTGGTGTAAGTTTTGAAATTTTTCATGGTCATAATGTTTGGATTTGTTCTGTTGTAAATGCTTGGATTTGTTGTGGTGTAAATGTTTGGATTTGTTCAGGTGTAAATACTTGGATTTGTTCTGGTGTTAATGCTTCGATTTGTTCTTTTGTTAATGCTTGGATTTGTTGTCTTGTTAATGTTTGAATTTGTTGTGGTATTAATGTTTTGATTTGTTTTTTTGTTAATGCTTGGATTTGTTGTCTTGTTAATGTTTGAATTTGTTGTGGTATTAATGTTTTGATTTGTTTTTTTGTTAATGTTTGGACTTGTTGTGGTCAAAATGCTTGGACTTGTTCTGGTGTAAATGTTTGGATTTGTTGTATTGTTAATGTTTGGACTTGTGCTGGTGTCAATCATGAAATTTGTCATGGTAAAATTGTTTGGACTTGTGCTGGTGTAAATGTTTGGATTTGTTCTGGTATCAATCATGAAATTTGTGCTTTTGTTAGTTCTGAAATTTGTTCTGGCTTTAATGTTTGGATTTGTGCTGCTGTTAATGTTTGAATTTGTTGTGGTGTAAATGCTGAAATTTGTTCTATTGTTAAAGCTGCAAGTTGTTGTATTGTTAATGCTTTGATTTGTTCTGCTGTCAAAGCTTGAATTTGTTGTGTTGTTAATGTTTGACTTTGTTTTGGTGTTAATGTTTGGACTTGTTCTGCTGTCAATCATGAAATTTGTCATGGTCAAAATGCTTCAATTTGTTCTGCTGTAATTTGTTCTGGCGTTAATGTTTGGATTTGTTCTGGTATCAATCATGAAATTTGTTCAGGTGTCAATCATGAAATTTGTTCAGGTGTTAATGCTTTAATTTGTTGCGTTGTTAGTTCAGAAATTTGTTGTGTTGTCAAAACTTTAATTTGTACTCGCGTCAAAACTTGAATTTGTTCTTTAGTCAATGTTTTAATTTGTTGTGTTGTTAATGTTTGAATTTGTTCTGATGTAAATGCTTGGATTTGTTGTGGCGTTAGTTCAGAGATTTGTTGCGTTGTTAATGTTTGGATTTGTTCTGTTGTTAAGGTTGCAATTTGTTGTATTGTTAATGCTTGGATTTGTTGTAGTGTAAATGCTGAAATTTGTATTGGTAAAATTGCTTGGATTTGTTCAATTTTCAAATCACTAATTTGATTTAAAGTTAATGCTGAAATTTGTCATGATAAAAATGCTTGGACTTGTTCTTTTGTTAATGCTTGGATTTGTTCTGCTGTCAATCATGAAATTTGTGCTGGTGTCAATCATGAAATTTGTTCAGGTGTAAATTCTTGGACTTGTGCTGTTGTTAATGTTTGGATTTGTTCTTTAATCAATGCTTTAATTTGTTCAGGTATCAAAACTTCGATTTGTTGTGGTGTTAGTTTTGAAATTTTTCACGGTCATAATGCTTTAATTTGTTCTGGTGTTAATGCTAGGATTTGTGCTGTTGTTAATGCTTTAATTTGTACTTGTGTCAAAGTTTGGATTTGTTCTGTTATAAATGTTTGAATTTGTTCAGGTATCAAAACTTCGATTTGTTGTGGTGTTAGTTTTGAAATTTTTCACGGTCATAATGCTTTAATTTGTTCTGGTGTTAATACTTCGATTTGTTGCGCTCAAAATGCTTTAATTTGTTGTGTTGTTAATGTTTGGATTTGTTCTGACTTTAATGCTTTGATTTGTTCTGCTGTTAATGCTTTAATTTGTCATGGTCAGAATGTTTGGATTTGTTCTGGTGTTAATGCTAGGATTTGTGCTGTTGTTAATGCTTTAATTTGTACTTGTGTCAAAGTTTGGATTTGTTCTGTTATAAATGTTTGAATTTGTTGTGGTGTCAATCATGAAATTTGTTCTGGTGTTAATGCTTGGATTTGTTGTAGTGTTAATGCTGAAATTTGTCATGGTGAAAATGCTTGGATTTGTGCTGTTGTTAATGCTTGAATTTGTCGCGGTGTCAATCATGAAATTTGTTTTGGTATAAACCATGAAATTTGCATTGGTAAAAATGCTTGGATTTGTTTTGCTGTCAAATCACTAATTTGATTTAAAGTAAATGCTGAAATTTGTCATGGTAAAAATGCTTGGATTTGTTCTGGTCAAAATGCTTGGATTTGTTCTGGAGTCAATCATGTAATTTGTTGTGGTGTTAATGCTTTAATTTGATTTATGGCAAATGCTGGAATTTGTGTTGCTAAAAATGATTTAAATTCTCCTACTGTCAATTCTTTGATTTGTTGTATTGTTAATGCTTTAATTTGTGCTGTTGTAAATAATGGCAATGGTATTTCTTTATTTTTTAAAATATAATCAGCATGCTCTTTATTAACATAATTTATTAGACAACATGTTTTAATAAATTTTTCAAATTCTGGTTTATTTTTTATTTTTCTTCTGGTTATATTTAATTGGTTACCTATGAAACTTAAAGAATCTTCATTGTCAGTTTTTAATTTTCTAGATTCAAATTCTTTTTCATAAGTATTACGATAGTTCTGCAAATCAGATGAATCCATAATTCTTAATTCCCCTATAATATATTTTAAAGGATTATTATCAAAAAATATGCTTTCAGCAGCGTATCCACCTAAATTAATTTGTAATAAAGTATATAAGTCATCATCACTTATATTTTTAATTTGATTTAAAGGTGGAAGTTCATTAAATACTGTCTGTCCCAAATATTTGGAATTTGAATTAAGAGATTCTAAACTTTCAAACTTATTTTTAAATTTAGAATCTAAAATAATTACTGTATGTCCTGCTTCATGGATACAAGAAACATCATGAAAACCAGATTGTGTACAACCAAAAATAGATATATTTTTAAGTTTTCAATCTCTTTCTTCATTAGCAATTGACTTAGCATTAATACTTTGAATTTTATATTGAAAAATTGGAATAGTTAGTACTCACAACTTGAATCAATAACTTGGATTAAAATATTTCATATTGAATACCCCTTTTTAAATATCAAAAAAATAATTAATTTATTAATCTATAACTATTTTTTAAAATTTTACAATTTTATTCTAATTTTTCTTCTTGTATTCGATGTTGTTGAAGCAAATACATTGTACTATTAAAGATACGACTTATTAATTTACAAAATTATTCTAAACTTTCTTGTTCATTTTGTTCAACTCAATAATTAATACTTTTTTCTTGACATTTTGTTAATTGCTTTTCTAACTCTTTTATTTTATCTTCTAATTTTTGCTAGAACTTGGTAGTAATTTAAATGTGTTATATCAATGCACTTTAATAATTTCTTTTATTTTTATCCCCTTTTAAAAAAACCTATTTACTAAAAATTAAAATCATAGGACAAAAAAAACATATTTTTGTTTATAAATATTATACTTATTTTTTTTGCAAACTAGTTTAAACCTAGAAAATTATTTTATTAATAATTCAAGTATTTTTGAACATGTAAAAGAGAAAATAAAAATGTTTAAATCTAAAAAAGAAAAAAATGCTAATTTACCTAAATATGATAATAATGAAGAAATTGAAATTGCTAATGCTAAACTACCAAGAAAGAAAAGTTTTTTAAAAGAATAAAAAAAATTGTTAATAATTTACCTATTGTTACTGCTAATGTCAGAACTATAGTAACATTAATAACTGTTTTGAGTAGATGGTTTTCACAGTGTAGTGATTTAATAATGCAACTGGAGTAGGTGTATCTAGTGCTATGGTGGATGGTATTGCTAAAGCAACAATTAAGGCAGAAAATGAAAAGAAAAATTTAGCACTCGAACTAGAAGAATAGATTTACTGCATAACTAATTAATTTTTCATTTTTTTATTATTAAAATAAAAGTTAAATAGTTAAGGATAAGATTTATGATATATTTTGTATTAAAAGATAAACCTGATCAATATTTTCGTAAAATAGTGGGTATTAATAAATTAGTTTTTAATAAAATTTTAAATATTTTATTAGAATAACAAAAACTTAAGACTACTATTGTTCATACAATAACAAAGGAGAGTGTTGGAATAATGACTCAATGATTATTTAATCTTACTATTTTAAATAGTAAAAATAATATCCAAAATATTAATCATATTGGTTTTTGATTAAAGGATTTTTGTAATTATTATAATAATAATTTAATTTATTAGTAGATTTTTAAAAATATTTAATTAGAAAAAGTTATTTCATTTTCAATAAAAATAAAAGATATTTGGTGATTTATTTTAGAAGATGATGATTGCATTTTTTTGATATCAATAAATTATTTTTTGGTGTTGAATCATTAATGATTATTTTATTAAAAACATTTATTGATTTAATTGCATTATTATTTTTATGTCTATCATTATCATAGTTTTGTTGAGGACATCTTTGATTATGACAATTATTAAATAAATAATTAATCAAATGTAAAGGATTTAATACATGATGATGGCATAAAATATCAATAATATTTACTAATAAATAATTATCATTGTTATTAGTTTGCAAGTGATATTGTATCGGTTTTTCTAAAATATTAAAAACATCAAAAGTAGCATTATTGTAGTTAACAATATCTTTTGTTTGTAAATACTTTAACATTTCTACTAATGCTTTATCTTTTGCAAAATTATTATCACTTACTTCAATATTATTAATATTAACATTGTTAATATTAGCAACAACTTGTTTTGCACAATAATATTTTACTTTTTTGACATTACTTATTTTCTTTCATAATTTGAATAAAGAAACAAATAATATAATAAAACTGACTAACAAAATAATAATCATAATAATAATTGAAATAATTACTAGTTTCATATAATACTTCCTAACTATGATTTAAAATCATATAACTTAATTTAATATTTTAAGTTTATAAAGTAAAATAAAATTTATTAAAAATAATAACGCTTAGTTGAACCTATTTTTTTTTCAACTAAACTAAATAAGCTAAAAATAAATATAAATCTTAAAACTTCAATACCAATTAAAATAAAAAATACAGGTGCGATATACTTAATAAAATTAGTAATACTTTCTTGATATTCATCAGGTCTTGCTAAATTAGGACTAAAATAAAGCACAACTAAAGTTAAAACAAAAGATAAAGTAGCAATAATAGCATTTAATGGTATTATCACTAATCCAGCACTTACTTTTTTAATAACATCTACTTTTAAATTTTCACCTTTATTACATAATTTAAAAAGATAATAATAAATAACATAAAAAGAAATAATAAATAATATATTAGCAATATCATCAAAGAAAATTTGAACTGGTGGGTGATCGCTATCAACTAAGAAATGCAATCAAGGTTCAATAATACCAATTGCCAATGTATAATATAATCCAATAACAGGCAAAGCAAAAGCAATAATTAATGAATCAAAAATTCTTAATGGTAAAATTACTCCCATAAACTGAATAGGTATTTCAATCAATGAAAAAGCAACAGCTAATCCTAATAAAATACCAGTTAAAGTAATATTAAAAATTTGTTGTTTTGAATTAATCTTTAATTTTTTCTTATTTTTGATATTGATTTGTTCTGGTGTTTTCTTAACACTTTTAACTCTCATTATATTTCTCCTTTTATAATATTTATTTATAAAATTAAATACTTATTTATAAAAATTATAAATTAACTTTTATCAAAATTCAAGTAATTTATCAAAATTTTATAAAAGTCGATACTTATTAAGCAAAAAGATAACTAATAATTTAAAATAAGAATATAATTCAAAAAATATTAATTGTTACTCATGAAGATAGATAATTTGCTATCATTATTAAAATTTAATATAAATATTTTATTTAGAACAACTGACAAAGCAAAATAAAAGAATTACCAATAATCAAAACTCAACAATCAAATAATAAATTTAATGAAATTAAAAACAATATTAGCATTAAAGATTAAAATGTTGAATTAAACTTTGTACTGGCCTAACTAATAGTAAATACAAAAATAAAACTGAAGTAAACTTAATTAAATTAAATGGAATAAATATAATTCAAATCTTATTTTTAAGATATCCTGCTCCATACATATCTAAAATAAAAGCTCAATTATAAAAAGTAATAATTAAGGATACTAAAACACAAGTCATAACAACGGTTGGTATTTCAACAAGCATTAATCGCTTTCAAGAATTACAAGGTTGCTCTTTTCAAAACGGTAATAGTTTAAATAACAATTTAAAGCTACTATACAATAATAATAAAGTAATAGTACTTAACATATAAGCAAATTCACCAATTGGTTCACCATTATTACCAGAAGGAAAATGAGGTAAAATCAAACTCAATCAGGGAACAATGATAGCAATTAATAAACTATAAGGAAGTTTAACAATTAATGTTGCAATTAAATTAATAGTATTACCAAAATCAATCTTTAAAAAATCCAAAAAAATTGGTGGTGTTTCTAATAAAGTCATTAACGTAGTAACTGCTAATAAGACACTAATTAATGCTATCTTATGAGTAGTTAATTTAAATGAATGATTAATATAACTTTTAAATTGTTGTCATTTTTGTTGATATTTTAAATTCATTTGTTACTCCTTAAATACATTATTATTTTAATTATATATAAAAAAAAGTTTATTTATTATATAATAAAATTAATTTTTAAAAGGAGATGAAACATTAATGAATAAAAATAAAAATAATATTATCCAAATGATTGTTGAAATTCCGAAAGGCACTAGTAATAAATATGAATACGATTGAAAAACAAAAACGATGATATTAGATCGTGTCCTTTATGGTGCTAATTTTTATCCTGCTGAATATGGATATATTGCTGAAACTTTAGATTATGATGGTGATCCATTAGATGTTATTAGTTTAATAACTTATCCAACTTTTACTGGCTGCTTAATAGAAGTTAGAATTTTAGGAATGATTAAAATGATTGATGGTGGTGAAGTTGATACTAAATTATTTGGCGTTGTTAATGCTGATCCACGCTTTGATGATTATCAAGAATTAACAGATGTCTCACAACATTTACGTGATGAAATTGTTAATTTCTTTTTACAGTATAAAGAATTACAAAAAAAGAAAGTTATCATTAACGGTTGAGGTGATTTAAAAGAAGCGTTAACTGAACTTACAATATGTAAAAATATGTTTAAACAATTTGAAAACGAAATGAATACTTTACCAAAAACAGAACTAGTAACACTATTAAATAAAAAGTAATAATTTAAAATTAAATTAAGACAACTAAATAAATAACTATTGATAAAAAAATTAAGTAATTTTAAGTTATCCCAATACTTATGATACTGTTGAATATTACATTGAATGATGGAAGTTAAAATTTTGAGAAGGGTAACTAGTAAAACAAATTTAAACGTAGTAGACCTATTTATTAATTTTTTAAAACTAATCTCTAGGTATAAATAAAGGTTAATAAATAATTACGCTATATTTAATAATATATAAATATGATGAAGGTGAGAAAATAATGAGTAAAGAAAAAATAATTTTAAGAAAAATAAATAAGATATATGAATAACGTATATAAAAATAAAAACCTAATTAAAATTTGACAAATAATTTTGATAAATTAGGATAATTAATATATAAAAAAGAAAAAAAGATTAAACTTAATAACAGCAATTAGTGTAATTGGTAGATCATCATTAACTATGATAGCCTGTGGTAGTTGCTAATGCTAATACTACAAACAATAAAGATACGAAAATGCCTGAATGAGACCGACATACCTGTATTACCTATTTCACCAAAATGAGCTAAATTAGAAGTTGATATCAAAAAGGTTTTGAAACATGATGAGAAAATGCTTCTAAATGACAAAAAGCAGTTTTTAAAGATGGTGTAAAACACGAGCAATTAAGTGATGTAGAATTTTATAAGAAAAAGGTTGATGAAAATTGAGGATGATTAACAGACAAGGGATAGTTATATTATTTTTAATTAATCTAAATGACTTGATAAAGGAATGTTAAATTTGAAAACAAAGAAAGTTGAGGATAAGTATGAGTAATCATATACAAAAACTAATTTGCATCTTAATTGTTCCTTTATATGCAGCACTAGTTTTTGCTTTATAAAGAAGCATTAGCAATATTACCAAATATTGAGGTGGTAACTTTTCTATTAGCATTTGCAGCACTAGTTTTTCCATTATATATGTCACTTACGATTCCTTTAATTTTTGCTTCTTTAGAAATCTTACTTTATGGTGCTAATACTTGAATATTTTTATATTTTAGTGCTTGACCAATATTAGTAATAATAATTTGAATATTTCGTCATTTAATTAAAAAGTATTGATGAATTTTTATCATTATTACCAGTTTATGAGGTTTTGCTTTTGGAACATTTGATTCTCTTATTCATTTAATATTATTTGGTAAATCTAGTTTTTATCTTTACTGATTATCTGGTTTAAATTTTGATGCCATTCATGGCATTGTTAATTTTATGTTTAGTAGTTTTTTATATAAACCAATTATAAGTATTTGAAATAAACACTTGCAATATTATATTATTATCAATAATAATCTTGCATAACCAAGTTTGTAGCGGTCCATCCCTTGCCACTTCGTCGCACACCTCCCAGAGAGTGGGTTTTACTCCACTCGGGGGTCTCTCTCGCCCCAACCAAGGTTCTGGTTGACACCAGCCACTAATATAGGTTTGCTCTATACTTTTTTATACTATTCAAAAATAAAACATCGCTAAAAACAGCAAATATAAGCGATGTAAAATGTTCTTTATTATCAATTTATTAATAAAGAATATGAATATAATGGATTATAAATATATGTTTATAATATTAGAAAATTATATTGTGAAAAAACACAAAAAAATAACTATATAGTTATTTTTTATACTATATATAGAAAATTAAAAGTGATTAATAAATAATTAATCACTTTTATAAACTCCATAATAGGAATTAGAAATATAAAATTTATTTTTTTGATCTGTAATTATTGTATTATTACCAAAAAAAAGTTGATTGTTAATCACATGAATATCTTTATTATTTGATAACATTTTATAAACACTAATACCATTATCAATAATATAAATATTATTATTTTTATCCAAAGTAAAATCAATAAAAGGTTTTTCTATTTCTGCAATTTTATTGAAAGTACTTTCTCCTGCTAAACATTTATAAATTTCACTATCTTGTTGAACAATTATACTTAAAAGAAAAATATTATTATTTTTATCAATAACTATTGATGAAATTAGTCTTTGAATATTTGTTACTTCACTAAAAATATTTTCTCCTGCTGAACATTTATATAATTTACCAGTACTAGAACCAGTATAAATATTATTATTTTTATCAACAGTAATACTTCAAATGGATTCATTAAAATTAAATATTTCTTGAAAACTTTCTTCTTTTGCTAAACATTTATAAATTTTTTGATTATTAATAATCAAAAAATTATCATCATTGTCAATCTTAATAATAGTCTTATTATATTCAGTTTCAATATTTATTGTAGCAAACTTCTTAAATTCATTTTCTCCTGTTAAACATTTATAAATATTTCCTTTTTTATCACTAGCATAAAGATTACCTTTAGTATCTACTGCTAAAGCAGTTGCTTCTTTTATTCTATCCATTAACTTAAATTTAACAGTATTTATTGTTGGTATCGGAACATTACTATTATTACATGCAATAATATTAGTACTTGTTGTTATAGTTAAAACTGTCATTGTAAAAATACTTAATAATTTTTTCATAATTTAATACCCCTTAATCTTTCAATTATTATTACTTAAAAATATTTTATAATATTTTTAAGTAATAATTTCAAATTGTTATAAATAACATTCAAACTTTGCTGAATTACATACTGTAATACTTTTTATTAAATAATTATTAAAATATAACTTACCTTAATAATTTTACAACAAAAAAATAATACAATAATAAAAAAAGTTTACTAAAAACAATATTAAAAACACTAACTGAAAATGTTACACCTTAATTATATTTTTCTTTTAATTTTTGTTTTTCTATCATGTTAACATCAATATTTACTTCTTCAACAAAATTCATAGCTTTAAAACTATTTAAAATGATATAAATTTACTTATTTTAAGAGTTACTAATTAATTATTGAAATTATACAATGATTTTAAATATATCAGCAATGGTCTCTTTTAATTTTGTTGAAAATAATTGATAGCATTAAATACTTTTACCATTATCAAATATAAACATTTGTAAAAACCAAAAAATTATGTAAAACTTTTACTTGTATGTAAAAATCAGATAGAAACCATAAATTAAATAAACATATTATTTAAGTAATATTGTTTTTGTTTTGCTAATAAACTTAACTGTTCTTTAACTAATTCTATTTTTTTATCAATAATAGTAAAAAAATGTGCCACTTTTGTTTGTTCATATATATTTGGAAATAAAACATTAATTTCACTTACATATGAAATATAATACCTTTTGTGATCACTAGAAAATAATTTTAAATTTTTTAATAAATTGAAAACATAAAATAAATTAATATTATTATTTTTAGATTTTAAAATCTTAATTGCTGATGATTTAATCATAAATTTAAAATTAACATATTTCATATCCATTGTAAAATCATCAAAAATTATAACTGGTATGTTTTCATAAATGTTTTTTTCATTTACATAACCCAGTACAAATGATTTATTAGCTGTTAATACTGGTATTTTTCCTTGATTTTCAATTTTATCTTTAATTATAAATTTTGTAGGTTGCTGATAATTTAATATTTCTCCTATTTTTTTACTTTCTCATTCATCATTAAATCCTTTAAATCTAATTTTGGGATAACTTTTTTCATTTGCAAACATATTATTTAAGTAATATTGTTTTTGTTTTGCTAATAAACTTAACTGTTCTTTAACTAATTCAATTTTCCTATCAATAATAGTAAAAAAATTACCAATTAAATTTTGTTGGATAATATTAGGAATTTTAACTTGTAAATTTAATAATAATTTTTTTGATAAATTATATCTAGTAAAACCATTAGCCATTTTAATAATTTTTTCCCTATATTGAATTGATAAAAGTAAAAAAAGTAAAAAAATTGAATTTATGACTCTTATATCAATTATTCTAAAACCAGAACAAAAACTATTTAAGTAAACATTGTCAGTATCTGAATTAAAAATAGAACAAAGTCCTACTTCATTATAAGTTTCTGAAGTCATCGTAAATAAAATATCACCTTTAACTAAATGATTTTGATTCTCATTTTTATTAATATTTACATATTTTAAAGAATCAATTTTTATAAACCTATTATTATAAATATTTGTATATGTAACATAGTAAAAATTAGAATTATTTATTTCAAAATCTGCTTTTGTTTTTTTATAAAGCCCACGAAAAAAAATTCCAATATCATTAAGCTTATATTTTTTTCATTCATCATCAAACCCTTTAAATCTAATTTTTGGCACCAGAGATTTATTCATTATTAATCACCAAATCTTTTAACATTAACTTAAATTCTTCATTTAATTCATTATTTTCTTTTCCATTTTTAAATCTTCCTATTAATTTTTATTATAAATATTTAATTAGTTATATTATATAATAAAAAATCAAATTTTTATTAAAGTAATAAAATTAAAATATTATTAGACTTCTTGCATAACCTAGTTAATTGTGGTCAATATTATTTTATATTTTAGAAAAATGTTTATTTTAAAGTTTAATTTGATTGGTGAAATTTTAATTTTCTATTATTTTTATTGGTTATGCAATAAGTTTATTATATTAAAATTGTTAGAGAAAGATAGAAAAATAAGCAATCTTGTTATACTATTTTCTTTTTTCTCTTTTATTTTAGTTCACATATTTTTATCATTCTCTTTCTAAACTACTCACCAAATCGTAACCTTTTTGCATAATCAGATTGATTTTAAAAACCATTTCATTAAATTCTTGTTCAATTAAACTCATATTTTAAAAATCTGCTATTATTGGGTTAGCAATAGTAGTTATAATTTTGTAGTATTTCATTTTTTTCTGCTAAATCTAAATATTTAGTTAATTGGTTTAAAAAATAATCAAACAATTATTTTAAGTGTTAAAATAGCAATTTGAAAAACAATGGATAGTGCTAAAAGACAAAGAGATATTAAGGATATGTATCCAAAAATTAAACATATCTAAGATGACAATCACAAATATTAATTAAACTAATTTAGTAATTACTAATACCATATTACTCCATAAATGACCATAGTTTATATTTTCTAAAGTTTAAAAATCAAGTAATAGCATAAGCAGCAATATAAACAAAAATATTAGTACCAAAAGCTAATAGAAAATATCACCAATGAAAAATAATTGGGTAAAGAATATTATTAAAAGTAAGTAATTGCTCTGCTAACATATTAATTAATAATGGTGTAATAAAAATACTAAAAATTGAAAAGATTAAAATAATAGGAATAATAATTATTATAAAATTATATGTTACTTCCATTGTATTATATCCTAATACTTTTAAAATATTAATTAATATTCAATTATCACGAATAAAAATATTAGTAATCAAAGTCATAATCATAAATGATAATATAATACTACAAATTGCAAAAAAACCAATAAGTAACTGAATAGTTACTTCTTTACTTTCTAATGCTACCTTCTCATTACCAATTGGCACAATACTACTTAAAGAACTAGTAAAACTACTATTAACAACATAATCAGTATTTAAAATTTTAGTTAAATCAATATGATAGTTATTTTTAGTATTAATGAAAGTTAGATAATGTTGTAACTCATTATCATTAAATCTACTCATTTTAGCATTATTAATTAATAATCCCGTTTTCTCATTAATAGCATTATTTAAAAGCAATTGTGATACTAATATTGTTGATGCATCTAAATTAGTAAAACCATCATAAACAATACCAATTAAATAGTTTTTATTACCATTAAAATTAAAATAGGGATATAAAATCACTTTACCAATGTTATTGCCATTACCAGTACTAACATTAGATGTTGGAGCATTAGATGCTACAATTGGTAAAAAAGTAACATTTGGTGCATTAGTACTAGTAATATGCAAGTACTTTTTTACGATATTAATATTTTTTGTAAACTCTTTATCTAGTCAAAAATTAGAATTACTAATATTTTCTAAATTTAAATTAATAAAATTTTCAAATTTACTATTAATTAAATGAGGTTTAATAAAATTACTGCTATTATTACCAATACCATATATATTTTGTCTAATTGTAACTCTATTAGTAAAACATGAAGTATTAAAAGTTTGCGTTATACTATCATAACTATTACCAATATTATTATTATGACTAAAATCTAAATCATAAGAATCTTCAATATCTATTTTAATAAATGGTAACTCATTTTGTTCTTGATACGGAATAGTAGCAAAACTAATTAATAAGTCCTTACTATCATTACCATTAGCATTTGTTAAGTAATTAATAACATTTATTTGCTTCATTCATTGTTTCTTAAATATTGGTGATAATAAATTTCATACTGTAGGTTTTTCAAGATTTTTGCGCATTTTTAATAATTCACTACCTAAAATATATTTATTACGAACATCACGAATAACAGGAGCAGGATTATTAGGATTTGTTAAATATGAATTAATTGCATCTTCTAAATCTTGTTGAAGTGATGTTCCTGATTCTACTTGTGAAATTGAATTCATGCTATAAACTAATTGTTTATTACTATTAATAAAATTCTTTCCAATTTTTTGATAATGATAATTACTTAAATAATTAAAATTAATTCCTTCAAAGCGAATTACCAACATATCATTAACTAATCCACTAGCAGCAACTGCAAATAACATTAATGTTGCTGCAAAAATACTAACAATACTAATAATAACTAATTTACTAAAACTACGCATACTAATCGTTGTTGCTAATTTGTTACGATAACTAATGTTACCAATAACTTGTAAACTAATGAAACTAAAAATTCTACTAATAGTTAAATGATGATGTTTTTTAAAAGTTCTACTACTAATTAAGTCAAGAGGTCTTTTTTGTAAAAATAAATAAACAATAATAAAACTAATTATTACTAACAATAATAAAGGAATCGTAACAATTATTATTGTCATTTCTGCATTTATATACCATCCATAATTAATTAATGCTAAATATAAATTATGACTATTAATAAGAATATGACTAATAAAGACTGATATTGCCACACCAATAATGGCAAAAATAAATAACGGTCAAATAATAGCTAATACTAAAGCTATGGTTAATTGTCAATTATGATAACCAAGTGCTTTTAAAACACCAATTAATTTATGATTATGATGAATCATTTTCCATACGACCATTAAAATAATAATACTAGTAACAATAAAAATTAAAGTTAAAAATATTGTACCAACATTTTGTGTTAATTTAATTCGTTCATTTAAGAAAAAAATAGCATTTTCATTATAAGGTCTTCATCAATAATCGTCATTTGTTAAAATACTAGCAACATAAGCAAAATTTATACCATTATTAAGATTTTGATAATGATGATCATATATTAATTGCTGATGTAAAATATTATACAATCATGAATTTAATCCACATTCAGGATAAACTGGATTAAAACTATTTTTTTGAGTATTGCTATCAATAAATTGCTTAAAATCATTATTAATATTGATCATCGTATTACTATTAACAAAAGCAACAGTTTTATTTTTTGGATCAATGATACCAGCAATATTATTACCAATAAAAGCACTATTACGACTAGTAACAAAACCTCTAATTGTAAAAGTATGATTAACAATATTATATTTATCACTAACTTTCAAATTATTATTATTAGCAAATTGTTCATAAATTAACATTTCATCATCTTGTAATGGTAATTGTTCTAAACTTTGTTGATAATTGCCAACTAACATTGGTGGGTCAATAACATTATTAGCAATCACTTGTGTAAAAAGAAAAGTTTTACCAGTTATTAATAAATCATTGACTAAAGTATATTGATTTCATTCAATATTTTGAAATAACATGCCATTAATAATTAAAAATATAACTGCGATTGTAAATTAATATCAGCAGCAGTATATTGATGATTAGCATATGGTAATTTATGATAAATTTCATCTTGATAAATTTTTAATGCGTTATTATTTAAAATAAAATAATTTACTTGATTAACATTACTTTTACCATCATAAACATAACTATTAATTAAATTGCGCATTGCATTCTTATACTGTTCAGGGTAATCATAACCTTGATGATAATCATTAGGAACTAGTAATTTAAAATCAACATAGTCATGATGATATTTGTGCGCTATATTATTACCAATTTGTAAAAAATTATTAGCATGTGGACTACTTTGTTCACTACTACCATTAAAAATAAAACGATAAGTATCAGTAAGTAGTACTATCAACTAAAATGATTTGAAAAGTTGCATTATGCAACTTTAAAGTATCAATACTATTATCTTGTTGATAGTAAGCCATATTTGCTAATCATAATCCCAAATCAACTTTATAATAATTATATTCTTTTTCAAAACTATTTTCTTCAATTGGCATTTCATTTAATTCTTGAAAATTAGTATTATGACTAATATCATTTAGGTATTGCTTTTGGACATAATCATCAGAAAATTGAATACTTAAAAAAGTTATGATCATAAGCATAACTAAAAACCCTAATCCTAAAACTTGAATTATATTTTTTCTTTGTTCACGCAAATAATTAAAAAATATTTTTACCATTTTCCTAATAACCCCAAATTAATATCTCGCATTAATTTTATCAAGTTAAAAATATTTTTTGAAATTAAAACATTTTAAGTATGCATATTTAGTTTTAATATTTAATAATTATTTAGTTAATGTCATTAACTCCTTATTATTAACATTTAATTTTCAAGTAATAATATATGAAATTAAATAAATGACAACATTAGCACTAATCATCAATGCAAAGTATCATCAACGAAAAACAATAGGAAATCCAATTTTAGCAAAAGTTGCTAATAAATTAGCAAGAATTGTCACTAAGGAAGGAACAATTAACACAGCAAACAGACTACTCATTATTAATGCTGGAATTATTACCAAAAAGAAATTATAAGAAACTTCTAATGAAGTATACCCTAAACTTCGTAAAATATTAATCAATATTAAATTATCCCGAACAGTAATATTAGTTACAATCACAATAATCATTAATGATAAAATAACACTAAACATGCCAAAAAAAGAAATTATTACTTGTAAACTATATTGATTATTTTGGGAGCTTAGCGAAGATGTCTATAACTAATATTTTTGTGTAAATATCTCCTTTCCTTTTTAAATCCTTAAATTAAAATAAATGACAAAAGACGAGAATAAAAATCTTGTCTTTTTTTGTAATTGTAAAATTTTAAAATTTTTATTATTAACACGCTTTAAATATCTACTACATGCAGTGACCAAGTAGGAGAAAGTTAATAATTAATAACCTTCTTTAACACTATTATCAACACGTGTTAGGGAACTAAAACAGTGAACTACACCACAGTTGTTAAAAATAGTAGCTAAAACATGTGGACTTGCATGGATAAATAAAAAGTGGAGTGATACCTAATAAATTATACTAACCATTAAATGGTAATTCTTGGGGGGGGAGCGAATTAGTAATTAGTATATATAGACCTGTTGTAGGGACCTATTATATTAATTCTATTTTTTATTTAACCAACCTTGCCACTCCCCTAGTGAGCGAGTGTTGGTTTTATTTTTTATTTTTTTTAAAATTTTTTGGGCGAGAAAATAAATTTAAAACTTGTAAAAAAAATTAAGCGGTGCCGGTTCAATTAAAATATTAATTTGTTAAACGCAAATTAAATAAATATTGAATCGAATGCCTTAATGTTTTTTAAAATTTTACAATTTATTTTTGAGCCCATTTTTCTAAGAAAAATAATATTAATAGTATTAATAAATAAAAAAAACAAAAATATATGCCATTTATGCTAAAAGCAAACAGGGCATATTTAAAGGATAAAATTAATTATGAAAACAAAAAATATTAAAACTCATGAAATAAAGAAAGAAAAATTTATTGATAAAATTTATAATAATAAATTTGCTTTAACTACTATTGTTGTAATATCTACAATAGTTTTAATGATAACTGTTGCTCTTTTAATTGCTGCATTTACTGTATGAAAATAATATTACTAAGAATATTTTAATTCATAATGAAAAAATATTTTTGTTGAACATGTAAACAATATAAATTAGATTATCTATTTTTTAATACTAATGATATTAAAACAAGAAAATATTTTTTAAGAGATAAAAACGGTAAAGCAATTTGTTATGACTGTATTTTAAATATTAGATTAAGTAGGGGATATAAAAAATAATGCAATATGAATTAATTATTGGTATTGACCCAGCAGGAATAGGTAGTAATGGAATTATTATATATTCAAATGAAACTAATAATATTATTTTTAATGAAACATTTAAAGCAGAAACTGTTTTAGAAAGTAAAAATTTGTTTAAAGAATACTTTTTAACGATTAAACAAGAGTTTAATAATAAAAAAATATTAGTTATTGTAGAAAATTTCTTTTTAAGTGCAAAACAATTATTAACTAATCCATTAGCAACTCCTAAAATTATTGGTGCATTAATGGTGTTAGTACAAGATGTTATGAATTGAGATTATTTAGAAAACCATCCAAAAAATAAAAACAAAATAGAAAATTATAAAGGAAATATAAAATTAACAAAACATGAAGAAGATGCATATAAACATATTCAATATTGTTTAAGGAATTTTAAAAATGAAAGATAAATCAAATTATGTGAAATTAACAGTAAAACTGAGTAACACTATTGAAGCAAAACATTATGAAAAAGGTAATAAAGAATTATATTATAGTGTTCGTGGACAATGAAATGGATTAAACTATGTTACTTTAATTTTTAATAACCCAAAATTTTATAAACGATGTATTTTATTAAACAAAAATGATGAAATTATAGTAAGTGGTCAAATCTTTAATACTTTAAATATTCCTAAAAATCGTGCATTTTGTTCAATTAATGTTAAATGATTTAAAAAATGAAAAGAGTAAAAATGAAGAAATGTAAATATTGTAATAAAAGAATTTGATTAAGTAAAAATTGATGTTTGAAATGTTTAGAAAAAATAGTTAATAATTTAACTAAAAATAAGGAGAATAATAATGAATAAAGAAAAATTAATTAACTATATTAAAAAATCACAAAAAGAATATGAGAATACATAAATAGACTTATTATTAGATATTTTAGTTCAAAAAATAAGAAGTGGTGAGTTTGATAATGAATAAAGACCAAAAAATTATTAATGAATATAATAAAAAACGTAATAAAGAGATAACAGAAGAACATTTGAATAATATAAAAAAAATAAGAGAAGAGTTTAAACAAAAAGTAATCAATAAATATAATGAAAAATTAATTATTTGGTTAAATAAACAAATTAGTATTTGTTTATGTGATTCATTAAAAGAAGCAGGTAAACTTACTGCTTATTATAAAGTAATTGAGTTTATAGAAAATGGAGAATTTCATTAATGATTATATTACCTACTTTATTTGGTGATAAAGATGAAATTGAAATATTATCACCATTTCCCAAAGCAATTCATACAAGTAATGATATTAGAGCAATTATTTTAAGACAATATCCTAATGTTAAATCAAAACACATCATTGTTTCTGACCCTGAAAGTGATGTTGCATTAATAGTTGGTGATAATGATGTTTATCAAGGTTGAATTAAAGTAACAATTAAAAAATTAGAAAATTAAAGGAGATTAAAATGCCAAATATAGAAAATCATTCAAATTATACTTTAACTAAATTAATAAGAACGTGAATTAGTCCTATTTGTGCAATGATTGGTACAAGTGCATATTATGGGCAAGTAATAGCAAATCCAATATTAGGAAGTATTAATTCTTTATTATTTGGTAAAAAATTAGGTTTAGATATCTGAAACTTGAACCAAAAACCAACTACTAAAACTAAATTAATTAATAGTAGTAAAAAAATATTATTAGGATTAGGAACAATGGGTTTAGCAAATTATAGTAAATGAACTGAAAATAATATTAATCCTATTATTCCAACAACACCAATTCCAACTACTACGGAAGGACCGCCATGATTATTATTAGATAAACAAGAAAATCAGTCATTAATTGATTGAGATACTTATATTTCATTAAATGCTTATGGTATCGCCAATGTTATTAATGGTTTAACTGAGTTAATACCTAATAAATTTGCAATGATACAAAAAATAGCAAATATGGCAACTGGTGGTTGTTTAATTAGTAGTGGTGTTGCGATGGGGATTAATAATGATTTTAATAATGCTTATGCAATACCTACTATTATTGCAGGAATAAGTGAAATTATTCATAATTTATTACCTATGGAAACAAATCATAGTATAGAAATGCAAGAAACTTCCTTTACAAATGAAACAACAAGATTAATTAATGATGATAGATTTACTATTAATAGTGAAACAAGTAGTCAATATGGCAGTCATAATTCTAATGTTTCATTAGATTGAGATGATACAGCTAATAATGCTTTACAACGTAGTAATAGTAATCTTACTTTATAAAAAAATGAAAGGAAAATATGGAAATGCAAGAATTTTTAAAAGCACTTGAAACAATTGGAATAAGTACAGGTATATTAATTTGTCGAGAAATTATTGTTTTATTAAAAAGATTTATTACAACTCCAAAACATGTTAGAGCAAATAATAAAATTATAAAACATCAAAAAAAATTAGCAAAACTTAATGAAAAAATTAATAAAGAAATTAAATAATGGGGTACTGTAAATGTTAGAAAATGAAAATAATGTTCAACAAGCAACTGAACCTTTAATTAAAAATAATGATTCTTCACAAGAAATAGAAAATAAAGTTAATGAAGCAGAAAATAAGTTAAATAAATTAAATAACGAAATTAAGGAAAAAGAAATAATTAATATATTTAAAAAATATCAAGTTAAAAGTGAATTTTATGATTATTTAAAATTTAAAACTAATAATATAGAAAATTCAAAAATAGAAGAAGCTATTAAAAAAATGATTAAAGAACAACCAGTATTTAAAGAAATAATAAATACAGGTGGTAAACAACAAACAATAATAACAAATCAACCAAGTTCAATAAAAAGTACTTTATTGGATTATAAAAAGAAAAATAATTTATAACAGAAAGGAAATGAAAAAATGTCAGTACCATTCAATCAAAATTTAGATAATACCGAAAAATTAGTAGAAGCACCAGAGTTTATAGAATTTTATAAACAATCAAATTCACCATGAGCAAGTTTTTTTCCTATTGAAATGGTTAATTCTACAAAAATTGAATTTATAGTTAAAAAACCAAAAAATTCAGAAATTAAAGTATTAAAATGAAATGATAAAAGTAAAGGATTAGATGTTAGTTATGCTGAAACTATTAAAATTTTAAAAGAAATTAAACAAGAAGCAGTTGCAGGTGAAATAATTGCTAATGTTGATTTAAACGCTGAAAATGGACAAAATTTATTAAATACAATGCAATATGAAGTAGCAAATGATTTAGCAGATTATTTAGCAAATAATGATACAACTGTAATTGCAAAATATGCAACTAGATTAGATATTACTGATACAATACCAGTAGGCTATTTAAAATCAATGTTATCTGCTTGAAATACTTTATTTCAATTAAGAAATAGTAATAATTGTCAATTTTTTATTACTAATAATTTATATGATAGTTTAGTTTATTTAGCTGATAATAAAGGTTTAATTACTGATAATCAAATAGCACAACAATTAAGATTAAATGGAACAAATTTATATATCAAAGGTGTATTATGTCAAATTGTAATGGATGACTATATGACTTTTACTGATAATAATGAAACTAAAATTATGTCTTTTGTCTTAGCAACACCAAGAGCAATGAAAAGATATATGTTACAAAATACAGTTGTATATGTACAAGACATAAATGATGGTAAAGTTGGAAGAAGATATTTAGTTGGTGGAGAATTAACTGGTGAAGCAATACCTTATATAACAGATGAAGAAAAAACTTCACGTTGAATGTTATGTGGAATTATTAATACTGATAAAATTGATTTAAAAACTAAAATTACAAGTTTAACAACAAATATTACTGCAAATGTTAATAAAAATAATAATGAATTAGATACAGAAATAAAAAGTACTAATGAACTTAAATCATTAAATCCAAATTTAATAAATCCAAATATTAAATATTTTAGTGATGTTCAAGGAAAAACTAATGTAAGTAATCAAAAACAAAAAGTAGGTGACTTGTATATAACTATTACTGCCAATGTTAATGATATAAATTATAAAGGGTCAACAAATCCAATTAAAATAACTCTTAAATAAAGGAAATTAATATCATGCCAATTGGTACAACTAGTACAGCAATACTTTTAAATATCAATAAACCAAAACATACTAGAATAAGTAAACAACAAGAAAATAAAAGTTTTTGATGAGAAATTTTAGAAATGATTGGTGTACAAGTAATAGCAGTAGCACTTGCTCCTTTTACTGGTGGATTAAGTGAAAGTATAGCACTTGGATTAGGTGCAAGTGATTTACTTGCTAGTATTAGTGCTGTTGGTGTAGAGTTTTTAACTGATTTTACTATTAATCAAGTTTATGATTATTTAAAAGGAAATGTAACACCATTAAATACTTTTTTTAATATCTTACCTGCATTTGCTGGACTTAATAAAATTAGTCGTGGTTATCGTACAACTAAATTTATTAAATTAGCACAAAAAACTAAAACATTAGAACAAATTGGTATTAAAGAAGCAAAAAACTTACAAGAAATTATTAGTCAAGTAAGTGGTAAAGAAATTTTAACAGATAAAATTATTGGTAATAAACGTTATTTATTTAATTATAGTTTTGCTCCTAATCGTGAGACAATAATCCAAAATTTAGGTTATGTTGCTGAAAGACAATATAAAAATAATTTTCAAAAATTAGAAGTACAAGAGTTAAAAGATTATTTATTATTACAAAATACATTAATAAAATTAAGTCCACAATTAACTCCAAAGTTTAAAATTAAAGATATTGAAAAAGCAAATAATTTTTTTAAAAAATATAATACTGATTTAAAAGAAGTATTAAAAATGAATCAACATGATTGATTAAATTTAGTTCATACAATACATACAGATAATAGATATGGTAAATCTTTAATTTTAGATTTACAAAAAATTCGTGCTAATGCTATTAAATTTAATTTTAAAAAGAGTTCAATTCATAAGGTTGTTTTAAAAGCAAATAAAATTTTTAAGTATTTTGATATTAGATTTTATTTAAAAAAAGGTTTAAATAAATTTTGAAAAGATACTCCATATTTTGAAAAATTACGAGAAAGTATATATAAATTACAAGAAAAATTTGAAAAGTTAGAAAAACAAGTATTTGAAAAAATTAATAAATTAAAAGAAAAAGCAACAGATTTATTTACTAGTGCAGAAAAGAAAGCAATTAAACATGCACAATTAATCCCATTAAATTCACCTGTATTTATGGGTTGCAAAATTCAACCTTTATCATTAAGTAAATGTGCAATTACTATTTATCATCGTAATCCTAAATATAAACCAATTATAGTTATTGATAGTATTCTTAAAGCAGAAACTTTTATCACTCAAATACATCCATTCCATTGATATCGCTGATATAGTGGTTGATACATTGGTTATGGAGTTAGTCGTAATAAATGATTAAAAGCAATTGCATTTGCTCCACCAGTTGTTCAACAAGTAATTAGAGATAGTTTTAAAGTTTATAGAGAAATATTTAGAATAGTAAGAACTTACCATAAAGTAGTTAATGTTATTAATAATCCTATTGAAAATATTAATAAATCATTTAAAAGTGTTGGTTTAAAATTTTCAGTTAATACATTATTTGGTACAGGATTATTACATCATTTAGAAAAATTTGTATATAGTCAAGTTGTAGCAAAAGGTAAAAAGAAATTACAAAAAGAAGTTATTCATATAGTGCATAGGAAAACTAAAACAAAAACTAAGCATTATAAAAAAGCATTTTTTAAGGAATGATAAATTATGATTAATAAACTTTGAACTGATGTCAGTTTAGAAAACTATAATAACTGATATCCATTAACTGGAAAAATTATAGAAACACCACAACAATATATAAATACATGACCTAATGTTAAGGATTGATTTACAACTTTTGCTATTCGTGCTCAAAATGATATTAATGCTTATCTTAATTTTATTTTATCTAAATTTCCTTTTGATAGTTTTAAAGATGAATTAATTAAAGAAACATTAAGAGATATGGTTTATGTTTGTGTTGAACATTGAGTATTTAATCGTACACCAATTGAGTTTAATGTTGATGCTACTATTCAATTTAATAATGGTACATCATTTAGTGCAAATAGTATTCCTAGTATTAATGTTTGAGATTTAGCACCTAGTAGAATGAAAATATGAGCAAGATTAACAGAATTAAAACAAATATTTTCAAGTTATAATAATGATGAAATAGATATTGAAAAAATTGATTTAAAAGCATTCTATACTAGAAATCAAGTTGATGAATTAATTAAAGAACAAAAAGCATTTACATTATCAAAGCAAATGAAATTATATGATGATTTAGTTGATGATAATGAAAATGAAATATATAGGGGTCCTGTTAGTAAGTTTGTTAATAAAGGTTATGTAGCAACTGAATATGATAAAGAAACTGAAACAATGATTTTAGATTGACCTGATGAAATTGGTACATTACCACCAGAAGCATTACAAAATAATCCACAAGTTGGTGATTTTACTCATGCTGCAACTGCTGACTTTTCTGCTAAACAACAAAAAAGAATTACTACCAATGAAAATAATATTAAATTATTAGAAAATAAAGTTGATATTAATAAACAAAATATTGATGATATTAAAAATAATTGATTTAATATTGCAACTAGTCCTTTATGAAAAAAAATGTCTTCTATTATTCCTAGTAATGAATTTGGAAAAATATATTTAGCAATATGGGGTTATAGTTACCAATCCACTACTAATCCAACTGATAATTATATATATAGTAATAAAAAAACTATATTTAGTTTAGGTGGAGAAGTTCAAAGAACAACACAAAAAAGTATTAAATTAGATGAATTAATTGTAAATGATAATGTTAAAATACAATTATTATTTACTCAGGAATGAAATGATATTACTGTAACTTCTAATGATGCTAATTATCAACCTATTTCTGTTGAATTATACCAATATATAGGAAAAGGGACACCAACTGAATTTATAGCAGAAGATAGTACAGAACATGATTATTATACAAAACAAGAAACTAATGAATTATTAGATAAAAAACAAAATATAAATGACGATAATTTACAAACAGTTGCTAAACAAATTGTTCCTGCAATTAATGAAAATAAAGTAAATATAGATAAAAAAATGGATGTAGAACAATTTCCATATGCTTTTGCTGTAAATGCTCTTGGTACTGAAAATCCTAATTTAGAAACTACTGATAAAACTATTGTTGGTGCTATTAATGAAATTAAAGCAAATGGTGGGAATATTGATGAAAATAGAATCTTCAATAATAAAGATGATAAAGATAGTACTACAAGATTAGTTAATGAAATTATTAAAACAAATGTTGGTGGTAAAACTTTAATTTATAGAAATAATCCTAATGTAACAGATGATAAAGATATTCCAGATAAAAAATATGTTGATGATGAAATTATAAAAATAAAAGATTTAATTAAAAAACTTGTTGTATGAAAAACAATAGGTGAGCGAATTGATGATAGAACTTGAAGTAATTTTTCACCTAGTTTAAATGCTCTTTATCGTGTATTTTTAATTACTGAAACAAGTATACCTTTACAAAATGGTTATAAAGAAGTTATCTTTTTTACACCTGCACAAGCAATTGGAACTGGTGCTTATCGTATTACTTCTAGAAAAATAGGTAATAGTGATGCTGTTTTAAATATGATTTATGATAATACAAAATGAACTTTAAAATTAGATGGTGGCGATACTGGTGGAGCAATATATAGGCTTGAAGAATTAAAAGCAGAGGATTTATATGAAATTAAAAGTAATACATTAGAAATAAAATCACCAGAAGTAATAGATATTGAAAAGCCTATAAAAATTGATTCAAAAACTTTATTAACAAAAGAAATTAGAGAAAATGAATGAGAAATAAATTTAAAAGAAAGTCCAGCACCAACACCTTATCCAAAATGAAAAGATGTAGCAATATCATTAAGTGGTAATTCTATTCATTCTTATCAATTAAAATCAAATACATTTTATAAAATATTTTATGATTTGAATCCTTTTAGTACGAGTACATTTGGCAAAACTCCAACACAAACAATAGAAATATTTTGACAACCACAAACATCATCAAATTGAGTATGTTTTCTTCCAAGTTTAAAAAGAATTTCATATATTAATATTGTAAATAATAAATTAATAAAATTAATAACTGATCAAGGTTATTTATGAAAATTACAAGAATTACAGGAATAAGATTATGTTTTTTAAAATTTTAAAAATTATTTTAGGTTTAATTGGTTTATTATTATCAGCAGCAACAGCAATTTTAGTTATATTTATTATTGTCAAAATTATGTTAAAAATTAATCAAATATTTTAGAAAGGTGGTGAATATTATGTTAAGTTTCTTTAAAAGAAAAGAAAAAACAAATATTACTGATAATCAAGGTGAAAAATTAAAGTTTTTAACTAATAAAAATAAAAGTACTCATGCTTCTATTTTAAGTTATTTTGGTTTTAATAATTTTAACCATGAAACTTATTTTACTGATTTTGTAGCAGAAAATAACGCTAATTTATATAATGCTCCATTAGATATTAATAATGAAACTATTAAACAATATTTAATTCAACAAGAATTTTATAGAAAAAATTGAAATTCTATTTTTAAATTAAGTAAATTAGGAATTAGTGGTTATTTAATTTATATTGCAAATGATAATTTATATTTTCAAGTAGTTGATATACAACAAAGAGTTTATGATATTACTGGTAAATTAATTCAATGTACTATTTTTTATGATAGTTATGAACAAAATTCACAAACTGTAAGATTATTTGAAGTTTATACATTAAATAATGAACAAGTAACAATTAATCGTGCAATTTATAGTATTAGTGATAATAAAAAACAATTTCCATTAGATTTTAAAACATATATTAATAATCCTAATTTAACACAAGAACAAACATTAAATATTAACTATATACCAATTACAATTATGCGAAATAAAGCAAATGAATTAGCAGATTGTAATAAAGTAATGGATAAAATTAAAGCATTAGATGTTATATTTGAACAAATTGTATTAGATACTATTTTAAACTCACCGAAGTTTATTTTTAGTCAAACTTATGGTAATGTTCAATCTTTAATGGAAGAAGCAGTAAGAACATTAGTTACTAAGAATTATATATTTAAAAGTGCTGGTGATAATAACGAACAAAACGAAAGTGTCAATATGACTAGTAGTAATTTTAAAGGTAAAAATTTAACTGATATATATGACTGATTGGTAAATGAAATATCTAAGCGCTGTGGTATTCATATACCAAGTCAAAAGAAATCTGCACAACAATCAGTACCTGAAAGTACAGCTGTAAATATTTCAACTATTAATTATATTGAACAAAAATTATGACAATTTAATATTGATATTCTTAAATTTATTAAATTGTTAGTAAATTTAGATAAAGATTTATTAAATAGTCAAACATTTAATATTGATGATGAACAAGAAATTAATAATTTAACTGTTAAATTAAAATTATTTAACCCTGAAAATAACCAATTAATAGGAGATAACAATGGAAAACAACAACAAACCACAAACCAAGTTTCCACAGAAACAAAAGCAAACTAAACTTAATCAAGCAGATGTAGAAAATGATTATTTAATTGATAATATTCCTTATGATTTTACTAATATGATGCGTGCTACTAGTGACCCTGATATTAATAGAGCATATGATGAATTTAAAAAAAGAACAATTTATATTTATGAAATTGAGCGTTTATTTAAAAATAATGAAAATAATAGTTTAAAATTTTCAGCAAATACTATTAAAATTGGTTTTATTGATATTGAAAAAGTTTTAAAAACTACTGCTGTTGAAACATCTGACTTTACTATGCAATTAAATCAAAGAGCAAGTACTAATATTAATGATAATACAATTGAATATAGTATGACTGATATTAAAAATTTAATTTTTCAAGAAATAAATTTATTAAATCAATTTAAGTTATATGCAGTTAGTATAAATGAACCATTAACTGAAAATAATATTGATAATTTATATATCATTAATAATTATTCTCAGCCTTATCAAAATCCAAAAACAAGAAGTACTAAAAGTATTACTATTATTAAAATTAAAGATTTTAAAACAAGAGATGGTTATCCAATCATTATTAAATTACAAAAACCATTAGATAAAGATACCAAAGTTATTGGTTTAAAAATTAAAGCACCTAGAAGCATGATTTTCGGCAATATAAAGGTACTTGGTGAAGTTGACAATATGGAAGTATACCCAAAGTTATTTGTTAAAGATAAGATAGCATTTCCGCTGTTATCAATGCCTATTGAAACTCAACCAAAAGTTAGAATATTACAACAATGATTTAGCGAACAAATATTACCTTGAAATTTAGCAAAGCAATTTATAGGACAAGAAAAATCAGTTTTAGATTTAATTGCTATTGGTGGTGGAACTGAAACAAGAAAAGAAATTATTAATAATGCAAGAGTTACATATACTAAATTAGGTTATAAAGTTACTAAGAGTGCACAATTATGACCATTAAATGAAGAAAAAGAATTAAAAGATAATGAAGTATGGCATTTGCCTTGAACAACAGCTGATTGAGTTTTAAATATTGCTACAACAAATAAATTTCATGATGTTGAAATAGAAATAAAAGATAGACCACCAATTGATAGTTTACAAAAAGTATTATTAGATATGTTAACTTATACATATACATATAATAGAAACTTTGATGGGGCAAGTTTAGACCCAACGAAAAAACCAAATGAATTAGATAAATTAAGAGCAAAATTTGAAGGACAAAAACCTGATGAAGTAATTACTAATTTATTCAAACAATGAAAATTAGATTATCCAAATTATATAAATTTACCACAAGTTCAGATTTTTAAACAACTAGTCATCATGTTATCAAGTAATATTTATTCAACAATGTCAATTAATAAAGGTTTAAATGATGATAATAAAATTTTATTACCCTATTATTTTGAATTAAAATCAAATCCTATACATAGTAATTCTGATGAAGTTTGAGAATTTAAAGATGCAAAAGTAATGTTAAAATCAGCATATTTTGACTTTACAGATATGAATAACATTAAACTAAAAAATAATGATATTAGTCAAAATGAATTATTTAAACTTGATGATAATCAATTCAACTGATTATCTATTACAAATGAATTAGAAAGTAACAATATACCGTCATTAATTCCTGCTGATTGAACATTAGGTAATGGTGAATATGGAAAATACTTTACAAAAGCAATTATTAGTAATAATAAAATTGAAAATGCATTAAATTTATATGGTTCAAATAAATCTCAATTACTTTCTAAATTAGAATTTTATAAAGAAATTTCACAAATTGATAATAATAGTGAATTTGAATTACAAATTAAAAATCCGATTAATAACTTAAATCGGATTGAAATTAGTGGTATATTTGGTTCTGGAAATTATGATTTAATTTTAATAACTGATAAACAAGAAATAAATCTAACTAATATTAATTTATTTGATAAATATAATGAAAATATTTCTTATATTAATTTAGAAATTTAATTATCAAAATATCCATAGGGATAATTACCATCTCATTTTTTATCATTCTTATTAGCTGGTTTAATTGCAAAATATAAATCTATTTTATAATGGTCACTTCTCGGACTTTGTCATATAGAAGCCCCCCCAATGCGCATTATAATCGTGGTCTAAAAAATAACTCAAATCATTAGTTTTATGATGTGATATTGAACCAATTATTAAACCTGTTACTCCACTTACTGCACCAATTAGTGCTAATGCTAATGTTATTTTACTTAAATTTGTTTTTATTCATGTTTTCATGATAAATTTCTCCTTTTTTATTTTGTTATTTTTTCTTAATTTTTCACAAGTTTTTAATCATTTTGGTAATAATTCATGTTCTAAATTAATTGTATGATTTTCACAAAGAAAAAGACTAAATGTTGTTGATTTTAATTCTAATAATATAATATTTGTTCATTTTTTATTACAATTTTTATTTTGGCAAATAACGTTCATTTTGTAAAATCTCTTTTAAAGATTTTAATTTATTCATAACTTTTAATTCTTTTTCTTTATTCATCATAATTTACTCCTTATTTCTTAACATCTTATTGTTTAATTGTACTTATTTTTTATTATTTTTACAAGTATACTTTTAAACGCAAAATAACGCCTAAATAAAAGGTGTTTATTTTGTGAGACCTATACTATTAATTTTATGTCACTTGTTTATTATATGGCAAATGTGAAGATGCTTTTTTTCACAGTAGCATTATTTTTACCACGAATTACGTTTTTATATGGATATAGTGCATAAAACAGAGCATCATAAGGATCTTGGTACATATTTTTATCTGGAATGTTAGTTTTTGTTTGGTCATATCTTAACTCTTCTAAACATTGAGTAGTTTTTGGTAAATCATCTTTATTTGCATAAAAGTTTCCATAACTCATAATATTTCTCATTCAAACTACGCGATTAGTTAATCCTGCTTCTTGATTTAGATTTGAAGCATGTTTAATAGCAGTTTGTGTTATTAAAATAGTATTATGTTCATCTATTAATTTTTGATTTAATCAATCCATTGCTGTTCGTGCTTTATCATCATAAAAGTAAACCGTTTGTTCAAAATTTTCAAAATTATCAATTAACCCTAAAATTTCATTAGCATAAGCATTAATCTTTTCATTTTCATTAATAAAGTCATTTGGTGTAACTACTAATTCACAAATAATATAAGCGTCATAATAACCAGTATTATTATATTCTTTAAATCCAACTACCATAAATACAGTATGGTCTTTATGACCAGTTGCTCAATCAATACCAATACTATAAAAATCAAATTTATATATATCTTTTTCTTGATTATAAAATTGTTTTAAATCATATGTTTGTCAATATTTTAATGTTTTTTGAAATGGGAAAATTGTAGCATCACTATCTAAAAATTCAAAACCATAAAAAACAGTATTAAATTCATCGGGATTACTTTTTTTCATTTCTATTAATGTTCTTTTTTGAATTTCTGGTAATTTATTTCAAAACGGTTGAATAGTAAATCTTAAAATAAATAAACCTAAACCACTAAACACTTCTTTATTTTCATAATAAACTTTACCAACTTTTTTAAGATTATCCATAGTTTTATCATTTAATGGTAAAAATGGTGTACAGTACTTTAAATAAAATGGGTGATATTTATCGTATGGATTACATGTAAAAGTAATAAAAAAACTTTTATAAAAATAACGAGTAATCTTTTGTCCAAAAGTAGAACTATATATATTTTTATCAATAAATGTTCAACTTCATTCTTTAATTGGTTCATTTGATACTTTAATACGATTACTTCTAAACATAGAATTTTGTAAGCGTTCATAGCGATATGTTAATTGCTTTTCTGTCAACGTTTCTTTTTCTTCTGCCATAATTATTTCATCTGTACGTGAACCTAAAAAACTTGACCCACCTGCTTCTTTTCCAAAAATTTTATTACCATTAGCATAACCAATAAAATCAATTTGTTGATTATTAGGAAAAATAATACACCCACCATCCTTAGTAATTTTTCATTTAATATCATGGGAATTATTAGGTAATAAATTAATATCATATATATCTAATAAAACTTGACAAACATTCATTAAAGCACCAATAGTGGTTTCACTATGAGTATTTTCATATCGTCTTACTTCTTGTACACTACTATCATTAAAATTACAGCATATAAATAAATCAAATGCTAAACAGTTTCAAGTTTTTCTTGTTCCCCGTGCTGTTGGTATAAAACGATAAAAACAATTAGTAGTAAAATATTCTGCTCATTCATCACCAACAAATGCTTTAAAAATATCTCAACTAAAACCATAATTATTATCACTAAAATTAAGGTCATATTTTTTATTTAATTGTGCATAACTACTAATGAATGGCATATTTACTCCTTAGTTAACATATATAAGTTAAAATTTAATTATTAATAAATTTAGAAAGGAAATAAAGAATGTTATTTTTTCAAAATCATTTTAATTGAGAACAACATTATTTTAATCAAGATGAATTAAATTTAAAACAAACACAAGAATTGTTTAAACAAATAGATGATAAATTATGAAATGAATGTGATAAATCTATATATAAACCATGTAAATTTAGAAAAAGAAAATTAAAAACAAAAAAAGGCCTATTAACTTATAAGCGACGTATTTGTACATATTATAACAAAAAAATACAAAAAATTGAATATGTGTCATTACTAGATATATATCTTGGTGTTAAAAAGTATAGTAAATTAGCACCCGATGTTATTAAACAAATTTTAAAATATTTTACTGACGGAAAAAGGTATCGTGATGTTTGTGATACTTTTATAGAAGACTTAATAAGTAATAGTGCTGTTTTTAGAACATATCAAAAATTTCAATTACAAAAAATAAAAATTCCTAAAATCAAATTAAAACCAAACCAAACTTTATATATAAATATTGATGATGGACATAGAAAATTTAAGTTTAATGATAACCATAATAGTAAAAAATGTAAAAAATGTTCTATGAGATTAATAATATTTTGCATTGGTAAAAAGAAAAATGGCAAATTAATTAATAAAAGAGCTGCATGTAAAATAAGATTATCAAAAACAAAAATTGGTGCATATAAAACTGCACAATTAATTCAAAAATATGGTAGATTATATTATGAAAATTTTGACCAAGCAAATTTAATAATTTGTGGTGATAGTGCAAAATGAATTAGAAAAACTGCTGAAATTTTAAATGCTAAATTTATTTTAGATAAATTTCATGCTTTTCATGTTTTATTTCTTGGAATTATGGCAGGAAGAAGAAAAAATAAAATTGCTAAACTACATTATGAATATGCACAAAATTTATTTTCAAAAGGTCAATATTATGAATTAATTGATTTTTTAAATTCATTAATATTAAAATATCCAAAATTAAAAGTTGGTTATTTCATTAATGCAAAAGATGGCGTATTAAATCAAGCATTAGTTGAAAATATTGGTTGTTTTACTGAAACTAATATTAAACAAATTTTAAAACATATGATTGGAAGTAGAACCTATAATATTGATATGTATTCAAAAATGGTTAATTTTAAATGCTATCAAATAAATACAGAAATACAGTTATTATAAAAAAATCCCTAATTAAAGGGATTTGCCTAAGAGACCACGTACTTAACATACGCTTAGTAATCAAAGGGTATACGGTTTATCTTAAAGGACTTTAATTTATTATAACATACTTAAAAACTTATTAAAAATTATTTTAATAAGAATTTTTGAATTATAAAACTAAGCATTATTGTTGACTTATGTTTTACAAGTGTTAAGATTAATATACAATTGCATATAAAGTCTAAATTATTCTCGTCTAACTTTATAATTTAAAGACAATTAATGAATATTATAGACAACATCGTTATGCTCCCATTATTCATAATATTACGTAAATTACTAATATCATATACCAATGATAAACCAGGACTAATACCTTTATTTTCTAAGTATCCTAATAATGGAATTTGTGCTAAATCAATATTATAATCATTTTTAGTACTAATAATTGGTAAATAATGTTTAAACTCATTATCACTAAATTTACTTAATTTACTATTAGCAAAGTTATTTATTAATAAATTATTTTTACTACCAAATAAAATATCATTTAGTCATGCTTTTGGCATTAATATTATTTTTGGATCTAGTTTACTAACATAATCATAAGCAATGCCAATTATGTACTTTGTTTGGTTATCTAAACCTTTATATGTATAGATAATACTATTATTAAGTGCTTCGCCACCATTATAAACATTACCAATTGAAGGTAAAACAGAAGTTGCCATTGGAATAAATTGAACAGCACTACTATCTGGATTTTTAATTCCTAATGTTGTAATTAAATTATTACGAGTACTAATAAATTTTTTATCTTGTCAATTACTAGAAATTTCCATATCTTTTAAATTTAATCTGCAAAAAGCAGAAAAAGAACTTACACTAAAATTTGGCGATAAAAATTCTCCTAAATTATCATCAATACCATAAGCAATTCTTGATGCAGCTCAATATTTAAAAGACTCTTCTGATAAAGTTTGACTATTATTATCAAAAACAGCACCAGGTTGATTAGGAAATAACTGATTAGCATCATTAAATGCTAATTGTGTATATGGTACTTCATTTTTTTCTTGATAAGGAATTAAACCAAAAGTTATCATTAAATCAGTATTATTTTTACCATCATTATTTGTTAAATAATTAATTAATATTTTATTTTTTGCTAAAAAAGCTTTAATTATTTCAGGAATTTTTTCTGGATTAGCATCAATTCATTGTTTTATTTTTAATAACTCACTACCCATAATATAACGATTTTGAACATTAATCATAATTGATTTATCAGGTTGTTGTGGATCAAATTGTTCAATTGCTGCTAATAATTCTGGATATAATGAAGCTTTGTCTTTAATATTACTAACACTATCAACTTGATACATTAATTTATTTTCTTTACTAATAAAATTATTTTTAATATTATTATCAAACTTATAACTATTTTGATAATTAAAATTAGTTCCAGCAAATTGTGAACCTAACATATTATTAACTAAACCACTAGCTGCTACTGCAAAAAATACTAATGTTGCAGCAAAAACACCAGTAAAACACATAATTAAGACTTTACCAAAACTACGAATTGAAGTGGTAATCGCTAACTTATTGCGATAATTAAAACTACCAATTACATACTTTTTAATAAAACTAAAAGTTAAACTAATATTTATTTTATATTTTTGCTTTGAACTACTATTAGTTATTAAAACTAGTGGTTTATTTCTTAATAAGAATAATACTAATAAAAAACTAATAAAAGTTAAACAAATCATTGGAATAACAAGCACTAATACAGATAAAACAATATTAAAATACCAACCATAACTAATTAAAGCCACAGTGCCAATATTAGTAATATAGATTAAAAAATGAGCAACTGGAATCGCAATTAAAACTCCAATAATAGCAAATATGATTAAAGGAACAATAATTGAAATTACTAATGACATACTCAACTGTCAACTTTTATATCCTGTTGCTTTTAAGACACCAATTAATTTTTTATTATGGTCAATCATCTTAAAAGTAATAATAAAAATAATAATGGTAGTTACAATAAAAATCAAAATTAAAAATAAACTAGAAATTTGAGTAATAATATTAATTCTATTATTAATAGTACTAAATGTTCACTCTTCTACACTAGAATACTGATAAAGAGTATTAATATTTAAAGGCGAAATTATTTTATTATAGTCAATGCCATTATTATAATATTTTGTACTTTTATTATTAGTAGGTGCTTTATAACTGGCATGCAAATAGTTATAAATTCATTCATTATTTATTTGTCAATCAATCTCTTTGGCATGATCAGGATTAAGACCTAAAAAAAAATCAGCAATAATACTACTAAACTGTTGCAAATCAGTTTTAATTTTACGCATTGTATTACCATTAGTAAAAGCAACAGTATTATTTTTTAAATCAAGTGAATTATTAAAATAACGTCCAACAAACGCTGCTAAAGAACTGGTAGCATAACCACGAATAATAAAAGATTGACCAGCAATGACATAAGTTTGGCCAAGATGTAAATTATTTAATTCAGCAAAGCGTTTATAAATTAAAATTTCATTATCTTGTAATGGTTTTTTCTGTTAAACTAGGCCCACCATCGTTAACAATAATTGCTTTATTAATAACATATTCAGATCCTGTTTCAATAAAAGCAAAATTTTTACTAGTAATTAATAAATCATTAACCATAATAGCATGTTGTCATTGAATATTTTGATATAACATTCCCATTGACATGATTTCATATAATTGGGCTTGATTAATAATATCGTTTTCATGATAAGTTCTTTTCGCATATGATAATTTATCTTTAAAATTATCATTATAAAACTGTAGCGCGGTCTCACTAGTAATCATGAAATTAGTTGCATTTGTTGGTTGTGATGAGTCATATAGATATTGATTAATAATATCAGTATATTGTTGTACCGTTGCTTGATGAGTATCATAGTTTGGATAATTAATAGGAATCTTAATTTTAAAATCAAGATAATCATGACCAGTAGCATTAAAAAGATCATCACCAATACCAAAATATTGTTCACTATTATCAGCACCACCATGAAAAGTAAAACGGTAAATATCAGGTCTTGCAAGATATGGTTTTGTTAATTGAAATGTAGCTTTTGCCATTTTTTCTTTATTAATAGTGTTATCTTTGCTGTAATAATTAATATTATTTAAAAAAGAAGCAATTTTACTATTGTCTTCACTATATTTTCCATTAAATTGAACATTTTCGATAGGTAAAAAATATGTATATTGATTAAATTCATTATGAACAATATCATTAACATATTGATTAAATAAATAATTATTAGAAAAATTTAATGATAAAAAAGAAATAATCATAATCATTACCAAAAATCCTAAACCAAACAATTGTAATAAATTATTTTTCTGTTCACGAATATAATTACGCAATAACTTAAACATGATTATCCCTTCTTTATACTGTCACTTACTAATAAATTAGATTTTGATAATTTTGCTAAAGCTGATTTTGCTGCTTCTTGTTCAGCTTTCTTTTTATTTGTCCCTACTCCTTTCCCCATTAATATTTTATTATCTAAATAAACATGAACAATAAAATAAGTAACATTATCTTTTTTAATTTGTTCAACAGTTTTATAATTAATAGGATCACGCTTTTCTGCTTGCACTAATTCTTGTAATTTAGTTTTATAATCAATAATAGTTTCCAATTGATTAGTCTTAATTAATTCAAATAATGTTAAATCTAAAATTTTTTTAACGGCACTATTTCCTAAATCAAGATATACTGCAGCAAGAAATGATTCAAAAACATCTGATAAAATACTTTCACGTTGTTGACCACCTGTATTTTTTTCACCATTTCCTAAAAATAAATAATCTTGTAAACCTAAGGCAATCGCTACTGCTGCCAATGTTTCCTGCCTCACTGCCTTACTACGTAAACTTGTTAATTGTCCTTCATCTTTATTTGGAAATAAATGTCAAATATAAGTTGAAATACTTTCGCCTAAAATTGAATCACCTAAAAATTCTAATCGTTCATATGAATAATCTAAATTATGTTCATTTGAAAAGGAACGATGAGTAAAAGCTTCACGATAATTACGATTAGATTTAATTTTTTCTAAAATAGTTGACTTTAAAATATGTTCAATATTAATCATATTTTTCTCCTTAGTACTTATTATAAATTATAATTCTTGAATTTGTTTAGCTATTTTATTAGTAACATCTTGCTCAATAGCACGAATTAAAAGTTTTAAAGTACTATAATAAGATTTTTTATCACTAGAACCATGCGCTTTAAAAGCAATGCCATTAATACCTATTAATTGAGCACCACCTGTATTTTTATAGTCAAATGTTTTTTTTATATTTTTAAAAATACCAACCGATATCAAAGCTAAGAACTTAGTTCACAAGTTTTTTTTATAACCATTTTTAATTAGTGTAAATAATAATGATGCCATACCTTCTACTGACTTTAAAACTAAATTTCCTGAATAACCATCACAAACAATAATATCAACTTCACCATTTAAAACATTTCGTGGTTCAATATTACCGTGAAAATTTAAAAAATTAAGTTTTTCATTTTTTTGTGTTAATTGTTTTAATTTAGCATATGTTGCTTTTGTAACTTCTGGACCTTTATTTTCTTCAATGCCAATATTCAATAAACCAATCTTAGGTCGTGAAATATTTTGAATAGTTTGAGAATAAATATGTCCCATTAATGCAAAATTTATTAATTCATCAACAGTATTTTCAATATTGGCTCCAACATCCAATAATACTACTTGCCGATCTTTTATTAAAGTAGGCATAATTGGCATAAATGCCGGACGTTTAATGCCTTTAATTTCACCTAATAAAAAATGACAAGCACCAAGATAAGCAGCAGTTGAACCAGAAGTCAAAATACCATCTGCTTTTTTATTTTTAACTAATTGAATTGCTTGACTCATAGAAGAATTACTCATCCTAATCCCAGCAAGTGGACCATCATTCATAGTTATTACTTGGCTTGTTGCTAATATTGTTATTCTTGGTGATAAAGGTTTATTTTTCAACAAAATTTGCAAGTTTCCATTAATTTCTTTTTCATTGCCAACTAAAAAAAATTCAACTTCTTTGAATTCTTTAATAACTTCTAACGCTGCAGCAATAGCAGGTAAACTACCATGATCTGAACCCATTACATCAAAAGCAATTTTCATAGTTCCTCCTAAAAACAAAAAAAATAATGTAAGAAACCTTAAAACTTATAATATTAATAATTTAATTATACGTTAATTTTTTAATAGGGTAAAAATTAATAATCCAACTAATAAGTTAAAATTATTTTTCATTACTCACTAACAAAAATAAAAAACAATTTTTCTATAATTATTTTTTATATTAATTTTCTAAAAAAATAATATAAATATTTAAATTAAATAATTTTATTAATTGTCTTTTAATATTTATATTAGTTTTCTACAAAGACAAAAATCTTTTTAGCAATAAAAAATACTTTAAAATGAAAAACTAATATAAATATTAAATATCTTATCATAGTTTTACTAAAATCAAAAGTAATGAAAGAATTAATAAACTATTAATACATTTATTAATGTTAATTTAGTTAAATAAAATATAAATTTTTAATGTATAAAATTTTCAAAAAATAAAATTTTAATTAAATATATTCTATTGTATTTTATTTAAAAAGTTCTAAGATATAATCGCTTCTTAAATTTTAAGAAGCGATTTGGGGAAAAATCAAAAAAATACGTAATAATACTATTTGCAATTATTAAGTAGTAATTTTTTATTGTCCTATTTTTAAACTCTTACAAATTAATAATATTTTTTAGAAGTATTTAATTCTATTAATAAAATATATTTTAAATTTTATTTTACTTGTAAAAGTAAAATTTTTATAACTGAAAGGAAAAAACAATGAAACATTTATAAAAGAAAAAATTACTAAATAATGTTGGACGATTTGGAGAAAAACAAAAGAATTAAAAGATAATGATAACAACTCATAATATGAAACTGAAATTAGAAATAATTCTCATGAATTACTTTCAAATATCAACAAATATTATATGAAAATAAAAAATAACAAATAATTGAATGTTGAACTAAGAGAACTACTTTTCCAGATAACACAATTATTTTTGAAATATTTTCAATTAAAACTGTTATAAAATTAAAATTATGCCAATAAAATTAATTTGTTACTAGTAAACCTATTAATAAAATTTACTAGTAACATTTTTCAAGATATTATAACTAACAAAATAAATATATTAAATTAAAATCATTAAAAATATTAAGTATAATAAAATTATGAAGTATTTAGGCATTGATTTAGGTAGTAAAACATTAGGACTTGCTTGTGGAGAAGGAAAGATTGCTTTTTCTTGAAAAACTATTCGTTTTCCTGAGCATGATTTTAAAAATGCGATTATGCAATTACAAAATGCAATTAAAGAATATCAACCGAATATTCTTGTTTTTGGTTACCCATTAAATATGGATGGTACTGAAGGTCTTAGTACAAAAATTGTTTTAAATTTTATTGATAATTTTAAATTAATTGAGAATAATGATAAACTAAGTATTATCTTACAAGATGAAAGAAGAACTACTTATTCTTCACAGCAAATACTAATTAAAAATAATGTTTCTAAGAAAAAAAGAAAACAAGTTAAAGATCAATTGGCAGCTGCTATTATTTTACAAGCATATTTTGATAAAATAAATTAATCTTATGTTTATAGGAGATAAGTATGAAAAATAAAAAAATTAATCTAATTGCTATTGCTGGTGGCAGTGCCTCTGGAAAAACAACGGTAGCGGAAAAAATTGCTGAAGCATGTAATAAAAAAAATGTTGTTTTTGTACAAATGGATAATTATTATCATGATCTTAGCATTCTAACACCTGAAGAAAGAAAAAAAACTAATTTTGATCATCCTAATGCGATTGATGTGAGATTATTAATTCATGATTTAAAACAATTATTACTTGGTAATACAATTGAAGAACCAATTTATGATTTTAAAATTAATAGTCGTAGTAAAAATACAGAAATTATTGGTCCTGGTGATGTTATTATTTTGGATGGCATTTTTGCTTTAGAAAATCCTATTATTCGTGAACTAGCTACTATTAAAATTTTTGTTGACACTGATAATGATACTAGATTACTAAGAAGAATCAATCGTGATGTTAAGTCTAGAAACCGTAGTCTTGATAGTGTTTTACAACAATATGCATTAACTGTTAAGCCGATGCATGATGCTTTTGTTGAGCCAACTAAACGTTATGCTGATATTATTATTCCCTTTGATTTTCATAATACAGTAGCTATTGATATTATTGTTACTAAAATTAAAGCAATCATTAAATAATTTATTAAATTTTTGTCCTTATTTTTAAACTGCTAACAAAATGCAATTTATATAATTAATTTTATTTTTGTTCAAAATTAATTGATAATTTTAATAAATATTATCTTATCTTTGTATCACTAAATATCTTACTAAGATTAAATTCTGATAATTAATGATATTTTGATGATAATTATTGCAGGCAATAATGCTTAATTATTAAGCAATTAAAGACACTAAAAAATATTAGTTATTTTTTTATGATAAACTTTTAATTATTCTTGATAAAATTAATTGAATATTATCTTTATAAATTTCTACTCTTGCTTCCATTAAAATCACTTTATTAACTTGCAAATACTCTTGATATATTTGATATAGCCTTTCAAAAACAGTTACTTCAATGACATTACTATCATTTTGGATTTCAAAAAAAGCCATTAATCTTTTATTTTTAGTTCTGATTACTCTAACAGTATTAATGATGCCATACACTCTAACATGCTGACCAACATAATTATTAATATATGCTAAATCAATAGCTTTATTATGAGGATCTAATTGCTCTTTTCATAATATTCTAGGATTAAATTTTAAATAAAGACCTAAAGCACGATGTTCATTAATGCTATTATTATTTCAATCATCTTCTCGCTGCAACATAATTGGTTTAGCAATTAAATTAAAATTCAATGTTATTTCATTACTATTTTCATCTTTTACTTGTACCATATGGGCATAATCTAACCCAGCATCTAAATTTAATAATAACATTGTGCGATTTGGTCCAATTTCATCTAAAGCACCAGCAGCAATTAAATGTTCAATATTTTTTCGGTTTAAACCAATAAATATTGCCCGAGCACAAAAATTAAAAAAATCTTGAAAAAATCCATTCTTGGTACGTTCTTTAATTAAATTACTACAAGTACCTTGACTCATTTGTCTAATTGCTTGCAAACTATAACGAATAGCTTTTTTAGAATTGTCAATTAAAAAATCAATACCAGAAAATTGAACTGATGGTGGCAAAATTTTAATTTGATATTTTTGACATTCATTTAAATATTGTAACATTTTTTGATCATTACCAATGACACTGCTTAATAATGAAACCATAAATGCTAATGGATAATTTGCCTTTAGATAAATCAAATAATAACTAATCAATGAATAGGCAACAGCATGAGAACGATTGAAACCATAGCCAGCAAATTTTTCAATATCTTCTCATATTTTTTTAATAATTTTTGGTGAATAACCTCGATTAATCCCACTCTTAATAAATGATACTGCTTGTTCTTTCATAATTACAGTATTTTTTTTGCTGATGGCACGACGAATTAAATCAGCTTTTCCTAATGAATAACCAGTAATTTTCTGTAAAATTAATAATATTTGTTCTTGATAAATAATAATGCCATAAGTTGATGATAAATAAGGTTTTAAATCTTCATGAAGATATGTAACTTTTTGTTTTTTTAATTTACGATTAATATATTCTTCAATATACTTTTGTGGTCCTGGACGAAATAATGAGGAAGTAGCAATAATATCTTCTAAATTATCAGCTTTCATTTGCATCAAAATTTGACGCATTCCTGAAGATTCTAACTGAAAAATACCGGTTGTATCACCATTCTTAATAATATTAAAAGCTTTTTCATCATTTAACGGTAATTGTGATAATTTTAAATTTAAAAAATAGTGTTCACTTACTTGTTGTAAAATATTTTGTAAAATTGTTAAATTACGTAATCCTAAAATATCCATTTTAATCAAACCAAGAACTTCTAATGTTTGCATTGGAAATTGAGTTTGATAAATACCTTGAAATCCTAATTGTAATGGAACAGTAGTAACTAATGGTGCTTTGGTAATAACAATTCCGGCAGCATGAGTACTAGTTTGACGCGGAAAACCAAGAATTTCTTTAGTTAAAGCAAATAATAATGGATACTTATTGGCATACCAAGCTAATTTTGGTGATTGTTTAACTGCGATATTAATATCAAAATTATATTCAATTGGTATTAATTTTGTTATTTCATTAATATCTTCAATATTAATTGCAAAAACTCTTCCTAAATCACGAATTGCCATTTTACTAGCGATTGTTTGAAAAGTAACAATATATGCAACATGTTCCTTACCATACTTTTGATGAATATAACTAATAACTTCATCTCTTCTAATATCTTCAAAATCAATATCAATATCTGGTAATGATATTCTTTCTGGATTTAAAAATCTCTCAAAAATTAGATTATAAATAATGGGATCAACATCAGTAATACCTAACACATAAGCTACTAAACTACCAGCAACACTACCTCTGCCAGGACCAACCATGATATTTTTACTCTTGGCAAATTTAACATAATCATTAACAATTAAAAAATAATCAGCAAAACCCATTTCATTAATTACTTGTAATTCATATAAAATTCTTTTAACATAAGTTTCAGGAATTTCACGACTTTGAAAACGTCATGCTAATCCTTGTTTACATAATTCTTGTAAATATGAAACACTAGTAAAATTAGCAGGACAAATAAATTTTGGTAAACTTAATTCACCATTATGTGGTTTATTTTTAGGATATTTTAAATTGCATAATCAAATAACTTTTTCAATGTTTTCAATAATATCATTAGGATAATATTTAGCTAATTCTTGTTTAGTTTTATATAAAAACTGATTACTCTTTACTAAATCTTCTGCTTTTAATGTTTTTTGCTCTTTAATAGTTTGCAAAATTTGATAAGTACTATGTTGTTTTTCATCTAAATATAAAACTAAATCAATTGGAACAATATTAGATGTAATTGATTTAAACAATGCAATATTTTCCATATCACTAGGTACTAAACCAAAATAGACTAATTCATGACTTGTTGAATTTAAAATATCATAAATATTTTTAATATATCTAACGTTTTTTTTATTAGCATGAATAATAACTAAAACTTCACGTGTTTCATTAAGATATTTTTTGACATCATTAGTACTAATAATATTATTATTAGTACTAATAGCAGTAGATAATGCCATTAATCGTTGATAACCAGCATATGATGTTGCCATAATTGTTAATTCAACTTTATCAGTAGCACTTTCTCAAATGCAGTTTAAACCAATTAATGGCCTAATGTCATTTTCTATACATAAATTACAAAATTCATAAGCACCATACATTACATTTTTGTCAACCAAAGATAGCACTTTTAAATTATTCTTTTTAGCAAATTCAATATAATCACTTATCTTAATAGTTGATGAAAGAAATGAATAATTAGAACGAACATTTAAATTAACTATATATTTCATATTATCCCCTACAATTCTTGAATGAGTTATATTACAAGTTAATTTTAACATCATTTTTTCTTACTGGCTTATTCTTAAATTATTATTTTTATTATTTAAATAATAAAACACTGAAAATAATTTTTTATTATTACTAATAATATTTTCAGTGTTTTATTAAAAAAATAAGTTTTTTTATTTTTACATGATACAATTTTTTCAAATTTAATTGAAAAACTTTAATGGTAAAATAAATGAGTTTTTAACTTAAAGGGGGAGAAAAATTATGAACAAAAAAAATGAACTTAAATTAATAAATGCTATTAAAAACCAAGATTTAAAAAAAATTAAGAAACTAATAAAAAATGGTGCTAATATAAATGGAATTTGAGATGGTAAAATTCCATTAATATATGCTGCTAAAATTGGTGATGAAGCAATAGTTAACTATTTAATAGCAAATGGTGCTAATGTTAATTATCTAGTTAAACATAATACTCATGATTTAATAGCAAACTTTGAATATTTTTTACAATTATCTGTCAAATATAACTTTTGAAATAAATATAGTCGTTATTTTGATATTATTGATTTTGTTACTAAAGAAGGTGACACACCGTTAACAATAGCTGCCGAAAATGGTTATCCAAAAATAGTTGAAAAATTAGCTTATACAATTTATGAACAAGAAAAATGAAAACGATATCAATGGCAATTACCTAATTTTATTAATATTTCTACTGATAAAAACGTTAAAACACTTCAAGAATTAGCTAATGATGTTCAAAAAACAATAACTGGTATTGATTTTAAAGACCCAAGCCCATATCAAACATTAGAAACAAATTTAAATCTTCTTAAATTAAAAATTAATAATGAAATATTAAATAAAATTAATGAAAGAGTAGAAAAGAAAAAATTTTCCTGAGTGAAAGAAGCAAATGCCATAGATTTCCAAAATGAAGGTGTTAGAAGTAACAAAAATAATTACTGTTCTATTTTATAGTCTTTTCTCAATTTCATTAAAAGTATTTATTAAAATTTGTTCTCAATCAATTAATTGTTTTAATTCATTTTCTAAAAGTTGACATTCCTTAATTTTTGGTTGGGTAACTGGATTTTTTGGCACAAATAATGAACAACAATCAGCAAATGGTAAAATTGATGTTTTATAAGTACCAATCTTTTTAGCAATATTTATAATATCAAATTTGTCTTCAGTAATTAAGCTACGCAAAATTGGTAACGTAGCAACAATGTTAATTGCATTAATACTTGCTAATGTTTGCGAGGCAACTTGACCAAGTGCTTCACCAGTTGCTAATGCTTGAATTTTATATTTTTCGGCAAATAAATTAGCAATTCTAATAAACATTCTACGCATTAAAATAATCCGATAATTTTCCTTTTTAAGATGCGTTAATTCATTTTGTAAATTTGTAAAATTACATATATATAAATTTTTACTACCAGCATTATAAGGCGCTAAAATTTGAACTAAAGTTTCTACTTTTTTTAATGCTGCTGGTAAAGTAAAAGGTGGAGTTGCAAAATGTAAATATTGAACTTGTAATCCTCGCTTCATTAATTTATAGGCAGCTACTGGTGAATCAATACCGCCACTTAATAATAATAATACTTTACCAGAACTACCTACGGGAAGACCACCGGCACCAGTAATTTTATTTGCAAATAAATAAATATCTTCCTTGTTAACTTTAATATTTATTTTTAAATCGGGATTAATAACATTAACTTTTAAATTAGTCCTTTTTAAAATCATTGCTGCAATAATTTTAATAATTTGCTCTGAATTTAAAGGAAAACTTTTATCACTACGACTAACGAAAAGTTTAAATGTTTTAGCATTTGTTAAATCTTGATTTAAAAATAATGACATTACTTTTTCTGATAATACTTCGATGTTTTTATCAATGCTAAAAGCAGGTGACAACGAACTAATACCAAATATTTTCACTAAAATATTAATAACATCATTCATTATCGCCAGAGATAAATTAGTTAATTCTATTCGATCATGAAAATGAATAATTTTTATTTCTTGATAATCACTAAGAGCATACTTAATATTTATTTTTAATTGCTTAATAAAATCAATACGATTTTTACTTTTAGTTGTTAATTCACCATAACGAATAATAATAATTGGTACCATTAGTTTTCCTCTTTTTTAAATTTATTCCATCAACTCTAATAATAATGTTAATGCTTTTTGATTATGATTATTATTAATATTGTTTTCAATTTCATTAAATTTATTATTTAGTTGTTCATTAATTGAACGATGACGATTAGCATAAATAAGAGTTAAATGTGATAATTTATGAATAATAATTTCTATTTTTAATTCAGTATAAAGATGAAAAATTTTATTTTGTAAATCATTAAATTTACTAAAAGCAATACTATCATAATCATTATTTTTAAAATTTAAAATAGTATCATTTATTAAATACTGTAAGTCATTAAATTTTTTTTGATAAACTTCATTTAAATAATAAAAATTAATATTATTTAAAATATTCTCAATTTGCAACATCATTGAATTAATTTTATCAACATAAGTTTTAAATTTAAGTTTTGATTTATTTTGTTCATTCAACAATTTATTATACTCTTTTAAACTATTAAAAACAACAATACTATGCTCAAATAATGCTGCTAATAGCAGCAATAAGGTTTCACAACTAGTAGTTTTTATTGCTTTTTGATGTTCAATAATTAATAAATTATCAAAATGATTAACACTAGTTAACTGTTTATTAACAGTATTCTCTAAATTAATTAGTTTAGCATCTGCTATTATCTTAGAATTAATTTTATTTGAAATAATAATTTCATTTTTAATATTTTGAAATATTTCATTAAAATTAAAATTCATGACCAAAAATTTTTCATAATTTTGTTTAAAAATACGATAGAATATTTGTTCTTTATCAATTTTATCATTAAAGCAAGCAATTAAGTTTAATATTTCTTGCGTTTTAACTTTCGCTTTCTTATATTGTAAATTATTAATTTGCTTATTAACAATATTTAATTTTTCATTAATGTTTGTTACTAATCGTTCATATTGTGAAAGTAAAATATTATTTATTTTTATGATCTGATATCTATTTTTTAATGAAATCATTTTTTGTTCAATATCATATGTAATAATATAACGAAGTGTTGGTAAATTATCTAAAATTTCTGCTAATGTTACAATAGCGATTGCAATTTCACTTAAAATAGTAATAATTTGACTAATATTAATAGCATTAATATTTGTCTCTAATTTTTTAAACATATCATTAATTATTTTAATAATTTCATCTAGTTGTTCTGGATTAAGATCATTTTGCAAATTAAGTTTAATGGTTTGATCTTGTAAATAATTAAAATTTTGTCTAAAAAATAATTGATATTCACGTAATAATTGGTCAATACTAATAAAATAATCGATTTCAATTGTTAATAATTGCAAATAATATTTTAAATTATTACTCTTATTATTGATTCTATATATTAACTTATATGCTTTTCAAAATTCTTTATTTTTTTGTAATTTCAAAACCTGCATATAATTTTTAAAAACTTTATCTAAATCTCTTTTTAAAAAAAGATTATAGCGACTAATTCAAATTCCTAAAACATTAGTATACTGTTGATTTACTTGTACAATCTGATTAATACGATTTAATCTTTCTTTAATATTAACATTTTGCATATATTGTAAATTTTTATAAATCATAAATTGTTTATTTTTATAAGAACTAAATATGACTAATAAACATGTCAAAAAAATAATAGTAAAAATTAATAAACTAATAACAGTCATTGTAATAATTTGGGCAATAGTCAATTGATAAACTTTTATCATTGTCAACATCTTTTATCTTCCTTTCCTGTTTGTAAACATACTAAAAAATTTAAGTTGCTTTCTTATTAGTTTCTAAAGTATTTACAATGGCAATTAAACCTAAAAATAACATTTGTGGTTCATAAATATAAGAAAAATCAAAATAAGATTTTAAAATTGGGACACTACCACCTGTTAAAATAACAGGTAAATTATTAATATTTATTTCATTATGAATTTTCATAACAATACCATTAATCATGGCACTGAATCCATAACCATAACCAATAGATAACGCATGATTAGTATTTTTCCCTAACATTGATTGATAATTTTTAATTTCAAAATTTGAAAGTAAGGCGGCATTGGCAATTAATGCATCCTTGCTCGTTCCAAATCCTGGTCCAATAATAATGCCAACTAAAACATTATTAATAATAATACTATAAGTGGTAGCAGTGCCTAAACTAACAACTATTGCATTATGATACTTAGTATAAGCAGCATATGATAATGCTATTAAATCACTACCTAGTTGCTGATTTTCTAAATTAAGTTGTAACGGCAAAGAAGTTAATAAATTAAAATCAATAATTAATGGTTTTAACTTATATGTGGTAATAATTAACTGCTTTATTATTATTAAAAACTTGGGTACAACACAACTGATAATCGCTGCTTCAAAATATAATTTTTGATTTAACTTAAATGCTCTTTTTAACTGCTCAATTGTATTTTTACTTTTGGTTTCAATTATTGGTCATTCTTTAATAATTTCACTATTGTTAATCATAGCAATCTTAATTAATGTATTACCAATATCTACTAATAATAAGTTTTTCATTATTATACTTCTTGCACCATTTCTTTAGTTGAAGCTAATTCATCATATAATGTACGAACAAGATTATTTAAATTTTCAACTTGTAAAAACTTACCACTACGAGCTATTGAAACTGAACCATTAGTTTCACTAATAACAACTGATACAGCATCAGTTTGTTCTGATATACCAATTGCAGCACGATGACGCGAACCAAATTGACTAGATATTTTTTTATTAGTTAATGGAAAATAAGTAGAAGCACATTCAATACGTCCTAAACGAATAATAACAGCACCATCATGCAATGGTGACCCTTTAATAAAGATAGATTGTAATAATTGTGACGTTACTTCACCATCTATTTTTACTCCTAAGTCAGTATATTCATTTAGTGAAACATTTCTTTCAATAGTAACTAGTGCTCCAATTTTTTCTTCTGCTAATTTAATTACTGCTTCTGCTAAAACACTTGCTAACATTCTCTTTTCTGAAGTTGCTAATAATTTCATATGAGATTTATTCCTTGTTGTTCATCAAACTTTTTTACCACGAATAAAAGTATTCATTACTACTAAAATAAGGATTGTCATTAATAAAGAGATGGTTATTCCAAATAAAATTGCTACTTCAGCAACTATTGTTCCGCTATCTGCTTGAATTATAGTTGAAATATTCCTTAAAAGTAATTCACTCATATTAAAACACCACCATTTTTCTATTTCCTTTTATTATTTAATTATAAAGTAAAAAAATAATTTATGACATTATTAGTATAACAACTAATCATAAATTACAAAATACTACTTTTAATTTTTTTTAAAAATAGTATTTTGCTTTTATATAACTTTATAAATAATATTTTCAAAGTTTTTGAATTTCACTTCAAAGCAGTAACAGCAGGATACTCAGCAACTATTTTATATTAAATGAAAATATTAAAAACTTATACTTAATAAATTAATTATTTTTTTAACTTTGAAATCGAAATAAAAAACTAATTAATATTATTTTTAATAATATCGGTTATTTCTTTAACAGCAATATCTAAATCATCATTAATAACAATATAGTCATATTCATGCTGAACTTTAAATTCTTCTTTTGCTTTATTTAATCTTTTTTCAATAATTTCTTCTGATTCACTAGCACGCATACGAATTCTTTGCGCTAATTCTTGATATGAAGGAGGCATAATAAAAATACTTATAATATCATCACGATATTCATAGTTTTTTAAAACTTGACTAGCACCATCAACCTCAATTTCTAAAATAACATTATAACCTTGATTTTGTAAATTTAAAACATAACGCTTACTAGTACCATAATAATTACCAATAAAATTAGTATATTCTAAAAAATCATTAAGTTTAATATGTTTTAAAAATGTTGAAACATCAACAAAAAAATAATTAATACCTTCTTGTTCTTTATTACGTGGCTTTCTAGTTGTCATTGAAACTGAATATGCTAAATTTAATGATTTATTAGTAAATAATTTACTAATAATTGCACCTTTACCAACACCACTTGGTCCAGAAAGAATAATTAATTTTCCTTTTTTTTGTGCCATTTAAATTCTACCTTCTACTATTCATCAAATTGAATTATTTTAATATATATTTTACCGTATTTTTTATTAGATACTACTTTAAAATGAAAATTTAATTGTAAATCTTCAAGTGGAACATTTGTTTCCAAAATAATTAAAGCATTATTATTAAGTAAATTATTTTTATAAAAAAAATCAATTATTCATTGTTGACAAATAATATTAGCAAAAGGTGGATCAATAAAAACAATATCACAAGGTTTTGTTAATGTTTTACTAAAAACTTGATAATCAAAATTACTTAATTTAACTTGTTTTTGCAAATTACAAGCAAAACAATTTTGGCTAATAATATCACAAGCAGCTTTGTTAATATCATTTGCAAAAGCAAACTTTGCTCCTCGTGATAAACTTTCGAAAATTAAGTTACCACTACCGGCAAATAAATCAACAACAATCTTGTCTTCAAAACAACAATAATTTGTCATTATATTAAAAATATTTTCTTTAATACGATTTAATGTCGGTCTTGTTGATAAACCTTCCAAGGTCATTATTTTTTTTCCTTTTAATTTTCCAGCAATAATTTTCATGTTTTCTCCAAAATTTAGTTTATAATAACTTTATCATTAAATTTAATAAAAGCAAATTTGTGTAATTTAAATTTACACAAACTTTATGAAAGGGCCTGGAATGTTAAAAAAATTACAAAATGAAATACCTGCAGCAAATTGAATTACTGAAGATACAGAACCAAGTTTACTAGAACCATGTGCCGATGTCATTTTACCATTAACACCAAAAGATGAAAAAATTATGAAACGAATGATTGATTGAGTAAAAGCATCACAAAATAAAGTTTTTAATGCTAACAATATTTTAACAGAAGCTATTGGTATTGCTGCCCCCCAAATTGGAGAAAATATAAAAATGTATTATATTTTATTACCAATACCTAATAAAGATGAAACCATTACTTACTATGAACATGCATTAATAAATCCCAAAATTATTGGTAGAAGTAAACAAATAGCTTATTTAAAAAAAGGTGAAGGTTGTTTAAGTGTCACTAATCACCCTCATGAAGGTTTAGTACCACGCAGTTATAAAATCAACGTTACAGGTTATGATTATTTAAAAAAGAAAAAAGAAAATTTAACCGTTAGAGGCTACGAAGCAATTGTTTTTCAACATGAGCAAGATCATTTAGAAGGCAAATTATTTTATCATCATATTAATAAAGATAATCCTTGACTTAATGATGAAAAATGGATTATGATATAAGATAGAATAATAAACTTAGGTTTTTAAGTTACTTTATTATGGTTAATTATAATTTAATAAAATAAGTAAAAATATATTACATTTTTTATGTTATGTTTTAATATTATTTATTTTTAATATTTTAAAATGAAAAAAGGAGAGAAAATATGATTGATACACCAACAAAAAATAATGTACCGATTAAAAAAATCGTTACTAAAGTTTTTGCTCTTGGCGGTCTAGAAGAAGTTGGCAAAAATACTTATGTAATTGAACAAGATAATGAAATTATTATTATTGATGCAGGAGTCAAATTTGCTGATGCTTCCATGCCTGGTATTGAAGCAGTAATTCCAGATTATAGTTATTTAAAAGAAAATAAACATAAAATTAAAGGTATATTTATTACTCATGGTCATGAGGATCACATTGGTGGTATCCCTTATTTATTAAAAGAAATTAGTGATATTCCAGTCATTTATGCTCCCAATTTAGCAGCAGCTTTAATTCGTCATAAAATCAAAGACAAGGGAATAAAATCAAAAATAAAAATAAATGTTGTTGATGGCAATAGTAAAATTAAAACTAACAAATTTATTATTAGTTTTTTTGCTGTTAATCACTCAATTCCTGATGCCTATGGAATTTGTATAGAAAACTCAAATGGCACTGTTGTTACAACAGGTGATTATAAATTTGATTGAACACCTTTAGGTCACAAAGCAGATATTGATAAAATGGCACAAATTGGTCAAAAAGGAGTGACATTATTTTTAGCAGATTCAACTAATGCCGAAGTACCAGGTTATACCATGACAGAAATGATTGTTGTTAAAAGAATTAGCGAAATATTCGCTAAAGCTAAAGGTAGAATTTTAATTTCTACTTTCGCATCTAATGTTCACCGTTTACAACAAATTATCGAAGTTGCAACAAAACATAATCGAAAAGTTATTGTCGTGGGACGAAGCTTAGAACGAATTGTTAATGTGATTCGACAAATGGGGCATTTAAAAGTTCGTGATAGTTCATTCATTAAAGTAGAAGAAGCTAAAAAATATGATAATGATAAAATTGTTATTATTTGTACCGGTTCACAAGGTGAACCAATGGCAGCATTATCAAGAATTGCTAATCGTGAGCATCGTCAAATAAAAATTATTGCTGGTGATACAGTAATATTTTCTTCATCAGCAATTCCTGGTAATCGTGCTGATGTGGAAAGAGTAGTTAATAAACTAACACGACTTAATGCTATTGTTGAAGAAAATTCACCACTAAACTGACTACATACTTCTGGTCACGCTTCACAAGAAGAACAGAAATTAATGTTAAACTTAATAAAACCATCATATTTTATGCCAATGCATGGTGACTATCGAATGTTAAAAGTTCATAAAGAAACAGCAGTTTCAATTGGAATACCTGAAGAAAAAGTATTTATTTGCGCTAATGGTGATCCAATTATTATCGATAGTGGTAAATGTTCTTTAAGTGATAAACGAATTGCTGCTGATCCTATCTATGTTGATGGTGGCAAAGATATGTCTGGAGTAACAACAGCAGCTGTCATCCGTGATCGACAAATTCTTTCCAAAGATGGTTTAATTGCAATTGTTGTTTCAATTGATTCACAAAATAATAAATTACTAGCACCACCAACATTTATTTCTCGTGGTTCTTTCTATGTTCGTGATGCAGCACCTTTGGTATCAGAAGCAATATCATTATTAACAAAAGCTATTAACGAAGTATTAAAAAGCGAAAGACCTACTTTTGCTACAATAAAAAATACTATTAAATCAACCTTAGCACCTTATATATTCAAAAAGAAAAGAAGAAATCCCTTAATTATTCCGGTTATATTAAATAAAAAATAAACTTTAATTTTATATAAAAGAAAAAAATTAGATGGTAATCTATAAAATGATTAAAGAAATAAATCATTAACTTAATAAAGAACAAATAAAATTAAAAGTATAAAATTACTACTGTAAAAATTTATCAAATAAAAATAATGAAAATATTTATAAAATTTGATGATTATTAATACTAATACTTGCTACAAGTTTACTATATGATGATTTTGAATTTATTTCATTTTTATTTTTAATTATTATTTTGAATTTTAAAGAAAAACTTGTAATTGTTTTCAAAAGAGTGATTAAAAGTTAATATTGCAAAGCAACTTCTTAAATTGAATGATATATTCCTGTACTTGTAGAACGTTGATTTTGTAAACCAATTTGATTTGTTGTTATATCACCAGAAAAACTTGAATTTATGTTTAATTTTAATAACTAGCAACTAAAGTATATACTTAAAAATTGAAAAAAAACTGCTCAATTTGAGCAGTTTTAAAATATTAATGCCATATTTCAACACCATTAATGAAAATAAAACAATAGATTAAAAACTATATTTAGTTTATAGAAATATTTAATTCATAATATTAATAAAATTAATATTAACTAATTTAATTGAAATATCAGCAGTTCCATCACCAGAACGAGTAAAAAATCATTTAAAATAAATATTTTCATTATCATGTCAAATATTTAAATCTAGATTTGCATAACCATCAACAGGATATTGACTGCTATCATGACCCATATAAATATTTAAATGATAAAGTGAATTAGTATTTCCAGAACCCTGATTATTTAAAATTTTGTTTGTATTACTATTATTAGAAAATGATTCTGATACATCTTCACTATGAGTTTGTGACCCACCTGATAAAGATAAAGATGATTGATTAAATTTAAAAGTTGGATAAATTTTTAAAAACTCATCTCAATTTTTAGAATATTCGGTTCATTTCAATAGTTTATATGTTCCGGAATTATCATTACTTCATGAATATGAGTCACTTCAATAATAATCTAAGTTATTTTCTATATTATTTTTATTTCATGTATTGTAATAAATATCAATTAGATTATTATTTTCATCAAAAATCCAATTTAATGAATAATTTTTCGCAGTTAGTTGCATTGGTGAATTATATAAAAAATTATAAATTTCTTGATTATTAATAATTAAGTTAACAATGGTAGTAGTTAATTTATCACTAATTTGTCCTTTTAAGCTAGATTGATTAATAAAATATTTGCTTAATTGTTCTGCAATGGATTTATCAATTTTATTATTTATTTCAGCTTTAGCAATATAATATAAACCTAGTGACTCACTTAAACTATTGCTATATTCCACTTTATTAGCACCTGCTTGTTGTGAAATATCAATATGTGTTTCAACTCCACCTTGTTGGATATACTGTCAATTATGATTATCACCACTAAAATATAAGTTAGAATATTCACTTTTACTATATAGATTATACTCATTTTTAATAGTAGTTACTTTTTTGTTGCTAATCATTTCTTGCATTGTATTTCCAATATCTACTTTATCCTTATCAGGAATAGTAATTGCTGGATTATAAACTAAACTACCGGTATTATTTACTAAAAAAATGTTTCGAGCATTGGCAAAACTATAATTTTTTAATGCAGATGTATCATAACTATAATATTTATTATCTATTATTGACTGATTAGTTATTATATCACTATCACTTAAATAACGATATTTATTATTAAATAATGCAGTTTGATTGTTATTATTATTTGTTTGTAAATTGTTAGTAACAGTAGTATTTTGATTAAAATTAGCAAATGTAATGCTTGAAATTGTTAAAGTTGTAATACTACTTAATAAAATTAAAAATTGTTTCATATTTTTAAACTCTTAAAATTAATTTATAATTTTAATAAAGATATAAAAAATATATCATCATTAAAATTATAACGATACTTAATTATATCGTTATGTAAAATTATATTATATTTAAATTATTTTGCAAGAAGTTTATTATATTTGAGCGCATTAACTTAATAGATAGATTTAAAAATAACAAGAACGATATAACTAAAATCGTTCTTTTTTTGTTAAAGAAAGAAATCTATATTTTGTTAAAAATTAAAACTTAATACACTGTCGTAGAAGTCTAATTGTGAGTACTTTATGTAAATACTTCTATATCAGAATAAAAGAGTAATTTATTAATTTTTATTGAATTGTTATTGTATGAAATTGAAATTAAGTTTATATAGAAATGCAATAATCATAAACCCTGTTCTTTAATTATTAATAAATTATTACATATAAAGGGGGTTATATATTATATACACACCTTACCAATTATATATTAACATAAAATAAATTAATTATTAAATATATATTTTTATTTACGTATATGTGCTTCACTTATCCAGAGTGAAAGCACAATATATTACATATACGAATTAATAAAAATATATATAAGCCTTTTATCACTGTGGTGATAAGGCTTATACGTAAAAAATACGTAATAGAAAGGAATATTATATGCCAAATATTAGTTTAGATTTAAAAAGTAAAATAGTAGAAACAAATAATGGTGGAATATTATTAGAAATTGGTGAATATGAAACATGATTTCCTAAACAATATACTACTATTGATGAAAAAAATAAAAAAATAGCATTAAAAATAATTGAAGATTTTAATTATAAATTAGGTAAAAAATCTATTAAAAATAATATTCAAAGTATTAAAGGTAGTGATATTTTAAAATATATTAAAAATATTCCAGATATTATTACAAATGAAAATGAATTAATATCTTGTGAATTTTATGAGCAATATAATGGTTATTATATTTTTATAAATGATAAAAATCAAAAATGTTTTAAATATAACATTACATGAGAAGAAAATAGAAAAAGTTTTAAAATAAATAATCCATATAATCATAATGATTTAGCAATAAATTATATTGTTACACCAATAAAAGATTTAGAAACTCATAATAATAAAATATTTTACTTAAATTATTAAAAAGGAAAAATAAAAATGAAAAAAATAATTAAAAAAATATATGAAAAGAAAACTACATTAATAATAATAAATATAATAGCAATAATACTAATAATAGTAATAACAATAGGATTAATATATGCATTTACAAGAAATTAAAAAAAGAAAGGAATAAATAATTATGTTTAATTTAAAAAAAATATATTTAAAAAATGAAATAAAAATATTTGGTTCATGTGATATTTGTCATAAAAATTCATCATTTACAAATAGAACTTGTAATAAATGTTTTTGAATATTAATAGGTAAAAAATAATGAAATGTAATATACATAATGAAATATATATATGAATTAGTGAAATAGATAATAGTTATTATTGTAATCAAGATATTAATGAATTAATTGAAAATGATATGTATTTAACAAGTGATAATTATGATAGATTATATAACTATTTTATTAATTTATTAGAATTAGAAAATTTTAAAGGAGCATAAATAATATGGATGATTATAATTTTATTTCAAGAGAAAAATTTATTAATTTTTTAGAAGAAAGTGAAAAAAATGGATATGAATTAATTAATATTAGATGATTAAAAAAAGAAATAGAAGATGGAGAGTTTATAGATTAATGAAAAAACAAAATATGCCAAAATGAGCAAATGATTTACAAATGTTTTTTAAAGATATTGAAAATGGTGTATATGGAGACAGTATTAAAAATGCATTTAAAAAAGAAAGTAGTGAATAAATAATGCCAGCACATAAGAAAAAAATAGAAGATTTAATTACTAAACAATTTATTATTAGACTGACTAAAATTGAGCATTATGAATTAAAAAAACTTTGTGTAAAAGAAGAAGTTACTATTAATAATTTTGTAAGAAATTTAATTAAAAATGAAATAACTAGAAAGAGTGATAAATAATGAATTTATATAAAAAAATACTTAAATTACAATTAGAAATTGGAAGTACACCAAAAAATGGTTTTAATAAATTTGGTAATTATAAATATTGATTATTAAGTGATATTTTTAATAAAGTTAAAGGATTATGTAAAGAATTTAATATTGTTATTATACATGAAGATATATTAACTATGGATAAAAAAATAAATTATTTAGATAAAAATGAAGTAGAAATATCTTATTTTAAAAGATATACAATTATAGATTTAGATAATGATAAAGAAAGTAAATATTTTGATATATTAGCATGTGCTAAAAATACAGATATAGCAAAAGCAAAAGGTAGTGCAGAAACTTATGCTTATAGATATTTTTTAATGAATTTATTATTATTAAGTGAAGATGAATTAGATCCAGATAATGATGATATTAATTTAATACAAAATAATAATAAATATCAAAATAATAATGTAAAAATACAAAATGAAAAATGAGAACCAAGTGAAAGACAATTAGATTATTTTGATAAATACATGATTACAAATACAGTTTTATTTGATGAATATATAAGAGAAGATATGGAAAAATTAAATCCAAATAATACTAAAGATTTTTTAATATTAATGGGTGAAAATTATTTAAAAACTTTATTTGATAAATTAAAAGAAATTAGAGAAAGATTTAAAAATTTAAAAAATAATAAAAGTGAATATAAAAATTATGAATAAATGTAAATATTGTCATAAGAGAATTTGATTAACTGAAAATTGATGTATGAAATGTTTAGAAAAAATAGTTAATAATTTAACTAAAAATAAGGAGAATAAAAATGACTAAACATGAATTTAATGAAAAATATAAGAAATACGGAATTAATATTGATAGAGACTTAGACTTATATGTTAATGATACATTTAAGTTTTCAAAAGTTGATATTTTAACAAAAGCAATTGAAGATTATAAGGATTTTATTAACTCTATACCAGTTGAATTAAGAAATTTTATAATTAATTAATGAAAGAAGGTATTATTAATGATTAATATTAAATCATATCATTGTTATTGTTGTTATATTAGAAAAACTTGTCACAAATCATATCTTCTACAAATAAAAATAATTGAAAAAATTAATAAAAGAATTTTACGAACTAAAATAAAATATCATGGAAAGAAGCATTAATAATGACTAATTATTTACTTTCAATTGATCCCTCAATAACAAATACTGGAATAACTTTATGAGAAAATAAAAAACCAATTTTAGTAACAAGTTATAGTTTTAAAAAATTTAATAATGATGAATGAAAAGAATTTAAACATGCAATATATAGAGACCATTTTTGAGAAACAAATTTAATTATAGAACGTGGAACTTTTAATTCAAAAAATGGTATTGGATATGAAACACAAGAACATCTTAGGGGATTTATTGCTGGTCAATTTAATAAATTATTAACAAAAAATATGTTAATAAGTCCTAGTGAATGACAAAATTGATATTTAAAATATGATAAATATGCTTATGGTATGGCATTTGCAAATGGTGTTAGTAATAAAAAAGAAAATTATTGAGATAAAAATAATTCATTAATAATAGGAAATAGATTAATTAAAGATAATAATTGAAATATAAAAGTTAATAATCATGATGAAGCAGATAGTTTATTAATTGGCTGATATTATTTAAATAAAGAAAATAAATAATGAGTAAAGCAAAAATAAAAGAATTACATACACAATCATTATGTGATAATTGAGGGAGAATAATAGTGAAAATTAAATGAAAGAAAATGGGTAAGAAAAAATTACATAAACATAAATTAAAAATTGAAAGAAATAAAAGAAAAGAGAATAAATAATGCAAAAACAAAAACAAGAAAAAGTATTACTTAAATGTATTGTTAAAGAATGTAATAGTAAAATATTAGTTACTTTAAAAACTTTAGATATAGAAAGTAGTGCAGAACAATTTTTTAATATGTGTTATTTTCATAAAAAACAATTTAAAAGTAAAGTTAAAGAAATAAAAGAATATTATAAAAAAGTTTAAACAAGTATAAAAAAAATAATGATGTATAATTTAACCAAACTTAATATAAGTTTTTAACTCATTGCTTTATTTAAAGTAAATGGGTTTTTATTTTTAAAATAAAGAGGTATAAAATTATGAAATATTTTAATCCAAGCTATTGATTTAAATTATGAGTATTATCTGCACCATTATTTAATTCTAAAAGTGAAGGTATATATGCTATGTCAATTGATAATAATCAAAAGATTAAAGATTGAGCTAGCAACAATACTACAAATTTAGATTTAATGAGTAAACAATTAAATTTATCAAATAACAATCAAACAAATTTTATTAATTATCAAAATTACTCAGATATCCAACAAAATAATAATTTAAACACAATTAGTCCATATAAACATCGCCATGAAAAAAGCAGAAATAAACATAAAAGAGGTATAAATGGTGGAAATGAAATAGAGGGAGGAGGATGAACAGGAAAATTATATTGTTCATTTAAACCTGATTGATGAGAAGAAGTAGTTAAAATAAAAATAAAAAATAGTAGAGAAGATTTTAAAGAAAAGTTTACAAATAAATGTTTTAATGGTGTTTGAATGGATAATAGAATAGATAGTGGGAATATAAAAAATTTAGGTAAATGTATATATGATAATTTTTGGACTATTGCTAATAAATTTATAGATAGTTCTAGAAGAGAACGCATAAGAATTGTTGTCTTAATGAAACATACTGGATGAGAAATTTGAAACCATGATGTAGGTATTAGAATAGATGATAGCAGCTATTATTCAAATAAATATCTTGATAATTTACAAAGAGATTTTCCTATTTGAAATTCATATGAAAAATTTAATTTAGGCATCATTATTAATGATGATGACAATGATTTTAAACAGGCAATAAAGCAAAAATATCCTAATTTTAATGTTAACGAAGTTTCAATATTAAATAAAACTGATTATTCACATTTTAATAATATTTTTTCAGCAAAAATATCTGTGAATATAGATAGTCAATATTCTTTTGGAAATTTAAGACCAACTTTTACTTACATAACCCAAACTAAACTTAATGAATTAAATAACAGCATAGCAAATAACGATAAATTTAAACAATGAATAAATCATATAAATGAATGAAATTCTACTTTGCCTCAAGCAATAGAAAATGCTAAAACATTTACTCCTCAAGCATTATATAATTGAAAAAGAAATGAAAAAGAAATAATTAAAGGTTATATAAGAGATTGAAGTTATATATCAACTTTAATTGAACATGAATGAAAAATAGATGAGTTAAACAAAAATGTACAAGGATTAAAAGTAGAATTTGATATTTTAAAAAATAAAGTTAATGATTTAGATAGAAGAGTACAAAATCTTGAAAATCGATCAAATTCAAATTGTGCTAATACAGTAGCAGTTGTAGGAGGTGCTAGTTCCTTAGTGCCTGTAATTGGACCAATAGCTGGTGCTTTTGCAACTGTTACTTCTGGTGTTTGTGCTATTGCTGGTGTATAATTTAAAAAATCTATTAATCATGAACAACATTTAGCTATTGATAATAAAACAAATTTTGTTACAAATAATATAACAAGTTTATAATTAAAATTTAAAAATATAAAAAGTTACCAATTAAGGTAACTTTTTTATTAGGTGCCAACCTAATAATGAAGAGTAAATAATACATATGTTTGGGAAATTATTATTTTATATACTTACACTAATGTAAGTTAATTTATTATATCCTATTTAATAAAAAAATACATTAATATTTAAGATTATGGGGAAATATTATTTTTGTTACTTATGTCTTTTATTTTACTTATTGCACTAAAAAAATTATTATAATTTAAACTAAATTTTTTAGTTAATCACGGAAATAAAGGAGTTATATCAAATTTAGGGTCTACTTCAAATAATAACTTATCATTTTGTAATTTTATTCTTGTTCAATGTTGTTTAACTTTTTTACTTTTAAGAAAAAAATAACCTAATTTTTCATCTGGTTTATTTATTAAATTAAAATCTATCTCTTTTAAGAGAATATTACATTTTCTATGTATTATTCCATTTTTTCAAATAATTGTTATTCATTTTTTCTTTTTTTTATTAAATTTAATCTTACTATGATTATCAATTTCATAATAAATTATATTGTTTTTTTTTCTTTTAAGATAACAAAAAATATTTTTCATAATAGTTAACAACTCCTTATTAGGGGATTATATCATAAAATAATATATTTTTATCTTGAATTTAATACAATTTTTGAAATTGTTAATGTATAATTTTCTACTTGTCTTATTATTCATTGTTCTTTGTATTCTGGAGATAATGGTTCATTAAAATATTCATGAAAAGTAGCATATAAATAAATTGGAAATATTTGTATTTTAAAATTTAATCTGCTATTATCTAAATTTTGAAAACCTAAATATGTTGTAGTAATATCACTAATACTATATTTATGAATAGTTGGATTTGGTTCATTGCTTGCTGTTACAGATGTAATAGCGGTATTATCAAATAAATTATATAATTGATTAATATTATTAACTTTTTTATTAATTGCAGCCAATGCATAATATTCCATAAAATTACCGGCTTGATATGGGTGTATTACATTATTACTTTTAATTTCTAAATATTTATTATCTTTATAATATCTTAAATCTTTTAAATCAAAAGGATACATTTGTGTATGATTTTTTAAAATAAAATCTTCTTTTGTATTTAAAAAATCTGCTTTTCCACCTTTATATTCGTTAGTTTTATAATCTCATGAAATATATAAATCTATTGACTTATAATATCTTTGTAAATCTTCAAAGCTATTAATTAATAATGTAGGGTCTAACTTAGATTTTATATCTAAATTAATTTCTAATGGTTTAATTTTTAAACCAACATTATTAATTCATTTGTCTTCATTATAAATTAATTGATTATTTTCATTTACAACAAATAAATTTTTTATTGGTAAATCAGCACTATATGTAGGATTATCTGGAATAATAATTATTGATTTTGCTATATTTTGTGGACTTGGTGGTAATATTTTTGCTGGATAACTAAAAGTAGTTTCTTCACTTTCACTATATTCATCATGATTTAATTTATACAAAGTTAATCAGTTAAACATGTTACTAGTAAATAATCCCATATTATTATAACGAAATTGAGCAACTGATATTTCATTATAATCACCTTGATAAGTAAAAGGATTATCACTATAAAATGTATGTCTTTCTTCACCTTGATGTAAACTTTGAGTTACTATTGTATCAATAATATAAGCATAATTTGAACCATCAATAACTCCATTACTTGTTGGATTTCATTGACAATCTTTATCTTCATTTGTAAAAGGACTTGCTATATCTAAAAATTCAGTATCTTCTGCTAAAATATAAACTTTATTATTTTTCTTTTGTGATAAATCAACAGTACTTATTTGCTCTTTTGTAGTTAATTTCTTCCCAGTAGTAGGGTCTCATGGATATACTGATACTCTATCACTTAATTTCATAGTCATAGCAGTTGTTGAAACATTAGCACCTAATAATTTACCAATAGTAAAATCATTATCATTTGTAAAAGCATTTAAAGGAATTAATCCACCATTACCAATAATACTTTCTAAATTAGAAGCAAAAAAAGCAGACATAAAACCATTAAAATATAACATTTTTTTATATTGTTGAGAATTTTGAGTAATAACTCAACTACTTCATATACCTAATGTTAAAGCATTTAATAATTTACCAATTAAAGGAATATCACTTAAAGCAAAAGGTAATCATTGATTACTATCATAAGGCATTTGTATTAATGGACTAAATACTACACTATTAAAATTTAATATTGCTGACATATATTTTTGACTGATTTTACTATAATCAACAGTTGGACTTCCTATAATTAAATGAGTATCTGGGTCTTTATATTTAAAATTACTTGACATATCAACATTATAATTACCAGAGATATTATTTATATTTCATTCACTATCTCAAAAGAATTTTGCTTCTCCTATTGCTGTACCATTACTTTTTATTGCTTTATCTTTATCAAAAGAAAGCATACCTTTAAAATCTTTTGTTACAAATAAATTATCTTGAAAATTTAATGAAGTTTTTAATCATTCTGTAAAATTTTTAAAATTAGTAAATCCAGTAGGTTTTGCATCCATAATATTATAAAATGTAGTTTCTGGATGACTACTTGTAGTTATTTTATCATTTATTCCAGCAAGTAAACCACCATTATTTTTAATATCAGTTGTAGAATGGTCATTATTACCAGCAATAAATAATCTTCTTGAAGCAAATACTTTACTTTCAAATATTTCATCATTATTTTGTTGTATTGGTTCTTGTCCTTGAATAATAGGTCTTCCATAATAATAACAACTTGTTAATAATTCTAATCCATAACTTTGTCTATGACTATAACGTACACCAATATCACACATTAAAGTACGATTTAATGTTACTTTTCCTTGTTGAATAGTAGGGAAAGCATAACCACTACCTGGTGAAGCATATTGTACAAAATCAAGTGTATTTTGACCACTACTTATTACTCTATCATTTAAACTACTAAAAGTTAATACTTGCATACTAAATGTACCATTATATGGACTATAATAATTTGTTACATTTGAAATATATAATAATTGTCTATCTTGATTTTTAGTACTATTACCACCTATATTTTCATTTTCATCATTAAATACAACAAAAAATTGTAAATAATCATCAATTGTAATATGTTCTTCAAACATAACTAATGTATATTGTCTTTTAGTTTGTACTGTTTTAAATATTTGATTATTTGGTAAATTACTAAAATCAACACCACTTGTATCATCAATTAAATAAGCATTTCAATAATCACCAATTTTATATTGTTTTGTATAAAATTCATCTTGTGAAGAAACTTTATGAGTATTTGGATTAATAATACCTTTATTTTTTTGATATATTTTTGTACTATTTTTTCAAATACATACAACTGGAGTATTACCAGTTAATATTAATTCATATTGACCAAAATCACTAATTTTACTATTAATTGGTTTATATCCAGTTTCAGTTAAAGGTATTGCACCATTATTTATAATAAATGGAAATATTTTTCAATGACTTTGTCTTTTAATTAATATTTGTTGCATCTTTAATCTCATGTGAGCGTGTTTCATTAGTTGTATTTGTTGATGTCTGCTCATTATTATTACCTCCTAAATCTTTATTTAATTTTTGATTTTCTTTAATAATATTTTCTAATTTATTTTTAGCCATAAGTTGATCAATATTATCATATTCACCAATTGCTTCAATTATTGTCATTGTGCCATTATTTAATCTTGAATTAATAATTTGGTCTTGTATTATTTGGTCTGTCATAGCAATTGGAATAAATTTAAAACTATAAGGTCTTTCACCAATTCCATTTCATTTATTTTCACTAATAAGTAATAAATCAAAAATACGATAAAAATAAGCACTATAAAATGCTATTTTTATTTCTGTTGTTTCCATATCAAATTTATTATTAAACATACTTTGTGTTTTATTAGTATAAACATCATTACCATGTTCATCATAATCATAACCAGCACCATTAAATATTGCTTTAGCAGTACCATTATAATCTAATCAATATTCATTAAATTTTGGGTCACCTTGAATAATTTGCATACCACCATTACCATTTTTATCATAACCAGCACTACCAACATTAACAAACATATCTTTTTTAGGATTTTCTGCAATATTACCATTTTCTTGCATTTCTTTAACTGTTTCATTATCTAATGCAGCAAATAAAGTAGTAACATTTAATTCACGTTCTAATCTTTTTTGTCTAATTACACGATTTAAATCTCAAATTAAATCTCATACTGGTGTACAATCTGGATAAGCATTTAAAGTAGTTGCATTACCATATAAATTTATTATTGGTAAATTAGTAATTTCAAAAATTGGTATATAATTAAATGGATTTTTAATTTCATAAGTTTTTAATGGAATAATATTAGGTTTTAACTTTGTTCTGGTAGAACCTAAAATAATATCTTTATTATTATCTTTATATGTTTCATATTTAACTTTTCCATTTTGTATTGTTACTCATGTTAAAGTTGCACTATCTGCTTGTTCATTAATAAAATAAAATTCTGCTGCTTGTTCTTGTTCATTATATTTAGCAACTCTACCACAAAAACTATTAGGTAATATTTTAAGTGATTTACTATTATCTTCATTAACTATAATCATTATAAATACTTTACCCATTAAACTATTTTGTAAACCAAATTTATAAAATTTTTCTAATCATTTATCTTTTAAATTCATTTCATTTAAATAATCTAATATTTCTTTTTTACTTGAATTAAATAAAAATCCTTTACCTAATCATAATTTAGTTGATTTTTGAGCAATAATCATAGGTATATCAATATATCAATTACTTTTATCACAACTTAAATATTCCATTGTATTTATCATAATTCATCACCATTAAAATTATTTTTATTAATTAATAATTTATTATTAATCCCATTAATTAATCATTTCATTTCATGCATTAAAGCATACATATCACTATCTCAAGTATCATCATGTAAATCTAACATTTTAAGAGTATTATTATTAGTATCTAATTTCTTTTTATCTAATCATTGCATTAAACTATATTGTCTTTTAGTTTCAATACATCTTTCTCAATTAAAACTAATAATATTTTTAAGCATACAAATTGTTGTAAAATCAATTCTATCATTTAAATATAAAGTTGATTTATCTACTGCTATAAATTTTAATCATGTTATATTACGTTTTTTAACTCAACTTTTTAAAACATCAATAAATACTAATCCACCATTACCATAATCAACATAACAAGTAAAGCCAAATAACATTGCTATATAACGTTTACTTTCATTAATATAATAATTAATAATATCATTTGCTAAAGTATCAGTATCTTTATATTGCATAATAGCATTACTATGATAAAATTCACTTTCTTTATGCGCTCTTCTACCATTTTCATTTTCACCAATAAATCATAATGAAGCAGCAGTTGGATGACCACTACTACTTGTTGCCATACCAATATCTAATCCACCAGTTAATCTTTGTACTTGAAAATCTAATTTAGTACCAACTTTATCAAGATATCTTGCAAATATAGCACCAGTAAGAATACTTGGTACACCATAATATCAACTTTGTGCTTTTATAGGGTCTAATACTTTTAATTCTTCTAAATCATTAATCATATCTAATGTAAGATTATGAGCATTTACTTTTCAATTTGAATAATGAAATAATTTAAAGATATTATTATCAAATACTGATTTAATTTGTTCATTTTTAGATTTCATAATTTCTAAATTAAATGGAATAATATTATTCATATAATTAATATAATATTGATAAATATTATCTGGATTACAACTTTTTATTTTAATTCTTTTTTTAGCATTACCTAATGCAAATGTTATTGCTTGAAATTCTTGTTGACTAAATTCATTTGCTTCTTCACATCATTCAATTGCTAAATTAAATCCTTTTATTTCACTACGAGAAAGACCTTTTAAAGGTATTCTATCATTTGAATTACTATATACACCCATTACTCTAATAAATGATTTAGTGCCTTTAAATCTAAAATCTGCTTGTTTATTTGGATATTTTAAAGTAAAATCTTTATAATCATTAAAATTAATTGTTATTAAAGCATTATATATTTCTTTAACTAAATCATTAATATCTTTATTTAATTTTCTAAAACAATATATAGCAATTGATTTATTCACTTTAATTGAAATAGCAATTAATATTGCTAATTCTTCTGCAATACTATATGTTTTACTAGAATATCTACTTCCACTTAAATTATATTCACTATGAGTAAAATCACTTTTATTTAATAATCAATAACTAATTTCATGTAAATAAGTAAATTCTTTATTCATAATCTTATTCCTGTAATTCTTGTAATTTTCATAAATAACCTTGATCAGTTATTAATTTTATTAATTTATTATTTACAATATTAATATATGAAATTCTTTTTAAACTTGGAAGAAAACATACTCAATTTGATGATGTTTGTGGTTGTCAAAATATTTCTATTGTTTGTGTTGGAGTTTTGCCAAATGTACTCAGACTAAAAGGATTCAAATCATAAAATATTTTATAAAATGTATTTGATTTTAATTGATAAGAAGAAATAGAATTACCACTTAATGATATTGCTACATCTTTTCATTTTGGATAAGGTGTTGGTGTTGGACTTTCTTTTAAATTTATTTCTCATTCATTTTCTCTAATTTCTTTTGTTAATAAAGTTTTTGAATCAATTTTTATAGGTTTCTCAATATCTACTATTTCTGGTGATTTTATTTCTAATGTAGTACTTTTAATTTCATACAAATCATCTGCTTTTAATTCTTCCAGCCTATATATTGCTCCCCCAGTATCTCCCCCATTTAATTTTAATGTTCATTTTGTATTATCATAAATCATATTTAATGAAGCATCACTATTACCTATTTTTCTAGAAGTAATACGATAAGTACCTGTACCAATAGCACTTGCTGATGTAAAAAAGATAACTTCTTTATAACCATTTTGTAAAGGGACACTTGTTTCACTAATTAAAAATACACGATAAAGAGCATGTAAACTAGGTGAAAAATTACTTCATGTTCTATCATCAATTCTTTCACCAATTGTTTTTCATACTACTAATTTTTTAATTAAATCTTTTACTTTTATAATTTCATCATCTACATATTTTTTATCTGGAATATCTAAATCATCAGTAACAAATGGGTTATTATAATATGTAGTTTTTGTAACTCCAATTTTAATGACATTATTAACTAAATTAGTTGCATTTTCTTTATCTGTTTTATTATTAAATATTCTATCTTCATCAACATTACCACCACCAGAAGCACTAATAATATTATCTTTAATAGTAATATTATTTCCAGCAGTTAATTTATATTGTAATTTATCATCTGCATATTTTTTAGGTAATAAAGTATAATCAGTATATTCATCAAAATGAAAATCATATTTATACTCAACATGTTTTCATTTATTATTTGGATTTAAAATATCTGCTAAGTGTTCAGTTATTTTTTTATTTAAAAAATTAGTAAATATTCTTTCTTCAATAATTTTATTACTAATATCACTATTAACTACATGATTTTCTTTATCATATTTAATATCAATAGTTTCTTTTGGGCTTTTAAATTCTGGTACTGTAGTACTTGTATTAATACCCCTAGTATCAATATTAACAATTGGTCTTAACATATTTTGTGGATGAGTAATAGTAATTTTAGTTCTAGAATCTAATGATTGTATATTAGTATATGGTATATATGCATTTAATGGACTATCTTCACCACAATTTGAAATAAATTTATTAAATCAATTATTTTTTTGTGGTTCTATACCTTTTAAATTAAAACCTTTAATATTTGGATATTCTTTAATTTTTCTTAAATAATTAAATACTTCTGGTGGTATAAAATAAGGGTCATCTGGATTAGTTTCACTATAAGTTAATCCACCTTGACTAATTGAACCTTGACCACGTAAATAATCAACATCTTTAGTTAATAAAAATCTAACATAATGAGTAGTTGCTGTTTGTATATTATCTGTAAAATCAGTTGGTGTTATTTCTGGTCATTTTTTTGAAATAGTAAAACCACTTAAATAATCAATATTACTACTTGCTACAGATATTGCAAATCAAATTTCATTATCTGGAGTAGTAACTTTATCAAATAATAATTCATTAAAATATTTAGAATTTTTAAATTCTTCAACTGTTATAAATAAAATTGGGTCTTTAATAGCCATAATAATTTACTCCTTAATGTAAAATAAAGGGTATTTAAACCCTTTAAATTTTAAATTTAGTTGCTTTTTGTTTATCTTTTTCTGATAATTCTTTCTTTTTAGATTTTTGTACTAAAACAAAATTGTCTACTTGTTCTTTATTTACATTAAAACTATCAAGTAATTTAGCAGTTGATGTAGTTTCTAATTGTAAATGATTATTTAATTGTTTAATATTTGCTGTAATAAATTCTAATTCTTTATTACGTTTTAATTCTTTTGCTAAATTAGATTGTTTTGATTTTTTAATTGATTTACCAAATAATAGAAATGCTACTGTGATAAATATACCACTAGCTACTGCTCCACCTATTATTGCTGATATTAATTCTATTGAAAAATTCATTTTTTTATTCCTCCAATTGTATTTTATTTGAATGTTGTTTACATAAATTACATTCTTTTTTATGTTTTTTAATATTTTTATATTGATATATTAAATATGGACTTGTAATAATAATTGGTATAGTTATTAATGCATATTTAATTAATTTTCCATAATTCCCTAATTTAGTAATAAGATTTAAACCAATATGACCAAACATAGGAAATAAAGTTAATATTAAATGGTCTGGTCAAGTAAAATTATATTGATTAGTATAATTACCTATTCCTATTGCTATTGGTATTTTAGGTATTAATCATGGTGTTATTGTAAAAAATAATGTTATTAATATACCTATAATATGACTAGTTATTTTTAAAATATTTGATATTAATATTTTTATTTTATCTATATGAGTACTATTTTTATTAAATCAAATCTTATTTAATCTTTTATATTCTTTATTATCTTTTGAAATTGGATTAATAGTATTTCATATCCCAATTGGTTTAATTGGTTTATCTAATTCAATAATAATTAGCACCTACTTTCATGTTTTATATTTACTTTTATTTTTATAAATTGAAATACCAATATTTTTATTTAAATTATTAGTTTTATGAAAAGTTAAATATTCTTTTCTTTCTACTTTTCATGCTCTACTACCTAATTCAGTTTTTGGTAAAGTTTTAAATTCTTTAAGTTTAAAAAATCCACGTTCTAATTTATTAATAAATGCAGTTGTTTTTAAAACATTAATATTTTTTGCTTGTAAAATATAATAACTTTTTCTTCCTTTAGTAATACTTTTCTGTTCTTTAAGTTGTTTCTTTACATATTTACGAATTTGACTTGGTAATCAACTTCTTAAAAAATATCTTCAAAATATTGTACCAGCACCATTACCATTTTTACCTTTTTGAACTTTCATTAAATTTCAAGTTTCTTCTGGTACATTTGGATAAGTATATACACCATATCAACGTTTATTTTTACTTGTATCACTTTGAAATAAACCTTGTAATATTCCTACTTTTAATGATTGATTAGATTTATAAAATAAACCTTTTTTAAATCATGAACTTGATAATATTACTCAACCTTTATCATCTTTATTATCTTTTTCTATATTTTTACCATTAATATCTTTTTTATCTTCTTTAAACAAATTATTAACTTTTTTTATAGGTTTAAATACTAATTTATCTAATTGAGTTTTTAATTCAGTTAATTCATTAGGTTTTAAAATTGATAAAAGTTTTTTAATAATATTTGGATTAAACGTTGAATATGGTTGTCCAAGTTCTTCTTCACTAACATTTTCACTATCTAAAACTGATTTTAAACTTTGATTTTTACTATATAACTTTAATAAACTAATAATTGCAGTTCTAATATCATTAGTTTCTAATGCAGAATAGATAATTCTAATAATTAAAGGTAACATAATTTAATTCTTATAAATGATAATAATTTTCATCAAATTCTAAATTTGCATTAATATTAACTTCACTCATATTATCACTACCATATTGACTAGTTGTTTCACTATTAATAGTAAATCTATTGTCATTATTTATTAATCTTGCTGTTTCATTTGTAAAACTAGTTTCTTGCATTTCTATACTATGATTTGTTTCCATAGGTAATAAATTATGAATAATTTCACTTATTCCAGCAACAATAGTAGGTACTGCATAAGCATTATTAAAATCATTATTAATCCCCATCGCAACTCCACTACTAATCAAGCAACCACCAGTTGCCATATTTGCTATTTTTCTAATAGTTTCAAATTTATTAGGTATTAATTCAGTAATTCCATTAATAAGGTTTGATATACCATAAGCATTTAAACTAATATATGTATCCCAATCCATAAAAGATTGTTTATCATTATTACTAAATAATAAATCTGGTGGAAAAGGGTCTACTGTTGTTGTAGTAATTGGATTTTCTGTTGGATTAGGATTAATGGAAGAGTTAGTAAATTTACTATAATTTGTTAAACCAATTGTTCCTAATCCTAATAATATTTTTTTACTACTATTAATTAATTTAGTTTTAGTGGTTGGTTTTTGATTCAAGTTTCAAATATCTAAACCTAATTTTTTACCAAATAATAAAGAATTAATACTACCTAACACTGGATTACCTATAAGTTGACCATAATATGCAGAAATACCTATCATACCAGATAATGGACTTATTGAAGAACGTATTATTTTTAATAAAGTATAATTATTTGATTGTGTATTCTCAACATGTGGCATTTTTAACATCCTTTAAATTAGTTTGTTTTTTAATTTGAATTCTAACTGTTCCTTGACAATGAATATTATCTCCTACACATATAGCATAATTATCATGTACATCACTGACAATAAAATAATCATTTCTTAATTTAGGATATTCATCTAATAAAATTGCTCTTATATCATTACTTGTAGTTAAATCTTCTGGTTTAGATGAATAAATAGTAATATGTGCTTTTTCATCAAAATATTTATAAATATATTCCATAATTATTTTTTAGTAAATTCTAATTTTACTGTTCCATAATAATCTTTATTATCACCAGTCATAGTAGCACTTGTTGATGTAATATTACTAAATGTTACTTTACCTTTTTCATAACCATTATTACCAATATTTACTATTACAGTTTCTAATTCATCATTAGTAGGAGTTGCACCAGCCATAGTAATTTTTCCTAAATTTTTATAATAAATAACATCTTGTAAATCTAAAATATTCATATTATCATAATCAGTACTTTGATAAGTAGCATTAATATTAGTTGCATCAACTTTATAATTTTTTGTTCTTGCTTCTTTAATTTCATCTACTGTTGGCATTTTTTCTTGAATTATATACATTAAATTAGGTCTTATTGCTGCAGGTAATGAATATAATGCTTTACCAATAATACGAATATTATCTGTAGCATTATCTAATTTATTTCTTACTTTTGTAAATGAAATAGGCATACCTCACATATATCTGTTATAAACTATTCCAAATAAATTTAATAATTTATAATCTTTTTCTAAATGCATACCAGAAACAGTATCATGAATAAAATCTTGTTCTAAATAAAAACTTTCATAAAATTCCATACCCATAATTTGATTTGTATATCTTTTACCAGTTGCTAAAGTATTTGCAGCAATTTGTCCATAATTTAATAATGTAAATGCTTTTGCTAAATTAAAACTACTATCAATACCACAAGCACCAGTTAAATCTGCTTTATTAATACCAACTGTAATATCATCTACTTTTTTAATTAATTTATTATTTCTTTCTCCAATTGTATAATAAGCATTTAATGCTTGTTCTTTAGTCATATTATTTAAATTTAAAGGTAATACTAATGATTTAGCAATTGCATAATCTTTTGTACCTTGTAAAAATATTAATTCAAAATTTTCTCTTAAATTTCTCATAAATGAACTTGTTCAATTTGAAACAATTTGTGTTGCTACATTTGCTGGTGAAGTCATAAATCTTTCAATATCAAATTCTGGAATATTAAAATCAATTGTTAATTCTTTATCAATAATTAATGTTGTTGTTTTAACTGTTCCTTTTTGTCTTTTAGTACCAGTAAATTCATCTCATATTGAACCTCATAAGACACGAACAGTTACTCTATATATTGCCATTGCTACACCACTAATATTTGCTATTTGGTCAGCAGTAACAGTATTTCTCATAAATAAAGTACTTAATTCAGCAGTTAATTCACCACGAACTTGTGCTTCAAGTACACTTAAAACAGCATTTTCAGTAGGAGAATTACCACCAATAATAAATGCTTTAGGTATTTGTGGAATTGCCATTTTATCCTCTTTCTATTTAATAGATTGAAGTGCATTTCCTCTTGCTAAATTTACAAGTTTTTCTAATTCGTTACGGTCAGTAATACCTGTAGTTTTTGCTTTTTCATTTAATTTTCTTTCTAATTCTTCTGGATTAATACTATTTATATGTAAATCTAAAAGAGTTTTAGGATTAAAATCATTTGAATTAGGTTTATTTTCTTGTTTAATAGGTTCTGTTTTATCAATTAAAAAATCTTTATAATCTTCATTTATTTTATTAAATGCTTCTTGTTTTGATAAAGATTTATAATTATCAGTACTCATTAAATTTTTAATTAAATTAACTTTTTTAGTATCTTTAATATTTGAAAATAATTGTTGCTCTTCAAAACTATTAATTTTATTTTCATATTCTTTTAATTTTGTTTCATATTCACTTAATTTAGTTAATTTAGGTTCAATATCTTTTTTACTTTCAGCATATACTACATTTCTATGTTGTTTTAGTAAATTTTTAACATCATCTAAACTATAATTCTCTTTTTCATCAAAAGTAAAATCACTCATACTTTTAATCTCCCTTTTGTTAAATTTTTATTATTTCACTTGGTTAATAGGTCACTTTTATATATGTTATTTAACATATTCACTTTATTAAATTATATCATTTTTCCCTTTAAAATAAAGAAAAAAACCTATATTTATTATAGATTTTTAATCATTATTTTCTATTTTTCTAGGTTCAGAAATATTAATAATTATATTACTATTATTTGTTTCTATAATTTGATTATCTATTAAATCATCAAACATATCTCTATGATTTGTTCTTAAATATAATCATTCATATTGTGCAACTTTAGTTACATTTTTTAATCTTGCTATTCCTATTTTAAGACATGCTTTATCATATTCTTTAATAAAATCTTTTTGTCATTTTGTCGCTCTTCTTCGGCAATCAAATATATATTTATTATCAACATTTAAAATATAATTTAATTCTTGTTTAGTACATTTTTTTAAATTATCTTTATTTTCTCTTAAATATTCTTGTATTTTTTCTTTATAATTTCCTAATTCTTTTCTTTGTTTTGGCATATTATCACCTTTTAAAATCATTATTAATAATAATATTATAACATTTAGATTATATAAAAAAGAAAAGATAACTAATAAAAGTTATCTTTAAACGTTGCAATAGATTTGCTAGTTATTTCAATCGTTCTTTAAAATTATACTTTAAATTAAACATTTTTTCAATAATAAATTAATAAATTTGTTAAAATAGTGAGATAAAAAATAAATAGAAAGGCGTTAAAAAATGTTTAATTATAAAAATAATTTAGAATATGAAATTAATAGAATTATAACAAATCATGTTAATAAAATCCATGATTTTAATGAATATTTTTTTCAAACTAGAAATAAAAATAGATATTTAGTTGCTAAAAAATGTAATCGTAGTATTATTTTTGAATTTGGTAAAATAATTTTTAATCAAAGAGTTTATTGAGATAAATTAAATAAAGAATATTATTATCCCGTTTATGAAGAGTTTAATATTGATAAAAGAGCAAAAATTATTAATTGATTAAAAGAAGAAATAATATCATATTTGGGAAAAAAGAAAAATTATCAAGATATACAAGATATTTTTAAATATACTTATGTTTCAAAAGTTACAATTAGTAAAATTCATAAAAATATAAAAATTAAAGAAATATTACCACAAGAAAAAATTAAGGTAAAAGATAATGAATATATTTATATTAATGTTGATGATTGTTTTGTACCAGTTTGAAATAAAAATAAAAAAAGAAAATTACAAAAAATTAGAAGTATTTCATATAATACTGGTAAAAAACAAATAAGTAAAAATCGTAATAAATTATTAAATAAAAAATATAATTTTATGTTTAATTATAAATCTAATCCTAGACAAGATTATTTTGAAGATAATCCTACTGTGGAAAGTACTTGAAAAGGATTAATAAAATATTATGATTTTTATAATCCAAAATTAGTGGTAGCAGGTGATGGTGCTGGATGAATTAAAAATTTAGCAAAATATTTAGGTGCTTATTATGTTTTTGATAAATATCATGCTTTAAAATATTTATGAAATGAATATAGACCTAATAATTTAGGTAGAAAATTAACATTAAATAAAGAAAAATATAATAATTATAAAATTGCTAAAAATTATTTTATTAATAGTCAATATGATGAATTAATAATATTTTTAATAAAAACTAAAGTTAATAAAAAAACTTTAAATATTTTTAAAAATAATAAACAAGGTATTATTAATCAATCTGCTAGTTGAAATATAGGTTGTAGTGCTGAAAGTGATATATTTCATTTAGTTAAATCTCAAACTAAAGGTGCAAAAACTTATAATTATAAAACATTAAATAATATGTTAATGGCAAAAGTTAATTATTTAAATAATAGAATTTAATTTTTTAAAATTTAATTTTTTTAAAAACTAATTTTAATAAATTAGAATTTTTATATTAATTAAATTAAATATGATTACATATTTTATTTTTTTATGATATAATTAAAGTAACAAATATTTAGATTTGCTAGTTTTATTGTTTGAAGTTAGAAAATCTATCCGTTATATTAATTCGTCTATTATAGAGCGCATTAACTTAATAGATAGATTTAAAAATAACAAGAACGATATAACTAAAATCGTTCTTTTTTTGTTAAAGAAAGAAATCTATATTTTGTTAAAAATTAAAACTTAATACACTGTCGTAGAAGTCTAATTGTGAGTACTTTATGTAAATACTTCTATATCAGAATAAAAGAGTAATTTATTAATTTTTATTGAATTGTTATTGTATGAAATTGAAATTAAGTTTATATAGAAATGCAATAATCATAAACCCTGTTCTTTAATTATTAATAAATTATTACATATAAAGGGGGTTATATATTATATACACACCTTACCAATTATATATTAACATAAAATAAATTAATTATTAAATATATATTTTTATTTACGTATATGTGCTTCACTTATCCAGAGTGAAAGCACAATATATTACATATACGAATTAATAAAAATATATATAAGCCTTTTATCACTGTGGTGATAAGGCTTATACGTAAAAAATACGTAATAGAAAGGAATATTATATGCCAAATATTAGTTTAGATTTAAAAAGTAAAATAGTAGAAACAAATAATGGTGGAATATTATTAGAAATTGGTGAATATGAAACATGATTTCCTAAACAATATACTACTATTGATGAAAAAAATAAAAAAATAGCATTAAAAATAATTGAAGATTTTAATTATAAATTAGGTAAAAAATCTATTAAAAATAATATTCAAAGTATTAAAGGTAGTGATATTTTAAAATATATTAAAAATATTCCAGATATTATTACAAATGAAAATGAATTAATATCTTGTGAATTTTATGAGCAATATAATGGTTATTATATTTTTATAAATGATAAAAATCAAAAATGTTTTAAATATAACATTACATGAGAAGAAAATAGAAAAAGTTTTAAAATAAATAATCCATATAATCATAATGATTTAGCAATAAATTATATTGTTACACCAATAAAAGATTTAGAAACTCATAATAATAAAATATTTTACTTAAATTATTAAAAAGGAAAAATAAAAATGAAAAAAATAATTAAAAAAATATATGAAAAGAAAACTACATTAATAATAATAAATATAATAGCAATAATACTAATAATAGTAATAACAATAGGATTAATATATGCATTTACAAGAAATTAAAAAAAGAAAGGAATAAATAATTATGTTTAATTTAAAAAAAATATATTTAAAAAATGAAATAAAAATATTTGGTTCATGTGATATTTGTCATAAAAATTCATCATTTACAAATAGAACTTGTAATAAATGTTTTTGAATATTAATAGGTAAAAAATAATGAAATGTAATATACATAATGAAATATATATATGAATTAGTGAAATAGATAATAGTTATTATTGTAATCAAGATATTAATGAATTAATTGAAAATGATATGTATTTAACAAGTGATAATTATGATAGATTATATAACTATTTTATTAATTTATTAGAATTAGAAAATTTTAAAGGAGCATAAATAATATGGATGATTATAATTTTATTTCAAGAGAAAAATTTATTAATTTTTTAGAAGAAAGTGAAAAAAATGGATATGAATTAATTAATATTAGATGATTAAAAAAAGAAATAGAAGATGGAGAGTTTATAGATTAATGAAAAAACAAAATATGCCAAAATGAGCAAATGATTTACAAATGTTTTTTAAAGATATTGAAAATGGTGTATATGGAGACAGTATTAAAAATGCATTTAAAAAAGAAAGTAGTGAATAAATAATGCCAGCACATAAGAAAAAAATAGAAGATTTAATTACTAAACAATTTATTATTAGACTGACTAAAATTGAGCATTATGAATTAAAAAAACTTTGTGTAAAAGAAGAAGTTACTATTAATAATTTTGTAAGAAATTTAATTAAAAATGAAATAACTAGAAAGAGTGATAAATAATGAATTTATATAAAAAAATACTTAAATTACAATTAGAAATTGGAAGTACACCAAAAAATGGTTTTAATAAATTTGGTAATTATAAATATTGATTATTAAGTGATATTTTTAATAAAGTTAAAGGATTATGTAAAGAATTTAATATTGTTATTATACATGAAGATATATTAACTATGGATAAAAAAATAAATTATTTAGATAAAAATGAAGTAGAAATATCTTATTTTAAAAGATATACAATTATAGATTTAGATAATGATAAAGAAAGTAAATATTTTGATATATTAGCATGTGCTAAAAATACAGATATAGCAAAAGCAAAAGGTAGTGCAGAAACTTATGCTTATAGATATTTTTTAATGAATTTATTATTATTAAGTGAAGATGAATTAGATCCAGATAATGATGATATTAATTTAATACAAAATAATAATAAATATCAAAATAATAATGTAAAAATACAAAATGAAAAATGAGAACCAAGTGAAAGACAATTAGATTATTTTGATAAATACATGATTACAAATACAGTTTTATTTGATGAATATATAAGAGAAGATATGGAAAAATTAAATCCAAATAATACTAAAGATTTTTTAATATTAATGGGTGAAAATTATTTAAAAACTTTATTTGATAAATTAAAAGAAATTAGAGAAAGATTTAAAAATTTAAAAAATAATAAAAGTGAATATAAAAATTATGAATAAATGTAAATATTGTCATAAGAGAATTTGATTAACTGAAAATTGATGTATGAAATGTTTAGAAAAAATAGTTAATAATTTAACTAAAAATAAGGAGAATAAAAATGACTAAACATGAATTTAATGAAAAATATAAGAAATACGGAATTAATATTGATAGAGACTTAGACTTATATGTTAATGATACATTTAAGTTTTCAAAAGTTGATATTTTAACAAAAGCAATTGAAGATTATAAGGATTTTATTAACTCTATACCAGTTGAATTAAGAAATTTTATAATTAATTAATGAAAGAAGGTATTATTAATGATTAATATTAAATCATATCATTGTTATTGTTGTTATATTAGAAAAACTTGTCACAAATCATATCTTCTACAAATAAAAATAATTGAAAAAATTAATAAAAGAATTTTACGAACTAAAATAAAATATCATGGAAAGAAGCATTAATAATGACTAATTATTTACTTTCAATTGATCCCTCAATAACAAATACTGGAATAACTTTATGAGAAAATAAAAAACCAATTTTAGTAACAAGTTATAGTTTTAAAAAATTTAATAATGATGAATGAAAAGAATTTAAACATGCAATATATAGAGACCATTTTTGAGAAACAAATTTAATTATAGAACGTGGAACTTTTAATTCAAAAAATGGTATTGGATATGAAACACAAGAACATCTTAGGGGATTTATTGCTGGTCAATTTAATAAATTATTAACAAAAAATATGTTAATAAGTCCTAGTGAATGACAAAATTGATATTTAAAATATGATAAATATGCTTATGGTATGGCATTTGCAAATGGTGTTAGTAATAAAAAAGAAAATTATTGAGATAAAAATAATTCATTAATAATAGGAAATAGATTAATTAAAGATAATAATTGAAATATAAAAGTTAATAATCATGATGAAGCAGATAGTTTATTAATTGGCTGATATTATTTAAATAAAGAAAATAAATAATGAGTAAAGCAAAAATAAAAGAATTACATACACAATCATTATGTGATAATTGAGGGAGAATAATAGTGAAAATTAAATGAAAGAAAATGGGTAAGAAAAAATTACATAAACATAAATTAAAAATTGAAAGAAATAAAAGAAAAGAGAATAAATAATGCAAAAACAAAAACAAGAAAAAGTATTACTTAAATGTATTGTTAAAGAATGTAATAGTAAAATATTAGTTACTTTAAAAACTTTAGATATAGAAAGTAGTGCAGAACAATTTTTTAATATGTGTTATTTTCATAAAAAACAATTTAAAAGTAAAGTTAAAGAAATAAAAGAATATTATAAAAAAGTTTAAACAAGTATAAAAAAAATAATGATGTATAATTTAACCAAACTTAATATAAGTTTTTAACTCATTGCTTTATTTAAAGTAAATGGGTTTTTATTTTTAAAATAAAGAGGTATAAAATTATGAAATATTTTAATCCAAGCTATTGATTTAAATTATGAGTATTATCTGCACCATTATTTAATTCTAAAAGTGAAGGTATATATGCTATGTCAATTGATAATAATCAAAAGATTAAAGATTGAGCTAGCAACAATACTACAAATTTAGATTTAATGAGTAAACAATTAAATTTATCAAATAACAATCAAACAAATTTTATTAATTATCAAAATTACTCAGATATCCAACAAAATAATAATTTAAACACAATTAGTCCATATAAACATCGCCATGAAAAAAGCAGAAATAAACATAAAAGAGGTATAAATGGTGGAAATGAAATAGAGGGAGGAGGATGAACAGGAAAATTATATTGTTCATTTAAACCTGATTGATGAGAAGAAGTAGTTAAAATAAAAATAAAAAATAGTAGAGAAGATTTTAAAGAAAAGTTTACAAATAAATGTTTTAATGGTGTTTGAATGGATAATAGAATAGATAGTGGGAATATAAAAAATTTAGGTAAATGTATATATGATAATTTTTGGACTATTGCTAATAAATTTATAGATAGTTCTAGAAGAGAACGCATAAGAATTGTTGTCTTAATGAAACATACTGGATGAGAAATTTGAAACCATGATGTAGGTATTAGAATAGATGATAGCAGCTATTATTCAAATAAATATCTTGATAATTTACAAAGAGATTTTCCTATTTGAAATTCATATGAAAAATTTAATTTAGGCATCATTATTAATGATGATGACAATGATTTTAAACAGGCAATAAAGCAAAAATATCCTAATTTTAATGTTAACGAAGTTTCAATATTAAATAAAACTGATTATTCACATTTTAATAATATTTTTTCAGCAAAAATATCTGTGAATATAGATAGTCAATATTCTTTTGGAAATTTAAGACCAACTTTTACTTACATAACCCAAACTAAACTTAATGAATTAAATAACAGCATAGCAAATAACGATAAATTTAAACAATGAATAAATCATATAAATGAATGAAATTCTACTTTGCCTCAAGCAATAGAAAATGCTAAAACATTTACTCCTCAAGCATTATATAATTGAAAAAGAAATGAAAAAGAAATAATTAAAGGTTATATAAGAGATTGAAGTTATATATCAACTTTAATTGAACATGAATGAAAAATAGATGAGTTAAACAAAAATGTACAAGGATTAAAAGTAGAATTTGATATTTTAAAAAATAAAGTTAATGATTTAGATAGAAGAGTACAAAATCTTGAAAATCGATCAAATTCAAATTGTGCTAATACAGTAGCAGTTGTAGGAGGTGCTAGTTCCTTAGTGCCTGTAATTGGACCAATAGCTGGTGCTTTTGCAACTGTTACTTCTGGTGTTTGTGCTATTGCTGGTGTATAATTTAAAAAATCTATTAATCATGAACAACATTTAGCTATTGATAATAAAACAAATTTTGTTACAAATAATATAACAAGTTTATAATTAAAATTTAAAAATATAAAAAGTTACCAATTAAGGTAACTTTTTTATTAGGTGCCAACCTAATAATGAAGAGTAAATAATACATATGTTTGGGAAATTATTATTTTATATACTTACACTAATGTAAGTTAATTTATTATATCCTATTTAATAAAAAAATACATTAATATTTAAGATTATGGGGAAATATTATTTTTGTTACTTATGTCTTTTATTTTACTTATTGCACTAAAAAAATTATTATAATTTAAACTAAATTTTTTAGTTAATCACGGAAATAAAGGAGTTATATCAAATTTAGGGTCTACTTCAAATAATAACTTATCATTTTGTAATTTTATTCTTGTTCAATGTTGTTTAACTTTTTTACTTTTAAGAAAAAAATAACCTAATTTTTCATCTGGTTTATTTATTAAATTAAAATCTATCTCTTTTAAGAGAATATTACATTTTCTATGTATTATTCCATTTTTTCAAATAATTGTTATTCATTTTTTCTTTTTTTTATTAAATTTAATCTTACTATGATTATCAATTTCATAATAAATTATATTGTTTTTTTTTCTTTTAAGATAACAAAAAATATTTTTCATAATAGTTAACAACTCCTTATTAGGGGATTATATCATAAAATAATATATTTTTATCTTGAATTTAATACAATTTTTGAAATTGTTAATGTATAATTTTCTACTTGTCTTATTATTCATTGTTCTTTGTATTCTGGAGATAATGGTTCATTAAAATATTCATGAAAAGTAGCATATAAATAAATTGGAAATATTTGTATTTTAAAATTTAATCTGCTATTATCTAAATTTTGAAAACCTAAATATGTTGTAGTAATATCACTAATACTATATTTATGAATAGTTGGATTTGGTTCATTGCTTGCTGTTACAGATGTAATAGCGGTATTATCAAATAAATTATATAATTGATTAATATTATTAACTTTTTTATTAATTGCAGCCAATGCATAATATTCCATAAAATTACCGGCTTGATATGGGTGTATTACATTATTACTTTTAATTTCTAAATATTTATTATCTTTATAATATCTTAAATCTTTTAAATCAAAAGGATACATTTGTGTATGATTTTTTAAAATAAAATCTTCTTTTGTATTTAAAAAATCTGCTTTTCCACCTTTATATTCGTTAGTTTTATAATCTCATGAAATATATAAATCTATTGACTTATAATATCTTTGTAAATCTTCAAAGCTATTAATTAATAATGTAGGGTCTAACTTAGATTTTATATCTAAATTAATTTCTAATGGTTTAATTTTTAAACCAACATTATTAATTCATTTGTCTTCATTATAAATTAATTGATTATTTTCATTTACAACAAATAAATTTTTTATTGGTAAATCAGCACTATATGTAGGATTATCTGGAATAATAATTATTGATTTTGCTATATTTTGTGGACTTGGTGGTAATATTTTTGCTGGATAACTAAAAGTAGTTTCTTCACTTTCACTATATTCATCATGATTTAATTTATACAAAGTTAATCAGTTAAACATGTTACTAGTAAATAATCCCATATTATTATAACGAAATTGAGCAACTGATATTTCATTATAATCACCTTGATAAGTAAAAGGATTATCACTATAAAATGTATGTCTTTCTTCACCTTGATGTAAACTTTGAGTTACTATTGTATCAATAATATAAGCATAATTTGAACCATCAATAACTCCATTACTTGTTGGATTTCATTGACAATCTTTATCTTCATTTGTAAAAGGACTTGCTATATCTAAAAATTCAGTATCTTCTGCTAAAATATAAACTTTATTATTTTTCTTTTGTGATAAATCAACAGTACTTATTTGCTCTTTTGTAGTTAATTTCTTCCCAGTAGTAGGGTCTCATGGATATACTGATACTCTATCACTTAATTTCATAGTCATAGCAGTTGTTGAAACATTAGCACCTAATAATTTACCAATAGTAAAATCATTATCATTTGTAAAAGCATTTAAAGGAATTAATCCACCATTACCAATAATACTTTCTAAATTAGAAGCAAAAAAAGCAGACATAAAACCATTAAAATATAACATTTTTTTATATTGTTGAGAATTTTGAGTAATAACTCAACTACTTCATATACCTAATGTTAAAGCATTTAATAATTTACCAATTAAAGGAATATCACTTAAAGCAAAAGGTAATCATTGATTACTATCATAAGGCATTTGTATTAATGGACTAAATACTACACTATTAAAATTTAATATTGCTGACATATATTTTTGACTGATTTTACTATAATCAACAGTTGGACTTCCTATAATTAAATGAGTATCTGGGTCTTTATATTTAAAATTACTTGACATATCAACATTATAATTACCAGAGATATTATTTATATTTCATTCACTATCTCAAAAGAATTTTGCTTCTCCTATTGCTGTACCATTACTTTTTATTGCTTTATCTTTATCAAAAGAAAGCATACCTTTAAAATCTTTTGTTACAAATAAATTATCTTGAAAATTTAATGAAGTTTTTAATCATTCTGTAAAATTTTTAAAATTAGTAAATCCAGTAGGTTTTGCATCCATAATATTATAAAATGTAGTTTCTGGATGACTACTTGTAGTTATTTTATCATTTATTCCAGCAAGTAAACCACCATTATTTTTAATATCAGTTGTAGAATGGTCATTATTACCAGCAATAAATAATCTTCTTGAAGCAAATACTTTACTTTCAAATATTTCATCATTATTTTGTTGTATTGGTTCTTGTCCTTGAATAATAGGTCTTCCATAATAATAACAACTTGTTAATAATTCTAATCCATAACTTTGTCTATGACTATAACGTACACCAATATCACACATTAAAGTACGATTTAATGTTACTTTTCCTTGTTGAATAGTAGGGAAAGCATAACCACTACCTGGTGAAGCATATTGTACAAAATCAAGTGTATTTTGACCACTACTTATTACTCTATCATTTAAACTACTAAAAGTTAATACTTGCATACTAAATGTACCATTATATGGACTATAATAATTTGTTACATTTGAAATATATAATAATTGTCTATCTTGATTTTTAGTACTATTACCACCTATATTTTCATTTTCATCATTAAATACAACAAAAAATTGTAAATAATCATCAATTGTAATATGTTCTTCAAACATAACTAATGTATATTGTCTTTTAGTTTGTACTGTTTTAAATATTTGATTATTTGGTAAATTACTAAAATCAACACCACTTGTATCATCAATTAAATAAGCATTTCAATAATCACCAATTTTATATTGTTTTGTATAAAATTCATCTTGTGAAGAAACTTTATGAGTATTTGGATTAATAATACCTTTATTTTTTTGATATATTTTTGTACTATTTTTTCAAATACATACAACTGGAGTATTACCAGTTAATATTAATTCATATTGACCAAAATCACTAATTTTACTATTAATTGGTTTATATCCAGTTTCAGTTAAAGGTATTGCACCATTATTTATAATAAATGGAAATATTTTTCAATGACTTTGTCTTTTAATTAATATTTGTTGCATCTTTAATCTCATGTGAGCGTGTTTCATTAGTTGTATTTGTTGATGTCTGCTCATTATTATTACCTCCTAAATCTTTATTTAATTTTTGATTTTCTTTAATAATATTTTCTAATTTATTTTTAGCCATAAGTTGATCAATATTATCATATTCACCAATTGCTTCAATTATTGTCATTGTGCCATTATTTAATCTTGAATTAATAATTTGGTCTTGTATTATTTGGTCTGTCATAGCAATTGGAATAAATTTAAAACTATAAGGTCTTTCACCAATTCCATTTCATTTATTTTCACTAATAAGTAATAAATCAAAAATACGATAAAAATAAGCACTATAAAATGCTATTTTTATTTCTGTTGTTTCCATATCAAATTTATTATTAAACATACTTTGTGTTTTATTAGTATAAACATCATTACCATGTTCATCATAATCATAACCAGCACCATTAAATATTGCTTTAGCAGTACCATTATAATCTAATCAATATTCATTAAATTTTGGGTCACCTTGAATAATTTGCATACCACCATTACCATTTTTATCATAACCAGCACTACCAACATTAACAAACATATCTTTTTTAGGATTTTCTGCAATATTACCATTTTCTTGCATTTCTTTAACTGTTTCATTATCTAATGCAGCAAATAAAGTAGTAACATTTAATTCACGTTCTAATCTTTTTTGTCTAATTACACGATTTAAATCTCAAATTAAATCTCATACTGGTGTACAATCTGGATAAGCATTTAAAGTAGTTGCATTACCATATAAATTTATTATTGGTAAATTAGTAATTTCAAAAATTGGTATATAATTAAATGGATTTTTAATTTCATAAGTTTTTAATGGAATAATATTAGGTTTTAACTTTGTTCTGGTAGAACCTAAAATAATATCTTTATTATTATCTTTATATGTTTCATATTTAACTTTTCCATTTTGTATTGTTACTCATGTTAAAGTTGCACTATCTGCTTGTTCATTAATAAAATAAAATTCTGCTGCTTGTTCTTGTTCATTATATTTAGCAACTCTACCACAAAAACTATTAGGTAATATTTTAAGTGATTTACTATTATCTTCATTAACTATAATCATTATAAATACTTTACCCATTAAACTATTTTGTAAACCAAATTTATAAAATTTTTCTAATCATTTATCTTTTAAATTCATTTCATTTAAATAATCTAATATTTCTTTTTTACTTGAATTAAATAAAAATCCTTTACCTAATCATAATTTAGTTGATTTTTGAGCAATAATCATAGGTATATCAATATATCAATTACTTTTATCACAACTTAAATATTCCATTGTATTTATCATAATTCATCACCATTAAAATTATTTTTATTAATTAATAATTTATTATTAATCCCATTAATTAATCATTTCATTTCATGCATTAAAGCATACATATCACTATCTCAAGTATCATCATGTAAATCTAACATTTTAAGAGTATTATTATTAGTATCTAATTTCTTTTTATCTAATCATTGCATTAAACTATATTGTCTTTTAGTTTCAATACATCTTTCTCAATTAAAACTAATAATATTTTTAAGCATACAAATTGTTGTAAAATCAATTCTATCATTTAAATATAAAGTTGATTTATCTACTGCTATAAATTTTAATCATGTTATATTACGTTTTTTAACTCAACTTTTTAAAACATCAATAAATACTAATCCACCATTACCATAATCAACATAACAAGTAAAGCCAAATAACATTGCTATATAACGTTTACTTTCATTAATATAATAATTAATAATATCATTTGCTAAAGTATCAGTATCTTTATATTGCATAATAGCATTACTATGATAAAATTCACTTTCTTTATGCGCTCTTCTACCATTTTCATTTTCACCAATAAATCATAATGAAGCAGCAGTTGGATGACCACTACTACTTGTTGCCATACCAATATCTAATCCACCAGTTAATCTTTGTACTTGAAAATCTAATTTAGTACCAACTTTATCAAGATATCTTGCAAATATAGCACCAGTAAGAATACTTGGTACACCATAATATCAACTTTGTGCTTTTATAGGGTCTAATACTTTTAATTCTTCTAAATCATTAATCATATCTAATGTAAGATTATGAGCATTTACTTTTCAATTTGAATAATGAAATAATTTAAAGATATTATTATCAAATACTGATTTAATTTGTTCATTTTTAGATTTCATAATTTCTAAATTAAATGGAATAATATTATTCATATAATTAATATAATATTGATAAATATTATCTGGATTACAACTTTTTATTTTAATTCTTTTTTTAGCATTACCTAATGCAAATGTTATTGCTTGAAATTCTTGTTGACTAAATTCATTTGCTTCTTCACATCATTCAATTGCTAAATTAAATCCTTTTATTTCACTACGAGAAAGACCTTTTAAAGGTATTCTATCATTTGAATTACTATATACACCCATTACTCTAATAAATGATTTAGTGCCTTTAAATCTAAAATCTGCTTGTTTATTTGGATATTTTAAAGTAAAATCTTTATAATCATTAAAATTAATTGTTATTAAAGCATTATATATTTCTTTAACTAAATCATTAATATCTTTATTTAATTTTCTAAAACAATATATAGCAATTGATTTATTCACTTTAATTGAAATAGCAATTAATATTGCTAATTCTTCTGCAATACTATATGTTTTACTAGAATATCTACTTCCACTTAAATTATATTCACTATGAGTAAAATCACTTTTATTTAATAATCAATAACTAATTTCATGTAAATAAGTAAATTCTTTATTCATAATCTTATTCCTGTAATTCTTGTAATTTTCATAAATAACCTTGATCAGTTATTAATTTTATTAATTTATTATTTACAATATTAATATATGAAATTCTTTTTAAACTTGGAAGAAAACATACTCAATTTGATGATGTTTGTGGTTGTCAAAATATTTCTATTGTTTGTGTTGGAGTTTTGCCAAATGTACTCAGACTAAAAGGATTCAAATCATAAAATATTTTATAAAATGTATTTGATTTTAATTGATAAGAAGAAATAGAATTACCACTTAATGATATTGCTACATCTTTTCATTTTGGATAAGGTGTTGGTGTTGGACTTTCTTTTAAATTTATTTCTCATTCATTTTCTCTAATTTCTTTTGTTAATAAAGTTTTTGAATCAATTTTTATAGGTTTCTCAATATCTACTATTTCTGGTGATTTTATTTCTAATGTAGTACTTTTAATTTCATACAAATCATCTGCTTTTAATTCTTCCAGCCTATATATTGCTCCCCCAGTATCTCCCCCATTTAATTTTAATGTTCATTTTGTATTATCATAAATCATATTTAATGAAGCATCACTATTACCTATTTTTCTAGAAGTAATACGATAAGTACCTGTACCAATAGCACTTGCTGATGTAAAAAAGATAACTTCTTTATAACCATTTTGTAAAGGGACACTTGTTTCACTAATTAAAAATACACGATAAAGAGCATGTAAACTAGGTGAAAAATTACTTCATGTTCTATCATCAATTCTTTCACCAATTGTTTTTCATACTACTAATTTTTTAATTAAATCTTTTACTTTTATAATTTCATCATCTACATATTTTTTATCTGGAATATCTAAATCATCAGTAACAAATGGGTTATTATAATATGTAGTTTTTGTAACTCCAATTTTAATGACATTATTAACTAAATTAGTTGCATTTTCTTTATCTGTTTTATTATTAAATATTCTATCTTCATCAACATTACCACCACCAGAAGCACTAATAATATTATCTTTAATAGTAATATTATTTCCAGCAGTTAATTTATATTGTAATTTATCATCTGCATATTTTTTAGGTAATAAAGTATAATCAGTATATTCATCAAAATGAAAATCATATTTATACTCAACATGTTTTCATTTATTATTTGGATTTAAAATATCTGCTAAGTGTTCAGTTATTTTTTTATTTAAAAAATTAGTAAATATTCTTTCTTCAATAATTTTATTACTAATATCACTATTAACTACATGATTTTCTTTATCATATTTAATATCAATAGTTTCTTTTGGGCTTTTAAATTCTGGTACTGTAGTACTTGTATTAATACCCCTAGTATCAATATTAACAATTGGTCTTAACATATTTTGTGGATGAGTAATAGTAATTTTAGTTCTAGAATCTAATGATTGTATATTAGTATATGGTATATATGCATTTAATGGACTATCTTCACCACAATTTGAAATAAATTTATTAAATCAATTATTTTTTTGTGGTTCTATACCTTTTAAATTAAAACCTTTAATATTTGGATATTCTTTAATTTTTCTTAAATAATTAAATACTTCTGGTGGTATAAAATAAGGGTCATCTGGATTAGTTTCACTATAAGTTAATCCACCTTGACTAATTGAACCTTGACCACGTAAATAATCAACATCTTTAGTTAATAAAAATCTAACATAATGAGTAGTTGCTGTTTGTATATTATCTGTAAAATCAGTTGGTGTTATTTCTGGTCATTTTTTTGAAATAGTAAAACCACTTAAATAATCAATATTACTACTTGCTACAGATATTGCAAATCAAATTTCATTATCTGGAGTAGTAACTTTATCAAATAATAATTCATTAAAATATTTAGAATTTTTAAATTCTTCAACTGTTATAAATAAAATTGGGTCTTTAATAGCCATAATAATTTACTCCTTAATGTAAAATAAAGGGTATTTAAACCCTTTAAATTTTAAATTTAGTTGCTTTTTGTTTATCTTTTTCTGATAATTCTTTCTTTTTAGATTTTTGTACTAAAACAAAATTGTCTACTTGTTCTTTATTTACATTAAAACTATCAAGTAATTTAGCAGTTGATGTAGTTTCTAATTGTAAATGATTATTTAATTGTTTAATATTTGCTGTAATAAATTCTAATTCTTTATTACGTTTTAATTCTTTTGCTAAATTAGATTGTTTTGATTTTTTAATTGATTTACCAAATAATAGAAATGCTACTGTGATAAATATACCACTAGCTACTGCTCCACCTATTATTGCTGATATTAATTCTATTGAAAAATTCATTTTTTTATTCCTCCAATTGTATTTTATTTGAATGTTGTTTACATAAATTACATTCTTTTTTATGTTTTTTAATATTTTTATATTGATATATTAAATATGGACTTGTAATAATAATTGGTATAGTTATTAATGCATATTTAATTAATTTTCCATAATTCCCTAATTTAGTAATAAGATTTAAACCAATATGACCAAACATAGGAAATAAAGTTAATATTAAATGGTCTGGTCAAGTAAAATTATATTGATTAGTATAATTACCTATTCCTATTGCTATTGGTATTTTAGGTATTAATCATGGTGTTATTGTAAAAAATAATGTTATTAATATACCTATAATATGACTAGTTATTTTTAAAATATTTGATATTAATATTTTTATTTTATCTATATGAGTACTATTTTTATTAAATCAAATCTTATTTAATCTTTTATATTCTTTATTATCTTTTGAAATTGGATTAATAGTATTTCATATCCCAATTGGTTTAATTGGTTTATCTAATTCAATAATAATTAGCACCTACTTTCATGTTTTATATTTACTTTTATTTTTATAAATTGAAATACCAATATTTTTATTTAAATTATTAGTTTTATGAAAAGTTAAATATTCTTTTCTTTCTACTTTTCATGCTCTACTACCTAATTCAGTTTTTGGTAAAGTTTTAAATTCTTTAAGTTTAAAAAATCCACGTTCTAATTTATTAATAAATGCAGTTGTTTTTAAAACATTAATATTTTTTGCTTGTAAAATATAATAACTTTTTCTTCCTTTAGTAATACTTTTCTGTTCTTTAAGTTGTTTCTTTACATATTTACGAATTTGACTTGGTAATCAACTTCTTAAAAAATATCTTCAAAATATTGTACCAGCACCATTACCATTTTTACCTTTTTGAACTTTCATTAAATTTCAAGTTTCTTCTGGTACATTTGGATAAGTATATACACCATATCAACGTTTATTTTTACTTGTATCACTTTGAAATAAACCTTGTAATATTCCTACTTTTAATGATTGATTAGATTTATAAAATAAACCTTTTTTAAATCATGAACTTGATAATATTACTCAACCTTTATCATCTTTATTATCTTTTTCTATATTTTTACCATTAATATCTTTTTTATCTTCTTTAAACAAATTATTAACTTTTTTTATAGGTTTAAATACTAATTTATCTAATTGAGTTTTTAATTCAGTTAATTCATTAGGTTTTAAAATTGATAAAAGTTTTTTAATAATATTTGGATTAAACGTTGAATATGGTTGTCCAAGTTCTTCTTCACTAACATTTTCACTATCTAAAACTGATTTTAAACTTTGATTTTTACTATATAACTTTAATAAACTAATAATTGCAGTTCTAATATCATTAGTTTCTAATGCAGAATAGATAATTCTAATAATTAAAGGTAACATAATTTAATTCTTATAAATGATAATAATTTTCATCAAATTCTAAATTTGCATTAATATTAACTTCACTCATATTATCACTACCATATTGACTAGTTGTTTCACTATTAATAGTAAATCTATTGTCATTATTTATTAATCTTGCTGTTTCATTTGTAAAACTAGTTTCTTGCATTTCTATACTATGATTTGTTTCCATAGGTAATAAATTATGAATAATTTCACTTATTCCAGCAACAATAGTAGGTACTGCATAAGCATTATTAAAATCATTATTAATCCCCATCGCAACTCCACTACTAATCAAGCAACCACCAGTTGCCATATTTGCTATTTTTCTAATAGTTTCAAATTTATTAGGTATTAATTCAGTAATTCCATTAATAAGGTTTGATATACCATAAGCATTTAAACTAATATATGTATCCCAATCCATAAAAGATTGTTTATCATTATTACTAAATAATAAATCTGGTGGAAAAGGGTCTACTGTTGTTGTAGTAATTGGATTTTCTGTTGGATTAGGATTAATGGAAGAGTTAGTAAATTTACTATAATTTGTTAAACCAATTGTTCCTAATCCTAATAATATTTTTTTACTACTATTAATTAATTTAGTTTTAGTGGTTGGTTTTTGATTCAAGTTTCAAATATCTAAACCTAATTTTTTACCAAATAATAAAGAATTAATACTACCTAACACTGGATTACCTATAAGTTGACCATAATATGCAGAAATACCTATCATACCAGATAATGGACTTATTGAAGAACGTATTATTTTTAATAAAGTATAATTATTTGATTGTGTATTCTCAACATGTGGCATTTTTAACATCCTTTAAATTAGTTTGTTTTTTAATTTGAATTCTAACTGTTCCTTGACAATGAATATTATCTCCTACACATATAGCATAATTATCATGTACATCACTGACAATAAAATAATCATTTCTTAATTTAGGATATTCATCTAATAAAATTGCTCTTATATCATTACTTGTAGTTAAATCTTCTGGTTTAGATGAATAAATAGTAATATGTGCTTTTTCATCAAAATATTTATAAATATATTCCATAATTATTTTTTAGTAAATTCTAATTTTACTGTTCCATAATAATCTTTATTATCACCAGTCATAGTAGCACTTGTTGATGTAATATTACTAAATGTTACTTTACCTTTTTCATAACCATTATTACCAATATTTACTATTACAGTTTCTAATTCATCATTAGTAGGAGTTGCACCAGCCATAGTAATTTTTCCTAAATTTTTATAATAAATAACATCTTGTAAATCTAAAATATTCATATTATCATAATCAGTACTTTGATAAGTAGCATTAATATTAGTTGCATCAACTTTATAATTTTTTGTTCTTGCTTCTTTAATTTCATCTACTGTTGGCATTTTTTCTTGAATTATATACATTAAATTAGGTCTTATTGCTGCAGGTAATGAATATAATGCTTTACCAATAATACGAATATTATCTGTAGCATTATCTAATTTATTTCTTACTTTTGTAAATGAAATAGGCATACCTCACATATATCTGTTATAAACTATTCCAAATAAATTTAATAATTTATAATCTTTTTCTAAATGCATACCAGAAACAGTATCATGAATAAAATCTTGTTCTAAATAAAAACTTTCATAAAATTCCATACCCATAATTTGATTTGTATATCTTTTACCAGTTGCTAAAGTATTTGCAGCAATTTGTCCATAATTTAATAATGTAAATGCTTTTGCTAAATTAAAACTACTATCAATACCACAAGCACCAGTTAAATCTGCTTTATTAATACCAACTGTAATATCATCTACTTTTTTAATTAATTTATTATTTCTTTCTCCAATTGTATAATAAGCATTTAATGCTTGTTCTTTAGTCATATTATTTAAATTTAAAGGTAATACTAATGATTTAGCAATTGCATAATCTTTTGTACCTTGTAAAAATATTAATTCAAAATTTTCTCTTAAATTTCTCATAAATGAACTTGTTCAATTTGAAACAATTTGTGTTGCTACATTTGCTGGTGAAGTCATAAATCTTTCAATATCAAATTCTGGAATATTAAAATCAATTGTTAATTCTTTATCAATAATTAATGTTGTTGTTTTAACTGTTCCTTTTTGTCTTTTAGTACCAGTAAATTCATCTCATATTGAACCTCATAAGACACGAACAGTTACTCTATATATTGCCATTGCTACACCACTAATATTTGCTATTTGGTCAGCAGTAACAGTATTTCTCATAAATAAAGTACTTAATTCAGCAGTTAATTCACCACGAACTTGTGCTTCAAGTACACTTAAAACAGCATTTTCAGTAGGAGAATTACCACCAATAATAAATGCTTTAGGTATTTGTGGAATTGCCATTTTATCCTCTTTCTATTTAATAGATTGAAGTGCATTTCCTCTTGCTAAATTTACAAGTTTTTCTAATTCGTTACGGTCAGTAATACCTGTAGTTTTTGCTTTTTCATTTAATTTTCTTTCTAATTCTTCTGGATTAATACTATTTATATGTAAATCTAAAAGAGTTTTAGGATTAAAATCATTTGAATTAGGTTTATTTTCTTGTTTAATAGGTTCTGTTTTATCAATTAAAAAATCTTTATAATCTTCATTTATTTTATTAAATGCTTCTTGTTTTGATAAAGATTTATAATTATCAGTACTCATTAAATTTTTAATTAAATTAACTTTTTTAGTATCTTTAATATTTGAAAATAATTGTTGCTCTTCAAAACTATTAATTTTATTTTCATATTCTTTTAATTTTGTTTCATATTCACTTAATTTAGTTAATTTAGGTTCAATATCTTTTTTACTTTCAGCATATACTACATTTCTATGTTGTTTTAGTAAATTTTTAACATCATCTAAACTATAATTCTCTTTTTCATCAAAAGTAAAATCACTCATACTTTTAATCTCCCTTTTGTTAAATTTTTATTATTTCACTTGGTTAATAGGTCACTTTTATATATGTTATTTAACATATTCACTTTATTAAATTATATCATTTTTCCCTTTAAAATAAAGAAAAAAACCTATATTTATTATAGATTTTTAATCATTATTTTCTATTTTTCTAGGTTCAGAAATATTAATAATTATATTACTATTATTTGTTTCTATAATTTGATTATCTATTAAATCATCAAACATATCTCTATGATTTGTTCTTAAATATAATCATTCATATTGTGCAACTTTAGTTACATTTTTTAATCTTGCTATTCCTATTTTAAGACATGCTTTATCATATTCTTTAATAAAATCTTTTTGTCATTTTGTCGCTCTTCTTCGGCAATCAAATATATATTTATTATCAACATTTAAAATATAATTTAATTCTTGTTTAGTACATTTTTTTAAATTATCTTTATTTTCTCTTAAATATTCTTGTATTTTTTCTTTATAATTTCCTAATTCTTTTCTTTGTTTTGGCATATTATCACCTTTTAAAATCATTATTAATAATAATATTATAACATTTAGATTATATAAAAAAGAAAAGATAACTAATAAAAGTTATCTTTAAACGTTGCAATAGATTTGCTAGTTATTTCAATCGTTCTTTAAAATTATACTTTAAATTAAACATTTTTTCAATAATAAATTAATAAATTTGTTAAAATAGTGAGATAAAAAATAAATAGAAAGGCGTTAAAAAATGTTTAATTATAAAAATAATTTAGAATATGAAATTAATAGAATTATAACAAATCATGTTAATAAAATCCATGATTTTAATGAATATTTTTTTCAAACTAGAAATAAAAATAGATATTTAGTTGCTAAAAAATGTAATCGTAGTATTATTTTTGAATTTGGTAAAATAATTTTTAATCAAAGAGTTTATTGAGATAAATTAAATAAAGAATATTATTATCCCGTTTATGAAGAGTTTAATATTGATAAAAGAGCAAAAATTATTAATTGATTAAAAGAAGAAATAATATCATATTTGGGAAAAAAGAAAAATTATCAAGATATACAAGATATTTTTAAATATACTTATGTTTCAAAAGTTACAATTAGTAAAATTCATAAAAATATAAAAATTAAAGAAATATTACCACAAGAAAAAATTAAGGTAAAAGATAATGAATATATTTATATTAATGTTGATGATTGTTTTGTACCAGTTTGAAATAAAAATAAAAAAAGAAAATTACAAAAAATTAGAAGTATTTCATATAATACTGGTAAAAAACAAATAAGTAAAAATCGTAATAAATTATTAAATAAAAAATATAATTTTATGTTTAATTATAAATCTAATCCTAGACAAGATTATTTTGAAGATAATCCTACTGTGGAAAGTACTTGAAAAGGATTAATAAAATATTATGATTTTTATAATCCAAAATTAGTGGTAGCAGGTGATGGTGCTGGATGAATTAAAAATTTAGCAAAATATTTAGGTGCTTATTATGTTTTTGATAAATATCATGCTTTAAAATATTTATGAAATGAATATAGACCTAATAATTTAGGTAGAAAATTAACATTAAATAAAGAAAAATATAATAATTATAAAATTGCTAAAAATTATTTTATTAATAGTCAATATGATGAATTAATAATATTTTTAATAAAAACTAAAGTTAATAAAAAAACTTTAAATATTTTTAAAAATAATAAACAAGGTATTATTAATCAATCTGCTAGTTGAAATATAGGTTGTAGTGCTGAAAGTGATATATTTCATTTAGTTAAATCTCAAACTAAAGGTGCAAAAACTTATAATTATAAAACATTAAATAATATGTTAATGGCAAAAGTTAATTATTTAAATAATAGAATTTAATTTTTTAAAATTTAATTTTTTTAAAAACTAATTTTAATAAATTAGAATTTTTATATTAATTAAATTAAATATGATTACATATTTTATTTTTTTATGATATAATTAAAGTAACAAATATTTAGATTTGCTAGTTTTATTGTTTGAAGTTAGAAAATCTATCCGTTATATTAATTCGTCTATTATATTTTTTTGTCATTATTTAGTGTTAATTTCCTATTAGTTATCGAGTGAAAATTTCCCAAAATAATTTATTTTTTTATTAAAATTAATTTTTAATTAATTACTTTAAACATAAAATAATGAAAATACTATATAACAAGGAATAAATGCTTTAGAATATTTTAATAACAAAACGAGATGCTTTAATTGTAATATCATCAAAAGGTGGTTTTATTGTTTTATTCTTTTTTCCAGACAAAATATAACCGTTTTTGCCATTACGATTTTATTCTCTTAATTCTTGATCAAGGTTTTCATCTTTTTCTTTTAATTTTTGTTTTTCTATCATGTTAACATCAATATTTACTTCTTCAACAAAATTTATAGCTTTAAAACTATTTAAAGTGATATAAATTTACTCCTTTTAAGTATTACTAACTTAATTATTGAAATTATATAATGATTTTAAATAGATGTCAGTAATTGTCTCTTTTAATTTTTGTAGAAAATAATTGATCATATTAAATACTTTTACCATTATCAAATATAAACATTTGCAAAAACCACAAAATTATGTAAAATTTTTACTTGTATGTAAAAATCAATTAGAAACCATAAATTAAATAAACATATTATTTAAGTAATATTGTTTTTGTTTTGCTAATAAACTTAACTGTTCTTTAACTAATTCAATTTTTTTATCAATAATAAATAAAAAAACCAAATTTTTATGTTGTAATAATATTTTAATTTTATTATATTAAAATTGTTAGCGAAAAATAGTGAAGTAAGCATTCTTCTTTCCTTTTTTCTTTTATTTTAAATTAGTATTTACATTTATTATTAATATTTCTTTAATTCAAACAAATAGATTTATCTCTTTTCGTTATTTTAAACAAAATAGTGGATTTAAAATATTATTTTTTCAAAAGTTATTTTCATTATATATTTTTTACATTTAAAAACAATTAATAAAATCAAGCATTAAATGTTAAAAAATAACTTTTAACATCCTATTATCACAAACTATTAAATAAAACTATCAAAGTAATTTTTAAATTTATATATTAATATTATATTTTTTTCTCCATTTTTATTAGATGCTTAATGCCAGCATCTAAAAATGGTACTGAACAAACTTGATAACCTAAACTTTTATAAAAATTTAATGCTTGGATTTGAACACAAAGAATTATAACTTTAAAGTTATTTTCGATTGCCAATTTTTCCATAAACTCCATTAACTTTTTACCAATATGAAATTTACGATACTCTGCTAACACACACACTCTTTCAATCTTTGCTTTACCAGCAACATTTCGCATTCTACTAGTAGCTATTGGTATATTATTATCACTAAAAACTAAAAATGAGTAGCCATTTCTTCAAATTCATCTATCTCTTCAGCAAGTGGAACGTTTTGCTCATCAACAAAAACTTTTTTTCTAATTAAAAATGCTTGTTCTAACATTGTAACATTATTAATAATTTTAATTTTCATCATTTTCTCCTTATATTTAATTATATCAATAATTAAATTATTTGTTTCTTTTGTTTTTAATTTGAAAAAATTTAATATCTTTATTATAATCATCTATTATCTTTTGCTTTAACTTTTCATCAAAATACAAAGGTGAAAAGCTTACAGTTCCATTCAATAAATTGATGACATATTTCTTTTTCAACAATTTTTCTAAATTCAATATTTAAAATATTATTTATATTTAATTCAGATTTTAAGCAATTAAGAAAATTAATATTTTTAATTAATTCGCTTTCAAATTCATTATTCTCTAAAATTTTATTTTTATTAATTAAAATTTTATATTCTGTTCAATTAATTCAAAAATTTCGTAAATCACTGCTTATAATATTTTTTAATTGCTTATCACCAATTATTATTTTCACATTTATTTTCCTCTTCATTTTCTAAAACAAAAAAACTTACATTAAGTTTTAATTAGAATATCATATTTTATTTTTTAAGTTTATTTTTTCTTTAAAATATTATTTAAGTTATCTAAATCAATAAACTTAATATCACTATAAGTCATATCAATACTATTTGCTACTTTAAGGTACTTCTTAGGTGATAATTCACTTTTAATAACTAAATTAATTATACAATTTTATAAAAAATTTAAAGTAATATTTGATAATTATTACCATTAATGAGTGTATTTTAATTAGTGCTATAATTTAAGTAACTAGTTTAATCGTTTATTTTAAGGAGGAATCAGTTTTGGAAAAGCAAAAAAATAAATTAACAGAAAAATTACGACCACGTAATTTTTTAGGAGCACAATATTTTGCCTTATTATTTTTTTGAATAATATTTATTGCATTATTAATGACAGCATTAATTTTATTTTTAAATGAAAGAATAACAATTAATAATGAAAAAGGAGTCGATAAAATCCTAAACGATATTGCTAATGCAACTAATGATGCAGAAAAAACTGCTTTATATAAAAATTTAATGGATATTTATTACCCATTAATTGATTTCTCATTAATGTTATTTGTTTTTTCACAAAACAATAATAATGTTGCAATAAGTGATTGAAAAGCAGCATGAACACAACGATCAAATAGTATTAATACTGCTTATTCATATATTTTTATTACCATTTTAATTGCTTTAATTGCTTTAATTTTTTACATTGTTATTATTATTAAACTTTATCGAAGAAGAGCTTTCCAAAAAAAATATGGTTTAACAACTCAATTTACTAATGATTATCCAATTTATGATATTAAAATGTATTTAGGTTTTATAGTTAACTTAGCAATTGTTTTTAGTTTTTTTAATTTTCTAACAACTCTTATTGTTTTAATTTATGGTGTAATCTTAGTATTAACTTCTTACTTTTTTTGATATATTTTAAAAATTAAAACAGAAATTTTAATTATGCATAAATGATGAAAAACACCAAATTTTGCTTTATTCTCATCAGTTATATTATTTCAAAATGGATATACTTTATTAAAATCAGTATTTGCCCAAAAATTTAACGTTAATTTAGATTTAATTTTATCAATTATCCTACCAATTGGCATAATTACCATTTTCATTACTTTATTAATTAAAAATATGCTAAATTCACAAGTGACAGCAGTAAAAACTGCCCTTAAAACAATTGATGCTAAAACTAGCGTTTTTCAAATTTTTTATTATGCACAACAAGAAAAAGCTTTAGAAGACTATACTTTTGTTAGTCAGTTGCCAACACTTATCCGTATACCATTACAAAATAATAGTATTGATACTAAACAAGCATTATTACTAATGACAACTATTGATGAAGCAATAATTTTTTTCAAAGATCATTTTCATAAACCCAAAGAATTAAACTATATGCTTTTTCACTTATTTAATAGAATAACTGATGTTAAAGAAATTGAAGAAATTAAAAGTAATACTCTTAAAATTGAACAACAATTTAACAAAAGTTAATAAAGCCAACCATCAAATATTTAATACAATAGAAAAAATAAAATTTGTTATAATTAAAGAAAGATAATTATGATAGTTGGAAAGGAAGTTATCTACATGTGACCATTTAAAAAAAAGGATAAAAATGGAGCGCCTAACGAACAAAAAAAATGTGATGGTTGTGATAAGATGAAAGATGCATCTGAGTTTACTAAAACAGCAGATAGTAAAACTTTATGCAAAGATTGCGCTAAATAAGTGTGTTAATTAACACACTTATTTAAATTAAAACCAGAAAGGATAAGCCAATGTGATTCAAAAAAAATAACAATAAAACTGATATTTTCTTAGCAAAAAATAAAAAATGTATGGATTGTGAAGATATGTTTACTCCTTTCGATATCCTTGTGACAAAAAAAGGAAAATCTTTATGCAATAATTGTTTTATTAAAGATGAAGAAAAATAAGTTAATGATGTGTTATTAAACACATTTTTTATTGTTTAAAATAAAAAAAATATTTATTTTTGCTTTAATTTATTATAATATTTATAATGAATTAAAATAATTAAAAGGAGAAAAAATGAACACTTTTACACTAATATTAGGATACATTGCAGCAATTTGTATTCCTTTAGCTTTCTTACCACAAACAATCAAAACTATTAAAACAAGAAAAACATCAGGACTTTCTATTTTTTCATATAGTATTTATCAAATTGGTGGTCTTACTTTTTTAGCATTTGGCATACTTCGCAATGATATTCCGATGATTACTTGCCAAACTATTACTGCAACATTAAATTTCATCATCATTGCTATCATTATTAACAATTTAATTAAACAAAAAACTAAGGAGGCAAAAAATGTCTAATATCGCAGTTGATATCGTTGGCTATATAGGTGCTATTTTTATTTCAATTGCCTTTTTACCACAAACAATTAAATTAATTAAAACTAAAAATACAAAGGGTTTATCACTAATGTCATATAGCATTTATCAAGTAGGATTAACATCATTCATAATTTATGCTAGTTTAATTAACAATATTCCATTATTAGCAGCTAACATTTTTGGAACAGTAATTAATATCATCTTATTAACACTAATAATTTTTAATTTATATTATAATAAGAACAGAGAAAAATAAAATTTGCTTACATAAATTTAAATTTTATTAATAAGTATTTACATAAGAATGGAGAAAACAATGGCACACATTAATTTATTAGGAACATTCATTTTTATTATTATTGGCTATTTAATTGGTTCAATCTCACCTTCCATTATTATTAGTAACCTAAAATTTAAAACTGATGTCAGAGAATACTATTCAAAAAATGCTGGTGCCACTAACTCAACACGAGTTATGGGTAGTAAGTGAGGAGCTGTTATTTTAATCCTTGATGGTGTTAAACCAACTATCCCGATCTTAATTGCATATGGTTTAACATTTATTAATATTACTAATCCTAATTATCAATTAATGTTTAGTCAAGCGTATATTTATCCAACTGGTCTTGCTGCAGTAATTGGTCACTGTTGACCAATATTTTATCATTTTCGTGGTGGCAAAGGAGCTGCTTCTTCATTAGGAGTATTATTAATGATTAACCCTATTTATTGTGTTGTTGCCATTGCTAGTTGATGATTTATTTTATATTTGAGTAGAATGTCATCTCTTGCTTCAATGTTAATGATGTTACTTGCTTTTATTTTATCATGAATACCAAAGATGCCACTCCATGATTTTCTTTCACAACAAGATACTCATTATTATGTTGTTAATATCATTATTGCTTTAATGTGAATATTAATTATTATTCGTCATTGAGATAATTGCAAAAGAATTATTAATCATACTGAACGTAAAGTAACAATTTTTGATAAAAAAAATAAAAATTTAGAAAATGAAAAAAAATAAAAGTTTAGAAAAGGAAAAAATAGCAATTATCTCTACGTCAAATATTTTTCAAAATACTTGTTTTAAACCTAAAATTAATGTACTATTATAATTGTGCTGACTTAACATTGTTAATATTCTCTCCGATATTAGCTTTGCTTAAGCCGAATGACATTAAAGGAGAGTTGCCAAAATATGGAACAAATTAAATATGACGAATTAATTAAAAAATTTCGTCTAAATGCTAAAGATACAGGTTCTTCGGCAGTACAAATTATTAATTCAACAAAAAGAATTTTAGAATTAACAACCCATCTACAAGTACAAAAAAAAGATATTACTGCGAAAAGAAGTTTATTAAAAATGGTAGCAAGAAGAAAACATTTCTTAAAATATTTTAAGATCCAAGATGTTACTACCTATCATAAATTATTAACAGCACTATCACTAAAAGATAACTAATAAAAATCAGTATTAATTAATACTGATTTTTTTATATATTTTTTAATTAAATTTAGCAATCAATATTAAAAAGCATTCTAAAATAATTTAAAAAAAATCAATAATACAATATATAATATTAATATACTTGGAAAAGGAAATTACATATGTTTTAAACATATTTTTAAAAATGCCATCGCAATAATTTCTTAAAGAAAGAACTATATAAATGAAAGATAAACCTAGTAAATTAAAAATAAAACATAAATACTGAAAGAATAATTGAATTTTATTTTCATTTGTGTTTCTATTTTAGGTTTTACATTACTTGATATTTATCATGATAGTTTTTCAATGTTTGTAAAAAATTGAAAAACTATAGTTATCTCATTCTTTTTTTTAATTTTATATTCTATATTTTTTTGTTGCTATATTTTTTACGAAAAAACTAAAGTTAAAACAAAATGAACAATGAAAAAAAAGAATGAAATAAAAGAACTCCAAGAAAAAAATAAAAAAGATGACTTTGTAAATTATAATCATGCAATTGAAGAAATAACATTAAAAATTAATGATTTGTTTAAACATCAAAACAATACAAGATATACAACAAATATTTTAATAATAAAAGGAGAATATGGAACTGGTAAAACTTTTATTATGTCTGAAGTTTTAAAAAAATTTGAAAAAAATGAACAATCACACAGTTATTATATCGACTTATCAACAATTGAAAGTCAATCAAGAACCGATTTTTCAAAATATTTATTTAATGAAATAAGTAAATGCATTTCTTATCAAAAATATTTACAAAAATTATTTAAGTTAAAATTTTTTAAAATATTTGCAAAAAAATTACCATTTAATTTTGTCGAAGAAGAAATCAAACTTAAAATTGATAACGATCATCAACAAATTTTAATAGTACTTGATGAAATAGATAGATGTGAACCTGATAATATCATTAGTACATTTACTATTTTAAAAAATCATTGTTTAAATATAACAAATGTAGTATTTATTATTATTTTAAATGAAAAAGTTATAAAACCAATTGTTGAAGATTATTTTAAAATTCCTAAAGAAAATATTGAACATTATCAATTATTTTTAGAAAAAATAACAAGTAACTCAATTGAAATTAGTAACTTTGTTAATTATCAATTTTATAATTTAAAAATTTTAAAAGATAATAAAATTTTACAATGTTCGAAAGATGAAACAAATAAATATATAAACAAGAAAATTAAAATTCGTAATCAAAGACATATTTTAAGAATTATTAATGATAAAGCATCTTGACAAAAAATACTTAAAGATAAATATTTATTAGAATTAGAAAAAGAAAATTCAAAAAAAATGACATCAGTTGATGCAGCATTATTTGAAATAATTCAATATTTTACTATGCTCTCAATATTATTAAACAAAATTCCAAATAAAATAAATGATTTAACACTATCAAATGTTTCTATAATTAATATCCCTCATCATAGATCACCTATTAGGGATAAATTATTAACTTTGCATTATTCAAATTTCTTTACCCTTAAAAATGAAAAAATTGAAGAAATGAATTTTTTAGATTTTTACTTTATTAAAAATACAAAAACATCTTTTAATTTACATTATATTGATATGAGAAATGTAAATAGCTACTCACAAGAAATTGAAATAGTAAAGCAAATTTTAAATAATATTTACCAAATTCATAAAAAATCAGGTTCAAAATCTAATATTGTATTAATTTTAGAGGACTATAATATTAAGAAATATAAAATAATTTTTGATTTACCAAAAAGTAATTTACTAAACTTTAATAATGATGAAGATATTTGAATAAAACTATCTGAAATTAAAACTTCCAATAAAATATTAGACCATTATGATGAAACTATTCATGATTATATTATTAATTTACTAAAAAATAATGATTGAGAAAACAATTATCAAAACTTAAAAACATATTTATCTAAAATAGAAAAAGAAATAGAAAACGTTGCTTAAAATATTTTAAGATCGAAGATGTTACTACCTATTATAAATTATTAGCACTATTACTAAAAATAAGTAATAGAAAATATCAGTATTTAATAAATACTGATATTTTCTATATATTAATAATTACTTAAAACTAAAGTTACTCTATTTTATTAGTAACATACATTATCGTTTCTTAGTAGTACTTTGTTGACGTTTCATTGCTTGCATTACTGATTTAATTTGTGATTCAGTAGGTTTACGTCCCATTTGTAAATACATTGCACGAATCATATTTTCATTAATAGGAGGATTTTTTTGTAATTGCTTTTCAAAAACTTTTTTAGTAACAATAAAGCCAACTAAACCACCAATTAAAGCACTAGCAATGCCAATGATTAATATTGCTCACCAAACCATCATTATTAATTTCTCCTTACTTACTATTTAAAAACTTATTAATTTTATCACACACTTGATTTGATGTAAAGCCATATTTTTCTAATACTACTTTATCAGGTGCTGAAGCACCAAAAGTATTTACGCCAATAATAAAACCATTACCAGCAATATATTTATATCAAGTATCAGGAAAACCCATTTCAATAACAACTTTGGTAACATTATTAGGTAATATCTTGCTTTGATATATTTTATCTTGTTTATCAAAAATAAAAGGAGAAGGCATGGAAATAACACGACCGTTAATTTTTTTATCACTTCATAACTGTTCTTGACTAGCAATTGCTAATGAAACTTCACTACCAGTAGCAATGATAATTAAATCTAAAGCTTTACTTTTATTTTCTTCACTAATAATATAAGCACCTTTTTGTAGTTGTTCAATATTACTATTTGCTAATTGTGGTAAATTTTGTCTAGTAATAATAATAGCATTAGGATGAGTTTTACTATTTAATGCCAATAAATAGGCACCAATTGTTTCTTTAGTATCAGCAGGACGGATTACATTAAAATTAGGTATTGTTCTTAACATCGCTAATTGCTCAATTGGTTCATGAGTAGGTCCATCTTCACCAACAGCAATACTATCATGACTAAAAATAAATAATGAAGGAATTGCCATTAAAGCTGCTAATCGTAATGCTGGTTTTAGATAATCACTAAACACAAGAAAAGTCGAACCAAAAGCAATTGTCCCTTGATGTAGCGTTATCCCATTAACGAGGGCACCCATAGCAAATTCTCGTACTCCATAATGAATGTGTCTTCCTGTATGATCAAGTGGTAAAAAATCTTTATCTGCCACTGCTGCTTTTGTTGAACCTGATAAATCAGCACTACCACCAATTAATGTTGGACAATGAGATGATAAAATTTTTAAAATATTACCAGAATCTATTCTCGTTGCTTGGGGATTAGTACCAATAATTGTAGTTCAATCAATTTTATTTAATTGATAGTCAGCATTAAAAATTTCATTGTTCAATGCTGATTTAATTTCAGCATATAATTTTGGATATAATTTTGCATACTTTTCAACTTTTTGCTTTCAATTTGCTTCTAATTGGCTACCTTGTTTCAATACTGCTGCAGTAAAATAATTAGTTACTGCAACTGGAACAGTAAATTCAGGATATTCTCATTTTAAATTTTTAGCAACTGTTTTAATATCATCCATTAATGGGGCACCGTGAACACTTGGTGTTCCTTGTTTACTAGCTCCATAACCGATTATTGTTTTAATTTCAATGAAAGTTGGTTTATCACTAGTTTTGGCTTTTGCAATTGCTGCTGCAATTGCTTTATCATCTTCACCAGCTACTACTTTTAAATAATTTCATTGTAATGATTCCATTCGCATTTTTAAGTTTTCTGAAGATACCAATTGCACAACTGAATCTAATTGAATATCATTTGAATCGTGCAAAACAATTAATTTCTTTAATTTAAAATGCCCAGCAAAACTTAGTGCTTCTTGGGCAATACCTTCTTGTAAATCTCCATCACCACAAATTACATATGTATAATGATCAATAATATTAAGGTCTTTTTGATTATATTTAGCACTAAGAAAACTTTCTGACAAAGCCATTCCGACACCATTAGCAAGACCTTGACCTAATGGTCCAGTAGCTGTTTCAACACCATAGTCTAAATGATATTCAGGATGACCTGGAGTATTACTACCTCATTGACGAAATTGTTTTAAATCATTAATTGTATACTGATAACCAGCATGATGTAAGATTGAATATAATAAAGCACTACCATGACCTGCTGATAAAATAAAACGATCACGATTAAATCATTTTGGATTTTCTGGATTAAAAGCTAAATGATTTTTAAATAAAGCAAATGCCATTGGTGCTGCACCTAAGACAATACCAGGATGACCACTTTTTGCAGTATTAACTGCTTGTACTCCTAACATACGAATTGAGTTAATAGTTAATTTATCTAAATTAATTTTGTTTTTCATAATTTCTCCTTAAATTGTTAATAGTTATTCTTTAATATAATATTAACAATTTTCTTAATAAAATAGATAATTTTAAAAAAATAATTAATTAATAATACTAGTTACCTTAATAAAAGCTAATACTACTTCTAAAGCAAATTAATTTTTATTTTTATAAGTAAAAATTAAAAAATAAAATAATCAATCTTTGCTAATTTCAAATAAAATGTTTATAATTAAAATAACACTTTTTATTAACTAAAGTGTAACTACAATTATTAATTTTTATTTTAAATAAAAATTTAAAATAAAAATCGAGGTATCAAATTATGAATAAACATTTAATTTTTTTGCATACAATTATTCCTTTAACATTTTTAGGAAATACAGTTAATACTTCTTTTCATAAAACTATCAATCATGAAAATACAATATTAATAAATGAGACAACTAAAAATAATGCTTCGTTCAATAATCAATTTAACTATTTAAGCACTAGTGATTGAATTACTAATCAATCAACAGTAGATCATAAATTTTACAGTTATAATACATCTGCATTAAAACATTATAGTTTTGCCAATGCAAGAAATGTATTTTTAGTCGATAATACAGGAACTTTAGTTTATAATTCTGGCGTTACTATTCCTGATAAAGATAAAGTAACTATTGCAAATACAAAGCAAGAAATGATTAAAAACAAAAAAGTAAATACTATTAACGATGATTATAATCCATATAGTAAAAGTGAATATTCTAATAAATATTTTAATGGTGACAATAATGATTGACAATATTTACAACAAGGCGATATTGAAAATCATATTGATATTTCACAACAAGTAGGTGGTAATAAAGTTGAATATAGTAATCTAAATGAAACATTAGGTTTATACTATATTGCCAAAGCAGCCCAGCAAAATAAAATTAGCCAAACAATTGCTAATAACTTAGCAATTTATTTTATTAATCAATCTAGCTTAAAAGGACAAATTAGTGATAAATTAACTACTACCATTGTTAACTTAATTATTAATAATCAAGAAATTTATAATTTTTTATATAATTCACCAATGCAACTAACTGCGAAAAATTATTCATTAAATTGAATTTTTGATAAAAATAATAATCTAATTGAGATTTATTATAATAAATGAAGTAATACTAATAATGCTCCTAATGATAAAATAAATTATTCTTTTTCCGACTGATATGCTGGTACATCAATTGCCACTGATAATTCTAATGCTTATAACATTCTTAAATGAAGTGATTATGCAAGAGATTGAAATACATTTGCTAACATGTATCCAACTTTTGCCTTTAGTAATTCATACTTTGAAGCATCAACATCAACAGGAATTAAAAGTAGTCCAACATTATCAAGTAATACTGCAAAAATTGAACAGTATAAAAATCCTGGTAATGCCAATGTCCTTTTTTTCGCATATATTAATACCAAAAATGGTGGATCATGAGGAACAGAAATAGCACTTAACTTAGATCTGTGACATGATAATAATAATATTTATTTTCAATGATATTGTTTTTTAAATTCATCATTTGGTCGTAATACATATGCTAATATCAAATTAAATAACATTAATTTTTATAACATCATGAATAATTAATAATCAAGACAAGATAATTCTTGTCTTGATTTATAACGATAAAACAATAAATTACTACAATACAACTATAACTTTGTAGGTAAATCAATTCTAAAAAATTTATCTAATTTTTCTCATCCAAGATCACGATTTGGTTCAGGAGTAACAATTCAACGAGTAAAAGCTTCAGCAAATAATTCTCAATTAGAAGATGAGGTACTTCTTCCATATAAACTTCTAACAACACCATAAGCTAAAAGTTTTTGATAGGCTTCATTAGTAATTTTTGTATCATTTGCTAATGATGAAATTAAATATTTTCTTGAATCAAAATGTTGATTTTGATTATTTAAAATTTGATTAATTAAAAAATCTAAGATATGACCATATTCATGAATCAACACTTCCATTCCATCCTTTACATTTCAAAAGTTATCAGTATCGAGAATAACTTTAGATTGACACATATTATTACTACAAGAGCCCGAAAATGCTTGTCCTGACAAATTTTTGAGGAGAATTTTCATAAAATTGTTGATCCAATTCAATTTTTTGTAACATTCTTAAAATATTATCTTTGCCATACACTTGTGCCAAAATATTATAAAAACGACACATTGCTGTTTTTAATTGATTAATCTTTGGATTTACATCTATTTGTTGATAATAATTAGTAATTGTGTTAACAAAATCATCTAAATTAATTTTACCATTAAATGAATTATGATGTTGATAAACTTGTTGTTTTAAATCTTCAAAATCTTTAAAATTATCATTATTATTTTCTATTCTTGTAAAAGCATTACTAGCTTCATTATTAGCCTTATATTTAACTTTTTCATTTAATTCATTAATAAAATTATTTACTTCTGGTAAATTTTTAAATTCATCATCACTTAAAATATCATTTTTTGCATTAATAATATCTTCATGATTTTGACAGTAATAACTAGCAACTTGCTGTTTTCTACTATGTAAATTAGGTACTAAATAATCTAAAGTTACAAAAGATGTATCAAGTTGATAGTTAAGGGTCACTGAACCAGTATAAATATGATTATTAAGCGAACTTATTACTGCTTGACTTTGACTACTATCAATTTTAATTGCTATCTCATTGACATCAATATTATATTTATTGCTAAGCATATCAGCAATTGCTGATATGCTTTTTCGCTGATCAACAACTGGCATTTGACCAATATAAACTTTACCTAAATTTCTTTGTCATATTGGTAATAATGTTGTTAAATCTTGACTATTATTTGCAATTTTAAAATACATTGTAATTAGCTTACCTTTGTATTTTGTTGAATTTGCAATTGGTTTAATACTAACCGTTGTATTTTCAATATTTATGATTTCTAGTTGTGATGTATCAATACCTTTTTTAGCAAGCTTCTCTTTAACTTGCCCAACAGTTGGTCTAGATCCATTAGTTGTAATAATTGTTCCCAAATTGTTTTGTGAACCTAACAATAGTGTTGTTAAATCTTGTCGTGAATCAACACTAAAAAACACTGTGATTGCATTACCTCTATATGCTACTGAATCAGCAATTGGGTTAATAATGGCCTTTGTACTTTCAATATTAATAATTTCTACTTGTGATGTATTAACTTGTAATTTAGCAAGTTCAGCTTTAATTTGTTCTGCTGTTGGTTTAACTGTACCATCTGTGATAAGTGTTCCTAAATTTCTTTGTCAATCTGATACTATTCATGATAAAAGTTGTCGATCATCAGAATTAAAATGAACTACAATTGGATTGCCACCATATATTGTTGAACCAACAAGTGGCTTAATAATAGCTGTTTTTAATCTAATTTTTATAACTTCTACTTGTGAGGTATCAATATTTTTTTTAATAAGATTATCTTCAATTTGTTTAACAACGAACTCATTTCCTTGATTTATAACAATATTTCCCAAGTTTCTTTGTGAATCTGGTAATATTGTTGCCAAATCTTGTTGACCATTAATAGAATTCCTTGCTATTGGTTGATTAATAGTTTTAATTGAAACTTTTCTTTTTTTCTCTTTTTCTTCTTTATTTTCTACTTCCATCTCAGAAGTACATAAAATACCAGCAGTAGCACCACTAACTAAAACGACTGAACTAGCAATACCAGCAATAATTTTTTTCTTGGTTTTTCTTTTAGCCATTAATATTTTCCTCCCATATTTTTATTTACAACAAGTTTTCATATATTTAATTTTGTTATTAATATCTTCAATTAGGATTATATTATGTTCTTATTTACTAAAATTTAAGGTAAAAATTATTTTAGGTTGCTAAAACAATTAGTAATTTTATTAACTATTATCATTAATTTTCTTACGACAATTTGGGCAATGATAAACTTTTCTTTTTTTCATCTCTTAGTCTCCTTTATCTTTTTTTAATAATGTTTAAAATTATAACATCATAAAAAAAATATTTTTTTTAATAAAATAGAATGATAATTATACCACTTATCAATTAAATTTTTTCCTAAAATTCACACTATATTATTATTTTTATTATTAATAGTAAAAATAAATTTTGAAATTTATGATAAAAAATTTAGTAATTATTTAATAAATAACTTAATATTATTTTATTTTTAATAAAATCTATAAAAAAAGTTGGAATATATATATTCCAACTTTTTAAATTATTAATAACTAATACTAAACTTATTTACTATTAAAAATTCATAATATAGAACCAAGGGCCATAATGATATGTGGTAAAGCATTAACATAAGTTCATGCTGATTTATAATCAACATCTTTACCAACAAATAAACCGATAACTATTATTAATGAAAGCAATGAAATAAATATTGCTCATAATTTTGCTCACCATCCAGGTTTAACTGAAAAAGGTATTAAAATATAGATTATACCAAATACAATTAAACCAAATCCATTTTCATTTCATCCATAGAAATTATATTTTATAACTCCTGTTGCATATAATAAACTAAAAATAATAATTCATGTTGCACCAGCTAGCATTAATATTTTAGGCAATGTTAATAACTTGACACTCTTCATTTTATCCTCCTTAACATTTTATTACATTAATTGCGATTTTAATATTTTTTTAAGATTAATAATATTATCAATTGTAACATTTTCTTTTGTTCTATTAATTAAAAAACCTTTTTCACGAATATATTTTGGTATGATATGAACATGATAATGAAATACTTCTTGGAATGCCTCGCTACCATTATTAGTTAAAATATTAAATCCTTTAATTTCAGGAATCGTTTTTATTAATAAATTAGCGATTTTATGAACTATCATTGTAACTTCACATGCTAACTTTGGTGGTGTTTCAATAAAATTAGCAAAATGTTTTTTTGGAATAACTAAAATGTGACCATTAGCTACCGGATTAATATCCATGAATGCTGCTGTATTGACATCTTCAAAAATCAAATTATTTGGATCTTTAATAATTGTACAAAAAATACATGATTTATTTGCCATATTTTTCACCTCAACTTATTTTATAAATATAACTTTTAAAATTAATCTAATATTTTAAAAACATATACTTAAGTATATGTTTTTAAAAGCTAAACTATTACTATGAATAATATTGTTTCACTTTACTTCAAAATCCCTCTTCATATATATTATTTTTTGGAATATATGTTGGAAATAAATTTTGAGCAGCAATATTAAAATTAGTAGCTGCTGGTGAATCTTTCTCATCAGGATTAGCAGAAATAGAATATAACATTTGTCAAAATATATTTCATTTTCTTTCTTGAGTAATATCACTTTGCTCTTTATCACCTTTTATATAATTAGAAAATGGTTGACCAATACTAACATTCCCGCTATTATTTCAGTCATGAATTAAATTACTAATTTCTGGAATTCATCCTTCGCTTTTACCTTTTAAAAAACTAAAATCTAAATTTTGAATAAGATTTAAAAAATAAATAGGAGTTGAATAAGTAAAAGTAGCAATATTATTATTGGTAGTATAATGTAAACCACCGTTAGTTACTCAGCGACCAATTTCTTGTTTATTATCAGTTTTATCATTTAAAAAACCATTAATACCAAAGTTAGGATCAATTTCTTTAATAGTTGCAGCACTACCAGTATTTGCTAATTGAGTAAAAAAATCAGGATTTAAACTTTGTACTCCCGAACCTTTATCTTTAACAATTGATTCTCATGTTGGAGGTTGCGAAGGACTAGCATTTCAATCTTTATCAATACTTTGCGCAGTTGCCAAATTAGTAGTAAAATTTCAAGTTATATTATAATTACTTAGTTGTGTCCCATTAGAATGAAAATTAGTACCTTGTAATTGGCTAATGTAAACATTATTTATTGGTGTTGAAATAATAGGTTTAGCTGATCCATTATTTTTAATATCGAGAATATTATCTAAAATGTAAGACATTGTAAATAAGGTTTGATTTAATTTTGGTAATATTTCATATTGGTAATATTGTTGATAACGAAAGCGTAGTCATCATTGGAAACGTTTTAAATATTTTGAATATTGAGGAATATTATTATTTGCAACTTGTTTTTGTGTATTATTAATACCAGCACTACTATTTCACTTCTTAGCATTGTTTGGCAATAAAGCAGTAAGATCAGTACTATAGTTAGCATCTGGATGTTTAGCGATATTAGCTAATTGTGCATCAAAAGCAGCATTTGCTTCATCACTACCATAATCTTGATATAAACTATCTGGAGTAAATATTTGATCAGGATTATTTTCTTTTTTAGTTCCAACATCAACTGTTTTATAAAAATCTACATTTTGATAAATAAATTTGCTTGTTCCATCTTGATGTCAACTTTGATTTTGAAATAATAATTCATTATTATCTGCTGCTGATATTTTATCCAGTGAATTAGCTGTATTAATACCACTTAAATATTTCTGAGTTAATAAATTTAAACCTAAATCATCTTTAAGTTTGATAAATGCCGCATTTACTTCACCAATTTTAATAACTTTGCCATCAGCATCTGTTGTATTCGCAGTATAATTTAACTTATTGTGAAAAAAATCATAGAATTTTTGTTGAGCAATCATTCCTTCAACATCTTGCAAAATAAAATCAAGTCCTTGGGAATAAGTATCTTTAAATTGAGCATCAATAGTTTTATTAAAATTTACACCTAGAAAACTAAACAAAACACGATTTTTATATTGATCAGGAATTTTACCATTAGGTAAATTATTCATATCACGTTCATTATCACAAGCAACTATTAATAATAGTGGACCAGATAACATCGTAAGTGAAGTTAATAATGGTAAAATTTTCTTTATCTTTGTCATTTTTACACCTCCTAACTAAGAACTAATGATACTTGGATCATATCATCATAGTGTTCGTTTTCCAATAACATCTAGATAATTAGCAATAGCAATATCCATACGAGCAACTGGGGCATCTTGTGTTAAAGCATCTCATGCTGCATTTTGCTTTATTACATTATCTTTAAAAGTTGCATTAATATTAATACCTTGTCTATTGTTTCAACGATTTTCTTTTGTTTTATCGAATCAACTTTTCATTTTTTCAGCAAAACTACTAATGTTTTTGTCAGTTGGATCAACTGGACTTGAACCAGTCATTGCTTGGATGTTTCAAGAAATTAAATTTGAATTTTCATTAAAATACAAATTATAATCTCATCAAGTGGCATCACCAATACTACCAGTACCACCCGCTCCACCAGTAAATGTCGTTAAAGCATCATTTAAATCAAAAGTAGGTTTTATATTTGGTGTATATTTTTGTAATAAAAAATCAGTTTGTAAATAATCAAGATAAGGAGAGTCAATTAATCCACCTGGACGTTCAGATAATGGTGCTAAATCGGCTCACTGGTAATTATCTTTTCTATGATTTTTAAAATCTTTAATTATATTATAAGTTGTTTTATTATTTGCTGGTTTGTCTTTTTGTTGATAGGTAATACCTGGTGTTTGAATAAAATGAATACCACCTTTGTCAATAAAAATACCAACACCAGGTCCATTATTAACTGCAGCATCAGGAAGTTGTGGTCCTTTTTTATCTTCCATATAAACTAAATCACTATACTGACTAGTACCATCTTGATTTTCTTTTTTAATATTATCACGATCAATATAAGGAATTAATTTTTCTAAACTTGTTTCAGTAAATTGTGTTAACTTATATGGCTGAATACCAGTAACATTTTTTCCAACACCTTGATAACTAGTAACATAACGATATAAATAATAATAAAAAGGACTATTATCTTGCGAAGATTTAGTAATATCCATTAGTCCTAAATCACCAGTTTTGTTAACATCAGTAGTTGCTTCACCTTTTTCTTCAGTAAATGTCTGATCAAAACCATTATTAGTAATATTGTTTAAAATTTCATTAATTTTAGTTTTATTTTGCGAAAATTGAGAATCGTTAATTTTTTCTTCTAATGGTTTAGCAGTTGAATCAAAAGGAATTACTATTTGTCGAGTTCATATTAATTCTTGATTTCTTAACATTACTTTTGCAATTTTAGATTGATTATCACTCAATAATCCATCAATGGTATTATATGAATCAATTTCATAATTACTATCATTATTATCATCAGTTGTTTTTACAACAGGAAGACTAATACTAACATTAGTTCATGTTGCAGCATTCATAACAGCATTATTTAATTTATCAAAAGTTTTAAGATCAGGATCTAAACTATTGGCATTAGCAACAATTCAAATTTTACTTGCATATTTACCTGGAACAGTAGAACCACCTAGTATACCTTTAACATAATCAAGGACACTTTCATAAATCCCAGTTGGATTATGATTACTGCGTACTTGTTGTCATAAGTCTTTTAATCAAATATTAATTTCATTTTGATTATAATATTTATAATCTTTATAGTTGCTTGTCACATAACTACGTTGAATAATACCTAACGCACTTTTTTTTAAAATATTATCAATGTAAGTATTAACATCATTATCACCTAATGCCTTTTTTCATTGCTTTTCTCATGAACGACCATATTTTGCTTGCAATGATTTTATTGTATTTTCCATTTCAGACTTAGCTGATATTAAAGCAGCAAGATAATCTTCCTTAAATTCGGGAGAGTTTTTTAAAATTGAAAGATTAATATATTGATTAATATCAGTATATAACGTGTTACCTCAACCACTATTAGGATTATTTAACAAATAATTAAAAAAGGTATCAGTAGTAGTATTTGTATCTTTAAAAGCACTACTTCAATCAAAAACATTGGTTGTACCTCTCTCATTTGAGTTATTACAAGCAATAACAGACATAGTTGATGTTGATGATAACGTGAAAGCTGCAATTAAAGCAAGTATATTGCGCACTTTATTCACTCCTTTTAATTTATAGCAAAAAAGAATTTGTATTTTATTTTACTAGAATATCTTAACATAAAATTTATATTTAATGGACAAAATTTTCCAATTAATTTAAAATGAAATAAACAATTTTAAGTTAATATCACTTCAAAAAATATAAAATATTAATTTTTTAATTATTACTAGTACATAATATTTAATAATATTTATTATCATTTTTTATTTTTAAGAAAACTAGCACAAATTTAAGTGTATAATCTATTAGTATAAGTATAATATATTTTGAAAAAATATATAGGAGTAACCATGAACAAAAAAAATACTAATAATAATTTTAAAACTGATTTTCCTTTTTTTAAAAACAACCCTGATTTAGTTTATTTAGATACAGCAGCTTCTTCATTAAAACCACAAGTAGTTATTGATGCTATTAAAGAATATTATGAACAATATTGTATTAATCCCCATAGTCAAGATTATCAACTTGCTATTAAAGGTAATGATATTTTTGAAGATACTAGAAAAATAATTAGTAAATTTATTAATAGTAACGAAAATGAAATAGTTTTCTGTCCCTCAGCAACTTTTGCTTTTAATCAAATTGCTTACGGTTTAGAAAAATATTTACAAGAAAATGATGAAATTTTATTAACTAATTTAGAACATAGTTCATTGCTATTACCATTTTATCGTTTAATCAAAACTAAAAAAATTAAAATAAAATTTTTTGAAACAAATAATCAAGGAGTTATTACTATTGAAAACTTAAAAAAAGTTCTAACGCCAAAAACTAGAATTGTTGCTTTTGCTAATATTAATAACTCGTTAGCAATTGAAAATAATACTGAAAAATTAACTAATTTTATCAAAGATTATGGTCAAAAATATCTGAAAAATAATGATTGAGTATTCAAAAATATTTTAGTTATTATTGATGGGACCCAATCAATAGCGCATACCAAAACTGATGTTAAAAAATGAAATATTGATTTTTTTGCTTTTTCAGGTCATAAAGTTTTTGGACCAACTGGCATTGGTGTCTTTTGGGGAAAAAATGAATGACTAAACATCCTAGAACCATTAATATTAGGTGGTGGCATGAATGATTGCATTGAAACAAATGGTAGATTTAGTTTATTAGCTAGTCCTACTCGCTTTGAAGGAGGAACGCAAAATATTGCTGGTGTCTTTGGTTTAGGAGCAGCTATTAAATATTTATTAAGTATTGGTATGGAAAATATTAAAAATCATCAGATTTCTTTAAAGAAATATGCACTGCAACAACTAACAAAGCATTTAAGTAATAACATTGAAATTTATAGTGATAACATTAATAGTAGTAATATAATATTTAATATTAAAAACGTGTTTGCCCAAGATGTTGCCAATTTTTTAGGAACACAAAACATCTGCGTACGAAGTGGCACCTATTGTGCTAAATTATTAAGTAATACACTTAATACTAGTGCTACTATTCGTGTTAGTTTATATATATACAATTGCAAAAAAGATATTGATTTGTTAGTAACAGCTTTGAAAAAAGGAATTAATGAAGGAGGCGACTTTTTAAATGAATTCTTTTAACAATAATCAAGATTACTATCGCAAACTAATTGTTGAGCACTATAGTAAACCAAAGAATAAAGGTTTTAAAAATCTACCAAATAGTTTAACATATCACCAAACTAGTGAATCATGTGTTGATAATTTTCATATTGAAATTTTTATTAAAAATAATATTATTACTAGTGCTCGATTTACAGGGGTTGGTTGTGCAATTTCAACTGCAGCAATTGATCTATTTTGTATTTTAATTGAAAGTAAGACAATACCACAAGTAAAAGAAATTATTAATAACTATCAAGCAATGTTGGCAGAAAAGGAATTTAATGATAAGATAATTGAAAATATGATTGCTTTTAAAAATGTGCCAAGACAACGCAATCGGATTAAATGTGCTCTGATTGGAATCAATGGCATTAATAAATTAATTGGGAGTGACTATGAAAAATACAGAAATGGAGACTAAAAATAAAAAAAATTTAAGAAAAATCTATTTAAAAACATTAAAAAATGTTTCTAAAAGTACTTACCAAAAATGAAGTAAAATTATTAGTCAAAAATTTAATGACTCACATTATTTTAAACAAAATAATGTATTTGCTGTTTATCATGCTTTGCCATATGAAGTAGCAACAAAAGAAATTATTGAAGTATTATGAAAAAATTTAAAACGAGTATGTTTACCAAGAATCAATAACGAACACTTAGAATTTTACTTTATTAATAGTTGAAATGATATTGTTTTCGATAATGAATTTGCAATTGGACAACCAAATTTAAATTGTCAAAAAGCTAATGGTAGTGAAATTGACTGTATGTTAGTACCTTTGATTGCTTTTGATAAAGATTATTATCGTATTGGTTATGGTAAAGGATTTTATGATCGTTATTTAAATGAAAACAAGTTTAATTTTAATAAACTAGGTCTTGCTTTTGCTATGCAAAAAATTCCCTATATCATTGATCATGATAGTTGAGATGTACCATTAGATTATATTTTTACTAATTAATTATATACACTATTATTGATATCTTAATTTGCTATGCGTTATAAACTTAAAACATTATTTCTCTTTCGGCAATTATATCTTGGTAAGTGACATTTAAAACAAAATTAAATTTAGTCAAAGTAATTTCATAAAAATATCATAATTTTGTATCTGAGTTATTTACATAATAATGTTTTATTTAAATAGTAAACTTTTTCAATACTTTTTTAGTTTTAAATACTTTATATTGATAAAATATCTTACTTTTAAATCAGTTTTAAAAATAAAAAATTATAACCAGCATAGGTGACAACTCCTTTATTTTTAATATTTTCTTACATGTAAGAAAAATTGAAATTATTCTGCTCGCAAATGAAAAAAATCTATTGGTCGAAACCTAAATTCAAAATGTATGCTTTATAATTGAATTTAAAAAATCTATTTTCTTATTCATATTTTTAATTTAACTTTATCAAAAATATCTTATAAAAAATTATTGTATATTTATTTTTTCAAAAGTAAACTTTAAGTGAGATTTAATTGAAAATAACTTTTAAAGTTTATTACTAATTTAGGATAAACTAAGGTTCATTAAAATTAAAACATTAATAGGATTATTAGTATCTGTTATTAATTTTTAATTTATAACATAAAATATTAGACAATAAAAAATTTTAACTAAAAAGATATTTTCAATAAATCTTATTAATAATTTTCCAAATTAAACTTATTTATTATACTATATAATAATTTGTTCAAAAAAAGCTTTATAAGGCTTTTTTATTTAAACCATATAAATTTTTAAAGCATTTGCATATGAGCAAATTAGGTAGCTTCTTATTGATTTTAAAATAGAAAAATTATTGCATAACTTATTCAACTTAAAAAGCACTCATTTAAGAGTGTTTTAAAATATTTTATGTTTTTATATTGTTGGTATATTTGTACTAGAAAAATTTGCTAAAGATTGATTTTGATAATTTATAGAATTTATTGTATTAATATCTAAATTAGGTATAGTAGTATTTATTGTTGAATATGCAAATTTTGCTAGATTAGGTACATGATTATTTTTTTCTAGTTCATCATTATATAATCTAATTCCATTACCAATACCCATAAATAAAGAACCACCATCATTTGCATATCCATTAGATATAACTTGTAAAAAATAATTATTATTTTCTCAGTATCAAGTTAAGCCCAAAGATTGACTTCACTCAAGTCAAGCATTATTTCATCATTTTGTTGTCTTGGGTTGTAATAAAATCGTAGTATAATCAGAAATTTTATCTTTATTTGTTTCATTAAACTTATAATTTTTAATTACTTCATGAAGACTTTTATTGTTAAAATCATTAATTTTTTTCTCACTATAATAAGGTACATTACCTCAGCTTACTCTTGATAATTTAAAATTTTCATCATTACCTAAAAATTCAATTTTATTATACTCAATTGGATTATTTCTTCCTAAATTAAAAGTTTTAATAATTTTATTACCAGTATGATTATAATATCAATCATGTGTATATGTAAAATCATGTTTTTTGTCAGTATCATTATAATATAAAATTAATTCTTTTTCTTTTTGAAAATTTCTATTTAAATTAACATCAATATCATCATTGTATAATCTAATTCCATTTCCCATTTTTATTCAGCAATCAAGCTATGCATATGAAGCTCATCAATTGCAATATTGTAATCCCAATACTTTTATATAATAGTTTTCATTTTTTCAATATCAAGTTAAACCAAATGTTTGCTTAACTAAAATATGAGCGCTTAGACATCAATCTTCGAACGATTGTAAATATTGTTTTTTGTTATTTGAGACCTTATCTTTTGTATTTTCAATAATATCATGAAATTTATTATTTCTATCGCCTCTATATTTCATAAAATAACTAAGATCACAAGTATTTTCTGGTTTATGATGTTCTGGTTTACCATCATAAATTCAAGAACCTCATTGTACTTTAACACCTCAATCATCACCAGCTACATCACCTAAAAATTCTAATTTTTCATAATTATCAATGGGATTAATTTTTTTTAAATTTAAAATTTTGTTCTCATAATTATTTTGTATACTAAAATCAGGTTTTAAATTCATGTTTCAATTATTATTATGATTATAATCATAATATAGCTTTATTTCTTTTTCTAAATTAGAACTTTCAGCATTTCATAATCTTTGTCCAATCAAATTACCATCATTTATAAATTTTGTATTTAAAAAATAAATTTCATTAGTATTTGTTGTAACATAAAAATTATCAAGTCCAAATTTTGTTATAGTTGTTACTTCATTATCAATATTTTCACCTTTAATAACAGCTCCAACAAAATGAACTAAATATAATCCCTTTGTAGTTCCAACAAAAATATCTTCTTTTTTTAAATTATTATTTTTCAAATCTTTATCTAAAATTGATAGTATTGTAATTTCTCCTTGAATTTTATCAATTTGTGGTTTTAAAGCACAAAACTTTTCTTTTCAAAAAATATTTGTTAAACTTCGTTTTAGTTTTTTACAATTTCAACTCCGTAAAGCAAAAGTACCTAATAAAATTCTAACATTACTATTTCCTAATATATTTGCAACTACATTTCTTGGTAAATTCACAATATTTGTTAATAATTGTCGTAAGTATTCTCTACTGTGTGGTCTTAAATATCTATTTACATTAATTGCTGATCTACTATTAAATGGATTTGAAATTCAATCTCTTGCAAGAGATTGAATGATAGATTCATCAGCTCAAGTAGTTAATAAATTATAATAAATATTATTGTTATTGCGTTCTAATATAATACTGCTATTATTATTGATTAATTTTTGAAAAATGTTAGCAGAAATTGATCAAAATCTTAATGCTTCTGCAGTTACAAAAATAACTTGCCCTAAAGATTGAGCTAGTTCCCCTAAAGGTTGCTCTTGACCAATACTTATATTATTAGTTAATCTTAAAAAAGAATTATAAACACTTTGTCAATTAATTTCATTATTATTTGTTGGTAAAAGATCTCTATAATCAGGACTAATATTAGTTAAAGTAATAGAGTTTACTCTTTCAATCTCTGTTAAAAGAGGAACTGAACCATCTCTAACAGCTATAGGTTGCATGTTCATATTAATATTTCTAAAATCAAAATGATAATATTCATAAGTTTCTCCTAGATGAGGAATATATCTAGGAATTATAAATCCTTGAAGATATAAATTATCTGTTCTAAAAACTAATTCTAAATTTCTAGAAAAACTTTGTTGAGTCTCTGCATCAATTCCTCTAATTTCAATTGGAAGTCGAAAATAACCATAATTTTCAGTATTTAAAGTAAAAATACTATTCTCTTCATCAAGATGAAACGGAGGATTAAACAATGAATTTAAGTCAATAGTTTGTCTTAAAATATTATTTCTAATTAATGATTGAATAATATCATGAAAACTATTTCTGTATTGTTGACGATTATTTAAATCAATAATTAATGTTTGATTTAATTTTAAAATTGTTTTACTTCTTGTTGGTTTTAATGTAGATTGTCTTTTATGTTTATTTTTATTTCTACCTTTTTCATGATGATGTTTATTATTAATTATTTCTAGTTTTGTTTGATAAAAGGGGTTAATATTTTGATTTATTTCATTTAAATTATATGGTTGATAATTAATATTTGAATTTATATAACTCATTTCTTGGTTTATTGATTGTAAATTAGTATTGTTACTAACTCAATCTTTAATCTTTTTATTATCAATTGACTTAGCATTAATACCTTGAGTTTTATCATTAAATAATGGTGCAGATAATACTCATAATTTAAATCAATACCTTGGACTAAAATATTTCATTTAAATACCTTTCAGTTTGAAATATAAAAAATCCATTATTTTAAAAATAAAATAATGGATTAAAAATTTTGTAAATTTTTATTTATTATTTTTCTAAACTCTTTAACTCTTTTTATCTGCTTACATTTTACTTTCTTCTAAATTAAAATACAATAAAAATAAAATTATATGCTATCTAATATTTGAGTTTTGAAAACTAGTAACTTTCAATTGAAATGATAACAATGAAATGTTATGTATTTGTATTTAGATTTAATTTAACATAGTTCATATCTTACAAATGAGATGGTAAGATATGGTTTTTTGTTTTTTCACAATATAATTACCTAATATTATAAACATATATTTATATTCATTATATATTCATTTTTACGAATTTTTGAAAAAGGCACATTAAAAATTATCAAAGCAAGTTTTATTGAAGAGTTACTTCAAAAAGCAGGATCATTACCAGCAGCTTAAACTAAAAATTCTTTCTAATTTTTTTTATAACTTAAATCTATAGTTTAAATTATCATTTTAAACTTATATCAACAAAATAATACTGTCATACAAAATATACTTATTTTTAAAAAAAATAAGCAAATTAATAACAAACTTAGTATTTTAATAATTTCTGAAATTAAAGAACAATAAAAATATATCACTTTAATGTGTAGAAATTCATGAAATTAATATTATTAATTTTAACTTCAAGATTAAATATAATGTTATAATGTTCTTATGTATTATTAAATTATACAAAGAAAGAGGAATTAACTTATTATGAGTACAATTATTAAAAATGAAGAAAATGAATCTAGTATTCAACAATTACAGGTTGGTGATGTTATTATGGTAACTCCAACTGGAATAAAGGAATTTGGAGTTTTTTGTAAGTGTCCAAATGGATTTTCTGGTTTAATTCACATTAGTCGTATTACTCCTAAATTTGTTAAAAATGTTAATGATTATTTTACAATTGGTACACCAGTTAAAGCAGAAATAACAGGTATTGATCATACTAAACAACAATTAAGTTTAAGTACAAAAGAACAAGGATTAGTTGCAAAAAATCAATCTTCAATTGAAGAAAATGGGAAAGGATTTGCACCAATAAGAGAAACTGTTGATAATTGATTCAAAAAAGAAGAAAATAATTAAAAACCTATTTTGTTTTAAAAATAAAAAATATTGTTATTAAATAGCAATATTTTTTTGTTTTTTCTTGCAATATTAGATTTTTATAACTATATTTTTATTATAAGTATTAAATAGTACTTATTATAAGTTAGTATTTTAGTCTAAAATAATAAAAAGGTGGTTATAAAATAATGATAAAAACTAATTTAAATTTTACAAATTTAAATGTAAAAGAATTATCAACGTTATATCAAAAAAAAGTGACAGATATTAATAATGAATTAGAAGCTAATGCCAAAAATGAAGATGGTTGATTAGGATGAATTAACTTTCCCTTTGCATACGAAGAAGATATTATTTTCCAAGATTCTTGAAAAAGAATGAAAGCACTAGCATTAAAACTACAAAAAGAAATTCAAGTCTTAGTAGTAGTTGGGATTGGTGGTTCATATTTAGGAGCGCGAGCAGCAATTGATATGATTCAAGGTTTATTTAATAGTACAGCGCCTGTTAAAATAATTTATATGGGTAATACTATGAGTTCCACTTATGTCCGACAAGTTTTATCATATTTAAAAGATAAAGAATTTGCTATTAATGTTATTTCTAAATCAGGAACTACTACTGAACCAGCAATTGCTTTTCGTTTATTAAAAGAACTACTAGTTAAACAAAAGCAAAACAAAACTGTTGTTAATAGTAGAATTATTGCAACAACTGATAAAACAAGAGGTGTTCTTCATGATCTAGCAATTGAAGAAGAATATGAAAGTTTTATCATTCCTGATAATATTGGTGGTCGATATTCTGTCCTAACTCCTGTTGGCATTTTCCCAATGATGGTAGCCGGTATTAATTGTGAAGAAATCATTGCTGGAGCGCAACTAGCTGCTAAAGCATGTAAGAGTGACAAAATTGATATTAATCAGGCATACTTATATGCAGTTACTCGCTATCACTTATATAAAACTAATAATAAAGCAGTTGAAATTTTAGTAAGTTATGAACTACAAATGCAAATGTTTTGTGAATGATGAAAACAATTATTTGGTGAATCAGAAGGTAAAGATGGTAAAGGTTTATTACCAACAAGTGTTATTTTTTCAACTGATTTACATTCAATGGGACAATTTATCCAAGAAGGTTCAAAAATGTTTTTTGAAACAGTAATCAAAGTTAAAAGACCTAATGAAGATATTAACATTCCAATTGATAAAAAAAATAACGATCAATTAAACTATTTAACAAAATATTCTTTACATGATATTAATAATATTGCTTTACAAGGAACTATTGAAGCTCATAGTGATGAAATAGTTGGAAAAACACCAAATATTTTATTAGAGTGAGATACTATGGATAGCAAAATGTTTGGATATGCTAGTTACTTTTTTATGAAAGCTTGTGCTGTTAGCGCCAAATTATTAGGTGTTGATCCATTTAATCAACCTGGCGTTGAAGTATATAAAAAGAAAATGTTTACATTATTAGGTAAAAAATAATTATCTACGCTATTGAAAAATAAAATCATAAAAAACCATTCTAAAAAGAATGGTTTTATTTATTAAAATTATTAATTTTAATAATTTCCTTAATTACTGAGTTTAAAATTCTTAATATTCACTTTTAAATGCTATTATTACTATCATTAAACAATATCTTTAACAACGGTAATACCATTTTTAATCATTGAATATCATGCATATTGATTTAAAATAGTAGCTGAATGTTCCTTTTCATCATAAGTATTTGTCATTGACATTGGTACAATAACATTTACTTCCTTATTATGTTGATTAAATCAAGTCTTACAACTAACAGCAAACTGATAAACACAAATATCAGTGCAGCAACCAACAATAATAATATTGTCTCATTGCAAATTTGGTTTAAAATCAAAAGCAAAAAAACCATTAGTACTATTTTTTTTTATAATTTTAATGTTATTAGATTGTAACTCTGCTACTAATTGTGATTCACTAGTATTTTCTAAACAATGACTAGGAAAAGTATGGAATTCAGGACTATGCTCATTATGAGCATCATTAAAAGCAATAACTTTAGTTTCATTAGTATTTACTTTTGCTAATAATCCCTTAATTGGTTTAATTAGTGATTTTATATTAGATGAAAATAAATTTCCATACTTAGCAAAACCATTAACCATATCAACAATAAATATAATATTATGACCCTTTAAATTTTTAAAATTTAAATTAATTGTGTTATCTAAAGTTTTATTTATTGTTTTGATAAATGTATTATTTCCTTTCATTATTCACCTCTATTTTTTAAAAATTAATCGTTTAATAACAAATCATATTATACTACAACCAGAACAAATGGGCATTAAGAAAATAGTAAAAATAATTCCTATTTTTAGAAAGAAAATATTTACTGTCATACCATAATTACTTTGATAAACTAAACTATTAATAACACCATTTCAATAAATAAAATTAAAACCATTAAAACTATTATCAATTTTAATCGTTGATAGCATAATTAATCCTAATAGTAAAAAAATAAATCCAAAAAAAAATAAAATAGTAATTATTTTTTCATCAAGCGGCAATTTTTTTCATCAACTTTTAGTTACCATTATTATCACCTATTTTCTTAATTATATCATTGTTATATTATCACGATAAATTAAATAAAAAATTAATAATTTTAAAACTACATTAATGATGATAGTATTTGAGTTTAGAACGAATATGTTTTTTATATTTTTTTATAAGTTATAAATTTAATATAATTGAATTTACTTTCTCTATTTTAAAAAGCATGCATTAAAATTAACTACAATAGATATTTTTTTGCTAAGAAATAACATTTATTAAAAAATAAATAAATATTAGCATAAAAAATGCTATTAATAAAAATAAAACTTAACAATAAAATGCTTATTATTTATTTTTATATTTAAAAAATAAATAATTTTACAATTATCTTTAAAAAATAATTGTAAATGCAAAAAATATCAATTATAATAATTAAGGTTTTTTAAGAATAAATAATTCTAATAAACAATAAATTAAGGAGTATTAGCTCAGCTGGGAGAGCAATTGCCTTACAAGCAATAGGTCGGCGGTTCAAGTCCGTCATACTCCACCATTTACCTGCTGATGTGGCTCAATCCGGCAGAGCAACGGTTTTGTAAACCGTAGGTTGCAGGTTCGATTCCTGTCATCAGCACCATTATTATTTTTTTAAACCAATTAATGGAGGGGTAGCAAAGTGGCCAACTGCACCTGGCTGTAAACCAGATCTCTCTCGAGTTCGGGGGTTCGACTCCCTCCCCCTCCACCATTATCTTATTGGGGTGTAGCCAAGCGGTAAGGCAACGGCCTTTGACGCCGTCATGCGTTGGTTCAAATCCAACCACCTCAGCCATATATATTTATTAATTTGTCCTCGTAGCTCAGCGGTAGAGCACTCGGCTTTTAACCGAGGTGTCGCAAGTTCGATCCTTGCCGGGGACACCATTTGATGCCCAGGTGGTGAAATGGTAGACACGTCGGGCTTAAGATCCGATGACTTTTACAGGTTGTGCGAGTTCGAGTCTCGCTCTGGGCACCATTTTATATATTTATTAATGACGAGGAACTACTCCTCATTTTTTATAAGTAAGTAATTGAATTGCCCAGATGGCGAAATGGCAGACGCAGTAGACTCAAAATCTACCGAGAAATCATGCGGGTTCGAGTCCCGCTCTGGGCACCATTCATTAATTAATAATAATTAGTATAAAAAGGTATTCTTAAAAGAATACCTTTTTATTATTTTATAATTTTTGTTTAAAATGAATGTCTAAGTGATATAGGTGCTCTAAATAATTGTTGATTATGTCAACATTCTTCTTCATGATTAACATCTTCTATTTCTTCATCATTAAATGGTTTACTATCAGGATGATTGTCAGTTGCTGAAGTTGATGCTAAGTATTGTTCATCACCATTAATATCTTCTTCACTAGAAGTTAAAGATGATGTTGATGATGAAGCAGAAATTATAATATAGTTATAGTTAGCAGCACCATTTTCTAAATCAAGCTCATCAGTTGTTGTATTTACACATCAATTTTTCCATTCATTTACAGTTTTTATAGATAAACCAAAAGCATCTACTGCTAAACCACCTATTGTTAAATAAAAAGCTGTTGATTCTTTATCAAAAAATGACTTATCATCATCGTTATTAGGATTACTTAGTTTATTATAAGCAAAAAAGCTAACACCAGTAATAGTACTAGCAATTGTAACTAGTGGCAATGAACTTGTTGCTATATTAACTATTTTCTGGCATAAAGTTGGTTGCTGATTTGCTGTATTTTCTTCATCATTATCTGATAAACAACAATCTTTAATCATTTGGGATGTTACGATAATAGTATTTAACCCTGAAGCTGCTGCTGCTGTAATAAAAGCATCTCTGACCGGCATTACCTCTGGTGATCAATTAATTAAAGGGATAGCAGTTGATAAAGATATTGTTGTTGCTAATGAACTTACCACTGCTGAGACAGCATTAACAATTTTATTATTTTTATTTTGATATCGTAATATTAAATTAGTAAGAGCAATTTTTGAATTAATTCCTCCATCAATTATAAAACATAATGCTGGTGCTAAAGGTAATAATCCAACTTTATTTAATAAATAATTACCAGTAGTTACCATTGAATTACCAGCGACGAATAATCCATCGCTTAGATAAGATACTATTTTACTTTTATTATCAGTACTATTTGTTAATATTTGTTCTGAAGAAGAACGACTTATTAATGGTGATGAATTCATACAGTTTCATCCTTTCTAAAATAGTTTAAAAAAGTAATAAAATTAATGCAAAAAAAGCCCATTTTAAGAATTACAATCCTTAATATGAGCTTAACTCCACTCTAGACTTATTACTGTTTGTATTATAACGCTATATTAAATAAATAAAAGTAATATCTATATCAAATCAATATTGATATTGCAAAATTTACAAATACTATTGATATTTTTTTATTTCTCTATTGTATTATTTATTAATAAAATAAAAGATAATAAATTATTTTTCACCAAAAAATATTATTAATTAAAACAATAGAAAAATTTTATTTACTCAAATTAGTTTTAATAAGATATTTTTTTTGTATAATTAAGAGTTATAAAGGAGGACATTATTAATTATGAAAAAACAACGTTTAAATATTTCAAAATTAGGCTTTTTATTATCAGTAACGGGAGCAGCAGTAGGATTGGGTGGTATTTGAGGATTTCCAACTCAAATGTATAAACATCATGGTAGCTTCCTAATTCCTTTTTTAATATGTATGATCATTTGTGCAATTCCTGTACTATTTATTGAGATGATAATTGGTAACAAATATCGTAAAAATCATATTGAATTTTTTAGTGAAATTGGAGGCAAAAAGGGTGCTTTTTTTTCCTGATTACATTCAACCACCGTTATTCTACTAAGTACTTATTATAGTGTTTTAGTAAGTTGAACGCTAATCAATATTATTATTAGCTTTACATCTAATTTAAATAATGGTTCTTATTTTTATCAAGAAATTTTGCATCAAACAAATAACCAAGATATTGGTAGTTTACATAGCTTAGGTAGCTTAAATTGAATGGTACTGCTAGCAACAATTGGTACATGAATTATTTTAGGTATTATTTTACTAGGTGGTGTTGGAAAAGGGATTGATATTGCAAATAAAATTATGATTCCTTTTTTATTTTTAATGATTATTATTTTAGCAATTTATACTAGCACTTTATCAGGTGCTAAATTTGGATTAAATGTCATGTTTGATTTAGATGTTAAACAATTATTAAATCCTGGATTATGAAAAGATGCTTTTGGGCAATCATTCTTTATGTTATCAACATGTACTGGCACTATCTATATCTATGCAGCTCATGCTCCTGAAAAACAAGATAGTACTAACCAAGCTTTTGTTGTCGCATTTGGTACTAGTGTTATTGGCATATTAACAGCAATCATTGTTTTTAGTTCAATGGGGGCTATTGCACAAGATCAAGGTAAAACTAACATTACAGATGTCTTTCAAGAAGGTCCTGCTTTAATTTTTCAAGTAATACCTCAACTCTTTGGCATTATTAATAATCAAGTTCCCATCTTAGGAAATGTCTTGGCAGTATTATTTTTTGTCACACTTTTCTTTGCTGGTATGACTTCGTTAATTGGTCAAGTTGAATCAATGGTAAATGGTTTAGAGTATGAAATTCATTTAAAACGAAAAACAGCACTTGCTTTATCATTAATAGGAGCAATGGTAGTATCAGTGTTATTTACTTTTGATAATTCACCAGCATTATTTAATGGATTAGCAATCTGAGTTGCCCAAATTTGATTATTAATAATTGGGTTTATTTTATTAATTGCGATTGGACCTTATGGTTGAAAATTATATGATACATTAAAGTTATATAATAATGAAAATTCATGAATGAAATGAAATCAAGGGTATAAAATAGTAATTTTAATTATTGCTCCAATTTTAATTTTAATTAATATTGGTACTGGCATCTATGATTTTATTATTAACGCTATCAATGCTACTTTTATCTATGTTACTATTGGATTAACGCTTGGTATCGGTTTAGTTTTAATATTAACATTTATCTTAACTTATCATAAAAATATTCATAATGGTTTTAATAAACTATTTAAAATAAAAACAAAAAGTGAAAGAGGTTAAAAATATGAATGTTGGAGCGATTATTTTAATGGTAATTTCTTTAGTTAGTATTATTGGTTTCTTTATTTTCTTTGTAATAATGGACTTTAAAAGTCATAATAAAAAACAAAAAAAAGCAAAAAGAGAAGAATCATAACTTCTAACTAACTACAACTTTTATTAAAATTAATTTATTTTACAAAGTATTTTAGTATACTTATATTAAAATAGTACAATTTGGTTTTTATCACTTGAAACTAAAGACAAATGATAAATAACTTTTATTAAATAGGTGGTGACAATGGAAAAAAATAAACTAAAACAAATTTTACTAATTAGTAAAATAATACTAACAATTGCTTCATTATTTTTATTTTTAGTTTGATTAATGTTTATGACTAATAATTTTTTTCCTAAATCACAAACTTCACTGGTTGCCAAAATTATGCATACTTCAATTGAAATTATGATTTGACCAATTACTAGTATCATTTTGTTTATTTTTATTATGCCAGTATGAGTCACTAATAAAAAACAAATTTTACTAGTATTTTTAATATTAGCGTTAATTATTACTATATTATCTACAACTTTTCTTTTTAGCTTAAATCTTAATAAATTTTGAATTATGTGATTAATTGCTCATTTTTTAACTATCAGTGCACTTATCTTTGTCATTATTTCTTATTTCTTTCTTGAAAAAAACTATTTTTTAAAAAGAAGAAAAATAAATAGTAACATCGATTAAAAATATTTATTTTTCAACTTGTTTCATAAAAATAGTTGACTTTGATTTTAATAATATGATATAAATACATGGTAACTAACATAACTGCGGGTGTCGTATAATGGTATTATTACAGCCTTCCAAGCTGAAGACGTGGGTTCGATTCCCATCACCCGCTCCATATAAAAAATAAAAGCCGTAATTAATACGCCTTTTTTTATTTTATAATATTTTATATTTTAGGACCCTTATTTTTTGGCACTGTTTTATCAATATTACCTTCACAATCACAATTATTAATTACTGATCATTTTATTGGACAACTTTCTAAAGACATGCCAACAGTTCTTTCTGCTAAAGCTGTTAAATATTCCAGTTTATTTTTTGTGCTTTCTTCTAAATTAATAGTTTTTTCTAAATTTTTTTTTGTCATTAGTTATCACCTACTTCTTTCAAAATTCTACTATTAAAAGCATCTGCTAAGAACTTATAAACTTTTACTTCAGAAATATTTTTTAAATCATAACAATTAATGATATCAGTTAATTTTAGAATCACATCATGATATTTTATAAAGTAAGTTTTATTTTCAACATTTGCTCATTTTTCTAAATTCATTGCATAATAAATTATTCCATCTCTATAAAATTGTGATTTCATATTTCTCACTCCTTTAAATGATATAATAAAACAAAAAACCTAATTTAAATATAAAAAATTTAAATGAGGCTTATAAAAAACCAAAATATTTTGTTCCAAAGTTCCTTTAAAACTTTAATACAATTGTAACTCATTTACAATAAATTCCAAGTAAAATCAATAAAATATTTAATAACTTTAAAATTCTTATATATTATTAAAAAATTATTTATTAACATTAACGTGGTATTTTTAAGTTATAGTATTTTTTTAATTTTTAAATTATAAAATTAAAAGATAAATAAAGATTGCATTTGCAATCTTTATTTATAATTATCATGAAATTATTTTTTTCTTTGAAAAATGATATTCATTGCTTGGAATTTCAGTTTCATTTATTAAATTAATTTCACTTTTGCTTCTATCTAAACTTCATAATACCAAGGAATTACACAAATATTTTCAATCATTTGCTAAATTCTAGCTAGTTTTTTATTTTTTTGTTTTATTTAATTCAATTTTCTTTAGGTATTTCTTTTAATTTTTTACCTTTTCTGTAAAATTTTTAATTTAATAAAAACCTAACATAGATAAATTTCTACATTAGGAATAAACAATTATTAAATTATAAGTAAATAATAACACAAAAAAAATAATATTTAATAAACATTATTTTTAACACTTAATATATTTTTATAAATAATTTTAATCAATATAATATTTCAAAAAAATATTTATGAAAATGATATTAAATTTGTTAATTTCGATAAATTGAATAATATTTGAAAAAATAAATTTACACTTTAAGGAAGTGCTTAAAATTAATATACAAACTTAATATAAGTTTTTAACTCATTATCTTATTTTAAAATAAAATAATGAATTTTCATCTTAGATAAAGGAAAGTGATGAAAATAATAATGAAAAAATAGTAATTGACAAGAGACAGTTAAAAACTGTTAGCAAAAACGATCTACCAAATTTTATAATTGATTAAGCAAAATATAAATAAAACGTTACTAAATAAATGTGAAATTTCAGAAGATGAATAAGATAAAATTCAATTAATTACAAATATTCAATAGTTGACTGCTTTAAAAGATGAAGTAAATACAAATAATATGTTAAATATTGACTTACTAGATATTTTTAATGATATTAGAAAAAAATGTTGAAAAGTAACATATTTTGGATATGATGATGGAATTGGTTATCGGCACTATTTTGATAAAAAATCAAAACAAAAAATACTAAATAAGTATAATAAAGATATTAAATTTTCAAATCAGAAACAAAAAGCACAAATAATTAGTAATCATTTTAAAACTAAACAAAAAAATAATAAAAAAGGAAAAAATTATTTTAAAAATATTAATCAAAAAAAATTAGTAATAGTATATAAAAAGCAACTAATGCTTTAGAATATTTTAAAAATAAAATAAATGATATTGATTTATATAATCAACCTGCAACAAGCCAATATAAATCAATTCTACCAAAAATATAAATAATTATAGTTGCAATAAACCTACTAAAACTATAACTTTAATAACAAGTAACATAATCTGATATACTTCAAATTAATATAAGTTTTTTATTCATTAAAACAAAAAGACTTTTATTTTAAAAGCAGATATTATACCTAATAATAAAAATTTAAAAAATATTATAACAACACCAATAAAACATAAAAAACCAGCATTACCAATAACTATTTCGCTTGCTGAAATATTAATGGAATAATTGCTAATAAAAACTATTAGCAATTAATAATAGTAAATCAGTTAAATTGAAATTTATAAATACGAAAATATTAAAACTAATAAATTATTTAAATTAATATTTGAATTATTTACTATTACCTCTTTTTTATTTTTTAGTTAAAGTTTTATCCTTATTAACTACTAAAATTTATTTTCTTTTTATTTTATAGTATCATTTACCTATAAACCTATTTTTTTTATTATAAAGGAGTTAATAATAATGAAGATATTAAACACATATCAAATTTGAAAACAAAAAAATTTACCAAAATATTTAAAAAAACAATTAATAACAATGTCTAAAAATGAAATTGATGAAGCTTTTGCTACAACTCTAGAATTTGGGACAGCTGGCATGCGTGGTATTATTGGAGTTGGTACTGGCAGAATTAATGAAATTACTATTATGAAAGCAACTGTTGCATTTATTCAACATTTAAAATCTGTTTTTTCTCAACAAGATTTACTTCGTGGCGTTGTTATCGCTCATGATAATCGTCATTTTTCAGCAGAATTTGCAATGTTAACAGCAAAAACGTTAGCTAAACATAAAATTCCTGCTTTTTTATTTAAAAATAACGAATTAAGACCAACTCCAATACTTTCATATAGTATTAGAAAAGTCAGTGCAATTGCTGGAATTGTTATTACTGCCAGTCATAATCCTCCAGAATATAATGGTTATAAAATTTATGATCAATATGGTTGTCAATTTCTTCCTAATGTTACTAATATAATTAGTGATAATATGAAACAATTATCTGATGATTTCCAATTAACATTCGATTATGATGCTGCCTTGATTAAAGAAGTCCCAACTACCATAGAAAATAATTATCGTAACGATATTAAAAGTTTACAATTTTATCCACAAGTTAAAAATCGTAACTTTAAAATTATCTTTTCTAATTTACATGGTACTAGTCGGCAATGAGTTAAACCAATTTTAGAAGAATGTGGTTATGAAGTTATTTTAGTAACGGAACAAGCTAATTATGACCCTGATTTTAAAGGCGTAGTATCACCTAATCCTGAAGTAAAAGCAACATTTGATTTAGCAATTAAATATGCCAAAAAACATGATGCACCATTAATTATTTTAAATGATCCTGATGCTGATCGCATTGGAATTGCTGTAAAACATAATAATAATAATAATTATGTTTTATTAACAGGTAATGAAACAGCACCAATACTATTAGAATATTTATTAAGTCATTATCAACGTAATAACACTATGCCAAAAAATCCAGTTATGTATAATACTTTTGTTACCTCAAATTTATCTGATATGATTGCTAAATCATATGGATGCCAAATCATTAAAACATTAACTGGCTTTAAATGAATTGGTGCAGAAATGTTAAAAGAAAAAACACGCAATATTAACTTTGTTTTTGGTTTTGAAGAAGCATATGGTTATGTTATTAAAGATATTACTCGTGATAAAGATGGTATTCAATCAGCAATAGTAGCAGCAGAGGCAGCTTGATATTACCAAAAGTCACAACAAACATTAGTGGATGTTTTAGAAACTATTTATCAAAAATTTGGATATTATTATTGTTATACTGTTAATCTTGTTTTAAAAGGAATAGAAGGAGAAGCAACAATTAATAATATGTTAGAAACATTAAGAACTAGTAAACTAACAACTCTTAATAATATTAATATTACTAAAGTTGAAGACTATCAAACTGGTTTACATGGTATGCCATCACAAAATTTATTAAAATTTTACTTTACTGATGGTTCATGATTTGCTGTTAGACCTAGCGGTACTGAGCCAAAAATTAAGTTTTATTTCGTTTGTATCGATAAAACTCTTGCTGCTGGACAATTAAAAATGAGAAATATGTATCAAGAATTAGCTACTAAATATTTAAATATCAAAGAGGTAAAATGATAGAAAGGAAGGAAAAATAATGACAGTAATTAAAGATATCAAACCTAATAATGTTTTAAGTTTAGTAGTAATTATTAATCGTGTAATTCAAGGTGTTGCTTCTAATAATACTAACTATTTAAATTTACAATTACAAGATAAAACGGGAACAATTTCAGCAAGAATTTGAGATGTAAATAAAGAAACCATCGCTCAATTAACAACAGGACAAGTTATTAAAATTGAAGCAAATAGCATTAATTATAATAATGAAATCCAACTAAAAATTAATAGTTGAAGTATTATTAATAATCCTAGTGAATATTATGATTTATTACTTACACAAGCACCAATTAACATTATTGAAGCATGAACTGAAATTAGTCAAACAATAAAGGAATTCAAAAACCCAATTTTAAAAAAAGTATTAATTCAATGTTTTAATAAAAAAAATATTGATGATTACAAAAAATGACCAGCAGCAGTTAAAATGCATCATGCTGTCCAAAGTGGTTTATTATGACACTCAGTAACAATGTTAAGAATGGCAAAACAAGTAATTGCACTTTATAATGATCGTAACATTAATAATGAATTATTATATGCGGGAATTATTATGCATGATTATGGAAAACTAATTGAATTAGATAATAATCCAATTAGCTCATATACATTATCAGGGAAAATGATTGGTCACATTTCGTTAGGTGCTATGCAAGTTACACTTGCTTGTAAAGAATTAGATATTAATTTAGAAGAAGAAATTATAGTTTTATTACAACATTTAATTTTAGCAAGTCATGGTAAATATGAATATGGCTCACCTGTTTTACCAAAAACAATTGAAGCTGAAATTTTACATCATCTAGATAATTTAGATGCAAAAATTTATGCAATTGATGAAGCATTAAATAATATTAATATTGGTGAAACAACTGCTCGTATTGCAAGCATTGAAAATAGAATATTTTATAAACATCAAAATTTTAAAGATAAAAAATAAAACAATTACCTTCATTACCAACCCCTTTAAACAACTCAATATTAAACATTCAATATAAATTTATAAGTTAAAACTCCCTTCTTAATTGAGGGGAGTTTTAACTTTAACTTATAACCTATTCTTTTTCATTAATTTTAGTTAATAATTAAGTTATATCTATTCAGATAGGAAAAAAATAACCCTTTTCTGTATTACCATAAAAAATTAATACGGTTGCTTCTTTTCTTGATGCTGGTTTTTCAAATCAATTATTAGCTACTAGTTGCTGATTTGTATCATAAATTTCATTTTCATTTCTAAGCTTAGTTAAATCAATTTTTTCTTGATATATACCACTTAAGATTGATTTAGTCATTGACTCATATTTTTTTTGAATTGCTTTTAAACTTCTTATAACATTGTCAACTGCTTGTTTTTTATCTTTTGTAGCATGAGTTGCAGGATTTTGTGGTATAAAATTCGCTAATGGTACCGTTACCTTAGCAAAATAATTTTGCATATCTTGATCGGTAATAATTGTTTGATTAGTTAAATCAATGTTAGTGGAACCTTGATAATTTTCATCATCAAAACTACTAGTTATTTTAACAATAATTTTAGATACATTTTCAAGTTCTTGTTTATCATTTGTTATATCCTTGTTATTTTCACTATAAAACTGAAGTTGATAACCAACAGCCAATGGCATTAACTTAAATTCATTAAAATTATTTATATTACTAATTAATTGCTTATAAGTTTTACTTGGATTAGCAATAATATCAATTCCACTTAATTTAGTAATAGTGTTTAAATTAATTTTAGTAGAGTTTTCTGTTAAATTTATTTTAATTGGCTTTGTTGAACCCTGATAACTTCCATCATTAACATCTGCAGAAATAATCGTATACAAATTACCTGTTTTTTGTGGCTGATTACTTATATCATTTTTGCATTGTTCATCATTAAAATACTTAATTTGAGGTTTTACTAAATTTGAACTTAAATTCAAATCTTTTATTGCCCTATTTATTAATCGATCTAATTCTTTATTTTTTTTATTAATTTTGGCAGGAATGTTTGTTGATAATTTTGAAACTTTATCATTTAATTTTTGAGTTAATATTTCTAAGTCTACTTTTTGTGTTTCTTTTTTATTATCACAACCAAAAATAGTTAATGGTATTGGGGATGATATTGCTAAAATTGATAATAATTTTATTAAACTCTTCATGTTTTATTTATCTCCTTTAAATACATCATTAATTCAAAATCAATAAAGATTTTAAGTTAATAATATATGAATTATAACTATTTTACAATACAAATTTAATAACAAATTTAATCTTTTTTTACGAAAATAAGTGTTAAAATATTGAATAAAAGTGTATAATTAAATTGTTCTTAATTTATTATTTATAGAACAAAAAAACAAATTAAAACAAATATAATTTAAAGAAAAACACTAATTCAAATCAAACCCTAAAAATCCCAATACGTAGTCCCTTTTAAATAGGGACTTTTTCTAAAATTATTTATATTGACAAAAAAATATTATTGAATTAGCAACTTATGAAACTTTATTAAAAAAATGAAATTAAAGAAAATATTAATTATGAAAAAGAATTAATTGAAAATGTTAAATTTTTCAATATTTTAAAAGAAGATTTAAAACCACAAATGAATAAAAGTCAAGAATTAATAGAGCTGACTTTATAAATATCAATTGAACATTTATTGATCATACTAGACGTTCTTTTAATCATCTATTTATAATAGCTATATCATTAATTTTTATAACTCCTATTATCATTTTGGTAATTTCTATTCCAGTAATACCGTGAATAATGATAACTACTCCCATTTTATCTTTTTTAGCAAAACCTATCTTTGCAACAATTAAAAATAAATTTAGAAAATGAAAAAATAAAAGAAGCAATAATAACAATAAGTTTTTAAAAAAATAATTAAAAAAATTTTTAACATTAAATAAAGTTAAAAGAAAAGAATATAGTGACTTTAAAAAAGAATATTTATTTAACATTTATCAGAAAATGAAAGATAATCAAATTGAAAATAGTAATAAATAAAATCAAAATAATTTTAATTCAGATATTGTTAATGCAAATAAATAAACTAATCAACCAGTGGCTATAAACCATTAAATTCACCAAAAAATATTACTTTTGTTTTAATTACAAAGTAATTAGAAAGCAAAGCCCTTATATATTTGTTTAATAAATTAACAGATTTTTATTTTAAAAGGAAGACAAAGAAACATGTTCAAAAAGAAAAACGATACAAAATATTAAAGATGATTTAAATATAGTTAAACTTTTATCTCCTAAAATTGAAATTTTGATATTATTAAATTATTATAACTAAGGATACTAAATAATTAAAAATCAAAGATATGATACTATTTTGTTAATAATAACTAAAGTTATCATTTTTGAAGATAAAATAAATTTTATTTTTTATCCATATGTTTTATTTTATTAATTATTTGATAATTAATTTGATTAGCAAAACTATTATTTTCATGAACACATTTTCCAACATGAATATCATTAATACCATTTGTTAATAAAATATTAATATTTTCTAAATTAACACCACCACCAGCAAGTATTCTTATTGGTAATTTTAATTTTTTTAACATTTTAAAATTATTAATATTATTGATAATATTGTTTTTACCACCACTAGTTAAAACTGTTGTCACACCTAATTTAACTAATTGTTGTAAGGCTTGTTTTTTATTAGTAATTTCATCAAAAACACGATGAAAAGTTACCTTTAATGGTTTTGCTATTTTAATAATTTCGCTCATTCTTTCAATATCAACACTATTATCTTCAGTTAAGATACCACAAACAATGCCAGATGCATGGGTTGTTTTAATAAACGCAATATCTTTTTTAAAAACTTCAAAATCACTATCAGTAACGTTAAACCTATTATTATTTCTAACCATAACCATTACTGGCTTTAATGAAAGTTTACATGCCTCAGCAATTAATTCATACCTTGGAGTATAACCACCAAATTCCATAGCAGTACAAAGTTCAACTTGATTAGCCTCAGACTTATTAATTTTTTCAATATCTTGCAAAGATGTAGCTATTACTTCTAAAAACATAAATATAACTCCTATCTTATTTCTTTGGTAAAAAATCTTTTAACAAACTAACTCTATCCAATTTCTCCCAAGGTAATTGTAAATCATTTCGACCAAAATGACCATAAGTTGCTAATTGTTGATAATTTTGTTTTAATAACTCTAGTTTATTAATCATCGCACTAGCAGCACAATCAAAAACTTGATAAATAATTTCTATTAATTTTGCTTCTGTTAAACCCGGAACAATAGTTTGATGAGTATTAACAAATATTGCAATTGGTTCAGGAGTACCAATAGCATATGCTAGTTGTACTTCACAAATCTTTGCTAAATTAGCAGCAACAATATTTTTAGCAATATATCTAGCATAATAAGCACCGGTTCTGTCAACTTTTGTCGGATCTTTTCCCGAAAAAGCACCGCCACCATGACAAGCAGCACCACCATAAGTATCAACCATTAATTTTCTTCCTGTTAACCCTGTATCACCAGCAGGTCCACCAATCACAAACTTACCAGTTGGATTAATTAAATATTTAAAATCAAGATTTAAACCATATTTACTAGCTACATATTGCATAATTTCCTCATGAATAAATTGTTTAAATTGTTTTTCATCATAATTTGCTTGATGTTGAATACTCATTAAAATAGTATGTATTTTTAAATTTTTAGCATCTTCTTGATCAATGGTAACCTGGGCTTTCATATCAAGCAAAGCATGTTTAAACTTTTTTTCTTGCCGTAATTTATTAGCTCTTTTAATTAAATCATGAGCTAAAACAATTGCTAATGGCATATATTCTGGTGTTTGTTGACATGCATAACCAAACATAATTCCTTGATCACCAGCACCAATTTGGTGATTTTTTAAATCAATTCCTTGTAAAATATCAGGTGATTGCTCATGAATTAAAACTTTAACTTCGCAAGTAAAGCCATTAAATCCAATTTCATCATTGATATAACCAATTTCAGTAATAACTTTTCGTGCAATATTTTGATAATCAACTTGGGCATGACTATGAACTTCACCACCAATTAAGACAAAGTTTGTTGTAATAAAAACTTCACAAGCTACTTTAGCATGTCGATCTTGTTTTAAAAAAGCATCTAAAATTGCATCAGCAATTTGATCACAAATTTTATCGGGATGGCCAGGAGCAACTGACTCACTAGTAAAGAGTGGATGAGTAAAATTAGGTATTAATTTCATATTTTTTAACCTTTCTCAAGTAAAATATTTTTAGTAATTCATGGCATAATTTGATTATTAAAGATATCTTTAATATTAGGTTCATTAATTAATGCATGTTTACCATCAAAAATAAAAACATAACTATGATGCTTTTTTCAATACTTTTTATTAATTTTAAGTTGATGAAAATCACTAAATACATCATCAGCACTTTGTAAAATTAAGGTTGCAAGTTTGGAATTACTAATTATCATAACACTCTTTTTATTAATTTTTTTAAATTGCATTAAAAAACGTAATGATCAATTTTGCCGATTACTATATCTTTGATTCATATTAGTAATATGAGCACTATTACTAGAAATATCTTTACTTTCAATATAAATTGGCATTTGAATATTACTATTAAAAATAAAAGCAAAACAAAAACGAATAATAAAATTTAGTGAAAATTGATAAAGATTTTTTTTGGTAACTAAATTACTAATGATTAATGCTGACACTTGATCATTATTATTGGTAGCATAACTAGCAATAGCAGCACCTAATGACTCACCACAAACAATAATTTTTTGATTGGGATATTTAGTTTTGACAGCACTTATCACATCTTTTAAGTCATTAATATCAACAGCTAATGACTTAAATTTTCAATCTTGTTCATTTTTACCAATACCCCTGCGATCATAACTAATTAAAGATAATTGCGATTTTTTACAAAAAGAGCTTAATAATTTAAAATCATCTTTTTGTCCTTGCAAACCATGAACACCAATAATAATCACTGTACTTTTGTCAATCATTTGTTTAAATAATTTTACTTGATAACCATCACGTAAAATAATTACTTTTTCTCGCATTTCAGCAGCCTGCTGAACATTAACGTTATCTTTAATTTTTGCTATTACCAAAAGTCTCAAAGTTAATAAAATTATTAATATACTAATACTAATTAAAATTGAATATAGACCATTATTATTAGTAAAAAAATTAAGGTTATTTCATATCATAGTAAAACTAATTCCTTCCTAATTATAACTATTGATAAATTTTAAAATTAGGCGCTTGTGGATGAATAAAAATACGTTCAATTTTTTTGGCTTTATTTGTTTCATCATCAATAGTTAATAAGACAGCTGAAAATTGACCTTCACCATCAGCTGGACTAAATTTTGCTGGCATACTTTTTTTATCACGAATAATAACTTCTTCGGCCTTAGCACCAATAATTGAATAAAATGGACCCGTCATGCCAATATCAGTAATAAAAGCAGTACCTTTTGGTAATAGTCGATTATCTGCGGTTTGCACATGAGTATGTGTTCCAACTACACAAGTAACTTGACCATCAAAATTTCAAGCAAAAGATAATTTTTCCGCTGTTGCTTCAGCATGAAAATCAATAATATGAATATCACTTTGTTCTTCTGTATTTTGTTTATCAAACTTAATAAGTTGTTCAAGAGCAAAATAGGGATTATCAGATTTATCCATGAAAGTGCGACCAATTAAATTTGTTACCCGTACTTTCTTATTACCAACCTTAATTAAAATTGTACCATGACCTGGATGATAAGGATTATAATTTAAAGGTCGTAATAAATCTGGTGTTACACTAATATATTTGGCAACATCAGGATGACCAAAAATATGATTACCAGTAGTAATAATGTCAATACCAATATTTTTTAATTCTTCATAATGTTTTTTACATAATGATTTACCATGAGTAGTATTTTCACCATTAGCAATAATTAAATCAATCTTAAATTCATTTTCATATTCTTTTTTTATTTTACTAATCCAATATTTAACCATTTGCCTGCCAACAATGCTGTAGATATCACCAATTATTAAAATTTTCATTAACTTCCACCTGCTTTATTTATTCTATTTTATCAATTTCTTGTAAAATTTTAATAAAATTATATTTTTCTGCATATTTTTCATATATTACTTTTCGTTGCTTATATTTTTGATAAAGATGTAACTTCTTTTCATATTCATTTAATAAACTAATAACTTTTTGTAAACTATCATGGATAGCTGTTCGTGATACTTTTTGTAAATCAGCAATTTCTTGTAAAGATAAGTTTTCAATAAAATAATTTGTAAAATATTGTTTTTGTTTTGTTGTTAATAAGGGATTATAAAAAGTAAATAAACTATAATATAAAACTTGTTTTTCTAAACTATTCATGTTCATGCTCCGTAAATAGATCACTTGTTAAACTAAAAATATACTTATCTAAATCAAATTCTTCTAAATCATTTATTCCTTCACCAAAACCCATTAATTTAACAGGAATATTTAACTCCTCTTTAATAGCAAGAATAATACCACCCTTAGCAGTGCCATCCATCTTTGTTAAGATAATACCAGTTAATGGCACAATTTTCATAAATTCTTGAGCCTGATTAATACCGTTTTGACCTGTTGTTCCATCAATTACTAACAATGTTTCATTAGCTTTATGTCCTAATTTTTGACTAATAATTTTATTATTTTTTTTTAACTCTTGCATTAAATTAACTTTATTTTCTAATCTACCTGCTGTATCAACAATAATAACATCACATTCTTGCGTTTTAGCAGCTTCAATTCCAGCATAAACAACACTAGCTGGGTCTTGCTTTGCTGTTCCTAAATGACAAGGAATATCAATTCTTTGTGCTCAAATTTGTAATTGTTCAACAGCACCAGCACGAAAAGTATCAGCAGCAATTAAAAATGGTTTTTTTCCCTGTTCTTTTAATTTAGCAGCTAATTTAGCAGCAGATGTTGTTTTACCATTACCATTAACACCAACAATTAAAAATAAACTAATATTATTTTTAGTAAAATTTAATCTTGTTGAAACTAATTGACCATCAGTATAAATGACAAACATTTTGTCAATAATAATATCATTAATATCTTTTGGTTTTGTTAATTTTTGAATTTTAGCTTCATGACGAATTTCATCTGTAATAGTTGCTGCCATTTTATAGCCAACATCAGCTAAAATTAATACTTCTGTTAATTCTTCAAAATATTCTTCATCAAGCTGATGATAACGTGCTGCTAATGCTTTAATTTTTGATGCGAATAATGTTCGTGACTTTTTAAGTCCTTGTTCATATTTAGTTGTCTTTTGACCAAATAATTTAGTTTTTAAATTTTTAAAAAATGTCATACTTTCACCTACATTAGTTATTATATCAATAAATAGTTAGTTATTTATAACATTAATGCTTTAATTTTAATAAAATTAAAATATGATTAATAATTTTTTCGTTAATTTTAACTAAGAAAAATATAATAAAAATAAACTTGTCATTATCAAATAAAAATTTTCCAAGTTAAAATTACTTTATAGTTTATAAAAATTGATTTAAAAAAATCTCTAATTAAAAATTTTTATTTTGTGAATACTATTTAAAAGCATATAAATTTTAAATAGTATTTATTCTTTGTTTGTTATTAACATTATCAGTTTTAACAGACACATCTGTTAAAATTTTAGCAAAATTATCAGTTTTAACAGACACATCTCTCGTTTCTTTAAATATTGTTTTATAATTTTCAATTATTTTAGTTTTTATTTGTGATTTCTTATCATCAAAATGATTAATTTGTCTCCTTAAATTACTAATTTCTTGATTAATTTTTTTCTTTTTAACGAAATTAAATAATCCAAAACTAATTATATTTCTAAAACTATATTTTTTAATTGCTAATTGTTTATTTAAAGCTAACTCTAATTTTTGATGTAAAGGTTTTATTTTTAAAACTATATTTTTTATTTCTTCATCTAATTTCATAATTTCATTTTCAAAAATTTCTATTTCTTGTTGTAAATCTTTTTTTGTATCTTTCATTTAATTATCCTTTCAAAATAAAAAACCCAGTTGCTTTTTATTAAAAAGCAATGAATTAAAAACCTATATTAAGTTTTTAAGTAAAGTATACATTTTTTTTATTAACTTGTTAATATAACAATAAATATTATTTTAGCAACACTTTTTATTGTGATGTTATTCATCAGATTTTAATAATTCAATTAAATTCATTTTATTTAACTCTTTATTATTAATAATAAAGGTTGAGATATAGATACCACCAATTATCGCAAAACTTACTGGTAATATTCATCATGTTATGGTAAATGGTAAGGCCACACCAACAAAATTAGTAAGAATAGTAATTAAACCATAAATAGCAAGGAATCCTAAAGTAACTCCAACAATATAACCAAGTAATGATCAAGGAGTAAAAATACCTAAAGTAAAAGAATTAATTTCTCAATTAGTATAACCTTCTGCTTTCATATGAGCCATAAAACGACGAAATTGATTAGTAAACAAATCAGTAATCATAATAACAATTAAGATTGAACAAATAATAGTTGTCACAATAAATAAAACACTAGCACTAAAAGCAATATCTGACATCTTATTAATCATTGCTTGTTGCCTTGATAATAAATCATTAGACTTTACCATTTCAATATTTTTATTACCACTTAAATTAGTAGTTGCATACATTGTATAATCATCTAAATTTGATTTAAAACTCTTTCTACCAATTAAATCAAAAACATTAGCATTAGCACTTAATTTACCATTAAATCATTGTAAGATATCAGTTCCTTGATAATAAGGATCATTGTTAACATAACTATAACCCATGATCTTATTAGCTCATTTTTGATCAATGTAAGCTTTTGGTTTATCATAAGAATCTTGAATTCCTATTACTTGATATTTATGAAGTGGATTAGAATCACCAGTAATATTTTGTCATCATGTTGGCATATTTTCTTTAATATCTGTTTGTAAAGTTTCAGCATTAATATTATTTTCTTTAGTTAAAATTCCATTATTAACCATACCCATAAATCATTCTGCGGGACGACTTAATAAAATACTTAATGGATCATTAGAATCAAATTCAGGATATGCAGGAACTAAATCATATGAAAAAGGTTTAATTCATTTTTTAGTTGGATCTGAAATATGTTGCAAATCAAAATCAATAGTTGAATTATTATCAGCTGTTGGAATTTTACCCTGCTTAGCATTAAGACTAATATCATCAGGTAATCTTAATCAAATATCATTAACATTATTTCAAGTACTAGGAATATCATTAATAATTGGCTTACCATTAGCATCATACATGCCATTATATCTAGTACCATGGATATCAGTATATTCATCATCAATAGCATTATTAGCATTATTAATAGCTGCTAACTTAATTTCTTGATCACCACGATAATTTCATTTTGTTCCATTTTTTGATCAAATACCACCATTTGCTGTAGTAGAAATAGTTGGTGGTGGAGTTTTACCATAATATCAATTTTCTTTTGGTAAAGGGACACTCTTACCAGCAGTATTCTTATAACTTAAAGTATTTACTTGTGGTACACCACTAAACTCAGAACCAACACGTAATCCAAACTTAGATTGGAAAGCGTGATTAATAACAATTGGAATAGTATTAGCAGTATCACTATACTTTAAATCATTTATTTCCTTATCTTTTAATATTAGCATGGCAGTATTAGGATTAATACCAATAACATCCATAAGTCCTTTTTTGGCAATTGCTTGATCTTCAACACCAACTTTAAATTGGGTTACTAATTCCTCATCTGAACCATTAATATCACCATTATTAACACTCTTAGGATTGAAAGCGATAGTATTGTGACCAATACTAAAATAATCATAAGGGTCTTCTTTTGGATTTTTTCTTGGTAAATTATCAATACTTTGACGAACAAAGCCAGGTAATACTTGTTTTAAAATTTCTTTGATTGCTTCTGGACCAGGTGGCACTCCTGGATTAGGAACTTGCAAAATATTAGGTAATTGACCACTGGCAAAATTAATAATATTATATGAAAACATTTTTCCTGATGTATTATCTTCTTTACTTAAATCAGTTATTAGTTGATTACTAAAAGCCTTACCACCAAGCCAACTGTATGATCAAACCAAATCATTAAGATCTAATGTTCCTGTTGCCTGTTTTTGATAATAAGCTGACATTTTTTTAAAAAAATCATCTTTTTGACTTTCAGCAAAAGTTGAATCAAAAATAAAGATTTTATCAAAATTATTATTAGTCTCATCAATTTTTTTAAAAAATAATGGATTATATCAACCAACTCGTGCATTAGCAGTCTTATCATAAATAATTTTATCTTCAGGTCATGGCATAGCACCATAACTTGGATAATATAGTTCACCATCTGGCCGATCGAAAAAAGTTCATGAATATAACCCATATTTACTCATCGGCATATTAGGCATTGGTGTTTGATATTCATAATAATTTTTATACTTTTGGGTTTTAAAATAATTAGTTTTTAAACTACTAATAGTAGCAGGAACTAATGTTGTTGCAACAATTGACAGTGAAGCTAAAGTAATCACTCCTGAAGTAACTAGAATTTTTTTTCAACTAGTTTTTGATAATGATAATAAAAAACGAAGACGAAAATTATTTTGTAAAAACTTACTACTTTTTTTACCCTTGACAACACCTAATGCTAAATCACTATCTTTTTTAATTAAAGATAACGGATCACTTTTTAAAAGACGAAATGCAGTTAATAAAGTAACAATTGTAATAAAACCAATAATTAAAGCAATTGAAATAAATAATGGCACAACATTAAAATTAAAAACATTATATGGTAAAACAAATAAAGTATTAAAAATTTCAGTTAAATAAACCTGAATTGCCAGTCCAACAATTCAACCGATTGGAATCGCAATTAATAAAGTTAATAATGGATAGGCTAAATAAGAAATCGTGATTTGTCATGTTTTATAACCGATTGATTTTAAAATTCCCATTGAAACTTGACCTTGTTGAATTGCTTTTTTAACAATTAGCGTAGTCATAAAAATCACAACTAATAATAAAAATATTACTCCTGCTATTACTGCATATAAAAAAGCATTTATTGATCAATCAAATATTGATTTTTTACTATTATAAATTTGAAATTGACTATTACTACTTGTCACTACAGGATTTGGATTAATCGTATATTCATAAGATTTTCCCAAATCTTTATCTGTATATTTATCAACCAAATACTTATCATAATCATATTGATATAAATCATTTTCTCCATTGGTACTAAATATTGTTTTTTGAAAAAAATCATTAAATAAATCAATATCAAACTCATGAATACTATTTTTAAGAACACTACTTCATGGGGTAAAATATATTAAAGTATTATCAGTTTTATCTGAACTTTGATATCAATTTTCACCATTTCATGCTGAAGGTGTAACATAAGCAATAAATTCAGTTCGTGTGTTAGGAATTGGATCGAAATCATTAATTGTTGGATAAATATCATAAGCATCACCACCAATACCACTAACAATAAAATCAGTACCATTAATGCTAATGTGATCACCAGGTCGATATGCTTTATTACCATTATTTTTTCTTGCATATTGTGGTGTAATAACTATTTCATTACTGCTTGTTGGTGCAACACCTTCAAATACTGTTAAATTAGTATGATTTAAAGCATTAGATAAGCCCATATTAACAACTTTAACATTAACTTTAACATTATTAACAATACCAGCACTAGCAACAAATTGATTACGAACATATAAATCACGCATTTGTAGTGCTGCTGCTGCTCTAATTAAATATATAGAAAATTGATCTCTTTCGGTACCATCACTAATTACATTATAATTAAAAGGCGAACTATAACCAATAGTACCATTAGTAAAATTAGTAAAAACATTACTATCAGTTTCTGATTGATCAAAATTACGATAAATTCTCATTCATTGACCATTCATACCAAAATCATTACTTAATCGTGGATCAAGATCAGTTATCTTAACTAATTTAGTAAAAAGATGGTTTCTTGCTGTTGTATCTTGTAAATTAACATCATCAGGAATTGTTTCATCATTAGTATCACTACTAAAATTTATTTTATTTTCTAAAATTCAAGTAGTAACTTTATCATTATCATGTTCTTTTAAAATACTATCTGTTAAATTTTTAGCAACTCATACTTTAATAAAAGTAGTAATTGATGTAAGAATATTAGGTGCTGTTTTTTTTAAAAAAATATCACGATATAAATCAGTAGCAGCAGCAATAAAATGATTTTTTAAATTTTGATTAGTAGCACTAGTTGCTTTTAATAATAATTGACCATAAAGGCTTGCTTTAACATTATTATTTTCTAAATTAAAAGTTAAAGGATTATTATCATTGGTCCAATTTATACTATTAACTCCAGTAATATTACCTGTTATGCTATCACGAATATAATCAATAATTATATCGTTTTTAGTAATTGGTAAAATTTCTTGTCTCTTACCAATTCTGGTATCATCAAAATAAAGTGCTTTAATACTTTTACTATCTTTAGTTTGTACATAAAATCTACCTAACCTTAAACTAAAAGCTTGATTAGCAATTTGTTTAATCCCTTGGGGAGCTGGTGAATAAGATAAAACAGAGTCAAACTTAAGATCATTTAATCCTAATTGATTACTACCTTCAATCATTCTAGTATAAGAAATTCAACTGCCAGTAACCATAGAAGTTGCAAAAGCAGTAAGTAATAATAAAATGACTAATTGTAATTTGCTTTTTCAAGTAGCAACTAAAGTTTGTTTTAATAATAAGGCATTTGCAAATAAACTCTTCTTTGGTTTCTGATTAGTAATTACTTTATTATTCGATTTTTTACGTTTATTTAACCTTGCCATTATAGATCTCCCTAATTTCTTAAATTAAAATTTTGCATTTAATTGTAATTATTAAGTTCCAATATTAATTAATAATATCACACCTATACAAAATTAATCATTGGATAATTTTAAAATAAATAATATATCATTGCTAAATTTAATACTGTAAAATGTAATCTTTTTTCTCTGCTTGATATATTATCATATTTAAACTATTTTAGTTAAATAAATTTTTAATTTAAAACAACTAATGATACAATTTTAGACAGCAAGTTTAATTATTTTTAAAGTTAAAAGTATTAAATTTAGTAAAATAAAACTAACGAAAATAACACTTTATTTCTGTAAGGAGAATTAATATGAAAAAGAATTTTACTAAATTGGGAATTGTTTTAATAGCTAGTGCTACTATTTTGCCTTTATCAGCTTGTACTTTTAATTTTTATATTAATCGGGTAACTAATAGTATTGCTAAAAGTTTTGCTGATCAAACATCAGCCTTGATTAAAAGTATGGTGATGTCAAAAGAATTAGATAGTGACACTAATAGTACTAATGATGATATTATGGGACAAATTAAAAATAGTAGTATTAATAATTTAACTAAAAATACTACTTTAGATAATTGAGGTGATTTGCAATCACGTTGGGGAGAAAATGGCAATATTGATATTAAAGGTTTTAATCCTGATGAATTTTTTAAAGCTTCAGGAACAGGACAATTAACTAAAGATATTAATAGTAAAAAGAATATTAATAACATTTTTTCTAATCTTAGTTATGTTTGAACAATATCAATTATGAGCAATCGAGAATTAGTAAATATCATAAAAGGTACTGGTTTCAATCCGATTTCTACTTTCTTAAAAACACTGCAGGGAGATTTAAGTGATAAACCAGCTGCCTTACAATTACTTATTAATCTAATTAATAATTATGGTCCTAACTTTTTAACACCACTTAATAATATTTTTAACAATTTAATTAATGGTAGTTGATCTGATAATCAAGTAACAACTCCAAATAATCTTGAAGAATTAACTACTTTTATGACTAATTGAAAAGATGATAGTGACCAGCCTTACAGTGCTTGAAATGATGGTACAACATGAAAACTAGATCCAAGTATCCTTGTTCCTAGCCACAAAGTAACAGAATGAAAAGCAAAAGAAGATTATGATTTATATCATGGTGGAACTTTAATTAACTATTTATTTTGAAAAATAAGTAAAGATCATGATATTGTTGGCGAAAAAAATAAAAATCCACGTTATTTAGGGGAAATTATTGAAGAACATATCAAAGGTACATACTTTGATGTTAAAGCATTTTTAGTTGATATTCTTCAATATGTTCCTTTCTTAACTACTAACCCACGTTACATCCTCATAATTGTTGAAGCGCTAATTCCAGTTATTAAAAAATGAATATTAGAGATGCCAGATATTACCGAAGGTGTTAAATATTTAACAATTGGCAATGGTTATCCTTCAAATCCAACGACAGGTAGTTACAATTTACTTAATATTACTAATACTATAAAATCTTTACTTAATAATCCAGATAAATTAAAAGAAATACTGAAAATAGCATTCGGTAGACCACCAACAGATAATCCTGGCTTTGATACATTTCTTTATGATGTTAAAGTAAAAATAACATATAATATACTTAGCATAACAACATCTATGGGTGCCCTTTTTGCTAACTTACTTTCTCCCGATCTTTTAATTAACCCAATTATAGAAGCTATTAATAACGATAGTGTTAAAAGTACTATTAATGATGTTGTTGATTTGCTAACTGAAATTTCAAAACAATATCCAAATAATGAAGGTATTAATATTGACTTGGAAAAATTAAAAACCTTCTTGCTTAATAATGAAACAGGTCTTTTAGTAATCCTCAAAAATGATACTATTGTTGTTTTAAAAAATATCATTAAACAATCTGATGTCACATCTTCTGATATTGACGAATTATATCAATCATTAGGAGGGCATGTTAATAAAGAGAATCCAGACTTTCCAATTTTTACTTCAGGGTCAATACTTGATATTTTACAAAAAACTATGTTACAACAAGACAGTGAACTAAATAAAATTTTAAATTTAATGCTTGGTACTACTGATGAAAATCGTAAATTAGGAATTGCTGATATTATTACTGCTAATAATAATAAATGAATTAAAGATAATTATAATGCTTATTTTGATGCTGATAATACAACAGGTATCAATAAAAAAATAGCTAATACCTATAATATTACTATGACTAAAAGTACTACTAATACTATTGAAACAGTTAATCTAAAATATGATTTTGTATACAAAATTAATAATAAAACATATCATTTTATTATTACTGCCATTAATATTGAAAACTTAATTGATTTTCAAGGTATTCGTACTTTTAAATTTAAAAGTATTAGTCTAGTAACATAATTTTACCGAAAATAATTAATTATATTTTTACTACTAATAAGAAAATATGTCACTATATACTATACAATTTTATTTTTAATGCTATACTTAATTGAGTGCTTATTAATTTTCATTATATCAGATATTATTATCCGATTTATCAATTAGGCGCCAGAAAGAAGAGGCATTGTTAATGGAAAACAATCAAACAATCGCAGCATTATTAGAGGAAATTAAAGTTTTAAAAGAAACAGTAATTACTATTAATGCAAGTTTAACAACACTTGTAAAAATCACAGAAGAACGTGAAAAACGTTTTGCCGAACGTGGAGCAAGAACACAAGGAGACAGAAATTCTTCTGACCGTGGACATTTTAGACCACGTTCTGACCGTGGTGATTCTGGTTGAGCAAACAGTGGTGGATTTAACAAACGTGACCGTGACGATCGTAATCGTAACAAAGGATAATCATATATAAATAAAAAAATACTTATAATTAAGTATTTTTTTATTTAACAATATTATAATATCTTCATTCCCTAATTGTTTTTTAATTATATTAATTAATCACTAATATTAGTCTATCTAAAATAATAAAAGGTTATTTGCAAATATTTAGCAAATTTTTTTTACTAATCAATTAATTTTTCAAAATCTAAAATACCATCAACTCAACTATTATTAAAATTAGTATCATGAGTTGTTAATAAAACTGTTCCTTCAAATTCTTGTAATGCTGTCAGTAAAGCTTCTTTAGCTAAAACATCAATATGATTAGTTGGTTCATCTAAAATTAATAAATTATAAGGTTTTAATGCTAATGCTGCTAATCTAACTTTTGTCTGCTCGCCCCCAGAAAGGAAAATCATTGGCTTCATTACTAAATTACTTCGTAACCCAAAACTGGCTAAAATTCTTCTAATTTCAAGATCGTTTAATTTAATATCTAACTCTTTTAAATAGTTAAAAGGAGTAATATTAGTCATTACTTCTGTTTGATGAAAATATGCTATTTGCATGCGATCACCTAAATTAATATTTCCAGCAAGTGCTGGAATGTTTCCAGCCAGTGTTTGCAAAAAAGTAGTTTTACCAATTCCATTATATCCTTTGACAACTCACTTACTACCAGCTTTAATAACAAAAGTAAGCGGTTTAATTAATGGTTTATGATAACCAATTTCAAGATCTTTAGCTTGCACCGCAATTGTGGCTGTTGTTTTATAATACTTAAAATGAAATTTTGGCGGTGTTTGAATTTGCTGTTTTTCTAAAACTTGAATTTTAACTAATTGTTTTCTTCTTGATTCAGCACTTTTAGCAGTAGCAGCACGTACTGCATTTTTACTAATATAAGTTTCTAATTTTTCAATTAATTTCTTCTGATTTGAATAAGCTGCTTGATATTGGCGATGATGTAAACTTTTTTGCTCTAAAAAACTTTCAAAATTACCAACATAACGAGTAATTGTATAATTATCAATGTCAAAAATAATATTACATGTTGTATTAATAAAATTACGATCATGTGATACTAATAAAAAGGCACTAGGGTAATTTTGTAAAAACTTAGCTAACCAATTAATTTGTTCAATATCTAAAAAGTTAGTTGGCTCATCAAGTAATAAGAAATCATCTTCATTTAACAGTAATTTTGCTAAAAGTACCTTTGCTCTTTGACCGCCACTTAAGCTATCTAAGGTTTGTGCTAAAAGTTCTAAATTAATTCCTAATCCATCTACTAACCGCCCAATTTTTTTACTAATAGTATCAAATCCTTGATGCGTTAATTCATCTTGAATTTTCATAGCTTTAGTTAATAATTCTTCACTATAATTTTCGGCCATTTGTGCATATAAGTTTTCCATTTGTTGATGACGTTCAAATAATTTTTGATAACTTTCACGTAAATATTGTAAAACTGTTAACTCTAAATTAACTTCTTGGTGTTGATCTAAATACCCAATTTTAATTTTAGGATGAATATTTAAATCAATATGATCAGCAGAAACCGTACCATTAATAATATTTAATAATGTTGTTTTACCAACACCATTCATACCAATTAATGCCACATGCTCACCTTTATTAACTTGCAAACTAACATTTTTATATAATGCTTTTCCACCATTAGCATGCGTTAAATTTTCAATTGTGACAATACTCATTTTCTACCTCATTAATATTTTTTTACTACTTAGTAATAATAACATGATTATTAAACTTAAAATAAAGAAAAAAGAAATAATAGTAATTTATAAATTTAAAAAAATCAATTAATAAAATACTAACTAATAATTAAGTATCTTTATTTTACACTAAATCATTTACTAATTTTTGGTTATAAAAAGGTAAAAATTTAGAATTACAATTTTAAATTTCCTAAAAAATAATGATAAAAGATAAAAAAGTTAGACAGAGCATAAATATATTTTTTTAAAAAACAATAAAAATACAAATTATTTCTAAAAATAATAACAAATTTCCTTGCATTTTAAAATTTATTTGGTAATATTTTTATAAGGATTTAGATAGCCTAGGTCCTTTAAAATTAAGGTAATATGTCAAAACATTATTCAATTATAATATTTTTAAATGTAAAAAATTTAAAATTAATCTAAAACCCCTAATTTAAACTCTATAACCCCCAATAACCTTAAGTTTTATTTATAAATAACCCCCTTTTTTTTTATAAATGACGTATTACCTTAGCAATAATTCTTGTGTAAACAAGAGCTGAAAAGCTCTTGTTTTTTATATTTTAAAAAAAAGAATATAAAATTAAAAGTTTGAATGTTATAATAATTATTAAGGATCTTATTCATAAAAATCCTTAATAACTTATAATTAAGTTGCAGAACCCTTAATCATTATAAATATAATAATTCTCTTAACATTAACCCTAAAACCTTATATTTATAATGTTTTCTACACAATTAACTCTGTAACTTAATTATTGTTGATAGCAAGAAAAAAATCTTGTTTTTTTTATATAGTAAATTTTTGTAATTTTATATGAAGTTATACTTAGTTATTGTTATAATATTTTTATGAAATTAGGTGAATAAATGAAAAAAGCATTAATAATTGATGGTAATAATTTACTATTTAAAGCATATTATGGAACTGCATATCAAGGAGTTAATCTCCATTCTTTACAAGGTATTCCAACTAATGCTGTCTATGCTTTCATTAGAATGTTAACTAAATACTTAAAATCTAATAACTATAACAGTGTTTTCGTTGCATTTGATGCTGGTCGTAAAACATTCCGTCATGAAATATTAGGGACATATAAAGGAAAACGAAGTGAAACACCAATTGAATTAATTGAACAATTTAAATTAGTCAAAATATATCTTGACATAGCACAAATTCCTTGAGGGCAAGTGACTAACTATGAAGCCGATGATATTATCGCGAGCATTGTTAAAAATAAAATTGCTACTAACTATCAAATTGATATTATGAGTAGTGATAAAGATTTATTACAATTACTAGATACTAATATTAAAATTCTTAATCCACAAAAAGGAATGAGTGATTTAAAAGTTATCACAACATCAACATTTGAAGTAGAATATCAATTATTACCCTATCAAGTTACCGATTTAAAAGGCTTAATGGGTGATAATTCTGATAATTTACCTGGCATTAAAGGTATTGGTCAAAAAACTGCTATTAGTTTATTAAAAGAATATGAGACATTAGAAAATATTATTGTTAATGTTGAAAAATTAAAACCAAATATTAGTAAATTAATTAAAGCTAATACTAATAATGGTATTATTTGTAAGCAACTATCACAACTTGATTTAAATACACCAATTACTGGTAATTTAGAAACTTTTAATTATAATATTGAAAATTTAAATAATGAACAATTGCAAAACTTTTATAAACAATATAATATGAATTCCTTATTAAGAGAAACTATTAAACCTAAAATTAGTAAAACTAATAAATCAGATATCCAAATTATAACTGCATGAAAACAAGAATGAAACTGTGCGACAAATTATTTATGATTAGAAGTTTTTGGTGAAAACTATAATCGCGACAATGTGATTGGTTTTGCCATTAAAAATGAAAAAGGAATATTTTATATTAATAGTGCTAATGCTATTAATTGCTCTAATTTTAAATATTTTCTTGCTAATGAAAAATTACAAAAAATAACTTGAGATTTAAAAAAAGTTATTATTGCTGGATTACGTTTAAATTTAAAAATAAATGGTATTATTTTTGATCATATGCTAGCTGCTTACCTGCTTTATGCTAATGAAAAAATATTACCAGAAAACATCGCTATTATTCTTAATATCAACATGAAAGATAATTTAAATGCTAATGATTTTTATGGTAAAGGTATTAAAAAAAATATTCCTGATAATGAAAAAGAAATTGCTATTTTCTTAGAAAAAAAAATAAGTTTTTTAACTGCTTCTCATCTTATTTTAATCAAAAAATTAAAAGACACTAATAATTGAAACTTATACCAAAAAATTGAATTACCTACTGCTTTTGTATTAGTTAATATGGAACAAAATGGTGTTAAGATTGATAAAAAACAATTACATTTATTAACTGACAAAACATTATTAAAAATCCAAGATTTGGAATTACAAATTAAAAAAGAAAGTAACAGTAACTTAAATCCTAATTCACCAAAACAAATTAGTGATTACTTATTTAAAGATTTAAAACTACCTAATTACAAAAAAGGCAGTACTGCCTTTGAAGTTTTAATTACTTTAAAAAATCAACATCCAATCATTAATATTCTTTTAGAATACCGTAAATTACAAAAATTATATTCTACATATTTACTTGGTCTACAAAAATATATTTTTCATGATGGCAAAATTCATAGTATTTATAACCAAGTAGAAACCAGTACTGGCAGGTTATCTTCATTAGATCCTAATATGCAAAATATTAGTATTCGCGATAAAGCACAAAGAGAGGTACGTAAAATTTTTATTCCCAGCAAACCTCACACTAAAATATTATCTTGTGATTATTCACAAATTGAATTAAGAATTCTAGCTCATATTAGTGAAGATGAAAATTTAATCAAGGCATTCCAACAAAAGCATGATATTCATCGTGAAACGGCAAGTAAAATATTAAATATTCCGCTAACAGCAGTTACTAGTGAACAAAGACAAAAAGCAAAAGCTATTAATTTTGGCATTGTTTATGGCATTTCTAGTTTTGGTTTGGCACAACAATTAGGAATTAAAGTTGAAGATGCCAAAATATTTATTGAAAAATATTTTTCTGTTTTTCCAAAAATTAAAATTTATATTAATACAATAATTGATTTTTGTGAAAAAAATGGATATGTGCAAACTATTTTTAATCGCCGACGAGAAGTAACAGAAATTAATAATAAAAATAAAGTAATACAAAATTTTGGTAAGCGAATAGCAATGAATATGCCAATTCAAGGTAGTGCTGCTGACATTTTAAAATTAGCAATGAATAAAATTTATCAAGAAATTAAAAAGCAAAATATTGATGGAATCTTAACTGCTCAAATTCATGATGAATTAATTTTTGAAGTTGAAGAAACTAAAGTTAATGATGTCATTGCTAAAATTACTAACATTATGAATAATATTACTAAGCTAAAAGTTCCGTTATTAGTTAATACTAGCATTGGTAATAATTGATTTGAATTAAAATAATTTTTTAATATTTAAAAAAAATAGTTTATGATATTTTATTGGAAGGAAAATTAAAATGCCAGAATTACCAGAAGTAGAAATTGTCCGTAAAACTTTACAACCACTTTTAATTAAACATAAAATTATTGGTGTTAGAATTTTTTTAAATAAAATTATCAAAGCACCAACTGTTCAACAATTTTCAAAACAGATTATTGGCCAAACGATAAATGATGTTCAAAGAATTGGCAAGTTATTAATTTTTATCTTAGATGACTATGTATTATTAAGTCATTTACGGATGGAAGGAAAATATTTTTTACAAAAAAATGATGAATTAATAGACTGAAAACATATTTTATTAGTATTAGAATTAAATAATAAATATGAACTACGATATCATGATACAAGGCAATTTGGAACCTTTCATTTACAAAAGATAAATGAATATCAAAAAATAAAACCTTACATTAATATTGGACCAGAACCTTTTGATCAAAAAGTAACTGCTGAATATTTAAAAAATAAATGAAAAAATAAAAATCAAAGCATTAAACCAACATTACTAGAACAAAATATTATGAGTGGTTTAGGTAATATTTATGTTGATGAAGTATTATTTTATGCTAGAATTCATCCTGAGAGTATCACCAAAAATTTAACAATTACACAATTACAAAATATTATCAATAATGCCAAATTTATCCTTAATAAATCAATAAAACTTGGTGGTTCATCAATTAATACTTACACATCAAGTCTTGGTGTCACAGGTTACTATCAACAAGAATTACAAGTTCATACTAGAGTAAATATGCCCTGCTTTAAATGTCATACTACCATTAAAAAAATAAAAGTAAATCTTCGTGGAACTTACTTTTGTAGTCACTGTCAAATTAAATATTAATTGTGGAAAACTTAAAAACATTATATTAATAAAGCATACTTTTAATAATTAATAGTGGATTAAATGTGGATAACTATGTGGTTTAATCATTTTGCTTTATTTATATTCTGGATGTGCATATAATTATCATACCATTAAAGAATGGATAGTAAAAAGAAAGTTAGGGAATTAATATGAACAGAACAATAAAAGATATTGATATTTTTAAGTTGAGCCAATTAGAGCATATCAATAGTGAGGATTATCAAATTTTATTTATGTTATATCAACCAATAATTGGTATTGAAGCAATAAATTTATATTTAACTTTAGTGCAAGAAAAATTACTAACAAAACGTATTAATCTAGATTTTAATCACGGTCGCATTAAATCTTTATTAAAACTAAGCTCGACACAATTGCTTGTTGCCTTTCAACAACTTGAAGCAGCCAATCTTATTAATACTTACTATTACTCTTTAAAATCTACTTATATTTATCAACTACGTTCACCACTATCTGCCGATGATTTTTTTGCTAATACTTATTTAAGTTCACAACTTCTTACACAATTAGGAAGTTTAAATTATGAAAGACAAAAATTTTATTTTTTAAAAAGTGATATTGAAATCACAGAAGATTATGTTAATATTACTCAGCAGGAAAATACAATCCCTCAACCCTTAACATTAAAAACAGCACTCAATAATATTTATTCTGTACAAGAACAAAGTGAAATTCCTAAACCAATTTATTCATTTCAAAATAAAATGCAAAGTCATATCATGAAAGTTAATTTAAGTACTTATGATAATAAAATTGTATCTAAAGATAATTCACAAATTATTAATACTACACTAAATTTAATGCAACAAAAATCACCTGAGGAATACTTAAAAAATTTAACAGGGAAAGCAATAATTAATGATAAAATAAAAACAACATTAGAAACTTTAACTAATAGTTTTCACTTAAATAATGCTGTCATTAACTGTTTAATTGAATATGTCTGATTTAAAAATAATAAACGCTTAGAACCAAACTATATTATTAAAATTGCCGAAACTTTTCAAGAAAATAAAATTAATAACATTGATGATGCTTTACGTCATTTAAAACTTGCTTATGCCCATAGTAAAAAGAATCCACAACAAAAATTTCAACAAGAATCATTATGAGCAGCAACAGAGCAAGCACCAGCAAATAATTTTAATAAAAATTTAATTAAAAACCATAAAGTTGATAATAATAAAAATATAATATTTACTGAAGAAGAAATAAATAATATTTTAAAGGAATTTGATGCTCACTAATTTAATTAACAAAAAAATTATTATTAAGTAAGGAAATGATAATCATGAAACTTAAAGCAACAACTATTTTAAAAGAAAACATTAATAATGCTGAATTTCATGATTTTATAAAAAAAAATAACTTAACTAATAGTAAATTAGAACCATATGTTGAACTATTAAAAAATTATATTAGTAGTTACAATTTATGTAAAAAACGAGAAAATCTTAACAAATGTGAGCAAAATGTTAAAGGATACCGTTATAAATTAGTAATGTTACCTAATAAAAAGATTAGTTTAGTACTAACTGATTGTCTTCACTCTATTAATCGTTCCATTCAAAAACAAGTACATAATAATTTTTTAATTAAATATTATGATGATAAACTTTTATCACTTTCATGGAGTAAAAATTTTAATGCTTCAACTAATGCTAGAAAACAAATAATTCAATATTTACATCATTCTTTAAAACATAAAAGTTATCAAGGTTTATACTTATATGGTGAGACAGGCAGTGGTAAAACTTTTATCTTTATCTTATTTGCAAATAAATTAATTCAAAAAAATCAAACTGTTTGTTTTATTGTATGACCAGAATTTGTTATGGATATTAAAAAAAGTTTTAAGAATGATACTGATAGTAATCAACAAATTGAGCAATTAAAAGCTTGTGATTTATTATTTATTGATGACTTAGGTGGAGAAACGATTAGTGCTTGAGAACGTGATGAACTACTATTTAGTATTCTTAATGCGCGAATTTTACCATTAAAAACTACTTTTATTAATTCTAACTATAGTATTAGTGAATTATATCAACATTATTATTTGCGAAATAATAAATCAGAAGAAATTAAAGTTAAACGGTTATTAGAACGTATTCAAACTTTAACAGTACCAATTGAATTAACTGTTGAAGAAGCAGAAAAAATAGGTGAAAAAAATAATATTAATATTGAAAATAGTAATGATGAAGAAAGAGAATATTCAATTGTAAATAACTAAAAATTTTAATAAAGAAAGATAAACTTTTGCCATATTTTCTTCATTAATAGTATTATTTTTTGCTAAAAGTTTATTGAATTCTATTTTTTTAAACTTATCTAAAAAATCTAATAATTTTACAAAAAGATAATATTAGTACTAATAATTATAGTGTAGGTAAAACCCAACAAGATACTAAATATATTGATAAATTTGATAAAAATAACAACTAATGAAACTAATTTATCAAATACAATTACCAAAAGAAATTACTCAAATTGGATTTTATCAAAATGAAAAAAACGAAATTTAAAGTATTAGCATGTCCGTTTTGTAAAAACCCCATTAAAAAAATATAAAACCATGATAACAATTTCATAATCAAAAATACTAATCATACAGCATATTAATATAAAATTAATACTTTTAATAAAATATTAAAAAAATAAAGAAAATAAATTGTTTATAATAACAAATGTTTTATAAATAAATCAATATTTTATAACAAATATTAACAATATTTGTTTATAATATACTTAGTCATTAATCAATATAAAAAACAAACACTTAAAAGGAGTGATTTAATAATGGCAATTAAAATTGCAATTAATGGATTTGGACGTATTGGTCGCCTTGCCTTTCGTCAATTATTTGACAAAAAAGAAATTGATATTGTTGCTATCAATGATTTAGGAAATGTCGAAGCGCTAGCATATTTACTACAATATGATTCAGCACACAGAACTTGAAAACACGGTAAAATTAAAGCAGATAAAACAAAAAATACTATTAGCGTTGATGGTAAAATAATTAAAGTTTGTCAAGAAAAAGACCCAAAAGCATTACCATGAAAAGCTAATGCTGTCGATATTGTAATTGAAGCAACTGGACGTTTTACAACAAAAGAATTAGCACAAGCACATATTGATGCTGGAGCTAAAAAAGTTGTAATTTCTGCACCTGCTAAAGGTGACCTAAAAACTATTGTTTATAATGTTAACCATGATATGCTAAAAAGCAATGATAATATTATTTCTGCTGCTTCATGTACTACTAATTGTCTTGCTCCTGTTATTCACACTTTAGAATCAGAATTTGGAATTATTAAAGGATGAATGACAACAGTTCATGCCGCAACTAATGATCAACGCTTGCTAGACCTAGAACACTCAGATTTCAGAAGAGGACGTAGTGCCATGTCTAATATTGTTCCTGCAGCAACTGGAGCAGCAGCAGCAATTGGTTTGGTTGTTCCTTCTGTTAAAGGAAAATTAGATGGTTCAGCAATGCGTGTTCCAATTATTACTGGTTCAATTGTTGACTTAACAATTGAATTAAAGAAAAATGTTAGTGTTGACCAAGTTAATGCTGCCATGAAAAAACATAGTAGTGAATCATTTGCTTATAATGAAGATCCAATTGTTTCAACTGATATTATTGGTTCAAGTTTTGGCTCAATTTTTGATGCAACATTAACAAAAATTATTGAAGTTGAAGGTAAACAAATTGTTAAAGTTTTTGCTTGATATGATAATGAAATGTCATATGTTTCACAATTAGTAAGAACAATTCTACACTTTGCAAAACTAAAATAATTTTATTAATAGTTTAATTAAAATGTTAAGCTACAAAAAATGCATCTTGTAATTGGTAAGATGCATTTTTATTAATAGTTTTAAAAATATATTAAAATTATATCAAAATAGTAACACCAAAAAAAGGAGATGAAAATGATATGAATAAAAAAACACTAAAAGATCTAGATTTTAAAAATAAAAAAGTTATTGTTCGTTTTGACTTCAATGTACCATTAGTAAATAATAAAATTACTGATGATACTAGAATTAAGGCAAGTATTGAAACTATTAAATATCTACAAAGTCAAGATGCAAAAATAATTATGCTATCACATCTAGGAAGAATTAAATCAGAAACTGATAAAATAAAAAATAGTTTAGCTCCTGTTGCTAAAAGATTAAGTGAAATTTTGAAAGAAAATGTAATATTCGTTAATGAAACGCGTGGTATTAAACTTGAAACAGCTATTAACAATCTTAAAAATAAAGAACTATTATTAATCGAAAATACTCGTTTTGAGGATTTAAATGATAATAAAGAATCTGGTAATAATCCAGCATTAGGTAAATATTGAGCACATCTAGGTGATATTTTTGTTAATGATGCTTTTGGAACTGCCCATCGTGCTCATGCATCTAATGTTGGTATTGCTACTCACATAAAAAATAGTTGTATTGGTTTATTAATTGAAAAAGAATTAACAATGCTTAATAAGATTACTATTAATCCTGAACATCCTTTTATCGCGGTACTTGGTGGTGCCAAAGTATCAGATAAAATTGATGTTATTAAACAATTACTAACAAAAGCCGATAAAGTTCTTGTTGGTGGTGGTATGGCTTATACTTTTATGAAAGCATTAAACTATCAAATTGGTGATTCTTTATTAGAAAAAGATAAAATTGAAATTGCTAAAGAAATTATTATATTAGGAAAAGAAAAATTAGTATTACCTATTGATTTTGTTGTTGCTCCTGAATTTAAAGATATCAAAGGTAAAATCACTACTAATGAAAATATCGATGATGGATATGAAGGAATGGATATTGGTCCAAAAACAATTAAACTATTTGAAAATGCTTTAATTAATGCAAAAACTGTATTTTGAAATGGACCCTTAGGTGTTTTTGAAATGAGTAATTTTGTCAATGGCACAAAAGATATTTGCAAAAGTATTTCCCAACTAAAAGGAGCCTTTACGCTAATTGGGGGTGGTGATAGTGCAGCAGCAGCCGTTAAATTTGGATATCAACATAAATTTAGCCATATTTCGACAGGTGGTGGTGCATCATTAGAATATTTAGAAGGTAAAGAATTACCAGGGATTAATGCTATAAAAAATAAATAGCAATATCATTAATCAAGATTAAACAACAAGTATTGCTATCATTATTAGTTTATTTTTAGTTAATTATTCTTGGAAAAAATAAAAATAATGATTTATTTTAATAATTATTACTATTAGTTATTTATCATCAATAATATTTTATCAAAAATTAATGGCATTAAATGCATAACTAAGTTATAATCAAAAAAACTATTAAATACACATTATCTTATTTAAATCTTGTTTTCCCCTCCCAGATTTAATGCTTTAAACAAATTGATATTTTACAACAATTTGTTAAAATAGTAAGAAATATTAAAATTATATAAAATCATTTAAGTAACAAATATTTTTAAACCACTACCCAGCGAAAGGAAATAATAAAATAATGTTTAAATGATTTCAAAAAAAGAAACAAAAAAGAAAAATAAAATTAATCAAAGAATATTTAACTATAATTAATATAATAAATTTACTGATAAAAAAAATAGAAAATATTAAAATTAACTTTACTGAAATCACATTTTATTTAAAGGATACCAATTTATTTTTTTATAATCTTAATCAGTATAATCTTGAAAATAATGAAAAAAAATATTCCTTCCAAACAAAAGAAGAAGCAATAAATTTTTTAGAAGAATCCCAAGCAAAATATGAAGAAAAAATAAAGAAAATTAGTAATAAAAATAATAAAAAATATCAAAACTTAATACCATTAAATGAAGAAATTGAAATTAATCAATCAGAAGAATTATCACTAGCAAAAATGATAAAAAATCCAATAACATTAAAAAATAAAAATAATGATTTAATAAAAATTAACTTAAATGATCCAATTGATAATAATATAGATGCCAATTTATTGATAGCAAAAAGTGAAACTGATAGTAACAATGATTTACAATCATCAAATGAACAAGCAAAAACGACAACACTATCTTCTTATGTCTATCATGATAGTACACCATCACTATCACAACAACATTTAAGTTTTTCTTCAACTGAAAATTTAATAAATGAAGATACCGATCACTTAACTAAAAAAGATTTAACCTCTAAAATTAAAAAATATAATATTTTTTAATTTTAACTTCTTTGTTATCAAAATTTAGCAATAATAATTAAAATTACATATCAATATATAATAATTAATGTTCTTCTTTTAAAAAAGAGCATTAATAAACTAGCAACTGGCAACTACTATTAGTGCTTGCTTCATCACTTTCTGATGAATTATTTACGATATTATTAATCTCTCTAACTAATATATAATCATAATCAAGATTAACTAATTCATTAATAACCAAATAACTTAACTTATTTACCAGCTCTTCTAATGGTAATTGACAAGTGATTAACTCTTCTTGACTTTTTAGTTCTGCTTTTTTATTATTTAATTCTGTTAATATGTTTTCTAACTCAACTTTAATATTTTCATTATCACTATTAATAATAGTATCAAAATTATCGCGTAAACTTTTAATATCACTACTAAATTTACTAATATATCTTGCTTCAGCTTGTTTTTGATATCATTCAGAAAATATTATTTTACGGAAAAATGGTGTAACAATACTCAAGGTCAATAATGAACTAGCAATGGCACCTATTAACATACTAATAGGTAATGAAAAAGGACTTTCAGTATCAAGTTCAGTAGTTAATTTTTTATTATAAAGAAATCCTAATCCAATCCCTGGTAATGGACTAAGCAAAAAAATACTGCTAACAATAGCAACTTTTTTTCACGTTGTTACTTTTTGATTTTGATATATTAATTGTATATTTTCAGAAGAAAATATTTCTTGTCTAATCATATTGCTTCTCCTAATTTTAATTTAAATTACTACTAATAATATAATAACAGGATAAATCTTTTTCTAATAATTACTTTAAATTTAATGATAAATATAACTTCACTATAATTATCATATTTTATTTTAAAGTTGCTAACATTACTGCTTTAATAGTATGTAGATGGTTTTCTGATTGTTGAAATATCTTTGATGCTGAAGATTGAAATACTTCATCAGTAACCTCTAATTCACCTGTTCCCCCATATTGTTTAATAATCTCTTGTGCAATTTGTGTTTTATCATCATGAAAACTCGGTAAACAATGCAAAAATATAGCATTTGGTTTAGCAATTTTCATCTTTTCCTTATTAACTTGATATGGTATTAAATCTTTAATGCGTTGTTTTCATATTTTTTTATCCTCACCCATTGATATTCAAACATCAGTAGCAACAACATCAGCATCTTTACTTGCTGTTTTATAGTCTACTGTTAATGTAATAGAACCACCAGTTTCTTGAGCAATATCTTGACATTGTTTTAAAAGTTGTGGATATGGTCATAAATTTTTAGTAGAACAAATTACTAAATTCATTCCTAATTTTGCACTAATAATCATATAACTATTAGCCATATTAAAACGAGCATCACCAAAATAAACAAATTTAATACCTTTAACATCCTTAATTTTTTTACATTCTTGAATTGTCATGATATCGGCTAGCATTTGCGTTGGATGATATAAATCAGTTAAAGCATTCCATACAGGAACACCAGCATTTTGAGCTAAATCCTCAATATCAGTTTGTTTATAACCACGAAATTGAATACCATTATAAATTTTACCAAGAACTTTAGCAGTATCACTAATTGATTCTTTAACTGCAATTTGACTACCAGTCGGTCCAAAATATGTTGAATGCATCCCTAAATCATAAGCTGCAACCTCAAATGCACTTCTGGTACGTCTTGAATCCTTTTGATATAATAAAGCAATATTATAACCTTTTAATGGTTGTTTTTCAGTTCCTTTCTGTTTTGCAATTTTTAAAGTAGCAGATAATTCTAATAAATAATAAATTTCTTCTCGAGTAAAATCTAATAAACAAATAAAATTTCTACCTTTTAAATTAATAGCCATGACTCACTTTCTTCCTTTCAAATTCTAAATATCTTCTTTTCAAATTGGCATTGACATACAATGTGGGGCACCACGACCATCTGATAATTCAGAAATAGCAATCTCATAAACTTTAATATTAAATTCTTTTAATTTCTGAATGGTAGTATGATTACGATCATAAGTAATAATAGCACCAGGAGTAATTGTTAAAATTATTACCAGCATTTCATTGTTCTCTTGCTTGAAGCATTGGTTGTTCACCACTACATTTAATAAATTTAATTGGTTTATTGAGAATAGAACTTAAGTAATCTTTTAATTTTTGTTTTACTTGCTTTTGACCATTTTTAGTAATTTTAAATATTTGAAATTGATTATTAATATCAAAAATAAAAGCATGAACAATAAATTTATCATAATCAATATTAGTAAAAACAGTATCTAAATGTATAAAAGCACGATTTTTAGTCTTTAAATCTAAAACAATAATTTTTTTAAAATTATTTGAACTATCATTAATAAGTTTAGTAGCACAATATTTAATAGTTTCAATACTTGTTCGTTGTGAAACACCAATAATAATATTTTTAACATTTAAAACTAAAATAGCACCGCCCGCAAATGTATTTTTGTTAGAACGATCATATCAGAAATTAACTTGTTTTTTAAATCGAGGATGATGTTTTAAAATTAAATCAACAAATAAAATTTTTCTTCTTCACCTTTCACTACACATATAACTAATTATTATAACATTACCAACACTAACAAAAGGATCTCTTTGAAATAATAAATTTGGTAATGGTTCAATTACTAATGGATATTGATGAACATTTTTAATTACTAATTCAAACTTAGTAACACCAGCAATTATTTTATTAATTAATTGTTGATCTGAAAGTTGAATTAAATAAGAACGTACTTTTTCATCTTGGATAATAACTTCTGCAGCAAGTTTTTCAATGTATAATACTTCAACATCATGTTCTATCAAAATTTTAACAAATTGATGATGTTCAACTTGTGCTATTGATAAATTAGGTGTTAAATTTAATAATTCTTCACCTCGATGATGCAATAAAACAGTTTTTAATTTTCTAATCTCTGAATATACATTAATAGCATACTTACTTTTCATTCAGTATTCTCCTTAACTTAAAAATATTCTTTTTTCTCTCTCATAATTAACATTTAAAACCTTTTTTTATTTTTTTGCAATAAATATACAAAAAATCAGTAAATTTTAAATATATTAACTTATTAGTTTAATATATTTAAAATTTAAAGATAAAATCTTAAGAATATAATAATTAATGTAAATAAAAAATCAACAAATGAAAAACTAAAATATTAATTAAATAATTAAATAAAAAATTTGTACCTATAAATTAGGTACAAATTTTTTATTTTTTATTCTGTTGGATATACATAACAATACGTAAAATAAATTGCAATATTTCATAAATCATACGAATTAAATAATAAATAAATTTAATTTGAAAAATTCAGCCGATAGCACGAATTTCTTTTTCATTTAAAATACCAACTAAATGTTGACAAATTTCTTTCCTTGATTTAGCATAAAAAACCATTTGCATTAAAGAAAAAATAATTAATAAAATACTTCCTAAAACTGATAAAACAATGGAAAATGTATTAGCACCGTTTGCTGATAAAGTAATTCAAGAATTATTAGGAGAAATAGCAAATAAAATAGCAAATATAAAAGGAATTAAAATAAAAAATAATATTATTTTACGAGAAAAGTCTCATCAAAAAGTATTAAAACGGCTACTATTGGAACTACTTACTGCTCAAGTACTTTCCATTGCCATTGCTAAAGTATAAATAGAACGACGATGATAAGTTCATGGTAATAATCTTAAAGTAAAATTACCATTATTAAATAAATATGGTCTTAAATAAAAGAATTTAGACTCAACAGTAATACTATTAACATTACCAAATCCTTTGAACTTTATTCTTTTTGCATTAATACCATATGTTTTTAAATATTTTTGTGATAACTCACCACCAGTTAAATTAGCACTATTTTCACGTTGAAATAACGAATATTTAATTCAAGTAACAAATCAAATCATAGTAACAATAAATAAAATCATACCAACAATAGCTGCTAAACTTGCTAAGACAATTAAACTAGTTGATCAAGTTTTTGGATCATCTGGATTAACTGCTGATAGTAACGAATTAATCATAATATTCTCCTTTCTAAATATTTAAATAGAGTTTACAATATTATAATAACATAGTATTACTCAACAACAAAAAGAAAGTTATAAACTTCTTGATCACCATCAATAAATTCGTACTCAATATCATAATCTTCATCTAAAATTTTTTTTATAAAATTAACTTGATCTTTTGAATAATCTTTACCTTTAAAAATAGTAATTATTTCAGCACCATGTCAAATTAATTTAGCAAATAATCCCTTAATTGTACTATTTAAATTTTCATTTGAAGCAACAATTTTCTCTTTACCATCCTTACGTAAACTAACAGCGGAAAAAAAATGTTTTTTCTCAATTTTAATACCATCTATTTCAACATCACGATCAGCAATCGTTATATAACCAAAAGCAACATTTTTAATTTCAGAACACATAATTTTATTATTTTCTTTTGCACTGAATTCAGGATTAAAGTTCAAAGCAGCACGCATACCTTGTGCAATATTCTTAGCAGGCAATACAAAAACTTTTGATTTTTTTTCTAATTTTCTTGCTTGTTCTGCTGTTAAAAGTAAATTACTATCATTTGGTAAAATAAAAATATTTTTTGCATCAACAATTTCAATTGCCTTTAAAAAATCATCTGTTGATGGATTAATTCTTTTTGAATAAATAATAATATTATTAACTTTTAGTTCTTCTCTAAAAAAAGTTTCAATACCACGACCAGGAACAGCAGCAATTATCGCAAATTTGTTATTTAACTTACGAGTTGGTTTAATAGTTTGGGTATGTGCTTTTGCTTGTTCAGTCATATTTTCAATTTTTACTTTTAAAATTTCACCAAATTTTTGAAAATAATTTAAAATTTGACCAGGTTTCAAAGTATGAACATGAACTTTAATTAAATCTTCATTATCAACTAAAACTATTGATTGACCATCCATTGTTTCTAAATCAGTTCGTGTTTTATTTAAATTAAAATCTAGTTTACTAACCTTGTTTAATTTTACAATAACTTCTGTACAATAACCAAAGTTTTCTTGATTTAAAACCATTTCTAGTTTTGCTGTATCTTGTTGCTCTAACTTTTTCTTAGGAGCAATAGCTTTACCATGTTTTAAACCATAAACCATACCCTCAACAATATAAACTAAACCAGCACCACCCGAATCAACAACTCCTACTTTTTTTAAAATTGGTAATAAATCAGGTGTTCTTTTTAATGATTCATTCATCCCCTCCAATAATTTTTCAAAAATAAAAAGGAAATCTTTACCTGCAATTTCGATTTCATTAATATAATTAGCACCATCTTTAACAATAGTAAGAATAGTACCTTCTACTGGTTTCATAACAGCACGATATGCATACTCTTGAGCACTTTTTCAAGACTTTAATAAATCTTCATTGCTAATAACATCGTTTTTTAAATCTTTTGCTTTTAGAACTTGAAAAAAACCACGAAAAATCTGAGATAAAATAACTCCAGAATTACCACGAGCACCCATCATTAAACCATGAGAAAAAGTGGTTGCAAATGTTTTTAGATTATCATATTCCTTACCATTTAATTCTTTTATCCCGTTCATCATCGTTAAATTCATATTTGTTCCAGTATCACCATCAGGTACGGGAAAAACATTCAACTTATCAACTTCAAAATGATGATTATAAAGATTATTAGCACCACTAATAAGCATAACTTTTAAGATTTTAATATCAATTTTTTTCATTTAATTTCACCTAATATTTTCTTTTACTATTCTTCAATTAAATCATGAACAAGAATGTTAATGACTATATAATCTTGATGTTTAATAATCTTTTCAGTAATATACTTTAATTTTTTTTGGGCTTGATTCATAATATTTCAAATATTATTATTAAAAAAGCAAACTATATTAATATCAACAATTCAACCCAAGTCAGTTTTGTTAACTTTAATTCCGTAGTCACTATCTTTTTCATAAATATTGGCAACACCAGGTACAGATAAAATACTTTCTGATAATGATTTTTTAATAACCTTCATAATATCTTTATCTTTTTCCACATAATCACCCCTATTACATTCATTATAAGCGAAATTTAGAAAAGAAAATTACTTATAATTTTTTATAATCACTTATATTATACCTATTATACCTAATATAATATAGCAAGACAATAAATAATAATGTTAAAGATTTTAATACATATTTATATTTAAACATTATATAATAGAAAATAATAAAATTAGAATATAAAACCATTGCTAGGCAGATTTAATTATTTTTTTACTTATTGTAAATAATATAATTGATTGAAATTTTATATAATATAAAATAATATTTATTTATTAAGATAAAAGTGTTAATTATATTAATAAAAGATAGAAATCATTTTGTAATTAGATATCATTACAAAATGATTGTTTTGAAAGGGATAGTAACATGCTAAAAACTACAATTAATTACTTACCAACTTCGACTCAATATATTAAAACTTTTTGTGATTATATATTCAACATGTTAACAGAGAAAATAGAACATATTTATAACTCGATTAAAAATTTCACAGATAAAAAACTTATTACATTTTTGACCAATGAAAAAATTGCTAATGAATTTAATAAAACAAAAAATATGGAATTAAACTCATTAATAAAAGAATTTTATAATATACATCAAAAAATTAAAATTCCAGTAATAACAGTAAATCAAAAATTAACAATAGAATCAAAAAAAGAAATAAACAAAGTTTTTAATAATGCAATTAGTTTAACAATAATTTTTTATAAAATTTGCATAATTGATGATGCAACTAATAATGATATTAGTGATTTTTTTATTGAAAAATATAGAAAAAAGATTATTAATATTTTTAAAAATTTATATTATGTATATTATCATTATTATTATCTTAAATACTTTAGAATTAAAGATACTAAAAAACAGCAAAAAAATAAAACAAAAAAACAAAAAGATAATTTAGATATTGAATTAATTAAAGAAATAAAAAAAGTCTTCAATATGCTCTTTTAACAATAAATAAGATGGATACAGATATTCATAAACGTAATTTAAAAGTAATGTCAAAAGAAGATTTACAAAAAAAAGCAAAAATGGCAGAAAAAGAAAATAACACATTAATTTCAGATAAAAAAACTAATGTTAATAATTGTTTAATTTCTTAAACATTTTTTCAATTTTAATTATTAATTATCTTCTTCTGTTACATCAATAATAACTTTGCTATTATCATCAAGAATTTCTTTAGTTATAAATTCACTAACACTTTCAGTACTACTAGCAATAGTTTTTAAACGGCTTAATTGCTTTTCTAATGGAACTAACAGTTGATTAATACCAATATAAAGATCATGATTTTCTATTAAACACTGTAAAAAATTATTATTTAATAACTGGATATGAACAGAAATATGATAGGTATGATTACCATTTTTTTCAATACCAACTTTAGCAATCATATCTTCTTTAAGATATTTAGAATATTTTTCTTGTAAATAATTAAAATTCCTATTAACAGCATTTTTAATTTGAGAAGTAATACTAATATTTTTTCCGTGAATAATAACTTGCATGACTAATTGCTCCTATCTTTTAATTATTATATACATTTTCGCATAAACAAATAAAATTTAAAAGATAATAGTGTTTTAATTGTCAATATTTTCTGATAATTAACCTTAAATATATCAATTTATTTTTTATGTTTTCATTTTTTTTGTTTTAAAATATTTTCTTTGCCATTAAAAGTAATAGCTGTTTTTCAACGTGGATAATTATTTGCTTTAGTAATAGCATTAATATTATTCATTGGTTGCAAATTACTAATATCAGAAGTTCCACCATGTGATAGCGGACATTGATAAATAATTGTTCATTTTAAACCTTTAGGATCATCATTAAAATTAATATTATTAATAAAACTATTTTTAAACATTAATGCTCCTGCATAATCTTTTCGGTATAACTGTGGATTATAATTTTCAATGATTTCTCCTTTATTTCATACTGCTTCAATTTGTTGTGATGTTCAGGTTGCTTCATCATTAACAGTACTGTTAGTAGTAGTAGTTGGAATAGGAGTTAGGTTGTTAATTACTTGGGGATCAATTAATTTTGATTGTGACAACGGATTACCAGCAGTATTATTAATAATAATACTAATACCTTGACTTTCATTAGGAAGCCGTTCTGTAAACACAGTTGGTGCAGTAGTTTGTTCAATAAAAGGTGAATTTTGTCTATTATTATTAATAGATACTGCTTCTATTGATAATAACTCTTCATTATCTGCTGTTACTAATTTATTCTTATTTTCTCTTTTTGTTAAGTTAGCAATTATTAATGATAAACAAAAAAATACTAAAAATAAACAGCAAATAATCGCCAAAGCTCATGGCAAAGCAAAAAATAAAATATCACTAATACGTTTGCTCATAACAAAATTATAAAAATTTTGATAACCATAACCGATTAACAATCCCGAACTACCAAGAAAAATTATTGATACTAACATTATCATTAATGATAATAATAAAGTTATTACTCCATACTTAGTTAAAAAAAGAAATGGCAACGTAATAACTATTAAAATTAAAACAGCAAAAATTAAAATAAAAACTGTAAAAAACTGAAAAGTAAGATTAAAGTTAATACCTTGTTCAGTAATTACTCTATTTAAAATAAGTAAAATTTCAGTAATATTAGCACGATAAAATATAAGTCATAATACTCAACTTATAATTAAAGTTACTGCCATTACTCCTGAACTAAAAATAATTCCTCAACGATTATGAGCATTAATGTTTCTATAACTCGCTACTGACATCTCTATATTAAAACTCCATAATTCTAAAATCTTATTAAATCTTATATATTAAATTTTATCATAAATGATGATTACCATGTTTAATGACAATTAAAATACAAACAAAATATTAATAAATTTGTAATTAGCAATCATATTACTATATTGCCAATTAAAAAAAATGGAGGTGTTAAATATGAAAAATGAAATTTCACAAATAAAAAATAAATTAGATGTCCAAAACAATTTTTCTAGACGTAATTACTTAACTGATATATTTGATAATTTTTTTAATGATATTATAGATTTTTCTTATCCTTTAACTTTCAAAAATAACGGGGAGAAAACATTTTTACCAAAAACAGATGTTTTTGAAAATGATTCTGAATACTGTTTAGAAATTGAATTACCTGGTGTTTTACAAGAAAACATTGACTTAAAAATAAATAATAATGTTCTTACAATAGAAACTAAAAAAGAATGTTAATGAAAAAAATAAAAATTTTCATATTCAAAAAAGATATTATGGTTCGTTCTCCCGCTCAATTAGTTACCATCTAATATAAGTGAAGAATTTATAGATGCTAATTTTAAAAATGGTATATTAATTGTTAAAATTCCTAAAAAGAGCAAACAAAAACTAAAGAAATTACAATTAAATAATTAAAAATAAAACTACTCAATTGAGTAGTTTTATTTTTATGTTTTTCATGTTTTAATATTTTTAATATTAATAAATTTGAATATTACTTTTTTAATTTTCACTCTTTAAATTTTGATATCTTTTTTTAACTTCTGCAACTGATTTTTTAAAATTAATAATTTCTGCTACATTTTTTGTTCTTAATAAAAAATGATTGATATAAACAAAATTAGGATCATATTTTTTTGGTGTAAATAAAGGTTAAAAATTCTAATATATTGTTGAGGATCAAATCTTATTCCTGCTACTCATTGTCATAAACATTGATTAATAATTGGAACATAATCAATTAATTTTTGAGCAAAATATTTTTCTTCGCATCTTCAATCAATATTTAAATTTTTTTTACTAAATAAGAGATACAAATCATACGGACACGATTATGCATAGTACTATAATTATTTAATTCATTCATACCAGCAACATTAAATGAATACCAATTTCTCCTTTTGTTTATTTTTTAAAATTTTCCACTTTATTATCTCAACTAATATGATTCATTTTTTTAATTCAATTTGTTCTGAATTTTCATTTTTTCTATCATAGCATTATAAGTGGCTTGATAAAAAAATCTCTTCACATCAGTTGTCTAGAAAAATTATTATCAAAATAACCAAATCTTTCAATTGCTCAAAATGAACTTCACGAATAAAAACTATGCCATAATAGCCGTACTATATAAGAAGTACTATTTTTAATCAAGTAAATTTTATCAAATTCAATGTGATAATCTTTTGATAAACGAGTAACAATAATTTTTATTTTCTCTCTTGTTAATGGCAAATTGAAATCATCAGCTTTCAATTGTCTAATATCTTCCTATTTCTCCTTCTAAGGTTCAAAAATACTTGAATTATTAATAAAATAATTTTCTAAGTTTAAACTAGTTTGCAAAAAAAATAAGTATAATATTTATAAAGAAAAATATACTTTTTTGTCCTATTATTTTAATTTTTAATAAATAGGTTTTATTTTGAAAGGGGATAAAAATAAAAAAAATTAATAAAGTGTATTGATATAACACATTTAAATTACTACCAAGTTCTAGCAAAAATTAGAAGATAAAATAAAAGAGTTAGAAAAACAATTAATAGAATGTCAAGAAAAAAAATGAAAAAGTAGATGAACTAGAAAAGCAATTAACAGAATGTCAAGAAAAAAGTTTTAATTATTGAGTTGAACAAAATGAACAAGAAAGTTTAGAATAATTTTGTAAATTAATAAGTCATATCTTTAATAATACAATGTATTTGCTTCAACAACATCGAAAACAAAAAGAAAAAAATAGAATAAAATTGTAAAATTTAAAAAAATAGTTATAGATTAATAAATTAATTATTTTTTTTGATATTTAAAAAGGAGTATTCAATATGAAATATTTTAATCCAAATTATTGATTCAAATTGTGAGTACTAACTACTCCAATTTTTCAATATAAAATTGAAAGTATTAATGCTAAGTCAAATGATAATGAAGAAAGAAATTGAAAACCTAAAAATATATCTATTTTAGGTTGTCCACAATCTGGTTTTCATGATGTTTCTTGTATCCATGAAGCAGGACATACAGTAATTATTTTAGATTCTAAATTTAAAAATAAGTTTCAAAACTTAGAATCTCTTAATTCAAATTCCAAATATTTGGGACAGATAGTATTTGATGAACTTGTACCTTTAAATCAAATTAAAAATATAAGTGATGATGACTTCTTTATTACAAATTAATTTAGGTGGATACGCTGCTGAAAGCATATTTTTTGATAATAATCCTTTAAAATATATTATAGGAGAATTAAAAATTATGCATTCATCTGATTTGCAGAACTATCATAATACTTATGAAAAAGAATTTGAATCTAGAAAATTAAAACCTGACAATGAAGATTCTTCAACTTTCATAGATAAACAATTAAATATAACAAGAAGAAAAAAAATAATAAACCAGAATTTGAAAAATTTATTAAAACATGTTGTCTAATAAATTATGTTAATAAAGACCATGTTGATTATATTTTAAAAAATAAAGAAATACCATTGCCATTATTTACAAGAGAACAAATTAAAGCATTAACAACAGAACAAATCCAAGCATTGACAGTAGAAGAATTTAAATCATTTTTAGCAACACAAATTCCTGCATTTGACATAAATCAAATTAAAGCATTAACAACAGAACAAATTTCATGATTGACACCAGAACAAATCCAAGCATTAACAACAGAACAAATTTCTAAACTAACAACAGAACAAATCAAAACATTAACAACACAACAAATCAAAGCATTTACTTCTGAACAAATCAAATCATTAACAACACAACAAATTTCACGATTGACAGCAGAACAAATTTCTGAACTAACAACACAACAAATCCACGCATTTTCACCATGACAAATTTCAGCATTAACATTAAATCAAATTAGTGATTTGAAAGTTAAACAAATCCAAACATTTTGACCAATGCAAATTTCATGATTTATACCACAACAAATTTCATGATTGACAGCAAAACAAATCCAAGCATTAACAACAGAACAAATTTCAGAACTAACACCACAACAAATCCAAACATTAACAAGACAACAAATCAAAGCATTTACAACAAAACAAATCAAAGTATTAACATCACAACAAATCCAAGCATTAACAACAGAACAAATTTCAGAACTAACACCACAACAAATCCAAACATTAACAAGACAACAAATCAAAGCATTTACAACAAAACAAATCAAAGTATTAACATCACAACAAATCAAAGCATTTACAACAAAACAAATTTCAGAACTAACACCACAACAAATTTCATGATTTCGTCCATATCAAATCCAAGCATTTTTACCATGACAAATTTCAGCATTAACTTTAAATCAAATTAATAATTTGAAAGTTGAACAAATTTCAGCATTAACTTTAAATCAAATTAATGATTTGACAGCAGAACAAATTCAAGCATTTTCACCAGAACAAATTTCAGAACTAACAACACAACAAATCCAAACATTAACAACACAACAAATCCAAACATTAACAACACAACAAATTACAGCATTTTTATTATGACAAATTTCAGCATTAACTTTAAATCAAATTAATAATTTGAAAATTGAACAAATCAAAGCATTTTTACCATGACAAATTTCAGCATTAACTTTAAATCAAATTAATGCTTTGACAGCACAACAAATCCAAGCATTTACAACAACAAAAAGAAAATTAATGAACGAAGCGACAATTAAAATTATCAATAAAACAAATGGGAAAAATTATGAAAGATTACAACAAAAAAATTTTACAATAATCTAAAAATAATTAAAAAAACCAATTTTAAATGGTAAACAAGAGCGCGTAAAATATTCGGTTGGTGGATAATTTTCCAAAAACTAAGAAAAAGATAGAAATAAAATTCTATCTTTTTTAATTAAATTAAAATTATCGTTAACCTTGCTTAGTTTAAGAAAATAACAGCAAAAACAACCAATTAAATTAAATACTACATGGGATTTCTCTATTTTTCGCTAACAATTTTAAGATATTAAGGTTTTATTAAAATATTATTGCCTTACTAAAAATTTAGTTTTTTATTATATAATTATATCGTAAAAATAATTAAATATTTATCAGCAAAATTACTAACAAGGATTAAAACTAGTTAGCATTAAATATCATTGCTTTAATTAGTGAGTTTGAAAGTTAGGAAAAGATATTATGACAACACATGAAAAACAAAATGTCCAACAACAACTACTATTTTCTAAATTATGAAATATTTCTAATACGCTACGTGGAACAATGGAACCATCCGAATATAAAGAGTATATCTTAGGATTAATATTTTATCGTTATTTATCAGATAATGTCCAATCAATAATAGCAAAAGATTTAACAATGGAGGGGATTGATTATTACACTGCTTTAACTAATAAAAAATATCGCAATGATTTTTTAGAAGTTTTATATGATAATGATAGTGCTGGATATTATATTGAACCAGAATATTTATGACAAGCAATAATTAAAAAAATTAATATTGGAAAATTTGATATCTTCTTATTAAGAAAAGCGTTTAATAAATTAATTGAATCAACAGTTGGTCATGCATCAGCAAAAGAATTTGAAAATTTATTTGATTCTGTTGATTTAGATTCTAGTAAATTGGGAAAAACAGAAACCCAGAAAAGTAACATCATTGCTAAAGTAATGTTAAAAATTAATGAAATTAATTTTGAAATTAACGACGCAGAAATTGATATTTTAGGTGATGCCTATGAATATTTAATTAGTAAATTTGCTTCTGAATCAGTAAAAGCAGCAGGTGAATTTTATACACCACAACCTGTTTCTAAATTATTAGCTAAATTAGTTAGTCAAGGAAAAACAGAAATTAAAACGGTTTATGATCCAACATGTGGTTCTGGTTCATTACTATTAAGAGTATATAAAGAATTAAAAATTGGTCATTTATATGGCCAAGAATTAAAAACCAATTCATATAATATCGCAAGAATGAATATGATGTTACATGGTTTAAAGTATAATAAATTTGATATTTATCATGGTGACACACTAAAAGATGATGGTTTTAAAGGACAAGAATTTGAGGTAATTGTCGCAAATCCGCCATATAGTTCTCATTGAACGGCAAATCAAAAATTTTTAAGTGATGAAAGATTTAGTGCTTATGGCAAATTAGCACCAAAAACAAAAGCTGATTTTGCTTTTATTCAAAATATGATTTATAAATTAGCTGCTAATGGCGTTATGGCCGTTGTTATTCCTCATGGAGTTTTGTTTAGAGGTAATGCCGAATTAATTATTAGAAAATATATGATTGAAAAAAATTGAATTGATACTATTATTAGTTTACCAGCTAATATGTTTTATGGGACATCAATTCCAACTTGTATTATAGTGATGAAAAAATGTAAAATTGATAGTTCCATTTATTTTATTGATGCTTCGAAAGAATTTGCCAAGCAAGGAAATAAAAATACTTTAACCGATGAAAATATTATTAAAATTATTAATGTTTTTAATAACAGAAAAACTATTGCTAAATTTTCTAATTTAGTTGATGTAGAAATAATTAAAGCAAATGATTATAACTTAAATATTGCTCGTTATATTGATAATACAGAAGAAAAAGAAATAATTAATATTAAAAATATGCAAGATAAATTAATTACTAATGAACAAGCAACGCAAAAATTAAATGAAGAATTTAAGTTAATGTTTAAAGATTTGGTGATTAATAATGAAAAAGGTTATCCCCAAATTAGATTTAAAAAGTTTATTAATGAAAATAATTTTCAAAAAGTAAAATTAAAAGAAATTTGTTTAATTCAAAAAGGAAAATCAATATCAAAAGATAAATATGATATTAATGGAAAATATTGTATTTTTAATGGTGGCATTAATAAATCTGGTAGTACAAACTTATTTAATAAAGAAAATTGTATCTCTATAAGTGAAGGTGGCAATTCTTGTGGTTATGTAAATTATATAAAAGATAAATTTTGAAGTGTGGATCATAATTATACTTTATCAAAAGTAAATTTAAATCTTTTTTATCTTTTTTATCTTTTAAAAAATAATGAAATAAATATTAAAAAACTTAGAGTTGGCACAGGATTACCAAATATTCAAAAAAAGATTTAGAAAATATCATAATTTATATAATTCGTAATTTACAAGAACAAAATAAAATTGGTAATTTTTTTACTATTATTGATAAAAAAATAGAATTAGTTAAAGAACAATTAAGTTTATTAACAAAACAAAAACAATATTACTTAAATAATATGTTTGCAAATGAAAAAGGTTATCCCCAAATTAGATTTAAAGGATTTAATGATGAATGAGTTTTAAAACAAGTTCAAGAAGTATTAACAACAATAAAATCTTTAAAAATTAAAAAAAATTTTGAATCAAATACAAAATTACCTTTAATATCACAAAAAAAAGATTTTATTGATTCATATATTAAAAAAGGAAACTTAGTAGAACAATTACCAATCATTCTTTTTGGTGATCATACAACTATTTTAAAATATCTTGATAAATATTTTTTTGTTGCAGATGATGGTATAAAACTTTTAGAACTAAGTAATAGTTTTAAAAATTTTAATTTAAAATTTATTTATTATTCAGTATTATTAAATAATGTTTCACAAAGTGGATATAAAAGGCATTTTTTAATGTTAAAAAATGTTTTTATTTCTTTGACAAATAATATTAATGAACAAACTAAGATTGCACATTTTTTTACCATTATTGATAGAAAAATTGAATTAATTAAAGAACAATTAAGTTTATTAACAAAACAAAAACAATATTACTTAAATAATATGTTTATTTAATTTATGGTTGCTAATTGATTTTTACATGCAAATAAAAATTTTACATAATTTTGTGGTTTTTGCAAATGTTTATATTTGATAATGGTAAAAGTATTTAATATGATCAATTATTTTCTATAAAAATTAAAAGAGACAATTACTGACATCTATTTAAAATCATTAAATAATTTCAATTTAGATCTAATTGCTGCTAGTAATGAATTAATGCTTTACCAATAATACGAATATTATCTGTAACATTATCTAATTTATTTCTTACTTTTGTAAATGAAATAGGTATACCTCACATATATTTGTTATAAACTACTCATTTTTATTTTAAAAAAACTTTTCTTTCTTAGTAATTTATCATATTTAGATAAATTAGCATTTTTTTCTTTTTTAGATTTAAACATTCTTATTTTCTCCTTCACATATTCAAAAACACTTGAATTATTAATAAAATAATTTTCTAGGTTTAAACTAGTTTGCAAAAAAAAATAAGTATAATATTTATAAACAAAAATATGTTTTTTTGTCCTATGATTTTAATTTTTAGTAAATAGGTTTTATTTTGAAAGGGGATAAAAATAAAAAAAATTATTAAAGTGCATTGATATAACACATTTAAATTACTACCAAGTTCTAACAAAAATTAGAAGATAAAATAAAAGAGTTAGAAAAACAATTAATAGAATGTCAAGAAAAAACTATTAATTATTGAGTTGAACAAAATGAACAAGAAAGTTTAGAATAATTTTGTAAATTAATAAGTCATATCTTTAATAGTACAATGTATTTGCTTCAACAACATCGAATACAAAAAGGAAAAAATAGAATAAAATTGTAAAATTTAAAAAATAGTTATAGATTAATAAATTAATTATTTTTTTTGATATTTAAAAAGGAGTATTCAATATGAAATATTTTAATCCAAATTATTGATTCAAATTGTGAGTACTAACTACTCCAATTTTTCAATATAAAATTCAAAGTATTAATGCTAAGTCAATTGCTAATGAAGAAAGAGATTGAAAACTTAAAAATATATCTATTTTTGGTTGTGCACAATCTGGTTTTCATGATGTTTCTTGTATCCATGAAGCAGGACATACAGTAATTATTTTAGATTCTAAATTTAAAAATAAGTTTCAAAACTTAGAATCTCTTAATTCAAATTCCAAATATTTGGGACAGATAGTATTTGATGAACTTGTACCTTTAAATCAAATTAAAAATATAAGTGATGATGACTTATATACTTTATTACAAATTAATTTAGGTGGATACGCTGCTGAAAGCATATTTTTTGATAATAATCCTTTAAAATATATTATAGGAGAATCAAAAATTATGGATTCATCTGATTTGCAGAAGTATCATAATACTTATGAAAAAGAATTTGAATCTAGAAAATTAAAAACTGACAATGAAAAATCTTCAAGTTTCATAGGTAAACAATTAAATATAACCAGAAGAAAAATAAAAAATAAACCAGAATTTGAAAAATTTATTAAAACATGTTGTCTAATAAATTATGTTAATAAAGAGCATGCTGATTATATTTTAAAAAATAAAGAAATACCATTGCCATTATTTACAACAGCACAAATCCAAACATTAACAACACAACAAATCAAAGCATTGACAGTAGGAGAATTTAAATCATTTTTAGCAACACAAATTCCAGCATTTAACATAAATCAAATTAAAGCATTAACAACAGCACAAATTTCATGATTGACAGCAGAACAAATCCAAACATTAACACCACAACAAATCAAAGCATTTTGACCATGACAAATTTCAGCATTAACTTTAAATCAAATTAATGATTTGAAAGTTGAACAAATCAAAGCATTTTGACCATGACAAATTTCAGCATTAACACGTAAACAAATCAAAGCATTTACACCAGAACAAATCCAAACATTAACACCAGAACAAATCCAAACATTAACAACACAACAAATCAAAGCATTTACACCACAACAAATCCAAAGTTTTTGATCAGAACAAATTACATGATTGACAGCAAAACAAATCGAAGCATTAACAACACAACAAATCCAAGCATTGACTAAAGAACAAATCAAAGTATTAACAACACAACAAATCCAAACATTAACACCTGAACAAATCCAAGCATTAACAAAAGAACAAATTTCATGATTGACACCTCAACAAATCCAAACATTAACAACACAACAAATCCAAACATTAACAGCAAAACAAACTAAAACATTAACACCAGAACAAATCGAAGCATTAACAGCAGAACAAATCCAAGCATTAACAAAAGAACAAATTTCTGAACTAACAACACAACAAATCCAAGCATTTTGACCATGAGAAATAAAAGCATTAACTTTAAATCAAATTACATGATTGACTCCAGAACAAAGCCAAGCTTTTTGACCAGAACAAATCCAAGCATTTACACCAGAACAAATTTCAGCATTAACTTTAAATCAAATTACATGATTGACACCACAACAAATCCAAACATTAACAAAAGAACAAATCCAAACATTAACAATACAACAAATCCAAAGTTTTTGATCAGAACAAATTTCATGATTGACAGCAAAACAAACCAAAACATTAACAAAAGAACAAAGCCAAGCATTAACACTACAACAAATCCAAGCATTTACACCAGAACAAATTTCAGAACTAACAACAGAACAAATCCAAGCATTTTGACCATGAGAAATAAAAGCATTAACTTTAAATCAAATTACATGATTGACTCCAGAACAAATCCAAGCATTTTGACCACAACAAATTAAATCATTAACAGCAAAACAAATTAAAGCATTAACAACACAACAAATCCAAACATTTACACCAGAACAAATTTCTGAACTAACAACTCAACAAATCCAAGCATTAAAGCCAGAACAAATCCAAGTATTTACACCACAACAAATTTCATGATTACAATCAAAACAAATCCAAACATTAACATCAACAAAAAAAGAGGAAAAAGAAATATTAATGAACGAAGCGAAAATAAAAATTATCAATAAAATAAATGGCAAAGATTATGAAAAATTACAAAATAAAAATTTTACAATAATCTAAAAATAATTGAAAAAAACCAATTTTAAAATGTTGAACAAGTAAAAAAATATACAAAAATTATTAATAATTAACTCTAATTACTAGGTGATTTTGATAGCAAATTCTAAATTTTGATTTGTATTATTGAAAGTTTTAAAAATTAAAAATGTATTTTTTCATAATTATTGAAATAACAATTACTGGCATTAATTCTTCATTGATTGTTTGTTATATTTTAGCAATAAAATTCATTAACATTATCTGAAGATAAAATAATATTCTTGCTTTTCATTAAAGAAAATTATTGTCTTATTTTTGTAAATTAATATTTCTTTTTCTTCTATTAATCATCTTTGAAAATTGAAAAAATTGAAATATAAAACAAAAAAAGTAAAATAACTAAACCAAAAATAATAAAACTTTAACAGTTAAATATATCACAAAATAAATGCTTTAAAAGGCATTTATTTAATTTAGAAGTTAGCAATGTCAACTTTATCTTTTCGTTTAGGAATATTAATTACTGGTGGTGATTCTGGATATACTTCATTAATAGTATTTGCCAAATTACGTACCCATTTACCGCGATGATAAATAATTCAAACAATAATCATTTTAATAACATCACAAGAGCGCATAATACCATAAATATAAATAATATCTAATGGACTATACTTTATTTGAATAAATAAAATTAACACTGAAAAACACCAAGTAAAACAACTATCAATAAGTAACACTGTAATTGCTAAACTACCAGCACGAAAGGCATAAATACAAGTATACAAAATAGTATAAGCACTAAAAACCATCGCATCAACACGCATCATTCAACTAGAAATTCGTAATGCTTCTGGTGTTGCAGTAAATAATAATTGTGGTAAAAAAAATGATGATAAAACTAATAAACCAGCAAAAAATAATGATACAAAAAAACCCAATCTAATTAAATGTTTAGCATTATATTTAGCACCAACTAAATCATCAGCACCTAAACGATTAGCAATTAATACCGAGGAGGCAATACCAAATCCAATATATAATGTATAAAACATAGTATTAATGGTAGAAGCAATTGCCGAACCACTTAATGCTTCAAAACTTCATTGTGAAATTAATCTAATAATCATTGTTGCAGCAATGGCAAATAATAAATCATTTAACATTAATGGTCATGCTTTAATTATAATTTTTTTAAATAAATCACCTCTAATTTTAAACATTTTTAAAACTTTTGGTTGAAATTCATATTTTTTTCAGATAACAAAACTACTAATTAATAATAATTGAACAATTCTTGCTGTTAAAGTAGCAATTGCTGATCCTCGTGATCCAATTCCAGTAATTGTGCCAATACCGTTAATTAATAATAAATTTAAGAAAAAATTAATAAATACCGAAACAAAAGTTAATAATAATGGAATATAACCACGTTTTGTTTCACGAAAAGCAGAGACAAAAGCAAAATTTATTCCTAGTAATGGATAAGAAAAAACAATTCATTGATTATAATCAATACCTTGATTTGTTGCTAATGTTGCTGAATGTCATTCATAATAACGCAAAATAATTTGTACAAATTGTGGATCATTTTTATCAATATTATGTTTATTAATAAAATCAAGAAGTAAATTTTGATCAAAGTCATGATTATAATTTAAAATATCTTTTAATCGTTCAATATCATTAAGATTCATTCCCTTATTAGCGCATAATTGATTAAACTTATTAATTGCACTATTAGGGTTAGTAGTATAAGAAATTAAATATTCACCTACGGTATAAGCTAAGATAATAACTATTACTCCAATTAAAAAACCAAAAATAATTCTCATTCTTACTGTTTGTCGTAATGAACCATATCTTCCTGCCCCATAAAATTGAGCACCAAAAATACTAACAGCATTAATAAAGCCACCCATAATTGCATAAATAATAACAAAAATTTGGTTAGAAGCAGTAATTCCTGAAACTGCAATTTGTCCGGCTGAATATTGCAGGTGATAAAAATGTTCTAAACCATTATTTATTCATCAATTTTGATTATCTCAAATCCCTAACGTTTTAAAAATATTGTTAATGTGATCATTCATTGGTTTTAAATCACTAATAAAACTATCTTTTAACTGCGCAACCATAATATTATCTAATAAATTCATTGAGGCCGACAAAATTTGTTGCAATACCGCTGGAATAATAATCATTAATGCTAATAAATATCATTTTTTATTAGCAAAAAAATTACTAACTTTATGTGGATTTGTTGTATTATTAATTTTAAATCCACTAACTGTCATTATTTCACCCTTATCAATAATCTTCCATAATGTAATAATTTTACATGATTTAAATAATGATTTTTAAAATTTAAATATAAAAAAATTCAAGATTAAAAATCTTGAATTTTTATGAAAATATTAATTTACTAAGTAAAATCTCGACGATTAAACACTAATCATGAAACGCCTAATAAAATAACTCCTAATAAAATATATACTGTTAATAAAACAGGAAAATTAATAATTTTACTATTTGTTGATTTATTAGTATCAACTTTATAATTTGCACCATCTTTAGTAAAACTAATTAAATAGGGGTCTGCTGCCATTGAATATGCACTTGGACTAGCAAAAATTGAACTTTGTTCAGTAGCAATACCATCTCAAATATATTTTAATTGATAAAATATATTTAAATAACGCATGGCTTTAACTTGCATTGTTTTAGTGTTAAACTTATGATAGTCTGATTCAGATAGTGTCGTATTTAAACCATTAATCATAAATAATACCGAATAATTAACATGATTACTACCAACACCATCTGAACTTTTGGAATCAGAATGATCATCTATTCCAACTTTTACACCTGTCATCAGTTCGGCAAAACTTTGTTCTTTTCATTGACGAAAAACAGTAGCAATATTATAAATATGAGTAACTAATTGTCTAGGAGCATCAGTAGTATCGGGAACTTCACCATTCTTAATTGCTAGCAATTGTTGTTGTTCTTGTTGATAATCATAATTACTAGGATAATTATTAACAGTTGGAATATATGTAGTATAAATACTAACGATAGCAGTTTTAATAGATTGAATAGTATCATTTGGATTAGTTCGATATGTATTATTGATTCAATCAATATCTGATTGATCTAACTTCCCTTTCACATTATTATAGGCCGCTAACGCTTGTGAAGCAACATAATAATTAGGATCTAATGTTACCAAATCATTGATTACTGTTGCAAAAATATTAAATAATGCAGCCATACCAATCATAATTGCAACTAATGTTTTAGCATTAAAGATTAAAGAAAACAAAATAGCAATTGAAGAAATAATTAAATCAAAGATAATTGCAACACCAAATAAAATTCATAAATAAGGAAACACTGCACTATAAATCGTTGTACTACCAACTCCTGGAATAACAATAACAAAACTTGCAATAAAAATAGATAAGAATAAATACAAAATAATCACTACTTGTAAAGATAATAATTTTTCTGCTCAAATTCTAGTTCTACTAACTGGTTTTGATACTAAAATTAATAAAGTACCATCATCAATTTCATCACGAAAAACTTGTGTCGCTTTAACAGCAATGAAAACAAAAATCATAATCGATAAAAGTACAGAAAATGATAACATTTTTCATTGTGGTACATAAAATGCTAATGCTTGATCATAAGTTAATAACTTTATTACATCAGATCCAATAATTAATGAAATTAAAGATCAAGATAAAACAAGAAAAATAATAGTTAAAAGAAAAATAATTCAAGTTGAAGGAGTAGCAATCATCTTTTTAAAAGTATAACGAAATATTGGCATTATTTTTCTCCCTTCTTATTGTCATTAGCTTCCATAACAATTCGTTCATACATTGTTTGTAAATCAACAGTATATGGTTTTAAATAAGTAATGATAATATTATTTTTTAAAGCAATTGTTAGTACTTCTGCCACTTGTGTTTCCGTTTTAACATTTACTAATAAATGACTTTCATTAACTTCTACTATAAAATCTTTAGCTATTAATAATTTAATTAGTTTATCATTATGATTAGAACTTATTTCATACAGTGAATCAGTCTTATTAACTGTTCCTGTATAAACAACCTTACTGTAGTTCAAAACAGTAACCTCATCAGCTAAATGCTGTAATTCAGATAAAATATGTGAAGAAATAAAAACTGTTTTACCTTGTTGTCGTAACTTTCTTAAATCATTAAATAATTCTGTTCTTGCTGTTGGATCTAAATTAGCAGCGGGTTCATCTAAAATCAATACATCGGGATTATTTAATAATGATTGTGCTAATAATACTTTTTTCTTCATTCCCGAAGAGTAAGCGTTAGGATTACGTTTTTTAAATTTTCATAAATCTAATTCTTTTAAGATAACCTCAGTTTTTTCTTTGGCCACTTTATATTTTAAGCCACTAATTTGTCCCATTGAAATCAAATAATCATAAGTAGTAATTCGTTTAGGAAATTTTGCTGCTTCAGGAATATAACCAACTTGTTTTTTCGCTTCAACTGTTCATGAACGCTTGCCATGAATAATTAAATCACCTTTTGTTTCAACCATAGCGCTAATTAAACACTTAATAGTAGTAGTTTTACCCGAACCATTCGGACCAATAAAACCATGAATAGTACCTTTTTTAACTTTAATATTAGCATTATCGACAGCTTTAAATTTTTTAAATTGTTTAGTAAAATCACGAATTAAAATTGCATATTGTCCATCTTCAGCACTAACTACTACGTTACGATTATAACGATTAAATCAGTTTCTAATGTATGTTTTAAAATTGAAGATTTTATATATTTTTTCTTGACTAGTATCATCATCTTTTTTAATCAAAGACTTACTAATAACAGGTTTTAAGATTGCTTTTTCCATACTTATGCTCCTTACTACTTAAACAATTAACTTTTTAAGTTGCAATAATATATAACCAACTTTGATATATTATATATTAATTTATAATTAAAAAGAAAAAAATACTAATATAAAAAACTTTAAGAAAATAAAATAGCTGTTATTCTAATTAAAATTTCTTATTAGTAATAGAATTATTAAAATAGATTTTTATATTTTTGATAAACTAAAATTAGTATTTCTTGTCACTACCAATGATTTTAAAATAAATTAATTTGTTTTTTTATCTTTTATTAAGTTTTTAATTATATTTTATTTTTAATGATAACGTTTTTAGTTTTTTTAAAATAACGCTACTTTTAATGTCATTAATGATACTTCTCATTTTCTCAGCTTTTTATACTTGATTAAGTTTTTCTTTTTCTTTAACAAATTGATAGTGATGGTCTTTACAATTTTTTTATATTAAATAAAAAAAAATAAACAAAATTGTTTATTTAATATCTTATACATAATGGTGGGACTAAATGGACTTGAACCATCGGCCTCACGCTTATCAAGCGTACGCTCTAACCAGCTGAGCTATAGTCCCAAAAAGAACAACAGGAATATTATATATTTGTTCAGTATTGATTGCAATATGTATTAACAATATTTATTAAGTTTTTTTGCTCTTAATTAATGAACATGCTTATATTTTTAAAAATAATATTTTTTTTGTATAATTTATTTATATGAGGTTTTTAATTAAAAAGAGGGGATTAAAAATGAAAAAAATTCAGATACATATTTTAAGAATTGAAAAATGAGAACTAGACTGGGAAAACCAATGAAAACTAGCAGAAAAAATAAACGAAGAAAGTGAAAACTTAGAACAAAGCAATAATGATATTCCCAAAAAAAATACACTTTCATAAAAATAATTTTTCGTAAAAATGAGTTAAGTAAAATGATATAATTTAATTATTAAATTATATAAGTTTGAGAGGTAATAAATGTAATGAATGGTAAAAGTGAAAAAAAAATTAAACTACAAGAAATTTATTTGTTGAAATATAAAACAAATCAAAGTGATGATATGAAATATAAAGCATTTGAAACATTAGAATTAGCAACATTATTTCACCTAAGTTTTAAGGAAATAGTTACAAAACTTGGATATCCTAACCGTGAAATCATTCATCATGAAATTATTGTTATACCATTTAACTTAGATGCAAGCAAAATGTTAAACCAAATAAAAAAAGTAAAATAACAAAATAAATATATTTTAAAAAAGAGCTACTAAAAATAAAATGATTGCTTTAATATTATTTTTATTAGCAAATTACATATATAATCTTATTTAAAAATAATTAAAATTTCATTCATTAATTAATAGTAAAAAACTAATAAATTTGTTATCATCTTTACATAAATAAAATAGTTTTACTGATTATTTTTATTATTTTAAATAATTTTTTATGCTTAAAAGAGGTAACAAAAATGAAAAAAAATAACATATTGCAGTTAATAACCATAATATTATTCGCGATTATAATCTTAATTTTAATTATAAGTTTATACTTAATTTGATTTAGTGATTTTCATATTAACACTGATGACAGTTCTTCAAATTTTAAAAATGGTTTTCAATTATTAAAAGATCTTGGTTTAAGTTATGTTCTTAGTCATTCTGGCAATTTCCTTATCTCATTAGCTCACTATAGTGATAGTAATAATTATTATCCTTGAATTCAATTGCAGATTGGAGTTATTTTTTTTGTAATTATAAACCCAATTTTGCTATATACAACAATTATACTTATAATAAGTATCTTTATTTTCAAAATAAAACGAAAAAATAATAATTTTTGAGATGCACTTCAAAATTGTGAAATAATTAATAATTATTACATTCATTAAACTAATTTATTTTATATTTTAATTAAAATTCACTAATAATCTTTTACTAAAATAATTTTCTTCATAATGCTTATTATCGCTATTATCATAATTTTTACTGCCAAGATATAAATCATTCATATACTTATTAACCATTTATAATATTAAAAAAATATCTAATTTAATATAAAAAACAATAACCCTAAATTTGATTTTACAAATATATAGTGGTAAAATCTTAGTATTCTATAATGTAATTTTACTAAAGGGGAAAAACATGAATAATAATCAAAACATAGGTAGAAAACCAGGTGATGCAATGAAAATAGGAGCAATTATTGCAGTAGTTGTTGGTAGCATTGCTCTCATTATTGGCACATTATTTAGTATTATTACTATATTAATGGTTAGTTTTGCTAATAATACTACTACTGTTGGATTTGATGATTCACCACCTATTCACTCTGGAACATTCCTTTATCAATTCTCTATCTTTATTTTAATATTTTCTTTATTAAATATACCTTCCATTGTTATAAATATTTTATTACTAAATGGAAAATTAAAAAGTTCAATTATTCCAAGCATTTTTGCCATTATTGGTTTAGGTATAGGTCTTATTGGGATTGTTTGTGGAATTCTTATTTTATTAGGTAAATTTGAAGATGAAATAGATGTTAATAGTAATGAAAATTTCTGAAATAAAAATTTTAATATTTCTAAATGAACAACTAAAGCAAAACAAAGAAAAAGTAATTATCAATCAGAACAAAACACAGTAACTGTTCCTAACACTGTTATTAATAACAGTGAATTAAAAGAAATATAGTAAGTAAAGTAAAAAAAGAGTTTCAAACTCTTTTTTCATATATTAACGCTTTGAAAATTGTGGTGCTTTTCTAGCAGCTTTTAAACCATATTTTTTACGCTCTTTTTTACGTGCATCACGAGTTAATAATCCAAACTGTCTTAATAATATTCGATAATCTTTTGACACCTTTACTAAAACATTAGATAATGCTAGACGTGCTGCACCAGCTTGACCAGTTCTTCCTCCACCTTCGACTTTAATATTAATTTCAAAGTTTTCTAATGTATTAGTTACTTTTAAAGGTAACAACATATCTTGAACTAAGATTTCTTGTTCTAAATATTTCAAAGGTTCATAACCATTAATTAATATTTTTGATTGACCAGTGTTTTTTAAGTGAACACGAGCAGTTGACGTTTTACGGCCGCCTGAACTTGAATAAGTTACGGGTTTATTAGATATTGTCATAAAAGTCTACTCCTCTTGGCCTAATATTAAAACTTTAGGGTTTTGGGCTTGATGTTGGTGTTGAACATGGTTATAAACGTGAAGATGTGTAAATTGCTTACGACCTAAAGTCGTATTTGGTAGCATACCTTTAATGGCAATTTCTACTAATTCAGAAGCATTTTTTGCAATCATACTTTGAGCATTACGTACACGTAATCCACCAGGATATTGTGAATGATTATAATACTTCTTATCTTGTAATTTATTACCTGTTAATTTAATTTTGTTTGCATTAATAATAATGATATAATCTCCACAATCTAAGTGTGGTGTAAATGAAGGTTTATTTTTACCACGCAATATCATTGCAACTTTAGTTGCAAGACGTCCTAAAATTAAACCGCTAGCATCAATAACATATCATTTTTTTTCCATGTTACTGACATTCATTGTTGTTTGACGCATTTTTTTCTCCTTACAGTGTAATTTTACCGGGACTACATTGCTTAAAGCACTAATAATTATATAAAAACTTATTTAAAAAAACAAGTTATTATCAAAGATTTAATAATTTTTTTATATAAAATTATATATTATTTATTGTATATTCATTTTTTCAATTATAAACTTAAATTAAGATTTATCTAAGAAATTATTTAAACATATTAATATTTTTATTTAAATTTCTAATTAATACTTAAACATTAAAAAAATATATTTTCAATAAATCTTAACACAAACAATAAAATAATAATTCATTAGAAAATAGTTATTTAAAAAATAACAAGGGGGTTTGATTATGAGAACAGATACAATTTATATTAACCAAAAAGGTGAACAAGTAACTACTAAAGAAAAAAATTTATCAAATATAATTACTAAAGAAATTATGCAAATTGGATTTTATCAAAATGAAAAAGGAGAAATCCAAGTTGTCAAAATGCCAAGAATAATTGAGAAAGTGCCTAATAAATTGCCGCGAGAAATTACATCTTTACAAGAAATGTTTTCTGGTACATTAATATTTAATCAAGATTTATCACAATGAGATACTGCTAATGTAACAAACATGCAATCAATGTTTTCTGTTGCAAAATCTTTTAATGGTAATATTTCATCTTGAAATACTGCTAATGTAACAAATATGCATAATATGTTTGGCATTGCTTCAGCATTTAACCAAGACATTTCACAATGAAATACTACTAATGTAACAAACATGAGTTACATGTTTTATGAAGCAAAAAGTTTTAATCAAGACATTTCATTGTGAAATGTAAATCAAATAAAAGAACACTATGATTTTAGTGTTGATTCAGGAATTCATAATCCTAATAAATTACCGAAAAAATGAGTTATTTTAGGAACTAATGAAAGTAAAATAAAATAAATAATAATTTATTAAACATATTTTAATCAACATTTAAAATAATATTTGACAATTATTATTACTTATTCTATAATTAACAAGCATTCACGAAAGCAGCAAATAAGTATTATTAAGTTGCAAATAGTTTACTCAAAAATTTTTCTTTACTTATTATAGAAAAATATTCTACTAAAATTAATAGTAACCAGCGCTGTTCTGGCGAATTGTAAACTATCTTAATAAGAACTTATTAAAGTCTCTTTGTGTCTGTATACATTCCAAGGAGGTTTTTGTTTTGTCAAGATATACTGGTCCAGTTTACAGAAAATCAAGAAGATTAAACTTCTCAATTCTTGAATCTGGTAAAGAATTTGCGAAAGGTAAAAAGCGAACATTCGCTCCCGGACAACATGGGCAAAAAAGGATTAAACTTTCTAACTATGGATTACAATTACAAGAAAAACAAAAAATTCGTTTTACTTACGGTTTAAATGCTCGTCAAATGAAAAATTTATTTGATGAATCAAAAAAAAGTCATGGTGTTACAGGTACTAACTTATTAGTATTTTTAGAATCAAGGCTAGATAATATTGTTTTTCGTTTAGGTTTATCTTTAACAAGAAAAGGCGCTCGTCAATTAGTAAATCATGGTCATGTTTTAGTTAATAATAAAAAAGTTAATATTCCTTCATACCGTGTTAAAATAGGAGATAAAATCACGATTACTGAAAAAGCACAAAAAAATCAAAAAATTATAGAAGCACTAAATGTTAATGCTTCAACATTACCATTTGTTGAATTCAACAAAAAAACATTTATTGGTACATATATACGTCATCCACTACGTGATGAACTAAATACTGATATCAATGAAGCATTAGTTGTTGAATCATATGGACGTGCTTAGTTAAAAGTTATTATTAATTAATAATATTAATTTCAAATGGTAAATGCTGATAACATTTACCATTTCTTTATTTCCTTTAAAACAAATAACAATAATTTACTAATTACTTTCGATCATTTTAAACTTATGAATTACAACTACTATTTTTAATTAAATTAAATGATATAATCTTAAAGTAAGGAAAGGAAAAAATAGAAATGATAAATAATGAAATTTATGAAAAAATAGTTAGTATCAGCTTTGTGATAGCAATTATGATAATGGCTATTGGTTGACTAGGAGTTAATAAAAATAAAAAAAGATATTTAATTTTATGAATAGGTGTAATTCCAATAATTATTAGTTGTATATTTTTATTTTTTACTAAAAATTATTATCATCATATTTTATTAATATTAATATTATCATTTTCTTACTTAATTTACATAGGTTTTTTAATCGTTAGTACTTGTTGATTTATTAAAATAAAACGAAGAAAAGAAATTAATCAACAAGTAGAAAAAACCTTTGATTCAATTAAAAATAATAATTTATAAAAAGTTACCATTTAAGGATAACTTTTTTATTATTGCTAAATAAAATATTTTAAAAGCAAAGATGTCATTAGAAAAAAATTGGTAATAATTATTATAATTAATTAAATATATTATTACATACATTACAAAATATTATCTTGAAAACTTTAATTGATTCATCAACAAATTTTTTCATACTTTTGAAGAAGAAAAGTAAACTGCTCAATTTGAGCAGTTTTAAAATATTTAAGTTTTACATTTTTTGTAATTTACTACTAGAACTTTGCCCTTTACTTGTTGAAGCTTCGCTATTTATTTTTGATTTATCTTTTTCAAATCCAAGAGCATTAGCAACTCTTTCTCTTCTTTCACGTTCGTTTTTTTCCCCTCAAGCTTTGTTTATTCTATCAGCATTTTTGTCATGTGCATCTTTTGTTGCTTGACTTCATTTTTCACTAGGTTCTCACGGCATGATTTGTTTTTTCCTCTCTTTATTATTTTTGAATACTTTTTTTACCTTTAAAATATCCAATAAAAGTATATATTTTTAAAACAAAAAATGTGTAAAAAATAATAATAAATTACTATTTTTTAAAAATAATGATTTATAAAATAAAATAGATTATGATATTGAATTTGAATGATGTATTTTAGTGGCTGGTGAAGGTAACTCTTGCTGGTTTACTGTATTTCGTATAAATAAATCAAAATTATTATTTATTGTTTTACAACTTATTAGTTCGTCCGAATTTTTAACCTTTCTATTATCTACTTCTTGTTTTAAAATCTTAAATTGCATTTTTAATCTAATTTCTTTTTTATCACTGGTAAGATCTTTAATTATTGATTCGCGTTCTCGTTTTTCGCGTTCGTTTTTTGCTTGATTTTTAAATTTTTTATTATATCATCATGATTCAACTTTTTTTATTGAAGGAGAAACAAACGATGTACCAAGTTTAAAGAGTAAACCAATAACACCCAAAATAAGTATAGGAGGATGAAAAACACCAATAATCAGAGCAATTGTAGGTAATAATACACTAGTAACTCATATAAGCTTTTCTTTTTTAGTTGGTTTTAATTTTAAGTCATTATGTTCTTTTAGTAGGTTTTTAATTGGTGTAAATTTAAATACTTCTTCTTTATTTTCTTTATCAATTAGTAATAAATTTTTTGTGTATTCTTTTATATGCTGGTAATGTTTAGTTTGTTTTACTACTTTGAAATTGTTGTTACCAAAATCATGCAAAAATATTGTTTCTTCACTGATTGATTGATTAGCATGTATAAAAGTTGTGATAAAAAATATTTTATCTTCAATTGGTAAAATTTCTTCGTATATTTTTTCTACTTTTTTACCATCTCATATTTTTATCATTTGATTATCAATTTTATCAATTTTTTTTCGTATTTTGTAGAATTCTTTATCTGTAGTTACTTTTTGCATTTTTTTATGTAACTGTGTTATTTTATTACTTTTATCAATTCAGAGTGCTGGGGGAGTTGCTGGTATACTTAATTCGTTAATATATTTGTCTAATTTTTGATTTAGTTGACATATATTGGATTCAAATTTATTAATTTCATTATTGTTTTTTGTATTTTTTTTAAATAATTCTTTGTTATTTTCTCCAATTCAGAAGACTTTATTTTCTATATTTTTAATATTTTTGTTTTTAAATCATGTTTTATTCCGATCAGTATTATTGGAATTTGATTTATTCTGTATTTCTTTTGAAAGTTCTTTATATTTTATTTTTAAATCAGAATTATTTTTTTGAATTTCTTTAGATAATTCTTCATTATTTTTTCTGACATCGTTTAATGCTTGTTTTAAGTCAAAAATTTTTTTTCTTAATTTACTTATTTTTTTATTTTCTAAAATTGTTACAACACTATTTGCATAGTTTGAAAAATCATCAACACATTTTTCTTCAGTAGTATTGGTTTATGTTGCAACTTCTTTAGTTATTGTTTGAATTTGTGATATTTTTTCCGTATCAAAGTTATCTACAGCATCATAAAATATTTCATTTTGTGATAGATCGTCATTAACCACTATTGGTGATGATTTTTCCTTAGTATCACTAAAAAATTTTATTGTTAATCCGCCATGTCTTTGTTTATCTTTTCCTCTATTATTTTTAAAAGTAACATTTGGTTGATTTAAAATATCTTTTATATCTTGTTGTTCTATGATTTTTTGAAATGTTTGTGATTTTGTTTTGTCAGTCATGTTAATATCTCCTTTTAATATTAATAAAAACCCATTTACTTTTAAAATAAAGTAATGGGTTAAAACTTATATATTGGATAACAACTATATGTTATCAATTTTTTTGTATTTTACAAGTTAAGTTTTAACAAAAATTAACAAATTAGATACAACTTAGGAATCAACATTTATTAAATTTACTAAATAACAGTGGCACATTTTTTTAAAGTGCAAAAATAAATATTTATTTTCTTATCTTTTTTATAAGAACAGATTTAAACATAAAAGATCCCTAATGAAAGGGATTTTTGCCTATAATAGCCCGTTGCTAACAAATAACGGTTAGATTGACTGGAAGTAATACACATTTTATTTGAACAATACTTGGCAAAAATACTTTTATTTTCATGAAATTTTAATATAAAATATGCAATTAAATCAGCACATCTTATATAAACATTTATTTTGGAATCTTTATATTTTATATTAAAAGTAAGTTTTTTTTCTTCATTAAGCATTTTTAAGCATAATTCTTGTTGAAGATATTCTTTTAGTTCATTTCTAAAAGGATTTTTTCCCCTATTATCCAAAAATATTTTAATATCATTATTATCACATTTTATAATTTTATTTTTAATGGAAAATAAAATTAAACATTTTAGCAAATAATTAAATGTTCCATTTTCATTTCATGTTTTTTTAATGCAATGCTTTTTACAAATTACTATTGAAAATGGAATAAAAGTTTTATTATTACTAATAACATCTTGTAAAATTATTGAGCAATCATTAAGAATTATATTAATGCCTTTTATCTCATCAATTTTATTATAATGTTTTGGATTGCTTTAATTTCCAAGTTTTTTTTTAAATATTTAGACAAATAATCCTTTAAAAAGGAACATAAATTTTTTTTAAATTTTCAATGATATGATTTCTTATTGTTACATCTTTAATTGACTCAGTAAATACATCTATTTTAGGTTTTAAAGCACGATAACGATCAACATTTTCTGGAGTATCAGTAGCAACTACTGGCATGTCTTTCATATTATTATCAAATATTTCTACTACTTCTGCGTATAAATTAATAATATTACTATATGAATTAAAAATTGGTACCATATAATTAACATCTAAAAAATCATTATTAGAATGTTGATTTAAATTGTCTAAAATTGTTTTTTTATTAGTAGCAACTTCTCCTGTCATTCGCATGTTATCTAAAGCATCACTAATTTTATTATTTTCAGTTTCTCTTAATGTAATAATCATTTTTAATTTTTCAATAGTATCATTACATTGTTCATAATTTGTATCGGTTTTTAATTTACTAATAGTTTCTCTCAATGTTTGATCATTTTGATATAAAGTAATAATAGTATTAATATCTACTACATTAACATTAAAAAAAGGCAGATTATTATCAATGCTACTAAATACTTTATGAGTAACAGAATTAGTAGGTATTTCATTTTTGATGACACCATAACTTAATAATTTATTACCAAAAATATTACTACCCATCATAATAATTAACATACCACCTAAAATACTCATCCTAATAAAATTAATTAAAATTCCTACTGTCGCATTTATTGCTTTATGTTCAATTTTAATGTTTTTAAAAATAGTAAAATATAAAATAATATAAATTATTCAAAATAAAATATTAACGCTAACAACTCAAATAACAACATATATCAATAAACCAATATTATCAATTAATAAATTTTTAAATGGAGCAAAAGTGCCAGTAAATTCACTAAATCACGGTGACACCATATTTTTAAAAGTATTTATTAACAACGGTCTGAATGCTAACATTACACCAATACTAAGTAAATTACCAGCACTAATAAATGTTAATGCTCTACCTCCAATAAAAAAACCAGTAATAATACCAAAAATAATAATATCTCATAATAGTGGAGAAACATTAACAAATATCATGAACAAATACCTTCCTTATTTATGAACAACTATAAAATAATGACGCTTGCCTTTTTTAATAACTGTTACTTGATTATTGATTGCATTTTTCTTACTAAGAAGAAAGTTAATATCAGTGATTTTTTGACCATTAATAATAATTGAACCCTGGGAAATTAATTCTCTTGCTATCCGTTTTGAATTACAAATTTCACTATTAACCAAAAAATCAACTATTTGCTCATTATGATTAAGATTCAAATGTGGTACATCTTTTAAAACTTGTAAAATTTCAGATGATTTCATTTCATGAATCCGATCATGAAAAAAAGCATTAGTAATATTAATAGCACTAAAATATCCATTTAGTTTATGAATAAATACTGTTAATAAAGCTGCTAAAATTTTTTGACCATAATGCTGTTTAACATTACTATTATGAATTACTAAAATTTTTGCTATTTGTTCTTGATTAAATAAAGTTAAAGAATTAAAAAAAGTAGGTAAATCTTTATCTTCTTGATTAAATAAAAATTGATATAACTCATAAGGTGACGTTTTTTCACTATTTAAAAAAATAGCACCTTTCTCACTTTTACCAAATTTTTCACCATTAGTTTTTGTTAATAAATTAATAGTCAGACCAGCAGCATGATGGTCATCACCTTTTTGTTTTCTAATTAAATCTAAACCTGCTGTAATATTTCCTCATTGATCACTACCACCAGATTGAATATAACATTGTTCTTTTTCATATAAATGATAAAAATCATACCCTTGTAATACCATATAAGAAAATTCAGTATAAGAAATACCAGAATACAAACGATTAGTAATCATTTCTTTTCCTAACATTTGATTAATATTAAAATGTTTACCAACATCACGTAAAAAAGTAGTAATTGTTAATGGTCCTAATCATGTTTGATTATTAATAATTTTAATTGATTTAATTTTATTATTTATTGTTCCCATTGGTAATTTTAAAAAAGCATATCAAATTTCAAGGTAATTATCACAATAATTTAATAATTGTTTAAATGAAAGATTATTTAAATTATTTTTCATCATAATTCATTTTTGATCAAAATTACAAATCTGATATAAAGTTTTTAACAAAGGTACTGGTAAAGCTAATTCTTCTCATGGTAATGGTAATGTTTTTAAAATACTAATTAAAGTTTGTTGATATTGATTATTAGGATTTATACTTTTAATAATCATTTCTAACGTTTCATATTCTTTATTATTTAATAAATCACACGCTTTAATTAGTTCTAATGATGTTATATTAATAATACTTTCATGATTTAATAACATTATTAATTGATCTTTAATTTTTTTAACATTATTTTGTAAAACTTTTTCATCTAATAAATTACGCTCTTTATTTTTACCACTTGGATCACCAATCATTGCTGTGGTACCACCAATAACAGCAATTGGTTGAAAACCAAATATTGCAAAACGATGTAATAAAATAATTTGTAATAAATTTCCCAAATGTAATGAATCATTTGTTGGGTCAAAACCACAATATATTCCTTTTCCTAGTTTTCCAGCATTTATTACTTTATCGATACTGCTAATATCTTTCAAGATATTACGTCATTTTAATTCTTCAATAATATTTGTTTTTAATATGTTATCCATAGTAACTCCTATTTATTTTCATTTAAAATATCATCAATTAATAAATCAATAGTTGTAATAACTGTATCACTATTAGTTAAATTATTAATATTAATAGCTGTATTTTGTTTGTCTATTTTTTCATGAAATGCTAAATAATGTGATGACAAACTATCATATCTTTGTTGTTGTGCTTTATCCTTTTTATTTTGTGCAATTCTAGTATTATCAAGATTACTAAAATTATTATACGCTACTTCTTTTTCTGGAAAAATATTTTCTTGATTTTTTTTATCAACATCTTGTTTAATCGTAATAGAACTACTATTATTTTTTCTAATATTAATTGGAGTTGAAGTTAATTTTTGATAATGAAGACCAAATATCGGAGAAATAATATTACTTAATTCATAACCTTCTTGCTTAACATTTTCATTATTATTAGTAATATTTTTAATTTCAACTTCATTATTTCCTATTTTCATAATAACTCCTTAATGTTAATTAATAATTAATTATATCATTTTTAATGATTAATTAATTTCAATATAAGTTTAATAAAAATAAAGAAAGGGAAGACTATCTATGAATATTGAGGAAACATTAACTATGTTAACAGTAAGAACATTAGCAACAACTAATGTATCAACTATTATTTTAAATAGCAACAGTAATTTCAAAAAACTGAAATTGTTGACTTAGTTTTTGGTTTAACTTTCAAAAATGATAATTTATATGTTGGAACTTGAAATAACAAAATTTATAAAGTTAATTTATAATGCAGTCCTTTTTTAATTTTATTAACATTTTACATTATTTGCATTACTTAAAATTTTAATAATGTTTAGTAATTTAACTAACAAAAATAAGAATATTTAATCAAATATAATAACTATTTAGCAATAAAAAAGTAGTACTTTAAAAGTACTACCTACAACGGATAAAATTAATGTTATTCAACACTAAATGTGTCATATAAATTTGAAGTATCAATATTGTCAAACCCTATTGCAAAAAATTCACTAATAGATGAATCTAGCCCATTAATTATTTTTAATATTGCAACTAAAGAAACATTTCTTGTTCCTCTTTCAGCATCCGAAATATAATTACGATGTAGGCCACTTGCTTCACCAAGTTTTTCTTGAGAAAATTTTTTACCTTTCTGATTACGTAAAGTTTTCATTCGTTTTCCAAAAGCATTTAATAAATCTTGACGACCTTTGCTTAAAATTTCTTTCTTTTTCATTATACGGCCTCCTCTATATACTTTTATTATTAAGTTATAATGTTTCTTGATACTTTTTTTTAATTTCGCGAATTAAATGATTAACTCCAGACTTAGTAATGAGAACACCAGTCTCTTGATAGTAAAGTTCACCTAATTCTGAAAGTGACGCTTCAGGATTTTTTAATCTTAGATTTGAGATAATTTGAGCTTTCAATGATAATGCTTTAAAAAGTTTTTTCTCTTTTAAAATAGAAATCATTGTCACTTGTTGGTCACCAGCATTTAAAATTTTTTGTTGATTAGAAATATCAATATTATTAAAACGATTAATATTATTGAATAATTCTCGTGAAATACGTTTATCTTCAAAAGCGAAAACTGCCTGTGGACAATCAATTATTTTTAAAAAGTCAGAAATTACATTAGATTTTTTTAGATAAAGCACCGTTTTGTTACGACGTTTTATTATTTTAAAATTTAATTTAAAGGTTTGTAATAAAATATTCTTAATTTTCTTTGCCAACATATCATCATGAAATTGTAATTCCAAATGGTAGTTAGGTGTTGAAGGAGAATTGATACTGCCAACTACAAGGAAGATTCCAGCGATATACGCTCTTACACAATGCTCTTTTACTATATGCTGATGTACTGCTTCTTTCTCAATATAAAGACATTTATCTTGAAGCATTAAATCATTAATAATAAAATTAATTTTATTATTAATATGAATATTATACACCTTTGGACGATCAAATTTATTTAAAACATCCACTGTTACTATCAATTTTACATCTTTATATTGATTTTTTAAAAATTTATATATTAATCTAGTAGTTTTGTTATGAAAACTATGAATAATAATCTCATTATTTAATTTATCTGAATTTATAATCTTACCATTAATAAGCGAATATGCTGATAGCAAAGATTTCTGACAACAATTTTTAAAATTTTTTTGACAGATTTCATCTTTTACACTTGTCGTAAATGATATCATTGACTATCACCTCAATTGTACACTTTATTCATTAAGATTATCAATAAAATTTATTAAATATTGTGCTGCAATTGCCCCATCATTAACAGCAGTTACTATTTGTCTTAAATTTTTAGCAATTACATCACCAGCAGCATATAGTCCTGGAATTTTAGTTTGACACTTATCATTAACAATGATATAACCATTGCTATCACAAATATCTAAATCTTTAACAAATTTTGTAACAGGGTCAGAACCAATATAAGGAAATAAAGCATCAGTAGCAATTTCTGTATTTTTTTTGGTTTTAACATTTTGAATTTCTAACTTACCAATTTTTTTCTTATCAGCAGTACCTAATACTTGCAATACCACATGATCCGTTATTAAATTAATATTTTTATTATTTTTAACTTTATTAACAGTTTTATCATCAGCACGAAATTGATCACGACGATGTATAAGATTGACTTTATTAGTAAATCTTGTTAAATATAAAGCTTCTTCACAAGCAGCATAACCACCACCAACAACAGTAATAATTTTATTTTTAAATAAAGCACCATCACAAACAGCACAATATGAAACACCACGATTAGCATACTCTTCTTCGCCAACAGCACCAATTTTGCGTTCTAATGTACCAGTAGCAATAATTACTCCTTTAGCAGTATAAAACTCATCACTAGCTAAAATAACTTTTTTAACTTTATGATCTTTGCTATCTCTAATTTTAGTAACTTCATCACTAATAAATCCAACTTGTAGTTTTTCAACTTGTTTTTTCATTTTTTCTGATAATTCACGACCTAAAATATAATCATAACCTGGGTAATTCTCAATCTCAGAAGTTTTAATTATTTTTCCACCAGCAGCATATTTTTCAATAATTACTGTTTTCAAATTAGCCCTTTGCGCATAAATAGCAGCTGTCATTCCTGCTGGACCACCGCCAATAACTACTAAATCATAATCATATTTATTTTCTTTATTAGTATGACTTTTCATATAATCATTCTCCTTTACGAAATCTTGATGGCGCTATAATTTGGGCAAATATTACTAAAGTTAAACCAAAAACAACTCATATTCCAGAAATTATCATTGAAGTTGAAACATTACCTATCTTCATAATGTCTCTACTATCGCGAAGCGGCTCTAAAATCATTCTAATAATACCATAAAAGACAAAGTATAAACTACCTGATACTCCTGCATATGTTACTCGATAATTATCAGGATTATATATAGCATTTAAAACTTTAGAATGTGGTTGCATATTATATTTAAAACTTAAATATCTTTTTTTTATTTTTGACTTAATTCTTGCATTTTCTTTAATATCTTTTCATGGTATTTTTTTAAAACTGTTAACAAGATGCTTATCAGGTGTGAAATCAAAATACGCTTGTTTTCAACTATCATGTTTAAATTTACGATAATCATGAATTTTTTTAATAACTTTTCATGGCATAATAATATCTTTTCAAACAAAAGGATTAGTTTGTAACGGTGAAGTAAATTGTGCAGAATTTAATTTTCATGGTTTTTTGCTAAATATTTGTCCTGCTTTTGGTACAAAAAATGTTAAGAAACATCAGCCAAATAATGATGAAATTGACTCATATAAAAATAATGGTTGACGATAAACAGCAACTGGATCGGGATTATTACTATTAAACCCATAATGTAAATGGTTATTAATTCATGTTGGTAATCAACTAAAAGGATGTCCAACATCAGCACCTAGTAACTCTTGATTAAAAAAATTACCTCATCTACCAATTGCTTGACCTAGCAAAATATTTGGCACAATACAATCAAGAAAAACTCACATTGAAATTTCTAATTGTTTTGAAGCACGATAAAAGATGAAGAAGCCTACTATCATCGCAACGCTAACTCCTCCTTCAATTGCCATACCACCTCTTCAAACAGCAATGACATCAATTGCACTTTCTATCAAACTAGTATTATTAAGAACATATCACCCTCGCGCTCCAATTAATCCTGCTAAAGCAATAATTAATGTTCCTCATTCTAAAGTTTTAGTGGGAATATTACGACGATATAATTTTACTCATGAAGCAATAACAGCAGTTAAAAAACTTATTGCCATTAATATTGAATAAATATGAATCCCTGTTCCTGGAATATCAGTAATTAAATCATTGTACCCATTGTAATTAGACATATTTTTTCCTTTTTGATAATTTACTAATTAAATTATTTGTTTTTTGTTAAGTCACGAATTATTTGTTTTTCAAAACTAGAAGTAGCATCTTGCCCTTCATTTTTTAATTTTAAACTAATAACTGCCGCTTCAATTAAATCGGCTAAATTTCTTCCTGGGCTAACAGGAATTACTATTTTTGGCACTTTAACTTCAAAAAAAACTTCAAAATTATCATGATTACCAAGGCGATCAACTTTATTTCAAGCATCATTTTCAATTTTAATTAAATTAATAATTAAATTAATTTGACTCTCATGCATTATAACATGATATCCATACATTTTGGTAATATCTAGAATACCAATTCCTCTAATTTCAATCAAATTTTTAATAATAGGATTAACTTTTCCTACTACCTTATTATTAACCTTTAAAATATCAATACTATCATCACCAATAAATAAGTGACCATTGCGTAATAAATCTAATGTTGTTTCTGATTTACCAATACCACTTTCACCTGTTATTAATACACCATAACCAAAAATATTTACCAATGTACCATGTAATCGTTTAGATTCAGCTAAACGTTCAACAATATAAGTAGCAATTGTTGCTGCAAATTCAGAAGTAAAAAATAATACTTCAATAATTGGTACTGTTGAATTAATTTCTTTAGCACAAGCACACAATTCTTTTTTAAATTTAAAATTAGGCGTTATAAAAATAGCAGGAATATGATTACCTAAAATGTTAAAAAAATGGCTTTTAAATTCTATTTTTGCCAAAGAAGAAATGTATTCACTTTCTTTACTACTCAATAAAATTATCCGATGACTACGTGAAACTTGTTTAGTTTTAAATCCTGCTAATTCTAATCCACCACGATTAGTACCAATATTAGTAATACTTCTTTTTGCAATTGGAGATTTAGGATTAGCATATAAAACTGTTAAATTAAATTTTGTTACTATTTCACCAACATTAAGATTTGTCATATTCAATTTCCTGCCTTTTATAATTAAAATTTTAATTAATTTTAATAATTAATTTCAATCACAATATTAATTATATATAATATCGCAACAGAAAGTTTATTATTAACAATAAATATTAAAAAATTTATTGAAAACTACTAATAAGTTATTAATATAATAACTCATTTTAAACAAAAATAAAAATGAATAATAATTATTAATTAGAATTAAAATTCAAGTATTATTCATTTTTTTAATAAATTAAATATTTTTTATTTTATTTATTAATTAAATTCATAATTAATATTTTCATAATCATTATTACTTTTTTCATCATTACTATTACCAATTTTGGATAAATCTAAAGCCTTATATAACCTATAATTGGATACGCTTTATTATTTGATTTCATTTTAATATCAAAATTAACTTGTAAATAATAATATGGATTTTTAGAATTTTTTTCCTTTTATTTTAGCTTTTGGAAAAGACAACGAACTATGACTAACAATAACTTTTTGTGTATCTCAAATTCGACCATGTGATGGATTATTTTTTTTCTAAACAGTACAGTTAACACCATGTTTTTGTAAATATTGTTCAATTATCTCAAATATTTTATCAAAAAATAATTGCTTTTCATTATGAAAAGCATTCCTGAACAAATTATTGAATCATTATCATGATTTTTAATCTTAGTTTTGAAAAATAATCGGTAATTAGCTACTCTCAATTAGGTTATAATTAACTATAATTTAATGTATTCATACCTCAAAGCAACTTTATATTCATAATTTGTTGCATCACGATCCCAAAAATTTGTCATTAAAATTTTTGCCATATTTTTAAAACTAAGCCATCTTTTTCTTTACGTTGCAATAAAAGCATTGATGGTGTTAAAGCAGAAATTTCTTCATTTTAATTAAGAATATGTTTACCATCACGATAATTTTTAATTTTAACTGAATTGTGGTATTGCTTTATCAAGTACTTCCATAATAAATTTGACAACTTCTTTATCATCAGTAATTACTAAATTATCATTACATTTTTCTTTACACTCTTTTAATTTATCTTCTAATTCTTTCTTCTCTTCTTTTATTCAATGACATATTTTTGACAATTATGTATTTCACACATTATTATTACCACTTATCTTCATCCTTTAACTATAATATGTTGTAAGCATCCCTTGTTATAAAAAGCATAACTGCAAAATAAAAATATATAATAAGAATCTGAGTTTTTTATTAGCATTGGTAATATTAGTAATTATTATTGTAAATTTACAATTAAATTGGCTTTTTTAACTTTATTATAAAATATTTATCAAACAAACAGCGATATTAAATTCTAAAAAAATGAAAAAATTCAAGCATTAAAAAAAGATATTGATTATTTTAAAAATAAAATTAATAATATCTATTTATCAATTAATAAAAAAGTTGTTAACAACCTTCAAAAAACAAATTATGGTTGCTAAAGCTTATCAAATAATAAAAAATTAAATGATTGTTAATATCTAATAATTTATTAAATATTAACAATCATTACTTATTCTTAACAATTAATTCAATTAATTCTTGACCAATAATATTATGTGCTCATTTATTAGGATGAATATTATCAAAAAAGAAATAATTATTAATATTTTTCTCATTAACATTTTCATTGAAATGTGGAATAATAATGCCATTATTAATGATTTCACTAAAATCAGTAGTAACTGCGGCATCAGTAATATTATGATTACTATCCAAATTTTTAAACTGATTAATAGCATTTGTTAGTGCACTAAACATGTCATATTTAATAATAATTTTTTTATTTCTGTTTAATGATTCAATAATATTGTCTAATATTTTATTAAATTTATTAGTTAGCAATAAAACACGTTCTTTAATTGTATCTTTATTTTTAAACAAAGGCGTTAAACTAATATTAGCAACATTAGATAAAAAAATACGCTGGGCACCTTTCGTTATTAATTTATGTAAAATATCTTTGATTAAAGTAGTCGCTTCATTAATAACTACTTCTTGATTACTTACTGATAGTTGTTTGCTGGCATATAAAATATCATTACCACCAATTTCAATAAAAATTATATCGTTATTATTAATATGACGTTGACTAATTAAAGCATCTAATTGATGACTAATGTCAAAATGATTAATAATAAAACTTTCTAATGTTAATTCTTTTTTTCTACTAGCTAAGGCACCACTTACTGCATAATTATTACCAATTTGTTCATCAGCTAACAAAAAAAGATCAAATTTTCAAGCAGGTATTAAATTAACATGTAAATAATCAGCAATAATTTGTGCTGCTACTGGACCATTAGAAAAAGAATTTTTATAAAATGGTGGTAACATTTTAACTACTTTTGACATTTTTAAATGCTTAAAAAGTGAGGTTACGCCACCTACTAACGCCCCAGTATCTGATAAGCTATCTCCTAAAACATAAAAGTTACCCATTATTTTTTCACTATTATTCATGATTTCTCCTTTAATAAAATTTAAAACTAAAAATATCATCATTAACTTACGATATTATGTAAAGTAATTAAATCATCATGATTTTTAAATTATTGAATTTCCTCTTCGGCGATAATCTTTAATAATATTAATACTAATCAATTCACAACTTGTACCAATAAGACCAAAACAAAAACTAATAAAATCAAGTGAAATACTAACTTGATCTTTTCGATATAATTTCATATTTTGTTTTATTAAAGTTTTCTTAATTTTAATTAAACGATACATTAAGAAAAAAGGTAAAAAAGCTAAAATAAAACTAGTACTATCAAAGAAAATAGCAACAACAGTTACTCAAAGTGATACTTTTTCACTATTTCAAAACGGTTGTAATGCTAAAATACTTACAATTCCCAAAAATACACCTATTAAGCCAGTAGCAAAGCTTACTAAATCCATTGTAAGTATTTTTTTATTAAACTTTAAAAAATATACTCTTTTTTCCAAAATAACAAATCCTTTCCTGAAATTATGTATAAATAAAATTGTATCATATAAATGAAAAAACGCTCCTTACTTTTTAATAAACGAATAGCAAATTGTTATTTTTGAAATATTAATGATTATAATTGTATCATTAATCTATTATTTTCTGGTACAACTTCATTATTATGAACATTAAATGCATTGATTTCGTTACTAATAACACTAAATTCTTCTTTAAAAGTAACAAGTTGTTGTCTTTTTTTGCTAATTTCTACTGCAATTTCATTTAAGCTTTCTTTAATATTACAAATTTCTAATCCAATTTTAGCAAGCTGTTGTTTTTGCTTTTGTAAAATAAGTTTTTCACATTTTATTTTATTAATTAATTTTGCCGCAAAATTATAACAACCAAAAGTAAAAATATTAACTATTTTACTTTTAAATTTAAAAAATTTACTTATTTTTTGCTTTTGAAAAATTACTAACTTTTGCAGACTGTTATTATGAAAGTTAAGAATATTAATTTGCTGTTCATTCTTTTTATATAATTTTTGTTTTAATTCTAATTTAATATTATATTACTTAATTGACAATACAATTCTATTTTTATTGCTTCAATTTGTGCTATCAATTTACTTTGCTCTTCATATGCCAATGTTAGTTCAAGTAATTCAAACTCTATTTCTTCCTCTCATGAAAAAAAAGTTTCTTTTTCAGCTTTAAAAACAAAAAATTCACTTGCTTTACATTTATTATTCATCGCAATATCTTGATACTTTATTAAAATATTTTGTATTCATTGATATTCTTTTTCTTGAGCTTTTAAATCTTTTGTTAAAAATCAAGTTCAAAAAAATCAAATCAACATTGTAAATATTGTTTATTACAAGCAGTAATAAATATTTCTTTCAGCATAACAATGCTATGTTTAACATTTAATATAGTTCTATTAATAAGTATTTCTTTTAATAAACTTTCTTTGGTTGCTCTTCTCATTTTAATTACTTCACTCCTTTTTTAACTAGTTGTTAAGCATCTTCTACAAAAATTCTTTAAGGTAAATAATGACAAAAATTAAAGAATAATAAATTATTTTCTATTCAAATCACGATTAATGACTACTTTTAAATATTGACCAGTATATGATTTGGAATTTGTTATTAACTGTTCGGGTGTTCCTGTTGCAATAATTTTACCACCAAATTTACCACCCTCCGGCCCTAAATCAATAATGTAATCAGCAACCTTAATTACTTCTAAGTTATGTTCAATAACAACAACAGTATCACCATGATTAACAATTTTATTTAAAACTTGAATTAACCTTTTAATATCATCAATGTGTAAACCAGTAGTTGGCTCATCTAAAATATACATTGTTTTACCAGTAGCACGTTTTTGTAATTCTTTCGCCAATTTCACTCTTTGTGCTTCCCCACCAGATAACTCAGTGGCTGGTTGTCCTAATTTTATGTATCCTAATCCTACTTCTTGGATCATTGCTAATTTTTTATAAATTTTTGGATGATTGGCAAAAAAAGTTAATGCTAAATCAACAGGTAATTCTAAAACATCATAAATGTTTTTATCTTTATATTTAACTTGTAATGTTTCATTATTATAACGTTTACCTTCACATATTTCACAAGTTACATAAACATCAGGTAAAAAATGCATGGCAATTTTAATAACACCATCACCAGTACAACGTTCACATCTACCTCCTGCTACATTGAATGAAAATCTACCTTTAGCATAACCTCTAACTTTCGCTTCTGGCGTTTGCGTAAATAAATCACGAATATCATCAAAAACTGAAGTATAGGTAGCAGGATTACTTCTTGGTGTTCTACCAATTGGCTCTTGCGAAATCGCAACAATTTTATCAATAAATTCAATACCTTTAATTGCTTTATGGGCTCCAGGTCGCTGTCCTTTTAATCCTAAATATTTTTGAATACTAGTATATAAAATATCATTAACAAGTGTTGATTTACCACTCCCTGAAACACCAGTAACACAAATAAACTTGCCTAACGGAAATTTAACATTTATTTTTTGTAAGTTATTAGCTTGTGCTCCTTGAATTTCAATAACTTTACCATTACCGCTTCTTCTTGATTTGGGTAATGGAATAAATTTTTCACCACTTAAATATTGACCAGTAATTGAATTAGGATTGTTAACAACTTGCTGTGGTGTTCCTTCAGCAATTAGTTGACCACCATAAATACCAGCTTGTGGGCCAATATCAATTAATCAATCAGCAGCTCACATTGTATCTTCATCATGTTCTACTACTAACAATGTATTATCAAGGTCACGCATTTGTTTTAACGTTTCAATTAATTTAACATTATCACGTTGATGTAAACCAATTGAAGGTTCATCAAGAACATATAATACTCCCGTTAATTGCGAACCAATTTGCGTTGCTAATCGAATTCGTTGTGATTCACCACCAGATAAAGTTTGTGCCATTCGTGATAAATTTAAATAACCTAAACCAACATTAGTTAAAAAACTTAACCGATTAATAATCTCTACCAATATTAATTTAGCAATTTCTTGTTGATAGGGTAACAATTTAATATTTAACATAAAGGATAAACTTTCTTCAATATCTAAATTAGTATACTCACTAATATTCATCTCTTGATTATGTTCATCTTTAATTTTAACTGCTAACGCAAATTGATTTAACCTTGTTCCTTGACAAGTTAAACAAGTACGTTCACTCATAAACTTACGATAATAATCTCGAGCAAAATCACTAGTTGTTTCTAAAAAACGTCTTTCAATTGCTGTTGCAATTCCTTCAATATAATCATGATTAGGATATTTACGACCATTAGCAGAAGTAATAGTAAAAGTAATAGCTTCACTGCTACCACGCATAATATAATTAATTTGTGCTTTTGTTAAATTTTTTAATGGTTGATTTAAATCAATTAAATAATGGTAACAAAGCACCTTCAATCTTTGTCATTCTAAATTACTAGTACCAATTAAATTTTTAAAATATTCAATGGCACCATCATTAATTGATAAATTTAAATTTGGCATTAATAATTCTTCATCGACTTCTAATTTAACACCTAAGCCTTTACAATCAAAACAAGCACCACTTGGTGCGTTAAAAGAAAATAAACGTGGTTCTAAACTTGGAATGGCAAAACCACAAATCTTACAAGCATATTTTTGTGAAAATAATCAATTTTCATTTTGCTGCGGTAAAATAACTTTTGCTAAACCATTACTATGATTTAATGCAACTTCTAATGCATCATGAACTCGAGAAATTGTATTGTCATCATTAATAAATTTAATTCTGTCAATGACAATATCAATATCATGACGTAATGCTTTATTTAATTCAATTGACTCATCTAAACTATATATTTTATTATCAATTTTAACTCGTAAAAAATTTTCTTGTTTTAATCTTGCTAATAAATCTTGATGACTACCTTTTTTAGCATTAACAACTGGTGCTAAAATTTCAATATTAGTGTTATCTGCTAATGTTTTAATTTTATTAACCATTTCTTTTAAAGTTTGGGTGCTAATTGGACCATGGCCTTTATTACAATATGGTGTACCAATTCGTGCATAAAGCAATCGCAAATAATCATAAATTTCAGTAACAGTACCAACCGTACTACGGGGATTATTACTCGTTGTTTTTTGATCAATAGAAATTGCTGGTGCTAAACCATCAATCGCATCAACATCAGGTTTTTCACTATTACCTAAAAATTGACGAGCATATGCTGAAAGTGATTCAACATATCGTCGTCTACCCTCAGCATAAATGGTATTAAAAGCTAATGATGATTTACCACTTCCTGAGACACCAGTAATAACTACTAATTGATATTTTGGGATTTTAATATTAATATTTTTTAAATTATGTTCACGTGCACCTTTAATAGTAATATATTTTTGATTATCTGCCATTTATTCCTCCACACTTATATACTTTTGCTATTAATTATATACTATATATAATTAACTTTAATAGCATTATTTGTCAATTAACATTGAAAAAATAATATTAAATGCAAGATAATATATTATTATAATTTTTAATTAATATGTATCACAATTATTAAAAATAAAAGAGTTTTAAATAAAAATGAAAGCATTTATTTTTGTTACTTGTACTGTTACATCATTAATATATTTAAATATTTTTATAATTATTTTTCATATAATCAACTATATCAGTACAATTTGAGAGAGATTTAATAGTTGCTCTTTATCTGATTTTATTATAAAGGAATGAGTTTTTTAAATAAAAGTATTTGCTTACAAATTATACAAATTATTTCAGAAATTAAACAGGTTTATATATTTAATATTTGTCTTTTCTAATTTTTTTAATTCTAATATTATTAAAATCGCTTTATTGCAAAAAATATATTATACTAAATTTATTATTTATTAAGTAAGGATTAAAAAATGACAGTAATCAATACTTGTGTTAGTGAAAACATTTTAATCAATGGTTATCAAAAATTTTGTTATTCTTTTAGCAAAATTTTATTAGTTATCTTATTATTTCCTTTTGTCTATTTTTATTCAAAAAAATACCAAAAAAAATTTTTAGCATTTTGTTTTTGCTATCAAAAGAAAGGCAAATTACAAGTTGATAACAAACAAGAAATTGACATTAATAGCTTTGAATATCATAACTATGATTGTCAAAGTAAAAATCTTAAGCAATATGGTTACCCCATTAATTGAAAACAAGAAAATTATCAAGAATTTATCATTAAAAATGATAATAATCAAGATATTAGTTGTCTAACTGTCACCCAAAAAAAGCAAAGCAAGAAATGAGTTATTGGTTTTCACGGTTGAACAGAAAATAAATACTTAGCATTACGACTAGTATCTTGATTTTACCAACAAGGATATAATATTTTAACTTTTGATAGTGTTGCTCATGGTAAAAGTTATGGTCAATATAGTGATATTGGTCTTACTTGTGCCGAAAATATTAATTGTTTAATTAACTGAATAAAAAATAATCAAGAAGTTACTAGTATTGGTCTCATTGGAAATAGTATGGGTGCTGCCACAATTAATTACTATTTATTAAATTATGCATCAAGTAAGGAAATTACTTGAGCAATTATTGATAGCGGCTTTACTAATTTACTTGTTCAATTTCGTTATGTCATGCAATATCGTTATCAAAAACCTTGATGATTAATTAGTAATCGTCTAGCAAAAAGATATCAAAAATTCACAAATTCAAATATTAAAAAATATGATTTATTAAAGAAAAGCAAAAGTGGATTCAAAATTCCAATATTATTAATTCATGGTAAAAAAGATGATTTTGTGCCATTTTTTATGGCTAACATTATTCATAATTATCAAATTAAACTTGATTATCAAAATTATGATTATTTATTTTTAAATAATATTGGTCATATCGAAACTTTACCTAACGCTTATCACAATTATATTAATAAAATAAAAATTTTCATTAATAACCACGAAACAAAAAAGGCAGAGATCGGAAAAGAAGAAATATGAAATTAAAAAAGAAATACTCTTTTTGAGTAATACTAATGATGGCAATTTCAGCAACAGTTGGCTCATCAGTATTGATCTCATTTGGTCAAGTAGCATTCCAAAGTGGATTTAACCCTATTTTAATGATATGTGCTTGAATTTTAGGTGGTATCTTAATTTTGCCAGAAATGTTACTAATGGCAGAAACTGCCATTTCCTTTCCCAGTAATGGCAGTGCCTATTATTGATTAAAAAAAGCAAATTGAATGGCTTGTTCATTTTGATTTGGCTGAATTCTAGTATTAATGGTTAGTGCTACTGCTGTTGCTTCTGCTACTTTAGCATTAGGTAATATCATTAGTACTTTAGCTCATATTAATAACCAATGATTGTCAAAATTATTTGGCATTTTAATTTTACTTGTTCTAGCAATAATGCAAATATTTATTAAAAATAGTTCAGGAAAAACACAAATTATTTTTACAACTTTAAAAGGACTGCCAATTATTTTTGTCTTATTTATTGCTATGATTTATGGTAATACCGATAATTTTAATAGTGAAATAATTAAAAAAGATTTATCAAAAATTTTTCTAGCAACTTATGTGTTATTACCAGCGACAACAATGACATTATTTGCTTACTCAGGAATTGAAGCAATAACCTATGTTACTGAAGAAGTAGAAAATCCCAGAAAAAATATCCTTTGAGCATTAGTTGCTGCGACAATATTAATTATTACTTTATATTTAGTATTAATAATTGCCTTGTTAACTATTAATAAACCTTGATCATGAATAGATGAAAATGGTGGATTTAGTAATGTTTGATATTATGCCATTATTAATAATCCTAATATTCCTTCAGTTTTAGCTTATATTTTTTCGGGATTAGCAATTTTATTATTTGTTGGATCATTAAATGCCTTTTTACTTTATCAATCACGATTAATTTTTAAAATGAGTGAAGAGCAAGATTTATTTAAAGTTTTCCAAAAAACGACTAAAAAAAGTAATATCCCATGAGCAGCAATGCTGCTATTAATATGTGCTGCTTTAATTTATATTTTATGAAATCAATTATATGAAGTAACTAATTATTTTATTATTGCTATTAGTTTTTTAAAGTTAATTGTTAATTCAGTTATTATCTTTTTACGAAGAAAACATCAAGCATATCAAAAAATTTTTAATAATTTTTGATTTTATTTTTTTATTATTATTGGTTATTTAGGTGCAATGATAGCGATTGTTGGATCATTTTTGGCGATGTATTATTATGGTACACATAATAATAATATGTGAGCATTATGAAACGCATTAATTTTAATTGCCATCATGTTAGCTGGATATCCAATTTATTATCTTAAAAATTATTTAGTTAAAGTTGTTAATAATTCTAAAAAAGCAAAAAGTCATAAAAACACTTAAAAAAGTTATTATAACTATGATAAAATTAATAATAAACAAAATATTAACATTAATAAATGAAATACTAGGTACATATATAATTATTTATTAATTGATTATCCACCAACAATCCAACAATTAGTTTTAATTTTATCTAATTTAGTTATTATTCTAAAAAAAATTATTTTTATAAAAATCGAAAATAATTTAAATAGTATTTTAAATAATTAATATTACTAATATCAAAAATAAATAGATGAAGAACTGATTAAAAAAGGGCAATAATATGTGGAAAAAAGTAATAAAAGAAATTTATAAAAATAATAATTTTGATGGAACTGATATTATTGAATATGATTTTATAACAAACCTAAACTTTGCCAAAGCAACAAATAGATTACAATTTACTATTAAGCATTATACTAAAAAACCAAAAATTACTAGATATGTTACATCAAATTATGTAAAAACTCCCATATATGAAGATTATTCAGAACGAACTAAAATAGTGAAAAAATTTAATAAAATCATTAATCCTTTAAAATTTGTCAATGAAGATATTTTACAATTAAATTTACAAAAAAAATTTATTTTAAAAATTATTGATGAAATAAAAATTATTCCAGAGTGAAGAAAAAAAGAAATCAAGTTGGAAAAAATAGATAATGAAATAAAATTATATAAAAATTCTTTTAGAAATTTTGATACTGAAAAAAATAAATATAATTTTAAAATTATTAATTTAAAAGAAAAAGCTAGTAATTTTTGATTAACATTGTTCGGAGGATTTTTTACTTTTTTTCTAACTTTTATCTGGTTTATAAGTAAAAAACAAGCAGCAATCAACAAAAATATAAATCAAAAAAATAAAAAATGAAATGAAAAACATAAAATCAAAATTGATTTAAAAAATGAAAAACTTTTAAATGAAATTAACAATTTTAATCAAGATTTAAAATTCAAAATCTAATAGATAAAGCAAATAAAATTAAAGAAATGAAAATTAAATTGGAAAAAACAGATAAAGATAAATGAATTGATTTAAGAAATGCTTCAAATTTTAATTACTCAAATTTAAATTTAAAAAAAGGCGTTTATATAATTTGAAATAAAACTAAAAATAAATATTATGTTGGACAATCAAAAAATTTAAAAAACAGATTGTTGCAACATTTTAAAAATGGTAATGTTAAAAATATTTTATTTGCAAAAGATTGATATAATGGTGATGACTTTTTTTATAAATATTTTTTTTGCGAAACAAAAGATGATTTAGATAAATTAGAAAAAAAATATATTGATGAATATTTTGCATTTGAAAAAGGATATAATTCAACTAATGGCAACTTATAAAAAAAATAATAAAAACACTTAAAAATATTAGTAATAAAATAAACAATAATTGCAAATAATAATTTATTATAAATTAAATATTTTTTAAAAATTTTTTATGATAAAATCATAACTATGATTTAATAATTGTCTTTTCCTAGTATAGAAATTTATCTATATTAGGTTTTTTTATTAAATTAAAGAATTAAATAAAGGAAGATTAAAATAATTATGATTAATAATAAAAAATTAATAGAAGCAATTATATCGAATGATTTAGAAAAAATTAAATCATTAATTAGTAAAGACAATATTAACTACCAAAACAATGAAGGCAACACCGCCTTACATTTTGCTACAAAATATAGAAATTTAGATGCACTTAGTTTTTTAATAGCAAACAAAGCAAACATCAACATTCAAAACAATGAAGGCAACACCGCTTTAATGAACATTGTTAATAATATACATTTATTAGATACAGTTAAATATTTAATAACACATGGGGCTAAAATCAACATTGAAAATAAAGATGGCAATACAGCTTTAGATTTAGCTGCTATGTATGATGTTTTCTATGTAGTAAAGCATTTACTTGAAAAAAAAGCGAATATCAACTTTAAAAATAATGCATTATTTTTGTATGCTGCTAGAATTGGTGATTTAGAAATAATAAAAGCATTTTTAGCAAATGGTATTGATATCAACACACAAGATAAAGATGGCAATACCACTTTACATTTTGCTACAAAAAATCGCCGTTTAAAGACAGTTACATTTTTATTAGCACATGGCATCAACATCAATCAACAAAATAAAGATGGCAATACAGCGCTACATCTTGCCACAAATTATTGAAATTTAAATATTGTTAATGTTTTAATAGCAAATAGCGCCAATATCAATCAACAAAATAAAAAAAATGAAACAGCATTTATGAATATCCAAAAAAATATAAATAAGGACTTATTTGCACCAACACATTTTTGTTCAGAAATTGATTCAATATTAACAACATTTTCTCAATTTTTAAATCAACAAAATAAATTTGGTGATTCACCATTAATGACCCAAATAAGATATAAAAATATCGCTATGATAAATTGTTTACTAACGAAAGATGTTAATCTTAATTTACAAAATGAAGATAATGATACTGCATTTAGTCTTAGTCTTATCTTTCTGCTTAACAAAACAGCATTACATCAGCAATTTTTTAATCCAGAAATAGCCAAAATTACTTTAAATCAACAAGCAACAAAAGAAATTGCTACTTTTTTTATAGGAAAAGATGGTACAAATTACAAATATATATTTACCGTTAAAAAAGAAGAAAATGATGAATACACTTTTAGTAAACCAGTTATTACTAAATCAAAAGCAATAACTGCCAAAATATTTGTTGTTGATTTTGCTATTAATATAATAATAATAATAATGGTATTCAAAAAAATAGCCTTTTTGAATTACAATCACTAGATGACTCTGGTTTAGACGGAGAGGAAGCACATCATCATACGCTATATTTAAAACAAGTATTTAAACAATTATTACCAAACAGCAATTTTTATTATCCTGGTGATCACAAAAGAAAAACGATATTTTTAAATGCAAATCATAATGATAATAAAATAGTAGTTTTTAAACAATGTCATTCCGATATTAATCATAAAGCGTTACAATTATTTATCGCTCATGTTAAGTGTAACCTTAAAAATGATGGTTCAACATATCCAATTAGCAAAATTTATTGCTCACAAACAAATGATGAAAAAATAGCAAACATTTTACAAACTATAAAAAATGGGAATATTGAACAAGGAGTTTTAAAAGCATTTCGTGAATATCTAGGAAATGGTAACACTTTTGTTGATTTTAGAAACGAACAATTAAATAAACGTCATCTTAAAGATAATAAAATTCTTTTTCAAGAAAATATTAGTTGTCTAAGTCAAGAAAATGGTAAATATAATTCTTTTCGCGGACTTGTTATTTTTTTGAAGATGATAATTATCAACAATATAATAATGCTATCATCTTCTCAAAAACCTGCACTAGTGACTGTGACTCTCATAATATCCAAAGTAATGATTATAAAGAATTTTTTTATTGTAATCCAAAACATTCAACACAAAATAAAAAATATCTCGGTATCGTACCAGAAGTAAGTCAATTAAAAAAATATAATAAACAATCATTTGATTTTTTAAGTAGTTTCATTCCCGTTGTCAAAATAATGGATAACTATTTACAGCAACAATGAAAAGAAAAAGAATGAATGGAAAAAATGGAAAAAGAAGTAACTATCTTTAATAATGCCGCTGATAATGCGCTTGCTGCAAGAACTAAAATAGAACCATTTAATGCAAGTTTTATTAATTTATTAAACAGCAATGTTAATAACAAACCAATAAGACAAATAATTAGTTTATAACAAAAATAAGCAAAGATACAAACAACAATTTAGCAAGAAATAATTCTTGCTTTTTTGATAATGTTAAAAACTAATAATGATATTTTTATTAAAAATTTATTTACTTTCTTGCGCTAATAAAAACTTTTTAATATCAGCACCATAAAGATAATTAACAATATTCTTATTTTTATTAACAACGCGATGACAAGGAACAATAATTGCTAATGGATTTTTTGCTAATGCTGTTCCTACTGCTCTACTTGCTTTTGGATAACCAATCTTTCGTGCTAACTCTTGATAAGTTACAGTACTACCAGCTTTAATACTACAAGTTTTACTCCATACTAATTCTTGAAAAGGAGTTCCTTTCAATGCCAGTGGTAAATTAAATTCAGTTAATGTTCTATCAAAATACATTGTTAATTGTTGCTGACAGTTAGCAATTACCATATCACTGCTATCTTCAACAAATTGACGACTATTAACAAAACTAATTTTTACTACTTGTCCAACAACTACTGCTATTTCAATTAATCCGATCTTAGTAGTTAAATAGCCATATTTTTTCATATTTATGTGTTCCTTTATTTTTCACTTTCAATACTTAAAATTAAATCACGAAGTGAAGCTGCCTTTTCAAAATTTAAATTCTTAGCTGCTTGCAACATTTCAACTCTTAAATCAGCAATTATTTTTGCTTTAGCAGTAGTTTTTGCTTTTCCTTTACTTTTATTTAAAATTTTTAAGTCAACATCTAATTCTCTAGTACTTACAATTTCACTTAATGGTTTTTTAACAGTAACTGCCACTATCTCATTTTTTTTATTATAAGCAATTTGAATTTCTCTTCTTCTTTGTGTTTCTTGTACTGCTTGCAACATTGCTTCTGTTTTAATATCTCCATATAGTATAACATGACCATTAACATTTCGTGCAGCACGACCAATAGTTTGAATTAAAGATTTAGTATTACGTAAAAACCCAGTTTTATCAGCATCTAAAATACAAATTAAAGATACTTCTGGCACATCTAATCCTTCTCGTAATAAATTAATACCAACAATAACATCAAAAACACCTTTTCTTAAATCTAATAAAACTTTAGTTCGTTCTAATGTTTTTAATTCATTATGAATATAGGCAACTTTAATATTTTTTTCTTGCAAAAAATTTGATAATTCTTCGGCCATTCTAATTGTTAAAGTAGTAATGAATACTCTTTCATTATTTTTTATTCGTAATTTTATTTGATTAATAATATCTTCTATTTGATTTTTAGTTGGTTTAATTTCTATTGTTGGATCTAATAAACCAGTTGGACGAATAATTTGTTGCACTGGAATATTAAAAGGTTGTGGTTGAACTTTAATTAAAGATAATTCATAATCAGCAGGAGTTGCTGAAGTATAAATAACCTGCTTTAATTTATTAGAAAATTCATTAAAATTCAAAGGACGGTTATCTAAAGCACTGGGTAAGCGAAAACCATATTTTACTAATGTTTCTTTTCTACTGCGATCAGTATTATACATTCCTCTAATTTGTGGTAATGTCATATGCGATTCATCAATGATTGTTAAAAAATCATCAGGAAAAAAGTCAATCAAAGTATAAGGGGGTGTTCCTACTGCTCTATTTTCTAAATGACGAGAATAATTTTCAATACCACTACAAATGCCAAACTCTTTTAATGATTCCAAATCATGTTCTGTTCTTTGCTCTAATCTTTGTGCTTCTACTAACATATTATTTTTTCTTAATTGTGCTAACGTTACTTTTAACTCTGCAGTAATCTTAATAATCGCCTGTGCAACACGTTCTTTACTAGTAATATAGTTTTGTGCTGGAAAAATGGTAATAAAGGGGAAACGTTCTAAAACATTAGCACCTAATGTATCAATGCGTGCTATTTCTTCAATTTCATCACCAAATAAACTAATTCTTAAATAAAACTGATCATTTCAAGATGGTGCTAATTTTATCAAATCACCTTTCGCACTAAAACTACCAGGTTCTAAACTAACATCATTACGAAGATATCCATTTTTAATTAATCGTAATAATAAATCTTTTCTATTAATTTGTTGTCCTTTTCGTAATTCAAAAAAATTATTTTTATATGCTGTTGGTTCTTGTTCACCATAAATTGCTGCTACTGATGCAACAACAATCACATCTTTACTAACTGACAAAGCATTTAAAGCACTTAATCTTAACATTTCGATTTCTTGATTTTGTTTAGAATTTTTATCAATATAAGTATCAGTTTTTGGTAAATATGCTTCTGGTTGATAAAAATCAAAATATGAAACAAAGTACTCAACACGATTTTCTGGAAAAAAAGTTTTTAATTCTCCATACAATTGCATAGCTAATGTTTTGTTATGAACTAAAATTAAAGTTGGTTTTTGTACTTGAACAATAACATTAGCCATAGTAAAAGTTTTACCAGTCCCAGTAGCTCCTAATAATACTTGGTATTTAATATTATTTTTAATACCTAATACTAATTTTTTTATTGCTTGAGGTTGATCACCCGTTGGTTGATAAGGTGCTTTTAATTTAAACATAATTTTATATTTCCTTTAAAATTGCATAGATTATCCGCCATTATTCAAATAAAATAATTATAAAGTAACATTGATATGATATTAGTTTCTAATTTCTATCGATATAAGCATTATAATAAATTTCTTAAAAATTTCAAAGTTTGCCATTATCTTTTTTATTTTATTTCTCAATTTGTAGCAAGACAACAAAAATAGTAAAAATCACATTTTAATTCGCAATTTACAATATAATAAAAGCAAAAGTAAAAATAATAGAAAGTGAGAACAAAACAAATGTTTAAAAAAATTTTTAAAAAGAAAAAATGACATTGTGATTATTGTAAAAATAATTATCCTGAGATTTGTCCAATCAAAGGATTAGAAAAAGATAGAGAAGACTTTGAACAAAAACCAAAAGATTAATTTAATAAACATATAACTTTATATTATATTATTTAATTAAAAATAAGCATTTGCTAATTTTTAATTATTTTTAAATTCGATAAACTTATATAAATTAATAAATTCTTTACTGATTTCAATTATCATTTGCGAAGAATTTAACTGATCCTCAGCATGCATAAATAATACTGAAAAAGGTAACTGGTATCCTTGACCTTCTTTGGCAATACTAATTGCTTGCATCGCTAAAGATTTTGCTTTTCCAGCATAAGTAATTATTGTAAAGGAATTTGTTTCCAAATCAATACTAATATTTTTCTGATTTGATTTCACACTCATAATTTTAGTTTTTATTTTCTAATGAACTCATTACTAATTCTATTGTTTCTTTACCCTGTACCATGGCATAAATTGCTGCTGGAATAATATTAAGAACAGCATTACCAATAATATTAGTAAAATCATCTTTCATATAACTTACTTGTGGACCTAGTAATACTACATCTCACTTTTCACCTTTAGCAAAAGATTGTTTTGCAGCAAGAGCTGCTAATGCTTTAACTTCATAATCCAAATTTGCTTCTTTAATGTACTGATTCATATTTGCTTCCAGTCTTGAAGTACTCATTCCTGCTGAACATGTAAGTAGTATCTTTATCATCTATTTTCCTCCTAAATAAACAAAAAAATTATATACATAACCTAAGAATATTATACATTTATATTTTTTAATTTCAGTTTTAATGTTTTTAATAAAAAATTAACATATTTATAATTTTAATTTAAGACAAAAGTTCATTAATTAACACACATAAAATTAATGATATTTTATTAAAAATATTATTTAATGTTATTTTTAATATAAAAAAACTACATATTTATCAATAAATGTTGTAACTTTAATAACTATTGTGTACAATTCATAATACTATCTAAAAAAGGACTGATTATATGAAAGGTAAAAAGAAAAAACACATAACTAAATGAGGATTCATTATGGCAGTGCTTGGCGCTGCTGTTGGATTAGGAAGTATTTGAGGGTTTCCTAATCAAATGAATAAGCACGGTGTTATCTTTTTAATTCCATTCTTTATCGCACTAATCATTTGTGCGTTACCAATCTTATTAATAGAAGTTAATTTAGGAAATAAATATCGCAAAAATCATGTTGAAATTTTTAAAGATTTAGGCAAAACGCCTGGTACTTTCTTTAGATTTCTACAAACGGCAGTTATTTGAATCATGAGTGTTTTTTTTAGTGTTCTTGTTGCATGATCATTACTAGCAGTAGTTATGGCCTTTCTTCCTAGTTTAACGCAACAGGGATTTTTTTTAAATAAATTAATTGGTCAAACTACTAATAATGCACCACAAAATTCTAATCAACTAGGTAATATTAGTATCTGAGTACTAATTAGCTTAATTATTGTTTGAATTATTACTGGTGTTATTTTATTAGGTGGTGTTGTCAAAGGGATTGATATCGCAAATAAAATCTTTATTCCTAGTTTATTTATTATGATTTTAATGATGATGATTTATGTTTTAACTTTACCGGGTGCTCTTAGTGGTTTACAAACAATGTTTAATTTTGATGGTAGCAAAATCTTAAGTAGCAGCATTTGAACCGATGCCTTTGGACAAGCTTTCTTTATGCTTTCAACTTGTACCGGTGTCATTATTATTTTTTCAAGTCATGCTCCAATTGGCACTAGTAATACTAACAAAGGTTTCATTATTATGATTGGCACTGTTGTTGTTGCGTTACTAACTACTTGTACTGTTTTTGGTGCCATTGCCCATAGTCAACATAAAACTATTGATGAAATCTTTATTCCAGGCCCAACTTTAATTTTTCAAGTTTTTCCACAAGTTTTTGCAATAATTACTGAGCAAACACATGTTCCATTTTTAAGTCATACTTTAGCTTTCATTTTCTTTTTATCAGTATTTTTTGCTGGTATATCTTCACTAATAGCAATTGCTGAAGTAGTTGTTAATCCACTAATTAGTTGTTATGGTATTAAACGTTATCAAGCATTATTAATAACTATTATTAGTAGCTTTATCCTTAGTTTAGTATTCTGCTTTAATAATAGTGGTGCTTTAATTGATGGCATTGCCGTTTGAGTAACTGGAATTTGACAAATGATAATTGGTATTATTGAACTAATTGGTGTTATTATTATTTGAAAATGCTATGATACCTTGCAACAATTTAATAATCAATATTCATGAATTAAATGAAATAAAGGTTTTAAATACTTATGTTTAATTATTATTCCAATAATTATTTTAATTAATTTAGGTTTTGCCTTATATCAATTAATTAATAGCATAATTAATAATCCTTTTATTTTCTTAACTATTGGTTTGACACTGGGTGTTGTTGCTGTCTTATTATTTACTGTAATTTTTACTTTCTGAAATGATATTAAACTATATTTTACAAAAATTAATAATAAATTATACGAGCGAAAAGCAAAAACTAATATCACAAAAATTACTACTGAATAATTTTTCTACAAATTAATTACTTTTTTATAAATATTTTAATATTGATAAAGTTGAAAAAATAATAATCAATAATAATACTTTATTATTATTGATTGATTTATAAAATAAAAAAATTCTAGTAATTAATCTAGAATTTTTAGTTATTAAATATTTTTTTGCTAAGGTAATTTTATATCTTCATAAATTGGAAATTTTATTAAAAGAATATCAACTCTTTTTCTTAAGGCATCTAAACCTTGATCATTGATACCATTAGGTAATTTTCAAGCACTAATAATAATTTTTCCCAGTTCAATAAATTGTTCTTCTTTAAAACCTCTTGTTGTCATAGCAGGACTACCAAAACGAACACCACTAGTAACTGCTGGTGGTAATGGATCAAAGGGAACACCATTTTTGTTAGCAATAATATTAATTTTTTCCAAAATATCAACGGCTTCTTTACCATTTAACCCATTAATGTTAGTAACATTAACCGTTAGCAAATGATTATCAGTGCCACCTGCCACCACATGAAAATTGGCATCAAGAAAAGTTTTTGCTAATGCTTGTGCATTTTTAATTACTTGGTTCTGATAGATTTTAAATTCTGGTGTCAATGCTTCATAAAAAGCTTGTGCTTTAGCAGCAATAATATGTTCTAATGGTCCACCTTGATTTCCAGGAAAGACTGCACTATCAACTTTCTTTTTTAATTCTTCAGTGCAAAGAATGGCACCACCACGTGGTCCTCTTAATGTTTTATGAGTTGTTGTTGTGGTAATATCAGCATAACAAATTGGATTTTGATGTAATCCAGCAGCAATTAATCCTGCAATATGCGCCATATCAACCATTAAATATGCACCAACAGTGTCAGTAATTTTGCGAAACTTTGATCAATCAATAAGTCTTGAATAAGCACTAGCACCAGCGATAATAATTTTTGGTTTACATGCTTTAGCTATTTTTAAAATTTCATCATAATCTAAATATTCATCTTTTTTACTAACACCATAATTAACACCTTGATAAATTTTACCAGAGAAGTTAATTTTATAACCATGAGTCAAATGACCACCAGCATCAAGTTCCATACCAAGAATAGTATCACCTGGACTTAATATTGCAGCATACGCTTCAGCATTAGCCTGACTACCAGAATGAGGTTGGACATTGGCATGAAAATTACCTTTTTTACATTGACCTGGTTGATGATGGCAATTAAATAATTGTTTAAATCGTTCAATTGCTAAATTTTCACTTTTATCAACAATTTCACAACCATTATAATATCTTCTACCTGGATACCCTTCTGCATACTTATTAGTTAATACTGTACCACTAAGCATCAACACTGCTGGTGATACATAATTTTCTGAAGCAATTAATTCAATATGATTTTGTTGACGTTGTCATTCATCTTTAACAACTTTTTTAAGTTCTGGGTCAAGACCCTTATTAAACGATTTATCCATTTTTAAATATTCCTTTCTTTAAAAGCAAATTTATTTTAATTTTTCAACTCTTAATTGATGCCTTTTGTCAATACTTGTTTTAGTTTCTAAAAACAATTTTACAAGAGCTACTGCTTTACAACTAGCAATAATGCGAGCACCTAATGCTAAAACATTGGCATTATTATGAAGTCTTGCCAATCTTACTGTTTCTTCTTCATAACAAAGCGCACAACGAACACCATTAATACGATTGGCAGCAATGCTAATGCCAATACCAGTACCACAAATTACAATACCAAAATCTGCTTTTTTACTAACAATAACAGCTGCAACATCAAAACCAAAATTAGGATAATCAATGGCATCACTAGTATTTGTTCCTAAATCTAAAACTTGATAACCTTCTGTTTGTAAATATTTAATAATTGGTTGTTTAAATTCATAAGCAGTATGGTCATTACCAATAGCAATTACTAACCCATGAGTTTTCAAATTTATCACTTCCTTAATTAAAATATTAGTTTCATTATACCTATTAATTTTAAAACTTAGTATCATTTTCTTTTTAAAATATTTTTTTCTTATAATTATTTGCAATTAGGAAAGTTAAGCATTATTATCATTATTAAGTATGATAAAATACAACTAAAAGAAAAATGAGGTTATGACTATGAAAAAGAAAAAAATGTTAGCAAATAAATATGCGTTAATTATTGAAAAAGATGAAATGATTATTAAATCTTTAGAACAATTTGCTATTAACGAAAAAATAGGAATGGCACAATTCCAAATGATTGGTGCTATTACCAATGTCATTTTAGGCTATGTTCCAAAAAACGGTACTGATTATGTAAAAAAAGAATTTCTTCAACAATATGAATTATTATCAACTATTGGTTCAATAGTTTGAGATGATAAAGTTGAAAATAAACCAATTATTCATTGCCATACAACTTTTGGTGATAATAATTTTAATGTGATCGGTGGTCATCTGTTAGAAGCAAAAGTTGCCCTTAAAGTTGAAGTAATTATTGATGTTTTAAGTAATGAAAAAATAAAACAAGTTATTGATAATAAAACTAATTTTCCGATTTGAAATTTATTTTAAGATTTTCCTAATGAACCAAATTCTGTTAACAATTCTTTAACTTTAAGTTTAATTGCTTCAATACCAGGTTTAAATACTTTTCTTGGATCAAAACCTTTATCTTCCTTAAGTTTTCCACTGGTAACATATTTTTCGATAGCAGCAGCAAATACTTCTTGTAATTCAGTATTAACATTAATTTTACTAATTCCCAAACTAATAGCTTTTTGAACTTGTTCTTTTGGTATCCCAGAACCACCATGTAATACCATTGGTTTATTAGCAGCGACTGATAAATTTTTTAATACATCAAATTTTAAGCCATCTCAGTTTGGAGGATATTTGCCATGAATATTATTTATTCCCGCTGCTAATAAATCAATTCCTAAAGCTGCTAACGCTTTACAATCTTCTTCACTAGCAATCTCACCACTACCAATAACTCCATCTTCTTCGCCACCAATTGTTCCTGCTTCTGCTTCAACTGATGCATTTTTTTTCTTAGCATACATAACTACTTCCTTAGTTCCTTTGATATTCTCATTAAAATTTAAATGAGAACCATCAAACATAACAGAACTAAAACCAGCATCTAATGCTTTTTTACATGAAATTACTGATTGACCATGATCTAAATGTAATGCTATTGGAACAGTAATATTTAAATCATTTAATAAGGCTAAACTCATAGCAACAACAGTATTAAAACCACCCATATACTTGATAGCACCTTCTGAAACACCTAAAATAACAGATGTTTTAGTTTCTTGTGCGGTTTCAAGAATGGCTCTTGTTCACTCTAAATTATTAATATTAAAATGAGCAATAGCATATTTACCTAACTTTGCTCTATCAACCATTTTTTTTGCATTAACAAATTTATGCATATCTTTTCCTTCTTTCTCAAAATATTATAATTTTATATCATATATTTTTACAAAAAATCTTGCTGCATATATCTTTTAAAAATATACAATTCATAGAAATTATAACAATTTTAAAACTAAAATATCTTACTTTATTATTTTTTTAAATAATACTTTTAATTAATCCTAAAAATAAAGGATTTGACCTATTAATCCTTGATGTAAACTCAGGATGAAATTGACTTGCAATAAAAAAAGGATGGATCTCTTTTGGTAATTCAATTACTTCTACTAATTTTTCTTTATTATAGATGCCACTAAAAACTAAACCTTTTTTTGTAAATAGTTCTTTATAACTATTATTAAACTCATAACGATGACGATGACGTTCAATAATAACATCTTGCTTATAAAGTGATTTTGCTAAAGAACCATTAGTTAAGGTAGTTGGATAATTACCTAATCTTAAAGTTCCACCAATTTGATCATTTTTGTTTTTTCCACGTAATAAATCAAAAATAGGATTTTTAGTTTTTTCATTAAATTCAGTAGAATTAGCATCTGGTAAATTACATACATTACGAGCATACTCAATACAAGTTAATTGCATACCCAAACATAATCCTAAAAAAGGAATTTTATTAGTACGAACATAATTAATTGCAGTAATCTTTCCCTCAACGCCACGATTACCAAAACCACCAGGAACAATGATTGCTTGAAAAGGAGCAATCATCATTTCAATATTTTTACTATTCAAACTTTCGGCATTAATAATTTTATAATTCACTTTTGTATTAAGATTATAACCAGCAATTTTTAATGATTCAATTACTGATAAATATGCATCACTCAAATTTGAATATTTTGCAATAATACCAACGTTAACTTCTTGCTTAATATTTTCTAACTTATTAACAATTGCTTGTCATTCTGACATATCTGGCTTATTTTTATTTAACTTCAATAACTCTGAAACAACTTCATCAATGTTTTGTTCTGCCAATGATAATGGTACCTTATAAATACTATCACAATCAGGAATTGCTAAAACATGACTACGCTTAATGTTACAAAATAATGATAATTTATCAAAAATATGATTAGGTGGCATTGTTTCACTACGACAAACTAAAATATCAGGCTGAATACCTAAAGATAATATTTCTTTTACTGAATGCTGACTAGGTTTTGTTTTAAATTCACCAACTGAATGTAAATAAGGAATTAATGTGGTATGAATAACAATAACATTTTCATGACCTTTTTCATTTTTAACTTGTCTAATTGCTTCAATAAAAGCTAGTGATTCAATATCACCAACCGTTCCACCAATTTCAGTAATAATAATTTCGGCTTTACTATTAATTGCAGAATTAAAAATATGCTTTTTAATCTCATCAGTAACGTGAGGTACAACTTGTACTGTTTTTCCTTGATAAAAACCATCACGTTCTTTTTTTAAAACAGTCTGATATATTTTTCCAGCAGTAATATTAGAATCTTTAGTAAGATTTTCGTCAATGAATCGTTCATAATGTCCTAAATCTAAATCAGTTTCTGCACCATCACTAGTTACATATACTTCACCATGTTGATAAGGACTCATAGTCCCTGGATCAACATTAATATAAGGATCAAACTTTTGCATAAAAATTTTAATTTTTTTTTGTTTTAAAATACGACCAAGTGATGCTGCAGTAATTCCTTTACCCAAAGATGAAACAACACCACCAGTAATAAATATATATTTTGAATTCATTGCTAACTTCTCCTAAATATCATTAATAAACAAGATTACTACTCATCATCATAACTATCTTCTAATGGCTGAATATTAATCGTATCTAAATCATCTTCTTCATTATCTGATTCATCAATTAAATTTGTAGTTTCATCATCAGCAAAAGTTTCAGTACTATCAATTTCTTCTTTATTATTTTTCACTCGTATCATATGTTGTTCTTTAATTTCTTCTAATGAAACTTCACTACGTGGATATCAAAACTTATCATTTTTTAAGAAAAAATTAGTATTTAAAATAATTCCGGTATAAAGTTCACCAGCAACTTTTTCTTCATCTTCTTTAGCAATATTACATTGTTTCTTAACATGCGTTCAAATTTCATTAAAACTACTTTTTTTCTTTTTGCATAAAAAATTATATGCTATTTCTACTAACGTTTGTTTACTTTCCATTTCTTAATCACCTTCTAAATTGTATACTATATTGTATATTATAAAAAATAAAAAACATATTTTTTACATTTTTTTAGGCGCATCAACACCAATCAAATTTAAAGCATTAGCCATTATTTGTTTAATCGCCAAAACCAATGTTAATCGTTGAACAGTCAGCATTTTATCTTCACTAATAACCTTATATTTATTATAATAAGAATGAAATAATTTGGCTAATTTTTGAATATAATTTGTTAATAAATGTACTTGATGTTGTTTTTCAATTTTTTGTAAAACAATCACATATTCATCTAAAGTAATCAATAATTCTCTTTCTTTTTGTGCTACTAATAAATTAATACTATGTGCAATCTCAAACTTTGGATAATTCTCAATAATTTGATTGATACGGGCATGAACATATTGTGCGTAAAAAACAGGATTTTCATTAGATTGTTGCTTAGCAAGTGCTAAATCAATATCAAGATGTGATTCAGCAGATCTTGATACTAAAAAATAACGCAATGCATCTTTTCCAATTAAATTTATCATCTGTCTTAAAGTTATTGATGTTCCTGCTCGTTTTGACATTTTTTGTTCTTTACCATTATCAATAACTTTTACCATTTGCATACATAAAATGTCAAGTTTACTAGCATTATCATTAAGCATGGTTAATCCTGCTTTAATTCTTGGAATATATCCATAATGATCAGCACCTCAAACATTAATCAATAAATCACTACGTTGAAACTTAATGTGATGATAAGCTAAATCAGGAAGCATATATGTATAAGTTTTATCTTTTTTAACAATTACACGATCTTTATCATCTTTAAATAAAGTAGTTTTTAAAAAAATAGCACCACCAAGTTGATAAGTATTGCCTTGCATTTCTAATTGTTTAACTAAATTAATAATAATATTTTCTTTATATAAAGTTGATTCGGAAAATCAAATATTAATTTTAACTTTAAATTTTTTTAAATCTTTTTTAATTTCTGAAAGCATATAACTAATACCGAATTCTTTAAAAATTAAAGCAACTGCTTTATTAAAAGTTTTATTGGCAAATTTTTTACCATTTAATGTCAAAAATTTTTGGGCTGCAGTTAATATTTCAGATCCATGATAACTTTCATTTGGCAACTTAATAGGATTACCACAAAGATTTTGATAATTTACAAAAATAGAATGCGCTAAAATACTAACTTGGTTACCGGCATCATTAATGTAATACTCACGAACTACATCATAACCTCGATGTGCTAAAATATTAGCTAAACTATCACCAATAGCTGCATTTCTGGCATGTCCTAAATGTAAAAGTCCAGTTGGATTAGCACTAATAAACTCAACATTATAAGTAATATTTTTCCTATCAGCTTGACCAAATAATGACTTCTCATTAATAATTGTCATTAATAACAAACTAAATATTTCAATGTTAATGTTAATGTTAATAAAACCAGGAATAACATAATCAATTTTTTTAATTAATGGATGTTTTTGATGAATATTTTTAACTATGATTTCAGCAATGTCTAATGGCTTTTGTTTATATTTTTTTGCTAATATCATTGCGATTGATGTAGAGTAATCACCTAAAGCATTGTTTTTATTAATTTCAATAGTAATTTGATTGAATTCTACTTCATAATTTGCAAGTGTTACTGCATCAAAAATAATAGTAGTAAGCTCATTAATAACATAACTATTCACAATTCAAGCCCCTTTCAATATTTGAAGTATTATACTGATAAATTTAATTTATATCATATAAAAAAATAAAAATAAATACTTTTCTATAAAAGTTGTTCAATTATATCATTAACATACTGCATAAAACCAATTCTAATTAAAAACTCTAAAATAACAACATCATTATATTTTAAATCAATTAATTCTTGATAATTACCAAAAATTTGATTATCTAACACATTTCTTAATTTATCGTTTATTTTTATTGAATCATCTTCACTAGTAATTCCAGAGACTTTAACCAATTCTGAATCAATTGTTTTTTGTGCTTTAACTTTAGTAGTATCTTTATCTCTATATAATTCTATTAATTTTAAATATAGTTCTTGAAGTAAACTTAAAGCTTTAACAAAATTACTTAGTAATTCTTTTTCATTAATGAAATTTGAATTTAAATTATGAAAATAACTTTGATTAATTTCTGCTTCATATCGTGCTGCTTGACCACCAGGATTAATTTGTTCAAAATAGCGTAAATGTTCTCTTAAAGTAAGTAATAACTTACTCATTTCCTCATCTTCAACTCTTGTTGTACTAATTAATTTAATTAATCTCACTAAATTATGAAAATTAAATTTTTTCTTACTAGCTGAAGGTTCAACCTGAATATATTTTCTTAAACAATGTTTTAACTTTAATTCTAATGATTGATATACCGAAAAAAGAATAATATGAAAATTATCATAGCCAATACCTTTCTTAATATTTAAAATAGCATTAACTGCATACATATTAGCGCGATCATTATCATTACCTAAAACATTAGTTAAATGTAAAGTTCGGGGAAATTTATTAATCATTGTCATTAATGTTGTTTTAAATTTTGCTTTTAAAGTCTTATCCATGAGTTTAATTTGATTTTTTTGAACTAAGTTTATATCATTATATTCATTACCAATAATAAGGTAAGCAAAAACAGCAAAATAAATAATAATTTTTTCTTTAACATTTATTCAACTAAAATTTAAAGTTTTAATAGCATTTTCAATTTTTTCTTTATTAATTAAAATGCCCAATATTACTATTACTTCTTGCGTTAGTAAATGATATTGATGTGAATTTAAGTAAAAATCTCCTGGTGTTAAATCTAAAATATCCGCATGTTCAAAAACTTTATTAATTGATTTTAAAATTTTCATAATTACCTCATTTTATAATTTCTTTAAATAAATTAATTACTATTTTTCTTTTAAAAAATATATTGTACTTTTCATCTTCATTGGATCTTGTAAAATTTGTGAAATTTTTTCTAAAGCGATATATTGTTCATTTTTAGTTTTAATAATAATTGGATCTTTTTTAAAACAATAAAGTACATTTTTTAAATCTTGTTTAATACCTACAACATGAAGACTATTTTGACTTGTTAATAACAACAACTCACTTTCTCAATTAAAACAAAATAAAATTAATTTTGATATTTTTACTAAATTATTATCATCTTCTAACCTAATAATATCTTGCATTAACTCAATTAAAGTAGCATCAATTAAATTTAAATATGTTTCTACTTCAATGCTTTTACCCTCAAAAATAGCAATAAAATTTTGAATATTAATTTTAAATAAATAATTTTTATCAAAATATAACTCTGTCATTCTTGCAAATAACTTTTGTAAATTAAGATCAAAAAAAACTCCACTTTTGTGATAATAAACTTGCGAATACATATGAAATCTTGTAATTAAATAATTCTCAATAGCAGAAATTGCCTTATATGAAAAAACCAAACCTTGCTTAATATCTATTATCATATTGGTAATAATTCAATCAAGATCAATACCTCCGTATTCAACACCCGTAAAATATCCATCACGCATTAAATAATCAATACGATCACAATCTAATTGTGAAGACACTAATTGAATTTGATATTTAGGATAATTTTTATAATCTTTCCTAATAATACCAATAATAGCATTAATATTAATATTAAATTGTTTTAAAATCATATTAATCTCACTATTATTATCATTAATAATAGCACAAGTATAATCTTCATGAGTAAAATCTTGCTTTTTATTAACATTAAGATTTATAATTTTTTCAAAAGTATGTGAGAAAGGACCATGACCTAAATCATGTAGTAAACCAGCAATTTTAATATTAGTTTTTTCTTTTTCATCAAGTGAAGAAGCACCATTAACTTCATTAAGAACTCGATTTAAGATATGATATACACCAATACTATGAACATATCTAGTATGAGTAGCATTAGGAAAAGCAATTTGTACTCCACCAAGTTGATTAATTCATCTTAATCTTTGAAATTCTTTACAAGCTATTAATGATTGAATAACAGGTTCACTAATATTAATGTTTTTGTGGACAGTATCACGAATAAAAGTTAATTTATAATTGCTAGTTAACATAAGTTTTATCCTTTCATAAATTATTTTATAAATTTTAAACTTACTAATTATTATTTTTATTAAAATTAATCATATATTATTTATATATAAAAGCAATAACTATTTTTCTTTAATTTTAAAATTCAAACGTAAATTATTAATAATAGTATTATATCCTAATAATTTAATTGTACTAATTAAATCAGGACCATGCATTTGACCAGTACTAATAATTCTAATTGGCATAAATAATAATTTACCATTAATATTAGTTTTTGTTTTTACTTCATTAATAATCTTTTTAATATTGTCACTAGTTCAATTTTCACAGAGAATAACTTTATTAATAAAAGTTGTACAAACTAATTTACAATCATTATTATTTAAAAAAACTTTAGCTTCGGCATCTAATTTATAATTACTTTTAAAAAATAGAGTTACTAATTCATTAATTTGTCTACCATATTCTAATTGTGATTGATAAATTAATAATACTTCTTTTCATCATTCACTAGTTTTACTATTTCAATCATATTTTTTTTTAATAAAAGGTGTAACTAATGCTAAATATTGTTCAACATTTAATTTTTTAATATAATAATTATTCATTCATACTAATTTTTCTGGATCAAACATGCTTGGTGCTTTACTTAAATACTTTGGAGTAAATAATTTAATTAATTGTTCTTTAGAATAAATTTCTTTTTCTTCATGGGAACTTCATCCTAATAAAGCAATAAAATTAAAAATTGCTTCTGGTAAATAACCTTCATCACGATATTGATGAATAAATTGCATAACACTACCATCCCGTTTTGATAACTTTTTACGTTCATTATTAACAATTAGTGTTAAGTGAGCAAAAATTGGAATTTTTCAATTAAAATATTGATAAATAACTAATTGTTTTGGTGTATTAGATAAATGTTCTTCACCACGAAAAACATGACTTATTTCCATTAGATGATCATCAATAACAACAGCAAAATTATAAGTAGCAACACCATTAGATTTAATAATAATGTAATCTCCTAAATCTACTGAATTAAATTCAACATCACCACGAACTAAATCTTTAATTTTGTAACTTTTATTAGCGGGAATTTTAATTCTAATTGCATATGGGATTTTATTTTTTAAATTATTTGCAATTATAGATTGTTCTAATTTTAAACATGTGCCATCATATTGAAATGCTAAAATATTTTTTGCTTTTTGTTTATTTCTCATTTTATCTAAATATTGAATTGTACAAAAACAATAGTATGCTTTTTTTTCTTTTATTAACATTAAAGCATATTTTATGTATATATTTAAACGTTCAGTTTGTCTATAAGGACCATATTTACCTGGTAAATCAATTGTTTCATCAGGAATTATTCCCATCCAACGCAAATTATCTAATTGTGAACTAATACCATCTTTAATATTACGTTCTAAATCAGTATCCTCAATTCTAACAATAAAATCTCCTTTATTATTTTTTGCAAATAAGTAATTAAATAATGCTGTTCTAGCACCACCAATATGCAAATACCCAGTAGGACTGGGCGCATATCGTACACGAATTTTCATATTTTCCTCCAACCGTATTAACTTAAGAAATCTTAAGTTTATTATTTTTTTATTTTTATTAATTCTATTTTTAGAATTTAACTTTTTTTCTGTTTTTTCCTAGTAGATTTTTTACGTTGTTTCCTTGATTTTATTTTTTCACTTACTTCTTCATCAAGAAAAATAGTAATAGTTTGCGTATCATTTGGATCAAATTCATTAGAACTTGGTAATGGCTGTTTTAATTCTGGTTCAAAATCTGTTTCTGCTTCAAGACGCTGACGATAAAAATGATACGTTTGAATATTAATTAAATTTAATTTAAATAATAAAATAACAGCCGCCACCAGTAATCCAAAATATAATCCAAAAATTGTTCAAACAATTGTTGAAGAAACTCAATTTTGATAGTAAAAATTTGGTGAATTAACTGCTCCTCCTTGATTAGGTAAAATTTTTGCATCTCTATTACTTCATTCACAATAAAGTAATTGACCTGAAAAACTTATTAAAAATCCAATAAGAAAGATAACAAAAGTTACAACCAAAAATATAAATTTAAAAGAAGGAGATTTTTCAAGAAAAACTCTAGCAGTAAAAATACAACTAATCAAAGCAAAACTACTCATTGCTAAACCTATTACTGGTAAATAATAAATTGAAAAATAATTTGAAGGGTTAAAACTTGGTGAAGATTTTACAACTTCAAAACCATGATAATATAATTCCTTTAAAACTGTGTTTTTTGACAAAGCAATTAAAAAAAATAATTCATAAATAATAAATGTACTTAATAATAAATAAAAAATAATAAATCAACCATTGCGAATTCTCATAAAATTCCCCCCTTTATTTAATATTAAGATTTTTTTACTTAATTCCTTTTCATGTTCTCTATTTTTTTTAATTCTTGTTTTTTCATTTTTCGCTGTTTCTTTTCCATACTTCTAGTAGTGTAAATCTCATAATCTGAATTCATAAATGTAAATTTTCTACGCATAATTCAAAAAAAACTTGGAAAACTAAAATTAAAAAAAGACTAATAATAATAAATATTTTTGCCACAATTGGATTAATTCAATGATAATTTTCATTATCAAGGATTGCAGATGGTGAAATATACATTAATTGTACTTCTGAATTTAACATTACACTCAGAATTAATAATCAAAAAGCAGTATAAAACATTCTACTACTATACTTTGAAGATATAATACTTACTTTAGGAGCAAATATTAATAAAATTATACTAATAATAATTGCAATTAAGCAAACAATTGGTGCATATAATAAATTCAAAATATGATACTTAAAGTCAGTAAGTTCTAAGTTATATAGTTCATACTTTGAGATATTAATAGTAGCAAATAAAGAGAAAATAAAAACCGATAAAAAAAGAATTATTGATATCCCCAAATAAACAAAATATGCATTTTTAGTTTTTTGTTCATATGGAATAAAAACTGATTTTTTTTCTTTAATATTATCTAAATCTTTAATATTCACTGTCTTCACCTACTTTATTTTTCATTAGGTAATTCTTCAACTGCTAAAATTAAAATAATTGCTGCGATTACTTCACATATTCATACAATTAATGATATTAATGAAAAAAATAATAATACTGGTATTGTTCAAAAAACAAAACTGCCACTTAATATTAATGTTGATAATATTAATGTTGAAATAGCAGTAATTCTAAATGAAGATTTCTTTTTAAGTTTTCTAGCAGGTATCATAAAACAGATAATATTAATTAAAATTGCTACGCCAACATATGATAATGATAAAGCTAGTTGTAATTTAGTAAATTCAAATCCCATTTTTTTGCCAACAGCAGCATCAACTATCAATAATATTAGAAAAGTAATAGCAGCAATAATTTGTACAATTGGTGTTCAAAAAAGTAAGGTTCTTGAAACTTTAATTTTACTAAGAACATCAAACCTTTTAGATTTTTTATTTGGAATATATTTGTTTTCTTCAGACTCAGGATCAGAATTTTTTAAACTACTTTTTGACATAAAATCAATATTCCTTTCTTTTTAAGGGAGCATAACGATGTTGTCTATAATATTCATTATTTGTCTTTAAATTATAAAGTTAGACGAGAATAATTTAGACTTTATATGCAATTGTATATTAATCTTAACACTTGTAAAACATAAGTCAACAATAATGCTTAGTTTTATAATTCAAAAATTCTTATTAAAATAATTTTTAATAAGTTTTTAAGTATGTTATAATAAATTAAAGTCCTTTAAGATAAACCGTATACCCTTTGATTACTAAGCGTATGTTAAGTACGTGGTCTCTTAGGCAAATCCCTTTAATTAGGGATTTTTTTATAATAACTGTATTTCTGTATTTATTTGATAGCATTTAAAATTAACCATTTTTGAATACATATCAATATTATAGGTTCTACTTCCAATCATATGTTTTAAAATTTGTTTAATATTAGTTTCAGTAAAACAACCAATATTTTCAACTAATGCTTGATTTAATACGCCATCTTTTGCATTAATGAAATAACCAACTTTTAATTTTGGATATTTTAATATTAATGAATTTAAAAAATCAATTAATTCATAATATTGACCTTTTGAAAATAAATTTTGTGCATATTCATAATGTAGTTTAGCAATTTTATTTTTTCTTCTTCCTGCCATAATTCCAAGAAATAAAACATGAAAAGCATGAAATTTATCTAAAATAAATTTAGCATTTAAAATTTCAGCAGTTTTTCTAATTCATTTTGCACTATCACCACAAATTATTAAATTTGCTTGGTCAAAATTTTCATAATATAATCTACCATATTTTTGAATTAATTGTGCAGTTTTATATGCACCAATTTTTGTTTTTGATAATCTTATTTTACATGCAGCTCTTTTATTAATTAATTTGCCATTTTTCTTTTTACCAATGCAAAATATTATTAATCTCATAGAACATTTTTTACATTTTTTACTATTATGGTTATCATTAAACTTAAATTTTCTATGTCCATCATCAATATTTATATATAAAGTTTGGTTTGGTTTTAATTTGATTTTAGGAATTTTTATTTTTTGTAATTGAAATTTTTGATATGTTCTAAAAACAGCACTATTACTTATTAAGTCTTCTATAAAAGTATCACAAACATCACGATACCTTTTTCCGTCAGTAAAATATTTTAAAATTTGTTTAATAACATCGGGTGCTAATTTACTATACTTTTTAACACCAAGATATATATCTAGTAATGACACATATTCAATTTTTTGTATTTTTTTGTTATAATATGTACAAATACGTCGCTTATAAGTTAATAGGCCTTTTTTTGTTTTTAATTTTCTTTTTCTAAATTTACATGGTTTATATATAGATTTATCACATTCATTTCATAATTTATCATCTATTTGTTTAAACAATTCTTGTGTTTGTTTTAAATTTAATTCATCTTGATTAAAATAATGTTGTTCTCAATTAAAATGATTTTGAAAAAATAACATTCTTTATTTCCTTTCTAAATTTATTAATAATTAAATTTTAACTTATATATGTTAACTAAGGAGTAAATATGCCATTCATTAGTAGTTATGCACAATTAAATAAAAAATATGACCTTAATTTTAGTGATAATAATTATGGTTTTAGTTGAGATATTTTTAAAGCATTTGTTGGTGATGAATGAGCAGAATATTTTACTACTAATTGTTTTTATCGTTTTATACCAACAGCACGGGGAACAAGAAAAACTTGAAACTGTTTAGCATTTGATTTATTTATATGCTGTAATTTTAATGATAGTAGTGTACAAGAAGTAAGACGATATGAAAATACTCATAGTGAAACCACTATTGGTGCTTTAATGAATGTTTGTCAAGTTTTATTAGATATATATGATATTAATTTATTACCTAATAATTCCCATGATATTAAATGAAAAATTACTAAGGATGGTGGGTGTATTATTTTTCCTAATAATCAACAAATTGATTTTATTGGTTATGCTAATGGTAATAAAATTTTTGGAAAAGAAGCAGGTGGGTCAAGTTTTTTAGGTTCACGTACAGATGAAATAATTATGGAAGAAGAAAAAGAAACGTTGACAGAAAAGCAATTAACATATCGCTATGAACGCTTACAAAATTCTATGTTTAGAAGTAATCGTATTAAAGTATCAAATGAACCAATTAAAGAATGAAGTTGAACATTTATTGATAAAAATATATATAGTTCTACTTTTGGACAAAAGATTACTCGTTATTTTTATAAAAGTTTTTTTATTACTTTTACATGTAATCCATACGATAAATATCACCCATTTTATTTAAAGTACTGTACACCATTTTTACCATTAAATGATAAAACTATGGATAATCTTAAAAAAGTTGGTAAAGTTTATTATGAAAATAAAGAAGTGTTTAGTGGTTTAGGTTTATTTATTTTAAGATTTACTATTCAACCGTTTTGAAATAAATTACCAGAAATTCAAAAAAGAACATTAATAGAAATGAAAAAAAGTAATCCCGATGAATTTAATACTGTTTTTTATGGTTTTGAATTTTTAGATAGTGATGCTACAATTTTCCCATTTCAAAAAACATTAAAATATTGACAAACATATGATTTAAAACAATTTTATAATCAAGAAAAAGATATATATAAATTTGATTTTTATAGTATTGGTATTGATTGAGCAACTGGTCATAAAGACCATACTGTATTTATGGTAGTTGGATTTAAAGAATATAATAATACTGGTTATTATGACGCTTATATTATTTGTGAATTAGTAGTTACACCAAATGACTTTATTAATGAAAATGAAAAGATTAATGCTTATGCTAATGAAATTTTAGGGTTAATTGATAATTTTGAAAATTTTGAACAAACGGTTTACTTTTATGATGATAAAGCACGAACAGCAATGGATTGATTAAATCAAAAATTAATAGATGAACATAATACTATTTTAATAACACAAACTGCTATTAAACATGCTTCAAATCTAAATCAAGAAGCAGGATTAACTAATCGCGTAGTTTGAATGAGAAATATTATGAGTTATGGAAACTTTTATGCAAATAAAGATGATTTACCAAAAACTACTCAATGTTTAGAAGAGTTAAGATATGACCAAACAAAAACTAACATTCCAGATAAAAATATGTACCAAGATCCTTATGATGCTCTGTTTTATGCACTATATCCATATAAAAACGTAATTCGTGGTAAAAATAATGCTACTGTGAAAAAAAGCATCTTCACATTTGCCATATAATAAACAAGTGACATAAAATTAATAGTATAGGTCTCACAAAATAAACACCTTTTATTTAGGCGTTATTTTGCGTTTAAAAGTATACTTGTAAAAATAATAAAAAATAAGTACAATTAAACAATAAGATGTTAAGAAATAAGGAGTAAATTATGATGAATAAAGAAAAAGAATTAAAAGTTATGAATAAATTAAAATCTTTAAAAGAGATTTTACAAAATGAACGTTATTTGCCAAAATAAAAATTGTAATAAAAAATGAACAAATATTATATTATTAGAATTAAAATCAACAACATTTAGTCTTTTTCTTTGTGAAAATCATACAATTAATTTAGAACATGAATTATTACCAAAATGATTAAAAACTTGTGAAAAATTAAGAAAAAATAACAAAATAAAAAAGGAGAAATTTATCATGAAAACATGAATAAAAACAAATTTAAGTAAAATAACATTAGCATTAGCACTAATTGGTGCAGTAAGTGGAGTAACAGGTTTAATAATTGGTTCAATATCACATCATAAAACTAATGATTTGAGTTATTTTTTAGACCACGATTATAATGCGCATTGGGGGGGCTTCTATATGACAAAGTCCGAGAAGTGACCATTATAAAATAGATTTATATTTTGCAATTAAACCAGCTAATAAGAATGATAAAAAATGAGATGGTAATTATCCCTATGGATATTTTGATAATTAAATTTCTAAATTAATATAAGAAATATTTTCATTATATTTATCAAATAAATTAATATTAGTTAGATTTATTTCTTGTTTATCAGTTATTAAAATTAAATCATAATTTCCAGAACCAAATATACCACTAATTTCAATCCGATTTAAGTTATTAATCGGATTTTTAATTTGTAATTCAAATTCACTATTATTATCAATTTGTGAAATTTCTTTATAAAATTCTAATTTAGAAAGTAATTGAGATTTATTTGAACCATATAAATTTAATGCATTTTCAATTTTATTATTACTAATAATTGCTTTTGTAAAGTATTTTCCATATTCACCATTACCTAATGTTCAATCAGCAGGAATTAATGACGGTATATTGTTACTTTCTAATTCATTTGTAATAGATAATCAGTTGAATTGATTATCATCAAGTTTAAATAATTCATTTTGACTAATATCATTATTTTTTAGTTTAATGTTATTCATATCTGTAAAGTCAAAATATGCTGATTTTAACATTACTTTTGCATCTTTAAATTCTCAAACTTCATCAGAATTACTATGTATAGGATTTGATTTTAATTCAAAATAATAGGGTAATAAAATTTTATTATCATCATTTAAACCTTTATTAATTGACATTGTTGAATAAATATTACTTGATAACATGATGACTAGTTGTTTAAAAATCTGAACTTGTGGTAAATTTATATAATTTGGATAATCTAATTTTCATTGTTTGAATAAATTAGTAATTACTTCATCAGGTTTTTGTCCTTCAAATTTTGCTCTTAATTTATCTAATTCATTTGGTTTTTTCGTTGGGTCTAAACTTGCCCCATCAAAGTTTCTATTATATGTATATGTATAAGTTAACATATCTAATAATACTTTTTGTAAACTATCAATTGGTGGTCTATCTTTTATTTCTATTTCAACATCATGAAATTTATTTGTTGTAGCAATATTTAAAACTCAATCAGCTGTTGTTCAAGGCAAATGCCATACTTCATTATCTTTTAATTCTTTTTCTTCATTTAATGGTCATAATTGTGCACTCTTAGTAACTTTATAACCTAATTTAGTATATGTAACTCTTGCATTATTAATAATTTCTTTTCTTGTTTCAGTTCCACCACCAATAGCAATTAAATCTAAAACTGATTTTTCTTGTCCTATAAATTGCTTTGCTAAATTTCAAGGTAATATTTGTTCGCTAAATCATTGTTGTAATATTCTAACTTTTGGTTGAGTTTCAATAGGCATTGATAACAGCGGAAATGCTATCTTATCTTTAACAAATAACTTTGGGTATACTTCCATATTGTCAACTTCACCAAGTACCTTTATATTGCCGAAAATCATGCTTCTAGGTGCTTTAATTTTTAAACCAATAACTTTGGTATCTTTATCTAATGGTTTTTGTAATTTAATAATGATTGGATAACCATCTCTTGTTTTAAAATCTTTAATTTTAATAATAGTAATACTTTTAGTACTTCTTGTTTTTGGATTTTGATAAGGCTGAGAATAATTATTAATGATATATAAATTATCAATATTATTTTCAGTTAATGGTTCATTTATACTAACTGCATATAACTTAAATTGATTTAATAAATTTATTTCTTGAAAAATTAAATTTTTAATATCAGTCATACTATATTCAATTGTATTATCATTAATATTAGTACTTGCTCTTTGATTTAATTGCATAGTAAAGTCAGATGTTTCAACAGCAGTAGTTTTTAAAACTTTTTCAATATCAATAAAACCAATTTTAATAGTATTTGCTGAAAATTTTAAACTATTATTTTCATTATTTTTAAATAAACGCTCAATTTCATAAATATAAATTGTTCTTTTTTTAAATTCATCATATGCTCTATTAATATCAGGGTCACTAGTAGCACGCATCATATTAGTAAAATCATAAGGAATATTATCAATTAAATAATCATTTTCTACATCTGCTTGATTAAGTTTAGTTTGCTTTTGTTTCTGTGGAAACTTGGTTTGTGGTTTGTTGTTGTTTTCCATTGTTATCTCCTATTAATTGGTTATTTTCAGGGTTAAATAATTTTAATTTAACAGTTAAATTATTAATTTCTTGTTCATCATCAATATTAAATGTTTGACTATTTAATAAATCTTTATCTAAATTTACTAACAATTTAATAAATTTAAGAATATCAATATTAAATTGTCATAATTTTTGTTCAATATAATTAATAGTTGAAATATTTACAGCTGTACTTTCAGGTACTGATTGTTGTGCAGATTTCTTTTGACTTGGTATATGAATACCACAGCGCTTAGATATTTCATTTACCAATCAGTCATATATATCAGTTAAATTTTTACCTTTAAAATTACTACTAGTCATATTGACACTTTCGTTTTGTTCGTTATTATCACCAGCACTTTTAAATATATAATTCTTAGTAACTAATGTTCTTACTGCTTCTTCCATTAAAGATTGAACATTACCATAAGTTTGACTAAAAATAAACTTCGGTGAGTTTAAAATAGTATCTAATACAATTTGTTCAAATATAACATCTAATGCTTTAATTTTATCCATTACTTTATTACAATCTGCTAATTCATTTGCTTTATTTCGCATAATTGTAATTGGTATATAGTTAATATTTAATGTTTGTTCTTGTGTTAAATTAGGATTATTAATATATGTTTTAAAATCTAATGGAAATTGTTTTTTATTATCACTAATACTATAAATTGCACGATTAATTGTTACTTGTTCATTATTTAATGTATAAACTTCAAATAATCTTACAGTTTGTGAATTTTGTTCATAACTATCATAAAAAATAGTACATTGAATTAATTTACCAGTAATATCATAAACTCTTTGTTGTATATCAACTACTTGAAAATATAAATTATCATTTGCAATATAAATTAAATAACCACTAATTCCTAATTTACTTAATTTAAAAATAGAATTTCAATTTTTTCTATAAAATTCTTGTTGAATTAAATATTGTTTAATAGTTTCATTATTAATATCTAATGGAGCATTATATAAATTAGCGTTATTTTCTGCTACAAAATCAGTAAAATAAGTTTCATGGTTAAAATTATTAAAACCAAAATAACTTAAAATAGAAGCATGAGTACTTTTATTTTTATTAGTTAAAAACTTTAATTTTTCACCTTGATTATCAGTAATATTTGTTTTTTCTTTTCTTTTAAAGAAACTTAACATAATATTCACCACCTTTCTAAAATATTTGATTAATTTTTAACATAATTTTGACAATAATAAATATAACTAAAATTGCTGTTGCTGCTGATAATAATAAACCAATTAAACCTAAAATAATTTTTAAAATTTTAAAAAACATAATCTTATTCCTGTAATTCTTGTAATTTTCATAAATAACCTTGATCAGTTATTAATTTATTATTTACAATATTAATATATGAAATTCTTTTTAAACTTGGAAGAAAACATACTCAATTTGATGATGTTTGTGGTTGTCAAAATATTTCTATTGTTTGTGTTGGAGTTTTGCCAAATGTACTCGTACTAAAAGGATTCAAATCATAAAATATTTTATAAAATGTATTTGATTTTAATTGATAAGAATGAATAGAATTACCACTTAATGATATTGCTACATCTTTTCATTTTGGATAAGGTGTTGGTGTTGGACTTTCTTTTAAATTTATTTCTCATTCATTTTCTCTAATTTCTTTTGTTAATAAAGTTTTTGAATCAATTTTTATAGGCTTTTCAATATCTATTACTTCTGGTGATTTTATTTCTAATGTATTACTTTTAATTTCATATAAATCCTCTGCTTTTAATTCTTCAAGCCTATATATTGCTCCACCAGTATCGCCACCATCTAATTTTAAAGTTCATTTTGTATTATCATAAATCATATTTAAAACAGCATCACTATTACCTATTTTTCTAGAAGTAATACGATAAGCACCAGTTCCAATTGCTTGTGCAGGTGTAAAAAAGATAACTTCTTTATAACCATTTTGTAAAGGTATACTTGTTTCAGTAATTAAAAATACACGATAAAGAGCATTTAAACTAGGTGAAAAATTACTTCAAGTTCTATCATCAATTCGCTCACCTATTGTTTTTCATACAACAAGTTTTTTAATTAAATCTTTTATTTTTATAATTTCATCATCAACATATTTTTTATCTGGAATATCTTTATCATCTGTTACATTAGGATTATTTCTATAAATTAAAGTTTTACCACCAACATTTGTTTTAATAATTTCATTAACTAATCTTGTAGTACTATCTTTATCATCTTTATTATTGAAGATTCTATTTTCATCAATATTCCCACCATTTGCTTTAATTTCATTAATAGCACCAACAATAGTTTTATCAGTAGTTTCTAAATTAGGATTTTCAGTACCAAGAGCATTTACAGCAAAAGCATATGGAAATTGTTCTACATCCATTTTTTTATCTATATTTACTTTATTTTCATTAATTGCAGGAACAATTTGTTTAGCAACTGTTTGTAAATTATCGTCATTTATATTTTGTTTTTTATCTAATAATTCATTAGTTTCTTGTTTTGTATAATAATCATGTTCTGTACTATCTTCTGCTATAAATTCAGTTGGTGTCCCTTTTCCTATATATTGGTATAATTCAACAGAAATAGGTTGATAATTAGCATCATTAGAAGTTACAGTAATATCATTTCATTCCTGAGTAAATAATAATTGTATTTTAACATTATCATTTACAATTAATTCATCTAATTTAATACTTTTTTGTGTTGTTCTTTGAACTTCTCCACCTAAACTAAATATAGTTTTTTTATTACTATATATATAATTATCAGTTGGATTAGTAGTGGATTGGTAACTATAACCCCATATTGCTAAATATATTTTTCCAAATTCATTACTAGGAATAATAGAAGACATTTTTTTTCATAAAGGACTAGTTGCAATATTAAATCAATTATTTTTAATATCATCAATATTTTGTTTATTAATATCAACTTTATTTTCTAATAATTTAATATTATTTTCATTGGTAGTAATTCTTTTTTGTTGTTTAGCAGAAAAGTCAGCAGTTGCAGCATGAGTAAAATCACCAACTTGTGGATTATTTTGTAATGCTTCTGGTGGTAATGTACCAATTTCATCAGGTCAATCTAAAATCATTGTTTCAGTTTCTTTATCATATTCAGTTGCTACATAACCTTTATTAACAAACTTACTAACAGGACCCCTATATATTTCATTTTCATTATCATCAACTAAATCATCATATAATTTCATTTGCTTTGATAATGTAAATGCTTTTTGTTCTTTAATTAATTCATCAACTTGATTTCTAGTATAGAATGCTTTTAAATCAATTTTTTCAATATCTATTTCATCATTATTATAACTTGAAAATATTTGTTTTAATTCTGTTAATCTTGCTCATATTTTCATTCTACTAGGTGCTAAATCTCAAACATTAATACTAGGAATACTATTTGCACTAAATGATGTACCATTATTAAATTGAATAGTAGCATCAACATTAAACTCAATTGGTGTACGATTAAATACTCAATGTTCAACACAAACATAAACCATATCTCTTAATGTTTCTTTAATTAATTCATCTTTAAAACTATCAAAAGGAAATTTAGATAAAATAAAATTAAGATAAGCATTAATATCATTTTGAGCACGAATAGCAAAAGTTGTAAATCAATCCTTAACATTAGGTCATGTATTTATATATTGTTGTGGTGTTTCTATAATTTTTCCAGTTAATGGATATCAGTTATTATAGTTTTCTAAACTGACATCAGTTCAAAGTTTATTAATCATAATTTATCATTCCTTAAAAAATGCTTTTTTATAATGCTTAGTTTTTGTTTTAGTTTTCCTATGCACTATATGAATAACTTCTTTTTGTAATTTCTTTTTACCTTTTGCTACAACTTGACTATATACAAATTTTTCTAAATGATGTAATAATCCTGTACCAAATAATGTATTAACTGAAAATTTTAAACCAACACTTTTAAATGATTTATTAATATTTTCAATAGGATTATTAATAACATTAACTACTTTATGGTAAGTTCTTACTATTCTAAATATTTCTCTATAAACTTTAAAACTATCTCTAATTACTTGTTGAACAACTGGTGGAGCAAATGCAATTGCTTTTAATCATTTATTACGACTAACTCCATAACCAATGTATCAACCACTATATCAGCGATATCAATGGAATGGATGTATTTGAGTGATAAAAGTTTCTGCTTTAAGAATACTATCAATAACTATAATTGGTTTATATTTAGGATTACGATGATAAATAGTAATTGCACATTTACTTAATGATAAAGGTTGAATTTTGCAACCCATAAATACAGGTGAATTTAATGGGATTAATTGTGCATGTTTAATTGCTTTCTTTTCTGCACTAGTAAATAAATCTGTTGCTTTTTCTTTTAATTTATTAATTTTTTCAAATACTTGTTTTTCTAACTTTTCAAATTTTTCTTGTAATTTATATATACTTTCTCGTAATTTTTCAAAATATGGAGTATCTTTTCAAAATTTATTTAAACCTTTTTTTAAATAAAATCTAATATCAAAATACTTAAAAATTTTATTTGCTTTTAAAACAACCTTATGAATTGAACTCTTTTTAAAATTAAATTTAATAGCATTAGCACGAATTTTTTGTAAATCTAAAATTAAAGATTTACCATATCTATTATCTGTATGTATTGTATGAACTAAATTTAATCAATCATGTTGATTCATTTTTAATACTTCTTTTAAATCAGTATTATATTTTTTAAAAAAATTATTTGCTTTTTCAATATCTTTAATTTTAAACTTTGGAGTTAATTGTGGACTTAATTTTATTAATGTATTTTGTAATAATAAATAATCTTTTAACTCTTGTACTTCTAATTTTTGAAAATTATTTTTATATTGTCTTTCAGCAACATAACCTAAATTTTGGATTATTGTCTCACGATTAGGAGCAAAACTATAATTAAATAAATAACGTTTATTACCAATAATTTTATCTGTTAAAATTTCTTTACCACTTACTTGACTAATAATTTCTTGTAAGTTTTTTGCTTCTTTAATACCAATTTGTTCTAATGTTTTAGTTTTTTGTGCTAATTTAATAAATTTAGTTGTACGATAACCACGACTAATTTTATTAAGTCCAGCAAATGCAGGTAAGATATTAAAAAAAGTATTTAATGGTGTTACATTTCCTTTTAAATAATCATAAACTTGATTAATAGTAAAATCAGTTAAAAACTCTACACCAACAGCACTAATACTAGCAAGTAAATCACTTGCACCTAATCCAAGTGCTATACTTTCACTTAATCCACCAGTAAAAGGAGCAAGTGCTACTGCTATTACTTGTACACCAATCATTTCTAAAATTTCTCATCAAAAACTTTTATTTTCTTGTTGTTTACTTATTCTAGTATGTTTTGGTTTATTGATATTTAAAAGTATTGCTGTACTAGTTGTACCAATTGGCATGATATTAATTTCCTTTATTTAAGAGTTATTTTAATTGGATTTGTTGACCCTTTATAATTTATATCATTAACATTGGCAGTAATAGTTATATACAAGTCACCTACTTTTTGTTTTTGATTACTTACATTAGTTTTTCCTTGGACATCACTAAAATATTTAATATTTGGATTTATTAAATTTGGATTTAATGATTTAAGTTCATTAGTACTTTTTATTTCTGTATCTAATTCATTATTATTTTTATTAACATTTGCAGTAATATTTGTTGTTAAACTTGTAATTTTAGTTTTTAAATCAATTTTATCAGTATTAATAATTCCACATAACATTCAACGTGAAGTTTTTTCTTCATCTGTTATATAAGGTATTGCTTCACCAGTTAATTCTCCACCAACTAAATATCTTCTTCCAACTTTACCATCATTTATGTCTTGTACATATACAACTGTATTTTGTAACATATATCTTTTCATTGCTCTTGGTGTTGCTAAGACAAAAGACATAATTTTAGTTTCATTATTATCAGTAAAAGTCATATAGTCATCCATTACAATTTGACATAATACACCTTTGATATATAAATTTGTTCCATTTAATCTTAATTGTTGTGCTATTTGATTATCAGTAATTAAACCTTTATTATCAGCTAAATAAACTAAACTATCATATAAATTATTAGTAATAAAAAATTGACAATTATTACTATTTCTTAATTGAAATAAAGTATTTCAAGCAGATAACATTGATTTTAAATAGCCTACTGGTGTTGTATCAGTAATATCTAATCTAGTTGCATATTTTGCAATTACAGTTGTATCATTATTTGCTAAATAATCTGCTAAATCATTTGCTACTTCATATTGCATTGTATTTAATAAATTTTGTCCATTTTCAGCGTTTAAATCAACATTAGCAATTATTTCACCTGCAACTGCTTCTTGTTTAATTTCTTTTAAAATTTTAATAGTTTCAGCATAACTAACATCTAATCCTTTACTTTTATCATTTCATTTTAATACTTTAATTTCTGAATTTTTTGGTTTTTTAACTATAAATTCAATTTTTGTAGAATTAACCATTTCAATAGGAAAAAAACTTGCTCATGGTGAATTTGATTGTTTATAAAATTCTATAAACTCTGGTGCTTCTACTAATTTTTCGGTATTATCTAAATTTTGATTGAATGGTACTGACATTTTTTCATTTCCTTTCTGTTATAAATTATTTTTCTTTTTATAATCCAATAAAGTACTTTTTATTGAACTTGGTTGATTTGTTATTATTGTTTGTTGTTTACCACCTGTATTTATTATTTCTTTAAATACTGGTTGTTCTTTAATCATTTTTTTAATAGCTTCTTCTATTTTTGAATTTTCTATATTATTAGTTTTAAATTTTAAATAATCATAAAATTCACTTTTAACTTGATATTTTTTAAATATATTAATTATTTCTTTTTCCTTAATTTCGTTATTTAATTTATTTAACTTATTTTCTGCTTCATTAACTTTATTTTCTATTTCTTGTGAAGAATCATTATTTTTAATTAAAGGTTCAGTTGCTTGTTGAACATTATTTTCATTTTCTAACATTTACAGTACCCCATTATTTAATTTCTTTATTAATTTTTTCATTAAGTTTTGCTAATTTTTTTTGATGTTTTATAATTTTATTATTTGCTCTAACATGTTTTGGAGTTGTAATAAATCTTTTTAATAAAACAATAATTTCTCGACAAATTAATATACCTGTACTTATTCCAATTGTTTCAAGTGCTTTTAAAAATTCTTGCATTTCCATATTTTCCTTTCATTTTTTTATAAAGTAAGATTACTATTACTACGTTGTAAAGCATTATTAGCTGTATCATCTCAATCTAATGAAACATTAGAATTATGACTGCCATATTGACTACTTGTTTCACTATTAATAGTAAATCTATCATCATTAATTAATCTTGTTGTTTCATTTGTAAAGGAAGTTTCTTGCATTTCTATACTATGATTTGTTTCCATAGGTAATAAATTATGAATAATTTCACTTATTCCTGCAATAATAGTAGGTATTGCATAAGCATTATTAAAATCATTATTAATCCCCATCGCAACACCACTACTAATTAAACAACCACCAGTTGCCATATTTGCTATTTTTTGTATCATTGCAAATTTATTAGGTATTAACTCAGTTAAACCATTAATAACATTGGCGATACCATAAGCATTTAATGAAATATAAGTATCTCAATCAATTAATGACTGATTTTCTTGTTTATCTAATAATAATCATGGCGGTCCTTCCGTAGTAGTTGGAATTGGTGTTGTTGGAATAATAGGATTAATATTATTTTCAGTTCATTTACTATAATTTGCTAAACCCATTGTTCCTAATCCTAATAATATTTTTTTACTACTATTAATTAATTTAGTTTTAGTAGTTGGTTTTTGGTTCAAGTTTCAGATATCTAAACCTAATTTTTTACCAAATAATAAAGAATTAATACTTCCTAATATTGGATTTGCTATTACTTGCCCATAATATGCACTTGTACCAATCATTGCACAAATAGGACTAATTCCCGTTCTTATTAATTTAGTTAAAGTATAATTTGATTGATTTTCTATATTTGGCATTTTAATCTCCTTTAATTTTCTAATTTTTTAATTGTTACTTTAATTCAACCTTGATAAACATCATTATCACCAACTATTAATGCAACATCACTTTCGGGGGTCAGAAACAATGATGTGTTTTGATTTAACATTTGGATATTGTCTTAAAATAATTGCTCTAATATCATTACTTGTATGAATTGCTTTGGGAAATGGTGATAATATTTCAATTTCATCTTTATCACCAAATAAAGTAGGTAATATAATCATTAATGAAATTCTCCATTTTCTATAAACTCAATTACTTTATAATAAGCAGTAAGTTTACCTGCTTCTTTTAATGAATCACATAAACAAATACTAATTTGTTTATTTAACCAAATAATTAATTTTTCATTATATTTATTGATTACTTTTTGTTTAAACTCTTCTCTTATTTTTTTTATATTATTCAAATGTTCTTCTGTTATCTCTTTATTACGTTTTTTATTATATTCATTAATAATTTTTTGGTCTTTATTCATTATCAAACTCACCACTTCTTATTTTTTGAACTAAAATATCTAATAATAAGTCTATTTATGTATTCTCATATTCTTTTTGTGATTTTTTAATATAGTTAATTAATTTTTCTTTATTCATTATTATTCTCCTTATTTTTAGTTAAATTATTAACTATTTTTTCTAAACATTTCAAACATCAATTTTTACTTAATCAAATTCTTTTATTACAATATTTACATTTCTTCATTTTTACTCTTTTCATTTTTTAAATCATTTAACATTAATTGAACAAAATGCACGATTTTTAGGAATATTTAAAGTATTAAAGATTTGACCACTTACTATAATTTCATCATTTTTGTTTAATAAAATACATCGTTTATAAAATTTTGGGTTATTAAAAATTAAAGTAACATAGTTTAATCCATTTCATTGTCCACGAACACTATAATATAATTCTTTATTACCTTTTTCATAATGTTTTGCTTCAATAGTGTTACTCAGTTTTACTGTTAATTTCACATAATTTGATTTATCTTTCATTTTTAAAATTCCTTAAACAATATTGAATATGTTTATATGCATCTTCTTCATGTTTTGTTAATTTTATATTTCCTTTATAATTTTCTATTTTGTTTTTATTTTTTGGATGGTTTTCTAAATAATCTCAATTCATAACATCTTGTACTAACACCATTAATGCACCAATAATTTTAGGAGTTGCTAATGGATTAGTTAATAATTGTTTTGCACTTAAAAAGAAATTTTCTACAATAACTAATATTTTTTTATTATTAAACTCTTGTTTAATCGTTAAAAAGTATTCTTTAAACAAATTTTTACTTTCTAAAACAGTTTCTGCTTTAAATGTTTCATTAAAAATAATATTATTAGTTTCATTTGAATATATAATAATTCCATTACTACCTATTCCTGCTGGGTCAATACCAATAATTAATTCATATTGCATTATTTTTTATATCCCCTACTTAATCTAATATTTAAAATACAGTCATAACAAATTGCTTTACCGTTTTTATCTCTTAAAAAATATTTTCTTGTTTTAATATCATTAGTATTAAAAAATAGATAATCTAATTTATATTGTTTACATGTTCAACAAAAATATTTTTTCATTATGAATTAAAATATTCTTAGTAATATTATTTTCATACAGTAAATGCAGCAATTAAAAGAGCAACAGTTATCATTAAAACTATTGTAGATATTACAACAATAGTAGTTAAAGCAAATTTATTATTATAAATTTTATCAATAAATTTTTCTTTCTTTATTTCATGAGTTTTAATATTTTTTGTTTTCATAATTAATTTTATCCTTTAAATATGCCCTGTTTGCTTTTAGCATAAATGGCATATATTTTTGTTTTTTTATTTATTAATACTATTAATATTATTTTTCTTAGAAAAATGGGCTCAAAAATAAATTTAAAAAAAAATAAAAAATAAAACCAACACTCGCTCACTAGGGGAGTGGCAAGGTTGGTTAAATAAAAAATAGAATTAATATAATAGGTCCCTACAACAGGTCTATATATACTAATTACTAATTCGCTCTCACCCCAAGAATTACCATTTAATGGTTAGTATAATTTATTAGGTATCACTCCACTTTTTATTTATCCATGCAAGTCCACATGTTTTAGCTACTATTTTTAACAACTGTGGTGTAGTTCACTGTTTTAGTTCCCTAACACGTGTTGATAATAGTGTTAAAGAAGGTTATTAATTATTAACTTTCTCCTACTTGGTCACTGCGTGTAGTAGATATTTAAAGCGTGTTAATAATAAAAATTTTAAAATTTTACAATTACAAAAAAAGACAAGATTTTTATTCTCGTCTTTTGTCATTTATTTTAATTTAAGGATTTAAAAAGGAAAGGAGATATTTACACAAAAATATTAGTTATAGACATCTTCGCTAAGCTCCCCTTTTTAATATACTTTCAAGTTAATTATAACAAAAGTATCATCTTTTTATAATTAATATTATCTTAAAAACTAAACGTTAAAAAGGAAATGACAAATATCACCATCTTTAACTATATAATTCTTACCTTCAACTCTTATTTTTCCTTTTTCTTGAACGTTTTTTTCACTACCCAATAATTCAATATCTTGATAATTATAAACTTTAACCCTAATAAAACCTTTCATAAAATCACTATGAATAATACCTGCACATTCTGGTGCTTTCATGCCCTTAATAAAAGTTCAAGCATGAACTTCTTTTGGCCCGACAGTAAAATAAGTACCTAAATTTAATAGTTTATAAGTTGCTAATACAATTTGATCAATTCCTGACTCAAAAATATTTAACTCTTTAAACATCTCTGTTTTTTCTTTTGCATCTAATTCAGAAAGTTCACATTCTATCTTAGCACATACCACAAGCACAGTAATATTTCTTTTATTCATATATGCTTGTAACTGTTCAACATATTTATTAGTTTTAGTTGCTAAATCTTGTTCATTAATATTAGCAATAATAATTATTGGTTTAGCAGTTAAAAAATTATAAGGTTTAATTATTAATAATTGTTCTGAAGTTAACTTTTGATTACGAATAGCAATACCTTTATTTAAATCAGCACTAATTTTTTCTAATAAAGCAACTTCAGCAATCATTTTTTTATCCCTAGTTATTTGTGATTTTTTACGAACTTTTTCTTGCCGTTTATTTATTACTTCTTGATCAGCTAATATTAATTCCAACTCAATAATTTCAAAATCATTAACTGGATCAATTTTGTTTTCAACATGACTAACATTAATATCATCAAAACAACGAATAACTTCGCATATTGCATCAACAGTTCTAATATTAGCAAGAAATTGATTACCTAAACCTTCACCTTTACTAGCACCTTTAACAAGTCCTGCAATATCATGTAACTCTAAAATAGTTGGGACAACTTTTTGAGGATTAAATATTTTTATTAAATTTAAAATTCTTGTATCATTGACGGCAACGCTACCAATATTTGGTTTTATCGTAGCAAAAGGATAATTTTCAATTAATACTTGTGAATTAGTAATGGCTTTAAATAACGTTGATTTACCAACATTAGGTAAACCAACAATACCAGCAGTTAACATATAATACACCTGTTTCTTTATCATTTATATGATTACATCGTATCATATAAATGATAAAGAAAAATATAAAATTAATTATCAATTAAGAAAATTTTAATTTTGCAGGTAATTTTGATAGTAATGATTTATTATCTAGTAAACTATTACATTCATTGAAAAGAACACTTGTAGTTTCTTCAAATTGATCAGCACAACAATTTTTAAAAGGACTATTATCAACAAATTCTTCTTTATCAAAAGGATTTGTACTAACTAGTTCAGGAGTACTTTGGCCAGAACAAATACCACTATCACTAGAAGGGGTTCTACTAATACGATAATTAAATTCTTGACAAGATAACTCGGTACTATTTTGTAAATCACTATAATTTATAAGATTATTACTATCAAATTCTCTTAATATTTTATCAATATTATCATTAGAATAATCATTTTCTTCAGATTCAGAAGAAAGCAAACTTATCGCACTATCATTACTACTTTGACGTGATAACCTAATATCATTTTTATATTTAGGTTCTTTTTTAATTATTCATTGATCTCAAGGTTCAGATGTTGGTAGTATTAATCAATTATTTTTTTCTTGTAAAGAGATGTTTATTGCATTTGGTAAACTAACATTTGAATCTACCTTAATTAAATTTTCAAAATCTTTTTTATTATCTGCTTTAAGTGTGCTAATAGCTATTTTTGTTTTGGTTCATGTTCAAGATATTTTATTTATTATTTTTTGTCATCAACTAAGTTTTTTAAATTTTATTTTTGATATTTCTACTAAATTTTTTTTACAGTATTCGATATCAATAGTTTGAATATCACTTAAAAATTCTGTTTTATACTGATCAAAATTATCATAACCAGTAGCTATTTTTAAATTATTTTTAATAATTTGATAATTTTGATCTCAATACAAACATTTTTCTATATCTGAAAATGTAACTTCGCTAACTTTTTGATAATATTCAATAAAAGTTAGATATTCTCTATAAAAGAATGAATTTTCTATTTTTTTGTTACATAACTCAGAAATTTTATTATTAATAAAAGTTACTTTTTTAACAAGTTGTTTGATATCTGATTTTAATTGCGCTAGTATTTGTTGATTTTGGAGTTGAACTTTTAAATTTGTATGATTACTTAATGTTTCTCATTCTTCTTTTTTAGTTTGTAAAAGTTTAATAATACCATTCCGTAAATCATTTAAATTCTTAATTGCAGTGTTCATCTCTTCATTAATATTCGATACTGCTGCTGTTATTTTTTCAATTTCTTTTTTTATTGATGCTAATCTATTTTTTGCAATTGAACTATCTCTAAGAATTCTAAAATTGATAGTAGCTGCTTGAGTTTTATAATTACCTAAAAACTTTGAATCATAAATAATATCAAATATAACACCTAATTCATTTACATTTTCATTTAAATTTTTAATTTTCTCTTTGCAATTTTTAGTAAAATCAAATTTTAAAATATCATCAATAATAAATTTTTTTAAATTTTCTACTTTTAATTTCTCATTTAATGCTAGTTTTAACTTTTCATCTAATGCTACTTTTAATTCCTCATCTTCTGCTGCTTTTAATTTATCATATTGTGTTATTTCTTCATCAATAATCTTTAATAACTTTTCTTTAATTTTTTGTACATTAATTTCTCATTCTCAATCATTGAAAGAATTTTGATTTTTAACTTTTACAAAATTTAAAATTGGATTATTAATTTTATTTAATTTTTCCAACAATAATTTTACATATTCTGGTATTGTTTTATCTTTTCAAGTTAGATAATCATTTATCAATAACTGTAATTTCAAGATTTCTTGTTGATTTGGAAATGTAATTTCTTCTTGAGTTAAAGCAAAATTAAATGTTCTACAATTATTAATAGTAATGTCTCTTATTTTATATTCTAATTGCTTTTTTGAATTCAAATATTGAAAGATAACAGTAAAATCATTTTTATTTTTTGTTAAAACTTTAAATGAAACTGCTTGATTTTCATTAATACCATTAATATTTAAGATACTATCAACTATAATAATATCATCAACTTTTCACTTATCTGTTTTTATTCTTTCTTCATTTAATTTCTTTTTTACTCTTTGTTTTGAAATTTGAAATGCATCAGATAATTCTTTTTGAAAACCCTGTGCTAATTGTTGATTTATTTTTAATTTCTTTATTACATTAGTAAATTTTTCTTCTGTTTTGTTTTTATAATCGTTATTAATAACGTCATTTTGTAATATTTGTTCCTCTAATAAAAAATGTTCTTCTAAGGCAAAATTAACTAAAATTTCTTGCTTCTCATTAGGAAAATAAATATTAATTAATTCATTAATCAATGTAGTAAAATCATATGATTTTCAAAAATTAACTCTTAAATCTTTTAAACGCTGTTCATATCTTTTAAACTCTTCACTATTTTTTACAAACTTTGATAATTTCATTTCTAAATCATTATCTTCTGAGACAAATGATGAAAAAGGTCCTTCATACTTTGAAAATTTTAATAAAGAAAGATAAACTTTTGCCATATTTTCTTCATTAATAGTATTATTTTTTGCTAAAAGTTTATTGAATTCTATTTTTTTAAACTCATCTAAAAAATCTAATAATTTTGCAATAATATAAACTCCTTTATTCTGAAATTCAATTGGTAATAACTTATATATTTCAACAAAGTCAGAAAAATTGTTATTTAATAAATTATCAATTTCAACAAAGGAATCAATAGCATGAAAATTGTTACCTTCATTTTTACTGTTTACATAATAGTCAACATATTTTTCAATTGTTGGAAATGAAAAACGTGAAAATAAATTATGCACCTGACAAAAAACATAACTTGCTATTAAATATTGTTTACTTTTTATAAATAAACTCTTTTGCAAATAACTTAACATTTGCAAATTATTAACTAATTTCATATTTATAAATAAATCATTAAGTATTTTTTGTTTATTTTTTTCATTTTCAATTAAAAGTTTTTCATTTTTTTTAGTCATATTATCTAAATTTTCTTTGTCTTTTTCAATACCTGCTAAACGTTTTATTTCAGATAATCCTTTTTTATTTTTTCAATTATCAATATTTTCTTTTCATTGTTGCTGTGCCTGTGGTAAAGTATGAACTACGCTGTCATATTCATCAACTAACTCAATAAATTTTTTTATTTTGTTATCTATTTCATTAATTACTGAATCTAATTTAGGAAAAAAATTGCTACCTTTTCTCTGTCTTGTGCAGTCATTAAACTTGCATACTTATTCATTGAAAACATTGAAAAACCACCAGAAAATAAATTAAATAATAAACTTACTTTACTTTTAACTTTAGATTTAATTTGAAATTCAGAAGAAATAAAATTTCAACTTCCTTCATTATCATTAATCTTATATTGAAGATTTAATTTTACTGTTGAAATACCTGTTTCGTTATTAGTTTCAATAACTTTTAATTGAGTTTTAAATTTAGCTAATTCTTCTTTAGAAAAATTACAACCAGTTTCAATATTTAATTTATGTAATAATTCATCTTGCGAAATTACATCATTAATTTCTAAAATAGCCTTATCTTCTAATTCTTGATAATAAACAAAAAGTTCTATCGCCTCAGGTAATTGCTTGATTGCTTCTATAAATAAATTTATTTTTCCTGGCATTGTTAATAATTTAGTAGTACCAAATGTTGAAGAAACTCCAATTCTTTCTGATGCTTGTGCAATAAGAGAAATGTTTTCAGTCATTGGTAATGTTGCTATATTATTTTCTAATAAAATTCTTGAAACTTTCTCTTTTAAAAAAAAGAAATTTAAATCTTCAAAATTATAAGCAACTCCGCTAGACACATAAAAATTACTTCTTTGAAAACAAACTTTACAAGAAAAAGCACCATCATATTTTCTTAAACTACCTTCTGCATTTAATAAATAAATTTCTTCTACATCAAGGAAACGAGGTGTTTTAATTCCAAATCAAGTTTTACTTTTCCAATTAGTACAATTGTTAGTACGTTGCTGTGATGCTTGATAATTAACACGAGGGTCATACTTAATATCCAATTCTTCTGCAGTAAAAGCAGGAATTAATACTTTTTCTCCTGCTAATGTTTCACCAAATACTACAAATCTTGTACCTTGCGAACTATTCTCTGTTTTAAAAATTAATGTTTTTTTATTATCAAAAAAAAGTTTTAATTGTTGACCTTTTACTATGTTATTAAAATTAAATGTATTTGTCATTATTTCCTTCCTTATTTCTTTTTTAATTAAGTTTAATATTACTATCATAATTTTATTATTGTTATTCAAATATTTAAAACAAAAAATACCAACTTGATTTTTAAATCAAGTTGGTACGTTATAACCTTTTAAAATAAATAATATTAAAAGAAATTAACTTTTAATAATTATAATTATACATATTTTTTTTAAAAAAACAACTAAAATAATTTTACTGTCATTATTTAGTGATAATTTCCTATTAGTCATCAAGTAATAATTTGTAACTGTTAAGTTAAATATACTTGATGATAAAGTTGGAAAGAAGTATGACTATGAATGAAAATATAAATACAAAATTATAAATGACATTAACATTAATAAATTATCTAAACATCAAGTTAAGAATAAACTTAACCTAACTATTAGAAGAATTAACCAATTAATTCAAATTTTTAATAATAGAAGATAAAATTGGTTTTATTCATAAATTTCAAAATAAAATTTCTAATAAGGCAACAAATTTTGAAATCAAAATTAAAATTATCAACTTATATAAAACCAAATATTAAAATTTTAATTTTCAATATTTCCATGAGAAATTAATAAAGAAAAAATTAAAATTTCATATAGCACGCTTTATACTCTATATTAATTAAAGATATCAAATTTTAACTAAATATGGCATACCACAAACATTTTATACTGATAATAGAACAGTTTTTAGACATAAGAAAAATTATCGATGCTGGTAAAATAAACACAGAAAATGACACTTATACTCAATTCCAAAGTGTTGTAATGATTTATTTGGGTGTTGAAATAATTAGCACTTCAATTCCACGAGCTACGGTCAAATTGAACGCTTATTTGAAACACATCAAAGTTGATTAATTAGTAAACTAAGACTTAATAAAATTAAAACTTTAGAAAAAGCTAATCAATTTTTTTAAAACATACATAAGTATTTTTAATAAGCAATTTGTACTGCCTATTGATGATAATAAGTCTACTATGGTGTTAAAACTCCTACACAAAAAGAAATAAATATTTATCTTTCAAAATTTTCTAAAAGAAAAACAGACAGTAGTTCAACAATAACATATTATGGTAAAAAGTATTTTCCTTATAAAAATAACAAAGTTCAATATATAAAACCTAAAATTGATGTAATCGTACTTAAATCATTTACTAATGAGTTATATCTTAGTGACAATAATCAAATATATGAACTAACAGAAATACAACTAAAACCAATCATCAAAGACAATGTAATAAAAAATAAAAAAGTTTATATACCAAATAAAGATCATCCTTGAAGCTATGGATATCAATAATTCCCAATTCCAATTATATAATTATTATATTTTTTGAATAAAAACCATATAAAATTTTAAAGCGTTTGTATATGAACAAATTTAGTGACTTAAAATTGATTTAAAAATATATGCCGAGATTGCAATTATAATATCTTGTTTTTTAAATTTTTGGTAAGATTGATTTATATCAACTTGTTGCAGGTTGTGAATTTTGAAAATCGTTTCAATTTATTTCGTTTTTAAAATATTCTAAAGCATCTATTCCTTGTTCTATACTATTTTTCATTATTTTTTCATTAATATTTTTTAAATATTTTTGTTTTCAATTTTCATATTCTCTTTTTTTATTATTAGATTTAAAATTATTATTAATAATTTGTTGTTTTTGTTTTTGATTTGAATGTTTAATAAATAAATTATAATTATTAATTATTTTTTCTCTTAAATCTAAATCGAAATATCAAAAATCTAAAGTTCAATGAATATGACTTATATATTTTGTCAGCATTTTCTTTCAATAATATAATTAAGTTCTTCAAAATCAAAATTTAAAATATTTGTATTTAACTCATCTTTTAAAACAGTAAGAAAATGTATATCTTGAATTAATTTTTTTTCATAATTAATACTCTCTTTCAATAAAGTTTTATAAGTTGCTAATGCAATAATATTTTTTTGCCAATCATCATTTACAATATTTTTTAATTGATTATTACTTATGATTAATTTATCCATAAATTTCTCCCTTCAAAATAAAAAAACGTAATTACTTTAAACATAAAATAATTATTAAAACTAATATTAAATTTACATAAATTAATTGTAAAAAAATTAAAAAATATTTACTAAAAAATAAATTATTTTGGGAAATTTTCACTCGATATTGACACTAAAATAATTTTACACTTACTATTTTAATTTAATGATAATTAGTTTTTTAATTATTTATATCAAAATTATTATAATAACATAACAGCAGTACTTGACTTCACCAATTTGGAATTTGATAAACTATTATCTAATATATACCACTATCAATTAAATTTTGTTTAGAAAATGTTTTTTCAAAATTAGAAATAGATATCTTTTTTTCTTGATTTAAACTATTACTTTCTGTGATCATTATTTTACTTTCATTTTCAATATCTTCTTCATATCAATATATTCTCAGTTATCAATAACAAAATAATATGGAAGAAGATCATCTAATAATCTATTAATACTATCTAAATTATCTGCATCTTTAAGTAAATTAGCAACCGTAATAATTTTTGGAATTTCATCACTTATCTTCATTTTTTTTCCTTAAATAATTCAGTTAAAATTTCTACATTTTCTTCAAAACTTTCAGATTTTTGTAATGATATATTAATTTTTTCACTAAATGCTTTAGTTAAAGTTAACATATCTTCATTAGAATTTTTTTTCTTGTTAAATAAAAAAATAATTCTTTTATGAAATAAAAATATTGAAGGAATTTCATCTTTATACTTTTTATGAATAATAGATTTAAATAAATTTTTTGGCATAATTATTTCCCTTTCAATTTTTAAAATAAATTATAATATTAAAGAAAATAACAAAAAATTTTTTAAAAATAGTATATAATATAAGCAAGATTTAAAGACTAAATATCACTTTTGGGAGGAAACTATGAAAAAAAATGTTTTGAATTATCCTCATGATATATCAAAAAAATTATTAATGTTATTAGGCATAAGTAAAATTATTATTGGTTTATCTATTTTACTTTTTATTATCGCCCACTCAATTGCTTATCCTACTATTAATTAAATAATTTCCTCTTATATACTATTATAAAATAATAAAATAATGAGTATCGATACTTATTTTAAATTTATATTAATTTTAAAAATTCTAAAATTCGATTTAATTCTTTATGATTACGATAACTAATAATTAATTGTTTTTTACTTACTTTTACTTTAGTATCTAACGTTCTTGATAAAGTATTTTCTAATGCTGCTAAATGTAAATCCGATTTTTTATTACTTTTTTGTTTGTGCTGTAAACTTAGTTGTTGCATCTTAATAACATCTTCAACTTTACGCACGCTTCATTGTTCACGATATGCTCTTTTGGCAATAGTTACTATCAAATTAAGATTAGTACCCAAACCTAATAATGGTTTAACATGTCCCATTGTTAATTCATTGCGTTGTAACATTTGCAAAACTTCTATTGGTAATTGTAAAATACGTAAAGTGTTAGTAATATGACTACGTGATTTATTAACTTTTTGTGAAAGTTGCTCTTGCGTTCATTTCATTTTACTAATTAAAGTTTGATATGCTTGTGCTTCTTCAAAAGCATTTAGATCAACACGTTGAATATTTTCAATCAAGGCAAACTCCATTAATTGCTGATCGGTTACATCAATAGTTATTGCCGGTATTTCTGTTAAACCTGCTAACTTTGCTGCTTTCATTCTACGTTCGCCAGCAATTAATTGAAAAACACCATCTGTTATTGTTTTCTTAACAATAATTGGTTGAATTAAACCATGAGTTTTAATTGATTCACTTAATTCTTTAATTTCTTGCTCATTAAATATCATTCGTGGTTGATAAGGATTAGCAATAATTTTAGTAAGCAAAATAGTTTGCGCAAAGGTTTTAGTCATCTCTGGTGAACTTTCAATGTTAGTTATTAAATCATTTAATCCCTCACCAAAAATTGATGCTAAACCTTTAGTAGAAAGACGATTTTTTTTATCATTAGCCATGATTTAACACCTCATTCACTAAATTTTGATAAGCAATGGCACCACTACAACGTGGTCGATAACTAAAAATATTTTTACCATAACTTGGTGCTTCGCTTAATGTTACATTTCTTGGAATATAATTTTTATAAACTTTTTCTCTAAAATTTTTTTGAATTTCTTTCATAACTTCAATAGAAGAAGTTGTTCTAATATTAACCATTGTTAATAAAATGCCTTCAATTTCTAAATTAGGATTAAATAATTGTTGTACTAAACGAATCGTTGATAATAATTGCACTAGGCCACCAAGCGCATAAAATTCAGCTTGTAAAGGAATAATAACAGAATTAGCTGAAGCTAAAGCATTACGATTAACTAATCCTAAACTAGGAGGACAATCAATAATGATAAAATCATATATATCCTTTACTGGTTGTAATTTTTCTAATAAAATATTTCTTTGATTACGAGATTGTTCTAATAAAAATATTTCAGCTCCTGCTAAAGAAATTGTTGATGGTAATAAGTCAACACCTTGATAAACTTCACTCTTAATTACCTTTTCTACTGCAACATCATGTACTAAAACATCATAGATATCTTGTTCAACTTTATCAGCAGCAAACCCCATTGAAATAGTAGCACTACCTTGTGGATCTAAATCAATAAGTAATACCTTTTTATTTTTGATACCTAAGCCTGCAGCAAGATTAGTAGCAGTAGTTGTTTTACCAACACCACCCTTTTGATTAGCAATTGCGATAATTTTGCCCATAATAATTACCTCTCTAAATTAATAGACTAACATTTTATCCTATTATTAAGTTTAACACTAATTTTACTTAAAATTATTTATAAATGTTTACTTTTAATTTGGTGATATGGTCTTGGATATTTTAAAGCACATAATTTATATTTTTGAAAATGGACAATTGTCCGTTGACCATAATTATTAGGTAATTGAAAAGTAAATTGATTAATTAATTTGCCACCCATAGTAGTAATACTATTTTGTGCTAAATTAAGTTCTGCTGCAACTTTAAGTCCTTTATAAGCAATAAATAAACCACCAACTTTAACTAAAGTTAAACATAATTCACTTAAAATATTTAATGGTGCTAATGCTCTTGCTGTTACAATATCAAATGTTTCACGATATTGATGAGCAAATGTTTCTACTCTTTCATTAACTAAATAAACATTTTCTAAATGTAATTCGTTAATTACTAACTTTAAAAACTGACATTTTTTTGTATTAGTTTCAACAATAGTTAGTTGTAGTTGTGGAAAACAAATTTTTAAAATTATTCCAGGAATACCTGCACCACTACCAACATCACAAAGATTTTGATTTGTTAAAATAACATTATTGCTTACTAAAAGTGCATCATAAAAATGTTTATAATAAACATCATTTTCTTCAGTGATAGTTGTTAAATTATATTTTTTATTTTCGCTAATTAAAATTTGATAATATTGTTTTAATTGTTGTTCCATTATTGGCGTTAAAGTTAAATTAGTTAAACCAAAAACTCAATTTTTATTCATTATTTGCTCCTAAAATAATTATTTAAAATATTTTTATAATAATTGATTCTCAATATAATATTAATATTAAATAACTACATAAAATTAAAAGATATTCTTTTTTTACAATATTTTTATTATATGTTTGAAATTTTACCATATAACTAAAAATTAAATTGATATTATTACTTTAATTTTAAAATAATTACTATCTTTTAAAATTAACGATACCTATTTCACTTCTCTTTCTGCTTTAAATTATTATCTAATGCAGTTAAATTAAGCAGAATTAATATATCACTGTCATATCAACTCTACTTGATTATAATCAATAATATTAGTATATAAAATTAAAAAATTAAAGATAACAATAAAAAATGCCATAAAGAAAAATAATGTCTGTTAAGGACACAAATTTTCTCTATGACAATAACGAGGAATTTACAAGTATTTTTTAAAAAAACTAAATATTATAATTTTGTATAAAATAAAGTTACTTCACCTTCATAATTATTTTTTCCAACAATTATAGTCTGTACTTCCTTTTTTAAATCCAAAATCATTTTCCATTAAAAACTTAGTAGTATTAGGATTTTTATTTTTAATAGCAATCAAAAGCTCACTTCTAGTTGGGACTAATATATCTGTAAATCTTATTGTTCCTAAATCTTTCTCTAATATAATAGTATCTAATTCAATTTTTTTTGAAGGAAAAATTGGATCTTCTGCTTTATGACAAGCAACAACGTTTATACTTGTTATGCCACATAATGTTATAATTGCTAAAAAACTTAGTATTTTTCTCATATCTTAAATACCTCCTAATTTTTATATAATTTATTTTAAACTATTTTTAAATAAAATAAATTTTTATAGCATTTTCCAATGCAAAATTTGCTTATTATTTATGTTATATTTTAAATTAGTTAAATATTATTGTCACCTGCGACCAGCTTTAATATAAGGTTGTGCTCAACTTTTTACCAACTCAGTATTAGGATGAAAAATCATTAATGCTAATAATGCTATTAAATATGGTAACATTCCTCATAATCAACTAGGAATGTTGTTACTAATAACAATAAATGTTTGTGAAGCATTAACATATTGGTATATAAAAGAAAACGTAAAACAAATAATAGATGTTAAAAAAAATCGACTATGTGCCATCATTCATAAAACAATTGCTAAAAATCCAATTCCAGAAAAATTATTAGTACTAATAAAACTGCTAGGAAGAATATAAACAAATAAAGCACCAGAAAAACAAGCTAAAGAACTAGAAAATAATGAAATATAAAAACGAGAACGACGAACATGAATATAGTTTAAGGCTACTGCTGTTGGATTTTCACCAATTCCTCTAATATATAATCCAAGTTTTGTTAAAAATAAAATAGCTGCAAAAATATAAATTGCTAATAAAGTTAATAAAATAGCAAGTCAAGAAAATTGTGGAATATAAATACTTGATAATGAGTAATGAAGTTGTCCCATAACCATTAGCGGCAAAACTATCGCCAATCCATAACCAAAATAATTAATAACCATTGAAACTAAAAACTGATCTGACCTAAATAATAAAGTTGCTAAACTATGAATTAAACCAAAAATAATGCCAACAATAATTGTCACAACAAATGCTAAAAACACAACTCAATCACCAAGATTGCTCTTTAATTGCGAAATAATTATGCAGTAAAAAGTAGCACCAGTGCACATAATCCCATCAAAACCAAAATTAACAACTCCCGCTCTAGTATTTAAAATTCCACCTGTGCATAAAAGTAACAATGGACAAGCAAATAATAATGTATTAACTAAAATTGTTGAAAATGAAAGCATCATAATTATTCTTTTTCCCTTTTCTTTTTAATCATTTTATTTTTAGAATTAATCATTTTATCTTTTTTTATTAATTTTGAAGATTTTAAGTCAACATTAACTATTTTAATTTTTTGTTGATTGGTTACCTGTTGTTGTTTTTTTGATGACAGTTTCTTTTTTAATTTTACTACATATTCTTTAATAACAATAGAATGGGTCAAATAATGTCAAATGAAAGGATAAATACCAATAATATAAACAGTTATTGATAATATTATTATTGCAATTTCTGGATTTTTTAAATAAATAAAAGCATTACTTTCAATAGGACTAACAAATAAACTGATAAAAAATGATGAAAATAAAATAATTACTGGTGTATATTGTGCTAAGGCAGCTACCACTATTCCATAAAATCCCTCTTGCATTGGAGCAGAAAGTGAAGGTAAAGTATTATTAATTCCTAAAAAATAAAGATAACCAGCAATTCCTGCTATTGCCGCTGAAATTGGAAAAATTATTAAAAACTGATATTGAGGATTTAATCTAGCATATTTAGCAGCAACTGGATTTTTTGCAATTGCATTTAATTTAAAACCAATAGTACGATTATTAAAAATAATGATCGCAATTAACAATACAATAATAGCAATGATAATCGCAGCTGAAAATAAATTACTAATACTAAAAGGACCACTAATTAATGAAAAACGTAAATTAGTAATTGATGTTGGAATTTTTAAATGTTGATAAACACTGTTGGCAATTAAACCTTTATACCCTTCTCAAGCAATAAAATTAAATAAAAGAGTACTAATAATCTCATGAATCCTAAAATAAGTTTTTAAAATGGCAATGACTAATCCAACTAAAGCACCAACTAAAATCGCAATTAACAAAAGAAAAGGCGTAATTCATTGACTATGACCACCACTTTTATAAATGGCAACGGCAACAATATATGTTATCATGGCACTAAATAACATTTGCCCACTAACACCAAAATTATAAATATGATATTTAAAAGTGACAGCTACTGCTAAACCTGTTAATAATAAAACACTACACGTTTCAATTAAATTACTAAAACTTACTAAATTAGTTAATGGGCTAATAAAAACTGTATACCAAAATGATAATGGATTAACTTGCATACATAACATTATTAAACTAACAAATAATAAAGTTATTACTAATAATAAAATACCTACTAATCAAAAAATTCATTTTTTCATATTTTCCATCATTTTTTAACCCCACCTTGACCTAATATTTTCCATTTTTTTATTAATTCAATTATTAATTTTTATAAATGGTTTTTTAAGAAAATTAATTGTTTTCATTATTTTTTCTTTTTTAACACTTCACTTTGTCTGGGGTAATTGATACATTTTATCCGTTTTAATAATTATTTCATTAGTAAGTGGATAATCATGTCACAATGCTGGATTATTCATTACTGCAACTTTAACATTTTTATTTTCTAATTTGCAAACAAATTGTTTATGATAAATAACTGCTACTCGTTGACATAACAATTGTAGTAAATATGGATCAGTATCAATAATTAAAATACTTGATCCATTCTCTCGTAAATTAATTAATTTTTTAATAATTAATAATGAAGAATTTTCATCTAAATCAGAAAATGGATTTGATAAAATTAATAATTGTGGTTTTTCTTCAATGCTTCTTGCTAAAACAAATTTCTGAATTTCACCTTTTGATAATTTATTAATTTTAATAAAAATATCATTATCATTAAATATTTGATATTCTTTAATAATTTCGCGTACTTTTTTATTAACAATTGCTGTTTTTACAACACCAGATTTTGTTACATATTTTTTTTTATTGTAATGTCAAAAAGTAAAATTTTCAAACAAAGTTGCATCAAAAATTATTTCATTATTAATATACTTTCCTGATACTCAATCAATTCCTAAATTACTAATTTCTTGTGGATTAAAATAAGTTACTTCCTGTTCTTTAAAAAAGATACGACCATTTTGTGTTTTGATAATACGCACGATACTCTCCAGTAAAACTTCGCTATAAAAATTTTCATAATCATAAATCCCATATATTTCACCAGGACAAATCGCAAATTCAATATTATGAAAATTCGAAATATTAGGTTTATTTAAAGCAAGATTATCAATATAAAGCATTGGCACTGTCGTTATAGCTTTTGGTTTTTTATAATTAAAAATCTTACTTCAATAATCAGGAGCAAATAATTTAGTATTTGTTGCTAACTTCATCGTTTTTGTTTTAGTAATATTTAGGTTTTCAATTCAAGATACTCTATTAGTTACCATTTTCGCAAATTCTTCATCTCTAGTTGTAAATAATACTGTCATTTCTTCATTACGAAAAGTTTTAAAAATCATTCAAAATTCTATTTTTTGACTATCAGATAAACCAACAGTTGGTTCATCTAATAATAATATTTTAGGTTCTTTGAATAAGGCACGAAGCAAAGATAACTTTTTCAATTCTTCAATTGCCAATGTTGATACTTTCTTGTTTAAATTAAGTTTAATTTTATACTTATCCATTAATTTATTAATTTTAAATTCAGCTTCTTTTCAATTAGGAAAAATTTTAGCAATCGTTGGTTCATTACCAAGAACAATATTTTGTTTAACAGTAAGATTGTCTAGAAAAAAATCATCTTGTCCAGCGTAAGCCATTTTAAAATAAAGCATTTCACTAGGATCACGAGGAAAAAGACATCCTTTTTTAAAACTCTTAATAATTATCTTTCCCCTAGAAGGTTGTTCAAAACCAGCAAGCATTCTAATTAATGTTGACTTACCAATACTATTTTTACCAACAATAGCATGAATTTCGCGTGTTATTTCTAAATTAATATTTTCAAAGATAACATGTGAACCATAATATTTACTGATTTTTTGTAATTTCAATATCGCTTTTTGCATAATTATATCTCCATACTAATTAGTAAAATCAATAGTATTAATGCCATAAGTTTGAACACTACTTTCTGGAGCAGTATCAGGTTTAATTTTGAGATTAGGATCAATTTCTTTTTTTTCTGTTTCATCAAAGATTTCTAAACCAGTACTAAAACCAAAAACTAAATAATTATTATTATCATAAACATAATCATCTTTACTAATAACATTACAACCAATAAAACTAATAGTTTTACTATAAGTGGGACGTGAAGATATTAAACGAGCAGTATAAGCAATAATATTGTTATATCAATAATTAGTATTAATAATAAAATTAACACCATGCATTTCATATAACGATTGAGCAATTTGTGCAACATCAGTTACACTATCAGCGCTATAAATATTACTTGTTACAAAATTATCATGTGGGTTAGCAAAAATAATTTGATACCTAATTTTTGTATCATTAACATTATTAATTTCTTCAACAAACTGATTCAAAATAGTTTGATCATAATTAATACCGATATTATTAATAATTCCAATTCTAACAACTGATTTTCCACTAGCATCAACATCAAAATTATATTTTTTATCTTTTATTCCCATTTTAACATTATCAACAAAGTGATCGGCAATGCGATTACCATAATTGAAAGGAGCACTACTAATATTATCACTATTATATCTAATATCATAGATATTACTATTACGTTTAATAGTATCAGCAATAATATTATTAAAAAAATAAAATTTAACATATTGAAATTGTTGTAATACGCGAATTAAATTATTAGTAGCATAACTAGTAGTTTTACTAGTATGTGGCATATATTTTTGAAAAGCAGGATTTAAAATAAAAACTTTCTTAATATTATATGTTGATAGAAAATTTCTCAATGCGATTGCGTAATAATTATCATCTTGTGAATTAAATCATGGCACGACATGCTCTTTACCATAAATATTTTGTAATTTTTGATAAACAAGTCGATCATAAGTATTTTTATTTTGTGCTTGATGATAACTTGTTATGAGCAAAACTGTTGGTTGTAAATCTCAAGCACAAGCATAAATACTACTAGAAATAGTAGTTACCGTTGGTAAAATTATAGTAAATAATAAAAAACGTCGAAACATAGAAACCACCTAGCACTATCCTTATTTATAATTATACAAGAAATATTGATTTAATATAAAAGAATCAATTAATTTTATAATAAATTGATTGATTCTTTATCAAATAAATTTTTATTCTTATAATTTTATTGTTAATAATAATTTTATAATCAATCATACTAGTACTTATGTTAGAATAATTAAATAATAAATAAAGGGCAGGAGTTAGATATGAAAAAATTTAATTTTACAAAATTGCCTGATAGTAAGTCTACATACGGAAAAAAATATTGAACAACGATTAAAAATACAAAAAATAATGATTTTCTAATAGAAACCTAAAAAGATTAGTAGATAAATAGTAATTAAAATGGCATCAAAATAGATGATATTTTTTATAATCAAAAGATAAAATTACTATATATGTTATTATATTTTTAATTTTTAATTGTTATAAATTAATTATTGTTGAACTTTTACTTGTTGATGGTTGATTATAAAAATCATAATTATGAATTTCTGTTTCAATATCAACAAAATTAGAACTTTGAGTTGTATTAACATTTAAAAACTCACCTTTATTATTAATTTCATCTTGAAATTGTTGTTCATCATTTTTTTTATTTTCCACTTTAAATGTTTGATGAATTTTAACTAAACCATTAGCTAATCAATTAGTTTCTGTAATATTTTCAGAAATTAAAAATTGACTACCATCTTCAGTTATGATAGTAACTTCTTGCAAAATTTTGCTAATATCATTATTACTTATTAAACTATTTTCATTTTCTTCATTATTGCTACTTATTAAATTAAGAAAATAATCACCAATGTTAATTCCATACCTAAGTCCTAACATAATTCCTAATAAGAAACATGCTCCGTTAATCCTATTAATATTTTCGATATCAACAGCAATGTTATTTTTTATTGCTCAACATAGTGAACCAAGATATAATCCAATTGTTGAAAATGACAATATTGATAATGTTGTTGCACCACAACAAAAAACATCTTTTCGTGTTGGTCCCAAATTTAAAATAGATTCTCTTGTTGGCATAAATTTAAAAATAAAATTCTGTCAATAATTAATATAAGTTACATTTTTTTGTAATAAAGGTGTTATTTCATTTGTTGATTGTTCTATTGAACTATTTATCATTTTTACTACTCCTCTTTTTTGATATTGATTATCTGATTTTTATTTAATTTTAATTTTATTTATAAAATTTTCAAATCTTTTGATGTTCACTTAAAACATTAATAGCAAGATTTTATTAAAACATTGCATTTACTATTATTTCTTTTTGGTAATCATTATTTTCTAATTGTAATTGTCATGCTTCACTATTTTGATATCAAATTTTATTATTGTATTTTCACTGTTTTTCTTTATTAAGTTTACATCTTTTTTTATTATATTCTTGTTTTCTTGCTTTGACATCTGATCTTTGATTATATTCTTGTCTTTTTATTTTACTCATACATATTACTCTCCCTCCCTTCAATTAATATCCTATTTTCTTCTTTAATTTTAACCCCAATAAAATTATTTTTGATTTTAATTTTATATATAATTTATAATATTTAATATTTTTTCACTATTTTATTATCTTCAATTTTAATACGATTCTCTTTTTTCTTCATTGATAATTAAAATAGTCTTATTTTTATCTTTTTACTTTAGTTTACAAAGTAAAAATTATAAACTATTTTGTTTAAATACTATATAATTTTTCTTAATCAGAAAAAAGATTAAATAGAAAAATAGTGAGTTTAATTGAAAAGTCACTATTTTTTAAATATTTAAATATGGATATTTACGTTTTAAAAAAAATAATAAAACTTGAATATCAGCAGGACTAACTCCAGAAATTCTAGTGGCATGACCAATTGTTAATGGCCTAACACGCTTTAACTTCTCTCTTGCTTCACCAGTAATACTTTCTACTAAATCATAATTAATATCATCAGGAATCTGTTTTTTTTCTAAACTATTAGCTTGTTGTGCCATTTTTAGTTGCTGATTAATGTATCCTGAATACTTAATGGTAATTTCTAATTCCATTAATTCATGATATTGTAAATCATTGATTAACGGTATTTGCGAACTAAATATTGATAATTTAACACCTGGTCGTTTCAATAATTCATAAGCAATAATATAATTATTAGGAATTGGACCTAAATTATTACTATTAATATATTCAGCAAATTGAGAATAAGGACTAATTTTAATACTTTTTAACTTTTCAATAATAGTTAACATTAATGCTTGTTGTTTGTTAAACTGTGATCAGCGTTGCTCGCTAATTAAACCAACTTGATAACCATATTTAATTAATCGTGTTTGCGCATTATCATTTCGTAATAATAAACGATGTTCAGCTAATGAAGTTAATAAACGATAAGGTTCAATTGTTCCTTTTGTTACTAAATCATCAATTAAAACACCAATATATGCCTCATCACGTTTTAAGATTAATGGTTTTTCTTTTTTTATTTTTAAATGAGCATTAATACCAGCTATTAAACCTTGACATGCTGCTTCTTCATAACCACTGGTACCATTAATTTGACCAGCACTAAACAAATTTTTAACTAATTTAGTTTCTAATGTTGGTCACAATTGTGTTGGCTCAAAAGCATCATATTCAATAGCATAAGCTCATTTTAAAACCTCACAATTTTCTAAACCAGGTAAAGTTCTTAACATTTTATCTTGGACATCAATTGGCATTGATGTTGAAAAACCTTGAACATAAATTGAATCTAATGTCAGTGATTCTGGCTCTAAAAAAATTTGATGACGAGGTTTATCAGCAAAACGAACTACTTTATCTTCAATGCTGGGACAATAACGTGGGCCAGTACTTTGTGCTTCACCATTATACATTGGTGATTTATCTAAATTGTTATTAATAACAGTATGAGTTTTATCATTTGTATATAATAAATAACAAGGTAATTGTTTTGTTAATGATAGAAAATCTTTAGTTTGATAAGAAAATGCTAAAGGTAAATCACTACCCAATTCAATACTAGCTTTGCTAAAATCAATACTATCTTTTTTAATTCGCGGTGGCGTACCAGTTTTTAAACGAATCATATTGAAACCTAAAGTTTTTAATTGTTGTGAAATACCATTACTTGTTCTTTGACCATCTGGTCCTTCTGACTTTTTATCCTGACCTTGTAAAGTTAATGCTGTCATGTAAGTACCTGTCGTTAAGATCACAATTTCACTAGTAATTTTTTTACCATTTTCTAAAATAACACCTTTAGCAGTTCCTGCTTCAATGATTAATGTTTGCACCATAACTTCTAAAATTGTTAAATTTTCTTGTTTATTTATTGTGTTTTGCATATATTGTGAATAAGCAATTTTATCAGATTGCGCACGAATAGCCCACACTGCTGGACCACGTGAATTATTTAATAATTTCATTTGTAAAGCAGTAGCATCTGCTGCTTTAGCCATTTCTCCACCAAGTGCATCAATTTCACGAACAACAACTCCTTTGGCGGGTCCACCAATGGAAGGATTACATGGCATTAATGCAATTTTAGTTCTATCAAGAGTAATAATAGCAGTTTTATGTCCTGCTCGTGCACAAGATAATGCTGCTTCAACGCCAGCATGACCAGCACCAATTACAATAATTTGATAATCATTTTTCATTGATTTCACCTCCATTTCAAAGTTATTAATTATTAAAATTAATAATATTAAAAATAAAAAATTATATTTTTTAATTTCTTTAGTAATGTTATCATAAACATTTAAAATATTCATGTACTTTTTGTGATTTTATTAATGAATATAACTTTTAATTAAAAAATTACTATATTTTAACTTATTATATTTATATAAATATAATAAGTACTTAAAGCTAATAACTTAAAAAAGAGGTAACATTAGATAATAACTGTTATTAAAATATTAATATTGCATTTAAAAAATAATAAATATATTAATTATTACTAATTAATATTAATAATTCTTCTTTTTAAAGTAAATAAATACTTATTTACTTTTAAACATTTTATTTATTAACACAAGATGTGTTTTTATTGAAAAAACACTTCTGTCATTAACATTGTTGACTGTACCTAATGCTGATAAAACATATGCAACATCTATTTCTTTTTCCATAACTGTAACCTCTTTTGTATACAATTTACTTAAATAATTTATTTTAATAATATCCCTACATAGTATAATTATAATGTTAATTTTTAAATTTGCAAACTTTATTTGTAATCTCATTTTTAATTAACATAATTTCAAGCTTTCAATATCTGAAAATACTATGATAAAAAATCATCAAATAATTTATTAACTTTAAGATTAAGATTCTCACATAAATTTTTTAAATGATATTGTTCACTAAAATGTAAATTAATTAATTTATGTAAAGTAATAATATTTGTTAATGGATCTTGATAATCAAATTTAATTTGATTACTATGGGCAAGAGCGCTTAAACGGGTATTGGGATAATCATAAGCTTTTTGAAATAATTTAACTGAACAAATATAAAAGAAATTTGGACATTCTAAATTATAATGATTAATTAATGTTCTTAAAACATTAACATTAAAATGAGCGTGATGAGCAATAACAACAGTATTTTCGTTAAAAAATGTAACAATATCGATTCATAATTGTTTAAAATTTACCATTAGTGATACATCTTCACTAGTAATACCATGAACATGAGAAAAAGTGAATTCTTCAGGATATGGTTTAATTAATGAACTATAACTTTTAACAATCTTACCCTGTATTACTTTAATCATAATTAACTGACAAGCACTTGTCTTATTTACATTGGCAGTTTCAAAATTAATAAAAACATAATCAGTATCATCAATTCCTCATTGATGGATACTAAATTTTTTCTTGTTATTTAATTTTTCTTGTTTTTTCTTTACTAACATTTTCTTAGCAAAAAGATTTTTACTATCTTTACTATTATAATGTTTAAAAGGTGTAATTAATTCTTGTTTTTCTTCTATCTTAATATTTGTTTCAAATTTATCATTTGTTTCAAAATCATCATCTGTTTTTTTCATTTTTACACTTTTAAAAAACATATTAATGGTAATAGCACCTTTCTATCTAAATTTTCATAATTTAATATTGGTTATTCCTTTGATAAATTATAACATTGATAGGTTAAAGTAACTATATTTTTAGTTATAAAACTTTATTTTTTCCTAAATTAATTAATAAAATATTACCAATATTTAACATAATTTTAACTTGTCAATATCTTAATGTCATATATTTACGACTTTATTTTTTATATTTTTATAAAATTAGATTAAATATTATTTTTAATAATTAACTACTAATATTTATTTCTTCAATATTATGATAACAAATATTGCTTTAATTAATATTTTATTTTTAAAATAAAAACTAATCTAAATCAATTAGTGTAAAGTTTTATTATTAATGTATTAACATTTATATTATTCATTTTCTAATTTATAAGATAAATATCTTTATATTATTAAAATAATTTATTAAAAATAATTAATATAAATAAATTAAAAAATCTATATTAATATTGAATATTTACTAAATTAATCATAATCATTCTTAACTAATGTTACTAATTATTAATATCATATGTTAAGATTAATAATCCAATTATCATTTTCACGCATTAATGTGCTAATTTTTAGCACATTAAAATTATATTAAATTTACACTTTAAACGACTATTATCTTTATCTAGTATTGAAAAAAAATACAAATAAATGTATAAAAGAATTATTAACATAAAATAAAAGGAGGAATTTTTATTTCATGAAAATCTGTTATTATAAAAAAATCGGAAAAAATTTTCTTAAAACAAAATCAATTATGTGTAATAACAAATGAAAAAGAAGCGTTATTTAACTTAAAAGATATAAACTGTATAATTTTAGAAAATAATTATACTTATATTACTACACAAATATTAGCAAAATTAGTTATGAATAATATATTTATTATCATATGTAATAATAAATATGATCCAGTGGGAATAACTTTATCATTAAATCAACATTGACAACCTTTAACTATTTTTGAAAAACAAATAAATATGAAAGAACATTTTAAACTTGAACTAAGAACTTTAATTATTGAATATAAAATAAAAAACACTTTAATCGTAATGAAAAAACTAAAATGCAATGATAAAAGTATTAGTATGATAGAAAATTTTGCAAAAATAATTATTCTTGGTGATAAGACTAATAGAGAAGGTTTAACAGCAAAAATATTTTTTCGTGAACTTTATGGAAGTAATTTTATCCGTTTTAGTGACAATGCGATTAATAGTGCATTAAATTATGGATATAAAATTTTAATGAGTGCTATTTCTAGAACTATTTCTAAATATGGATTAAATAATTATTTAGGAATTTTTCATATTGGTAAAACTAATCCTTTTAATTTAGCATGTGATTTTTTAGAACCACTAAGGCCTTTAGTTGATTACTGAGTAACAAAACATATTAACACTATTCAAAATCATATTTCTTATAATCATAGATTAGAATTAATTAATTTATTAAATCAAAAAATTATTATTAATAATAAGGTTGTTACTATAACAAGAGCAATTGATTATATGATTAGATCATTTATTACATGTTTAAATGAAAAAACTATAAAAAAATTAGAATTACCAACACTAGATTTTAATCTATTAGAGGATGAAAGTAATGAATAATATGAGGTATCGATATATGCGATTATTTATACTATTTGATTTACCAACAATTACTAAAAATGATCAAAAAAATTATAGTAAATTTCGACAATTATTATTAAATCAAGGATTTTATATGATTCAATTTTCTGTATATGCTAAATTATGTGCTCATCATGATGAAGTTATAAAAACGAACAATATTATTGAAAATCATTTACCACCGAAAGGTAATATTCGTTCTTTAATGGTAACTGAAAAACAATATGAAATGATGAAAATAATGATTGGATCTCAATCATATCAAGAAGATATAACAACTATAAATGCTATTATTGAACTTTAAGGAGAATATTATGAAGAAAATTCAATTTACAAATCATATATTTGATAAACAAAATATTAAAATCAAAAATAATCTTGCTATAATTATTGGTGATAGTAGAAGTGGAAAAACTGAAATTCTTAATACTCTAGAACAAGGTTTAAAAGGCAAAATCAATGAATTTTATGTTGATGAACAAAAAGTTAATAATGATAGTTTTCAAGTCATTCATTTACAAGAATATTTTAATTTAAAAGAAAATTTAAAATTAAATAAAACATCAACTTTACGTAATCTTTTAATACAAAATATTAATAAAAATGTTATTAATTCTAATCAAAAAAAATATCAAAAAATAATTATTAAATTAACCGAATTACATGAAAATTTTTATGAATTATTAAGCGAAAGTTCTCTTAATTTACTTAATAAAACTGATGGCATTAATAATAATTTACAATTAAAAGCAAATCTAGAAATATTTTCTATTAATAATATAATTGATAAACTTTTAAAAATTCAAATTATTAATAACGAAACTAATAACATAATTGATGAAGAAAATTACAGTCATTTTATGTTACGAGTATTATTATTTAATATTTTAAAAAATAGTCTAGATTTAAACGATAAATTACGTCCAATTATTATTTTAATAGATTTACCTGAATTATATGGTACACCTAAAATATTATTTGAATTAAACAAATGATTTAATAAATTATTAACTAAAAATATAACTTTAATTATCGTATCAAATAGTCCTGAATATTTAATTTCTTTAAAACCTTCATTAAATAGTATTAATCTAATAACTAATAATAGCATAACTTCAATAGAAAATTTATCGTTAATAATTAAAAATGCTATTATATTATTTTCATTTTGGGAATCTAATCAAAGAGATTTAATAAGTTATAAAAATAGTTTATTTTGTTTAATTGACGATGAGGATGTTAAAAATGAAAAAAAGTATATTTATGAAAATATTTTAGAACATATAATTAAGAGCTTATTTGCCGATGAAGTAAATTTAACTATTAATAAATTAAAAAATGTTTCAAATGAAAAATATGCTATTCAACATGTAACTTCAATTAGAAATTTAATTTTTATTTATACAATTCTTTTAAGTGGTTTTAATATTAATTCAATTTGAAATAGCGAAGGTATTAATAACTTTGAAAAAATAAATAATTATTTTAATTAATAAACAAAAATGTCAGAGGACTAAAACAAATAGATAAAGTTAAATTAGAAAAAATTAGTTATATTTTACACAAAAATGTCAGAGGACTAAAACAAGGGAGAGAAAATATTATAATGGACACATGTTATATTTTACACAAAAATGTCAGAGGACTAAAACATGAAGTATGTAGTTTAATTGATAAAGCTGGTTATATTTTACACAAAAATGTCAGAGGACTAAAACAACAAATAAAAATTTAAGAGAACAAAAAAAGTTATATTTTACACAAAAATGTCAGAGGACTAAAACAACAAATAAAAATTTAAGAGAACAAAAAAAGTTATATTTTACACAAAAATGTCAGAGGACTAAAACTTGCATTACCTCTAATTCCCCATTGAGTTAGTTATATTTTACACAAAAATGTCAGAGGACTAAAACGTTTAAAGTTCAATTGGTAAATATTGAAAAGTTATATTTTACACAAAAATGTCAGAGGACTAAAACTCTTGTCCTGGTGTAGTTGGTGTTCTTTTAGTTATATTTTACACAAAAATGTCAGAGGACTAAAACTTCATTTGTCTTTTAGAAAATACAACTTTAGTTATATTTTACACAAAAATGTCAGAGGACTAAAACAACTCCTTGTAAATGCATATATTAATCCTAGTTATATTTTACACAAAAATGTCAGAGGACTAAAACATTGTGTAGCGTGCTGTATATCCGGCACTTGTTATATTTTACACAAAAATGTCAGAGGACTAAAACTGAGTAACAAAACATCAATATTTACTTGCAGTTATATTTTACACAAAAATGTCAGAGGATTAAAACAACATTAATTGATAAGTCGTTAAATTTTTCGTTATATTTTACACAAAAATGTCAGAGGACTAAAACTTCCTTGAACTTGATTTAAGCGGTAATTTTGTTATATTTTACACAAAAATGTCAGAGGACTAAAACATTCTTTATAAAAATAACAATTTATATTTTGTTATATTTTACACAAAAATGTCAGAGGACTAAAACAATAATAAAACTTTAACAGTTAAATATATCGTTATATTTTACACAAAAATGTCAGAGGACTAAAACAGGTTTTGGTTTCGGTATCATTCGTTATATGTTATATTTTACACAAAAATGTCAGAGGACTAAAACATATAACTAATATTAATAATGTTATGTTTAGTTATATTTTACACAAAAATGTCAGAGGACTAAAACTGAGTAACAAAACATCAATATTTACTTGCAGTTATATTTTACACAAAAATGTCAGAGGACTAAAACAATAATAAAACTTTAACAGTTAAATATATCGTTATATTTTACACAAAAATGTCAGAGGACTAAAACCTGTTGGAATATAGTCATATTTATATATTTGTTATATTTTACACAAAAATGTCAGAGGACTAAAACTAAACTACAATTGAAAAAACGAAACAATGCGTTATATTTTACACAAAAATATCAGAGGACTAAAACTCCGTATTCACTAGATGCTAGGTATCTTATGTTATATTTTACACAAAAATGTCAGAGGACTAAAACACTTAAATTTCTAATATATGGTTCAATTGCGTTATATTTTACACAAAAATGTCAGAGGACTAAAACTGCTGGTGTTCCTTTTACGCTGTATTCTTTGTTATATTTTACACAAAAATGTCAGAGGACTAAAACTGCTGGTGTTCCTTTTACGCTGTATTCTTTGTTATATTTTACACAAAAATGTCAGAGGACTAAAACTTTGCACTTGAATAAATAACATTTGTATAAGTTATATTTTACACAAAAATGTCAGAGGACTAAAACTTTGATTTTCCTTTTAATGAATATATTGTTGTTATATTTTACACAAAAATGTCAGAGGACTAAAACCTCAAATTTATTTTAACAAATATAAATATTAAGTTAAAGTAGTTATACATTAACTTGGAACTATTTTCCCTAATATACTAGGATTCAATATCTTAAATTGATCTTTTCAATTGCTTATAGAATCATAATAATTTTGTGTTTTAAAAAATTTCTTATTTTTTTCTAAATCTTGAATATTGATTGTACCTAAAAAGTTTGCATATACTGAAGCACTCATTTTACCATGAAATACTTTAATTACTTTTTTATTTTGTTTTTTATCATAATATTCAACAATATTTCTAGGAACTAAAACTATACTTTTCTTTTTAAATTCTTCTAAGGTTTCAGGTTTGGCATCAACTCTTCTAATTCATTGATGCTTATCATTAAAATTAATTACTACACCATAATACTTATTAACTTCCCAAAAAGTATTATTTTTGTCTCTTATATAAGAGTCTTTCAAATTGCCATTTTTATCAAATAAACTACGAATAGTCTTTCTTTTAATTTCTTTATTATCTTTATCTAATTTTAATTAAAAATGACTATTAACAGGCATTTGACTAGAAGTAATAGCGCCTGCTAACTTATAATCAACTTTATAAGAGATAAATGGATAATGAATATTACCTTTAAAACCGCATTTATTCATTTTTTCTTGATATTCTTCTTGATTCAAAATGCCATCATATTCAGGTATTTCTCTTTTTCTTATAACAATTTTATCAGGAACTTGCATTTCTTTATTATCTTTATTAGTTAATTTAATTTCTTCTGCTATTTCAGTTTTTTTTAAAATTACAGGTATTCTCTGTTCGATAACTTCTTTTAGATCTTTAACTAATGAAGACATAACTTTAGATGGTTGCTTTTCAGAATAAATTATTTGTTTTAATCTTTTTTCTGCTTCATGAACATACAATTTAGTATCACTTCTTCTTCATTTAGCTAAAATATCATTACATTGTTGGTGATATTCTTCTTTAGAAATTTTATTCTTAAATAATATTCGTTTTAAATTAATAATTCTAGCAATATCACTTGCAAAAGTAACATATGAAGTTGAAATAAACTGCGTTAAAATAATAGCATCAACAGCATGATGAAAGGGAGTAATGTCACGAACCTTTGTATCTAAACCTCAAGCACTGTCTCATAATCAAGTACGACGAAATCTGGAAGTAACATTACCATTAATAGCCTGCACATCTGTTGATAATACTTCACCAGTATTTCTTTCTCAATTTTTAAATTCACTTTTTAATCAATTAGTTATATAACGATATATATATATATATATCTTGTATCATTTAAATTTCTTGATACAAACTGATCCAATAATTCATCATCAATATCTTTAGTTATTAAATATTCATATTTTTTATCAGATAAATTTTTTCTAATCACTTTTGTAATAAAATAAAGATAAGATTTCTTATGTGCCTCATTCATTTTTAATCATTGTAATGGTGTTTGCTTTCCCTTTTCTTGATTTGCTTTACTACAAACAAGCACTAAGTTATTAAATGAATCATCAGCCATTACTGATTGTGGAATAATGTGATCAACTTCCAAGCCATAACTTCTTCCAATCTCTTCGATAGTTATTTGATGATGATCTTGGCAGTAAATACATTTTTTATCTTGCTGTTGTCATAAACGATATTTTAGGATATTTCTATCATTTGATTTTATTCCATTGAGCTTTAATATTTCTTCAATATTAACTTTTTCGTTATAATTAAGTTCATTATTTTTTTTAATTGCTTTTCTTTCGACAAATGATTTTGCTAATTCTCTGGCGACTTCAACATTTATTACAACAAAAGAACCATACTCTTTATGCAAAGCACTAATTATTTTTCGTGCTTGATTAATCGCTCGAAAAACAACAGCATTTTTGCTCATATCTTCATCTTTAATTGGTTGAAATAATTTCTTCTTTATGTTATTTGTAAAATTATATATTTCATTTTCATGTTTTTTAATAAATTCTGAATAAAATTTTCCATACGATATTCCTGATGCAAAAGCATCTATTGCTTCTTGCATGTATTTAAATGAAGTATTAGCAGTACTAGTATTAACATTAGATGGTAATTCAACAAATTTTTCAATTTGTTCATTTGTTAAATTAATTTGTTGAACTTTAAAAAATGCTGTTAGTTTATCTCTACGTCTTTGTGGTGTAATATTTTTATGTAAAATTTCTCCTATTTTATTAAAAATATGATTTGATAAATTACTAAAATCAATTGTTTTAAAATGTTCAGGTAATAAAGAATTTAAAAGTTTTAAAAAACCAAAATTAAATTTTAATTCTTCATTACTTCATGTATTTTTATCAAAAATTTTCTTATCAATATTAGACACTGCAATAATAAGTTTTTTTAACTTATTTTTATCTAAGATATTACCATTCTTAATTTCTTTAAAAATAATATTAACAACTGCTATGACTTCATCCTTTTCTAAATATTTTACAGTAAAAGTTGAAAGCGCAGATACCAATTGAAATATTTCAAATATTAAAGTACAACGATAACCTCTTTTTTCCTGACGATAAAATGAACAAGTACCTTCAGTTGCTAAAAATGATTCAAATAAACGATGTTTTTTCATTTTTGCTTTTCATTTATTTTTTTGTTCTAAATCTTTTGGTCCAGGACCATCTTCAAAATCTCTTTGTCTTAAAATAAGATCATTAATAATATTATTAATAACTTCTTCAGTTAATTGATGATAAAATTCTGCTTGTCTTGTTAAGATCATTTCTAATTCTTTCTTATAATCTTCACGAGAAAATAAATAACGATAATTAACATCTTTATTTTTTGATTTTTTATCATCTTCTGATGCTATTATTTTTACTTTTTTATTCTTATTATGAATTAATCCTAAAGTATTATCATTAATCTTATGTTTAAAACTGGCATCAGAAATAATTGCCTGAGCAATAGTACCATAAGTTTTTACAAGATTTGTTGCTTTATTGATTAAATCATCTAATTTACTTTCTTTATCTTTTTCATCTTCATTTTCTTTGGTATTGTTATCATTATAACCACGATGATTAGCAATATTTATTAATACTACTGCTAGTTCCTGTTGAGTTAATTTTGATGTTAACCCTTTTACTCTAATAACATAAGGATTAAAATATTTAGTTTCATCATATTTAATATTATTAGTAATTTTAAAATTTTAAAAAAAATTATTTATTTCTTCAATTTTAATAATTCCTTTAGCTTGTAAAAATCTTTTTAAATCATTTATTCTCTGTTTTCTTCTTCGAATTAATCTTCTAGAACCTCTAAATATCCTTCTTTGTTCAGCATTAGTCCTACCATCTTTGGGATTTTCTGAAGAATCAAATAATCTTACCCCAAAATCATCAATGTAATAATCTTTGTTTTCTTCTGTCATAACTGCTCATCCAACTGATGAAATTCCTAAATCTAAACCTAAATAATATTTTTTAGCATTCATTAATCTGAACCTCCTAAAAATTATTGTTATAAAATATTGTACACAATAAAATGTAAAATAAAAAGAGGCATAAGCCTCTTTTTAAAGGAATTATAACGGATACCTTTTACCGTTCAGGGACTAAAATTAAAAGATTTTATCCTAAGATCTTACTCCACTGTCATTTTTGTGTAAATATCTTTGTCTAACAAAGATAAGTAAATAATAACAAAATAAAATCTAATTGTAAAGTATTATATTTTTTTTAATAAAGAAAGAACAAAAAAATTATAAAATTATTCTTTATAAAATAAATAACACTACTTAAAATATTCACTACGAATAATACTAAATATTTTACAATCACTAACTTTGCCATCTTTAATAAAGTTACTACGTGAAATTCCTTCAAACTGCATACCAACACTAAGCATTGTTTGTGCTGAAGCAATATTTTCTTTAACACAACTACCCTCAATTCTAATACTATCAGTATTTTCAAAACCATACTTAATAATAACTAATAGTGCTTCTTTGGCATAACCTTGTCCTCATACTTCTGGATTAAAAGCATAACCAATTTCTAAACATTTAGTATGAGCAAAATAGCGAATAAAACCACAAGTACCAATTATGGTATTATTTTTATCATTTTTTAATTGTACTGCTCACATTAAAGAAGTTCGTTGCTGATACTCTTTTAATAAACTATTAATAAAATTAATACTATCATTAATGCTTTTATGAGTTGTTCATGGGACATATTTCGTCATCTTTGCATTTTTAGCATAATTAAATAATGCTTGTCCATCATTTAGGGTAATAGGACGTAGTTTTAAACGCTGACTTTCAATAATGGTAATAGTTGGTAAATGATTACTATCATTCATAAATTTCTCCTTTAATATTAAGTATCCTTGTTATATATTTTCATAATTTTGGCAACACTAGGTAATATTTTATTAACTTGATCAACACTATAAGTAACTTTCATATTTCTAACAACACCATGTGAAACAAAAAAAGTAATTATATAATATATACCATAATAATATTTGATGGTATTCAAACTACCACCAGCAGTCAAACTAGTAGCAATAAAACGAACATTTTCATCTTTCATTAAATCTTTAGCAAAATAATATTGATGATATAATAACTTATACTTATTAATAGCAGCATCTTCAATATTAATTCGCACATTAGTATTTTCATCATCAACTCATATTGTGCTCCAAATTAATAATATTTACTGTAATTATATGATAAATTTTAATAAAATACTTAAATTATTAAATCTTTTTTTATAAAGAAAAAAAATTATTAATTTCTACTATTTAAAAATCATTGAGATTAATTAACAAAAATAATTATTCAAGTTTCTTTACCCCCCCCTGCATAAATTTAACTTTTATCAATCTTAAATATTCTTTCTTCATAAAATCATGATTTTAAAACTTTTAAGAATTCAAAATTAAAATTTTCACCAGAGACTATAATTCTTGCAGATAAAGGTTATCAAGGTTTACAAAAAATTCATGCTAAAACATTTTTACCCTTTACAGCTAGTAAAAATAATTCTAAAACAAATAAAAGTAAAATCTTTAATAAGATTATTAATAAAACTCGCAACAAAATTGAACATATTTTTGCATTTTTAAAATGTTTTAAAATTATTGGTTATAAATTTAGAAAAGGCAGAAAACAAATATTTTTAAGATTTAATTTAATTGCAGGAGTTTATAATTTATCATTAAAACTTAAAAACATTATGCAGTAAACATATTAATAATTAATTTTCAATGGCAAGTTTGCTTGTTGTTACTTTTAAAACTTCTTGTTTAATATTTTTAAAATTAAGGTTAATTATTTATTTTTTAAACTTTAAATAAATTTATAAAATATAAAAAAACATTATAAGCAACTGTTTGCATAAATTATGTTAAAATAAAAAAAAGAAAATAGTATAAAAAGATTGTTTATTTCTCTATCTTTCTATAACAATTTTAATATAATAAACTTATTGCATAACCTATAAAAATAATAGAAAATTAAAATTTCGCCAATCAAATTAAACTTTAAAATAAACATTTTTCTAAAATATAAAATAATATTGACCACAATTAACTAGGTTATACAAGAAGTCTAATAATATTTTAATTTTATTACTTTAATAAAAATTTGATTTTTTATTATATAATATAACTAATTAAATATTTATAATAAAAATTAATAGGAAGATTTAAAAATGGAAAAGAAAATAATGAATTAAATGAAGAATTTAAGTTAATGTTAAAAGATTTGGTGATTAATAATGAATAAATCTCTGGTGCCAAAAATTAGATTTAAAGGGTTTAATGATTTTTATTATAAAACAACTTTTAATAAGTTTTATAATAAGGGTAAATCTGGAGGAACTCCAAGTACAAAAAATAAAGATTTTTATAATGGAGAAATATCATTTTTATCAATTAAAGATGTTACCAATCAAGGCAAATACATTTTTGAAACTGAAAAAACAATAACTAGAAAAGGACTTTTAAATTCTAGTGCTTGATTAGTACCAAAAAATTCATTAATATACTCTATATATGCTTCTGTTGGATTTCCAACAATCAATAAAATTCCATTAGCTACTAGTCAAGCTTTTTTTTCTATGGAAATTAATAATTTATATTTTTCGATAGAATACTTATATTATTTATTACTTAAATTTAAGAAAAAAGAATTAAATAAATATATTATAAAACAAACACAACCTAACCTTTCTAAGGAAATAATTAACCAATTTATTTTTAAACTACCTAATTTACAAGAACAAAATAAAATTGCTGATTTTTTTACCATTATTGATAAAAAAATTGAATTAGTTAAAGAACAATTAAGTTTATTAACAAAACAAAAACAATATTACTTAAATAATATGTTTGCTAATGAAAAAGGTTATCCCCAAATTAGATTTAAAGGATTTAATGATGAATGAGTTTTAAAACAAGTTCAAGAAGTATTAACAACAATAAAATCTTTAAAAATTAAAAAAAATTTTGAATCAAATACAAAATTACCTTTAATATCACAAAAAAAAGATTTTATTGATTCATATATTAAAAAAGGAAACTTAGTAGAACAATTACCAATCATTCTTTTTGGTGATCATACAACTATTTTAAAATATCTTGATAAATATTTTTTTGTTGCAGATGATGGTATAAAACTTTTAGAACTAAGTAATAGTTTTAAAAATTTTAATTTAAAATTTATTTATTATTCAGTATTATTAAATAATGTTTCACAAAGTGGATATAAAAGGCATTTTTTAATGTTAAAAAATGTTTTTATTTCTTTGACAAATAATATTAATGAACAAACTAAGATTGCACATTTTTTTACCATTATTGATAGAAAAATTGAATTAATTAAAGAACAATTAAGTTTATTAACAAAACAAAAACAATATTACTTAAATAATATGTTTATTTAATTTATGGTTTTTATTTGATTTTTAGATACAAATAAGAATTTTACATCGTTTTGTGGTTTTTGCAAATGTTTATATTTGATTATGGTAAAAGTATTTAATGCTATTAATTATTTTCTATAAAAATTAAAAGAGACAATTACTGACATCTATTTAAAATCATTATATAATTTCAATAATTAAGTTATTAACACTTAAAAGGAGTAAATTTATATCACTTTAAATAGTTTTAAAACTATAAATTTTGTTGAAGAAGTAAATATTAATGTTAACATGATAGAAAAACAAAAAATAAAAGAAAAAGATGAAAACCTTGATCAAGAATTAAGAGAATAAAATGGTAATGGCAAAAACGGTTATATTTTGTGTGGGAAAAAGAATAAAACAATAAAATCTCCTTTTGATGATATTACAATTAAAGCATCTCGTTTTGTTATTAAAATATTCTAAAGCATTTATTCCTTGTTATATACTATTTTCATTATTTTATGTTTAAAGTAATTAATTAAAAACTAATATTAATAAAAAAATAAATTATTTTGGGAAATTTTCACTCGATAACTAATAAGAAATTATCACTAAATAATCACAAATTTTGTGTTGTAAATTATTAATTTTATGATATGTTTAGTTAATTAAAAAAGATAAATTTGTCTTTTTCTTAGGAGTTTTATTTTAATAGATAAGTATTTCTTAGAATAAAGATATCACCAACCGAATATTTTATGCGCTCTTTTAGATACCGATTTAGAATAATTATAAATTATATCTTTATCTTTATTCTGCAATCGTTCAATATTTTTAGTAAAAAAGCGTTTAATTCCAATTTATTATAAGTAAGTTTTGCTTTATCACGAAAAAACTTTGCTTTCAAATTGTATACTAACCTAAGTCACAAGATATCACTCCTTTATTTTAACACGTAATTAAGGTTTGCTGAAAATGTTACACCCCAATATATTTTTTTATTAAACAAACAAAAATTTATAGATTACAATTTATAAATAAAATAAGATAAAATTATACTAGAAAGATATTAGCAAAAAGATAGGGTTGATTTTAGATGAACGAAAAACAATTAGTTGCAAGAATATCAAATAAAACCAAATTTAATATTCAAGATGTTGAAGTAGTTTTTAATTGCTTAATTGAAGAAATTAAAAACATTAATCAATTGGGTAAAGTTATTACTATTGTTAATTTTGGTACTTTTAAAATTAAAAAAATTAAACCATGCTTACGCCGAAATAGTAAAAATAACGGCCAACACATAGTTAGTAAATACAAGTATATTAAATTTATACCTTATAAAAAATATAAAAAATATATTCATTCTAAACCAAAACCAATAATATTACCTGATAATACTAACTAACTATTAAAACCTATAACTTAAAATGTGGGGAAAACTAATGAAGCAAAGCAGTATCAATCGCATAAAATTAAGAAAAAAAGTTAATATCAATTCAATTGAAATGTTTAAAGCATGCTTACAATATAATTCACAATCGCAACCCAAAATTAAAATTGAATTAGTGAAATGACCAATGTATTTTGAATATTGAAAATACTTAGAAAAGCAACAAAATGTAATTGCTTTTTCTGTTAAAACAACTATTGATAATTTAACATTACATGGTAATCTTTTAAAAAGCCCTCTTAAAAATGAAAATAATAATAAAGCAATAATTTTATTACATGGGATAACTAATACCAGATTTTGAATATTTAAACAAGCTTTTATTTTTTTACGTGCTGGTTATAATGTGATTTGATATGATGCTCGTAATCACGGTGAAAGTGATGCATCACCAACAACTTATGGTTTAAAAGAATCACAAGATTTACAAGATATTATTGACTACTGTTGTAAAACATTCAAACAAGAAACTACTGACTTAGGATTATATGGTTTTTCATTAGGTGGCGCCACAGTGGTAATATGAAGTGAATTATATGCAAAATATCAAATTAATAAAAGAGTAAAGTTTATTATTTCAGATTGTACTTTTAGTCGCTTAGATCGCACTTACAATGAAAAATTAAGTAATTATGCTTTTTTACCTACTAATTTAATGTTGAAACTAAGTCGTAAAAAAGCACAAAAAACATTTGGCGTTGAAGGGTTGCAAGAAATACAACCAATTAAATACTTAAAACTGATACCTAATATCCCAATGTTATTTCTTCATGGTCAAAATGATCATTTGATTAATTACACTAATGCTAATGAATTATTTCAAGAAAAAATACGATATGAAACTCCAAAAAAAAGTTCTTTATATACTATTATTGATGCTAATCATGGTCAAAGTTTTTTAATTGGTGATTTAGAAAAATCAGTTGTTAATGAATACAATGTAATCACTGATAAAACAATTAGTGACACTACCTTAGAATTTATTAAAAAATGAACCAATTCCTAAATAAACACTATTAATTGATATTTTTATTAAATATATATTATAATTAAGGAGTTAATGAAAGTGGAGCGATGATAAAAATGAAAATTAAAGTTGTTATTATTGGCGCCGGTGCTACTGGAATGGGCGTTGCAAGTAAGTTATTACGTAGTAAAGAAAATAGTGATAAAAAATTTGATATCCATGTTTATCAAGAAAAAAACTATATTTCGCTTGGTGCTTGTGGTATTCCTTATTATATCGCTAACGATTTTAGAGATAAAAAACTTTTAAATGATCGTACAAAAAAAGATTATGCGAAAACAAATGATGATAAAAATAAAATTAAAATTCATTTAAATCAACATGTTATTAAAGTTGATACAACAAAACAAGAAATTCATGTTAAAAAAACAACAGATCATAAAAATAAAGCAAATGTTGTCTCTTATCAAGCATTAGTTATTGCAACAGGAGCTAAACCAAAAATCCCTCCTCCTTTTAATAAAGGTGAGCTACCACATAATGTTTATAATGTTTTTACTAAAGAAGATGCTGTTAATGTAAAAAAAGCAATGAAAAATTCCCAAAAAATAGTTATTATTGGTGCTGGATTTATTGGCTTAGAAATGGCAGAAGCATGCTTAAAACAAAAAAAAGATGTCACAATTGTTGAAATGAAAGATCGAGTAATGGCTAATGTTATTGATAAAGAATTTAGCCAATTAATTTATCATGAACTAACAACTAACAATAAAACTGATAACAAAAAACATTTTAAAAAGTATCCAACTATTTTACTAAACTATCAAGTTGAAGAATTAATGATGACTCATAATAATGTTAATGATTTACGTTTAAGAAACATTAATAATAAAAAAATTGGCAAAACAGTACCTTGTGACCTAGTAATATTAGCAGTTGGTTTTGAACCAAATACTCAATTTTTAAATGACAGTAATATCAAACTAAGTAAAAATAAAAGTATTATTATTAATGAATTATGTCAAATTCCATCTGAAAAAAATGTGACAAAAAAGTTTTCAAATATATATAGTGGGGGTGATTGTGCACAAACATATAGTCAATTTGATAAATCATCAATATATGTTCCTCTAGCAACTAACGCTAATAAAATGGCACGCATCATTGCTAATAATATCAAAAATCCAGAACATAAATATCCTGGAACTTTAGGTTCTAGCATTTTACGTGTTGGTAATTTAGAAATAACAAAAACTGGTAGTTTTGATAGTATTGATAAAAATAAAATTCATAGTGTTTTTATTAAGGATTATGATCTACCAAGATATTTAAAACAATCTCGTCCCTTATATTTAAAATTATTTTACGATAAAACTAATTTCCAGTTATTAGGAGCACAAATGGCGGGTTATAACCATGCTACATTAAGAATTAACGCCCTTGCTACTGCCATTTGAAATAAAATGGATGTTCGTGATTTACAAAATCTAGATTTAGTTTATTCACCACCTTTTGCCCGTACTAATGATATTATTCATATAGCAAGCAGAAAAATAACATCGTCATAACCTATAAAAAAATAAAAAGAATGAGGTAGCAACTTATGACAATCCTTAGTAATGACAATATTAACTTATTAAGAGATTTCGTTGGTATTTCATATTGACAAAGTTTAGTAGGAATTATTGTCTTTTTTAGTATTATGATAATACTTTCAATTTTTATTAAAAAAACGAAACCAAAATTTCCAATTCGCATTTTCATTGCGATGGGATTAGGATTAATTTTTGGTATCACCATCCAAGCAATTACTGGATTTAATAGTCATAATATTAGTTATCCCAATTTACCTAATAACGATCCTAATCCTAACTATAATCCTTGGGTTGGTGAAATTACTCGTTGAATTGAATTACTAAAAAATATCTTTATTACTGGCATTACCATGATAACTATTCCATTAATATTTTTAGCTATTGCCAGAATTACTAGTAAAAAAACTAGTAATTCAAAAACAATAGCTAACATTTCAGGAGCTGGAATTGCCATTTTATTAATAAACGTTGCTATTGCTTTTTGTATTGCTTTTGGACTAGGAATCGCTTTTAAAATTGGTCATGGTTTTAATTTATCTGAAGGTGGTAATTATGATAAAACTGCTGCTAAATCAATTCCTGAAATTATTATTAGTTATATTCCCAGCAGTTTTATTGGTGTATTTACCCAAACTTTAATTATTCCAGTAATTGTGCTTGGTGCTTTAATTGGCATTGCTATTAAAAAATCAACTAAACATTATGAACAACAAATGGATAAAGCTAGAAATACTTTAGAAATAATGTGAAAAATTATTATTTCGATTTTAATGATATTTATTAAAATTATGCCATTTGCTGTTATGAGTATGTTAACAGCAGCACTTATTAATCAACCAATTGGTGCCCTTGGTGATATTGGTATTATTATTGGTGTTGCTTACTTAGCATTATTTATTACTTTCTTATGACATTTACTATCATTATATCTATTTGGTATTAATCCTCATCGCTGATTAATAAAAACACAAAAACCAATTATTACTGGTTTTACAACACAATCATCTAATGCTACCTTACCAATTGCTATTACAAGTTTAAAAGAAGATCTAAAGATTAAAGAAGAAGCGACAGATACCGTAATGCCACTTTCAACAACAATTGGTTTAAGTGGTTGTGCTGGTGTCCAAGCTGGAATTATTTTATCTTTCTTATGATTTAGTGTTATCGTTCCTGGTAATTTTTCCGGTTGAACTATTGCCATTTTATTTATTAACGGTCTGATTGTAACAATAGTTGCTTCATTAGGAATTGCTGGTGTACCTGGAACTGCTGCTGTGGTAACAGCTGGCGTGTTAGGTGGTCTTGGGTTTGGTAGTTATGTACAGCTGTTTATGGTATTATTGGTGCTTTAGATGGATTATTTGATATGGGAAGAACTGCTGTTAATATTTCTGGGGTTTACAAGCAACCACTATTGCTGCTCGTAATCGCGAATTAATTGAAGATGAAAAACTATTATTAAGCCATTATCCACTAAAGGGATTACATAAACTAACAAAGAAAGTTGGGATAAAATTGTTAATTAGATCTGAAAAAAATGAAAAAATTCAAGCATTAAAAAAAGATACTAAAATTAAAATTGAAGCTTTAAAGAAAGTAAAAAATAGTGAAAATGATATAAAATTTTTAAAAGAACAACTAAAAAAAGACATTAAAGCAATTAAAAGTGGTAACAATATCTAAATTTATAAAATTAGAAATAAATATAATAAAAAATACTAATTGAAACAAATAATTTAGTGAGTGATATTAAATCTGCTGGTTCGGATAAATTGGATAATATTTTAAAGAAAAAAGAAAAAAAGTGTTAGAATAAAATTCTAAACTTAATATAAGTTTTTAACTCATTATTTATTTAATTAAAAATAAATGAGTTTTTCATATTAATAGAGGAGAAATATAATATGCCAAATACTCAAAATTATCAATCAATTAACAGCGATATTGAAAATATAAATTCAGAATCAAATATAGACATTATTTATTATAATATTAGATGAAATGCTTTTAAAAATTTAATCAAAAATGGTAGTATATTAGGTTTTTTGTGTTGTTTTGCAGCATTAACAGATGCCTATATTCAAAACGAATTAACTGAGGATAAATTTAATAATTTTTCAGAATTCTTTCAAAGAACGAAAAAATATCTTTCATGAGGATTAGCAGCTATGGGTTTTAGCATTTTTGTAGATAAAAGTACTTTTCATTATATTGATGATATTATTAAAGATATTAAAGAATTAATAACAGGTAAAAAATATTTTACAAACGAAGAACAAACCGAAACATTAATAAAAGAACTACAAAAGCAACGAGCAGAACTAGAAAAAGATAAAGCAGAAATTCAAATTAAATTAAATGAAGCCACTCAAGAAATTGAAAAACTAAAACTAAAAGAAGAAATAAAAGTATTTAAAGAAAATATGTTAAAAGAAATTGATACTTTAAAAACTCAAATTTTAACTTTAACACATGAAAAACAAAAATTAAAAACAACCGATAAAGTAGTTATTGATACTAAAAATTTTATTAAAGCCCATTCTAATTATAATATAGAACATATTAATAATTTTATAACTTCAACTGAATTTGACAAACAAAAAATATATGAATATAATGAAAGTTCAACAAGTGGATATAAACAAAATTTACCCAAAATGTAAATAAATTCTTATTAATGGGCAGCCAACCAATCAAGATTCTTATTGGCCGTAGGGGGTATGTGGGCTATATAGCCCACATACCCCCTATAAATTTGAAAAGACATCATACAAATGAAAGTCGATGAAGCCGAAAAGAAAAGGAAAAAAATATGAATATAAAGAGTTATACCACAGTTGGTCCAAATCTTTGAGGGAAAAATAGATTTAATGAAAATGAAAAAATTATTATCGAAATTTTATCATTTAAATTTCCAAATATTTTTATAAATAAATTTACTTTTTATTACCATTTGCATTTTAGGTTTTTTTGTTTAGGTCGATTTCCCATTTTTAATTATTGATGAGTGATTGACCAAAAATACCTTAAAATTTCTAAAAGAAAATTAAAAAAAATATTTATTAATTTTTAAAAAAATTGTGCTAATGAATTAATAAATATTGATAACTTAAATGATAAAATTAGATTTGTTCAACTAGCATTTACAGAAGAAAACGTTGAAAAAAAATATCAATTAATAATAGAAAAAGAGTGTGATAAATAAGGTATGAGTTAGTTACGTTTACTTCTATAATTTTTTACTATTTTAAAAACTATCCATGATTACGATTTTTTAATTCAATTAAGGTGTAACATTTTCAGTTATTGTTTTTTATGTTTATATTGTTGTTTTATATTATTGTATGTTTTTGTTTTTGGTTTATTATTTATTTTTCTTTATTTTTTTTGATTTAGGTACGTTAATGATATTTTGTTATAGTATGTCCTTAGGAATAGGGACTTTTATTTTAATTTTTTTTATTTTTTAAAAAAAAGTTGTAATATAAAAATAAGATTTTAGATTTATAAATTAAAAAAGAGAAAGGAAAAAAATATGAAAAAACTTATTGTAAGTAGTTTTGTACTTTCAACACTGTTAGCTACAACTCCACAAATTAATACCTTAACAACAGTAAATACTAAAATTCACCATGAAAATAATTTACAAAAATGAACACCAACACCAGAAGATTTTCAATATATTGAAAAATATTTTAAAACCAAAACTGTACAAGAAATACAAGAATTAAAAGAAAATTTATTAAGTGCTATTGGTTTAAAAAATGATGTCGTAACTTTTGATAAAACAAAATTAAATCAAAAAATATGAGATTTAAAAATTTATCAAATTATTACTAGTGATAAATATTTACAAGTATTAAATTGATATTATAAAAACAAAATTATAATTTTTGATGAACAAGGTAAAGCACATTTTAACTTCTTTTTATCAAAAAAAGTTAATGAAAGTAGTTGATGAATTGAATCATATGCATATTGATTTGGATATTGACGATTACATTTAAGTTCTAGTGCTATTGAAGTATTTATTAACCATAGTGCAGAAGCAACTGAGATTGCTGAACAATTAGCAGAAGTACCATTTATTAATGTCGGAGCAGTAGCTATTGCTGCAATATTAACTGCAAACGCTGCAATGCTAAAATCTTATGATTATGGTCGTGGTGCATGAATGGGTTGATATATTTTAATTCCATGTATGGGTTTTGGAAGTAATTAAAGGTGATTTAAGTGTTTAAAAATCTATGAAAATATTTTAAAAATGATCCGTGGTGAAAAAATATAATGAAAATATGTGTTATTTATTCTGTTGCTGGTTTTTTTGGATTTTGAATCTATTTTATTTTAATGTTAACAAGTTGAATAAACCATTGACATAATGATAAAGATATTTATTGAATGCTATTTTTTATAATAGAATCATCTTTTATCTCATATAGTTTAAGTATTTTTGTAGTTAATAGTAATGAAATTCAACAACAAAAATATCGATTTTTATGATTATTTCTATTTGTTTTTGCATTAAATCCTTTGGGAATTATTAGTATTTTATTATTAATGAAAAAACAGAAAAAGAAAAATGGTGGTGTAGAAATTAAAGAAACATCACAAATGATTAAAGTTGAAAAATGATTATTATTATGATTAACCTATAGTTCTATTGCATCATTATTTTTTTTAGTAGTGATATAATTTTAATGCTTGCAAGTAAATTTGCTTTTTAAAAAAAAATCAATATAAAAACAATCAAATTTGATTGTTTTTATTTATAAAATGAAAAAAATATCCTTGTTTGAAATTAGTGCTTATTTATTGCATAAAAAGAACTTTATTATGGAGCATATCCAATTTATTAGGGTGTAACATTTTCAGTAATGTTTGTTGTTGATTTTATTTTTTTTCTAAATTATAAATTAAAATTTGTTTTTTGTATTTTTGCTATTTGTTGTTACTTTATTAATTCAATTAAGTTCATAATTTTGTATTATTACTTTTTGTTTTTAAGAGAAACGGTTATATTTGTTTTTTTGTTAATTTCAATAATTGTTGGATTGATAGTTCTCTTTTCAAAATCAGCACGATTAAAATTACTTTTGTAAATATAAGTATCAATAGATAAACCTAGTAATTCTTTTAATTCTTTGGTTGTTATATATCTTTGATTTTTATTTTGATTTTCATGGGTACACTATTAATACTAATCATTTTTCATTGTTATTTTGATAAATTAAAAATATTATTAATAACTAAAAAATTATGATTAATATAATCATCAAAATATGCTGGTTCATCATATTTCATACTAAAAGAAATATCATATTGCAAAAAATAATAATGGATAATTATTTAAATCACTACAAATGTAAAAAAGAGATTGCAATTGCAATCTCTTTTCATGTTTAAAATCAATTTTAATTTATCAAATTTGCTTATAGACAAATGATTAAAAATTTATATGGCTTTATTATATTCAAAAAATAAAAATCTCTAATTAGAGATTTTTAAGTGAAATTATTACTCGCTACTAATAGGAAATTTCTCACCCAATATTAATCCCTTTAATAATCAATAAATCAAATTTATCAAAAATATAAAAAAATAGTCATAATTATACGAACATACTGAGACTATAAATAAATTCATAGTCTCAGGAACATCATAGTTACTATAAGATAAAAGAAGAAGTATTTATAAAAGTCTTTAAACGTATTACTACTATTATTTCGATGATGTATGTTATACGTTACTATTATTTAAATTTCCATTTATTTTTTCTTAAAAACTAATGTATGGGGACAAGTGAGAAAACAAAAATAGTTATTTTAATTAAATAATTTTCGTAATCAATACTTATTTTTTCTTAAACTTAGTCTTAACATTATTTTCTTTTACTGCTACATCTTTCTTAAATCACTTCTTAAATAAAAATCTAATCCCTTTATACATTTCTAACAATCACATTGGTATCGTTGATAAAACAATACAAATTAATCAATCAACGGCACAAAATCCTTGACCGATACCAAAAGCATCACTAACAAATGGGGTAAAAATAATAAAAGTATTAATAGCAAAAGCACTAATAGCAGCTATTCAAATATATTTATTTTTTCAAGTAATCTTATTGATAATACTTGTATTAGCACCTGAAACAAAAGAAAAAGCATAGAAAACAGGAGCATTAGCCATTATTACAAAAACATAAATAAAACCTTCATTAACATCTTCATGTAAAATTGATGGTAAATAATGAAACACCAAAAGCAACAAAGCACTTAAAATAATACTAACAATACCAATAAATCCCCAACTACCAGTAAGAATCCGATCATTACGGTTAGTTGGTTTTTCAAGCATTAAACCAGGATTATTAGGACCCATTGACATGGGAATGGCAATAACTGATTCAACAATTAAATTAATTCATAAAATTTGAATTGGTTGCAATAATTCATTTCAGCCAAAAATTGCCCCAACAACAATTGCAAATACCTGTGCCATATTAGTAATTAAAATAAACATAACAATTCTTTTAATTTTACTATAAATATTACGACCTTCTTCAATAGCATCAACAATAGTAGCAAAATTATCATCAGTTAATACTATTTGTGCCGATTCTTTGGCAACATCAGTTCCAGTAATACCCATTGCTACACCAATATCTGCTGCTTTTAAACTAGGAGCATCGTTAACACCATCACCAGTCATGGAAACAACTTTCTTATGACTTTGTAATGCTTTGACAATTTTAACTTTGTGTTCAGGTGAAACACGAGCAAAAACTCGATATTGATTAACATTAGCATTAAATGATTTCTCTGAAAAATCATCAATAGCATTACCACTAAGTGCTTGTGTTTTATTTTCAATTAAACCCAGTTCTTGACCAATAGCAACAGCAGTATTTAAATGATCACCAGTAATCATAATTGTATCAATACCTGCTTTTTTAGTTTTAACTAAAGAAGCTTTAACTTCATTTCTTGGTGGATCAATCATGCCCACTAATCCTAAAAAAATTAAATTATTTTCAATTTCACTAACATTACTATAATCTTGTTTATTATTAATAATGCGGTAACTTGCTCCTAAAACACGTAATGCTGAATTTGACATTTCATCCATCCTAGCAACTATTTGCTGTTTAATTTGTGCCGTTAATCCTACTCTTTCATTGTTAATAAGAGCATGACTACACATATTAATCATATTATCAACTGCACCTTTAACAAAAACATATTTCTCTTTATCATACTCATGAATTGTTGACATTAATTTACGATTAGAGTCAAAAGGGATTTCATAAATGCGAGGATATTTAGTAATAAGTTTCTTTGTTGAAAAATTTAATGTTTCTGATCAATTCATAAGTGCTACTTCGGTGGGATCACCAACAGTTTTATTTGTGCTAACTGAACTATTATTACATAATACTAAACAATCTAAAAATAATTGTTCTTGTTTAGTTTGCTTTTTAAAAGCATTACTATCATTGACTGATTTTGTTAAATAATATTTTTTAACTGTCATTTTATTTTGCGTTAAAGTTCCAGTTTTATCAGAACAAATAATATCAACTTGGCCCAATGTTTCAACGGCAGGTAAATGTTTAACAATAGCATGTTTTTTTGCCATTCGTGAACTTCCCAATGATAATGAAACAGTAACAATTACTTGTAAACCTTCTGGAATTACCGCTATTGTTAATGCAATTCCAAAAATTAAAGCACTAGCAACTGGGACTTTAATTAACAAAAATTGTAACAAAAACATAGCTAAACCTAACAATAAAGCAAAAATTGAAATTATTCTAATTAAAAAAGACATTTGTTGTGTTAATGGTGATTTTGGCTCTTTTTCTTCTTGTAATAAAGTGGTTATTTTTCCAATTTCAGAATTTTTTGCTGTTGCATAAACTAAACCTAAACCACTACCTGTAGCAACAGTTGTAGACATAAATGCAAGATTTGTTCTTTCACCAATTGATAATTTTTTTTCAGTTAACGCTTCTGCCGTTTTATTAACTAAAGTTGATTCACCAGTTAATAATGATTCGTTAGTACGTAAGTTATAAGATTGAATAACACGTAAATCAGCAGGAACAAACATCCCAGCATCTAAATAAACTAAATCACCTATTACTAAATCCTTAGCATCAATATCATATTTATTGCCATTCCGAATTACCACTGCTTGCGAAGAAACTAATTTTTTTAGTGAATCTAAAGAAGCTACTGCTTTTACCTCTTGGCAAGTAGCTAAAGTGGCATCAACAATTACAATTAAAAAAACAACTACCGCCTCTTGTCATTGACCAATAACAGTAGCAATAATTGCTAATGCAATTAATACTAAAACAAACGGTTCAATAAAATGTGCTAATACTATTTTTCAAATTGGTTTCTTCTTCGTTGTTGGTAGTTGATTAGGTCCTGTTTCTATTAGCAATTGAGCAGCAGCTTCTTCAGTCAAACCTGTAACAAAATCAGTATTTAACTTTTTTGCTAATTCTTTCGTTGTATCATTTCAAATCACAATTATTAACTCCTTTTTTAATTTAATCCATCATTATTCCTTTTCAAAACTTTCGATCATCAGATTGTGGCCCTAAAGCAGATTGTGGTAATTTTTGAATTTTTAACATCTCTTCTGCTGTTAACTGAAAACCTCCAATATCAGGATTACTAATAATTCGTTCTACAGTAGTTGACTTAGGAATCACTATTTGTCCTAATTGTCAAGCTCATCTTAAAGCAATATGACTACTAGTAACATTATATTTAGTTGCTAATTGTTTTAATAATGGTACTTCATCAGCTCTACCACCTAACATTGTTCGTCATGAAACAATCGCAATATTATTTTTATGACAATAATTTACTGTCTCAGTTTGATTAAAACCAGGATGAGTTTCGATTTGATTAATTGCTGGTTTAATATTCACTTTTTTTAAAAAGTTTTTCAATTGTGAACTATTAAAATTTGACACACCAATTACTCTAATTTTACCATATTGATAAAATTCTTCTAAAGCTTTTCAACAATCAAAACTTTGTTTAGTTGGTCAATGAATTAAACATAAATCTAAATATTCTAATTTTAAACGTCTTAAAATATCACGAAAAGCATCTTTGGCAAGTTCATATTTATGATTGTCATTTCAAATTTTAGAAGTAATAAATAAATCTTGTCTTGTAACTTCTGGATTTTCTGATAAAAAATCTTTAATCGCATTACCAATTATTTCTTCATTTTTATAATACTCTGCAGTATCAATATGACGATAACCATTTTGTAAAGCACACATTACTGAGTTATAAATAGACTTGCTATCAGTTATTAAATATGTACCTAATCCAAACTGTGGAATTTTTACACCATTATTTAATGTTATTTTTTTTTGCAAAATTTGATCTTTTGTTAGTTTTACCATTTGTTTAGTATCCTTTCAAAATGTTAAATATAACCTGCTGTAAAACGTTTCTTAATAAATTTCTGTTCTTTAATTTCACTAATAATAGCAATAGCAGCATCACCACCATAACTAAGCTCACTTCTGCCCTCTTTGTTAACAATTAAATGATTATTACCAATTTTAAACTTAGCCAAAGTTGGTAATTCTGGATCATAATATAAAGAAGGACTAAAATATGTTCAATTAATATCACTATTATGATAAGTTTCCAATGCTTTTACTTGTTGTCGTGCTTGTTTTTTTCATGCTTCAGGAAAGATACTTGTTTCCACTAATAATTGATTTTTATCATTTAACAAACTACCAGCACCACCAACAATTAATAATCTTTTAATATTTTGACATTCATGCATGATAGTAATTAAGTTTTTAGCAACTTGTTGATGAAGATTTTGTGGATTATCAATAGTAGGACCATAAGCACTAATTAAAATATCAATATTACTAACAGTTGCTTTAATACTACTTTTATTAGTAAGATCAGCTTTTTTAATAGTTAAACGATTATCATTATTAAAATTTGGCATTTGAACAGGATTACGAGTAATAGCAATGACTTGATATCCTTGTTTTAAAGCTTCTTTAGTCAAAGCAATTCCTGATTTTCCCGATGCTCCAATAATTCCAATTTTCATAGTTAGTACCCCTTTTGTAAATTTAATTTCAACAAAGAGTCGATAATATACATTATATTATAACATAGGTACACCTTATATTAGGTATTAGTAAAATATAAAATTAACATTTATTTTATGATATTATTATTTTTATTAATAAATTTATAATAGTTTAAATTAGAAACATTTTTAAAAAAGAAAAAATATGATACTGTTAATAGTAATTTAATAAAATTAAAAAATAAGAAAATATTTAAATTTAAAATTTACTATATATTTGGTTTTGAATAAAAAATTTATTTTAAAAAATAAAAAGATAAAGGAGAAAATATGTTATTTAAAGAAAAAATAACAAATTCAAGTATTACATTTTGTATTAAAAATCCCACTATAAAATATCGATTTCAATTATATCAAGATAGTAACCCAATAGAAAAAGTAACAGTAACTTGTCATCAAGGTGATTATATTATGACAAGAGTTATTGATGAAAATTAAATTCTTAATGAAAAAAATTAAAGATACCTATATTTCTAATCATTGACAACTCAATTAAAAGTGTAACTTTAGCAAATCCTGATTCTAAAATTAAAACAGTTAATCTTAATAACGATGATCAAAGTGGAAAATTATCACTACCTTGGAGTCCAAATGGTGCAAAAAAAAGAAATAGAATATACTAAAGAAGATGTTTTAATTTATGAAGAAAATGAAAAATATTGATATTCTTGTAAAAATCAGGATTTGCAAAAACTTATCTAATTAATGAGTCTAAAATAGAACTTGAAAAATAATTTAAAGATTTACTGCCAACTTTAAATTCAGATAATCAAAAGCAATTAAATGTTAGTGAAATTAATGATTGATCATCATCATTATTATTACCAACAATAAAAAAATAAATCTTTAAAATAATGAACTAATATCATAAAGACATTAAACTAATTAAATTTAATCTCTTTATTTTTTTGATATTTACTAGAAAAAACATAAAGCAATGATAAAATGGCAGCACCAATTAAAACGTCATTTTGATTATGATTTGCTACTTGCGTCGTGAAATTAGGTAATAAGCAAATATTATTAAAAAAATATTGATCAATAATTCTACCAATATTGTTATTTGTTAATAAAAATTGTGGTTTAAATATTTTTTGATAATCCTTATTTTCCTTAATTAGAATATAAGTTTTTTTAGTAGCACCGACATCAAATTCTAAACCTTTTTTATATAAAGGTAAATTTAAAACTTCATCATTATTTCAAATATCATATAGATCAAAAATTTTATGTTTTTGAAAAAAATAAGTAACTTTATTTTTAAATTTTTTGCTATCAATATGATAAGTTAAATAGTTTTTTAACATTAATATTTCAGTTCTTGCACCAAGTAATATTAAAGATTTAATACCATATTTTACTAATTTATTAATTAAAAAATTGTTGCTGATATTTAATAAGTTCTACATTTTCATTTAAAATATTTGGTTGTGGAATAATAGTTTTTACAAATAAACGTAATTTTTTATTTTGTAAATTTTTAACAGTTAACTCTTCTTTTTGATTAATAACTAAGATTGCAATTGAAAAAATTTTCTCAAAATCATGTGCATAAGAATGTTCCTTATTTTTATGTAATAAATTTTGAAAAGTTTCAAAATCAAAAATAAGAATAGGATATTCAATCTTATCTAAAAATTTATTAATAACATTAATATTTATTTCAATATCTAAGTCATTTAACTTTAATTTTTCCATTTTAATTCCTTTGTCCATATTTGATACTTACTTAATAATTGTACTAATTTCGCTCACTTCATTTTTAATAATTTTAGTTTTTGATTGAAAACCATATCCCGCAGATACTAAAATTGTAACATGATATTTATTAGGTTCAATAATATTATTTGATTCTAGATATGTTAATAATTGATGTTGGTTAAAGCCTCCTAACACTACATTATCAATTTCATGAGCAGTTAGTAATAACAAAAGATTTTGTAACAAAATAAAAGTTTGACATTGTGCTCAATGATTGATTTGTATTTTTTTATCAATATCAAAAAAATTATTAAATGTTAATTTATAAATTTCATATTGTGATTTTGTTAAATTACGTTTTTTCATTACTGTATCAATAAATCATTGATTACTAGTATTAAAAGTTTCACCACTATAACTCAATAAAATAAATAAGTGGGAACAAGTGCTTACTTGTCGTTGATTATTAACAATTGGTTGTAATTGTGCTTTCATTTCAGGATTGCTAATAACTAAAATTTTTCATGGTTCTAAACCATATGAAGAGGGAGTATGACGCACATAGTTAAGAATATCATTAATTTTACTATCACTAATAATTCTACTAGGATCATAATTACGAACTGACTTACGATTTAAAATTAAATTTTGCAATTCTTTAACATGAGGCATTAGTTATCATCTCTTTTCTATAAATTAACTTTACTAAAACTAATTTTACTATTAAAAATCTTTATTCTAAAAAGAATAAAGATTTTTGTTTTAATTGATTATTCAATAACTTCAGTAACTTGTCCAGCTCCAACCGTTCTTCCACCTTCACGGATTGAAAATTGAGTACCTTTCTCAAGAGCAACAGGGTGAATTAATTCAACGGTAATAGTAACATTATCACCAGGCATAATTAATTCTGATTTTTCGCCTTTATTTTTAAAATCCCCCATACTTCCGGTAACATCAGTTGTACGGAAATAAAATTGTGGTCGATATCCTGGATTAAATGAAGTATGACGTCCACCTTCTTCTTTAGTTAGAATATAAACTTCACCTTTAAACTTAGTATGTGGAGTAACTGATCCTGGTTTAGCAATAACTTGTCCACGTTGAATATCTTCACGTTTAACTCCACGTAATAATACTCCAACATTATCACCAGCTTGTGCTTCATCTAATAATTTTCTGAACATTTCAATACCAGTAACAATAACTTTTTTAAGACCTTTGTTAATACCAACAATATCAATTTCATCATTAACTTTTAAAGTTCCTCGTTCAATTCTACCAGTGGCAACTGTTCCACGTCCAGTAATAGTGAAAACATCTTCAACAGCTAATAATACTGGTTTATCAACTTCTCTTTTTGGTGTTGGAATTCATTGATCCATTGCTGTTAATAATTCTTTAATTTTTTCTTCTCATTCTTTTTTACCATCTAGTGCTCCTCTTGCCGAACCACGAATAATTGGTGTATCATCACCTTCAAATTCATATTTATTTAATAATTCACGAATTTCCATTTCAACAAGTTCTAAGACATCATCATCGACACTGTCCATATCACATTTATTTAAAAACACAACAATTTTCTTAACTCCAACTTGACGTGCCAATAAAATATGTTCACGTGTTTGCGGCATTGGACCATCAGTTGCTGAAACAACTAAGACTGAACCATCCATTTGTGCTGCTCCTGTAATCATATTTTTAATATAGTCAGCATGACCCGGACAGTCAACGTGTGCATAGTGACGGCTTGGTGTTTCATACTCAACGTGAGCTGTATTAATAGTTATTCCACGTGCTTTTTCTTCGGGAGCAGCATCGATAGAAGCATAGTCTTTAAACATACCCTTATATCCATCTGCTTCATGTTTTGAACAATAACTAGTTATTGCAGCAGTTAGTGTTGTTTTTCCATGATCAACGTGACCAATCGTTCCAACATTAACGTGCGGTTTTGTACGTTCAAATTTTTGTTTTGGGCCTGTTACTGCAGGCTTTGATTTTTTTACTTCTTTTTCTGCCATTTTTGTTTCCTCCTTGAAAATAATTAATACTTATTTTTTATTTAATTAAAAATTAAACACTAAAATAATTTTAAATTAAAGTTACTATACTTGCAATTAAATTATTCTATTTTTTAGTAATTCTTCCTTTTTGATATTTACCAGCAACTGCTTCAACAACTGATTTTGGTGCTTCTTCATAGTGTGAAAAAGACATTATGTATGTTCCACGTCCTTGTGTCATCGAACGTAATTCAGTTGCATAACCAAACATTTCAGATATTGGAACTTTAGCTTTAACAACCTTACTATTACCACGCATTTCATCTGCTTCAATAGTTCCTCTTTTTCCAGAAATTTTACCAATAATTGAACCATAATATTCATCTGGGATAATAACTTCAACATTCATAATTGGTTCTAACAATACTGGTTTTAATAATTCCTTATTATCTTGTAAAGATTTAGAAGCAGCAATATTAAAGGCACGTTCTGATGAATCAACAGGGTGGAATGAACCATCATATAATGTTGCTTTAACATCAATAACTGGATAGCCAGCAATTAAACCATTAGCTAGTGATTCAATTAATCCTTCTTGAACTGGCTTAATATATTCACGTGGTACTCTACCACCAACAATTTTATCAACAAACTCAAACCCTTTATCTGGATTTGGTTCAAATTTAATAATAACATGACCATATTGTCCACGACCACCTGATTGATGAATATACTTACCTTCAGCACGCTCACAAACTGCTTTAATGGTTTCGCGATAAGCAACTTGTGGATTTCCAACATTAGTCGCAACGTTAAACTCACGCTTTAAACGATCAGTTAAGATGTCTAAGTGTAATTCTCCCATTCCTGAAATAATTGTTTGTCCTGTTTCTTTATTTGATGAAACACGGAATGTTGGATCTTCTTCGGCAAGTTTTTGCAAACCTAAACTCATTTTTTCTTGATCAGCTTTTGTTTTAGGTTCCAGTGCTAATGAAATAACTGGCTCTGGAAATACCATTTTTTCCAAAATAATTTCATGTTTTTCATCACATAATGTATCACCAGTAGTTGTGTCTTTTAACCCAACAATAGCAGCAATATCACCAGCATAAACTTTTTTAATTTCAGCACGGCTATTAGCATGCATTTGTAAAATTCGACCAACACGTTCTTTCTGATCTTTAGTTGAATTTAGTACATAACTACCAGATTCTAATGTTCCTGAATATACTCTAAAAAAAGTTAATCTTCCAACAAAAGGGTCAGTCATGATTTTAAATGCCAACGCTGAGAAAGGTTCATCATCACTAGCATGACGTTCTGCTTCTGTTTCATCAGATAATACTCCTTTAATTGCCGGTACATCTAATGGTGAAGGTAGATAATCAATAACTGCATCCAACATTAATTTAACACCTTTATTTTTAAAAGCACTACCACACAATACTGGAAAAAAATGAGCGGCTATTGTTGCTTTACGAATTACGTTTTTAATTTCAACAACTGTTAATGTTTCTTGACCAGCATATTTCATAAAGAAATCATCATCAAAATGAGAAAGTGCTTCAAATAATTCTTCACGTCTCATTATAACTTCATCGTTAAGCTCTTCTGGAATTGGAATTTCTCGATAATCTTCATTTGGTTTACCATCAAAATGGTATGCTTTCATTTCGATAATATCAATAATTCCATCAAAAGCATCTTCAGCACCAATTGGTCATTGAATGGCATGAGCATTAGCACCCAAACGATCTTTTAACGTTTCAATTGAATAGGAAAAGTCGGCACCAATTTTATCCATTTTATTTGCAAAAACAATTCTTGGCACATTGTATCTAGTTGCTTGATTTCAAACCGTTTCTGTCTGTGGTTCAACCCCAGTTTGTGCATCTAACACTGCAACTGCTCCATCTAAAACTCTTAATGAACGTTCAACTTCAACAGTAAAGTCAACGTGACCTGGAGTATCAATAATATTTATTCGGTGATTTTTTCAAACAGCAGTTGTTGCTGCTGAAGTAATAGTAATACCACGTGCTTTTTCTTGTTCCATTCAATCCATCGTGGCAGCACCTTCATGTACTTCACCAATCTTATGAATTTTACCAGTATGATACAAAACTCTTTCTGTTGTTGTGGTTTTACCAGCATCAATATGAGCCATAATTCCAATATTTCTAGTATTTGCTAGTGAATATTGTCGACCTAATTTTTCTGCCATTTTCTATTCTCCTTTATTATCATTTATAATGAGCAAAGGCTTTATTAGCTTCAGCCATACGATGAATTTCATCACGTTTTTTAATTGATGAACCATTACCAGCAGCAGCATCCATAATTTCGGCTGCAAGTTTATCTTGCATACTATTACCATATCTTGCTTGAGCATAAGACACTAATCAACGAATTGCTAAAGTTATCTTACGATTAGCACTAACTTCAATCGGAACTTGATAGTTGGCACCACCAATTCTTCGGGTTTTAATTTCTAATTGTGGTGTAATATTAGCAATTGCTTTTTCAAATACTTCTAAAGAAGGTTGTTGAGTTTTTTCACCAACCATTTTAAAAGCATTATAAACAATTTTTTGCGCGATACTTTTTTTACCATTGGTCATAATGGCATTAATTAATTGAGTAACAATTTTTGAATTATAAATTGGATCAGCAATTAATTCCCTTTTAATAGCTTGGTTTTTACGCATTGATTTTTACCTCCTTATTTCTTATCTTTTGGTCTTTTAGTTCCATATTTAGAACGACCTTGTTTACGGTTTTCTACTCCAGCAGTATCAGCATATCCACGAATGACATGATATCTAACCCCTGGTAAATCTTTAACTCTCCCACCACGAATTCCGACAATAGCATGTTCTTGCAAATTATGACCTTCTCCAGAAATATAAGCTGTAACTTCCATACCATTAGTTGAACGAATACGAACAATCTTTCTTAAAGCTGAGTTAGGTTTTTTTGGTGTTCTTGTAGTAACTACAAGTGCTACACCTTTTTTTTGTGGACTGCTAATTGAAGAAGTTGTTTTTGTTAATGAGTTGTATCAAACATTTAACGCTGGTGATTTAGATTTATATTTTTTATCTGTACGTCCTTTACGTAATAGTTGATTCATTGTTGGCATTAATTGTTAGCCTCCTTTTTTAATTTTAAAGAATTAATTATATACACAATTCCTAGTGTGTCAAAATTTAGTCCAATAAGTATAATACCAGTTTTTAATAGTAATAGTCAAATAAATTTAAAAAAAATTAAAAAAATAGCATAATTTAAATTATGCTATTTTTATTATCAGAAAATATTATTTTTTCATTAATTATTTAGTTGTTACACCAGTTAAATTAACTGCAATAGCAACACCTTTTGCTTCACCAAAAGTAACGTTAATATCAACTTTATTATCTCCTGCAGTTAAAACTGTATCACCATTAACAATGGTAAAGTCTGCTGCTGCAACTTTATCTGCATCAGTAACTTGTTTTATTGCTGCTGTAATAAGATCTTTAGCATCACTTTGTTTTTGTGAAGTATTTAATGAACTACCATCAACACCTTCTTCTAAAGCTGTTTTAATATCATTAATAACTTCAACATCTGTCTTTTTATGCGCTGTTACACCAGTTAAATTAACTGCAATAGCAACATCTTTTGCTTCACCAAAAGTAACGTTAATATCAACTTTATTATCTCCTGCAGTTAAAACTGTATCACCATTAACAATGGTAAAGTCTGCTGCTGCAACTTTATCTGCATCAGTAACTTGTTTTATTGCTGCTGTAATAAGATCTTTAGCATCACTTTGTTTTTGTGAAGTATTTAATGAACTACCATCAACACCTTCTTCTAAAGCTGTTTTAATATCATTAATAACTTCAACATCTGTCTTTTTATGCGCTGTTACACCAGTTAAATTAACTGCAATAGCAACATCTTTTGCTTCACCAAAAGTAACTTTAATATCAACTTTATTATCTCCTGCAGTTAAAACTGTATCACCATTAACAATGGTAAAGTCTGCTGCTGCAACTTTATCTGCATCAGTAACTTGTTTTATTGCTGCTGTAATAAGATCTTTAGCATCACTTTGTTTTTGTGAAGTATTTAATGAACTACCATCAACACCTTCTTCTAAAGCTGTTTTAATATCATTAGTAACATCAACATCTGTCTTTTTATGTATTAATGTAAATGTTACCGTAATTTCATTACCATTATAAATGGTACCATCTGGTGTAACTGTTGCACTAGTAATTGACGCTGATCCTTCAGGAATGACAGCTTTAACGATAATTCCCTTTAAATTAATATCTTTATTTTCTGGTACTGCTTTAATAGCATTTTTAAGTTCTTGTTCAGTTGGTTTTGTAACATTAGTAACTTTGATTTCACCTAATTTTTTATTTTTCAACACCGTATCTAAATTAACTGCTGCTTGTTCACCACAAGCAACAGCTGAAGTGGCAACTCCTGATGTTAAAGCTAATGAGCCAATAAGTCTCAATAAATTTCTCATTTGCATAATATAAGTACCTCCAAAATAGTTATTTAATTATTTCTAAGATTTTAACATACAATAAATTAAATGTAAAGATTATTTTATTTTCACTTCAGAATTAAAACCCTAATTTTATGTTTTAAATTACTATCTTTTTATTTTCATTAAATAAGGTTTTAAAAAAAAATGTTATATAATAATAAATATCATTTAAGGCATGTTTTATAGCATAACTTATGGTAAGTGGTTAAGAAAGGTTGAAGATTTTATGCAAAAAACTCATATAGCAGAAATTGTACAAAAAGAATTACAGATATCAGATAAAGAATACAAGGAAGCATTAGAAGTAATGTTAGAAAAAATTGGTGCTGCTTTAATTAATGGTGAAAAAGTAACATTACGTAACTTTGGCACTTTTATTGTTAAATGCCATGAAGCACGAAAAGGAGTAAATCCACAAACTGGAAACACAATGCCGATTCCAAAAAAATGAGTAGTCAAATTTAATTCTTGCAAAGCATTAAAAAAAGCAGTTGATGAAGGAGGACGTGCTAGAAGTAATAAAGCAAACCGTGATAAAAAAAAATAAAATAAACTTATAAATATAAAAACTAAAAGTTAATTACTTAGGAATGAGAATATCATTTAACTGATAAACTTATTCCTTTTAATTTGTAAATTTAATATTTTACATAACATTAAACAATTAAAATCTAATATCTATATTTAAAAAAGAATAGTTTATAAAAAAACTATTCTTTTTAATAAATATTTTATACATTATGAGTTACATTTTTGTCTGTTAAATTATGATTAATTTCTTTTTCTTTTTTCTTACTTGCATGAATAAATGGTTTAGCTTTTCAAAAGGTATAACCTAATAATGGTAATAATATAACAGCAGCAAATAAATCAATAAAACCAAGAAACAAGTAAAAATAAAAACCATTATGAGTAACATTGGCAACATAATACCCTAAACTTAAACAAATAATTGGTATGATAATTGTTCGTTGTAAACTAGCAAATAAAGACAATTTGCCACGATTAATTGATTGATAAAAAATAACAGCAACATAATGTAGTGTGGCTAATGGATAAAAAGCAAACTGCATAATAATATAAATTTTAAAAAATGTTGCCATTTCTAAATCGACACCAAAGGCATGCATCATATATTGGCCAGCAATTACTACTATCAATACTGAAACAATTAGTAATAATAAAAGTAATAATGTTAAACGTCACATTAATTCTCAAACACGACCAAAATCTTTTGAACCATATACATAACCAATTAATGCTCTAGCACCTTGTGTAATACCAATAATAGGCGCATTAATTAATATTAATCACGGCATAATGCCACCATATAATTGGACATAAACGGGAATACCACTGTCACCACCATGATAATTTGGAGGTGTTAATGTATTTAAAATTTTAGTAGTAACCATTGCTAAAATACTTTGCGCAATATTTTGTAACAACGATGTTGCTCCAATTAATAAAATACCTGTAACTATTACTCATTTAAGTTTTAAATCTCCTATTTTAAATCTTAAATTATCAACACTATATCAAATAATTGCTATTGAAAATAAATTAATGCTTACTCAAGCAATAATTGTAGCATAAGCAGTACCTTCCATTCCTAACTTACCAGGAATAACAAAAATAAAATCTAACGATATATTTACTAAACATGCAGCAACATTAATTAAAATTGTTCATAACATCATTCCTTCACTACGTAACAACGAAACTAAAAAATAAGCAAAAAAAAGTAATGGTGTGGCAATAATTAAAATTTGAGAAAATCTAACTGCTTCTTTAATTATAATTTTTCTAATTTCTGGATCACTTCCAGCATCACTTCCTGCTTGAAATTCAATAATACTTTGACAACTAAAATACATAATAATCATCAGAATAATAGAAACCAGAAAAGATAATAAAAAACCATTTCCTAAATACTGAGACATTTGATGACGCTTATTTTGACCATATGCAATTGAATATTTAATTCCTGTTCCTGTTGCCACCATTAACGCAAAAGCAACCATCATTGAAGATGGAACAGCTGCATAAGTAGTAGCAATATTAATAATTTTTAATGCTTGTTGCAAACTAATTATTATCCCTGAACTTTGACTATAACGATCAATAATGCTTTGTCCCCCTCATTGGGTAGCAATTCATTTATCAAAAATTTGATAAGTAGAAAAAATAATTACTGCAATTAAAGGTGGAGTAACCATAATAAAAATAGCTTTTCATGGTTTTGCTGTACTAAAAATAGCTTGTCGTTTTAACATATTAATTGAATTTCTTTGCGCTTTTTTATTTAATCTAACTTCAACAGAGTTTTCTTTTTCCATAAAACACCCTTTCTAATAAAATTAACATTAATTTTTTTATTATAATTAATATTATGTTTTATAAAATTTGATAACTAAAATTTCTATCTTTTGCACAAAGAAAAATACTAAGTGTATTTTAAACAAAAAAAGAAAATTAAAATATAAACTTTTTATAAAAAATATAATTATATTATAACCCATTAGTAAATAATATTTTAAAATAATTATTATATTTTTATATAGTCAAAGTAATTATTTATTTTTCAATTGGCAAATTGGCAAAGCAATTGGTATTCAAATTATCTTTCATTTTATTTTTTGTATGATAATCAAAAATAATATATACTGTACTGTTTCAATTTTTTTATAATGGTAATTTTTCACCGTAAATTATTTCAAGCAAAACAATTATTAATGCAACTATAAGAAATAAATTAGAAAATAGATAAAAATGTTTATTTTACAAAAAAAGAACACAATAAAATAAAAAAATATATTTTAACTGAACAGCAAAAGAAAAACAAATAGTTAAATTACTAAAAATAAATAAATTTAATCAAAAATAAAAATCAATATCACAAGAAAAGTTTAATGATATGTTAAATGATATTAATAAGAATGAAAATATGTGTGAACTAATTCTACTTATTAAAGTAAAAACGAATATATCAAGAAATTATTGCAGAATAATATAAAGTTAAATTATACAAAATTTAAGGAGGTATAAAGATATGAAGAAAATACTTACTATGCTAGGAGCAATAACTTTAATTGGCACAGCAAGTACAAATGTTATTGCTTGTGGTGGTGGTCAAGAACCAATAAATCCAACAAATAATGATGGAAATAATATACAAGAATTATTAATTAAAGCACAAGATAAAATTAAAGAAGGATTCGGAGATTTAATAAATTCAAATAAAAATTTATTTTTTGAAAATGAATTTGTATCAGGCAATGATTTTTATAAGCTTTTAAAAGGGCTTCCTTCTTCAACAGATGAAAAAATTGATGATGCTAATTTTACTAATGCTTTTACTAAAAGAATACAAAGCATGATTGATACTAATATCACTAATAAATTAATACTTGATGATAATTTAAGATTATTATTTAATGGAATATCAAACAATGATGTATTAAAGATTTCTGTTAATAACACCAATTTTAAAAAAATTCCTTTTAAATGAAAAAGCGAAGATAAGGTTGATTTTGGCATTAGAAATTATAGTCCAAATAAATTAAAAATAAGATTTTGATATTCTATTAAAATAAATTTAAATTTATTATTATCATATAAAGATGATAATAATAAATTGCAAAATAAGGGTTTAAATCAAGAATATATTATCTATTTTGCCAACACAGGTGCTAATATAAAGTCAGTAATTCAAGCAGCTTCATTAGAAATTAATAATAAAATAAAAAATTATCTTGTGGATATTGATATAATTACAAATGATGAAAATATAATTAAGCAAGCAAATGCTAACTTACGTAATATGTTAAATAATAAAAATATTTTTATTAATAAAAGTATTTTTTTGGAAGATAATAATGTAAGAATGAAAGAACACGTATATAAAGAAGCAAATCATTTTTATAATGCATTTAATAATTCAAGTATTGATTCAATAAACTATTTAAAAGATTATTTTAAGATAATAGTTGAAGATTTTAATGAAAATTTAGATAAATGAATTGATTCAAATTTAAATAGCACAACAAAATCAGAAATTACAAGCAAAAAATCAAAGATTAAAAGTTTTGGAAAAATTTCATTAACTGATTGAACTATTTCAGGTTTAACCTTAGAAAGAATTAACTTTAATTTTATTACAATTCGTAAAAATCAGACAAGAGAACAATGAGCAGAGAAAGTAGCAACAGCATTAGGAAAAACTTTTTCTTTAGATGGTTTTATTAAAACACCATTTAATATTATTAACAATGAAAAAAATTTAATTATGTATATGGATAGAAAAGACTTTGACTCATATTTTTTTGACAATAAAAATTTAATGGATATTAATAGTTATTTTAGTAACAAAATTAAAGAAAAAGCAGTAACAGAAAACGCAATTGATAGTAATACAAAATTTCAAATACAATTAAATGGTTGCGGAAATGAATATGCAACTTTGCAAAATTCTGAATTTGTTAAAAGAATAGATAATTCTACACTAGAAGTAACTAAAAACCCTCAAGATTATTTTTCTTACATACACATTAGTATTGATGGATTTAATTTTATTTTTGGTAGTAAAAAATATGAAAATAACTATATAACATTTAATAAATGAATAATTAAAAGAGCAGATAGTAATATTTGAAATTAAAATCATCTTTTTAATTTTTAAATAGCAATAATATAATAAATTATAGGTTTAATAATAAAATTAAAAAGAAGGACTATTTATGAAAAATAAAAATAAATCTTGAATTAAGCTTTTTCAATTAATTTTATTTAAAATTAATCATTCTTTTATCACAATTTTTTTATTAATATTTTCATTAACATTTTCATTAATAACTTCTTTAATTTTATTTTCTTTAAATTTAGCAAATGATATCTTTTTCGTTGACTTTCAATATTATTTTATAATTTTTTATAACATTCTTTTATTTATTTTTGTTGTAATGAATGCGATAAAAATATTTGGTATTCAAATTGAAGATAGTTCTTTTTTACTTTTAATTACAAAACCATATTCAAGAAAAAATATTATTCTAACACAATATATTGCTCTTTTTTTTACTAATTTTATCTTTATTTTATTTAATTTTCTAATTTTATTAATAATAGCTGGTACTCTTGGTTTCATGTTTAATGAGCAATATTTAATTTTTCATGTTATTACTATTCTTAAATTTTTTGTTTTTTGTTTTTTATTTAGTATCTTATTAACGATTGGTGTTGTCGTATTATCAGTTTTTATACGTTCACAAACTGTTTTTTTAATTTTTATTATTTTTTGTAGTTTATTTTTATTAGGTGGTTTACCTTATTCATTTAATAAAATAAAAACTGATAACATTATTTTAAGTTTTAAAAATAATGAATCATATAGTGTAAGGCAAATTAAAAATTCAATTTTGTTTAAGGAAAATTTAAAAAACAATTTAATTAAATACCATAATTTAACAAAGACTATTTTTAATTTCTATTCTGGATTAACTTCTTTCGAATTAAAGAACATTAATTCAGAAAATGTTATTAATAAAAGAATTAATTTTTTTAGAAGTTTAGGACTTATTTACCAAGACTCCGTAGTCAAAAAATTTGAGGGCAAAGTTGCAGCATGAAGACCAGTAGAATATATAAATAAAACTATTATATTACAAATTACTTTTAATAGTTATTTTAAAGATTTAGACTTTTTAAAACTAAACTTAAATGGTAATAAAATTTTTCAAGATTTATTGAATTTAATAAATGATTATAATCTTGAATGTAATAACATTAATACATTTATGTTAAATCAAAAAACTAAAGCAACAACTTTAGTAACTTCTGATAATGATATTAATAAAACCTTTATTGCTATTAAAGGAGAAGATAATACTACAAAAGCAATTACTGATGATGAAATTAAAAATATATTTTTATCAAATTATGAATATCAATTTGATTTTCGAAATCAATTTAACAAAATTTTCTATAACCCGATATATTATGTTATTAGAACAGTTGAAGATTATATTTATGAACAAGTTCGCATTGATAATAATATCATTAATAATGATATTATTATCAATAATAACTATAAAAAATACATTGACTCTGTTAATACATATCAAATTTTAAATTATATCAACATAATTGAACATTGAAATCAAATATGAACCTATTTTATGGGATATTATGGTGATTTTTGATTCGAAATTTATCCTTTATCTAATATTGATTTTGACACACAAAAAAATGCTTTATTTAGTTACCATGATTTTAAACTAACTTTTATTAAAAGTAAAATAAATATTGAAAAAATTCAATATTTTCAAAATATTTCAATAATTATTTATGGTTATATTATTATTTCAGTTATTTTATTTTATATATCTTATGTAACATTTTTGAAGAAAAAAATTAGTTAGGAATGGCAGAAATGGATAATAATATTATGATTAATGTGCAAGATTATAGTATTAAATTAAAAAATTTTAATATTAACAATATTAGTTTTAAAGTTTATAAAGGAACTATTCACGCATTAGTTGGCCAATCTGGGAGTGGTAAATCTGTTTTATTAAGATCAATTATTGGTGCAATATCCGCCAATAATTATAATGGTATGATTACTATTAATAATTATAAAGCTGGCAGTGCAAAAGCAAAAAGCAGTTTAGGATTTTCTTTAAACTTAGAAAATTTTCCTCACGATTTAACAGCTTTTATTTTTTTAAAAATATTAGGACGAGCAACAATCATTAGTGATGAAATTTTAAATCAAAATATAAAAAAGTATTTAATAATATTTAATTTATGAAAACATCGTAATAAAAAATTAAATTCTTTTTCTTCAGGAATGAAAAATCGTATTATGATAATTCATGCATTAATTAATAATCCAGATCTAATAATTTTAGATGAGCCAGGAGCTAATTTAGATTCAGAATCACGTAAACAATTTAATACTATTTTAAAAGATTTAAAATCACAAGGAAAAACTATTCTTTTAACTACTCATATGATTAATGAAGTTAAAGATATCATCGATAATTTTACTATTATGGAATTAGGAAAATTACTTTATGATGGTTCAATAAAAACTTTTGATATTAATAAGGTTTGAGTTTTAATTACTAGTAATATTTTAATTACTATAAAACTATTAAAAGAATATAATTATAGATTTAAGTTTTATGAGCAAAATAATGAACTTTTAGTTATTTTAGAAAATAAAGAAGTTATTAATAATCTTAATTTTATATTATTTAATAATAAAATTTTTATTCAAACTCTTTATAAAAAAGAAGTAGATTTATCATATATAAAATTATTTTTGAATTAATAAATAGTTTTAAAACCTGTTTAGAATCTTTATCAAATCTAATTACTTCATATATTTTAAATAATGTATGAACTTTTTATCAATTCGTTTTTAGAAGTTAATAATTAAAATTAACATTGTTTATTACTCTTTTTAATATTGTTAGTAATACTAATTTTAACATAAATAGTACTATCAACTTACTTTTGCTCATCAATTGCTATCACCCTCATATTTAAAATGATTGATAATAAAATTAGTAAAAATAACAATTATTGATAATTAATATTAATAAATTATTTAATTAAGTGCTACTTGTTTTTCCTTTATCGCAAATATTTTAAATTTGAATAACTTTATATATTGTTTTAAAAGAAAAGTACAAAACAATATGAGAAACATTAACATAAAAAAGTAACGATGGCATAAATTATTCGGTTGATAATATCTTATCCTAATAAATATTTATCTATTAAAATAGAATCTCTAAGAAAAAAACAAGATTATCTTTTTTAATTAACTAAATCATATCATAAAATTAAAAACGGTTGCTATTAAAAAATACTTGTTTAGATTACATTATTTTGTTAAATTATGTAAAACTTTTATTTGTATGTAAAAATCAGATAGAAACCATAAATTAAATAAACATATTATTTAAGTAATATTGTTTTTGTTTTGCTAATAAACTTAATTGTTCTTTAACTAATTCAATTTTCCTATCAATGATACTAAAAAATTGTCCAATTAAATTTTGCTCCTTGTAATTAAGTGAAGTAAAAATCTCAATATTTTCAATTATAAAAGATGTTAAACTTGGAACACCAGTTGATTCATTATATTTTTTTCAATTAATTGTTTGAAATAAGTAATATATAAAACGAGGATATGCATTCGATTTTATTATCGAATAAAATAATGTATCGACTGTTCAAAATGGTGAATCCATAAATTGTGGCTTATCAATTGTACCCTTTCTTCCAATAAGAACAGATTCATATTGATATATAGGAGTATTTGTTTTTCCTATAATACCACCAGTACCTAAAATAGGATATTTTCCATTATCTATTTCAATTTTACTTTGATTTTTACCATGCTTAATTTTTAATATTTCTCCTATTTTTTTACTTTCTCATTCATCATTAAATCCTTTAAATCTAATTTTGGGATAACCTTTTTCATTAGCAAACATATTATTTAAGTAATATTGTTTTTGTTTTGCTAATAAACTTAACTGTTCTTTAACTAATTCAATTTTTTTATCAATAATAGTAAAAAATTGTGCCACTTTTGTTTGTTCATTTTTTGATTTTGAATTATAAAAATTAATATTTCCCATAATATTATTCATTAACTTTGGATTTCCATTTTTATTTACATGTTTTTTTGCTTCTAAATTAATTGAAATAGCAAATGAATAATTATTATAATGATCTTTTTTACCAATCAAAACTCCGCAAACATTAGATGCATAAAATTTTTCATTCACAAATCTAATAGTACCAGCATTAGCACCGTCAGTTGTTCAAATAATTTTATTTTTTTCAAAAAGATAACTATTAGTTCAACCCATTATTCCATTATTTGATGTTTGAGATGAATATACAAGAAAAAAATTAGCTTCTTTATTTTTAGAAAGTATTTCTTTACTTATAACGCATCCTCTTTTTAATTTATAAATTTCATTAATTTTATATTTTTTTCATTCATCATTAAATCCTTTAAATCTAATTTTTGGCACCAGAAATTTATTCATTATTAATCACCAACGCTTTTACCAGTAACTTAAATTCTTCATTTAATTTTTGCGTTGCTTGTTCATTAGTAATTAATTTCTCTTCTAATTCTTCAATATTAATGATTTCTTTTTCTGCTGTATTATCAATATAACGAGCAATATTTAAGTTATAATCATTTGCTTTAATTATTTCGATCGCAACTAAATTAGAAAATTTAGCAATAGTTTTTCTGTTATTAAAAACATTAATAATTTTAATAATATTTTCATCAGTTAAAGTATTTTTATTTCTTTGCTTGGCAAATTCTTTCGAAGCATCAATAAACAAAATGGCATTATCACTTTTCCATTTTTTCATTACAATAATACAAGTTGGAATTGATGTCCCATAAAACATATTAGCTGGTAAACTAATAATAGTATCAATTCAATTTTTGGCAATCATATATTTTCTAATAATTAATTCAGCATTACCTCTAAACAAAATTCCATGTGGAATAACAACGGCCATGACACCATTAGCTGCTAATTTATAAATCATATTTTGAATAAAAGCAAAATCAGCTTTTGTTTTTGGTGCTAATTTGCCATAAGCACTAAATCTTTCATCGCTTAAAAATTTTTGATTTGCCGATCAATGAGAACTATATGGTGGATTGGCAACAATTATTTCAAATTCTTGTCCTTTAAAACCATCATCTTCTAATGTATCACCATGATAAATATCAAATTTATTATACTTTAAACCATGTAACATCATATTCATTCTTGCGATATTATATGAATTGGTTTTTAATTTTTGGCCATATAAATGACCAATTTTTAATTCTTTATATACTCTTAATAGTAATGAACCCGAACCACATGTTGGATCATAAACCGTTTTAATTTCCGTTTTTCCTTGACTAACTAATTTAGCTAATAATTTAGAAACAGGTTGTGGTGTATAAAATTCACCTGCTGCTTTTACTGATTCAGAAGCAAATTTACTAATTAAATATTCATAGGCATCACCTAAAATATCAATTTCTGCGTCGTTAATTTCAAAATTAATTTCATTAATTTTTAACATTACTTTAGCAATGATGTTACTTTTCTCGGTTTCTGTTTTTCCCAATTTACTAGAATCTAAATCAACAGAATCAAATAAATTTTCAAATTCTTTTGCTGATGCATGACCAACTGTTGATTCAATTAATTTATTAAACGCTTTTCTTAAGATGAAGATATCAAATTTTCCACTATTAATTTTTTTAATTATTGCTTGTCATAAATATTCTGGTTCAATATAATATCCAGCACTATCATTATCATATAAAACTCCTAAAAAATCATTGCGATATTTTTCATTAGTTAAAGCAGTATAATAATCAATCCCTTCCATTGTTAAATCTTTTGCTATTATCGATTGGACATTATCTGATAAATAACGATAAAATATTAATCCTAAGATATACTCTTTATATTCGGATGGTTCCATTGTTCCCCGTAGCGTATTAGAAATATCTCATAATTTAGAAAATAGTTGTTGTTGTTGGACATTTTGTTTTTCATGTGTTGTCATAATATCTTTTCCTAACTTTCAAACTCACTAATTAAAGCAATGATATTTAATGCTAACTAGTTTTACCTTGTTAGTAATTTTACTGATAAATATTTAATTATTTTTACGATATAATTATATAATAAAAAACTAAATTTTTAGCAAGGCAATAATATTTTAATAAAACTTTAATATCTTAAAATTGTTAGCGAAAAATAGAGAAATCCCATGTAGTATTTAATTTAATTGGTTGTTTTTACTGTTATTTTCTTAAACTAAGCAAGGTTAACGATAATTTTAACCTAATTAAAAAAGATAGAATTTTATATCTATCTTTTTCTTAGTTTTTGGAAAATTATCCATCAACCGAATATTTTATGCGCTCAAAAGTAACACCATAAAATAAAAAATTAATAGTTTTACTATCATCAATATCAAATATAAATAAAAATAACACTTGTAAAATTGCTAATATATCTTAATAAATTAATGGAAAATAAAAAATCATTCAACAACTAGTAATGGTAATAAAGAAAAACTAAAGACTGCATAACTTAGTTTATTTTTCATTTTTTGTCAATTTATTCAACATTGATAATTAAGATTAACTAAAAAACTAATAACCCAAGCATTAATTGAAAACCACCTTCTCGAAATGATATCTTGATTAAAGTCATTATATTAACTAATTTTACTAATAAATTTGCAAATAAATAGTAAATGCTAAAGTTATTATTACTAAAATAATAGTAGTAACTTTTATCAAAGCAAAATGATTACTAATAATTTTCATTAGAATCCCAAGGCCTTTTTCTAATGAATAATATTAAATGTTACTATAAATAAAATTATTAAAAAGCTTTTATATATTAAATTCTTGACTTTCATCATCCTCTAACTAATAAAATAGTAGCAAGAATAAAAGATATTGGTGTAATAATCACTAAAAAAACAATAGCAAAATAAACTTGCAAAAAGGGATGAGAAACATCAGCATTTTTAGCAGCATTGATATCAAATTGATTTCAATTAACAAACAAATTAGTGATACCATAATGTTTTAAACTTCAAAAACCATTACCAAAAAAATTGTTATAATTATCATTAAAACTAGCGGTTGCTAATAATACTAAACTAATGATTATTAAAAGTACTACTAAAATGTACAAAAATAATCCTAGTTTTTGTTTTCAATCTCAAGATGTAACTTTTTTATATTTTATATTTTTATCCATACTTAACACTTACTAATTAAGAATATAATCAGCGTTTAAAATAACCAAATATTAAAGATAAAACACTAACTCCAAAGAATATAGCCGTTAAAATTACTGTAAATATAATTCCAATTAATACTTGAGCAAAAGGATAAGATAACAACTTAGCACTATAAGCATCTAACACCATTTGATTATAAGCAGCTTTATTTAAAAAAGCATTAAATCCTCATACATTAATAGCATGAAAACCATTACCTGCATATTGTGAGGTATTACCAAGTGAGTCTTTAAAATTAGCTGTTGCGATTAAAATTAGTCCTAAGACTAAGCAAAAAATACTAATTACCAGTGATGCAAAACCAATTTTTATTCCTCAATTTTGTTTCTTAAAATTATTTATAAGATTTTTCATTAAGGTTTCTCCTTTACTCTTCATTATTGTTTTACCAAAATGGTATGCCAATTGGTACTAACACAATAAGTAAATTATAGCGTAAAATATTTTAAATTAATAATAAATTAGTGAATAAAAATAGAAAAAATCACTAGTAAAAATTACTGATGATTTTTAAATATTTTTATTATTCTTCAATTAGTACTTTAATGCCAGGACCCATAGCTGTAGTAATACTTATATTTTTAATATAAGTACCTTTAACTGCTGCTGGTTTAACTTTTCTCAAAGTATTAAGGATTGTAAGATAATTATCTTTTAAGTTTTCTTGTGTAAATGAGACTTTACCAAGAATAACATGAATATTACCTTGTTTATCAACGCGATATTCAACTTTCCCCTTACGGATATCAGCTATTGCTTTTTGAACATCGATTGTTACCGTTCCTAGTTTTGCTGTCGGCATTAATCCTTTTGGTCCTAAAATTCTACCAATTTTTCCCAATTCTCCCATCATTTCCGGTGTTGCAATGATTACATCAAAATTAAATCAACCTTTTTGAATTTTTTCAATCATTTCTTTACCGCCAACAAAGTCAGCTTGGCTTTCCATTGCTTCTTTTTGTTTTGTCGTAGTTATTACTAAAACACGTTGTGTTTTACCAGTTCCTGCTGGTAAAATAATAGAGCCACGTAACATTTGATCAGCATGTCTTGGGTCAAGATTTAAACGAAATGCTGCTTCAACTGTTGCATCAAATTTTAATGATGAAGTTTGTTTAGCTAATTCTAAAGCACGATCAATTGAATAAACCTTAGTGTTGTCAATTAATTTTGCAACTGCAAGATATCTTTTACTTCTTTTCATATTAAATACCTTGCTTTCCATTTTCAACAGTAATACCCATATTTTTAGCTGTTCCTGCAATAATTTTAATTGCATCTTCCAAAGAATAAGCATTCAAATCAGGTAATTTAATTTGGGCAATTTCTGTAATTTGAGTAATAGTAAGTGTTCCTACTTTTGTTAATTTAGCATTTGGTGAACCTTTTGCAAGCTTCAATGCTCTTTTTAAAAGAAATGTTGTTGGTGGAGTTTTTATCTTAAAATCAAAAGTTTTATCTTTATATGCTGTAATAAAAACTGGAATTGGAACTGGATTAACATCATCTTTTTGGTCTTTAGTTTTATCGTTAAATTCTCTACAAAAACGTGGCATATCAATACCAAATGATGCTAAACTAGCACCTGGCTTGGCACTACCAGCGGGTAATTGAATAATACCTTCACGATTAATATTTTTTTTATCTGCCATGAGCAACTCCTTCTAAATGGATTCTCACTGTGGTCCAAACGAATAAATCTTCCACAAGTTTAAACATAAATAAAGTCTATTTATCTAGATAAATAGTACTTACAAATAATAACATTATTACTATTAGTAGTCAATTATAATTTAATGATATTTAAATATTATTCATGATTTTATAAAACTTATTAGTTTGATTTAATTACGTTAATCAAATAAGAAATATTAATAATAAATAAATATTTTATTGATTTAGTTTTTAAAAATTAAATTGAGTTTATTAATTTTTTTAATAAACTCAATTGTTAAAAATACAAACTTTTTATAAGTAACTAATTATTTATATAACTTAGTTACTTAAACTTTAATTTTTTTACAACTATCATATTCTACTTTAATTTCAGTTTGACGACCAAACATATCAACAGAAACTGTTGCTACACCCTTATCCTCATCTAACTTAACAACTTGTCCCTCTCTGTTTTGCAAAGCACCAGAGGTAATATGAACAAAATCATTTAATTCAAAATCACGAATAATTTTTTTTGTTTCTTTAACTTTAGATTGTAATTGATTTTTAACATTACGATATAACATTTCATTAACTTCTTTAGTAGACAATGGAGTTGGGGGCACACCTTTACCACTAGATCCAATAAATCCATTAATACCTGCTGTATTACGAATATCATATCAAGTGTCTTCAGTTAAAATCATATGAATAAAAATATAACCTGGAAAAATATTTTTTTCAACTATTTTTTTATCTTTATCTGTTATTGTTTCTTTAACAACCCTAACTTGAAAAATATTATCTTTCAAATTTAATTTTTTCTCAATTTTATTTCTTAAATCGGCAGCCACTTTATCTTCATGACCTTTATTGCAATTAACAATATATCATTGTGCTTGTTCAATTCGATGTTTATGTGTTTCTTCTACTGGCATCGTTTTAAGGGTTTCTTTTTTCATTTTTTTGGCATCTCCATTTTACATTATTTTTAATAAAGGTAATACAAGTAACAACAACTGCTCAATTCCATAAAAGAATAATGCTAACACAGCAATAAATATCACTGTTGTAATAAATTTATTATTTAATTGTTTTCTTGGTGTTCAACGAGTTCTTCTAATTTCTCTTGATAAATACAAGAAAAAATATTTACGATAAGTTCTTGCTTCTTTTTTATAATAAAAACGTTCTTCAGAACTACGATCGCGGCGTTCTTTTTCCCAAATTTCACTAATATTAACTTTTTTATTTTTATCCGCTGTTCGTGGGTTAAAAATTACTTTTCCATCAATATTTTTTTTTGTTTTTAATGGTTTAATTCTACGCAAAATATTAAATTTACTTTTTAAAAGAGCCAGTTTTTCGGGATTAATTTTTGGTTTCTCTTTTGTTTTATCTTCGGTACTCATGAAAAATATCTCCTAACGTGATTCTTTATGTAAAGTATGTTTTTGACAATGTTCACAATATTTTTTTAATTCCATACGTTCTTTATACTTAATTTTATTTTTGTATGTATGATAATTGCGATTTAAGCAAACACTACAAATTAAAATTATTTTTTCGCTCATTAAATTCACCTAGAAAACTTAACCATTTTTAATTATATTATTATTTAAAATAAGTGTCAATTTTAAAATATTTTTTTATTTTAAAAATAAAGTTAAATTTTAAATCTTTCTTTAAATTTTTGCATTTCTAAAATAATTGTACAAGAAAAATTAAAATAATAAATAAAAATAATGTTTTTTTAAAAAAAACATTATGATAAAATAAGAATTTTTTAAATACTACTATTTGATGATATTAATGATTGTGAATCACCAATAATAATTTCTGAGATACCATTATTAGTATTTTCAACAAATTCTGGTGCAAAATCATAATCAGGTATTTTTAGTTTTAATTGTTCTTGATTATTATCAAATTCCACCATTACTATTTCTACTTTTTTATCTTCAGGAGTATAATTATCTATTCACTCTTTAAACTTTGTTAACGTTGATCGTCAATCTTTTATTTCTCCAAGTTTAAAAAAAGTAGCAACTGCATTATTTGAATGCTTTAATTCAAATTGATTTTAATCATTATTTTCTAAAAACTTATATATTTCACCTAGATCCTTATTACTTAAAATACCTTTATATAAAGGAAAGAATTTTGAAATATGTTCTTCTCTTTTATTAAAAATTTTAATAATAATTTTTTCTTCACAATTATTAATACCATTAGTTTTTCTTATTATTGTAGGTAAATAGATATCACTAATATCAATAATTGCTGAAATTAACATTAAACTACCTCCCTTAAAATTACTGTCTTTAAAATTAAAACCTGCCGTTGTAAAAGTAGTAAGTGATTTTAAATATTCAATAATTTTTGTCACTTTTTGTACCTTATACAGATCAAAAGCCGATAAACCACTAACTAATTTAACTAATCCGTTTGTAGCAAAAAGTACTTTACTTAAAGCAATAGTAATCATTTCTGGAGTTAATTCATTACTGATAATATTTTCTGTAAGTTGATCAGCAACAATTTGATAATTTATTCCCCTATTAAGGGGGAAAGGTAGGTAAATTTCCTTCAGTAGTTGTGGCTGGACTTATAGTGGTACTACCACTAGTCTCATTTAAATTATATGCTTGTCAAATAATTCAAGCACCAAATGTTGCATATAAAATATCAGTTACTCCACTTTTAATTAATTGATAACGTTTTTCAACACTATTGTTTCTAGTAGCAGATTTAAGTCCTGCTGCCACTAATAATACGTTTGCAGTAATATTAGTTCAATTTTGTGCAACTAATGCTCCAGCTCTAATTGGACCATGTAGATTTTTTATTGCCCATTGTACCTCTTGTCAAGTTTCTTCTTTTTTCATTTTTTTAATTCCTTTCATAATTAAAATAAGTAAATCAAATTTTTAGTTTTATTGATAAATTAGTAATTTTTTTAAAATGCTTAACTAATTACTTTAATATATTACTAATTGTTCATTTATTAATATTTATTGAAAAAGATGGTCCCACATCAAAACATCTAGATATCGAAGTACTTTTAATTTGCTGATATATAATATTTTCATCATGTCAAATAAATATGTAAATAACTAATCCTTGCGATTTATGGCCAGGAGGAGGTTGTTTTATTACCTTTCATATTGGTAATTAATTATCTTTAACTTCAATTTTTTTTGTACTAAAATTTAGCTTATCACTTTTAACAATTGTTGTATTCCCCATAACAGTATAAATAATATTATCGCTAACACCAGCAAAAATTATTGGATATAAAAAAATAAAATTAGTTCAAGAATCAGTATAATCACTTCATTTTAAAAGTGAAGTTATTTTTGAATCATATTCGATAAATCGCGCTCCATCTTTTGGAAAATTATAAGAAAATATTAAATTATTAATAGTATCCAAATCACTAATATCATATTGATAGTATCCAACACTAATAATATTATGGTCATCTAACAAATATCTAATACTTATATTTTTACTATCATTTTTTATAGGATAACCATTAATAATAGCTTCTAAATTTTTACTATCAATTATATTATTTAAAATATTTTCAAAAATTTTATCATTAATATTTTTACTATTTTTTAGACTACTTTTACTAATAAACTGTTTAACAAAATCTAAACAAATTGTTCTACTATTTTTTGCATGTGATTTAGCAATATAATATATTGCTAATGTTTCGCTTAAATCATTATAATTAGTAATTTTATCAACAATTCCCTCTGTACCTTCTAAAGGTACATGAAGATTAGCACCACCAAATTGAATAAATGTCAACTTTTTATCAGATTTTTTATGTGATTTATAAACTGTTGTTGATATTTTGCTTAAATTTTGTTTTTGAAAAATTTGTAAGTCATTAGTACTTGTTAATTGCTGTTCATTATAATTAATAATAGCAATTTCTTTATTAAATTCATCAACAATCTCCTTGCTAATATCATCAGGATTATAACTTAATTTATTATTAGTAATATTAATATATTTTGCATAAGGTTTTAATTTTGAATTATTAATAATATTTTTAATATCAAAAAGATGATATGTTCCATTGTTATCTTGACTACTAAGAATAGTACCATTACTTAAACTACCATATGTAGTATTAGTAACTATTGAATCAATTTTATTTTTTTTATTTTGTTGCAGATTACTAATAATTGTTAAATTATTAATACTACTTGTAACAGCAATAATATTACTTATTGCTAATATTAAACCAAACAACAACCATAAATATTTATTTTTTAACATTTTGTTTTGCACCTCATAATTTTATTTTTTAGTAAATTTACTATAAATTTCATTTAGTTTTTTTTCATAAATATTATGGAGTTTTGGTTGATAATATTTAATATTTTTTAATTTTGTTGGTAAATATTGTTGTTGTACATAATCATTATCATAATCATGGGGAAATTTATATAATTTTCCTTTAGCTACTTGCTTATTTAATGTTTTAGATCAATTATTTTTTAAATAATCAGGGATTGGATATATTTTACCTTGTAAAACATCACTATATGCTTTTTGCACTGCTAAATTAGCACTATTTGATTTTTCGCTAAGTGCCATCTCAATAACTACTAAACCAAGTGGAATTAAACCTTCAGGCATACCAACTTGACGAAAAGTATCAACAGCAGTTTTCACTCTAATTCCTAAAGCAGGATTAGCAAGTCCAATATCTTCATAAACAATAACTAAGATTCTTCTTAATAAAGCTTCATGGTCACCACTTGCTAATAACCTTGCTAAATAATATAAAGCAGCATTAGCATCACTACCTCTAATTGATTTTTGTAATGCTGATTTTAAATCATGATGTTCGTTTCCTGCTTTAGCATTTCAACTATTTGCTTGTGGCATAATTGCATTAATGATATCAACATTTATTACTTCATTAGGATATAATTTCATTAATATTTCTAAAATATTAATTGCTACACGAAAATCACCAGTTGCTAAACTGCATATTAATTGTAAAATTTCATCAGTAAGTTTGAAATTAAATAATGAATTATTAGTAATTATTTTTTTTAAACCAACAAACATTTCCTCATTACTAATTGGTTTTAATTCTAATACTAAACATCTACTGCGTAATGCTGGATTAACTACAAAGTAGGGATTTTCAGTAGTACAAGCAATTAATATAAAATTACCATATTCTAAATATTGTAATAATATATCTTGACGATCACGATTCATACGTTGTATTTCTTCAATAATAATTATATAAGGTTTATTATTTTCTGCTATTTTAATTAACTTTTCTAAATCTTCTTTTTTATCAATTGCAGCATTAAAGATACCAAATTGATACTGTAAATCATTAGCTAACGCTTGAGCAATAGTAGTTTTGCCAACTCCTGGATTACCATAAAATATTAATGATGTTAAAAATTTTTGACTTAATATTCGATTAATAATTCCATTATTGTTATTCAATAAATGACTTTGACCAATTATATTAGTAATAGTAGTCGGTCTTAATAAAATTGCTAATGGTGTATCCATCCTTATCACCTATGTTTTTCTTAGTTATAACTTCAAAAATAATTTAATTTAACGTCATGAAGTTATTTTAACAAGAGAACTAAAATTAATAAAGGTTAAACTATTATTTTTAATATTAATATCGATCATTTTAATTATTTTATATTCTTGATTATCATTATATTTAATAATGATACCAATATTTTTTAAATGTTGATATTCACCATTTTGTTCAGAATCACTTACTAATACAATATTATTTATTTTTTTTATGACATTAGGCTCAATTGCTTGTTGATAATTAATTTGATAATTATCACCATCAAGTTTTAAATCAATATTGATTGCTAAACTAACATTATCAACTAAAGAAAAATCATTTAAATCTTTAATCGCTGTCTTAAATAATAATGAAGTAAGTGAATTAGAACCATTTTTAAAAGTAATTGAATATGTAACACCTGTTGGTAGCACATTTGGATATAAAGTAATAGGATTTAAACTATTAACATTAAAATTAATATTTTTAAAAATTTTTTCGTTAGCATTTTGATTATGACATCGAATATATATTTGTAATTCAATAGTGTCTTGCAATTGATTTTTGCCAATAATTGTTACCACTATTATTTTTGCTTGTTGATAATTTCCAGCACTAGCATTGTCACTAATAACATAATCTTGTTCAGTAAAAACTTGATGTCATGTTTCTTGACCAAATTTATTTATTTTTTTGCTAATACATGAAGTAATCTGATTATCAATATCTGCTTTACTAACATTAGTATCATTAACGACAGTTATTACTTGATTAGTTATATTTTCATCATTTGTTAATACTGATTTAATAGCAACTAATGATTTTATTGTTCAACTAGCTTCAACATTAAAGGGAATATTTAGTTGACCAGTAATAACTTCACTATCATTATTAGCATTAATAACAACTGTTATCTTTTTTGATAATCTATAATTATCAATATTTTTTACTAAATTAAAACTAAGATCAAAATCATTTTTTGTTACCTTATTTAATAAGCACTTTTTCTTATTAACTTTTTCTAAAAATTTTTCTTCAATAATTCGATTAACATGTAATGCTATTCATTTTGATTAATACTAATTTTATACATTATTTCCTCCACATAAATACTTAATAAAAAACTTTATAATCATCAAAATCACTATAAAGTAAAAACACCCAAATATAAATACTATAACAACAAAAATTATAAATTAAAATATAAACTTTATTATTAGTTCAATTTTATCATAGTATTTTTTACTAAGTATAGTTTTTATAACTATTTTTTAACTTTAATTTTACTCGTGTTCAAGCATTATCAACTTGTTTATAAGTTATATTTAATTTTTTCATAATTTCACGAATTTGATATCCTTGCTGTTTTAATTTTAAAACTTTATTTTCAGTAATTGTAAGATTAGCAATATTAATAATATCTTCTAAAAAAAATCAAGTAGTTTCATGAACATTTCTGCTATATAAATAATCATTATATTTTAATGCACAATTAATAATTTTATGATTATTATTTAAAAATTTTTTAACATAAGCAAATATTCCTCATTTTATTTCACAATACAAAAAATTTTGAAATGATTTATTTTTTCTTTCTTGAAATTTAAAAATAGTTTCTAAAAAAAGAAAATAAAAAGTTGATTTTAGATCATTTACTTCCAAAGGAATAGCAAAAAATTTTTTAATAACTTTTCGTAAAAAAAATTGATTTTTTAATTCATATTTTTTATATAAGAAATTAAAAGCAATTTCATTATTTTCAATACAATACAAATATACTAATTCATTATCATTCATAAATTAAAACCTCCTAAATATTTTTAATAATAACCTAATTATCAATTAATAATTAAATACTTATTTAAAAATATAATATATTAGTATTTTATTTTAATATATTAATATATAATTGTTTATAAACTTAACATAAGTTTTTAACTGATTGCTTGATTTTAAAGTAAATGGGTTTTTATTTTGAAGAGAAATGCAAAATAGTTGGATATTTTAAAAATTTTATTTAAACATAAAAAATATTAATGTAAACATTTTAATTTTCTTTTATATTGAAAATGCAACATTACAAAATTTAAAAAATTTAATCGAGAAAAAATGAAGAATTAACAAAATTAAGTAAAAATAATAATTGTAAATTAATATCTTTTTTAGAAATTACAAAATTAAAAGCAAAAATTGATTTTTTAAAATCAAATTTATAACAAAAAATAAGATAGAAGAATTAGAAAAAATAAGTAAATTTAAAAATTTAATAATTAAAATTTTTACTTTTGGAAAACAAAATAAAAATACATTTATTAATAAAAAAATAAAAGAAATAAATGCTAATAAATATAACTGCAAAAAGCTAAATAATCGTTTAATTACCCAACAAAAAATATAGACAATTAATTAAAAAATGAACATAATTATTCATACCCAACTTTACCAGACAAAAAACAAAAGATTATAACAAAAATGTAAATACAAAATTATATATAAAACTATGATATTTTTAATGTTTCAAGATAAATATAGTTAGCAATAATGCCACAAGCAACACTAGCATTAAATGATTCTATTTTTGGACTTATTGGTATTTGTACAATATAATCAGTATGTTTTAATAACTTCGGGCTTATCCCTTCACCTTCATTACCAATAATTAATGCTAAATTACTACTACAATCAACAGTGAAGTAATCTACTGCTTTCGGTGTTTTAGCTGCTGCTAAAATTCAAAATTTATATTTTTCTTGTAAATTATTAATTGTTAAAGTTAAGTTATTAACTTGACAAATTGGAATAATACTTAAAGCACCAGCTGCAGCTTTTGCAACTACACCATTTATTTCTGATTGATTACGACTTAAAACAATGACACCATCAAAATTATTACCAACTGCGATTCTTAACATTGAACCAAAATTATGTGGATCAGAAATACGATCTAAAATTAAAAATCTTAAAAACTTAGACATTGAATTACTAGTAACTAACTCATCAAAAGAAAAATATTGATATTCTTTAACGTTAGCAACAATATTTTGATGTTTAGTAGTTCCTAATAAATTATTCATTGCTTGCAAAGTAATAATTTCGTAACTTATATTTAATTTTTTTAATTCTTTTTTTATTTCTTGATACTTATCTTCAACTAATAATACTTTTTTTATTTTTACTAATGATGATGATGACATGGCAGCAATAACAGAATGATAACCATAAATATATTGTAATGGCATAATTTTACTCCTTTAAATAATATTCAAGTCTTTTAATTCTTGACGTATCTTATCAGCTTCTTCATAGTTTTTTTGCTGTTTTAATTGTTCTCACATTTTAATTTTACTTTTAACTTCTTTAGAATAATCACCAAATTTAAAGTCAAATCCTAATATGTTTAACGTGAAAGTAAAAGTATAAAAAATCTCTTGAAACTCTTTGCTAAAAGTTTTCTTAATAATTGCTTCATTAAGTTTTTTAATCATATTTTCAAGTAACGTAATAGTATTAGTTGTATCAATATTATTTGATAAGTTTTTAATAACTTGATGATAATAATTGACATGATGATGATATTCAACAATAATATTATTAATGAATATTTGATATGTGCATTGTTTTAAAACATTTTCATACTTTTTTACTGATGCTATTCCATTTTCAATTGTTTCTTTATTAAAATTAATTGGCTGTTGATGATCACGATTTAATATTAAGTAGCGCAATACATTTGAATGATATTGCTGACAAAATTCCTTAACTAAAATAAAATTATTTAAAGATTTTGACATTTTTGTATTGGCAATATTAACATGACCATTATGTCATCAAATATTTGCCATTTCTTTATTATTAATTGCCATAAACTGAGCACGTTCATTTTCATGATGAGGAAACTTTAAATCAATACCACCACCATGTAAATCAATGGTTTGACCATTAAATATTTTTTCAATAAAACAAGCACATTCAGTATGTCAACCAGGACGTCCTTTCCCTCAAGGACTGTTTCAATTAATACCTACTGTTGTTGATTTTCACAAAGCAAAATCCAAAGCATTTTCTTTATTAGCCAGACTACTAACTCTAAAATTAAGTATTAAATCTTCAATATTTTTATGTGCTAACGCACCATAATCTTTTAATTTACTAACTTTAAAATAAACATCACCATTAGTAATATATGCATAATTTTTACTAATTAAACTATTAATAAATTCAATAATTTTTGGAATATAATCACTTACCTTTGGTAATTTTGTTGGCAAAATAATATTTAATTTTTCTAAATCTTTTACATAAGCTATTGTATATTTTGTAGCAACTTCTTGTTCTGCTATTTTTAATTCAGCAGCTTTTTTAATAATTTTATCATCAATATCAGTAATATTATGAACATAATTTATTTTATATTTTTGATGAATTAACAAACGATGTAAAACATCAAAAACAAGGATACCACGAACATTGCCAACATGAATATAATTATAAACAGTCGGACCACATAAATACATATTAATTTTTTCTTTATTTGGGGCAAGTGGTTGTATTGTTTGTAAAAAACTATCATAAATTTTAATCATCTAATTACCCCTTAATAATTTTAATTATTATATATTTTATTATACTGTAAAGATTGTGGATCTGTAGCAAAATAATTTCTTTTAAATTGATTTTCTAAATTTAAAGTTTTTCTTAATGATAAGTAGCAACTAATAATTAAAAAAACATTAACTATTAAATCAATAGGAAATTTTATAATTCTTGGTAAATACATTGATCATAAAGGTAATGGTAAATTATATAATATTTTTAAAATAAAAGGATCACTACCACTAATAATTAAAGAAGTAATAGCATAAGCGATTGCTAAATATCAATAAATTGTTTTTTTACTATAATAAATTTTACTAAAATTCAATACTAAATAGTAAGGTAAAATAGTTCATAAAATGCTAGTAAGAGTAAAAAATAAACATGGTGTTCCCTCGCTAATAAATAATAATCCTAAAAAATCACTAGCAAAGCCACTAATAAAACCTAATAATCCACCACAAAAAAAACTTGTTAAAACTAAAATAAAACTACCAAGTTTAATTTCAAAAATTTTATAAGGTAAAATTGTTTTCAAAATAAAACCACCTGTTGTATTTAAAGAAAATGCTAATGCTACTAAAATTCCACTTAAACAGATAAATTTAACTTGTTTTATCTTTTTTTTACTATCTTTATCAAAAATCATAATTAATAAAAAAATAATTAAAATTGTTATTCCACTAATTGCATTTACTAGTAATATGTTCATTATTTAATAACCACCTTTTAACATTAATAATATTATTTCTCCTTAAATAATTATAAACATCTGCTAAAAAATAACAAGAACCCGTAATTAAAATTATTTTACTTGCAGTATCTGCAATCATTTTTTGGTAATCAAAAATCTCACCACTAATACTATTATTATTGCTATTAGTACAAATAATAATATTATTTGAAACTTTTTTTAAACAATTAATCAAATCTTTTGGATATTTATTTTTCAAACAAGAAAATATGATTTGTTGGGGAATAATTTTATTAATTTTTAATGTTTTAACTAATGCTTTAATACCATCAATATTATGAGCTGCATCAAAATAAATAATTTTATCATTAATTTGATATTTTTCAAATCGTAATTTAACATTAGTTTCATTAATAATTTTTAATGCATCTTTAGTATTAATTTCTGGAAATGCTTTAGTAATTACTGTTAGCACTAATTTTTTATTTTCTTGATAATAAGGTTTATTGATTAATTTTGGTGAATATATGACATAATAATCATTGATATTAATTTGTTGTTTTAACTTATGACTTAAATTACCCGTAATAAAAAGATTTTTCGTTGTTGCTTTTACTATTCCTAATTTTTGTTGTAATATTTCAGATGTAGTTTTACCAAGTCGATCTTGATGATCTCTACCAATTGAAGTAATAATAGCATATGTTGCATCAATAACATTTGTTGGATCAATTTTTCCACCAATTCCAACTTCAATTATTGCTCATTGCACATTTTGTTCTTGAAAATAAATTAATGCAATTAAAGTTAAAATTGCAAAAAATCCTAAACGATAATATTCAATATCATCAACAATTAAATTTTTAATACGTATTAAATCCTGATCACTAATCATTTTATCATTAACAATAATTCTTTCATTAATAACTGCAATATGAGGGGAAGTAAATAAACCAATTTTTTGTTTTAAAGTTTGTAATAATACAGCATGAATTAAGCGTGATACTGAACCCTTACCATTTGTTCCTGCTACATGAATATACTTAATATTATTGTTTAAATATTTTGGACTAATAACCTTTATTTTTTTTAAACAATCTTGATTTGAATATTTATATATTTCTTTTACAAAATCTTCATTCATATTGTTGAAACCTTTTATTTAATAATTAGTATTATCAATGTTAATCAATGGATTAACAGTTCTTCAAGTAATATAGATAATAATTGAATTAATTATAATTTTAATTGGTGCTTGTACAATTCTCATAATTGCTGTGACACCATAATCCTTTGAATTAGGATTAAATAAAGTCATGTCAGCATAAGACGCTATAAGCACTGTTATTACATATTCAGCTACTACTGCCAATAAGATAATTGGTAAAATTTCTTTAACTCTATAAATTTCTTTTTTTAATAAATAATATAATAAAACAGAATAAATACTTACTAATCCAAGAATTCCACCACCACCCATAATACTAGCAAGAGCATATTTATTAACGTTAATTCCTGACATTAAATATGATGATTGTTTACCTGAAATAACAATATACATGCCACCACCAGCAAATAAAATTATAAAAAAATTAATTAAACCAAAAATAACTCATGGATGGTCTTTTAATCGTACTTTAAGTATCCCCGCAACACCTGCTAAAAAACCAGTAAAAACAATGCAAAACATATAGTAAATACTAATATATGAGGGAACAAACAACATTACTAAAATATCTGTTACCGTAGCACAAATAATACCAATAATTGGACCAAACATATAACCGGTTATTTTAATCATTAAACCTTCAAACGCAATTCTAATTGGTGGCAATACAGTAATTGGAATGGTAATAGAAACAATAATAGTTGCTACTACCGACACTGAAGATAACATAGTTATATATGCAATATTTTTAGTAGTGAAACGAACACCTTTATACTTATCTTTACGAAATCACTTTCAAAAACTATTCATTAAAATATATACTAACATTATTGCACTTAAAGAAATAATTAAGTAAATAGCTGTCATCCTACTAAATAAATTCAAAGTATTTATATCATATGTTTCAGAAAGCATGTGATTAAATATTAAATTACTAGGCATTTATCTAACCACCATTCCCGAAATATTCTTCAAAACTAGATTAATTTTAACAAATATATCATAACATTGTTTGCTTAAATACATATATTAAAATTAGTATTTTTTTATTTTTATCATTTAATGGGAGTTTTATTTTTTGATATTAATCAATCATTAGTCTTACTAAATGGTTTTGAATTAAAAAAGCCATTATATGCACTTAAAGGTGAGGGATGCGCACTTTCAATAATAAGATGTTTTTCAGCAGTAATTAATTCTTTCTTATTGCGTGCGTTTTTACCTCATAAAATAAAAACAAGATTAGTACAATTTAAATTTAAAAATGATAAAACATGATCAGTAAATGACGCTCATTGATATTGTAAATGACTATTAGGTTGGCTTTGTCTAACAGTTAAAGTTGTATTTAAAAGTAAAACACCTTGACGAGCCCAACTTACCAAATTACCATCATTACCTTTATCAATATTTAAATCATTTTTTAATTCTTGAAAAATATTTTTTAAACTTGGGGGTAAAGGAGTATTTTTTTTAACACTAAACGCTAAACCATGAGCTTGATGTGGCTGATGATAAGGATCTTGACCTAATATTACTACTCTAACCTTTGATAAAGAAGTTACTTTAAAAGCTTCAAATATCTCTTCTCATTGTGGATAACAAAGATAAGTTTGATATTCTTTTTTAATATCTTCTAATAATTTAGGAAAATATGATTTTTGATATTCTTGCTGAAAAAAATTCATTCATGAAGAATCAACAAGTAAAGTTTTATTATCCATTTTTTTCACCTACTATTTATGATAACTTTGATTATTAAGTATTTGTAAGGAACGATATATTTGTTCTAATAGAACAACATAACATAATTGATGAGGTAATGTTATGTTACCAAATGAAATTTTAATTAAATTAGTATTATCTTTTAATGTTTGTGTTATTCCATTACTACCACCAATAATAAAACCAATTTTACCTTGCTGATAAGTTTGGTTTTTACTAATAATTTGTGATAATTGTTTACTGCTTATTAAAGTACCTGATAAATCTAATAAAAATCATTGATAATCATCTTTTTTTAAGATATACTCATTAATTTTAATGCTTTCAATTTTAATATTAGTAGAAATTAAATTAAATTTAGATTCCATAATAATTTTTGTTTCAATATTAGTTCGTTTTTTAATTCGTGCTAAATAATCTTTAGCCGCTAATTTTCAGTATGTTTGTGACAACTGGCCAACACAAATAATCTTAATACTTATCATTATGTTTCTGAAAAAATCATGTTAGCTATTCGTTCATGAATTACATTTTCTGGATGACGAAAATCAACTTCACCCAAAGCTTTATTAACAGTAGTTTCGTCAATAACAACTATTTCTTTTTTATTTTTATCAACATGTAATTTAAAATTTACATTAAGTTGAATATTAAAATCAATTTTAAACGTTTTACTTGAATCTTTCACTATGAAAAATAAATGAATTCAGCCCTTCTTAGTAATGGTTTTATTTTTATCAGTAATAAAATCATTAATTTTCGGAACTACAATACTAGTTTCATCAGTTGCTTTAGGTTTTTGTGCTTTTTCTGATGAGTCATAAAAAATATATCAATAACCAAAATATTGCTGTTTAGATATATCATTATCAGTCAAACCAAAAACCAAAGGTGCTCCTTTCGCATCTTTATAAGAAAATGGTTTATCTACCACTTTCTCAGTATTATAATTAATGCTTTTATAATTACCTGATTTATATGAATTACTATTATAAAAATCCTGAGCAGCAGAATTTGTATTTTCTAATGCATTACGATCAATTCTAATTTTATCTGCTGCTAATTGCATAGATGCATTAAGTGGTTTATATAAAATATTAGTATCATATTTATAATAATCATTATAAACATAATCATATAAAGGATCGGTATTAGAAGTTTGTTTTGTTGGTTTATTTTCAAAATTAATTTCAATTTTCTCACCATCTCCAACACCACAAGCTACAATAGTACTGCCAGATGAATAAAGCAAACTAATTGTTAAAAATACAATAATTAATCTGCGCATTTGTTTGTTATTCTCCTTAAACTAAATAAAAATTAAATATTCAATAGAAATTGTAACTTATTTTTTTAGAAAAAGCAAAAGTAATTTTATTAGAGCGTATAAAGTTGATGGATAGAAATAAAATAACACTGAACAATAGAAATATTGTTCTTTTTTATTATTAACACGCTTTAAATATCTACTACACGCAGTGACCAAGTAGGAGAAAGTTAATAATTAAGAAATATATATTTGTTAAAGATTAAAACTTAATAAACTGTCGTAAGAAAAATAAAACACTGTTGGATTTAGTCCTATTCTTATATCAGGATAAAAGGCTTCTAATGTTAAGCAAGTTAGAAAGTAACAGTATATCGCTTAATGTAATTGTTGTTAATAATTGAATAGCCATATTGGCTCAGTAAATAACCCTATTAACATGTTGATTGTTACATTATTATTAATTAAGAAAAAGGGGGTTTTTATATATACACACTCTACTAAATATATCATAACATTATTTTTTGTAAATGAAAGGAATTAATTAAAAATGAATCAATTAATTAATATTGAAAATTATAATATTAAAGAATATAAAACAGAAATTGAATCTTTTTATAAAAATTTAAAACAATTAATAGTAGAAGTAATTAATCTTAATGATAAAATTCCTTATTTAGAAAGTTATATAAAACAATCTAATAAAGATATTATTAATGAAATTGATTTAAAAGATAATAAAAAAATATTAGATACTATTAGTTTAGAATTTAAAAATATTGAAAATTATAATGTAATTATTAAAAAACAATTAAATAATTGAAAATCAGTATTTGCTGGACAAAATGGTTTAGATACTTTAATTAAAAATAAAAAAGAAGAATTATTATTACCAGTTAAACAAAAACAAATTGCTTATGATAATCAAATTAAAGAAACTAAAACATTAAAAGAACAAAGTAAAACTAAAACTATATTAGGTCTTAGACAATATACTACTTATAAAATATTAAGTATTGATGCAGATATTCTTGATAAAGAATATTGAATAATTAATGAATCAGCAATATTAATTGCTTTAAAAAGTGGTATTGAAGTTAAAGGTGTAACTTTTGAAGTAATAAAGGAGTATAAATAATGAAAGCAAAAAGATATAGAACTCCTAAAAATAATAATAAAATATTAAAACATAGATTTAATGTATATCTTAATGAAAATGAGTTTCAAAAAGTAAAAGAATTTTGTCAAAGTAAAAATATAAAAATATCTGCTTTAGTTAGAAAATTAATTAATAATGTCATTGATTTTTAATAAAAAAACACATCAGTATTTTTTAAAAGATAAAGAATTATTTTCAGTTTCTAAAATACTTGATAATTATCTTGGATCTAGTTATGACAAAATTCCTAAAGAAATTTTAGAACCAGCAATTATTAAAGGTAATATTGTACATAAAGTAGCAGAATTATATTTTAAAAATATTAATAATGATAATTTAGTAAAAAAAATAAAAGATAAATTAGTTAATAATAAATTTAATGAAAATATATTAAGTTATTGTTTGACATTATTAAATTTTTTAGAAAAAAAATTTACTGGAAATTTAGAGACAATTAGTGAACAAATGTTTAATGCAGATGTTGTTGCTGGTACACCAGATTTAATTTTTAAAAATAAATTAGATTTATATACTATTATTGATTTTAAAACTTATAAAGTTATGAGTAAAGTATTAAAAATTAAAGCAGAATTACAATTAACAGCATATTATTGACTTTTAAAAAATAATGGTTTTGATTTATCAAATATTAATTTTATTTGTTGGGTAAAAGAAAAACAAATTGAATTAATAAAAGTAGAAATAACAAAAGAAAAATTACATGAGTGAGAAATGGCACTTGCTTTATGAAAGGAAAAGTGACATGAATAAAAATAAAGAATTAAATGAAATTTGAAAAGTACTTTGTAAAAACCAAGAACAAATAAATTATATCTTAAAAGAAATTATAAGAATTAATAAAGCAAAAGGAGAATAAATATGAATCAATTAGTTATTAAAAATATTCAAAATGGAAATGTAGAAAAATTTATTAAAAATAAAGGTATTACTAATAATAATGAAATACAAAAATTTAAGTCAAATGTTTTAGCAATTGCTAATCAATTTGGATTAGAAAAAGCAAATCCAGAAACAATAGTAGCAAGTTGTTATCAATCAGTATTACTTAATTTACCATTAGAAAAAAACTTTGGATATTGTTATGTTGTTCCATATTGAGATAGTAATACTAAAGTAAATAATGCTCAATTTCAAATGGGATATAAAGGTTATATTCAATTAGCATTACGTAGTCAGCAGTATAAAAGAATTAATGTTATTGATGTAAGACAAAATGAAATTAAAAAAATAGATTATTTAAAAGATGAAATAAAATTTAAATTTATCTCAAATCCATTAGAAAGATTAAATGCAAAAATAGTAGGTTATTGTGCTTATTTTAAATTAAAAAATGGTTTTGAAAAAACTTTATATTGAACTAATGAACAAGTAGAAGAACATTTTTTAAAATATTCAAAAACTTATGCTAAATCTAAAAAGTTTGCTGTTGCTAGTTTTGAAGATATGTCTAAAAAGACTGTACTAACTCAATTATTAAGAAGATGGGGAATAATGACTACTGAATTACAAACTGCTTATGAATCAGATCAAGCAGTACTTATTAATGATGAAAAAATATATATTGATAATCCAAATAATGATAAAAATAATGAGTTTGTCCCAGAAAGTGATAAAAAATCAACAATAAAATCAAAAGATGAAACAGTTACAACTAATTTTGAACCTCCTACTAATAATTTTAATTTTGAAGAACAACAAGATATTATTGATAGTTTATATTTAGATTAAAAAATAATATAAGGAAAAAATAATATGTTCTGGTGAGAAAAATTAATTTTAGTAATACCATTATTAATAATATGTACCACAATTCTAATAGGAACAGTAATTATATTATTGGGTATGAAAAAAGATAAAAATAATATAAAAGAAATAGTAAAGGAGAATAAATAATGTGTAAAGAAAGTGAGTTAAGATATACTTTACTTCATCAAAAATTAATGCTGACTAAAAATTTAACACCTAATGAATGAAAAGAATATAGAAATTTAAAAAATAAGGAGAAATAATAATGGGTTATTGAACATGATATCAATGTACATATTGTGGAGAAAAATTAATAGGTGATGAAGAAAATATAAAGCATTCTAAAAATCATAAAAAGGAAAATAAATAATGACTAATTATTTACTTTCAATTGATCCCAGCATTAAAAATACTGGAATAACTTTATGAGAAAATAAAAAACCAATATGGGTAAGTAGTTTTAGTTTTAAAAAATTTAATAATGATGAATGAAAAGAATTTAAACATGCAATATATAGAGACCATTTTTGAGAAACAAATTTAATTATAGAACGCGGGACTTTTAATCCAAAATTTGGTAAAGGTAAAGAAACATTAGATCATCTTAGGGGTTTTATTGCCGGGCAATTTAACAAATTATTAACTAAGGATATGTTAATAAGTCCTAGTTCATGACAAAATTGATATATTAAAGAATTTCTTGTCTTTTTTGAAAATGATAAAAAATGAACAAAAAAACATTCATTAGAAATTGTACAAATAATTATTACTGAAAATAATTGAAATATAAAAGTTAATAATCATGATGAAGCAGATAGTTTATTAATTGGCTGATATTTTTATAGGAAAATAAATAATGAAAACTAAATTTGTTAAAATTAAATGTATGGCTAAAAATTGTGATATTAAAATTGAAATTAAATTAAAACGTACTTGATATTTAGAAAATAATAAAAGAGTCTATACTTATATTAGAGATAATTTATTATCTTTTTGTAATTTTCATACAGAAGAATTTAAAAATGCTTTGGCAGAAATGAAAATTAAAATTCATAAAGATATTATTAATAAACAATTAAAAGAAGAAATTAATAATCAAGTAAATAAAGAATTAAATAAATATAAGGAAAATTAACAATGATAGTAATAATTAAAAATCTATATTTAATATAGATTTTTTCTTTACTTTTAAAGGAAAAAATTCAATAGTTATTTATAAAAATTATAAATAATGTTATAATATATATGAAAAAAGCATGACTATTTGCTTAATAATAGATTTAAAGGAGTTTAAAATGAAAAATTTTAACTATAATAAAAAAGATAATTATACTCAAGAAGAATTTGAGACTTTATTAGAACAACACCGAAATTTTGTTTTTAAAGAAGTAAAGAAAGAATTTGAACCACAAATAAAAGAGTATGAACAAAAAGTTAATGAATTTGAAGAAAAATCATTATTTAATGGTTTAAATGAAAAACAAGTAACACTTGCTAAATCATTATTGCCAAATTATAAAGATTTATCAAAATCAGAGGCATTAAATAAAATTAAAAATGAATATGTAGAGATTTTTAAAAATTCTGATAATTCTAATAATCAAGAAGATAAATCACAATATTTTAATTTTGCTGATTTATTAAAATTAGATGGTGCTTATAAAACTAAACAAGAAAAAAGTTTAAGTGAAAAGGCTAAAACTACTGGTATTACTAATCCAGAAGAATTAAAGGAATTTGCAAAACAATTATTCTCTACTATAAAATAAGGAGAATAAAAGATGGCAACAACATATATTGACCCAGTAAGAGCATTAACTATTGGTGGTAATAGTAAAACTGAAAATGCTATTTTAAGTATTGCTGAAGCACAAGTTAGAGGAGTACTTAATAATGATGCTAATACTATGTTTTTTAGAACATCAGCAATTGCTGACCAAATAGCAACATTAAATGGTATAGGTACTGCTATTTATCGGATTGCTGAACGTATTACCTGAGGTAGTGATTATGACCCGATGACTGGTGCAGTTAATCAATGAACACAAGCAAAATCAACAACAGTATATATGGATCAAAAATTAACTTTAAAATGAAGAGTTGAAGAGTTTGATATGGAAAGATTTTTAGCAAGTGATCCAAATATTAGAGCAACATTAATTGCTGAATGAAGTTCTTCAATGATTAAATCTTATTTATTTGTTATGGAAGCAATTTTTTTAACTGGTATTAAAGATTATTGTATTGCTAAATCACAAGTATTACCTATTAATTTACTTAATTTAACACCAGATAGTGCATTAGAAGCATTTTATATAATTGGTAATAAAAATAATAATTTAATTAAAAAAGTAACTAAAGCAGAAGTTGGAGTTAATTTAACAGATATTAAAGGTGCAGTTGGTTTTACAAGTTATTTACAATTTACAAAAATATTTCAAAAATTAAATTATGCTGCAATTGCTGCTGATACTGTAGTAACTGGACAATTATATAAAGATAGTATTTTTGGTACTGATTTAATGAAATCATTTTATTTAGAACAAATATTTCAACATGGTACAGAAACAGGTTTACATTTACAAAAAACATTTGATTTACGAAAAATGTTTAGTGCCTTTATTCATAAAAATGCTGTTGCTATGCCGACAAGTTTTCAATCTATTCGACAAGTAATTGATAACGAAACTGGTAATTTAAAATGAATTTGTAAAGCATTATATAGTGTTCCAACAATGATTAGAGGACATTTACAATATATTATTCAAGCAATTATGCCTACAATAGCAGAAATAACACAAGCACAAAATTTAGAATATTCAAAAGTTCAAGATAAATCTACTGCAACTTATAAAATTGCTGATTTTGATAATTTTATAATTGATTTAGAAAATTTAATTTATATTACTGATTTAGGAAAAATTACTATTACTGGAGATAAAATTACTTTACAAGAATTAGAAAATGCTATTAAGTCTAAAAATTTATCATATACAACTGGTCATGTCGATATTACTGAAATTACAAATACAAGTGCAACTATTACTGCAAAAGATAAAGATACTTTATATAAAGGTTTTGTAGTCATTAATTATGAAGCAGTAAAGGCTTAATTTATGCAATATATTTATAATTTTATAAATAAAAAAACAAAAATTATTATTAATTCTCCAAAGCCAGAAGAATTAAATACTAGTGAAGATATAAGAGCAATATTACTTTATGAATTTCCAGAATTAAGAAATGATTATTTTATAGTAAGTAATGTTCATGATAATTTTGCAGTATTAGTTGGAGATAATATTATTTGTAAAGGGAAAGTCATAATTCAAATTAAAAAAAATAATCAATTATTAAAAGGAGAAAATAAACATGCCACAACATGCTGAGATTATACCATTGAATAATAATTATACTTTAACTAAATTAATAAGAACGGGCATTAGTCCTATTTGTGCAATGATTGGTACAAGTGCATATTATGGGCAAGTAATAGCAAATCCAATATTAGGAAGTATTAATTCTTTATTATTTGGTAAAAAATTAGGTTTAGATATCTGAAATTTGAACCAAAAACCAACTACTAAAACTAAATTAATTAATAGTAGTAAAAAAATATTATTAGGATTAGGAACAATTGGTTTAACAAATTATAGTAAATTTACTAATAATTCAATTAATCCTAATCCAACAGAAAGTCCAATAATTACAACCACAGTAAATCCTTTTCCACCAGATTTATTATTTAGTAATGATAATACTACTAATAATCATTTAATGGATTGAGATACTTACATTTCATTAAATGCTTATGGTATCACCAATGTTATTAATGGTTTAACTGAATTAATACCTAATAAATTTGCAACGATACGAAAAATAGCAAATATGGCAACTGGTGGTTGTTTAATTAGTAGTGGTGTTGCGATGGGGATTAATAACGATTTTAATAATGCTTATGCAATACCTACTATTATTGCAGGAATAAGTGAAATTATTCATAATTTATTACCTATGGAAACAGTACATAATAATACTGAAATGCAAGAAACTTCCTTTACAAATGAAACAACAAGATTAATTAATGATGATAGATTTACTATTAATAGTGAAACAAGTAGTCAATATGGTAGTGATAATATGAGTGAAGTACCAGTAAATAATGATAATACTTCATTAAATTGAGATTATAATCATATGAGTTTATAACATGATTCCACAAATAATAGAATTAATTTATTATATGTTAGCAAGTAATGATATTAGAATTTTAATATTTGATTTATTAAAAGATTATTTTAAAAATAAAGATTTTCAAGAAACTTTAAAAAATGAAAATGTGAGTAAAGAAGAATTAGATCAACCATATAGTATTTTTAATCCAAATATATTAAAAAAATTACTTAATATTATTACTCCAGATGAAATTAAATATTTACGTTCAATTATTAATAAATTAAGTAAATTTTCTGAAAAAGGTGTTACAAAAGAAAATAAAGAAAAATTAAATAAAGCAGAATTAAATAAAGATAGTCAAGATTGAGTAATATTGTCTAGTTCTTGATTTAAAAAAGGTACATTTTATAAATCAAATATACAATTAAAATCTGGATTATTAACTGGTTTATTTCAAAGTGATACAAGTAAAAATAAACGTTGATATGGTCCTTATACTTATCCATCATTTCCCGAAGAAATATGAGTATTAATGACACAACAACGGGGTAAAAATGGTTCTGGTGCTGGTAGTATCTTTTGAAAATATTGATTAAGAAGTTGATTACCAAGTCAATTACGAGCATATGTAAAGAAAAATCTTAAAGATACTTTAGGTATTACTAAAGGAAGAAAAAGTTATTATGTTTTACAAGCAAAAAATATTAATATTTTAAAAACTTCTGCCTTTATTAATCGATTAGAACGTGGTTTTTTTAGACTTAAAACATATAAAACATTATCTAGTTCTGAAATTGGAAGTAAAGCATATCGAGATGTAAGAAGAACAATATTTACTACTAATAAAAATAGTACTTTTAAAAATATTGGTTATTCAATTTATAAAAATAAAAATACTTATAAAAAATATAGTATTAATGGTAAAAGTAAAGGAAAGTAGGTGATAATTATTATTGATTTAGAAAAACCAATTAAACCAATTGGGATATGAAATACTATTAATCCAATTTCAAAAGATAATAAAGAATTTAAAAGATTAAATAAAATTTGATTTAATAAAAATAGTACTCATATTGATAAAATAAAAATTTTAATATCAAATATTTTAAAAATAACTAGTCATATTATAGGGATGTTAATAACATTATTTTTTACAACAACACCATGATTAATACCTAAAATACCAATAGAAATGGGAATAGGAAGTTATACTAATCAATATAATTTTACATGACCAGATCATTTAATATTAACTTTATTTCCTATGTTTGGTCATATTGGCTTAAATCTTATTACTAAATTAGGGAATTATGGAAAATTAATTAAATATGCATTAATAACTATACCAATTATTATTACAAGTCCTTATTTATTTTATCAATATAAACAAATTAAAATGCATAAAAAAGAATGTAAAAATTGTAAACAACATTCAAATAAAATAGAAAAGGTGGAATAAAAAATGAATTTTTCAATAGAATTAATATCAGCAGTATTAAGTGGAGCAGTTGCTAGTGGAATATGTATTTCATTAGGATTTTTATTATTTGGTAAATCAATTACAAAATCAAAGAAAAGTAAATTAGCAAAAGAATTAAAACAAGAAAAATTAATTAATTATATTACAAATAATATTAAAGAAATTAATAAACATTTACAATTAGAAACTACATCAGTTGCTAAATCTTTAGATAGTTTTAATAATAATGAAGAAAAACAAGAATTAATTGAAAATGATATTATTCGCCAAAGAGCTTCTAGAAAAGAATTAACTGAAAAAGATAAGAAAAAAGTAACTAAAGTTAAAATTTAAAGGGTTTAAATACCCTTTATTTTACATTAAGGAGTAAATTATTATGGCTATTAAAGACCCATTAATGTTTATTACAGTAGAAGAATTTAAAGAAAGTAATTATTTTAATAATACTTTATTTGATGATATTACTACACCAGATAATGATATATGATTAGCAATTACTCAAGCTAGTGATTGTGTTAATTATGCTAGTGGTAATAATATTAGTACTAAATGACCAGAATTAGAACCTACAGAATTTACTGATATTGTACAAACGGCAACTGCTCATCAAGTAAGATTTATTCTTGGTAAAGGTGTAGATTATATGAGAGCACAAGCAAGTATTGCCCAAGGTGGTATTACTTATCAACAAACTAACCCTAATGATCCTTATTATATTGTGCCAGAAGTATATATTAATTTATCTAAAATTAAAGAAAGATTAACTTTTCAAGGTTTTGCTATTAATGTTAAACCATATCAAAGTAATAGTTTTATTAGTGCAAAAAATGATAATAATTTTTTTGAATCATATTTAAGAATTACAAATTTACAAAGTAATGATGTTAGAACTAAAATTATTAAAACTAATCCTATTGGTATTATAGGTACTACTATTACTATTGATACTAATAATATTAAAAGTATTGATAATTTAACTACTGAAGAATTATTTACCCAATATTTTAGTAATGATAGTATGCAACTTGTCGATGGTAAAATGGGTCAAAAAGAAAAAGTTATTAGTCTAAATAATAATGTTTCTAATATTTTAATTAATCAAGCAGAATATGATACTTTACAGACAAATAATAAAACTGTCAGTGGTGCTATTAATGAAATAAAAAATAATAGTAGAGATAGTATATGAAATAGCACAAGTACTGATGCTAATTTAAAATGAGCAAGAGATATTAATTTACAAGGTTGAAATTTAACACGAGTTGGTGATCCAAAATTAGAAGATGATGCTGCTAATAAAAGATATATTGATAAAAAATTAGAAAATAAAGTAGATATCGATAAATTTAAATATGCTTTTGCTGTAAATGCTCTTGGTACTGATAATCCTGCTTTACAAACAACAGATAAAACTATTGTTGGTGCTATTAATGAATTAAAAGCAAAAATAAAAGATAAAAAATTTGCAAATAAATATTTTAAATATAATACTGAAACAAATGAAATTACATTACATGATGAAGAAAATTCATTACTTTGTAAAGATTTATTTGAAAATAATGAATATAAATTATTAAAAACAAAAAATAAAAAATTATTACAAGCAATTAATGAAATATTAGAAAAGCAACCAAATAGTTCAAAATGAAAAGAAGTTGGAACAAAATTAAATATAAATCATATTCAATATGATTTTAAACCAAATAATAAATATAAAATTTATTATAATTTTGAAAATCAAATAAGTAGTAAAAAATATATTTTTATTTGTAAAGAATTTTTATATGGTGAATTAAATACAGATATTCAATCTTTGGATTGAGATAATGTTAATAATAGAATAATGGTTTCTTTACAACTACAAAATAATACAATTTATACCATTAGTAACTCAGGAAAATTTCAATATGGTCAACTTTTAAAATTAGAAGAATTACAAGAAGAAATTAATAATAAAGTATATAATAAATTTAATAAATATAAGAGTAAATAATCACTAAATTATCTATATTTAATATAGAAAATATGATACAATTAATAGAGAGAAATTATACCGTTCCTAAATTAATTTCTCTTTTTTTTATTTTTTAATTTATAATATTATTAAGTGTAGGTTAACAATTTAGGACGGTTTTTTATTTATGAATAATAATGTTAAAAATAAATTAAAAATACGTGAATGAAATATTTATATTGCTAATATTTATTATATTGATAGTAACGAATGAAAACAACGTCCCGTTATAGTTTTATATATTATAGGGAATAGTGCAACAATAATACCATTGACAACTAAAATGGAAAAAGAACATTGAAGTGATGTTAAATTTTTATTAAATAAAAAAGAAAATCGTGCTAAATTAAATAATATTCAAAGAATACATATAAATAACATAAAAAAACCTGCACTTGAATATAATGAAAATAGTTATAAATATGCTAGACTTTCAGAAGATTTAAGAAAAGAAATAGAAGAAAAATTTAAAAAATTATTTTTTCCTAAAAATAATATAAATTTAATAAATGATAATAATGTTGATACTTACTTAATTGAAAAATATTCTATATAAAAAAACTACTTAATAAAAATAAGTAGCTTTTAATTAAAATATATAGACCATATCTAGATACAAATATGGGTATTGCTTTCGCTACGCTAGTTATATAAATATTAGTGATGTTTTATTTATATGAAAGACCATCACATTATATCGTGCAACAGTTCGTGTATTATGATGTTCAACATGCTTGTCCACAAAATGAAAAACAAATAATATTTATTTTATGTAATTTTTGAATTAACATAGTATCTAATTAACTAGTATGTGTAAATATTAACACATTTAAAAAATAAATTTAATAATTCAATTTTTAATATTTTAAAATAAAAAAAGTTACCTTAATTGGTAACTTCATGTTTATAATTTACTTTGATATTTTTTAATAATTTCTTTAATTTTTATTCTTTGTTTTTCTATTTCTTCACCATTGCGTATTACAGTTTTTGCAGAATTTGGTATTTGTGATTTTAATAAAAAAAGTTTTTCGTATTCTTCTTCCAATTCTATTATTAATTCATTTACTAACATAATACTCACCCCCTTTCTTTGATTAAAATAAAAAGTTACCTAAGTAACTTTATTTTTTTCTTCTACTTTTAATGCATTTTTTACTTTTTTTCTTTGTTCATAATCTCACAATATTTTATTATTTCTTGTAATTCCTAATTCTTTTAATAATTCATTATATTTTTTTTGCATTATTATAATTCCAATTATTAATCCTACAATATTAAGTGTTAAAAATAAAACTAATATTCCTCATGCACTTCTATCCTCTCTTACACAAGTTAACATTCCTATTCCTATAACTGTAAATAAAGCAATAAATCCTAAAAGTAATATTGAACCTAATATTGTTAATCAAATTGCTCATGTTGGCATATTTTTCTCCTTAATTAATAATTTTATAAAGAAATAATATAATAATTATCGTGCATTTACAACTATTTTAGTAATAGATATTGAATAACTATCAACATTTTCAGCATAATATAAATTTGATCCATTAGGAGAACTATTAGTTCTATTTGCCAAAGAATAAATATAAATTGGAAATAACTGTAAATTAAAATTTAATCTACTATTATCTAAATGCTTAAATCCAAGTAACATTTCACTATTATATTCTTTAATATATAATGTTCCCCTATTTTCACTTGCTGAAACACTAACTGTTTTTTCATTTAATTTATATAAATTATTAGAATTATTAACATGCATACCCATTGTAGCAATACCATAATAACTATATCCTAAATCAAAATTATATCTATGTATAATTTCATTACTATCATTAATTACTAATTCTTTATTATCATTATAATAATTTAATTCATTCAAATTATAACTAAGCATTCTATTATATTCTTTTTCGTAAAATGTTTGAGATGTATAAAAATCTGAATAAGTAGAAGTAGTATTTGTATGTTTACTTGTTTTATAATTTCAAGAAACATAAACATCAATACTTTTATAATAACGTTGTAAATCATTAAAAGTATTAATTAATAATGTAGGGTCTAATTTAGATTTAATATCTAAATTAATTTCTAATGGTTTAATCTTAATTGAGATATTATTAAGTCATCTTGCTGGATTATAAGTCATTACATAATTACTATCTACATCAAATACTTTTTCTAATGATAAATCAGTACTATAATTTGGATTTTCTGGAATTATTATGATTGATTTTGCTATATTAAGTGGATTTGGTGGTAATATATTTGTTGGATAACTAAAAGTAGTTTCTTCACTTTCATTATATTCATCATGATTAGTTTTATATAAAGTAGTTCAATTAAAAGCATTACTAGTTAATAAACCAGTATTTTTATATCTATATTGTGCAATTGATATTTCATTATAATTACCTTGATAAGTATATGGATTATCACTATAAAATGTATGTCTTTCTTCACCTTGATGTAATGATTGTGTTACTATTGTATCAATAATATAAGCATAATTTGAACCATCTATAACACCATTACTTGTAGGATTTCATTGTGTTTTAGTATCTTCATTAGTTAATAGTGAAGCGATATCTAAAAATTCTGTATCTTCTGCTAAGATATAAACTTTATCATTTTTCTTTTGTGATAAATCAACAGTACTAATTTGTTCTTTTGTAGTTAATTTTTCACCAGTTTTGGCATTTCATGGATAGACACTAATTCTATCAGTTAATTTCATTAACATTGCAGTAGTAGAAACATTAGCACCTAACATTTTACCAATAGCAAAATCTCCAATATTACTAAATACATTTAACGGAATAAATCAATTATCATTGTTATTATTACCAATAATACTTGATAAATTAGAAGCAAAAAAAGCAGACATAAAACCATTAAAAAATGGCATTTTTTTATATTGTTGAGAATTTTGAGTAATAATAAATCCTACTGGTATACCTAATGTTAAAGCATTTAATAATTTACCTACTAATGGAATACTAGATAAAGCAAATGGTAATCATTGATTACTATCATAGGGCATTTGTACTAAGGGACTAAATACTACACTATTAAAATTTAAAATAGCAGACATATATTTTTGACTTATTTTACTATAATCAACTGTTGGTGAACCAATAATTAAATTAGTATCTGGATCTTTATATTTAAAATTACTAGACATATCTACATTATATTCACCTTTTAAATTATTGATATTTCATTCACTATCTCAAAACATTTTTGCTTCACCAATTGCTGTACCATTACTTTTAATTGCTAAATCTTTATTACAAGTAAGTAATCCTTTAAAATCTTTTTGTGTAAATATATCAAATTGTTTTGCTTTTAAAAATTCTTGTCATGTTTCAAAATTAGTATATCCAGTAGGTCTTGCATCCATGATATTATAAAATGTTGTTTCGGGATGACTACTAGTAGTTATTTGATCATTAATACCAGCAAATAAACCACCATTATTTTTAATATTAGTTGTCGAATGGTCATTATTACCAGCAATAAATAATCTTCTTGAAGCAAATACTTTACTTTCAAATATTTCTTTTGTTCCTTGTTGTATAGGTTCTTGTCCTTGTATGATTGGTCTACCATAATAATAACAACTTGCTAATAATTCTAAGCCATAACTTTGTCGGTGACTATATCTTACTCCGATATCACGCATTAAAATACGATTTAAAGTAACTATACCATTTTCAATAGTAGGAAAAGCATAACCACTACCAGGACTACCATAATTAATAAATCCTAATGTAGTTTGTCCACTAGCTTGTAAGTTATCATTAATACTACTAAATGTGATAACTTGCATACTAAATGCTTGATTATATGGACTATAATAATTTGTTACATTTGAAATATATAATAATTGTCGATCTTGATTTTTATCTTTACCACCTATATTTTCATTTTTATTATTAAAAACAGTAAAAAATTGTAAATAATCATCAACTGTAATTTGTTCTTCAAACATTACTAATGTATATTGTCTTTTAGTACTAATAGTTTTAAATATAGTTTGACCAGTTAAATTATTAAAATCAACGCCACTATTATCTTCGATAAGATAAGCATTTCAATAATCACCAATGTTATATTGTTTTGTATAAAATTCATCTTGTCCAGTAATTTTATTAGTATTTGGGTCGATTATACCTTTATTTTTTTGATATATTTTCGTACTATTTTTTCAAATAACTACTACTGGAGTATTACCAGTTAATATTAATTCATATTGTCCAAAATCAGTAATTTTACTATTAATAGATTTATATCCAGTTTCAGTTACAGGAATTACACCATTATTAATGGTAAATGGAAATATTTTTCATTGTGAACAAGTTTTAATTTTTGCTTGTTGTAATTTTAACGCCAGATGTGCTTGTCTTGCTGTTATCTTTCAAATTGCGTTGTTCATCATTGCCATTATTATCACCTAACCTTTTCATATCTTTTTCTTGTTCTTTATCAATTTCTTTAACGATACTTTTTGCTTGTAAATTATTAACATGTCTAATTTGACCAATAGCTTCATGTCTGGCAATTAATCCATAATCTAATTGAAATTGTAATAATTCTTTTTGTTGTAATTGGTCAGTCATGGCAATCGGTAAAAAATCAAAAGAATAAGGTCTTTCTTTCTTGCCATCTCAATATTTATTATGTATCATTCAGATATCAATTAATCTTTGGATATAAGGTTTATAATGAGCAATTTTAAATTCTGTTGTTTCCATATCTAATTTATTATTCATTAATGATTTAGTTTTATTTTCATAATTAACACCACTAAATTCTTCATAATCATAACCAGCACCATTATATATACTTTTCATTGTGCCATTATAATCTATAAAGTATTCACTAAATTTAGGAGCACCTTGTACTACTTGGACACCACCTTTACCAACAGTATCATAATCCATACTACTAACTTCAATAAAAGCATCTGCTATAAATTCTGATATATCACTTTTACCCATTAATAAATCTAATAATTTTTCATTTGAAACTTTACCATAAATACGAGTTTGATTTAATACTCGTTCTTTTCTTTTTTGTTTAATAATATGATTGACATCATTAATTAAATCTGCTACTGGCATACAATCTGGATAACCATTAAATGTAGTTGATTGACCAAATAATAAAGGATTTGGTAAATTTGTTATTTCTACTATTGGTAAAAAACCAAATGGATTTTTTAAATTATATTCTAAATCTGGTTCATTTTCTGGCATAACTTTCGAATGAGTTGTACCTAAGATAATTTCTTTATCAATTGCATTAAATATTTTTACATTTACTATTTGTGGCGTAATAGTAATTCATGTCAAAGTTTGATTATCTGCTTGGACATTTGTAAAAAATAATTCTGCTGCTTGTTCTTGTTCATTAATTTTTGCTACGCGATTTATAAAACTAGGACTTGGTACTGTTAATGATATTGAACCATCTTTATTTAACATTCAAAATAAAACACATCTCCCTAATAAACTATTTTTAATAAGAAATTTTGCTAATTTTTCAAATCATTTATCTTTATAATAAAAATTATTTCAATCATTTAATAATTTTTCATCTTCACTTTGTAATAATAATCCTTTACCAAGAACTAAACGTGTACTTTTTTGTGCAATAATTCTTGGTATATCTAAATATCAATTTCTTTTATCTGCTAAATAAAAATTAGTATTATATAAATCCATTTTCTAATTCACTCCTTTTCTTTGCTATTAATAAATCATTTCCTATACTACTTTGTAACGCTCTCATCTCAGACATAAACATATAACAAATACTATCAAAAGTATCATCATGTAAATCTAACATTTGTGGTTGATTATTATTATTTTCAAGTTTTGGTTTTGCTAATCATTGGATTAAACCTAATTGTCTTTTTGTATTAGGACAATTATTTCAATCAATACTTACTATTCCTTTAATTAAAACAGCAGTTAATCAATCAATACGGTCTCTTATATAATAATTTTCTTTAATAACAGCATTAAATGATAATCAAGTAATATATTTATCTTTAAGTATTTTATTTGCTACATCAATAAATGCTTGTCCACCATTACCATAATCAGTAGTAACTATTAATCTTGTTTGCTTCATTCTTGGGAATTCATAAGCTACATTAAGATAAAAATTAATTATTTCATGAGCTAATTGAAAAGTATCTTTATATTGCATGGCATGTTGACCTGCAAAGCTTGCATTGGAATGAAAATATTCTTTATAGACATGTGCTTTTGTTTTTGTTTGATTTAAAAAACCAATATGAGCACTTGTTGGATGACCAGTTATACTAGTTGCCATACCAATATCTAAACCAGCACGAAAATAATAGGGTTGAAAATCTAATTGTGTTTTAACTAAATTTAATATTCTGGCAAAGATAGCACCAGTTAATACACTAGGGACACCATCATATCAAGATTGTGCTTTTATTGGACCTAATACTTTTAATTCTGCTAAATTATTAATTATATTTTCTGATAAATATTGTTTATTTAATTTTCAATTTGAATAATGAAATAATTTTAATATATTATTTTCAATTATTGATTTTATTTGTTCATTATTTTTTTTCATAATTTCTAAATTATAAGGTACACGATTATTCATATATTCAATATGATATTGATATATATTATCTGGATTACAAGTTGTTATTTTAATTCTTTTTTTAGCATTACCAATAGCAAAAGTAATTGCTTGAAATTCTTGTTGTGTTAATTCATTTGCTTCTTCTTCTCATTCTATTATTAAATCAAATCCTTTTATTTCACTTCTAGAAAGACCTTTAAGTGGTATTCTATCATTAGAATTAGAATAAACACCCATAACTCTAATAAATGACTTTGTCCCTTTAAATCTAAAATCTGCTTGTTTATTTGGATATTTTAAATTAAAATCTGTATAATCTTGAAATCCAGCAGAAATAAATGATTCATATACTTCTTTAACTAAATCATTAATATCTTTATTTAATTTTCGAAAACCATATATCGCAACTTTTTTATTTTTTTTAAGAGCAATGGCAAATAATATAGGTAATATCATTGCGACACTAAATGTCTTACCTGAGTATCTACTTCCACTTAAATTATATTCATCATGTGTAAAATCAACTTCATCTAATAATCAATAAACTATTTCATATAAATAAGTAAATTCGTTATTCATTACTGTCATTGTCAATTTTCCTTATACTGGGTAAATTAATAATAATATTACTATTTGCTTCTTGGGTTTCAATATTTGGTAAATCAAAATCATTAGGATGAGATAGTCGTCAATGTTGATAAATTATCTCTGGTTTAACAAGTGCTTTTTCTAACATATGAGTAGAAATTTCGGCACGTGCTTTATCATAACTTTTTAAAAATTTACGTTGTCATGGACTACTTCTGCGTCGGCAATCATATACAAATTTTCTATCGATATCAAGTGCATTATTTAAACCTTGTGGAGTTAAGATTTTTTTTTGAGTTCTTAAATAATTACTTATTTTTGTATCGTAATCTCCTAATTCTTTACGTTTTGCTGGCATGATATTACTCCTTATTTATAAATATTATAAATAAATTATATCATTTTATGTTAGCATTATAAATGCTAACATAGATTTAAAAAAGAAATGGAGTGAGATTTTGACTTTTAATTATGTAAATTTTAAAGAATTGAGTAATAAATATTTATTAAATAAATTAAAAATTAAATATATTAATTATGATAATAATTATTTTAAAAATTATCATAATAAAAAATACTTTAAAGTTTCTAAAATTAGAAAGAGAACTGTATTAACTGAATATGGTGTATTAACATACTCTAGAAGAATATATAAAAATAAATATAATGGTAATATTTTTGTACCTACTGATATCTATGTTGGTATTAAACCTTATTCACGTATTATTAATGAAATAAAAAATATAATTATTAATAAAATTGGTCAAAAAAAATCTTATAAAAATATACAAGATGAATTTAATATATATATTTCAAAAACTACTATTTCAAATATTTTTAAAAATATAAAAGTTAAAGAAATATTACCACAAGAAAAAATTAAGGTAAAAGATAATGAATATATTTATATTAATGTTGATGATTGTTTTGTACCAGTTTGAAATAAAAATAAAAAAAGAAAATTACAAAAAATTAGAAGTATTTCATATAATACTGGTAAAAAACAAATAAGTAAAAATCGTAATAAATTATTAAATAAAAAATATAATTTTATGTTTAATTATAAATTTACTCATGATTTTTATCAAAATAATCCTACTGTAGAAAGCACTTGAAAAGGATTAATAAAATATTATGATTTTTATAATCCAAAATTAGTGGTAGCAGGTGATGGTGCTGGATGAATTAAAAATTTAGCAAAATATTTAGGTGCTTATTATGTTTTTGATAAATATCATGCAATTTCATATTTAAAAAAAGCATATAATTTAGAAAGTAAATGAAGAACAATAATTAGTAATATTGAGAAAATAAATAATTATAAAATTTCTTTAAATTATTTTTGTAATGGTCAATATAATGAATTAATAGAGTTTTTAACTAAAACAAAAGTTAATAAAGAAATATTAAAAATTTTTAAAAATAATAAACAAGGTATTATTAATCAATCTGCTAGTTGAAATATAGGTTGTAGTGCTGAAAGTGATATATTTCATTTAGTTAAATCTCAAACTAAAGGTGCAAAAACTTATAATTATAAAACATTAAATAATATGTTAATAGCAAAAATTAATTATTTAAATAATAGAATTTAATTTTTTAATTTTAAAAAAATAAAAACTTAAAGATTTATCTTTAGGAATTTTTGTTATAATTAAATTATTAATAATATTATAAACTTTAATTTTAACACTTGTAATTATAGTTAATCAGTGCTACAATTATAATACAAATATAGATTTTAGTAGTCTCTTTGTTTACTTATTTTAAAATCTATCCGTAAAATTTATGCGTCCTTTATATTAGTAATAATAATATTTTTAAAATAAAAGATAATATTTATTTTAATATTTTTTCTTTTATCTTTTTAAAAAAATGTTTTTTGTTGCTGTAAATTATTTGGATTTCTTTCATCATTAAAATATTTAACAGTATTAACTTCTTGTTTAAATTTTATTGCTGGTTTATATGTTAGTAATACTTATGAACTTTCTTCAAAAATTAAAATAGTATTTTCTTGTAACATTTCCAATCTTTGATAACCACATTATGTCAAAATGATCATTTTAACGCATCATCATGATTATTATGACAAAAATTAGCACCATTATTTACTTAATAAACATCTAAATGATTTTCTTTGGTAGAACAAATTAAAAGTATATTACCAAACTGATTAGAATAATCAATAATGTTAACATTATTGATTATTAAACGTTAACGATACTTAAATAACCATTTCGCGCAGCGCATATAATATTACCTTTTTGATCTAAATAATTAGTATGCACCCCATTTGCTATTAAGCAAAATTATTTTTTCTAATAGTTAGTATTAGTATACTAAAACCATCATTAGTTATGTAATTAATATCAGACCCGTTGTTAACTGATAATTTAACTTTATTTAAATTTTAATTATTAATAGCATTAACTAATTTTTTATTGTTGCTAGGAAAAAAATAATATTATTTTTTCCAAATATAATTAAATATTTTTCTCTCCTTGTAAATAATTGATTTAATTATGTAATAAACCTAAAATATTATTAATTTGTTATATTTAACGTTAAAAATGATATTTCTGTTTTTAATTACAAATTTAATCAATTTGCATTATCTAAATTTTGTCGAATTTTATCTTTTGCCTTCTATAAAGAAACAGATTTTGATATTGGAATTTCTTTATTTATCTCAGCACATATATCATTTTCAACTAATAATTTTATTTCTTGTTCAAATAATTGATTTTGTAGATCTTGTTCTTCTTTTTTTTGAAGTTTGCTATTAAACTTATTTTTTAACTCCTTACATTTTTCCTCAGTCAGTTTCTTTTTTGTTATCAAAGAAATCCCAATATTTTCTAATCTTGTACTTAAATCGTTAACTTCTTCTTCATGTTCTTCTTTTATTAAAATTAGTTTATTTTCCAAATCTTTTTTCTCATCTTGACATTTTTTTAATTGTTTTTCTAGTTCTGCTTGTTCATCAATTTTTTGTTGTGATCAACTAGTTTTTCCCTCTTTTCCATTTATTTCAGTCTGGGTTTCGGCAGTTTTAATTTTTAATTGACTAGTTTCCATTAAAAATTTCCGAGAATTCTTTATTATTTCCTCATTTGCGTTTTTAATTATTGCTTTTTCCTCTAATTCAAAACTAACTTTTAAAACTTCAAAATTATTTTTAAAATCATTTTCTATTTTTTCACTTTGTTGCTTCATAACTTGCAAGTTATTTTTGATATTAAATTCTTCATTAAATAATAAAATTTCATTTTCATTTATTATTCAACATTCTTCAAGACATTTAATAAATTTTTCATCTTCTAATTTATTAAATTTATTTAAAAAATCAATAAATTCTTTTTGATTTTTATCAATTTTTTTAATTCATTTTTCTTTTATTTTTTGTAATTCAGATAACATCCTATGTTTATTTTCTTGAAAAACTGCTTGAATTTTTCTATTTTTTTCATCAATTTTTTTTATTCTATTATTATTGATATCTAATTCAGTCTTATCTCTAATAATATCATATTCTAACTCTGTAATATCACTATTCTTTGTTTTAACATAGCATTCTTTTTCATCAATCAATTTTTCTAATTTATTTAAATATTGTTTTTTTGCATTTTTACTGTCAAGATTATCTTCAATTAATATTTGATCTTCAAAATTATTTTTATTTAATTTTTGATCTTGTCAATAAGTAATTTTTTTAGTCTTTATTTGTTTTTTTCGTTTTTCTAAATTCTTAATCTGTGTTCTTTTTGTTATTACCTCTGCTTGAAATTTAATAGCTTTTTGTTTTTGTTCTTCTATGTTTTTTTGTAACTGTTCTATTTTTGCTTCTATTTTTGCTTTATTTTGAATAGTTTCTGCTTGCTCACTTTCAAAATTTTTCTTTTGAACACTAAATTTTTTAAATATATCAGTATATATTTTTTCTTCATTTTTAATAATTTTTATAAGATATTTATTATACACATCATCTATTAATTTAGAGGAAACTGAAAAACCTTTAATAGATTCGTTAGTTTCACCTTTTAAATCCTTATCTTCTAAATTTATTGTATACTCATGATTATTATTTTTCACTCTAAATGCTCAAAAAGATAAAATAAACTGCGTTATAATTTCTTCTTTAAATAGTTTTAAAAAAATTTTCTTGCTTTGATTTTCTAATTCTCTATTTTTTTGAGACAATTTTTTAACTTCTTGATCAATTTCATTTTTTAATTCTCGTGTATTTTTTAAAAAAATTTTTTTATTTTCAAAAACAGTTAAACTCATTTTTTCTAAAAAATTAACATCATTAATTATTCTTTTGTTTAAAGAAACAAAAAAATCAAAATAATTTTCGATATTAGTAACTACAACATTATTGTTATTAATTTTACTTTGTTCATTAATTGATAATTTATTTTGTTCTAAAAATAATAATTGTTGATTTTGTTCTTTAATTTTATTATTACATTCTATTATTAACTCATTTAATTTTTTAATCAATTTTAAGTTTTCTTTTTTTTGAAAAAAATAAGTAAAAAAATTATATTTTAAATCATTTCTTATTTCTTTAATTAATACATCTAAATTTGTCTTTGTGATTTCTTTTAATTGCATTAACGGTAATGATGCATCTATGTTTTGAGATGTAGTTGGTTTTGAATTAGAAAAAAAATCATCTTTTTCAATATATTCTTCAAATAAATCTTCAAAAACTGCAATAACCGCATCTAAACTTTCCTTATTTAGAGGAAAATTTTTAAATATTTTTAATAATCTTAATTTATCAATTCAAGACATAAATCTGATTCTCCTAAATTATCTATATAAAAATAAAAAACCCATTTGTTTTAAATAAAACAATGGGTTTCAAAACTTATAATTTTAATCTTTTCGTTTATAATATTAAAATGTTCCTTAATTTAAAAGGATATTTATATTATAACAAATTAATACTTAATAATTTAAAAAAAAGATAAATTAACTATTATTTTTCGTTTTTAGGTTTCATATGTGGAAATAATAATACATCTTTAATACTACTTTGACCAGTTATTAACATAACTAACCGATCAATACCAATCCCTAATCCACCCGTTGGTGGCATACCATATTCCAATGCTTCTACAAAATCTAAATCCATAGTTGCTGCTTCATTATTACCATTATTTTTTTCTTTTACTTGCTCTTCAAAACGATTATATTGTTGTAAAGGATCATTTAATTCCGAATAAGCATTAGCATATTCTCTACCAGCAATAAATAACTCAAAACGATCAGTAAACTCTTTACTGTTTTTATTTAATTTAGCAAGTGGTGAAATTTCAATTGGATAATCAAAAATAAACGTTGGTTGAATCAAAGTTTCTTCAACAAAAGATTCAAAAAATAAGTTAATAATATGACCAGTACTATTATAATGTTGTGGAATATGAAGGTTATAATTTTTTGCAAGTTTTAATATAAGTTTAAATACTTTATTTTTCTCAATACTCCTAATGTTATCATCTTCAATATTATGATACTTTGCAATCATAGTACTAATTTTCTGAAAACTTGTAGTAAATTTTTCATCTTTAATCATTGCTTTTTTAATAGCATCAATCATGCTAATTTTTGTTCATGATTTTTCAAAATTTAATATATTTTCTTCATATTCTAATATTAACTTATTATGTACTTTATTAATTAAATGTTTTATACAAGTTTCTGTTAAATCCATCATAAATTTCATATCTTGATAGGCTACATAAATTTCAATCGTTGTAAATTCAGGATTATGTTTTTTACTCATTCCCTCATTACGGAATAATCTACCAATTTCATAAACTTTTTCAAAACCACCAACTATTAATCTTTTTAAATGTAATTCGGTAGCAATTCGTAAATATAAGTCAGTTTTTAATGTATTATGATGAGTAACAAATGGCTTAGCGGTAGCTCCCCCATATACTTCTTGTAAAATAGGTGTTTCCACTTCTAAATATCCTTTATTATTCAAAAAATTTCTTAATTCATTAATAATTTGTGTTCGTTGCAAAAAAGTTTTTTTAGTTTCTTGATTCATAATTAAATCAACATATCTTCGTCGATAACGCTCTTCAATATCTGTTAGACCATGAAATTTATCTGGTAAAGGTCTAAGGGCTTTTGATAACATGACAATATCATAAATTTGAATTGTTAGTTCTCCCTTATTAGTTTTCATAACTTTACCTTTAATACCAAAAAAATCACCTAAATCTGCATATTCTATAAATCAATCAAATTTTTTTTGACCAAGATATTCTGGCTTTAAATAAATTTGAAATTTACCTGTTTGATCTTGTAAATGCGCAAAAATTGAACCCTTTCCCATTTCTCTTTTTGTCATTAATCTACCTGCCATTTTAATTTGATCATTAGATAAATTAGCAACAAACTTCGCTAATTCTTCTTTACTTTTGCTTTTAAATTTGTCATTTAGAATTTCATAATTATAATTTCTCTCTCAATTACGTCCATAAAGATCATAGTTTTGTTTATATAAATCTTGTATTTTTTGATATCTTAATGCTTCTTGTTCTGTTAACATATGCCCATTAATTTCAAGTTTAATTTCTTTCATTGTTTTCATCCTTTATATTTAAAAATAAGTATTTAAAATAAAAATTAAGTTAAATAAGATTGTTTAGTTTATACATAATAATATCAATTTTCAATAGTGAATTCTACTGTCAACAATTAATTTTAAATTTTATAATAAAACCCTTATTAAAATAAGGGTTAAAAAATCACTTTACTTATTAATTTTAATACTAACTTCAATTTATGTCGCTTGGTTTCATTGGTTTTTCATTATTCCTTATACTAATAATTTTACCATTTTTAACATTAATAACGGTATTAGCGACATATTGAAAGTTTGGATTATGAGTAACCATAATAATTGACGTTTTGTATTCATGATTAACATCTAATAAAATTTTTAATACCTTCCGTCCCATTTCTTCATCAAGGGCACCAGTTGGTTCATCACAAAATAAAATTGTTGGATTTTTGGCTAGTGCTCGACCAATCGAAACTCTTTGCTGTTGACCACCAGATAATTGACTTGGAAATTTATTCATATGTTCATCCAACTCAATGACTTTGAAAATATCATCAATTGTCATATTTTTATTTTTATTTTTAGCAAGATTTTCACCAACTTCAGCATTTTCACGAGCTGTTAAATTAGTTAATAAATTATATTGTTGAAAAATAAAACCAACATTGTCTCTTCTAAATTTAGTTAAATGACTATCCTTTAATAACGATAAATTATATCCAGCAACAAAAACATCACCAGTATTTGCCTTATCTAATCCTGAAATAATATTTAATAACGTTGTTTTTCCACTACCAGAAGGGCCTAAAATAACAACAAAATCACCTAACTTAATTTTTAAATTAACACCTTTTAATACTTCATATTCTAAATCTCCTGTTAAGTAAGATTTTTTAACATCAAATAACTCAATCACGTTAGTATTAGTATTTGGTATATTGTTAGTGATTGAGATAATTTTACCTGCTAAAATTTCTTTTGAATGGGTTTTTGTCAATTTTTTAATTTCTTTTTGATTATCTTTAAAAACTTTTAATTTCCTTTTATTTACCTCAATTTCTTCTTTTGACTCTGGCTTATCATGGGAGGCGTGAACTGGTGATAGTACTGGTTTTTCTTTTTCTTTTGCTACTGATTTTTTAATAAAACTAGATTTTAATTGATTTTCAGTTTGCTTTTTATTTACATTATTTTTATCACTTTTTTTTACTTCTTGATTATTATCCTTTTTCATAATTATTTCTCCTTTTCAATCCCAAAATTTATAAACAATAAACTTATTTTATCAATTACTTTATCTTATTAATATATATATAATACTTACAAAATTTTTAACTTCCTTGTAGTAACGATGTTATTGGTTTAAATTTAATTAAATATAAACCAACACCATAACCAATAACCATTATTAAAAATACCATGGCAAACGAAGATAAAATTGTAACTGCGCTAACTGCCACATTAAAGACAATACCTGCTTTAGTTGCAATAATTAAAGTAATAATATTTCAGACAGCATAAGAAATAACAGTTCCTAAAATAAAAGCAGTTAGTAAAGCAACAACATAGGAGCCAATAATCAGCCTATTAATTTCATTTACACGATAACCTAAAGATTTCATCATCGCAATAATTAATAAATTATTATCTAATATCATATTAACAATAATTACTAATACAAAAGCTACAGCAAATAAAGTTAATACTTTTGTAATATTAATAATGGTTTTAATTCCATCAAATATTTCAATCAATAACCTTTTAACTAAATCATTAATAAAAGGTATTTTATTAATTGGTTCTAAGTTTTTTGCTAATATTTGATCGCTTGTATATTCTGCCGATGGTTGTGAAATATTTATATAATTTGCTGGAAAAATATTTGTATCTTTAGATAGTCAATAATTAAAAGAATCTGATATTGGTTGATTGCCATTAATTAATTCAATAGATGTCCGTAAATCATCAAGATTAGTATACACATTTGAAGTATCTAAATTATTTTTAATAATTCCCTTAACTTCATAAATTACTGGAATTGTATAATTATATCAATTTGCTAACATTAAAAATCTATCATCAATTTTATAATCATTTAAAATTGATAATGTTTTTGAAATAACAGCAGGTAAAATATAAGCTGTTGTTGTTATACTTTGACCTCGATTATCAATATAAGTAACATTCTCTTTTTGTAAAATATGAGAATTATTAAAAATAGGATCTATATCACGATTATTTGCTTCTTTAAAATTAAATCAATTTTTTCAAACCAAATTTTGATCTGCATCATTATAAAATCCTGTTACTTTAATATTTTTTGCAAGCATTCGACCTTGATTATGCCCTTTTCATTGATTAGGAAGTCTTAAACTTATTTCAATAGTTGGATAATTATTATTATTGTAAATATTTAAACCTAAACTAACACCAGGAAAAGAATTTATTTCAGGATTAATACCAGTATTTGTTGATATATAGTTAAATACTTGATGAATATTTTGACAAATAATTTTCACTCATGATTTATCTGGTAACATTTCCTTTGGATCAATAAATTTTTCGCAATCAGATTCAGTTTTAGTATTTTGATAAAGAATATTAATTTCTTCACTACTCATAAAATAATCTTTAAAATTATTATTATTAATAGCACCCTGAATCTTATTAAGTTTAGCAAGACTATCAATATGAAAATCATCAGCTTTTCATTCATGATATTTATTGGTACCTGCCAATTTATCTTCTGCAATATCTTTTTGTGAAGCTCAATCAAAAACTTGTTTATCAATTTTTAATTTACTATCATTAGCATATGTATACATTGAAGAAGTTGAAGTATTTCATGTCACTTCTTTATTATAATAGCCATATAAATTTTTTATTTTATCATCAAATAAATCAGTAGCTGAACTTTGAAAGACTAATAAAAAACTAACAAAAATAAAAGTAAAAAATACTAAAAATAATTTTCCAACTGATTTTAAAGTAAATGCAACTGCTAAACGTTGTTTAAATGGTCAATGACGGAAAGGATATTTTAGAATTGAAATTAATTTAGAACTTGAATTACTTGGTCTATCATAAATTAATAATAAAGGATTAACACGTAATCTTGCATCTGACTGGGTATAACTAATTATTATAAAAATAATAGGAATAACTATTAAACTGACAATAAATACTATCCAACTAAAAAATAATGTTGGTAATGGCATAAAGAAACCAATATTATTTAATGCATTAAATCATATTTGCAATCCCAAACCAATACCTAAACCAATAATACTAGAAATAAATGTTATAAAAAATATTAAAACTACAAAACTAATAGCAACTTGAAAATTAGTATAACCCAAAGCTTTTAATAAGCCTACCTGTGGTCTTTGCAAATCAATTTCTTTTCGAACATATGACATAATAATAAAAATAATAACTAATAATACGACAAGAGTAATTGCTGTAAATAATATATTCTCCATTTTAAAACTTTCTAAAATTTGTCCCGAACGAATATCTTCACTATCAGTAGTAATAATAGAGCCGAAATTAAAACTAAAAGTTTTAATTAACAATTCTTCTAGTTTGCTAATAAAATAACCATCATTATTTTTAACTTTTAATAGAAATATATTATTTAAGTTTATTCTAAATGTGGAATCATTTATTAAGCTATTAAAATATTCATTTGTCATATAAACAGGGCTTGTATTTTCGGCAGTTGGATTTGGATTTGTCGCGGTACGACTACCAGTAATTCCTCAATAAGCATAACCAAATCCAACAACTTTCAATGGAACTTTTTTATCAATAACCGTTATATTATCATTTAATTTAATATTATTAATACATGCAAATTCAGGATTAATTACTACTTCACATGATTTAGCAGGTTTAGTACCTTTTGCAATATAAACTTCATTAATATTATTTCTTGCTGGAGAAAAATTAAAAGATTCAGATTTTACTGAAGTATAAAAGGCATTTTCTAATGAATAATAAATCTTCTTTGTTGAAGTAACGTTTTCATAATCAAAAGTTTTAAAAAATGATTTAGAAAATTCATAATGTTGAAAATTATTAATTTTATTATTTTTAACTTTATTTTTTAAAATATCATTAAATAATATCGCTTGATAACTTAATCCTCAATTTAATAAATAATTTTGAAGATCTTCATGAATTGTTATTCCTGAAGAAAGTTTTGGAAAACTATTATTTCTAAGATCATTTTCTTTAATTTCATCTATTTGTTTTTCAATTTCTGATCTTTGCGGATGATCTTTAAATTGATTTTTAATAACTCTTTTAATCTTTGATGTTGCAGTAGCAATATCTTTATAATTATTTAACTCTTTTAAATTAATACGATAATCATATTTACCACTATTATTTACCACTGTATAAAAACCCGATTCTGCGCGTGATGCAGTACTGTAAAGTGCAGAAAGAGTAGAAATTACAATAACTAATAATATAATAATACCTAGATATTGTAATAATCTTTTTTTAATTCCTCTTAAAACATTAACAAAAAGATTACCCATTATAACTCCAAAATTTTTATACAACCTAAATATTTTTATTAATATTATTTTATCATAATAAAATAATGTAAATTACACTTAAACTGTATTAAAATAAATAATAAAGATTTTAATTCTAATACTAATTTTGTCAAAACTATTTATTTACTATTTTTTTATTTTTTTTCTAAAATTGCAATTTTAGAAAGATCAGCAATACCAACATAAGGCAAATTTCTTAACTTTTCATCATAATCAAGTCCATATCCTACTAAAAAATGATCGGGAACTTCAAATCCATATCAATCAGCTTCAATATCAACTACTCTTTTAGATTTTTTATCTAATAAAGTAATTATCTTGATTGATTTTGCACCAAGTTCTTGTAAATGATTACGAATTTTAAATAACGAATTACCTGAATCAATAATATCTTCAACAATTAATAAATCGCGACCCCTAACATCATTAATAACATCAACTTTTATCTTCGGTTTACTTACTGCTTTTGTTTGTCCTAAATATGATTCTACATACATAAAATCAACTAAACAATCAATATTAAGATTTAACATAAATTGTGATAAAAAAGGTAAACAACCTTTTAATATTCCTATTAGGATAATAGGCTCTTTATTATCTTTATAATAACTATTAACTTCGTTTGCAAGTTCAATGATTTTAGTATTAATAATCTTGGTGTTCAATAATATTTTTTCTACTAATTCATGTTTTTTTAACATTGTTTTTTTTCTCCTTATTATTTTAATATATTCGTTAATTTAAAAAGAAAATAAGACAAAACTTACATATTCTTGAATTATTAAAGTAGTAAGTTTTTGTCTTTTATTTAGCAATTTAATTATTTTTTAGGAACAACTGATATTGTATCATTATTAGTTCCTGAATTATTATCTTCTTTCTTATCATTTACTTCATTTTCTTCTTTAGGAGGGTTTTTACTTTCTTTTTGCATTTCTTTTTGCATTTCAATTACTTCAACTGGTAGTTTATTATATTTATCAATATATTCAATCTGTTCAGCAGTAATTGTTTCTAAAATCATTAATGATTTAGCAATTAATTCTAACGTATCTTTATGTTTTTTAATTGTTGCTACTGCTTCAACATAACAAGTATCTAATAATTTTTTGATTTCTCCATCAATTTTAGAAGCAATATCATCAGAAAATTTATTTGCTACAAAAGAAGGTGAATACTCATCACGTGGATTTTCAAATTGAACTAATCCCAATTCTGAAGACATTCCATATTCAGTTATCATTCTTCTAGCAATAGTGGTTGCTTTTTCTAAATCATCATGAGCACCAGTAGTAACGTTGGCACTACCAAACATAATTTCTTCTGAGGCACGTCCACCTAAATAGCCAGTAATAGTTGCTTTTAAATGCACTTTTGAATAAAACATAGTATCTTCTTTAGGAGTCATAATTGTATATCCTCCTGCTTGTCCACGTGGTATTATTGTAACCTTTTGCACTTTAGAAGCATATTCTAATTTTAAACCAATAAGAGCATGTCCCGCTTCATGATAAGATACGATTTTTTTATCTATATCAGTAATTACTCTTGAAGTTTTAGCAGGTCCACCAACAACTCTGTCAATAGCCTCATCAATTTCTACTAAACCAATAACTGTTTTATTATGACGAACAGCTAATAATGTTGCCTCATTTAATACATTTTCTAATTGTGCACCACTAAAGCCTGGTGTTCTTTCTGCTATTCTTTGAAAATTAACTTTTGGTGAAATATTTTTATTACGAGCATGTAGTCGTAAAATTGCTTCACGTTCTCTAATATCAGGTCAACTTAAAGAAATTTGACGGTCAAATCTACCCGGACGTAATAATGCTTCATCAAGGACATCAGCACGGTTAGTTGCAGCCATAATAATAACACCTAAATTAGTTTCAAATCCATCCATTTCAACTAATAATTGATTTAAAGTTTGTTCATTAGTTGCAGCTGAAACTGAAGCACGCTTTCTTCCCACTGCATCAATTTCATCAATAAAGATAATACAAGGAGCACTTTTTTTAGCCGTAGTAAACATTTCTCGAATTCTTGAAGCTCCAACGCCAACAAATACTTCTTCAAACTCAGAACCTGAAATTGAAAAGAAAGGAACACCTGCTTCACCAGCAACAGCTTTTGCTAATAAAGTCTTACCAGTACCTGGTGGTCCTACTAATAGAACTCCTTTTGGTACTCTAGCACCCATTTGTGCATATTTTTGTGGGAATTTTAGAAAGTGAACAACTTCTTCTAACTCTAATTTTTCTTCTTTAATACCTGCAACATCGGTAAATCTAGTATCTGAGGTTCTAATTTTAGCACGACTTTTTCCCATTGAAAAAGGACTCATACCGCCACCAGCACCCATTTTATTCATTTTAGAAAATAACCAAAATGAAGCAACGATTAGCAATAATAATGGGAAAATACTAATTAAGAATTTTTGTCAGAAAGGAACTAATTCACTAACAATACTTGGATTAAATTGATATTTGTCAGTACCTTCTAAAAGAGGCTGAATCTCTGTTAAAAAAAAGCCACCTGTAGCAGTACCAGAAACAGTTGCTTGAAAATGTTTTATTTTACCAGCAATTTGTAAAAATCCTTGAATATAAGTAGTATTATTAAAAAATTGAATCTGAATTGAATCAAATTTAGTAACTTCATCTGTGCTATTACCTGGTAATTTACCAGTAGTAAATAATTCTTTTAATTGATTTTGATCTAAATTTAAAACATTACCCTGTAAAAAATATCATAATAAAATTCCAATAAATACTAAAAAAGTAATGAATAGTGCAACAATTATTCAATTAATTTTAATTCGCGTTTGCATTATTTTTTTCACCTACATTAATTTCTAATTTATTTTTTTAAATAATACCATAATATTTTAGCACATACAAATTAGGTTTCTCACTAATATTGTTTTTATTTACCGATAATTTCGGAATTGCTACCACTTTTCCACTGGAATTTATGATTACTGGCCAAATAAGACGTTCACGATAGGGAATTTTATTATCAATAAATAAACGATTAATCTTTTTTGTACCAAATGTCGTTTCAATTTCTTCTTCACCATTATTAGTTCTAATTGTTAATGGAAAATCTGATTTATTAATATATAAAGCTTGAAATTCACCACTTGTTGGTTCCGTTTTAGAAATAGTAATTTCTTTAAAATTATAATTACTAATTTTAGGAATTTTATAACTAAATTGTTTTGGTTCATTTTTTTCACTAATATATGCAAAATTATATTCTTTAATAACTCATGTGTTTTCGGAAATACTAATAGTAATATTTGGTTTATTAGATTTAGTTAAAACTCTAACTATTTCCTTAATTTTAGCTTTTTTTAAGCCTAGAACTAGTTCTTCATCATATTGACTTAAAAATTCATAAATTATCATCTGCTGCAATTTAAATTCATATTTTTTGAATTCATTAATAGCAAGGACGTCATCATTAATAATGGTATTATAAATGACTTCAAGTTCATCTTTAAGTAATTCCTGTTCACTATTTAATTCTTTAATTTCACTTAACATTAAATTAATATCAAAATCAGTTAATTTATTAATTTGTTGCTGTCTAATTCGATTTCTTTCATAAATAATTAATTCATTTGTTTCATCAAATCCATATTTAATATGATATAAAGTTAAATAATCAATAATATCTTCTTTTTTTAACTCTAACATGGGACGATAAATTGACAGAGATTTATACGTTGTTTTAAATCGTAAACCATAATAAGAAACTATTGCTTTTCGTTGTTTTTGAATAAGATATGTTTCAAGTAAATCATAAATATGGTGAGCAACAACAAGATTATAAATTTGATACTTTTGAGCAATTTCATTAAAAAAACCATATCTAAGAACACGAGCTTGATCTTGAAAATTTTGTTTTTTATTATACTCTTCTTCCTTAATACTTTTTACTTCTAAAGTTATTTTATTATTTGTACAATAATCTCGAACAATTTGTTCATCAACATTACTACTCCAACGTTTATGATAATTAACATGACAAACAACAATTTTAAATTCATTACGAATTAAATTATCTAATAAAAACATACTATCAGGACCACCTGATACAGCTATTAGATAAGGTATTTTTTTATTAAGTTTATTTAATCAATTAATATGCATTTTTAATAACCAACCTTACACTCCATCTGTTTTATATCATTTTGCTATTTCAGCAACATAAGTATTATCTTTATTATGACAAATTAATGGTGGTAACACAATCATTCCTTCTTTTGCCAAAAATCCTGCTTCAATTAAAAAAACATTAGCAGCATGATTAATCTTAGGATAAACTATTTGTAACTTTTTAGGTGTAATTTGATATTTTTTTAATAAAAGTAATGTTTCATTCATTCTTTCTACACTGTTTATTATAACTAATCGTCCTTTATCTCTTAATAACCTACTTGCACTAGCAATAATTTCTTCTAAATTAATATATACTTCATGTCTTGCTGGAATTTTTAAAGGTTGCGTTTTGACTTTACTTTTATCTGATAATGGAAAAAAAGGTGGATTGCATACAATTAAATCAACTTTTTCTTTTTGTGCATAAGTTTTTATGTCTTCATGAATAACAGTAATTCTGTTTTCTAAAGCATTAAGTTTTACATTTTCCAAAGCAATATCAACTGCTGCTTTTTGAATTTCAATACCAATTATTTTTCCTTGGAATTTTGTTGCTAAAATTATTGGAATAGCAGCATTATTAGTACCAAAATCAATTATTACTTTAGTACTAGGTTTTATTTTAATAAAATTACTTAATAAGATAGTATCTAAAGAAACACAAAACATATCTTTTCTTTGAATCAATTTTATTTTTTTATCATTTTGATTTAAAATCAAAATTTTTTTTCCATTATTCATAATTAAATCTCACTTACCTTAATAAGAAAAGAATTTACTAGTAAACTTAAATTAACATTCAATTTTAATTTATTAACTATTAATGTACCTTGCTCTAAAATATAGGCTATTCTTTTTTCATTATTAGTTTTTCATAAGCTTACTAAATTTTCAATAATAAAATTATTAAAATCATATCTTTGAAATAAAACAAAAAATAACTTATTAAAAGTAACTAGATTAAAAAAAATAAAAAAATAAATAATTTCATCTTTTAAATTAGTTATTATTTTACTTAACAGTTGATTATTATTTTTTTCATTATTATCATTAATAATAAATTGTTTAATAATTTCAATATAATTTTTTAATTTAAGTTTATTAGATTCATCTAATAAAAAAGGAGAATTGGAAAATATTTTTAACATTAATAATTGTTGATCATTATAACAATTACTCAAAGTTTCATTGCTTGTTTGTGAACAATTTATTAACTGACAACGCGATTTAATAGTGGGGAGTATTTTACTAATATTAGTAGTAGTAAAAATTACAAAAACATTATCAGATAATTCTTCCAAAACTTTAAGCATAACGTTAGCAGCTGCAACTGAAGAAAATTCAATTTGATTTATTAAATAAATTTTAATAGCATTACTCTCTAAATTTGTTTTAGAAAAATCATTGATAATTTCTAAACTAATATCTTTATTCATAATATTATTTTTAGCAAAATCATATCTTTTAAAGTCAAAATAATTATTATTTTTAATTTTAAAGCAATTTTGACACATATTTTCTTCAACACAATTTTTTAATTTTACATTATTTTTATTTTTACAAACAATTTTTTTTATTAACTTATTACTAACATTATTATTTAATATTTTATTTTTTGAATATAACAAAATTACTTGTGGAATATTTTTCATCTCAAGCACAGAAAAATCTGCTATTTTTTCATTTTTAAATAAAATTATGTTGTTTAGCACCATTAGAGTCTCTAATTTTAAACTTTTTTTTCTTCAATTAAATTCATAATTAATTCATAAACACTATTGAAAACTTTTTTTTCTGATAAATTAGCATTTACTATATGAATGCGATTTGGATTATTAATAGCAATTTTTTGATAACCATCATATACTTTTTGATGAAATTCAATTGTTTCTTTGTCTAATCTATTTAATGTTTCATTTTTTCTTAATAATATTCGCTTTAAACCAATTTCTGGTTTAATGTCAAATAAAATTGTTAAATCAGGCTGATAATTTTCAAAAATAAGTTTTTGAATAGTATTTATTTTGTCAATATCCAAACTTCTAGCATAGCCTTGATATGCTAAAGTTGAATCAGAAAAACGATCAGAAATAATGATTTTATTACTATCTTTATTTGGGATGACCTTTTCTACCAAATGTTGCCTTCTAGCAGCAATATAAAGTAAAACTTCCGTTCATGGGTCCATCAGTGTATTTTCTTTATTCAAAATAACTTGTCTTATTTGTTCAGAAATGTCACTGCCACCTGGTTCTCTTGTAATAACAACAGTAAAACCATCTTGTTTTAATTGTTCTTTAATCATCTTTAAAACTGTAGTTTTACCTGCACCTTCTGGTCCTTCAAAGGTAATAAATAACATTTTTCTACCTCTTTCTATGGTAAAATTACAAAATTATCTAAAATTTACCAGCAATATTTTTTTCCTTTTCATCTATTTGTTTTAATGCTTTATTTAGTTCTGTTTGTAACATATCATTAATACTTGAATAATCATTTTCAGCTTCTTTTAATAGTCCTTCAATATTAATTGAAACTAATCTACGCCCTCCCGTTATAATAATTTTAACTAAGCCATCAATATCAGAAAAAGTAAACTCTTCTTTTTTAAATTTTGTCAATTTTCCTTGAATTGCTTGTGCTTGTGCTAACATTCTTTTCATATCCATATTTTTCACCTCATATTTTTTATATTTCTTCAACCTCAGTAAATATTTTTTTAACAAAATTTAAAGTAGGATCTTTATCTAAATTGGTAAATGAATCAATTATTGGTTTTGATATTAAAATATCTACTGGTTTTGGTAACATTTCCTTTGCTAGTAATTCTTGATATTTTTCTCTAGTTTCTTGTCACTGCTTTTTATCAAGTGCATAAATCATATATTCATTTTCCAATAACATATTTAAAAAATTTCTATGTTCTTTACTTAAGAAACTTTGATTTATTAGATTTGATTGAATAATATTTTTAGTAATAATAATAATGCCATTATTAGAGGCTGCTGCAATAATAGTATTTATATAAACTTTAGTTATATTTCTAAATTTATTATCATTGATAAATTTAGAAATATTTTTTCACTTTTCACTAACTACTTTTCTAATGTCCTTATCAGCTTGTAAAATTAAATTAATGGCTTTATCAATTATCTCATCATTTTTTGGATTTTTCACAGTTGCTATATCAAAAACTTGTTTTTCTTTAATAAAATTTTTATTTTCTGCTTTAACTATTGAATTTAAGTTTTCAATATTATTTTCGATATTTGTTTTTTTCAAAATTTTTGTTATTTCGTTTTTTTCAGTTAAATTATTGTTAACATTTTCCATATTGATACTAGATATTTCTATTTTTTCTTCATAATTTAATAGATACTTATTTTCAAAAGTTTTAATTAAATTTAATATTTTTAATATTAATATTGGTTTTAAATCATCAATATCATCGTGATTTAAAATTTCATTAAATGAATTTAAAATTAACAATAAATCAGATTTTATTACTTCAGAAAAAATATTTACTTGTTGCATATTTATAATTTTAAGTAATTCTGTTTTTTTAGTAAGAGCATAAATCAATATTTCTTCAAGAATATAAATAAAATCAATAATATTTTTTTTATATTGAATAATATATTCATCAAATAATGTTAATTGTTTTATTACTTGCTCAATATTGCAATTAAATATATTAATTAAAAATAATATCTTATTTTTAGTAGACAATACAGAAAATATTTTTTCAACACTTTTTAGTGTTATATTATTAGCATAATTAAATGTTTTTTCTAAATAATTTAAACCATCGCGTAACGACCCTTCACTCAATACTGCTAATTCATCTATTGCTTCAATTTCAAAATTAATTTTTTCTTTAACTAAAATATCAATAAAGTGTTTTTTAGTTTCATTTATATTAATTTTCTTAAACTCAAATCATAAACAACGTGAAATTATAGTTGGAATTACTTTATATGGTTCAGTTGTAGCCAAAATAAAAATAATATGATGAGGTGGTTCTTCTAAAGTTTTTAATAATGCATTAAAAGCAGAAGTTGTTAACATATGAACTTCATCAATAATATAAATTTTATATTTAAAATTCATAGGTAATAAATTAATATTATCTCTAATCTTCCTTATTTCATCAACACCATTATTTGAAGCACCATCAATTTCTAAAATATCTATACAATTATTTAAGTTAATGTCTACACAATTTTTACAAACATTACATGCATCGCCGTCAATATTATTTTGACAATTTATTGCTTTAGCAAATATTTTAGCCGTTGATGTTTTTCCTGTTCCCTTTGATCCTGAAAATAAATAAGCATGATTAAAATTATTATTTAAAATAGAATTTTTTAATATTCTTATAATATTTTCTTGACTAATTATTTCTGAAAAAGAATTTGGTCGATATTTTCTATAAAAAGACTTGTATTTCATTTAAATCACCTATATTTATCCTAACAATTTTTAATAAAATTTGTTATAAAAACAATTGCTATAAATTACGGATTTCTCCAAAAAAAGTTTGTAACATTTTTTTACTATCTAAATTTAAACAATAAGTATATTCACTACGATGATTAAATCTTTCATCTAACGTTAAATTATAAAGTGATTCAACACACCCAAATTTATTATCTTTTAGAGCAAAAACAATATGTTTTATCCTTGTTTGTAATAAGGCACCGACACACATTAGGCATGGCTCTAATGTCGTATAAATAGTACAATTTAATAGTCGTCAATTATTAATCTTTTTACATGCTTTCTTTATTGCAATAATTTCTGCATGTTGAGTTGGATCTTGATCTTTTTCTTTTTTATTAAATCCTCTACCAATGATATTGTCATTTTCATCAACAATAATAGCACCAATTGGAACATCACCATTATTAAAAGCTTTTTTAGCAAGTTTTAATGCAATTTCCATATAATTTTGTTTTTTCATATAAACCTCTTACTTTATTTATTTTCAAAATAAAACCACCGCACACAATCCTAATCCTTATGGCTGCTACTTTTCAGTCCTGACCCAGTTCGAATGTAATTGTTGCAGTGGCATTATTAATTATAACAACTTTTTTATAAAGCTATAATTTTTTTTAGAAAATTTTATAATGTTTCACGTGAAACATTATAAATTAAATAGTTTTTAAATTATTCATGTAAGGTTGCAAAACAATAGGTATATTTACAACATTCTTTTCCTCAACATAAAAATTTTCTAAAATTGCTGCAACAACTCTATCAATAGCCAATCCCGATCCATTTAAGGTATGAGGAACTATTTTTTTATTTTCATGATTAACTCTGGTTTCCATTCTTCTTGCTTGAAAATCTTCACAATTACTACAGGAAGAAACTTCACGATAACACATTTGTGAAGGTAATCATAATTCCAAATCATAAGTTTTAGTTGCACTAAAACCAATATCACCACTACATAAGTTAATAACTCGATAAGGAATATCTAACTTTTGTAAAATTAATTCAGCATTTTTAATAAGTTCTTCAAGAGCATCATAGGACCTTTCAGGAGCAACAATCTGGACTAATTCTACTTTATTAAATTGATGTAATCTAATTATTCCTCTTGTATCTCTACCTGCCGATCCGACTTCTGAACGAAAACATGGTGTATAAGCACACATTTTTATTGGTAAAGCAGAAAAATTAATAATTTCATTACGATAGATATTAGTTAAAGGAACCTCTGCTGTTGGAATTAAATATTGATCATTATTTAATTGAAATAAATCATCTTTAAATTTAGGCAATTGTCCTGTACCAAATAAATTTTCTTTATTAACAATTAATGGTGGTAAAAATTCAGAGTAGCCATTTTTTAAATGACAATCAATCATAAAATTAATTAATGCTCTAACTAATAAAGCTCCTTTATTTTTATACATAATAAACCTAGTACCACTTAATTTAGTTGCCTTTGAAAAATCAATTATATTTAATTTTTCAGCAATTTCTCAATGTGGGATACTAGTTTTTTTAATAACTTTTCCCCATTTTTTAATTTCTTGATTATCAGTTTCATCTTTTCCATTTGGAACGGAAGTATGTGGTATATTAGGTATTATTGATTGCAATCTATATTTTTTTTTTTCTAATTCTTCAATTTTTAAAATATTACTTATAATTTTTTCTTTTAAAATAACCATATCAGCTTTAATATTTTTAATTTCATCACTTTTTTTATTTTTTACTAATTCACCAATTCACTTAGATTGTTTATTTCTTTCTTCTTCTAATTTTTGATTTTTTGTTTTTAAAGTTCTTATTTTCAAATCTAAATTAAAAATTTCTTTAATTTCTTTTTGATAATTTTGACCTCTTGTTGCTATTTTACTAATAGTTTTTTCTAAATTATTACGTATTTTTTCTATATCAATCACTTTAACACCTCTTAATTAATCAATGAAGATAGTTTTTTCTTTAGTTATTGGTATTGTCATAATTGACGAAATAGCATCATCTTCAGTTTTAAATCTAAGTAATTTAACACCAATAGTATTTCTACTAGTAGTTCTTATATCTTCTAAAGAAAATCTAATAACTGTTCCTTTTAAAGTAATTATTAATAATTCATTATTATTACTAATATTATTTATTGAATTTATTCCAATTAATTTTCCAGTTTTTTCAGTTAATTTCATAGAGATTACACCTTTACCACCACGATTTGATAAACGATATTCTTCAAATATTGATATTTTTCCATAACCCTTATCACTAATGGACATAACTAAATTACCGTTTTGATTAGAACATATTCCAATGACATAAGTACCTTTTGTATCTATTCCTTTAACTCCACTAGCTATTCTTGACATTATTCGAACTTGATTTTCATTAATTCTAACTGCTCGTCCATTAGCTACTGCAATAATGATTTCATCATTACCTGTAGTTTTTAGTACATCTACTAATTGATCATTTGCACGTAACTTAATAGCTATTTTACCATTTTGATAAATAGATTTGAACTGTTCTAAAGCTGAACGCTTAATAATTCCTTTTTTTGTAACAAAGAATAAATTAGCATTTACATCATAATCATCTAATATTGCAATTATTGTTTTAATATCTTCATTTTTTTCTGTTGCTATTAAATTAACAATTGGTGTTCCCTTTGCTACTCTTGAATAATTAGGAACTTTATGTGCACGAATGCGATAAACTTTTCCTTTATTACTAAATATTAATAAATCAGAATGAGTTGATGTAATTAATATTTTATCAATATCATCAGTATTAATATCAGTGCCACCAGCACCCTTAATGCCGACACCACCACGATTTTGAGTTCGATATGTATCTAAAGGTAAACGTTTAATATAACCACTTTTTGAAAGTGTTATCACTACTTGTTCTTCTTTAATTAAAGCTTCATCAATAATTTCACCTTCATAATTTTCGATAATTTCAGTTCTTCTATCATCACCATAATTTTCTTTAATTGTTACTAATTGCGAAATCATTAATTCTATTTGTTTAGAAGGCTCATTAATTAAAGTTTTTAAACGAATAATTTCTTCATTAATAAATGTTAATTCATTATTTAATTTTTCTTGTTCTAAATCTGTTAAACGTTGTAATTTCATTTCTAAAATAGCCTTAGCTTGTTTTTCTGAAAATTCAAATTTATTTCGTAAATTAGTTAATGCTTCTTCTGATTTCTTTGATTCTTTAATTATTTTAATAATTTCATCAATATTTTTTAATGCTTTAACAAGTCCAAAAATAATATGAAATTGATGTTCATATTTATTTAATTCAAAATTAGATTTATTAAAAATAATTTTAATTTGATGATCAATATAAATCTCAATCATTTCTTTCAAATTCATTACTTTTGGTTCTTTATTATCTAATGCTAATAAATTTATTGTAAATGTCGTTTGTAATGAAGTAAATTTATATAATTGATTTAAAATAAGTTCAGCATAATCAATATTTTTAATTTCTAGTACTAATCTTATTCCCTCACGATTAGATTCATCTCGTAAATCAGTTATATAATTTACCTTTTTTTCTTGAACTGCTTTAACAATATTATTTATTAAATTAGTTTTATTACTTTGATAAGGTATTTCTTCAACAATAATTGCAGGTTTACCATTTGGTAATTTTTCAACTTTAGTTTTACTGCGAACTATTATTGTTGATCTGCCATTTAAATAGGCATTTTTAAATGAATTTACGCCTAAAATCATTGCTCCTGTTGGAAAATCAGGCCCTTTAACAATATCTAATATTTCCATAATATCACATTCAGGATTTTGAGCTACAAAAATAATTGCATCAACTATTTCTCGCAAATTATGTGGTGGAATACTTGTTGCCATTCCAACGGCAATACCTGTTGTTCCATTGACCAGTAAATTTGGAAAATAAGCTGGTAAAACACTAGGCTCTTTTTCAGCACCATCATAATTTTCAACAAAAGTAACTGTATTTTTATTTAAATCTTTAACTAATTCACCTGCTATTTTACTCATTCTAACTTCAGTATAACGCATAGCAGCAGCACTGTCACCATCAATTGAACCAAAATTACCCTGACCATCGGCTAAAGGATAACGATAATTAAACTCTTGTGCCATCCTTACCATTGTTTCATAAACTGCAATATCACCATGAGGATGAAATTTACCAATACATTCTCCAACAATACGAGCTGCTTTTTTATAAGGTTTATCATGTGTCATTCCTAAAATTGCTAAAGAATATAAAATCCGACGATGTACTGGTTTCAATCCGTCTCTTGCATCTGGTAAAGCTCTCGAAACAATAACTGACATTGAATATTCTAAAAAACTAGTTCTCATTTCATCAGATATATTGCGAACATATTTTTTAGGTATAAAAGATTCATTTTTTTTTACTATTTCACTCATATATAAACTCCTTATTTTATTTTATTGACTTTTTAAGCATCAATATTTTTTACATATTTAGCATTTTCTTGTATAAATTCTTTTCGTGGAAATACATCTTTACCCATTAAAATTGAAAATGTTTCATCTGCTTCTGAGGCATCATCAATACTTACTTGTAATAAAATTCTATGTTTTGGATCCATAGTTGTTTCTCATAACTGTGTAGCATTCATTTCTCCTAAACCTTTATAACGTTGAATATTAAAATTAGTTCCATGAAAATTTTCTTTAATTTCTTGTAATTCTTGCTCATTATATGCATATTTAACAAACTTACCACTATAAAATTTGTATAAAGGAGGTTGTGCTATATATATATATCCTGCATCAATTAAAGGACGCATATAACGATAAAAAAATGTTAATAATAATGTTTTAATATGGGAACCATCAACATCAGCATCAGTCATAATAATAATTTTATGATAACGTAATTTAGCAATATTAAATTCCTTGCCAACACCACAACCAAAAGAGATAATAAGATTGTTTATTTCTTCATCAGAAAAGACTTTTAAAAGTCGTGCTTTTTCAACATTAATTATTTTTCCCCTTAATGGAAGAATTGCTTGAATTTCCCTACTTCTTCCTAATTTTGCAGTACCACCAGCTGATTCACCCTCAACAAGAAAAACTTCTGTTTCAGTTGGAACTTTAGAAGAACAATCTGCTAATTTACCTGGTAAATTAGAAAATTGTAAAGGATTTTTTCTTGAAGTTATAACATTTTCACGTGCTTTTTTAGAAGCTAAACGCGCACTTACTGATAAAATAACTTTATTAATAATAATTTTTGCTTCAGCAGGATTTTCCATTAAAAACTTATTAATTATTTTTCCAGTTATATTAGAAACAACTTTTCTAACTTCAGAATTACCAAGTTTAGTTTTAGTTTGACCTTCATATTGAGGATTAGGATGTTGAATCGAAATAATTGCTAAAATTCCTTCTTTAACATCATCACTGGTAAATGTTTCATCATTACTTTTTAAAAGATTATTTTTTCGCGCATAAGAATTTAATTCTCTTATTAATGCTAAACGAAAACCATCTTCATGTGTTCCACCTTCAGGGGTGTTAATATTATTACAAAATGAAAATATTTGTGATTCTTCACTTTCATTATATTGAAAAGCTACTTCTGTATTTATATTATTAATTTCAAATTCACCATAAATAATTTCATGTTTTAAAGGTTCAAATTTATGATTTAAAAAAGATACATATTCTTTAATACCTCCTTCATAACAAAATACTTCTTCTTTATTTTCACGTTCATCAATAACTTCAATCGTTAAACCTTTATTTAAAAAAGCAAGTTGTCTTAACCTTGTTTTAATTATTATAAAACTAAAATTTACAGTTTCAGTAAAAATAATTTCATCAGGTTTAAATAAAACAGTTGTTCCTTGTTTTTCAGTTTGTCCAATAATTGCTAATGGTAATTCTGGTTTACCACCTTCAATATATCTCTGAAAAAAAATATTACCATCACGATAAACAGTAACTTCTAAATATTTACTTAAAGCATTAACTACCGAGGCACCGACACCATGAAGACCTCCTGAAACTTTATAAGAACCATTATCAAATTTTCCACCAGCATGTAATGTAGTAAAAACTGTTTCTACTGTTGAAATATTAGTTTTTGGATGTATATCAGTTGGAATACCTCGACCATTATCTTTTACTATTATTTCATTATTTTTAGTAATAATCACAGAAATTTTTGTACAAAAACCAGCAATAACTTCATCAACAGCATTATCAACTACTTCTCAAACTAAATGATGTAATCCTCTTTCAGCAGTGGAACCAATATACATTCCAGGTCTTTTCCTAACTGCTTCTAATCCTTCCAAAACTTGAATTGAGCTAGCATTATAATCATTTGGAGTTTTTATACTCACTATTTTCACTCTCTTTCACTACTAAATATTTTCATTAATTTAATAATGAAAATATTTAAAACTTCAAAAATAATTCAAAAAAATCTTTTTTCTTTTTAAAATAAATGTATTATTTTACATTTTTTTATATATGTATGTGTAAATTATACATTTTTTTTGATTTTAAAACAACTTATTTTTTAAAAACTAACCTAAAAAAGGTTACTAAAAAGTAACATATTGTTTATTATATTATAAAAAAGTGACTATAAAAGTCCTTTTTTTACATTGTGATAATATTTAAATTTTATATAAAATTTAAAATCACTAAAATATTATAATTTTTTTTCAATCAATTTAATAATATGTTTTGCCATTTGTTGATGAAATCATATTCCTGGATGAAATTCGTCAAAATAAAAGTATTTATTTATATTATTTTCATTAACTCCTGCATTAAAAATTGGTTTATAAGAATAACTTGTTCTCTTAGAAACCATCATAGATTTTGTGGCACTAGTTTCAACATTACCATCAACAACATTATTTTTAAATTCAATTATATTATTTGCTAATTCTTCTGAAAGAAAATAAGGAGTAATAATATTTTTATATCTTTTTTTCATTTCTGTTATCATTTGTTTTCAATCTTTTTGAAATTTATTACATACTTCATGTGCTATTTTGATTTTTTCTTGATTATTACGTAATATTTTTTTAATTTTTGGTGTTAACGTTAAATCTGGAACATCACTCATAATTATTTTCTTTGCACCATTTTTAATCAATAAATTTATTGCTTTTTTTCTTCAATTAATATATTGTTAATTTTATTTCTAATAAATGTTTCATTTGTTTTAGTCATTAAATTACCAATATCATTTGCACCTATTTCTATTCAAATTACATCCTTTTTTTGTAATTGATGTTGTGCTAATAACATTTGAGTTTGATGAGATAAATCGAAAGCTTTATTAATATTTAATTTACTATCACTACTATCAGCAAATTCACCTCCAAAAGCATAATTATTTCCAAAATTTTGATATACTTTGCCATTAAGATTAAATAATCATCCTGGTTTAAAATTAATTTTAAATTTTTCAGCAATTAATTGTGAAGCAACTTTACCATTACTTCAAGAATTTTTATAGTAAGGTTTTTCTAATTGAAAATGTTTAAATTTATTACTATTATCATTTATTAAATATTGATTTTGGCCAAAAGTTCCTGCCCCAATATCTGACAAACTATCACCTAAAACATAAAATTCATTAATAGCATTTTGTTCATTTTTACAAGCAATTATATTTAAATTAGTAACAAATAAAATAGTAAATATACTAGCTAAACGTAATGTTTTTTTCATTTTTTTCTTTTCTTAATTTAGTTATTTTTTTTCTCCAATTGGTAATACTAATTGTAATAAACCAATTTCTTCTTCACTTTCAATAATTGTATATTTTTTTGGTCAAGAAATATTTAAAATTATTTTTTTACATTTATTAAAAGATTTTAAAGCATTAATAATTAATTTTGAATTAAATACTACTTTTATTTCCTCTTTTGAATTTTTAGATTTTACGATATTAAATTTTTTGAATTGCTCAATCACTTCTCCTATACTATCATTATTAGATAAACAATTGATCTTAAAGTCATTCTTTTCTGTATTAATTAAAAATTCAATCATAGGAGAAGTATCTCTTTTTGCTAAAATTATTGATAATTCAATAATTTTTAAAAATTCTTTAACATTATTAATTTCAATAATATTTTTTTCTTTTTCAATAATATCTTTAATAAGATTATCAATATTTGGATAAATACCTTCAATCATTCTTATTTGAAATAAAAAATTTTCAATTTCAATAATTAAATTATAATCATTTTCAAAATAAAAATTTATCTCTGAATTTAAATCGTTAGTTATTTTATCAATTTCATTTAATAAATGAACTGGGATATTAAACTCTTTATTTTCAAATTCTAATTTTTCAATAAAAGGAAATCATTTTCTTGCTAAAGAGTAACCATCAGTTGCAGTAATAAATAATTTTTGATTATTAAATTTAAAATTAATGCCACTTAATACTGGTTTATTATTATTTGTATTTGTTGCAAAAGCAATTTGTTCATTTACATTTTGTAGTAAGCTTTTTTTAAAAGAAATTTTATTTTTAATATTTTTATTAAAATTAATTTTTGGAAATTTTTCAATTGTTAAGGTACTTAATTTAAAAATAAAATCATTATTATCATTTTTAAAATTACTAATAATTAAATTATTGATTTTAAGTTCAAATAAAATTCATTCATCTTCTAGTTTGCTAAAAATATCATACATAATTTTAGAATTAATTAATACTGTTCCAACATTTAATATTTTTAAATATTTTTCATTATTAATGATTTCATATTTCATTGATAAATTCCCGTTAGATGCAGTTAAAATTATTTTATTTTTTTCAACTTCTAATAAAAAACAAGATAATTCTTCATTATTAGTAGAACTTGTTATTTTAAAAATTTTTTTAATTATTTTAAATAATATAGAACTTTTAATTTCAATTTTCATAAATATCTCCCATTTTTAAAACATTAATAATTAATTATAACTATTATATTTATTATTTACTATTATTTATTTAATTAATATTAATATTAAGGTGTGGATTAATGTGAATAATTATTTTTGTCTTATAAAATAAAGTAAAAATAAGATTTTTATATGTTATTAACAAATGATTAAAAATGTGGATTAATTGTGTTTTAAACATTCATGTGATAATCTTTCAATATTTTTTTTAAACTCATAATTAGTTTCAATATTTTTTTTAACTTTATTACAAGCACTCATTACTGTTGTATGATCTTTACCTCCAAATTCATAACCAATTTTTGTATATGATTCATTTAACAACGTTTTTATTAAGTACATTGTTATATGACGTGCTGTTGTTATTGTTTTAACTCTAGAAGTACTAACTAATAATTTAATTGGAATATTATAATATTCAGCAACAATTATTTTAATTTTTTTAATAGTTAGTTTTTCTTTTAATGAAGTATTTGTCATTTTAAAAGCTTTCATTACATCTTCAAGCATTATTAAATGATTAGGTTTTATGTATAAAATACTATAAAAAATTAATCTATTTAATGCTCCTTCTAATTTTCTAACATCACTATTAAAATTTAAAGCAATAAAATTTAAGGACTCTTCAGTAAAAATACTTGGATCATAATTTAAAGATTTAATTTTTTCTTTTAAAATAATTAATGAAGTTTCAAAATCTGGTGAATCAATACTAACACTTAGACCACTTTGAAATCTTGAAACATTTCTTTCTTCAAATCCATATAAATTATCAGGATGTTTATCTGATGTAATAACAATTTGTTTTTCTTTGTTGACAAAACTATTAAATATATGAAAAAAAATTTCATTAGTTTTATTACGATTAGCTAAAAATTGAATGTCATCAACAAGGAGAACATCATATTGGTTAAATGAATCTTTAAAATTTTCAATGTCATTAATATTTTGTCTAATAATTTCTGGCACCATGCGACCAAATTCTTCAGAAGATAAATAAAGAACTTTTTTTTGATTATTATATTTTGTTAATATTTCGTTTTCAATGGCATGAAGTAAATGGGTTTTTCCTAAACCAGAATTACCATAAATAAATAAAGGATTTCAATATTTACCAAGTTCTATAGTAATGGAAAATGCTGCTTGATAAGCATCATTGTTTGATTTTCCTTTAATAAAATTATTAAATTGAAATTGTTTTTTATTTTGTTGTAGTTTATTAAATTCAATAAAATCTTTTTCTACATATATTTTTTGTTTTTTTACTTCGCTAAGTTCTAAAAATTCAACTTGAAGATTTTGTTGAATAATTCTTTCTAAAATTTCTTTAATTTTAAATGATAAATTTTTAGTTAAAATTTCTTTTGCAAATAATGAGTCAACAATGATTAAACATTTATTTTCAAAAATATCATAAATATAAGTATTTTTAATATAATTATTAAAAATACTTGGATCAATCATTTCATCATATTGAAGAAAATTTCTTACCTTATTTCAAATATTTTGAAAATTTTCTCTATTAATGTTATTCA